>NZ_JBWKOK010000003.1:0-733713 GCF_059416045.1 Roseateles sp. GW821-FHT09G03
AGGAGCATCTTCAGCGACATCTGCTTGTGGGCGACGCCGGCCCGGCAACGCAGCAGCTCACGTAACTCCTCCGCCATGGCAGGAGGCGGACTCCACGGTCTGAGCAACCGATGGTGCTCAGCCAGGTAGTGGGCGATCACGCAGGCATCTTTGCGATCGGTCTTGCCACGACAGCCCAGAGAACGGGCATAGAAGAAGACATCCTGCGCGTTCAACACGAATGTCCGATGGCCCCTGGCCTGGGCCAGGGTCACCAGAAGGCGGTGATAGCGCCCAGTCGATTCAACCGCAATGAGCGCTTCTACCGGCTGCGACTCCAGCCACGCCGAGATGGCCGCGGCGTCGTTGGTCAGGTCATGAACCGCCTTCGAGCCTTCGACCGCGCATGACAACGACGCCTTGGAGACGTCGACCCCAATGAATATCAGCGACTCTTGCATGGCTACTCCTTCCAGCGGGAAGATCCTGGTGCTGGGGGTGGGAGAGCCACCTTCCACGTTCGCTTGCGTTCAGATCGGCGGTCGACGGTCTGCGGCCGTCGCCGCACAGTTCCTCATCGACGTTTGAAGGTGGAGCGGGAGATCACTCAGAACTGAAGGTCCACGCTCGTGGCCGTACTCGGAGCGAGTCTCTCCGCCCCAGCAACCCCACCATTGAAGCCCCGTTGGGCCGGCGCTTCAACCATACAAGGGCAGCGAGCCGGAGGCGAGCGGACCGAGTTGGGCGCCCCTCGCGAAGTCCGAGTCGCCGGGGGTGGTCATGCCACCGGCGCTCGGTCCTCCGCACCGAGCGCCGTTGGAAACTCCTCCGTAACTCGTGGAAACTGTTCCGATGTCGTTTTAGCGGCTCATAATCGACCGCTGTAACTAAATTTCAGACAGAGACAAAGACATGTCCCGAGCCACCAAGATCGTCGCCACCCTCGGTCCCGCATCGTCCTCCCCGGAGGTGCTGGAGCGGATGATCCAGGCCGGCGTCGATGTGGTGCGGTTGAACTTCTCGCACGGCAAGGCGCAGGACCACATCGACCGCGCCCGCATGGTGCGCGAAGTCGCCGCCCGCGCCGGCCGGCAGGTCGCCATCATGGCCGACCTGCAGGGCCCGAAGATCCGCGTCGGCAAGTTCGAGAACGGCAAGATCGAGCTGGTGAACGGCACGCCCTTCGTGCTCGACGCCGACCGCACCGAACCCGGCAACGAACTGGTCGTGGGCCTGGACTACAAGGAGCTGCCGCGCGACGTGAAGCCCGGCGACACGCTGCTGCTCAACGACGGTCTGCTGGTGCTGACGGTCGAGGCGGTGCGCGGCTCGCAGGTGCACACCATCGTCAAGCAGGGCGGCGAGCTGTCCAACAACAAGGGCATCAACAAGCAGGGCGGCGGACTGACCGCGCCCGCGCTGACCGGCAAGGACATGGAGGACATCAAGACCGCGATGTCCTTCCAGTGCGAATACCTGGCCGTGAGCTTCCCCAAGAACGCCACCGACATGGAAATGGCGCGTCAGCTGGCCAACGTCGCCGGCGAGCCCTTCCGCCACAAGCCGGGGATGATCGCCAAGATCGAGCGCTATGAGGCGATCCCGCACCTGGAGGCGATCCTGAAGGCCTCCGACGGCATCATGGTCGCCCGCGGCGACCTGGCCGTGGAAGTCGGCAACGCCGCCGTGCCCGCGCTGCAGAAGCGCATGATCAAGATGGCGCTGGAGCTCGACAAGGTCTGCATCACCGCGACGCAGATGATGGAGTCGATGATCGTGAATCCGGTGCCGACCCGCGCCGAGGTCTCCGACGTCGCCAACGCCGTGCTCGACGGCACCGACGCCGTGATGCTGAGCGCCGAGACCGCCGCCGGCCGCTTCCCGGTCGAGACCATCCAGCAGATGGCCGCGATCGCGCTGGAGGCGGAGAACGCCGAGTTCGTGACGCTGGACACCGACTTCGCCAACCGCCAGTTCGGCCGCATCGACCAATCGATCGCGATGGGCGCGCTGTTCACCGCGCACCACCTGGGCTGCAAGGCGATCGTGGCGCTGACGGAGTCCGGCTCCACCGCGCTGTGGATGAGCCGCCACCGCATCCACGTGCCGATCTACGCGCTGACCTCGCAGGTGCTGACGCATCGCAAGATGGCGCTGTACCGCAACGTCACGCCGCTGCTGATGCCCAACTTCAACGACCGCGACGAGGCGCTCAAGGCCGCCGAGGATCTGCTGATCGAACGCGGCGTGCTGATGCCGGGCGACACCTACGCGATCACCTGCGGCGAGCCGATGGGCTACCCGGGCGGCACCAACATGCTGAAGGTCTGCCGGGTCGCCTGACGAGTCGGCCGACACCCGGAGCCGCTCCGTGACACCGCTGCGCCGCCGCGATCTGCTGATCGGGGGCTTCGGTGCCGCGGCGACGGCGGGCACTGTGCTCGCGCAAGGCGAGGCCGGCATCGATGCCGCGCCCGGCGCCGCCGCGGACGGCCGGGAACCGGTCCGGCTCGCGATCAGCGAGCAGACCCACAAACCCTTCGTCCTGCCGCTGCTGAAGCAGATCGCCGAGGCCGCCGACCTGCAGTGGGAACTGCTGCTGCTGCCCTGGCCGCGCGCGCTGCTGGGCGCGCAGCTCGGCCAGCACCTGGTCTTCGGGCTGTCGCGCAGCCCCGCGCGGGACAAGCTGTTCGCCTACAGCCAGCCGGCCTTCGTGAGCCGCGGCTGGCTGGTCGTGCCGAAGGCGAAACCGATCCGCTTCGACAAGCTCGAGGACCTGCGCGGCCGCGCGCTGTGCGTGTCGCGCGGCTCGACCTACGGAGCCGCGTTCGAGGAGGCCCGGCACCAGCAGCTGTTCCGCGTCGAAAGCGGCGGCAACGACCTCGGTGCCCGTGCGCGCATGCTGGCGGTGGGGCGCTGCGACGCGATGGTCGCGACCCATCGCGGCAGCGCCGCTGCGCTGGAGCGGCGCCTGCGCGCGCTTCGCGGCGGGACGCCGTTCCAGGTGCTGCCCAAGCCGGTGGTGGAAGAGGGCATCGTGTTCGGCGCCGCGAGGGGCAGCGAGCCCGCCGCGCTGCTGCCGCGCCTGGACGAGGCGATCGCGCGCAGCCGCGCCGCGATCCAGGCACTGGTCGACAGCGACCTCTGACCTCAGGCGTTGCGCGCCGCCTGCACCAGCGCGGCGATGCGCGGCGTCATGTTCAGGGGCACGAGTTCCACTTCCTGGTGCGCCCGCGCGAAGACACGGAACAGCTCATCCGCGAACGCGTGGCCGACATCGGTGACCCCGTCGAAGTCCACCTCCGCCCGCTTGAACTGCGGCAGCCGCGCCGCGACGCGACGCGCCTGCGCGCGCGAGTCCAGCATCTGCCCCGCCACGACCACCAGGTTCAGCATCACCCGCGTCTGGTCGAAGGCGATGCCGGTGCCGTCGACGCTCCACTGCTCCAGCACCTGCTCGAGCGTGCGGGTGCTGTCCAGCGACATCGCCATGTAGATCGAGCTGCCCTGGCGCGGCAGGCCCTTGCCGTCCTTCCACGCGTTGCCTTCCCAGGCGCGGCGCTGGAACGCCTTGCCGTTGGCGTGGATGTCGAAGACGTCCGCCAGCTGCGAGCTGAAGAACAGCCCGCGGCCGGTGTGCGCCTGCGGCTGCGTCGTCAGCCGGCCCTTGCTGAGCTCCAGCATCGCGTGGCGCGCGTCGGTCAGCTCGTAGGTGTCGCGGATCTTGTCGAAGACGCCGCAGCCGTCGTCCGACACCAGCAGCTGCGCGTGCGTCGGCGTCTGGCGCAGCGACACGGTGACGCTGGTGCCGCCGCTGTGGTCGATGGCGTTGTTCACCAGTTCGGTGAAGCCGTGCTGGATCATCCGCGCGACATGGCGCGGCAGCGCGAAGTGGGGCGCGTAGTCGCGCTGCCAGACCACGTCCTCCATCAGCCCGTGCAGCGTGTAGCTGCGCGCCACCTGCCGCAGCGCCCCCGGTCCGAAGACCGGCCGGCGCGTCGTGCCGGAGCGCGTCAGCCAGTGGGCGTCGACCAGCCGGCGCAGCGCGTTCAGCGTGGCGCGGTGGCTGGCCCCGGTGCGCTCCTCGACGAAGGCGGGGAGGTCGAGCGAGTGCTCGTTGGCGGCGGCGGTGATCCAGAGCGTGAGCTGATCGATCGCGAGGCGGGTCATGAAATTCCTGGAAGCGGCGGTCGCGCGGGCGGTCCTCGCCACCGGCGGCGGGACAAGGCACGGCGCTTGCTCCGACGGGGCGGGACGCCCGGGCGAGAGCCTACCGGCCGCTTCCGCCGCCGCGCAAGCGCACAGACCCCTGTCCGGGGGGAGCGCGCTTGCGCGGATGCGGTGTGCGCCCGCCGTGACCGTCCGGACGGCCTTCGGCGGAAGCTCCTGGATGGCCTGGAAAGACGAGCTGGTATGGCACCAGTTCGGGGGGAGCCCCAGGTTGGTTACAGGCCCCGTCATGGGGGCTCGCTAGAATCCCGGACAGTTACGGCGCGGTTACGGCGAGGCTTTGGCGTCGCCCCGCGGCCCAGGATTTTTCACTATCTCGGAGAACTCTCATGGCACTCGTCTCGATGCGCCAGCTGCTGGATCACGCGGCTGAACAGGGCTACGGCATTCCCGCGTTCAACGTCAACAACCTGGAGCAGGTGCAGGCCGTGATGGCCGCCGCCGACGAGGTCGGCGCGCCCGTGATCCTGCAGGCCAGCGCCGGCGCCCGCAAGTACGCCGGCGAGGCCTTCATCAAGCACCTGATCCAGGCGGCCGTCGAGGCCTACCCGCACATCCCGCTGGTCATGCACCAGGACCACGGCACCAGCCCGAAGGTCTGCGAAGGGGCGATCAACCTGGGCTTCGGCTCGGTGATGATGGACGGCTCGCTGATGGACGACGGCAAGACGCCCGCGAGCTTCGACTACAACATGGACGTGACCCGCCGCGTCGTCGAGATGGCGCACAAGGTCGGCGTCACCGTCGAGGGCGAGCTGGGCTGCCTGGGCAACCTGGAAACCGGCGACGCGGGCGAGGAAGACGGCATCGGCGCCGACGTCAAGCTGGACCACAGCCAGATGCTGACCGATCCGGAAGAGGCCGCCGTCTTCGTGAAGGCGACGCAGTTGGACGCGCTGGCCATCGCCATCGGCACCAGCCACGGCGCCTACAAGTTCTCTCGCAAGCCCACGGGCGACATCCTGGCGATCTCGCGGGTCAAGGAGATCCACAAGCGCATCCCCAACACCCACCTGGTGATGCACGGCTCGTCGAGCGTGCCGCAGGAACTGCTGGCCATCATCAACCAGTACGGCGGCCAGATGAAGGAGACCTTCGGCGTGCCCGTCGAGGAGATCCAGGAAGCGATCAAGCACGGCGTGCGCAAGATCAACATCGACACCGACATCCGCCTGGCGATGACCGGTGCGGTGCGCAAGTTCCTGTTCGAGAACCCGGACAAGTTCGACGCCCGCGAATGGCTGAAGCCGGCCCGTGAAGCCGCCAAGCTGGTCTGCAAGGCGCGTTACCTGGAGTTCGGCTGCGAAGGCCAGGCCCCGAAGATCAAGCCGCGCAGCCTGGTCGACGTGGCCGCCGCGTACGAGCGTGGTGAGCTGGCGCAAGTCGTCCAGTAAGCGCGAACTGAAACGAAACGGACCGGCCTCGCGCCGGTCCTTTCACATCCGCCCCACCTCGTCGAATCCGTCATGGCGCATGCGTTCACCTACGGCACGCTGATGTGGCCGGACATCATGGCCCGCGTCTGCGGCCCGGACGCTGGCCCCTTCGCCCCGCCGGTCGCGGCCACGCTCGCGGACCACGCGCGCCATCCGGTGCACGGTCATGACTACCCCGGAATGATTCCGGCGACCGGTCAGCATGTCGTCGGCAGGCTCTACCTCGACGTGCCCGCAGCGGCATGGGAGCGGCTGGACCGCTTCGAGGGCGACGACTACGAACGCCACGAAGTGCTGGTGACGCTGGCCGACGGCAACTGGCAGCGGGCCTGGACCTACCTGTTCAAGCCGGACGCCGCGCCGCGGCTCGATGAAGGCGATTGGGACGAGGCGCGCTTCGAGCGCGAAGGCAAGGCGCGCTTCGTGTCGCGCTACGTCGGCTTCACCTCGATCTGAGGCGTCCTGAAGCGGATCGACGGGTCGCCGGCGTCGGCGGGGTTTATTGAGCCGCCTCTAGAATCCCGGCTTTGCCGTTCCGTCCGACCGCACACCCATGACCGCCGCCCTGCACACCTCGTCGATCACCTCCCTTCCTCTCATCGCACGCGGCAAGGTGCGCGAGAACTACGCGGTCGGCGAGGACCGCATCCTGATGATCGCGTCGGACCGCATCTCGGCCTTCGACGTCATCATGAGCGAGCCCATCCCGGGCAAGGGCGCGCTGCTGACGAAGATGGCGCTCTTCTGGTTCGACAAGCTGGACGGCATCGTCCCCAACCACCTGACCGGCGACGATCCGCTGTCGGTGGTGACGGAGGCGGAGAAGGCCCAGGTCCGCGACCGCGCGATGCTGGTCAAGCGCCTGAAGCCCTTGCCCATCGAGGCGGTGGTGCGCGGTTACCTGGCCGGCAGCGGCTGGTCCGAGTACAAGGCCAGCGGCAAGGTCTGCGGCGTCGAGCTGCCCGCCGGCCTGCAGAACGCGAGCAAGCTGCCGCAGCCGATCTTCACGCCCGCGACCAAGGCGGAGATGGGCGACCACGACGAGAACATCGACTTCGAGCGCTGCGCGCAGATCATCGGCCGCGACCTGGCGGAGCGCGTGCGCGACATCGCGATCCAGCTCTACCAGCGCGCCGCGGACATCGCGCTGACCAAGGGCATCATCATCGCGGACACCAAGTTCGAGTTCGGCCTTGACGCCGACGGCACCCTGACGCTGATGGACGAGGTGCTGACGCCCGATTCCTCGCGCTACTGGCCGGCGGAGAGCTACGCCGTCGGCAGCAACCCGCCGAGCTACGACAAGCAGTTCCTGCGCGACTGGCTGGAGCAGGCGACCGTGGACGGCCAGCCCTGGGGCAAGGTCGCGCCGCCGCCGGCGCTGCCCGAGGACGTGATCGTCAACACGTCCGCGAAGTACCAGGAAGCGCTCGATCGGCTGACACGCTGAGGCCGGCATGCAAGACGCCTCAGCCCCGCCTTCCGCCGCCGCGGCCTCGCCGGTGATCAAGTCCCGGCTGATGAAGCAGCTGGACAAGGACATCGCCGCCGCGACCTCGCCGACGGCGTCGGCGGCGGCGCGGGCCAAGCGCGCCATGCTGCTGGCGCGGCACGGCGCGGTGGCCGAGGCGCGCGAAGCGCTGACGGCGCTGCACCAGCTGTCCTTCCAGCATCCGCATCCGGAGATCGGGGCCTGGCTGCACATGGCCGAAGGCCTGATGAGCTACTACAACGGCTTCGTCGCGCAGCAGGCCTGGGATCGCATCCTGCGCGCGCACGCGATCGCCGGCACCGGACCGGCGCTCATCGAGGTGCGCGTGCTGGCATCGGCGTGGCTCGCGCAGCTGGCCTTCATCCGGCACGACCCGGTGGCGATGGTCGAGCACGCGAAACGCTGCCTCGACGAGGCGCCGCCCGAGCACAACGTGGCGCTGGCCCGCGTCGCGATCACGCTGGGCCTGGCCTGGCACTATGCCGGCGACACCGCGTCCGCGCAGCGCTGGTACATCCGCGCGCGCCGGCACGCGTCGGTGGAGGGCGACGACGCCTCGCTGTCGGCGCTGATGTTCAACATGGCCGGCATGCGCGCCTCGCAATTGCGGCGCGAGAGCCTGTCGGGCCAGTCGTGGCGCGGGTCCGAGCTGATGCTCTCGGTGGACTCGGTGCACCACTTCGACGAGGCCGTCGGCGCGCAGATGATGACCGAGCTGACGCCGGTGCTGCGCGCGCAGGTGCTGACGATGCAGGGCGGCTTCGACGAGGCCAGACGCCTCTACGAGGAGCACCTGCCGCAGGCGATGTCGCTGGGGCTGGAGCGGCTGGGCAGCAGCCTGTTGTCGGACCTGGCCTGGTGCCGGGCCAACCTCGGCCAGCACGAGCACGCGCTGCACCAGGCGCGCGAGGCCGAGATCGAGCTCGATCCCGAATGCGAGCTCGACGACCGCGCGATCACGCACAGCCGGCTGGCGCAGACCTTCCAGCTGCTCGGCGAGACGGCGGATGCGGATCGGCACCAGGCGCTGGCCGACGAGGCCTGGCGGCAGTTCTTCGAGCAGCAGCAGCAATGGCGCGAGCTGCTCGCGGGCGGCGAACTGCAGGCCTGAAACCTTCTTGCACCCTCTCCCGCTTGCGGGAGAGGGTGGGGGTGAGGGCCAGCGGCCTCGGCAGTCAGAGGACGTCAGCGCTTCGGCACGAAGCGCTTCGCGATGAAGCGCCAGATCATGGCTGTCGCGTCCGGCCCGGCCGGATCGCTGAACGGCTCTTTCGCCGCGCCACCGCTCCATGCATGCGCGAGGCCGTCGATCTCGACGAGCGACACCGCCACCGTGCTGCCGCGCTTGAAGTCGACGATCGTCATCGGCAGCCGCTTGCCGCGCTGCACCCGGCGGTCGTGCACCGTGGCCGCGCCGGCGGCGAGCGCCCATTGGCGGGCGGCCTCGAACGCATTGGCGGCCGCCACGACGCGGTCCTCGTTGCCTTGGATGACGAGGAGCGGCGGCCACGCCGTGCCGCCTTCAACGGCCGCGGTTCCCGCTCGCCCGCGCATCGCGCGCAATGCGTTCGTCGCCGAGCTCGCCAGCCCCGGCGGCACGCCCGAGTGCATCGCGATGGCGCTGAAGCGCTCCGGATGCATCGTCGCCAGCAACGCCGCCATGCCCGCGCCGGCGGAGAGCCCCACGAGCGCCACGCGCTCGCGATCGGCGCCGTGGAGCAGGCAGACCTGATCGATCGCCGCGAGGATCAGCGCGGCCTCGCCCTGCGCGCGGCCGGACTCGGTGTCGAACCAGTTCCAGCAGCGCTGCGGATTGGCGAGCCGGCTCTGCTCCGGATACAGCACCAGGAAGCGCTCGCGCGCGGCGAGGCGGTTCATCCGCGTGCTGCGCGCAAAGCCGGCGGGATCCTGCCCGCAACCATGCAGCATCACGATCAGCGGCGGGCGTTCCCCCGGCGTCAGTCCCATGGGCCGGAAGAGCCGGAAGCGCCGCATCCCGGCGCGCCCGGTCGCCAGCCCGGAGAGCCAGTCGCCGAGACCGGGCGACGGATGGGGCGGCGTCTTCTTCAGGCCGGGCACCGCGTCCTGCGTGGCGCTGCGGGCGGCCTTCGTCGCGGCGCGCATGACCTGACCCGTCACGGCGCGCAGGCCCTTGTTCCAGGCCTTGCGGAGGGCGGCAGTGGACGAGCGTTTCGGCATCGGCGATCCATCGAGGGGCTGCGGTATTCTGCGGCCGCGGCGCATGGGCCGCGGCTTCAAACATGACGACGTGAGCGCGACGACCCTCGACTTCCTGACTGCGCTGGGCATAGACGCGCAGGCCACCGAACGCGACGTGCGCCGCGCCTACGCCCGGCAATTGAAGTCGATCGACCACGAGACCGACGTCGACGCCTTTCACGCGTTGCGCGAGGACTATCTTGCGGCGCTGCAATGGATCGTCGAACGCGATCGGCAAGGCGTGCGGCAAGACCCGGAACCGCGACGCGACATCGACGTCGCGAACACCGCCAGCGTTCCCTCCGCCGGGACCCCGCAGGCCGATGTCATCGATGCCATCGAGGCAAGCGACGATCCGGGCCAGGCGGTGTTCGACGAATTCAATGCGAAGCTGGCCACGGAGATCGACAGCGAGAAGGCGGCCGAAGCGGCGCTGACCGTCGCGCTATCGGATCCGCGGCTGTCGAGCATCGACGCGCCGGCCCATTTCGAAGCCCGGGTGGCCGTCCTGCTCGCCAACGGCTGGCAGCCCGGGCATCAGTTCCTGTTCCTGCCGGCGATCCGTGTCTTCGGCTGGAAGGCGGACTTCCGTCGACTGGAAGCGCTGGGGCCGCTCGGTGAGTTCGTGCAGGCGGCGATCCTGCAGCGGGACTTCTTCTTCACCCTCGACAACAAGGTCTTCGACGTCTACGCCGAACTGATCCAGCGGCTGCGCGATGACCAGGATCCGACCCGGCGGCGTCTGACCGAGGACATGCCGAAGCTGCGCATCCTCAGGTCGCAGTTCCCCGAGTGGCTGCAGATGGTGACGTCGATGCGGAACGTGGAGCGCTGGGATGAGCTGTTCGAGCAGTTGCCCGGGTCGAAGCGGCGGCCGAGCGATGGCAGTCCGATTGCCAGCCTGCAGGCGCCGACGAAGCAGCAAAGGCGAAAACGCGCGTGGGCCGGCTGGGTCTGGCTCTTCATGCTGAGTCTGCCCATGTTGAAGAGCTGCATCGATGACCTGACGCGTTAACGGGCTTCGCACGCCGATTGCCGCGTTGGCGGGCATGATCGCTCCCATGTCACCGACCCGCTGGTCCCTCGAGGACCTGGACCTGTCCCGCATCGCGCCTGAGCGCGTGCGCGAGCACGATGCGCTCTTCCTCCTGGTCTGCAGCGCCTCGTTCATCGAGAGCGGCAGCGACATGTACACGCGCAACCTCATCGAGCATTTCGCGGACGATGCCGAGGTCGCCGCCTGGCTGCGCGATCACTGGGAGCCGGAGGAGCTCCAGCACGGCGCCGCGTTGAAGGCCTATGTGCGCCACGTGTGGCCGGGCTTCGACTGGGAGACGGCCTACGCCGGCTTCTTCGACGAATACGCGCGCCTGTGCACGATGGACGAGCTGGAGCCCACGCGCGGCCAGGAGATGGTGGCGCGCTGCATCGTCGAGATGGGCACGACGACCTACTACCAGGCCTTGCACGAGGCCACCGAAGAGCCGGTGCTGCGCGACCTGTTCTGGCGCATCCGCTGCGACGAGGTGCAGCACTACAAGAACTTCTTCGCCTTCTTCCGCAAGTACCGCGAGATCGAGGGGCTGCATCGCGGGCAGGTGCTCGCCGCGCTGGTGCGTCGCGCACTGGAACTGCGCAAGGAAGACGCCTCGATCGCATTGAGGCATGCGGTCAACGGGCGCCTGCGCACGGGTGCTGCCGATGGTGGTCCCGCTCCTATCGCCAACGCCGAGCAACCGACGAAGGACGCCATCCAGCTCGTCAGTTCGAATCTGCCGATGGACCTTGCGGTGCGCATGATGCTGAAGCCGCTGCTGCTGCGTCCCGGCGTGCAACGTGTCGTCGAGCGTCCGCTCGCGGCGATCGGCCGCCGCGTCCTGCTGACGTGATACTCAGACGCGCAGCTGCTCCACCGCCAGATCGATGAACGCGCGCACCTTGCGCGACGCGCGCAGGCCTTGATGTTGGAGCGCCTGCACCGGCACGGCCGGTGGCGCGTACTTCGCGAGCACTTCCACCAGCTCCCCGGACGCGAGCTGCGCCTCCACCATGTACGACAGCACGCGCGTGATCCCGAGCCCTTCGCTCGCTGCCACGATCGCGTGGTCGTTGCTGTTGGTGGCCAGTCGCGCCCGCACGGGCACCGCGACGGTCGCGGCGTCAACACCTGACCCCTCGCGGAACTTCCACTCCGCCCCCGGCTCCACGCCGAGCGCCGCGATCAGCGTGTGCTTCTCCAGATCCTTCGGCTGCTTCGGCGTCCCGTGCCGCTTGAGATACGCCGGCGACGCGACCACCACGCGCCGCACCGTCGCGAGCGGCGTCGCATGGAAGGACGCATCGGGCAGGTCGCCGATGCGGATAGCGACGTCGATGTCCTCGTTGAGCAGGTTGACGTTGCGATCGATGAAGCGGCATTCGACTTCCGTCTCCGGATAGCGCTTCAGATATTCGAGCACCACCTCGTTGAGCTTGAGCCGCCCGTACATCACCGACGCGCTGACGACGAGCTTCCCGCGCACCGCGCCGTGCGAGCCGCTCGCCGCCTGCTCGATGTCCTGCAGCTCGCCGAGCACCCGGCGGCAGTCCTGCGCGTAGCGCTCGCCGACCTCGGTGACCTTGACCACGCGCGTCGTCCGCACCAGCAGGCGCACGTTCATCGCGGCCTCCAGCTCGCTCACCGCGCGCGTGACGACCGGCGCGGACACGCCGAGCCGTCGCGCCGCCGCGGAGAAACCGCCGTCCTGGACGACGGCCACGAAGATCGCCATGGCATCGAGCTTGTCCATATCTTTCCTGATCCTGGAAGAGTCATTTTCCCGCCGCGCCGATTCTCTCCGCAGGGCATGAAGGCCACCATGCGTTCACCTTCAACCCACCCGGAGCCCTCTCATGAGCCGCATCAATGTCGTCGAATCGTCCACCGCCACGCCCGAGCAGAAGGCCCTGCTGGACGCGATCCAGGGCCAGCTCGGCATGGTCCCCAACTTCCTCAAGGTGTTCGCCAACTCGACCACCGCGCTGCAGGCCTTCCTCGGCCTGTACGGCGTCGCCAACGGCGGCAGCCTCGACCCGCTGGACCGCGAGCGCATCGCGCTGGCGCTGGCCCAGCAGAACGGCTGCCAGTACTGCGTCTCGGCGCACACGGCGATCGGCCGCAAGACGGGGCTGTCCACCGAAGAGATCGCCGCCGCCCGCGCCGGCACCAGCGACGACGACACCTCGGCTGCGATCCTCAAGTTCGCACAGAGCCTGATGGAGAAGCGCGGCGAGATCTCCGCGCTGGAGTTGACGCAGGTCCGCGCGGCCGGCGTCGACGAGGCGCAGATCGTCGAGATCATCACGCACGTCGGCATGAACTTCCTGACCAACATCCTGGGCAAGGCCAGCCTGGTCGAGATCGACTTCCCGAGCGTGAAGCTCGAGCTGCCGGCGACGGCGTAAGCCGCGCCGCCCACGGGGAACGTCAGCCGCCGCCTCCTCATCGTCATCGTTATTGCCATCGCCACCGGGAGCTCATCATGGGACGCGCCTATTCCGACATCACCTTCACGCCGACGGTCCGCGAGGTCCAGTCGGAGATGGGCAGTCGCGAGCAGTACGCGTTCCTCGACACGATGAGCGACCGGGGCGACGTGCTGACGCCGCGCGAGTCGCAGTTCATCGCCGAGGCCGATCATTTCTTCCAGGCCACCGTCAGCGAGACCGGCTGGCCGTACGTGCAGCATCGAGGCGGCCCGAAGGGTTTCCTCAAGGTGCTGGACGCGCGGACGATCGGCTTCGCGGACTTCCGCGGCAACGTGCAGTACCTGAGCGTCGGCAACCTGCGCAAGGACGACCGGATCTCGATGATCGTCGTCGACTATCCGAATCGCCGCCGGCTGAAGCTGCTGGGCCGCGTGGAGCTGGTCGAGGCGGGCGACAGCGCGCAAGGCGACGCGGCGATCGCCGCCGTGAGCGATCCGGCCTACGGCGCGACGGTCGAGCGCGCCTTCCTCATCCGCATCGAGGGCTGGGACTGGAACTGCCCGCAGCACATCACGCCGCGCTTCACGGAAGCCGAGGTCGCGACGCTGATGGCGCCGCTGCGCGCGCAGGTGCAGAAGCTGAAGACGCAGTTGAGCGAGGCCAAGTCGGTCATCGCCGCGAGCGCTTCGGACGCCTCGGGAGCCGCTGGCGCGGCTGCGGCTTCCGCGGCATCGGCGGGACCGCTGGTGCTCGGCGACGGTCCGCTCCCGATGACAGTCGCTGGCGTGCGTCAACTGACGCCGTCTGTCCGCGCCTATGAGCTGCGGTCCGCCGACGGCTCGCCGCTGCCGGCGGTCGTCGCGGGTGCTCACCTCGACGTGCCGGTGCGGCTGGCCGACGGCACGGCGTCGACACGCAGCTACTCGATCTCGTCCAGCCCGCATCGCACCGATGCCTACGAGATCGCCGTGCTGCAGGAATCCGAAGGAAAGG
Organism: Roseateles sp. GW821-FHT09G03; assembly: GCF_059416045.1. Classification (NCBI taxonomy): domain Bacteria; kingdom Pseudomonadati; phylum Pseudomonadota; class Betaproteobacteria; order Burkholderiales; family Sphaerotilaceae; genus Roseateles; species Roseateles sp. GW821-FHT09G03. The sequence continues at coordinate 13,819 of NZ_JBWKOK010000003.1, forward strand.
GCGGCTCGATGGCCGTGTATCAGGACTTCGCCCTCGGTGTGCGCTTGAACTGCGGGCTGCCGGGCAACGCATTCGCCTTGATGGATGCGCCACACAAGGCAGTGCTGATCGCTGGCGGCATCGGCATCACGCCGATCAAGGCGATGGCGCATGCGCTCGTCGCGCGGGGAGAGGCGTTCGAGCTGCACTACGCGGTCCGCTCCCGCACGCAGGCGGCGTTTCTCGGCGAGCTGATCGATGCCTTCGGCGAACGCGTGCTGGTGCATGCGAAGGACGCGGGCGACCGTCTCGATGTCCCGGCGCTGATGCGTGGCCTCGGCGAGTCCGACCACGTCTATGTCTGCGGACCGGGCCGGCTGATCGACGCCGTCATCGCCGATGCCGTCGCCGCGGGCATTCCCTCCGCGCGCGTGCACTTCGAGAAGTTCAGCGTCGACACCGCCAAGCCCGAGGACCGCGCGTTCGTCGTGCACCTGGTGCGCAGCGGCAAGGACATCGTCGTGCCCGCCAACCGGTCGATCCTGGAGGCGGCGGAGGCGCAGGGCGTGCGCGTCCCGGCGTCCTGCCGCATCGGGAACTGCGGCACCTGTGCGACGCGTGTCATCGCCGGCACGCCGGAGCATCGCGACGAGGTGCTCACCGACGCGCAGAAGACGGCGCAGCAACTGATGTGCGTCTGCGTGTCGCGGACCGCGGGCGAGGCGCTGACGCTCGACCTCTGATTCCGCTGATACCTCGCTCCCCTCAGCCTCCCGGTCTTCTCGGACTGCCGGTCTCCCTCCGGCTCCGCAGATCGCACGTCAGGCCCGCTCCCCGGTGCCTTTGGAGGGAGCTTCCAACAACTCCCGATTGATCCCCTGAAGGGCCGCTCCTACAGTCCGCTCGTCCGACCGCTCCCCCGGTCGACGTGCGCGCAGGAGCATCCCGATGAACGTTTCCCGATGGGCGGTCCCCGCCTCCTACTTCAGCATGGTGCTGGGCCTGACCGGCCTGGGCAACGGCTGGCGCGTGGCGGCGCGCCTGTGGGGCTTCCCGGCCTGGATCGGCGAGGCCGTCATGGCGGTGGCCGTCGCGGTGTGGGCGGTGTTGCTGGTCCGGTTCGCGATCAAGTGGATCGCGGTCCGCGAGGCGGCCAAGGCCGAGGCCGCGCATCCCATCCTGTGCTGCTTCATCGCGCTGGTGCCGGTGGCGACGATGCTCGCCGGCATCGGCGTGCTGCCCCATGCGCACGGCGCGGGGACGGCGATCATCCTGGTGGGCGTGGCGGCGTCGCTGCTGTTCGGGCTGTGGCGCCACGGCGGCCAGTGGCGCGGCGGCCGCGACGAGAAGACCACGACCACCGTGCTCTACCTGCCCACCGTCGGCGCCAACCTGGTGTCCGCGATCGCGATGTCGGCGCTCGGGTGGCCGACCTGGGGCCAGCTGTTCTTCGGCGCCGGCGTGCTGGCCTGGATCGTCCAGGAATCCATCATCCTGGGCCGCTTCCTGACCGTCGAACCGCTTCCGCTGGCGCTGCGGCCGACGGTCGGCATCCAGATGGCGCCGCCCGCCGTGTCGCTGCTGGCCTACGCGGCGGTCACCGTCGGTCCGCCGGACATCGTCGCCCGCATGCTGCTGGGCTACGCCATCGTGCAGGCGCTGATGGTGCTGCGGTTGATGCCGTGGATCCGCCAGCCGTTCACGCTGTCGTACTGGGCCTTCACCTTCGGCGCGACGGCGATCTCCACCGGCACGATGCGCTTCGCCGAGCGCGGCGACGATCCGGTGTTCACGACGCTCGCGCCGGTGCTCTTCGCGATGAGCAACGTCGTCATCGTCGGCCTGTCGATCGCGTCGGTGGTGTGGGTGCTGCGCGCGAAGCCGGCGACCCCGGCATCAGTGCCTCCAGCGACCGTCGCTCCGCGCTGAAGCGGCTCTTCAGCTCTGCACTGGTTCAGGCGATCTCGAGCAGGTCAACGCATCCGAGCGGATCTTCCCGGCTCGCCAGCGAGATGGCCAAGTTGGCCTTCGCAACCAGTTCGAGCGGTTTCAATTGTTGAACGTAGTGCCCATGCGTGATCCGGTCCATCCCGGCGCCGGCAAGTTTGGACACTGTGCGAAGACTCGCCGTGAGTGCCACGCTGTCCAACCTTGCGCCGTGGAGGATGAGATTGCGCTGGCGATACAGGCGATGGAAAGCATCGCCGATTGAATCCCTGATCGTCTGGAGTTCCGGACCTGGGTTTCCAAGCAACTTGTTCAATCGTGCGACAGCCGCTTGATCCGCCAGGGCGGGTAGTTGCGGCATGCGTCCTTCCAGGATCATCCTCGCGACCAGCCTGGAGCGTTCCCGGTTGACGCTGACGCCTTGCAGTTCCTGCGTCGAGCCCGGGTGTTTGCGCTGTGCTCGATACGACAGCGCCGTGAGCTCGGCCCTTGGGAAAGAGCAGGTGACCAGCGTGGCAAGGTTGTCGGCCGCGAGGGCTCGATCATTGGGATCCGCAAGTAGTCCTTCGATGGCGGCCCAGCCACCTGCGATGGCGGCTGGCGGGGAACTCCCCTCAAGATGCGCGAGCAGTTCGAGCGCCGCATCGACGTTCTGATTCGCGTCCGAAGAGAACACGCGATCCTCCCGGAATAGCTCCTTCACACCGACTCCGCGCGACGCCTCCCTCAGGGGCGCTGGTGCCGTGCTGCCCGCTACCCAGAGCAGTGGAAAGCGGTTCAATGTCTTGGCAGTCGCGATCAATGCCCGCGCGGCGTATCGGTCGGCGGTATCTCGTGCAGCTTTGGCCGCTCCCACAACATCCCTGGCCATGACCTCCAACACCATTGCCACAGGCGCGCGCACGTCCGCAGTGTCGAAGCCATGAAGTTGCAGCCAGGCCGGGACCTCCGGCCCGTGGAGCCAGTTCGTCGGAACGCCATTGGGCAATTCCGGAATGCTGGTGAACGCGAGCAACACCTGGAACGGCCGTCGCGGGCTCGCGGTCATCTCGCCGGAGAGCTCCTCGCACAACTGCGCCAGCGTGATCGGCGATTCCGCGCCGAGTCGTGCGCGGATGAAGCCGTTCAGATATTGCTCCGCAAAGCCCGCATCAAGCAGATGGGCTGCCACGCTTCGGGCGAAATGTTCAACAGTGAACTTCCCCGTCCCGCTGGCGATCGTCCCGCTCCAGCGCAACAGATAGTCCTTGGCCGCGCGCAAAGACAACTCACGGATGCCGAAGTGAGCGGCGCTGTCTGCGCGAGGCACTTGCCGGACCTGGTCGCGGAGAAAGGCCTTCTCTGACTCTGAAAAGGCGGGATGAACGCCCACGCGTCGTTGCAGCGACGTTGCGATGCGCTTGACCGAGCCCTCGCTGAGATGTCCTTGCCGCATCGCTTCGCAAGCTTCGAACAGCTCATCCATCGCCAGCACGATGCCGATTCCCCACAACGATCGGTGCCAAGGCATTCGGTCGGAAAGGAACTCCAGCAGCCGGCCGACTGCGACTCGTTCCAGCGGATTGACGGAGGTAAGCATGCGTCTTATTATTCTTTTTCGGGCAACAAGCTTGACCCACCCTCTAGCGGGGTACGACCCAAACGGAAGCGGCAGTCCGGCTGCTCAATCCAATTGGCTCACGCCCCCAGTTCCAAGAGGCCCCGCAGTGCGGGGCCTCTTTCTTTTCGCGGCCCCCAAATGGGGCATGCGAACATCTTTGAGTCGCTCCAAATGGGGGTTCAGCGTCGCGGTCGATCGTCGAACGGCGCGAACACGTCGGCGACCCAGTCGACGAACAGCCGCAGCTTCGCGCTCAGGTGCCGCGACGCCGGGTAGACCACGTGCAGCGGATGGCGCGGGCGGGTCCAGTCGTCGAGCACCGTGCGCAACGCGCCGCTCTGCAGATGCGGCGCCGCCGCGAAACGGAAGGTCTGCCCCAAGCCCGCGCCGGACAGCAGCGCGCTCAGGTGCGCGGTGCTCTCGTTGACGGCCATCACCGCTTCACCGGCGATCTGCAGGTGTTCGTCGCCTCGGTGGAACTCCAGCGGAAACGCCCGGCCCGTCAACGACGAGAAGTAGCCCGCGATCGCATGACCCGGCACACGCGATCGATCCTGGGGTCCATGGGCACGGGCGAGCAGCTCGGACGGATGCTTCGGCACGCCGCGCGCCTTCAGGTAGACCGGGCTGGCGCAGGTGACCCAATCGAGGTCGGCGATGCGGCGCGCGACCAGCGTGTTGTCCGCGAGCTCGCCGCCGCGTATCACGCAGTCGACGCCCTCACCGATGAGGTCGACGGGGCGGTCACTGACGCCGAGATCCACGTGCAGTTCGGGATGTCGCGCGCGGAAGTCCGGCAGGGCGGGGATCAGGATCATGTTCGCGAGCACCGAGCCGATGTCCACGCGCAACCGGCCCCGCGCCTGCGCGCGCGACTGCGCGGCCAGCTCGTCCATCTCCGCGAGATCCTCGATCAGGCGCCGGGCGCGCTCGTAGTAGGCCGCCCCTTCGGGCGTCACGCTGACGCGCCGCGTCGTGCGCTGCAGCAGCCGCGTGCCGAGGTGGCGCTCCAGGTCCTGCACCAGCTTCGTCACGGTGGGACGCGGGATGTTCATCGCGTCCGCAGCCTTAGAGAACGCGCCCGATTCGGCGATGCGCACGAAGACGCGCAGGGCAAGCAACTGGTCCATCGATCGATGTCTCCTCCTGAAGTCTTGATTATTCAGGATTGGGAAAAAAGAAGTCGAGTTCGACGGCTTTATTCGATAGATACGAATTCTTAAGCTTCGCTCACCTCTTCACCACTTCCTGAATGGAGCGAAACATGAGCAAGCAACTTGAAGGCAAGGTCGCCGTCGTCACCGGCGGCACCACGGGCATCGGCCTGGCGGCCGCGAAGGCCTTCGCGTCGGAAGGCGCGGTCGTCTACATCACCGGCCGTCGCAAGCCGGAGCTCGACGCCGCCGTCGCCGCGATCGGCCCGAACGCGATCGGCGTGCAGGCGGACTCGACGAAGCTGGCCGATCTGGATCGGCTGTATGCCGAAGTCGGCGAGCGCCACGGCCGCCTGGACGTGCTCTACGCCAATGCTGGCGGCGGCACGATGGCGCCGCTGGGCGAGCTGACCGAGCAGCATGTCGACGAGACCTTCGAGCGCAACGTCAAGGGCGTGATCTTCACGGTGCAGAAGGCGTTGCCGCTGCTGGACAAGGCCACGAGCGGCGCGTCGGTGATCCTGGCCGGATCGACGACGAGCTCGATGGGCACGGCGAACTTCAGCATCTACAGCGCGACGAAGGCGGCGGTGCGCAACCTGGCGCGCAGCTGGATCCTGGACCTGAAGGGCCGCGCGATCCGCATCAACACGCTGTCTCCCGGCCCGATCCACACGCCGGGTCTTGTGGAACTCGCCGGCCCCGATCCGGCCAACCAGCAAGGCCTGCTGGACTATCTGACCTCGCAGCTGCCGATCGGCCGCATCGGCCAGCCGGAGGACATCGCGAAGGCGGCGGTCTACCTGGCCTCGGACGCCTCGTCCTTCGTCACCGGCATCGAGCTGTTCGTCGACGGCGGCATGGTGCAGGCCTGAGCCTCAGATCTTCGACTCCCACGGCCGCGACAACCGCACGGCCCCGTTGATGATCCCCACCATCGAGTAGGTCTGGGGGAAGTTCCCCCAGAGTTCGCCGGTTTCCGGGTGGGTGTCCTCGGACAGCAGGCCGAGGTGGTTGCGCGAGGCGAGCAGCGCCTCGAACAGCTCCCGCGCCTGCTCGACGCGGCCGATGCGCGCGAGCGCGTCGATGCGCCAGAACGCGCAGATGTTGAACGAGGTCTCGGGCTTGCCGAAGTCGTCGGGCGCCTCGTAGCGACGCATGTAGGGGCCGTCGCAGAGCGAGGCCTCCAGCGCGTCGACGGTCTTGATGAAGCGCGGGTCCATCGGATCGATGAAGCCGACCTCGGTCATCAGCAGCACGCTGGCGTCGAGGTCCTTGCCGCCGAAGCTCTCGACGAAGGCCTGGCGTTTCTCGCTCCACGCGTTGTCGAGGATCTTCTGCTTGATCAGCGCGGCGCGTTCCTGCCAGAGCGCGGCGCGCTGCGGCAGCGCGAGCACGTTGGCGATCTTGGCCAGGCGATCGCAGGCGGCCCAGTTCATCAGCACCGACGAGGTATGGACGCGGGCCCGCGTGCGCAACTCCCACATGCTGGCGTCGGGCTTGTCGTGGATCGCGAAGGCCTGCTCGCCGGCGCGCTCCAGCAGCGCGAATTCGTCGATGCCGGCGCGCTGGTGCAGGCGGTGGTCGAAGAAGGACTGGGCCGAGCCCAGCACGATGTTGCCGTAGACGTCGTGCTGGAAATGCTCGTAGGCCTGGTTGCCCGCGCGCACCGGGCCCATGCCGCGGTAGCCGCGCAGGTGCGGGACCATGTACTCGGTGAGCTTGGCCTCCAGCCCGATGCCGTAGAGCGGCTGCACGTGGCCGTCCTTGGACTGGCCGATGATGTTGCGCATCCAGCGGAGGTAGTCCTCCATCGTGCCCGTCTCGGACAGGCTGTTGAGCGCGCGCACGACGAAGAACGCGTCGCGCAGCCAGCAGTAGCGGTAGTCCCAGTTGCGCTGCGTGTGCGGCGCCTCGGGCACGCTGGTGGTCATCGCGGCGACGATGGCGCCAGTCTCCTCGAAGAGGCACATCTTCAGCGTGATGGCGGCGCGGATCACCGCTTCCTGCCATTCGAGCGGGATGGCGAGCCGGCGCGTCCAGTCGCGCCAGTAGCTGATGGTCTTCTCCTCGAGCAGCCGGGCGGTGTCCTCGACGGCGCGGTCCAGGGTCTCGTCGGGGCCGAAGATGAAGCTCATCGGCATGTCGAGCGCGAAGGGCGTCTCTTCCTGCACGTAGGTGAGCGGCGCGTTGGTGGTCAGGCGGATGGTGCCTTCTGGGCCGACGAAGCGCAGGTGGTTGCTGCCGCGGGTGCGCGCCGGATGGGCGGAGCCCCACTGGATGACGGGCCGCAGGATGACGCGGATGCGCGGATGGCCCTGGATGGGGCGCATGCGGCGCACCAGCATCATGGGCCGGTAGGGGCGGTCGTTGAGGAAGAAGCGCGGCATGAAGTCGGTGACTTCGATCGCGTTGCCGTGCGTGTCGTAGAGGCGGGTGCGCAGCACGGCGGTGCCGTGGTCGTAGGACTGCTCGCTGCGGGAAAAATCTTCCAGCTCGACCTGGAAGGTGCCGTCAGGACCGATGCCGTCCGGGGAGTCGATGAGCGCGTGGAAGACGGGATCGCCGTCGAAGCGTGGGGCGCAGCACCAGACGACGCGGGCGCGGTCGTCGATCAATGCGCTGACGGCGCAGTTGCCGACGAGGCCCAGTTTCAGAGAGGCGGCTTCCATCGATCCTCCTTGTTCGTCTTCTTGCGATGTTGCACGGACGGGAACCGGGCAGCGGGCAAAGACCGTTCCCGTGAAGGGGCGCCGGCCCCGGCAAGGGCGATGAGCGATGGAAACAGAGTGTGGGGGGCCCGGAATCAGGCGTCGGCGTCCCCTGTCGACGCGATCAGGCTGTCGCGCAGCGCCGCGATGCTCTTCTGCACGCGGGAGAACTCGTCCGGCGAGAGACCGGTGGCGGCGAGCAGCGGGGTGTTCAGCTCCGTCGCCTTGTCGCGCAGCTTGCGGCCGCTGCGGGTCAGGCGCACGCGGACGATGCGTTCATCCGCCGGGTCGCGCTGGCGCTCGACGTAGCCCATCGCCTCGAGCTTCTTGAGCATCGGCGTCAGGGTGTTGGACTCGAGGAACAGCTTCGCCCCGAGGCTGCCGACGGTCTGGTCGTCCTCCTCGGCGAGGGCGACGACGGCGATGTACTGCGTGTAGGTCAGTCCCAACTGGTCCAGCATCGGCTTGTAGGCCCGGCCGAAGGCCAGGTTGGCGGAGTACACGGCGAAGCACAGGTACTCGGCGAGCGGGAATGCTTCGGCGGGCGACTTCTTGGCTGCGGACATCGGGATCCCTCGTGGTCGGATGCGTGGACGCCGCGCGTCCATCGCATGCGACTTTATCGTGCCTTCGATGTCCATGAATGCCGCATGCGTATTGATCGCATGCGACATATATGGGCAAGGAAAGTCGGCTCAGGCCGTCGTCACCGTCAACGCCATGTCGATGTTGCCGCGGACCGCCTTCGAGTAGGGGCAGGTCTGGTCCGCTTCGTGGACCAGCGCCTCGGCGACTTCCTGGTCGAGACCGGGCAGGCGCACGTTCAGGCGGGCTTGCAGGAAGTAGGCGTTGCCGGTCATGCCCAGGTCCACCTCGATGTCCACGGCCATGTCGTCGGGCAGTGTCAGCTTGCGGCCGCTGGCGGCCAGCCCGATGGCGCCGGTGAAGCAGGCCGACCAGGCGCCGGCGAAGAGCTGTTCCGCGGTCGGGTGGGGCACGATGGCGTCGAACTGGTGCGTAGGAGCGCCGGGGGCGGTCAAGGTCATGTTCACCTTGTAGTCGTGACGGCTGGCCTTGGAGCCGCCGCCCGCCACTTGCGTGTGGGTCTTGCCGGTCAGGAGGACTTTGTCGATCTTGGTCATGATGGATTCCAGGAAGTGATGGGAGGGAGGTTGTTGATCGGATGCGCTTAAATCGCATACGATGTAATAAATGTAGTGCAGGGAAACGGGAACGTCAAGCGGATGGTGATGTGGCTCGATCGGAGGAGCGGATGCGCGACGGCGGCTTCGGAAGCTGGGGTCAGCGGGCGCTTTCGTCCGATGCCGACGGGGCGTAGGCCGACGGCGGCGGAAGATCGTTCTTGAACGAGATGTCCGCGATGCCTGCTTCGTTCGCCCTGACCATCGCCGTGCCGACCTTGTCGTAGGAGGTCGTCGGCTCGGCGCGGATGAGCAGGGTGATCGGATCGCCCTGCTTCCGCCGGGTCTCGAGCGCCTGCAGCAACGCATTCGCGGCGATCGGACGCCCCTCGAAGGTCATGTCACCTTGCGCGCTGACGGTCAGCACAATCGTTGTACGCGGGCCGGGATCGCCGCAGGCGCACAGCGAGACAGCCAAGAGGATCGCGGCCAATGCCGCTGCAGGCTTCGACGGAAATGCAGGCACGATGAGGTCTCCGGCGGGCTCGACTTGAACCCTGCGGCGGAGCATAGCGACGGGTGGGGCGTTTCGCGCGAGTTAACCTGTCTTTCACGGCAACCTCATCAAGGTGAATGACATGGCGCTGAGCCTGCACTTCCATCCGCTCTCTTCGTTCTGCCACAAGGCGTTGATCGCGTTGAACGAGCTGGACATCGACGTCGAGCGGCGATTCCTCGATCTCGGCGATCCGGCGCAGCGGGCGGAGTTCCTCGCGCGCTGGCCGACGGGGAAGATGCCGCTCCTGGTGGACGGCGATCGCGTGGTGCCGGAGACCAGCGTGATCATCGAGTACCTCGCGAAGCGATACGGCCGGCCGGATCAGCAGTTGGTGCCGACGGATGAGGACGCGGCGCTGGAAGTGAGGTTGATGGACCGGCTGCTCGATCTCTACGTGATGCTGCCGATGCAGGCGATCGTCGGGGACCGCCTGCGCGCGGAGGCGGACCGCGATCCGATCGCGGTCAACAAGGCGCGCGGCACGCTGGCCATGGCGTATGGGATGTTGGAAGAGCGGCTCGCCGGCCGCGAGTGGGCTGCTGGAGAGCACTTCAGCATGGCGGACTGCGCGGCGGCGCCGTCGCTGTTCTATGCGGCGACGCTGGTGCCGTTCGGGGATGCGCAGAAACGGCTCGCGGCGTACTTCGAGCGGTTGATGCAGCGCCCGTCGGTCGTGCGCACGCTCGATGAGGCGAGGCCGTTCTTCAAGTTCTATCCGTATCGGGAGGCGTTGCCCTCAGAGTACCGGCCTCAGGAGGTTTGAGGCTGGCATCGAACCGGCAGCCACTCAAAGATCGCCGGGGTGTCGAGCCTCTCATCGCCTGTCCGGGCCGGCTGCTACTCCTCGATCCACCGCAACGCCGGCTCCGCGATCGCCACCTGCACCGCGCTGCCGGGAGCAATCTCCGCGTCCTCGTGCCTGCGCCACAGCGTCAGCGTCTGGCCTCCCGGCCCTTCGAGCTCGCACGCCACGCGTTGCTGCCCGGGATAGCTTGCCCGCAGCGTTGCCGTGAATCGCAGCGCTTCACAGGAAGCGTCGCTGGCGCCCTGTCCATCGGCGAGCACCAGTGCCTCCACCGGCGCGATCCAATGCCCGCTGTCTCGCCGCCATTCGCCGTCCAAGGTCTTCGCGTCCAACCGGTTGAAGATCCCCAGGAAGTCCGCCACCCGCCGGTTCGCCGGCGCGCGTCGCAGCTCGCGCGGCGACGCGCATTGCGCGATGACGCCGTCGAACATGACCGCCACGCGGTCGGCGATCTCGAACGCCTCCTCGCGGTCGTGCGTGACGATCACGCAGCTCTGTCCGAGCTCGCGCTGCAGTTGCCGGAACTGTCGCCGCAGCGGCAGCCGGAAGTGCTCGTCGAGCGCGGAGAACGGCTCGTCCATCAGCAGCAGCATCGGCCGCGTCGCCAGCGCCCGCGCGAGCGCCACGCGCTGGCGCTGACCGCCCGACAGCGCCTGAGGCAGCCGATCCGCCAACGCGCGCAGGTCGATGAGGTCGAGCAACTCGTCCGCCCGCTTGTCGGCGAGCGCTTCTTCCTCGCCGCGCGCCAGCGGGCCGAAGCGGATGTTCTCGCGCACGGAGAGATTCGGGAACAGCGCGTAGTGCTGGAACACCATGCCGATGTCGCGCTGCTGCGGCCGCAGCGACTGGACGAACTGACCCGCCATCGCAATGGACCCGCGGTCCAGACGCTGCAGTCCCGCGATCGAGCGCAGCAGTGTCGTCTTGCCGCAGCCCGAGGCGCCGAGCAGCGCGACGACCTCGCCGCGTGCCAGGGTCAGGTCGATGCCGCGCAGCACCGGCCGGCCGCCCAGCGCCAGCTCCGCGCCGCGGACCGCGAGTTGCGCCGGCAGGTCGGTATCGGGGGAGGTCGAAGGAGCAGTCGATGTCATCGCACGGAGGTCGTTGAAGTGAGGTGGGGACGTGAGGGCGTGGCGAGGCGTGCGCTCATCGGCTCTACGCGCCCGAAGTCCAGCGGCGGGTGAGCGCGGCGACCGCCGCGACCACCGCGCCGACACCAGCGAAGGCCAGCACCATCAGCGCCGCCGCCTGGTGGCCGTTGGCGTTGCGCAGGCTGTTCATCAGCGGTTGGAGCAGCTCCAGCTGTCCGCCGAGCAGCAGGTTCGCGATCGCGAATTCCATCGCCGCCGTGACCCACGCGAGCAGGAACGCGGCGAGCAGCGCCGGCGCCAGCATCGGCAGCAGCACGCGTCGCACGGTGTGGCCGTCGCTCGCGCCGAGCGTGCGGCCGGCTTCGATCAGCGAGGCTGCGTTCAGCTGCGCGAGCGCCGATTGCAGCGTCTTGTGGATCAATGGGAACAGCGTCGGCGCGACCACCGCGACGTAGACCAGCGGGAGCGGCAACCAGCCGCCCCAGCGGCCGACGAAGAGCTCCAGCGCGCTGATCGCGATGACCACCGGCGCGATCGCGAAAGGCAGCAGCGCGACAAGGTCCAGCGTGCGCTGCAGCCGCCGGGCGGCCGGGCCATCGTCGAGTTGCACCGCGAGGGCCGCGGGAATCGTCGCCAGCGCGCCGCAGACCAGCGCCAGGGTCGCGCTCGCCAAGGCGAGCAGCGTCGTGCGCAGCACCGCGCCTTGCACGCGCGGATCGACGACGGCATCGACGATCCAGCGCAGCGTCGGATCCTCCGGCCACCAGTGGCGATCCCATCGCCCGGTGAGGCCGTAGACCAGCAGGGCCATCATCGGCACGAGCACCACGATCAGCAGTGACGCCAGCGCGAGCGCCGAGATCACGGGACGGTTCGTGGTGGAGGTCGACGCGGCACTCATGCGCGGCCCTTCCGAAGTCGCGCGGCCAGCCAGCGCGTCAGGCCGATCACCATCGCGAGCATCGCGAACAGCACCAGCGCGAGCAGCGCCGACAGCTCGGGCTGCGCAAAGATGTCGCCGCTGACCAGCGAGGCGATCCGCACCGCGAGCACGTGCGCTGCGGTGCCGCTCAATGCGAACGGCGTGGCGAAGGCCGCCGCCGCATTGGCGAAGAGCAGACCGAAAACCTCCACCAGGCTCGGCAGCATCAGCGGCAGCCCGACGCGCCGCCAGTACAGCACCGGCCCCGCGCCGAGCGTGGCCGCCGCGTCCTGCAGCGAGCCGTCCAGCATCTTCACCGGCGCGATGAGCAGCAGCGTCGCGAGCGGTGCCTGGAAGCAGATGTAGGCGAGGAGCAGCCCGTCCAGCCCCTGCAGGTCGACCCACGGCGCAAGCCCGGCCGCCTGCATCGTCGCCGTCACCACGCCCTGCGCGCCGAAGAGCAGCAGCAGCGCCACCGCCAGCGGCACGCCGGAGAAGTTGGCGCCGAGGCTGGCGAGCAGCGTCACCGAGGACTCCAGCCGGGGAACGCGCAGCAGCGCGATCGCCGCGCCGAGCCCGATGACCAGGCCGATCAACGCCGAGAGCGTGCCCAGCCACAGCGTGTTCCAGGCCGCTTCGACGTAGTAGCTGTCGGCGGTCAACTCGCCGACGGCGCATCCGTTGCCTTGACCGATGCAGTCACCCAGCAATGCAATGGCGCGCCAGCCGAAGGGCAGCAGCAACGCGGCGGCCGTGAGCAGGAGCAGCGGCCCGGCGAGGCGCGTGGCGGTCCGCGCGTTCAGGCTCATGCGAGCGCGCCGCCCGTGGCGTCCTTGATGCCCAGCCGCGCCAGGATCCAGTCGGCGATGCCGGTCTGGCGCTCGGGCAGGTCCAAGCCCACCGCGCCGTCATGCGGCACCCAGACCAGCGGGACCTCGCGCTCGACCGGCAGCGGGCCGCCGTGCATGCGGTCGGCGTTCATGCCATGGTCGCTGGTCACCAGCAGGTCGAAGCCGTCCGCGTGCCAGCGCGGCAGCAGTTGCGCGAGCAGCATGTCGAGCTTGCGCGCGCTCATCGCGTACTGCGTCGATTCACCGCCGTGCACATGGCCCGCGAGGTCCGGTCCCATCGGATGGATGAAGAGCAGCGACGGACCTTGCGCCGGCAGGTGAGCGCGGCGCAGCGCTTCAGCGTCGGCGAGCAGGTGGCTGTCGGGGTAGTCGTCTTCCCAGTACCAGCGCGCCGCCTGGATGCCGCAACCGGCCGGCACCGCGTCGCGATGGCGCAGCGGATCGAAGACCTCGCCCGCCAGCAGTTCGTAGAACCAGTGATAGGCGGCGACGGCCGCCGGCACGCCCTGCGCGTCCAGGCGCTGGAACAGGTGATGCGACAGCGCCTGTCCCGCCTGCCCGTTGCCGAGGATGCCGTGCGTCAACGGCGGCTCGCCGTTGATCACCGTCGCGTACAGCGGGCGCGACAGGCTCGGCAGCTCGCAGCGCAGCGAGCGCCATTGCGCGCGGCCCGCCTCGTTGAGCGCCTGCAGGTAGCCCATGTAATCGCGCGCGGTGTCGGCGCGCAGGCCGTCGGCGAGCAGCACGACCAGCTTGCGCGCCGGATCCGCCGCCTGCGCAATGGCGGCGGCTGCCTCTGCCGCCGCGTCGATCGAGGACGAGGAGGCGGGCAGGGAGGCTGGCGGAGCGCTGGAGATCGATGTGGCCGCAGCCGTGGACGTGGGCGCTCCGGCGCCCGTCGAGGCGCCGGGAAATGGCGGAGGAAGAGGGCCGGTGCTCGGGGTCATCGTGCCGCTCCCACCACGTCGCGCTGCCACGCGCGCGGCAGCTTCTTGACCTCTTCGGTCCACACGGCCGGCTTCAGCGCGCGCGCCTTCGCGTACTGCGCCTCGGGCACGAGCAGCGCCTTCAGGTCCGCGGGCAGCGGCAGCTGCGCGATGCGGATCGGCCGCGCATGGCCACGCGCGAGGTTCATCTGGCCGGCGTCGCTGAAGATGTATTCCCGCGCCAGCATCGCCGCGTTGGGACGCTGCGACCAGCGGTTGAGGATCGTCGTGTAGCCGCTGGTGATCGAGCCGTCGGAGGGGATCAGCACCTCGTAGTCCGCCGCGTTGGGCAGCTTCGCGCGGTACGACAGCGCGTTGAAGTCCCACAGCAGGAAGACGTCGGCCTCGGCGCGCTCCATCAACGCGGGCGTCGCATTGGTGCCGATCAGCCGTTTGTCCTTCGCGATCTGCGCGAATGCGGCCAGGGCCGGCTGCAGCTTCGTCTCATCGCCGCCCAGCGCCACCGCTGCGGCCAGCACCGCCGCGTTGGACTGCGCCGCGCGGCCGACCTCGCCGATCATCACGCGCGCCTTGGACGCGAACAGCGCCTGCCAGCTGCGCGGCACGTCCTTGAGCCGCTTGCGGTTCACCGCGAACGCGATCGTGCCGGTGTACGCGAGCGCCCAATGGCCTTCGGCATCCTTGGCCCAGTCCGGCACCTGCGCCCAGGTCGTCGGCTTGTAGGGCTGCGTGATGCCGCGCGCCTTCGCGATCGCGCCGAATTCGAAACCCACGTCGCCGATGTCCGCGCTCGCGTTGGACTTCTCGGCTTCGATCTTGGCGATCTCCTCGGCGCTGCTCATGTCGGTGTCGACGTGCGCCAGGCCGTACAGCCGCTGCAGGTCGGCCCAGGTCGCGCGCCAGTTGGCCCAGTCGTCGGGCATGCCCAGGCTGTTCACGCGGCCTTCCTTGCGCGCCGCAGCCATCAACGCGTCCAGCGCCGCCGAGGCCGGCTGGCCGCCTTGCGCCCGGGCGTCAAACGCAAAAAGCCCGAACGAGGCGGGCAGGAGGGCGGGCAGGGTGGCGGGCACCAGGGCAGGCAGCGATGCGGGCAGGGTCCGCAGCAGGCTGCGTCGGGACAAGGTCATGCGGTCTTCTCCTTGGCCGGGAAACGCAGGCCCGACAGCGTCAGTTCCTTCGTCACCTTGGCCTTTCCATTCACGTCGCACAGCGCGAAGCGCAGGCGAAGATCATCCTCCCCTTCGGTGACAGGCTCGACATCGAGCACGCCGAAGTTCAGCTCCGCCATCACCGCCGAACGCCGGTTGCGGTTGGGCGTGGGGATGTCCCAGACCTCGGTCAGGCCGCTGGAGGTCGCGTCCCACAACGGGTAGCCGCCGGCGACGTCCACGCTGGAGAGCTCCGCGTAATGCATGTCGCCGCTGAGGAAAACGACGCCTTCCGCGCGCGTCGTGCGGATCAGTTCGACCAGCCGCGCGCGTTCCCGCGGGAAGTTGGCCCAGCCTTCCCAGCCGCTGCCGTCCGCCGCGAACTGCACGCTGGAGCCGATCAGCCGCACGTCCGCCGGCACGCGCAGCTGAGCCTCGAGCCAGGTCCATTGCGCTTCGCCGAGCAGCGTCGCCTCGGGCCGCGCGTCGGGCACGTACCAGCCGGTCATCGGCTGTCCGCTGAGCTTGGCCCGCAGCACCATCGCCGCGTAGCTCGACTTCAGCGACGGATCCGCCGTCAGCATCGTGCGGTTGAAGCGCAGGTCCGGCAGGATCACCTGGATGCGGCGGCCGAGCGCCTCGAAGACATAGCTCTGGTAGATGCCGTCCGCGCGCCGGCGCGGCGAGTCCGCCGGCTCGTTCCACGCGTCGCAGAACAGCTGCTGCGAGAGCTGCTTCAGCGGGTAGTCCGCGCCTTCGTCGTCGTCGCCGAAGTCGTGGTCGTCCCAGATCGCGACGTGGCGCGTCGAGCGCCGGAAGGCCTGCAACGGCTCGACCGCCATGAACTCGGCGTAACGCTGCCGCAGCGTGGCCGCGTCGCGGGCGTCGGCGTACAGGTTGTCGCCGAGGAAGACGAACAGGTCCGGCTTCGCCGCCCCGATCGCGCGCCAGATCGGCTGCGGCTTGGACTGCTTCGCGCAGGACCCGAAGGCGACGCGGAAGCGCCGCGGCGCCTCCGCATCGACCTTCGTGATGAGGTCGGCAGCCGGGGCCGCCGGTTCCGACGTGGCACAGCCCGCCAGCGGCACCGCCATCGGCGCCGCCAGCGAACCCGCCAGCAGCTGACGGCGTGTCAGCCGGGCGCCCGCCTTCACGGTGTTCTCCGCGGGCCCCTTCACGTCATCGACGTCCCCGGCCATGGCCTCAGAACTTCCCGGTCAGCGTCACGAAGAACTGACGGGGGGCGCCCGGCAGCAACGTGGCGTAGGTGCCCGTCGGGTCGCTGTTCGTGAAGCCGTTCGAGCCGATCGTCGAGATGTAGTGCTTGTCGAACAGGTTGGTCACGCTGCCCTGCAGGCTCAGCTCGCGCAGCATCGAGACGTTCTTCAGCTTGTAGCCGGCGCTGACGTTCACCAGCGTGCGGTCCGGGACCGAAGCGTCGTTGGTGTACGAGTAGTAGCGCTTGGACATGTAGTCCACGCCGATGTTGCCGAACAGCGCGCCGTCGTCATAGCTGAGCTGCGACTTGATCATCGTGTCCGGCGCGTCGGCCACGCGCTTGCCGCGGATCGCGATCGTGTCGGTGCCGCTGACGACGTTGTCGCGGTAGGTCGACTTGGACAGGCTCACGCTGTTGTACCAGCTGATCGCCGACGCCAGGCGGAAGGACAGCGCCGCTTCCACGCCGGTGGCGCGCACGTCGCCGACGTTGGACAGCACGACCGGGTTGCCCTGGATGCCGGAGCCTTGCTGCACGCTCAGCAGTCGGTCCTTGAAGTTGACCAGGTAGGCGCTGACCGAGCCTTCATAACCGCGGCCGCTGGTGCGCCAGCCGGCTTCGACGGTGTCGGAGGTCTCGGGCTTCAGGCTGCCCTTGATCGCGTCGAAGCCGGCGGTGGTCGTCGCGAACGGCGAGGTGCCGGTCGCCGCGCCCTGGTAGGCGCGCATGTTGCGGGCCAGCGTGCCGTAGAGCTCGTTGTTGGCCGACAGGCGATAGTTGATGCCCAGCTGCGGCAGGAAGCCCTTCTCCGCGCTGATCGAGCCCGACGGCATGCCGGTGCCCGCTTCCAGCTGACCATCGATCTTGACCTTCAGTGCCTTGAAGCCGGCGCCGACGGTCAGGTCCTTCGCGACCGACCAGGTGTCGGACAGCGAGAACTGCGAGGTCTTCGTGTTGAACGCGTACTGCCACTGCGTCAGGAACGGATTGCTCGGGAACTGGTAGACGCTGGTGTTGGCCGAGGCGGCGTAGAAGCGGCGGGCCTGGTCGAAGTCGTTGTCCTCGAACCAGACGCCGGCCTTGACCAGGTGGTCGCCGAGGTCGAACTCGGCGTTGGAGACCACGCCGCCGCGCTTGATGCCGTACTCGGTCGTGCGCACCGAGATCGGCGTGCCGTCCGGCGAGGCCTGGTACGGCGTGAACCACAGGCCCATGCCCTTGTTGTGGTGGTAGTAGGCGGTCGTCTTCCAGGTGATGTTCTGCGCCAGGCGCAGGTCGGCGGAGACGCCGTAGAGCTCGTCGTTGCGCAGGCCGGCGCCGGCGTAGTACTGGTCGTCGCAGGCGGCGACGTAGGTGCTGCCGTTGTTGCCGCACAGCGTGTTGGCGGCGTTGATCGCGGCGTTCCAGTTCGGGTAGAAGTTGTCGAGCGTGTCGCCCTTGCGCTTGATCAGGTCCAGCGACAGATCCTGGTAGTCCACTTCCTTGCGGCGCGAGGTGTTGATGAAGGCCGACAGGCGGCTGTCACCGATCGCCTTGGTCCACTTCAGGTTCCACTGCTCCTGCTTCTGCTTGCCGTCGCCCTTCCACTTGTCAGCGTCCTGGTTGGTGTAGCTGATGTAGAAATCGCCGGCGACCGTGCGGCCGCTGTCCACGCGCAGGAAGGTGCGGGTGGCGGAATCGCTGCCGACGGTCTGCGAGGCGCGGAAGCCGAACTTGTCCAGCGGGTCGCTCGAATAGAACTGCAGCGTGCCGCCCAGGTTGCTGGACGAGGCCGCTTCCAGCGCGCCGGCGCCTTGCGACAGCGAGGCGCGTCCGACGTTCTCGCTCGAGATCGCGCGGCTGATGTGCAGGCCGTTGAAGTTGCCGTAGGACATGTCGCCGAGCGGCACGTCGTCGAGCGTGAAGCCCAGCTGGTTCTGCGAGAAGCCGCGCACTGTGAAGCGGGTCGACCACTCGTAGTTGCCCAGGCCGTCGGCGGACTGGAAGTTCACGCCGGGCAGGCGGGCGACGGTCGCCAGCGGGCTGCTGCCGGCCAGGGCGTTGTCGAACTCGGTCTGGCTCAGGCTCTGCACGGAGCGCAGCTGGCCGCGGCCGACGGAGACGGTGACGCGTTCGAGCTCGGAGCGTTCGGAGGACGAGGCGGCCGTCGTGTCGGCGGACTTCGCGGCGTCGGTCGATTGGGCGGCGGCGGGGGTCAGGTAGGCCAGGCTGAGGGCCAGGACCAGGGCGGTGGGCATCGGGTGCTTCATGGTGGGGACTCGGTGCGTTGAGGTGTCGGAGGAGGCGTCGAAGGAGGCTCGAAAAGGAAGCCGGTTTGACTAACGAACGACCCGCACTGTCACAACCGTCCACGACAAGACAACGACAAACACGAAAAACCACAGCCTTCTTCGCGTCAGGTGCTGGATATCCACAACATCACAAATAAATCCTCAAACTGTCATGAAGGCGCTGCGTGGATTTGGGTGAATGCGAAGTCCGGTGACGGCTGAACCCATCGACAGGGATGCGGCGGGCCAGGCACCGGCAGGGAGAACGAGCGATCCATGTGGTCCCAGGAACGACACGACAAAATCCTCTTGCTGCTGCGGGAGCGGCACCGCCTCACGACCGACGAGGCGGCGCGCGAGCTCGGCGTCTCGCGCGAGACGGTGCGGCGCGACCTGATCGAGCTGGAGCAGGGCGGCAAGCTGGCCCGCGTGCACGGCGGCGCGGTGCAGTCGGAGGTGCCGGCCGAGGCCAGTTATGCGGAGCGGGCGCAGTCGCGCCGGCGGCAGAAGCAGGCGATCGCGCGGCAGGCGCTCACGCTGGTGAAGCCGGGGATGAGCCTGTTCATCGATGCGGGGTCGACGACGCATGCGCTGGCGCAGGCGCTGGCCCAGGCGCAGGAGCTGCGGGTGATCACGAACTCGGTCGCGGTGTGCGACGCGATGGCGGGGCGCCAGGGGCACGAGCTGCTGATGCTCGGCGGGGCGTATGTGCCGGAGACGTCGGGGACCTTCGGGGAGTTCACCGTCGCGGAGATCGCGCGGCATCGCGTGGACATCGCGCTGATCTCGCCGACGGCGCTCGACGCGCGGCAGGGCGCGTCAAGCTATCTCTGGGCGGAAGTGGCGGTGGCGCAGGCGATGCTCGCCCGTGCGCGGCAACGTGTGCTGCTCGCCGACTCCAGCAAGCTCGGGCAGAGCAGCCGGATGCAGGTCTGCGATTGCGCCGACATTGATGTGCTGGTCACCGACAACGAAGCAGATCCTCAGGAGCTGGATCGGCTCACGCGCGCCGGAGTGGCGCAGGTGATGCTCTGATCAGAACAGCGCCATGCTCAGCTTGCGGCGGTACTGGTCGACCAGCGGGTCGGCCGGGGCCACGGTGCTATGGCCGGACAGCTGCAGGCCGCCCGCCTGCGGCGCAGCAGCGCCATGTGCCTGCTGTGCGGGCTTCGTCATGATCTCGAGGATCGAAACATAGGTCTTGCGCGCCAACTGGTCGTTCCAGGTCTTGTCACGCATGATGATCTCGAGCAGCTCTTCCATCGCGCCGGTGAAGTCGCGGCCCGCGAAGAGGCCCTGCGCCAGCGCGAAGCGCGCGTCGAAATCCCGCTTGTTGTTCGCGATCGCCGATTGCAGCGCCGCCGGGTCCAGGCCTTGCTCGGCACGTTCCGCGGCAGCGATCCAGGCGGCGAGCGCCTGGAATCTCGCGTGCGGCGTGATGGTGTCCGCGGCCTGGTGCGCCACCGGCGCGAACGCGGCCTTGGCATGTTCCAGCTGGTCGTCTTCCAGCAACGCGCGGATCAGGTCGAAACGCGCCACCTCGTTGTTCGGATCGGCCTGCACCGCCGCCTGCAGCTTCTCCAGCGCGCCGTCGGCATCGCCTTCTTCCAGCAGCGCCTGCGCCTCGGCCAGGTCCTCCTCGGCTTCCAGCGCTTCGCCGGTGGGCACGTGGCGGTCCAGGAACTCGCGGATCTGCGCTTCCGGGATCGCGCCGACGAAACCGTCCACCGGCTGACCGCCGACGAACATCACGCAGAACGGAATCGAGCGCACGCCGAAGGCCTGGCTCAGCTGCGTGGCGATCTCCGGCTGGTCGTCGCTGTTGAGCTTGGTCAGCTTCCAGCGGCCGGCGTAGGCGACCTCCAGCTTCTCCAGCATCGGTCCCAGCGTGCGGCAGGGGCCGCACCACGGCGCCCAGATGTCGAGCAGCACGGGCTGCTGCATGGAGGCCTGCAGGAGGTCGGCTTCGAAGTTTTGGAGGGTGATGTCGGTCATGGTGGGGAGCAGGGCGGAAGCAGACAGTCGACGCGGGCCGGACGGGACTCGAACGGCAAGAACGGCACCTGAGGCTGCCCGCCTACAATTCAAGGTTTCACGATTTGACAGATCGAGGACCGACCCGTGAGCAGCGCCACCACTCCCGACATCGCCCCCGTCATCGGCGTGGTCATGGGCTCCAGCAGTGACTGGGAGACCATGAAACACGCCGCCGACATTCTCACCGAGTTCGGCGTGCCGTTCGAGGCGCGGGTGGTTTCGGCCCACCGCATGCCGGACGAGATGTTCACCTATGCCGAGCAGGCCGAAGGCCGCGGGCTGCGGGCGATCATCGCCGGCGCCGGCGGCGCCGCCCACCTGCCGGGCATGCTGGCCGCCAAGACGCTGGTGCCGGTGCTCGGCGTGCCGGTCGCCAGCCGCCATCTGCAGGGCGTGGATTCGCTGCACTCGATCGTGCAGATGCCCAAGGGCATCCCCGTCGCGACCTTCGCCATCGGCAACGCCGGCGCGGGCAACGCGGCGCTGTTCGCCGTGGCCGTGCTGGCCCGCGACAACCCGGACCTGCGCGCGAAGCTCGACGCCTTCCGCAAGCGCCAGACCGCCGCCGCCACCGCGATGACCGAGGAGCTGCGCTGATGCCGCTGCTGCCGGGTGACGCGACGCTGGGCGTGCTGGGAGGCGGCCAGCTGGGCCGCATGTTCGTCCACGCCGCCCAGGCGCTGGGGTACCGCTGCGTGGTGCTGGACCCGGATGCGTCCAGCCCCGCCGGCGCCGTCGCCCAGGAACACTTGAAGGCGGACTACCTGGATCCGGCGGCGCTCGACGACCTCGCGCGCCGCTGCGACGCGATCACCACCGAATTCGAGAACGTGCCCGCCCGCGCGCTGGAGCACCTGGCGCGGGCGCGCGTGGTCGCGCCCGGCGCGGCAGCCGTGGCGGTCTGCCAGGACCGGGCCCGCGAGAAGGCCCACTTCGACGCCAGCGGCGTGCCTTGCGCGCCGTATGCCGTGCTGCGGAGCGGCGCCGATGCGGCCGCCGATCTGGCCGCCGTGCCCGACTCGCTGCTGCCCGGCATCCTGAAGACGGCGCGCCTCGGCTACGACGGCAAGGGACAGCGCCGCGTCACGGACCGCGCGCAACTCGTCGCCGCTTTCGATGAACTCGGCCGCGTCGATTGCGTGCTCGAACAGATGCTGCCGCTCGCGCTGGAACTCAGCGTGCTGGTCGTGCGCGGCGCGGATGGCGAGGTCGTGACCTTCCCGGTCCAGCAGAACCTGCACCGCGACGGCATCCTCGCGGTGACCGAGGTGCCCGCGCCCGACGTCGACGAGGCGCTGCAGGCGCAGGCGCGCCGCTCGGCCGCCGCGATCGCGACCGGCATGGCTTATGTCGGCGTGCTGTGCGTGGAGTTCTTCGTGCTGAAGAACGGCCGCCTGGTCGTCAACGAGATGGCGCCGCGCCCGCACAACTCCGGTCACTACACGATGAACGCCTGCGACGTCTCGCAGTTCGAGATGCAGGTCCGCGCGATGGCCGGCCTGCCGCTGCGCGAGCCGCGCCTGCATTCGCCGGTGGTGATGCTGAATCTGCTGGGCGATCTGTGGTTCGACGCGGATGGCCAGGAGCGGACGCCCGACTGGGCCGGCGTGCTGGCGCTGCCCGGCGCCGAACTGCATCTGTACGGCAAGGCGCAGGCGCGCCATGGCCGCAAGATGGGCCACCTGAACGTGATCGGCGCGACCGCCGAGGACGCCCGCGCGAGCGCACGCCGCGCCTGTGCGCTCCTCGGCCTGCCCGAGACGTGGTGAGGACGAGGACGTGGTGACGGCTTCCGGCGCCCTGGTGCTCGACGGGCAATCGCCGGAGGCGGTGCGCGCCACCGCGCGCGTGCTCGCTGCGGGCGAACTGGCGGGCGTGCCGACCGAGACGGTCTACGGCCTCGCGGCGCGCGCCGACCAGGACGAGGCCGTGGCGAAGATCTTCGCCGCGAAGGGCCGCCCGAGCGACCATCCGCTGATCGTGCACGTGCTCGACGAGCAGGGCGCCCGGGTCTTCGGGCAAGACCTGCCACCGGTCGCCCACAAGTTGATCGAAGCCTTCTGGCCCGGCCCGCTGACGCTGATCGTCCGGCGCGTGCCCGGCATCGCCGCGGCCGCCGCCGGCGGACAGGACACGGTGGGCCTGCGCTGCCCGTCGCACCCGGTCTTCCGCGCGCTGATGTCGGAGTGCCGCGCCCTCGGAGTCGAGGGCCTGGCGGCGCCCAGCGCCAACCGCTTCGGCCGCGTCAGTCCGACCACCGCCGCCCATGTCGCCGACGAGTTCGACCCCGGCCTGACCGTGCTGGACGGCGGGCCCTGCGACGTCGGCATCGAATCGACCATCGTCGACGTCAGCCGCGGCGGCCTGGTGCTGCTGCGGCCCGGCGTGCTGACGCCGGCGCAGCTGGAAGCCGCGGCGGGCCTCGCTTTACATGCGCCGGATGCCCAGGCGCCACGCGCCTCGGGCACACTCGCTGCGCACTACGCGCCGCGGGCGACGGTCCGGCTGATGGGCTCGGAAGAGTTACGCGCCGCGCTGTCGGGCAACCGTCCGGCGGGGCTGGCGGTATATTCCCGCACGTCCTTCGCCGGGACGGGCGCCTCCGCGCTGCACCGGGCCATGCCGGCCCAGGCGCGCGCGGCGGCGCGTCAGCTGTTTGCCGTCCTGCGCGAGCTGGACGCGGCGGGCGCGACGGAGATCTGGATCGAGGCGCCCCCGCAAGAGGCCGCCTGGGATGGGGTGCGGGACCGCTTGTCCCGCGCGGCGGCGGCCTTTGCGCCCCGCTGAGTTTTCGAGATTTGGAGAGTTCATGAAGAGTGTGAAGCGCCACCTGGCCGTGCTGCTGGGTGCGACCGCGATGCTGGCAGCCTGCGGTGGCGGCGGCGAGCAGATCGACCCGTTCCGTGCAACGCGCGTCATCGCCTTCGGCGATGAGACGAGCACCATCCGCACCGACGGCACGAAGTATTCGATCAATGGCACGGACGCGACCACCTCGGCCGTGACCTGCACCTTGAACCAGGTCTGGACGCAGCAGGTCGCCGCGCGTTTCGGGCTCGTGTTCGCCGAATGCAATCCGGACAAGCTGGCCACGCCGACCGCGCGCATGTACGCCGCGGCCGGTGCCAAGGTCGCCGACGTCACGGCGCAGATCGACCGCCAGTTCGCGCTCGACGGCTTCAATCCGAAGGACCTGGTCACCATCCTGGCCGGCGCCAACGACGTGCTCGAGCTCTACGCGCAGTACCCCGCGCAGGACGCCGGCACGCTGGGCAACGCGGCGCAGGCGCGCGGCGAGGCCCTGGCCGCGCAGGTGAACCGCATCGTCGACGCCAACGGCCGCATCATCCTGTCGACCGTGCAGGACATGGGCCTGTCGCCGTTCGCGATCCGGGAGAAGGCGGTCCACGCCGACACCGACCGCGCCGCGCTGCTGTCGGAACTGTCGAGCCGCTTCAACGCCGGCATGCGCCTGAAGATCCGCAACGACGGCCACTACATCGGCCTCATCCTGACCGATGAGCTGATGGGCACGATGAGCCGTTTCCCGACGCTGTACTCCGCGTCCAACTCGACGGACGCCGCCTGCCTGGCGAGCTCGCTGCCGCCGATCTGCACCGACAAGACGCTGGTGGCCAACGCCACGTCGGCCACGCACATGTGGGCCAGCGACCGCCTGGTCGGTCCGGTGATGCACAACAACATGGCCTCGCAGGCCATCAACCGGGCGACGAACAACCCGTTCTAAAGCCGATCCAGCCGCGCGCATCGCGCGCAGCTTGATGACAGGAGTGTTGCAGCCGCGCCTCGAAAGGGTCAGGTTGTGCGTCCGTCATCCCAACGACCCTGGCATGCTGTGGCTTGTCAGGGTTTTCCTTTTGTAAGCGTCGCGCGACGTGCGCTTAAAGTGATCCCTGAGAAAAACGAACGACCGTTCGATTTAGTGCCGACCGCGATTGCCGGGACGGTGCAGACGACGGAGACAACCCCTGGAGAAGTCCGAATGAACAGCCAATTCAAACTGGCCAGCCTGACTCTGGCCGCCGCGGCATTGCTGAGCGCTTGCGGTGGCGGTAGCGACGCGTCGAGCGACGATCCCCCGCCGGCGCGCGGCACCCTGGAACTGGGCCTGAAGGTCGGTGCGGCCACCGCCGCCCAGATCGACGCGGGCACCGCGGCGAAGGGCGTGCAGGCCATCAGCGGCAAGGCCGCCTGCGATGTGGACGTGCGCTACGTCTACTACTGGACGCGTGATCCCCAGGGCCTGCCGGCCACCGCCTCCGCCGCCGTGCTGGTGCCGGCCGGCACCGGCGCCGCCTGCACGGGCAACCGCCCGGTGGTGCTCTACGCCCACGGCACGACGACGGACCAGGCCTACAACATCGCCCAGATCGATTCCAACGCCGAAGGCTCGCTGGTCGCGGCGTTCTACGCCGCCCAGGGCTTCATCGTCGTGGCGCCGAACTACCTGGGCTATGACCGCTCGGGCCTGCAGTACACGACCTACCTGAATGCCGAGCAGTCCGCGATCGAGATGATCGACGCGATGCGCGCCGCGAGAACCCACCTGGCCGCCGAAAGCGCCGTGACGCCGTCGGCCAAGCTGCTGCTGGCCGGCTACTCGCAAGGCGGTCACGTGGCGATGGCGACGCAGAAGGTGATGGAACGCGACTACGCGACCGAGTTCCCCGTCACCGCCGCCGCGCCGATGTCCGGCCCGTACAACCTGGTCGGCTTCAGCGACACGATCGTCAACACCGGCCCGGTCAACGCCGGCGCGACGCTGTTCCTGCCGCTGATGCTGACCAGCTACCAGAAGGCCTACGGCAACATCTACTCGTCGCCGAGCGACGTGTACGCGGCGCAGTTCGCGGCGACCTCGGAAACGCTGTTCCCGTCGAAGAAGTCGATCACCACGCTGATCCAGGAAGGCAAGCTGCCGAACGATCCGACCTTCACCAACCTGTTCGGCACCGGTGGCCTGCTGAACCCGGCGTTCAAGACTGCGTACCCGACCTCCAACTTCCGCAAGGCGTTGCAGACCAACACGCTGCTGGGCTGGACGCCGAAGGCGCCGGTCGCGCTGTGCGGCGGCTCGGGCGACCCGACCGTGTACTTCACCAACACCGTCCAGGCGCAGGCCGACTTCGCCTCGCGCAACAAGCTGTACCCGGCGTCCAACCTGGAAAGCTCGGCCTCGATGGCCTGGGCCGGCCAGGTGACGGCCGCCACGATCGCGGGCGGCTTCGCGCAAGCCAAGGCGGCCACGTCCGCCGCGGCGGGTGGCGGCGCGGCCGGTGCGGCAGCGGTGCAGGGCGCCTATCACGGCACGCTGGTCCCGCCGTTCTGCAATGCGCTGGCACGCGGCTTCTTCCAATCGGTCCTGGCTGCTCAGCCGTAATCGCCGACGACCAGAACGGAGACATCATTCATGAAGAAGAACATCACCCTCATCCTGGCCGCTTCGCTGATGGCACTGGCGGGCGCCGCCCGCGCCGAAGAGCCGGCGGTCGGCACGCACACGGTCTACCTGGGCCTGGCCCACATCGACGTGAACAGCAAGGCCGCCCCGCTGGAAGGCGGCAGCAAGCAGTTCCCGGCGCCGGGCGCGCAGATCCGCGTCGGTGACGCGACCACCACGGGCTTCGGCTACACCTACCGCTTCGCGCCGCGCTGGAGCGCGGAGCTGGCGCTGGGCATCCCGCCGTCGCACAAGATCTACGGCAACGGCGTGCTCGCCAACGCCGGCCAGATCGCGGTCGTGCGCCAGATGCCGCCGACGGCGTTCGTGAACTACCACCTCGGCGAATGGATCCCGAAGGTCCATCCCTTCGTCGGCGCGGGCGTGAACTACACCTACTTCGAGAAGAAGCGCAGCACGCCCACCGGCGACGCGATCAGCGGCGGCCCGACCCGCATCACGCTGGAGAACTCGTGGGGCCTCGCCGCCCACGCGGGCTTCACCGTGGCCTACACGAAGCAGTGGTCGCTGAACGCGACGGTCGCCTACGCGGACGTGCGCAGCAAGATGCGTTCGTTCACGACGACCAAGGACGGCGTGGAAGAGCTGCACACGGACATCAACTTCCGTCCGGTGGTGTACACGCTGTCGCTGGGTTACTCGTTCTGATCGGACCTCTGATCGAACGCGGGCCCCACGGGGTCGGGGGATCCCCCCGCTCCGTGCTGTCCCGGGCCACTACACTTCAGACATGAGCGTGTTGCTGGCCCTGGATAGCTCGACCGAACACATGGCTCTGGCCCTCGTGGGCCAGGGCCATGATGCTTTTGTGGACGCCGATGGCGGGGCCCTGGCCTCCCAGCGGCTGGTCCCCGACGTGATGGCGCTGCTGAAGCAGGCCGGCCTGCCGCTGGCCGCCGTCGACGCCGTCGGCTTCGGCCGCGGACCCGGCGCGTTCACGGGGCTGCGTACCGCATGCTCGGTGGCGCAAGGTCTGGCGTTCGGCGCGGGCAAGCCGGTGCTGGCGCTGGACAGCCTGATGCTGGTCGCGGAAGACACGCGCCAGCAGCTGGTCGCCGCCGGTGAAGATGCCCCGTCGCTCGACGTGTGGGTCGCGATGGACGCCCGCATGAACCAGATTTACCTTGGCCGCTACCGTTGGAACGGCGCGCGCTGGTCGACGATCGTCGAACCCCTGCTGACCGATCTCGACCCGCTGCGAGCGCTGTGGCACGAAGAGCCGCCGACGATCGTCGCCGGCTCGGCGCTGGGCGCGTTCGAGCTGGAGACCGGCGCGGCTCGCCGCTTCCCCGCCACTGCTTCGCGTGCCCGCGCGCTGGGCGCGCTCGCGCATCAGTCCTTCGATGCTGGCCTCGCGGAGGACGCCGCCAACGCGCTGCCGCTGTACGTGCGCGACAAGGTGGCGCTGACAACGGCCGAACGCGAAGCGGCCAAGGCTACAACCGCTGCAACTGCCGCCGTGGCCGATGCCGCCGATGCCAAGGGAGCGCCCGCCAGATGAGCGCCCAACCCCGCGACCTGGCCTGGCCGCCGTCGCTGCAATCCCTGCAGCCGCTGCGTGCGCTGGACCTCGACGAGGTGATGGCGATCGAGGCCGTCTCCTACAGCCATCCGTGGACGCGCGGCAACTTCATCGATTCGATGGCCGCGGGTTACGCCGGCTTCGTCATGCGTGACGAGCAGGCGCGTCTCTGCGGCTACTTTCTTGCGATGCAGGTGATCGACGAGATGCACCTGCTCAACATCACCGTCATCGAAGAGCGCCAGGGACAGGGACTGGCGCGACGCATGCTCGATGCGCTGAGCCTGCTGGCGCGGGCGCGAGGCTGCCATCAGGTGTGGCTGGAAGTCCGCGAGAGCAACGTCCGCGCGCGCCGGCTGTACGAGCGCTACGGCTTCGTGCAGAGCGGCCTGCGTCGCGGCTACTACCCCGGCGCGGACGGCCGCGAGGACGCGATCCTGATGACGCTGCGCCTGATGGAGCCTGCCGCATGAGCTGGAACGATCGTCAACGCGCGATGCTGGAGGCGATGGGCCTCAAGCTGTGGACGCCCTCGGCGGGCACGGCGCCGTCGACCGAGGGCTCGCGGGACGCCGTGTCTGCTGCGCCGGTCGCGCAACGGGGTGCTGCGCCCGCGCGATCGGCCGACCCGGTCTCCGCGCCGACGATGCGCGCGCCGGTGGTCGATTCGGACGTCGCCATCGCCGAACCGCCCGCGCCGCGTCGCGTGGCGGAAGCGCCGGCACGAGCACCGACCGTCGGGCCCACCGTGGCACCGACCGCGGCTCCCATCGCGGCGCCCGTGACCGCGGCCGCCGCCGTCGATGCCGCGCTCGCCCAGGCCCGCGGCGTGGCGCGCGAAGCCATCGCCCGCCTGGACTGGCCCGGCCTGCGCGACGAGGTCGCGTCCTGCCGCGCCTGCGGGCTCTGCGAGTCGCGCAAGAACACCGTGTTCGGCGTCGGCAACGAGCGCGCGCACTGGATGGTCGTCGGCGAGGCGCCGGGCGAGCAGGAGGACCTGCAGGGCGAGCCCTTCGTCGGCGCTGCCGGCAAGCTGCTGGACAGCATGCTGCGCGCGGTCGGCCTGAGCCGCGGCGAGGGCACGCCCGAACGGCAGGTCTACATCGCCAACACGCTGAAGTGCCGGCCGCCGCGCAACCGCAATCCGGACCCGTCGGAGCTCGCGCAATGCGAGCCCTTCCTCCAGCGCCAGATCGATCTGATCCAGCCGCGCATCATCCTGGCGATGGGCCGCTTCGCCGTGCAGCAGCTGCTGCGCAGCCAGGAGCCGATCGGCAAGCTGCGCGGCCGCGTCCACCGCTACCAGGGCGTGCCGCTGGTCGTCACCTATCACCCGGCCTACCTGCTGCGCAACCTGCCCGACAAGGCGCGGGCGTGGGAGGACCTCTGCCTGGCGCTGAAGACGCTGGACGAGCAGCCCCCGCGCGGCGACGGCGCCACCGCGACGCCGGCCATGCCGTCGACGGCCGGGACGGACTGAATGAACGCGCCGGTGCCGCCCCTGCCGCCGGCCTGCCCGGCACCCTCGGCCGACGACCAGGCCGCGCAGTTCCGGCTGCTCGCGGACAACGTGCCGGTGCTGATCGCGGTCTTCGACGCGGCCACGCGCACCTGCCGTTTCGCCAACCGCCAGTACGCGCGCAGCTTCGGCCTGGACGAGGTCAGCGTGCTGGGCCGCACCTTCGCGCAGATCATCGGCGAGGAGGCCTCGCAGGAGATCGAGCCCCACGTGCAGCGCGTGCTGCGCGAGCGCGTCAGCGTCAGCTACGAACGCCGCCTGGAGCGCCGCGACGGCAGCCCGCGCTGGATCGAGGTCAACCTGATCCCGTACGTGCCGCCGGGCGCGGACGAGGTGCAGTCCAGCTTCGTGCTGATCTCCGACATCACCCGCTTCCGCGAGGCCGAGCTGGCCGTGCGCGATTCCGAGGAGCGGATGGGCAAGTTCATGCAGGCGTCGATGGAGGGCATCGTCTTCCACCGCGACGGCGTGATGACCGACGTCAATCCGCCGCTGTGCGAGCTGGTGGGCTACACGCTCGAGGAACTGGTGGGGCGGTCGGCCCTGTCGATGATCGCGCCGGACCAGGTCGACACGGTGCGCGACGTGATGATGAGCGGCAAGGAGACCCGCTATCCGACGGCGATCCTGCATCGCAGCGGCGAGCGGATCGACGTCGAATTCATCGTGCGGACGCTGTGGCGCAACGGCGAGCGCCTGCGCATGACCATCGTCCGCGACCTGCGCCCGCACCTGGAGGCGCTGGCGCGCATCCAGCACCTCGCGCAGCACGATCCGCTGACCGGCCTGCTGAACCGCGCGACCTTCATGGAACGGCTGCGCGAGCGGCTGACGCAGGGCGCTGCGCGCCGCGCGGCGCTGCTGTTCATCGACCTCGACAACTTCAAGCGGGTCAACGATTCGCTGGGCCACCTCGAGGGCGACCGCGTGTTGCGCACCGTCTCCGAGCGCCTGCGCGGCGGACTGCGCGGCAGCGACCTGGTGGCGCGCTTCGGCGGCGACGAGTTCGTCGTGCTGCTCGAGGACGTGCACCAGCGCAAGGATGTGCAGACGGTGCTCAACGCGCTGCTGAGCGTCGTCGAGGTGCCGGTGCAGGCGGATGGCCGCGACCTGTCGGTGACGCCGTCGATCGGCGTGGCGATGTATCCGGAGCACGGCGAATCGCCCGAGGAACTGCTGCAGCACGCCGATACCGCGATGTACCTGGCGAAGACCGCCGGCCGCGCGACCTACCGTTTCTTCGAGCACGCGATGGCCCAGAACGCCTATGCGGACCTGGTGCTCGAGACCGAGCTGGCGCAGGCGCTGACGGCCGACCAGTTCGTGCTCTTCTATCAGCCGCAGGTCGACGCACGCACCGGCGCCCTGGTCGGCGCCGAGGCGCTGCTGCGCTGGCGCCACCCGGAGCGCGGCCTGCTGACGCCGGACGCCTTCATCGTCGTCGCCGAACGCCATCGGCTGATGCTGCCGCTGGGCGAGTGGGTGATGTACGAGGCCGCGCGGCAGACGCGCGCCTGGCACGAGCGCGGCGTCGCCGCGATCCCGATCGCGGTGAACCTCTCGAGCATGCAGTTCCGGCTGGCCAGCTTCTCGAAGTCGGTGGCCCACGTGCTGAAGACGGCCGGCGTGCCCGGCGAGTGGCTGGAGCTCGAGCTGACCGAACGCATGCTCACCGAGGAGATCGACCGCCTGCCCGAGCTGCTGCAGACCTTGCGATCGCAGGGGCTGGCGATCTCGATCGACGATTTCGGCACCGGCTACACGGCGCTGAACCAGTTGATCCGGCTGCCGCTGGACAAGCTCAAGATCGACCAGAGCTTCGTCGCGGTGCTGCCGGACGATCGCGGCGCGGCGGCGATCACGCGCGCCATGGTGCAGATGGCCAAGGGCCTGGGCATGCGCGTCGGCGCCGAGGGCGTGCGCAACGCGCGGCAATGGCACCTGCTGGCCGAGTGGGGCTGCGACGAACTGCAGGGCGAGGTGATCGCGCCGGCGATGCCCGCCGAGGAATTCGAAGCCTGGCTGGCCCAACGCGGCGAGCCGATGCTTCCCAGGATCGACACATGACTTCCAAGACGCCTGATTCCGCCCGCCTGAACGGCGCGGCGTCCGCGCCGCATGGCGCTTCCCGTCCGGCCGCGCCGGGCGCATCGGCCCATGCGACCGACCCGGCGATGACGGCGCTGCTGCGCGACGAACTCGCCGCCGCCGGTGGCTGGCTGCCGTTCGACCGCTACATGAGCCTGGCGCTGTACGCGCCGGGCGTGGGCTACTACGCCAATGCGCGCCGCAAGTTCGGCACGATGCCCCAGCAGGGCTCTGACTTCGTGACGGCCCCGGAGCTGTCGCCGTTGTTCGGGCGGGCGCTGGCGAAGCAGGTCGCGCAGGCGCTGGCGGTCAGCGGCACGGACACGGTGATCGAGTTCGGCGCCGGCAGCGGCGCGCTGGCGGCACAACTGCTGGAGACGCTGGATGCGGCGGGCACGCCGGTGTCGAAGTACTTCATCGTCGATCTGTCCGGCACGCTGCGCGAGCGGCAGGCGGAACGGCTGGCGCGTTTCGCGCCGCGGGTGGAATGGCTGGACCGCTGGCCCGACGAGATCCACGGCGTGCTGGTCGCCAACGAGCTGCTGGACGCGATCCCGGTCGAGCTGCTGCGCTGGGATGGTGAACACTGGCTGCAACGCGGCGTGACGATGGACGATCAGGAGATGCTGTCCTTCGACGACCGGCCCGGCGATGCGCGTCCGCCGACGCCGCCGGAGCACGATGTGGGCTTCGTGCCAGGCACGGTGACGGAGATCCATCCGCAGGCCGAGGCGTTCGTGCGCACGCTTGCGGAGCGCCTGAAGCGAGGCGCGGCCTTCTTCATCGACTACGGGTTCCCGGAGTCGGAGTACTACCACCCGCAGCGCACCGGCGGCACCGTGATGTGCCACCACCTGCACCGGTCCGATCCCGACCCGCTGACGCTTCCGGGGCAGAAGGACATCACCGCACACGTGAACTTCACCGGCATCGCGCTGGCGGGGCAGGACGCGGGGCTGATGGTGCTGGGCTACACGAGCCAGGCCAACTTCCTGATCAATTGCGGCCTGGTCGATTTGATGAGCGGCGCCGACCTCGCGCAACGCGGCATGGCGCACCGGCTCATTGCCGAACACGAGATGGGCGAGCTGTTCAAGGTCATCGGCTTCGCGCCGGGTGAGGGGTTCGATGCGTTGGGGTTCAACGCGGGCGATCGGTCGCATACGTTGTGAGCGCGGCGCGACAACGTGAGTGACTCATGTTGATGGGATTTCAATCGAGCCTGACTGACATCAGTTAGCCGCAGGTCTGGAGGGCGTTCGAGTCTCCGCAGGCATTGTTCAATCACCTCTCCATTCGCATGCGCCACACCGGCGCGAAGCAGCGAATGAAGCGAGGTGTCATGCAGCCAGAAGAATTTCGAATCGAGGTTCAATCGAGGATCGCCGGACGTCGGGCGTTCGATCTGAACAAAAGCCACTTGCGTGCGATCGCGGCGCAGGAAGCGCGCAGCTTCGTCGCCGAATGGAAGGCGGAGAAGATCTATCCGTTCCCTGACGATGAACCCGCGACCCAGCTCGAGCTGATCGAGCGGCAGGTCTTCGACATCGTCGCCCTCAATGTTGCCCGCTATCTTCCCGACTTCGAAGGTGCCGCGCCGAGGAGCAAGGCCCTCCACCTTCGGATGCTTCGTCAGGCCATCGAGAAGGGGCCCGAGGATCTTCAACTGATCTTGACCGAGGTCTTGAACCTCCCCATGCGCCAGCAGGAGGAACTTGCCGAACTGCTGCGTGAGGGCTCGATGTCTTCAATCATCAACGGGGCGAGGGTTGTCTCGGAACGGCTCAAGTTTCTGAACGGCCTTGAAGCGATCCTCTTCGACAAGGGACCGAAGCAGCGATTGAAGGAGCGGGCCCAACTGCATCGGATCCTCGCCGAGAACCCCTGGCTCTTCGGTGAGGAGTTCCATCTCTCCGTCGACGACATGTCGCTGACCGAAGTGCTGCGCAAGCACAAAGCGCTGTTGGGAGAGGACGTCGTCATCGGCGCACCAGTCAAGCATGTCTCCCAGACGCGCGGCATCGTCGACCTGATGCTGTCGAGGCAGACCCGGCGCTATCGCGCCAACGACTTGACTCACCTCGTTGTGGAACTCAAGGCGCCCTCCGTCAAGATCGACCGCGACGAGATTTCTCAGATTGAGTGCTATGCCGCCTCCGTGACCGCTGACGAACGCTTCCGCAACGTCGATGTGAACTGGGTGTTCTGGGTGATCAGCGATGACATCGGTCCCGTGGGGAAATTCAAGATCGGCCGGAATACATCGACCGGTCTCGTTCATCAGAACGACAACGTGTCCATCCACATCAAGACATGGGGTCAGGTGCTCGACGACAACCGGGCCCGCATGCAGTTCTTTCAGGAGCGGCTGGCCTACCAAGCCGACAAGGGCGCAGCGCTCAAGCATCTGCATGAGCGCTACTCGAGCTATTTGGAGGGGGTGCTCGATCCCGTTGATGTGCTGTCGCAACCCGAAGCTTCGAGGACCGTCCTTCAGCCTGAAGCTGCGGTGTCCCCGGGATAAGAGGAGCTACGACCTCAGCGCGGGCGATCGCTCTCACACGCTTTGAGCGCGGCCTTGCGCGCCTCCTGGATCGCCTGACCGATGGCCGGGCCCTTCTTGCCTGCCGCGAGCGCGGCTGAAGAGATCGCCGCCTGATCGACCGCCTGCACCGCGCGCAGGTCGTGCAGCAAGGCCTGGCGTTGCGGGTAAGGACGGTCGTGCAAGCCCGTGCGGCCGCGGGCGTCGCACTCGCAGGCCAGCAGCAACTGCGCGAAGCGCTCCGGCCGGCGCAGCGCATCGCTGCGCTCGATCAGGCGCAGGCGCGCCTCCGCGCTGAAGTCCAGGCTCTGGTGCACATGCGTGTGCTCGCGCGCGACCAACTCCGCGAGCTCCTTGCAGTCCGACGACACGCGCCATCGCTGCGACAGCGCGGCCGCCAGCTCGACGCCGCGTGATTCGTGCTTCAGGTGGCGCGGCCATTCCTCCTCGGGCGTCGTGCCCTTGCCGAGGTCGTGGCACAGGGAGGCGTAACGCACCGGCAGCGGCGCCTCGACGCGGGCGCATTCCTGCAGCACCAGCAGCACGTGGACACCGGTATCGATCTCAGGGTGATGCGCCGCGGGCTGGGGCACGCCGAAAAGCCGCTCCAACTCCGGCGCGATGCGCGCCAGCGCGCCGCTGTCCCGCAGGATCTCGATCATCCGCGCCGGGTGGGCCTCCATCAGGCCGCGGGCGACTTCCTGCCAGACGCGCTCGGCGACCAGGGCATCGGCTTCACCGGCGGCCACCATGCCGCGCATCAGCGCCATCGTCTCCGGCGCCACCGTGAAGTCGCCGAAGCGCGCCGCAAAACGCGCCAGCCGGAGGATCCGCACCGGGTCCTCCGCGAAGGCCTCCGACACGTGACGCAACACCCGACCCTCCAGGTCGCGCCGACCGCCGTACGGGTCGATGACCGTCCCGTCTTCCGCCTGGGCCATGGCGTTGATCGTCAGATCCCGGCGAGCCAGGTCCTCTTCCAGCGTGACATCCGGGTCCGTGTGGAACTGGAAGCCGTGGTACCCGGCGGCGGTCTTGCGCTCCGTCCGGGCCAATGCCACCTCTTCATGGGTCACGGGATCCAGGAAGACCGGGAAATCCTTGCCGACAGGGATAAATCCCTTGTCGATCAAGGACTTGGGCGTCGCTCCCACCACCACCCAATCGCGGT
The DNA here is from genome assembly GCF_059416045.1 of Roseateles sp. GW821-FHT09G03. Classification (NCBI taxonomy): domain Bacteria; kingdom Pseudomonadati; phylum Pseudomonadota; class Betaproteobacteria; order Burkholderiales; family Sphaerotilaceae; genus Roseateles; species Roseateles sp. GW821-FHT09G03. Next base: position 48,525 of record NZ_JBWKOK010000003.1, read on the forward strand.
CCTGGACGGGCAACCCCAGGAGCGCGTCCCGGACGGCTCCCCCGACGAGATACATCTGATCACTCATGTTGCGGCGCAGCATCCCCGATGAAGGGGATAGCTCAAGTAGTCTCTCTATCCGTATATTCACCAATGCCACCTGCACACCAGTGCCTGTTCAAACGGGCCAGCTACCGAGAGAGACGTTGTAGTCAGGCAGGCCGGCATAGCAGTAGGGAGTATCTTGAATGAAGTCTGTTCTTCTCCTCCTGCTGGGCGGAATTGGTCTCGCCGCCCAGGCGCAGGAGCAAGCGCCGGACACGAACTCCGTGCACGTCGCCGCTGACACCAGTTTCACCCGGCAGAGCCAGCCCGCCCCCGCGCAGCTGGCAGATGTCAACGAGCAAGAAGGTGCGGACGCCGTCGTGCCGTCCTTCGTCTCCGAGCCCACGAACCAGGCCATGATGCTCGGCGGCCTTCTCGCCGCAGGGTTCATGGTCCGCCGCCGCCGCGACAACTGATCTCGCGTCCGGTCCACCTCGCCGCCTTTGGCCGCCTGCCCGCACAGGTAGCCAGGGCGGTTTTTCATTTCAGGCCTTCAGCACCGGCACCGGACCGCTGACGTCGCGGTAGGGCTCCTCGAAGTCCAGGAAGTCCTTTTCCGCCATCGCATCGGCGATCCACTCGCGCACGCCCGGCGCGGCTTCCACGGCGGCCGTGTAGGCCTTCAGCGGTGCCGGCAACGGCAGTCCGTACCGCGTCACCCGCATCACCACCGGCGCGAAGAACGCATCCGCCGCGCCGAACTCGCCGAACAGGAAGGGGCCGCCGCTCTGCGTGAGCGCGTCGGTCCACAGTTCCACCACGCGGGCGAGGTCCTTGCGCAGGCCAGCCTCGGTCTGCAGCAGCCGCGCGCCGACGGTCGACAGGTCCGCGTCGATGTTCATCATGCAGTGGCTGCGCAGCTGGCCGAAGCCGCTGTGCATCTCGGCGCAGAGGCAGCGCGCCCGCGCGCGCTGGCGGGTGTCGCGGGGCCAGACGGCCTTCTCGGGGAAACGGTCGGCGAGGTACTCGACGATCGCCAGCGAATCCCAGACCGCCAGGCCGTCGTCCACCAGCACCGGCACCTTGCCGGCCGGCGTGACCGTGCCGATCTCGCGATAGAAGGCCGAATCGGGCGTGAAGTCGAAGCGGACGATCCGCTCCAGGAAATCGATGCCCAGCGCCTTCATCAGCACCCACGGGCGCATCGACCAGGACGAGTAGTTCTTGTTGCCGATGATCAGCTGCATGAGGAAAGCTCTCTGGAAAGGGGAAGGGCGCCGTCGCCGGCGCGCCGGGGTCAGTTCGTGCCGTTGGCCGGGATGTCCGGCGCCGAGGCTGCTGCCGGACCGATGACACGGCCCAGCCGGTCGCGCAGCACGGTGCCGGTCTCGCGGCCCATCAACTGCGCGTAGATCGTCGCGTTGGACAGCACCTTGCGCACGTAGTCGCGGGTCTCCCAGATGGGGATGTTCTCTGTCCAGATCGCGGCGTCGAGCTGCGGACCGTCGCGCCAGCGGCGCGGCCGGTTCGGGCCGGCGTTGTACGCCGCCGCGGCCATCGCCTGCGAGCCCTCGAAGCTGTCCATCACCAGCTTCAGGTAGCCGGTGCCCAGGCGCAGGTTGGTGTCGCGGTCGTGCAGCATGTCGGGCCTGAACTCGACGCCCAGCTTCTTGGCCGTCCACTTCGCGGTGGCGGGCATCACCTGCATCAGGCCGCCGGCGCCGACGTGCGAGCGGGCGTCCATCATGAAGCGCGACTCCTGCCGGATCAGGCCGTAGACATAGGCCGGGTCCAGGCCCACGGCCGTCGACTGCTTCAGCACGTCCGCGCGGTAAGGCATCGGGAAGCGCTGGGCGAGGTCGATCTCGGTCTTCGTCCGCTCGCTGGTCTGGATGCAGCGCTCCCAGAGCTCGCGTTCGCAAGCGGCCTGTGCGATCGACAGCAGCTCGCGATCCGACAGGCCGCGCAGGCTGAAGTTCCATTCGCGCTGGCCTTCACTGCGCAGGCCCACGGCCAGCAGCATCAGCGCGCGCTGGATGCCCGGATTCGCGAGCGCCTGCGCGCGTTCCGGCGCCGTCAGATCGGCGGGCGTCGGCGGCAGCGGCAGGCGCAGCTTCAATTCGTCGGCGGCCAGCTTGCCGTAGAAGCTCAGCGGCGAGGCGATCGCGCGCAGCGTCTCCTGCGCCTCGCGGCGCTGGGCGTCGCCGGGCGGACCGGTCGGCGCCAGCTGCTGCTGTGCCTTCGCGCGCCAGTACTGCCAGGTGATGTCCTTCTGGTCCGACGGCTTCATCAGCGCGATCGCCGCGATCAACTGCTCGGGCCGGCTCGCGCCCGCGTCACCGCGCAGCGCGGCGCGCGCGATCCAGCTGATCGTGTCGTCGCTCCATTCGATCGGGCCGAGCTTCGCCTGCAGCTTCAGCGCGCGATCGAAGTGCTCGTTGGCCTCGTCCTTCAGCCGCAGCGCCGCCTGTCTGCCGTACTGGGCCCAGAGCCAGGCGGACAGGTCGTTCGGAAGCTTGGCGGCCCAGCGGCGCACGTCGTCGTCCGCCTTGTCGTAGTCGGTCGCCAGCAGACGCATCAGCGCCAGCATCGTCAGCTCGGCCTTGGCGCGCGGCGAGGCCGCGGCCTTGCGCTTCAGGTAGCGGTCCGGCTTCTCCATCAGCTCGGCCAGCGCCTCCTGGTCGGGCTTGGACAGCAGCGCCCCCGCCTGCTTCACCGCGCGCGGCTTGTTGGTCTCGACGATGAAGCGCAGCTTGCGCCAGACGTCGGAGTCCTTGAACTGGCCGTTCTCGTGCAACGTGGTCGCCAGCATGTTGCAGCCCTCGTCCGCGTCGCGCTGCGCGAACCAGGCAGCGCGCGCGGCATCGCGCAGGTCGCGCCCTGGCGGATCCGCCAGGATCGCGTAGCAGGCGACCTCGCGGTCGTCCTGCATCTTGTAGGCGGCGTGGTCGCGGCGGAAGTTGATCCAGTCGCGGCGGTGTCCGAGCTCCAGCAGCCAGTCGTTGCGCAGCCGGTCCTCGACATAGGCACCGGGCCAGCGCGCGTAGAACGCGTTGAGCTCGGGCTGCTGGGCCTCGGACAGGCGGGCGTTCAGTTCCCAGTAGTCGAACCAGGGCGCGAGCGGATGCTGCTGGTCGAAGGCCGCCTGCCGCATCGCGGCCAGCCGCGAGCGGTCCCGGACGCGCCAGGCCTCGCGGGCGTCGGTGACCAGGTCCGGCAGCGGCGGCAGGGCGTTGGGCACGACGTTGAAGGTCGTGCTCGACTGCGCGAGGGCGGTTGACGCCGTGACCGCAGCGGTCAGGCCGAGGAGACCGAGGGCGCCGACGGTGGCCGAAACGGTCACGGTGGCGGAGGCGAGGGCGGTTACAGTGATCCGAGCGAACTTCATGCCGACCTGCGATGAGTGACTCCCCCACGGCCCCCGAAGCCTCCGGCACAACCGGCAAGACCTGGCCCCATGAGCGAAGCGAGTTGCGTCGCGCCTTGCTGGCGCGCCGCCGCGAATGGTGGGCCGGTGCCGAGGCGCGTCTCGCGGCCGACAAGCTGGGCGAGCAGCTGCTTCCGCTGCTGCGCCAGCTCGAGCCGCTGACCCTCGGCCTCTACTGGCCCCTGGAGGGTGAATTTAACGCAGCGGCCTGGGCCTCGACCCACAAGCTCGGGGGGGAAATGCAATTGGCACTGCCCTTCGCGCGTAAAGCCGGCGATCACGGGCCGGCGGCGATGACGTTCCGGCGCTGGGATGGCCAGGAGCCGACGGTGAAGGACGAGTGCGGCATTCCCAGTTCCACTGGCCCGGTGCTGGTGCCGGAGGTGCTGCTGGTCCCGTGCCTGGGCTACACGCGGGAAGGGTTCAGACTGGGTTACGGCGGTGGCTACTTCGACCGTTGGATCGAGGCGCATCCGGGGGTCACGACGATCGGGCTGGGGTGGAGCTGCTGTGAAGCAGCCTTCGAGGTTCAGCCGCACGACCAGGCACTGACAGTCGTGCTGACCGAGCGCGAACTCATCGCGCCCTGAACCTCTTGCTCCCTCTCCCGCTTGCGGGAGAGGGTGGGAGTGAGGGCCAGCGGCGGTGGAAGTACCAAGGCCTTTTCAGCCCGAGTTCTCATCCACGGGCGGATCCGGCTCCCCGATCGCGCGACGCGTGATCGCCGCCTGCTCGCCGATCCATTGCGCAAATTCGACGACCTCGGGCCGCGCCCGGCCGTGCTCCGACATCATGAGCCAGTAGACCGTCGGGCAATCGGTGCGTCCGGCATCACCGAAAGGCTCGACCAGCTCCCCACGCTCCAGCGCCTCATAGATCATTGGCAGCCGCGCCAGCGCCACCGCCTGGCCGGACACCGCCGCCTGGATCTGCTGATACGTGAAGTTCAGGTACATCCAGCGCCGCGGCTGCAGGTCCGGCGCGCCATGCAGCGCCAGCCAGCGCCGCCAGCTCAGGAACAGGCCGCTGGGGCGCTGGTCGTCCTCCTCCGCCAGCGTGTATTGCCGCAGGTCGGCCGCCTGGCTCAGCGGCGGGCCCTGGCCCTCCTGCGCCTGCTTGGCGACCCACGGGTTCACGACCGGCGTCAACATCTCGCCGAACATCCGCTGCGCCGACGGCGCCACGCGGTTGGGCGCGGCGTAGCGCAGCGCGACGTCGAATTCGCTGTCGTCGATCTCGACGAGCTGATCCAGCGCCGAGACGCGGATGTCCATGTCCGGGTGCTCGCGCTGGAAGGCCTCCAGCCGGGGGATCAGCCACAGCGACGCGAAGGAGGCGAAGGTCGTCACGTTGACGACGCGCCGGCCCCGCGTCGAGCGGATCTGCCGCACGGTGCTGTCCAGCCGTTCCAGCATCGGCTCCACGGCCGACAGCAGCAGCTTGCCGTCCGGCGCCAGCTCGACGTGGCGGGTGCCGCGCTTGAAGAGCGTCGCCCCCAGTTCCTCTTCCAGCGACCGGATCTGGCGGCTGATGGCGGACTGGGTCAGGTAGAGCTCCTCGGCGGCGGCGCTGAAGCTCAGGCGCCGGGCCACCGCCTCGAAGGCACGCAGCGAACCGACGGCGAGCGGGCGATGACGAGGCGGATTCATGCGTGAATGGTATCAATCGACGCGACAAGACTCATTGGACCAACGTCCGGGTCAACCCTAGGATTGCACCATGTCCACGAGGAAGGCCGCCGGTGCGCGGACCGCCCGGGGGACAAGGAGCAGATCATGAATGTCATGCAAAAGTCATCAATCCAGGTCAGCCGCGACGACGCCGCGTGGACCTTGTCGCAGGGCGAGGCCATGAGCCTGCCCATCGGCCCGGGCCGCCGTGAACTGCATGTGCTCGACGGCCGCGTCTGGGTGACGCAGCGCGGCGACCTGAACCTGCCGGCGCAGGACTTCTGGCTGTCGGCCGGTGAAACGCTGGAAGTCGCCAGCGGCACCGAGCTCGTCGTCGAAGCCTGGCCGACCGCCCGCTTCCAGCTGATGGTGCCGCCGCAGGTGTGCGCCAACAAGCTGGCGCGCAGTGTCGTCAGCCGCCTGCCTTCTTTCGGGCAGCTGTTCGGCCAGCGCCTGGCGAACGCTTGATCGTCGGAGCCGAAGCCGTGACGCCCTTCAGTGCCTTGACCGGTTTCTCCTTCTTGACGGTTCTCGGCTCGGCGCTGGTGCCGGCGCTCTTCTTCGGCGTCCTGGCCTTCGGTTTCGCGTTGGCGGAGCGCAAGGCCGACTCCATCGCGAGCCGCCCCCAGGGCAGCATGAGTGCGGGCGATTCGAGCGTCTCCTCGGGCGGCCGGAAGTAATTCAGGCTGGCGACTTCCTGTCGCCCGTCCTTGCCGGTCTTCGAGTACCGGAACGGCTCGCAGCCAGCCTCCACGTAGCGCGACTGGCTCGCGGCGTCGGCCTTCAGGTAGAGCTCGTCGCGGCTGATGATGGCCAGGAACAGGCCGTCCACGTACAGCCCGAAGCCGCCGAACATCCGCCGCGCCAGCACCGGCCCGAGCGGGGTCAGCAACTCCATGCAGTGATTCGCGAAGTCCGCGCCGGCGCCGGTGATGCGGCGGACGGTTCCCGTGGTCGTGGTGCCTCGTGCCATGGCGGCGACTCTAGCGCCAGTTGACCTCTGGCGCCCCGTCCGCGAGGCGGCCACAATGGTCCGCTCCAGGGCCCGTCGGGTCCGCTAGGAAAGGCGAATGGGCTGGATGGATCCGAACGACAAGCTGCCGATCTCCGAAGACCGCCAGGCGCTGCGCGAGCGCCTGATCCGCGAACGCCTGGACCTGCCGGGCCGCCTTGAACTCGCCGACGTCGTGCAGGGCGTGCTGCGCGTCTGGCTGGTCGGGCGCAAGGAAAAGCGCATCGCCGCCTACTGGCCCATCAAGGGCGAATTCGACCCCTTGCCGGCGCTGTACCGCTGGAGCGAGGTCGACGGCGACCGCCGCATCGGCCTGCCCGTCGTCGATCGCGAGGAAGGCCGGCTGCGTTTCCACGTCTGGTACCCGGGCTGCCCGATGGAAGAGGACGCCACCGGCATCACCAAGCCCAAGGACACCGAGGCCTTCGATCCGCAATTGCTGCTGCTGCCCTGCTTGGGCTACGGCCCGGGCGGCGTCCGCATGGGTTACGGCGGCGGCTTCATGCTGCGCACGATCGCGCAGATCCAGCCGCGTCCGGTGGTCGTCGGCGTCGGCTTCAGCCACGGCTTCCAACCGACGCTGACCGCCCAGCCGAACGACGTGCGGCTCGATGCGATGCTGACCGAGATGGGGGTCGTCTGGGAGAATTCCCGCGCATGAATGCCGCCTCGAGTCCAGCCATGAGTTCCGTTGATTCCCACGCCCTGAACGACCTCTACAAGGCGCACCTCGCGGAGCAGCAGCGCCGCACCGAACACGCGCTGCAACGCGGTGGCTTCGACGCGCTGCTGATCGCGTCGGGGATTGAGAAGTTCGCCTTCCTCGACGACCGGCCCTACGTCTTCCAGCCGAATCCCCACTTCAAGTTGTGGGTGCCGCTGATCCGTCATCCGGACAGCTGGCTGGTGATCCGCCCCGGGCACAAGCCCCGTCTCGTCTACGTGCAGCCCGAAGACTACTGGCATGTGCCGCCCGAGGCGCCGAGCGGCTTCTGGGTCGATCACTTCGAGCTGATCATCGTGCGCAAGGCCGAGGACGCGCTGCCTTACCTGCAGGTGCCGGGCACGCTGGCGATCGTCGGCGAGGCGGATGCGGCGCTGGGCGACATCGTCCCGAACAACCCGCCCGAGGTGCTGAACCCGCTGCACTACGCGCGCGCCGCGAAGACCGGCTACGAGCTGCTGCGCCTGCGCGAGGCATCGGCGCTGGGCGCGACGGCGCATCTGGCGTCGCAGCGCGCGTTCCGCGAGGGACGTTCGGAGGCGGCCATCCACAACGCGTATCTGGAAGCCTGCGGTTTCGCGGAGCGCGACCTGCCCTACGGCAACATCGTCGCGCTCAACGAGCACGCTGCCGTGCTGCACTACCAGTACCAGGACCAGCAGGCGCCGGCGCAATCGCTGTCGCTGCTGGTGGACGCGGGCGCGCACAGCTGCGGCTACGCGTCGGACATCACGCGCACGACCGGCAACGGCGACGCGACCTTCCAGGCGCTGATCGATGCGATGGAAGCGGCCCAACTGCGGCTGGTCGATCGCGTGCGTGCCGGTGTCGACTACCGCGACATCCATCTGGCTTCGCACCGCGAGACGGCCGGCGTGCTGCGTCAGCTCGGCATCGTGAAGATGGACGAGGAGGCGATGCTCGCGCAAGGCGTGACCTCGACCTTCCTGCCGCACGGCATCGGCCACCTGCTGGGACTGCAGGTCCACGACATCGGCGGCTTCATGGCCGGCGAGGACGGCGGCACCATCGCCAAGCCTGAGGGCCATCCGTACCTGCGCCTGACGCGCGTGCTGCAGCCCGGCATGGTCGTGACGATCGAGCCGGGGCTGTACTTCATCCCGATGCTGCTGGACAAGCTGCGCGCGACGCCCGCGTCGACGAACGTGGACTGGGCGCTGGTGAAGCACCTGAGCGCGTTCGGCGGCGTCCGCATCGAGGACGACGTCGCCTGCCGCGAGACGGGCGCGCCGGAGAACCTGACGCGGGATGCGTTCGCGGCGTTGAACTGATCAGAGCCGGTCAGAACCGGTATCCAACCCCCACGCCCACCAGCAGCGGATCGATCTTGAACTTCCCGACGTTCGTTCCCTTGGAGCGGACCTCGGTGTCCATCTGGACCTTCTTCACGTCGACGTTGATCGACCATTGCTGATTGAGCATGACGTCGAAGCCGGCCTGTGCGGCCAGGCCGACGCTGTGCTTCTTGATGGTCGGCTCCAGTGCCGCCTGCACCGCGGGATCGAAGTGGACGCCGGAGAAGCTCGTGTAGTTGAGGCCCGCGCCCACGTACGGGCGGAAGGTCCCTTCCGGATTGAAGTGGTACTGCAGCGTCAGCGTCGGCGGCAGGTGCTTCACCGAGCCGATGCGCGTGCCGTTGCTGTAGAGCGTGTGGCGCTGCGGCACGGTCAGGACCAGCTCGGTGGCCCAATTCGGCGCGAGGAAGTAGCTGAAGTCGAGTTCCGGGATCGTCTTGCGGCTGAGCGACAGACCCAGGCCGGTCCTGTCCTTGTCTGCCGGGTCGATGTTCACCGCGCGGGCGCGGAACACCCACGGGCTGCTCTGCGCGTGGGCCGATGGCGCCATCGCGGTGGCGAGCGCGGCCAGTGCGACGCCGACGGCGATCGAGGGACGGAAAAGCGCGGGGGTGCGGGTGCGGGACATGCGATCACTCCTGGTCAATGGGATGACCGGGATTGAACGCGTGCCGCTCCTCGAGAACCTTGACCGTTCACAAGGAACGGCGGTGAACCGGAGCGGTTCCTGTTGATGGCGCGGGGCGCTTGCGCCTTATCAAGCTTTCGCTGTGAAGCCGAGGCGTTCGCACAACGCCAGCGTGAGCGCGCTCTGGTTGAGCGAGTAGAAGTGCAGCGCCGGCACGCCGCCGGCGATCAGCCGTTCGCACAGCCGGGTGACGACGTCCAGGCCGAAGGCGCGCACGGAGGCGGCGTCGTCCATGTAGCCTTCCATCTTCAGCGCGACCCAGCGCGGGATCTCGATGCCGTCGCGCTGCGCGAACTGCGCGATGCGCGCGAAGTTGTTGATCGGCATGATGCCCGGCACGATGGGCACGTCCACGCCGATGGCCCGCGTCGCATCGACGAAATGGAAGTAGGCATCGGGGTTGTAGAAGAACTGCGTGATCGCGCCGCTGGCGCCAGCGCGCACCTTGTCCGCGAAGAACTGCAGGTCGCGCGCGGCGTAGCGCTGCTGCGGGTGGTACTCGGGATAGGCGGCGACCTCGATGTCCCAGTCCGCGCCTTGCGTCTCGCGGATGAAGCGCACCAGCTCGGCGGCGTAGCGGAACTCGCCCGCCGTCGCCGTGCCGCTGGGCAGGTCGCCGCGCAGCGCGACGACGCGGCGGATGTTCTGCTCGCGGTAGGTCGCGAGGATCTCGGCGATGTTCTCGCGCGTCGAGCCCACGCAGGACAGGTGCGGCGCCGCGTCGAAGCCTTGCGAGGCGATGTCCGCGACGGTCGACAACGTCTTCTCGCGCGTCGAGCCGCCCGCGCCGTAGGTGACGCTGAAGTACTGCGGATTCACCGCGCGCAGTTCCTGCACGACTGTCTTCAGCTTCTCGGTGCCGACGGGCGTGTTGGGCGGAAAGAATTCGATGCTGACAGGCGTCGTCATGGTTTCTGTACCCAGATGAAAAATTCGGTGTTGCCGTCGCCGCCGGTGACGGGGCTTTCGAACCAGCCCCGGACGACGAGGTCGCGCTTCTCGGCGGCCGCCACGGCCTGCTCCTTGAGCACCGCGTACTGCGACTTGTCCTTGACGATGCCGTTCTTGTTCAAGGCCTTCGGCCCCAGCTCGTACTGCGGCTTGATCAGCAGCAGCGCCTGGCCTTGCGGCTTGAGCCAGCCGACCACGTGCTTGAGCGTGCCGATCATCGAGATGAAGCTCAGGTCGCCCACGACCAGATCGAAGGGCTCTGCGGGGACGTAGTCTTTCACGTGCATGCCTTCATGGGCGGTCACGCGCGGGTCCGCCTTCAAGGTCTCATGCAGCTGGCTGTGGCCGACATCGATGCCGGTCACGTGCGTCGCACCCGCCTTGAGCAGCACGTCGGTGAAACCGCCCGCGCTCTGGCCCATGTCCAGCGCCGTGAGGCCCGCCACCGACACGCCGACCTTGGCCAGCGCGCCTTCGAGCTTGAGCCCCCCGCGCGAGACGTAACGCAGCTCGGCGTCGTCCGTCACGCGCAGGGGCGTGGTCTCCAGCAGGTCCTCGCCGCACTTGCGCACGACGGTCCAGCCCTTGGGGCCTTCCCACTCGACCGCACGCGCGTCGATCAGCCGCTGGGCGGCCGAGCGCGTGGGCGCCAGGCCAAGGGAAAGAAGCAGCTGGTCAGCACGCATGGTCGGGTCTCGGGTCAGTCTCGGGTCAATGGATCAATAGCGGTAGGTGTCGGGCTTGTACGGGCCCGACTTCGACACGCCGATGTAGGCGGCCTGCTCGTCCGTCAGCTCGCTGAGCTGCGCGTTCAGCGTCTTCAGCTGCAGGCGGGCGACGTGCTCGTCCAGGTGCTTGGGCAGCACGTAGACCTGACCGACGGCGTAGGCGTCCTTGTGCGCGAACAGCTCGATCTGCGCGATCGTCTGGTTGGCGAAGCTCGACGACATCACGTAGCTCGGATGGCCCGTGCCGCAGCCCAGGTTCACCAGACGGCCCTTGGCCAGCAGGATGATGCGTTTACCGTCCGGGAAGATCACGTGGTCGACCTGCGGCTTGATCTCTTCCCACTCGTACTTCTCGATCGAGGCGATGTCGATCTCGTTGTCGAAGTGGCCGATGTTGCAGACGATGGCGTTGTGCTTCATCGCGGCCATGTGCTCATGGCGGATCACGCCCTTGTTGCCGGTCGTGGTGACGAAGATGTCGGCCTTGTCGGCGGCGTATTCCATCGTCACGACGCGGAAGCCTTCCATCGCGGCCTGCAGGGCGCAGATCGGGTCGATCTCGGTGACCCAGACCTGGGCCGACAGCGCGCGCATCGCCTGCGCGGAGCCCTTGCCCACGTCGCCGTAACCGGCGATCACGGCGATCTTGCCGGCGATCATCACGTCGGTGGCGCGCTTGATGCCGTCCACCAGCGACTCGCGGCAGCCGTACAGGTTGTCGAACTTGCTCTTGGTGACCGAGTCGTTGACGTTGATCGCGCGGAACAGCAGCGTGCCCTTGGCCGACATTTCCTTCAGGCGGTGCACGCCCGTGGTCGTCTCTTCGGTGACGCCGATGATCTCGGCGCTCTTGCGGGTGTACCAGGTGCCGTCCTCGGCGATCTTCTTCTTGATCGCGGCGAACAGGATGCGCTCTTCCTCGCTGCCCGGGTTGGCCAGCACGGACAGATCCTTCTCGGCCTTCTGGCCCAGGTGCATCAGCAGCGTCGCGTCGCCGCCGTCGTCCAGGATCATGTTGGGGCCTTCGCCCGCGGTGCCCTTGGCGCCGAAATCGAAGATGCGGTGGGTGTAGTCCCAGTAGTCCTCCAGCGTCTCGCCCTTGTAGGCGAACACCGGCGTGCCGACGGCGACCAGCGCGGCGGCGGCGTGGTCCTGCGTCGAGAAGATGTTGCAGGAGGCCCAACGCACTTCGGCGCCCAGCGCCTGCAGCGTCTCGACCAGCACGGCCGTCTGGATCGTCATGTGCAGCGAGCCGGTGATGCGCGCGCCCTTGAGCGGCTGCGCGGCGGCGTATTCCTCGCGGATGGCCATCAGCGCGGGCATCTCGCTCTCGGCGATCTTGATCTCCTTGCGGCCCCAGTCGGCCAGCGACAGGTCTTTGATCAGGTACTGGTCTTGGGCCAGCGGCTTCAGTTGGGCGTTCATGCGGACTCCTGCGAAGAAGGGCCGTCGACACCAGCGGTCAGGAAGCGGGGAGAAGCGGAGAGGGCGATTGCCGCTCGGTCCTCACCCGGCCTGCGAAGGGTCGACGGGTGAGCGCGGTTGCCATTGCCGCGGACGTGTCGCCGCGCGGCGGTTCCGAGCCTGGCCTCGATGGGATGGGAGGTCGCAACGCTCCTCGGAACAGGGCGCGATTGTAGTCATGTTCCGTTTTGTTCCGTGCGTCGCCTGGATGACGGCGTTGTGTCCGGGGCCACAATCGCCCCCCATGCGAACGATCCCCCCGCTGAGCGACTGCCCTCGCGCGGCCTGGTTCCCCCTGCGCGGGGTGTTGACGGACATCGACGACACACTGACGGCGGATGGCGCCATCGCACCCGCCGCGCTGGAGGCGCTGCAGCGGCTGCAGGCGGCCGGCGTGCCGGTCATCGCCATCACGGGGCGGCCCGCCGGCTGGAGCGAGCCATTCGCGATGGATTGGCCCGTCAGAGGAATCGTCGCTGAGAACGGCGGGGTGCTGCTGCACCGCGAGGGGTTGGCGCTGACGACCGAATTCGCCCAGGACGACGCCACGCGGTTGACGAATTTCGCGCGGCTGCAAGCCTGCGCGAGCGAGATCGTGGCGACCGTGCCCGGCGCCGTGCTCGCGCGCGACAGCGCGGGCCGTCTGACCGACATCGCGATCGACCACAGCGAGTTCACGACGCTCGCCGACGACGCGATCGCCGCCGTCTGCGACCGGATGCGTGCGCATGGGCTGGTGGCGACGGTTAGCTCGATCCACGTGAACGGCTGGATAGGCGATCACAGCAAGTGGACCGCCGCGCACTGGGCGGTCAAACGGCTGACGGGCCTGGACTTCGATCCGGCCGAGTGGGTCTATGTCGGCGACTCGACGAACGATCAAGTGATGTTCGAACGCATGCCGCTGTCGGTGGGGGTGGCCAACATCGCGCGTTTCCTGCCGATGCTGGATCACCCGCCCGCCTATGTCACCGCGACCGAGCGCGGCGACGGCTTCGCGGAAGTGGCCCGGGCGCTGCTGTCGGCACGCGGGTAGACCGTCTCCTCGACGGCCGGGCGGTGGGGCCGCGGCTGGCGTCCCTCGACCGGGTCCCACGCATGGCGGCCGACGAGCGCCGACACGCCCGGCCAATCATGACCGCGCGGCAGCACGCGGGCCAGCGCCGCGTGGCTGACCCGTCCCCCGACGGCGATCAGGCGCTCCGCCACGTCGATCCGCCGACGGCGCAGCCGCGGCAGCAGCCATCGGTTGGTCGGGCGCTCGCGCATCACGCTGGGATGCGGCATGCAGCGGTGTTCCGCCATCAGCAGGTGACGCAGCAGGATCTCGAGCCCGAGCGGATCGAGGCCCCGCCAATCGGCGCTCAATCGCGCCAGCGCGAAGCGCAGATTGGCCTGCGCGTCCGAATGCGCGACGTGGAAACGGTTCTGGCCGGTCATGAACATCGAGACCTCCGGAGGGCGGGAGCACCGCGCCGTTGTGGCAAGTACGGCGCCTGTCCTTGATGTCGGCCAGGGGGAGCCGGTTCTGAATCGGGGGATGTCCCCGAAAACGTCACGAAACGAAAACACCCCGCCAAGGGGTGTCCAAAAAGAAAAGGGCCGCGCGAGGCGGCCCTTCGGGTGGGGTTCGGAGAATCGTCAGGACTCCGACGTTCAGGAGGCTTCGGGATGGCGGACCTTCCAGGCACGCAGGGCCTGGCGGTACGCGTCCATCGCGAGATCGTGCAGGTCGAAGATGCACGGGTCGCAGCCGTTGCCGCAGCACGCATCGATGTCCGGCTGCGGCGGCGGCACGGGCATCGGATCGTCGCCCGCCTCGAGCGAGGCAGGGACGGCGGCGGAATCGGTCTGGACGTCGGTCATGGCTGGCGATGCTCCCGCAGGAGGCCGTGGCCTCCCGCGGCAAGGCGCGTCAGCGACGGACCGGCGGCGGGCCCGAGTGGTTCGAACGCTGCAGGTGACGGAAGGTGATCCGGCCCTTGGTCAGGTCGTACGGCGACATTTCCAGGGAGACGGCGTCGCCGGCCAGGATGCGGATGTGATGCTTGCGCATCTTGCCGCCCGTGTAGGCGATGACCTGATGGCCGTTTTCCAGCGTCACGCGGAAGCGCGAGTCCGGCAGGATTTCGTTGACGACACCCTGCATTTCGATCAGTTCTTCCTTGGCCATACGGCTTGCTCCATTCTTGAAGATGAAAACGGCGCCAGCCGCGGTCTGCCGCAGGCCTTCGCCCTGGATATCAGCGGCGCGCGGCTCAGTGGCTGCGCGCCCAGGCGGTGCCTTCGGTCTCCGCATAGCGCAACGCGGCGCGGCGGGTCTCGAAGGTCGGCACGAATCGCATGACACGATCAATGCTGGCCATGCCGCGTCCCGACTGGATCGAGACGGCCGCGGCGAATCCGCCGTCGGCATGGGGTTTGGTCATCGGTGAGACAAGGAATCGCCCCACCTCAATGCGTTTGTTATGCATCATTATTTTGAGGTGTGCGCCTTGACAGGCAATCGCAATAAGCAACCGTCTTGGCGCGGTGTGGGAAGGTGTGTCACTGCTATTCGATGATACGAACAGAAGGGGCACGGAAAGTGGTTTCTGATGCCGATCAGCCGAATGGCGAACAGACAGGCCGAAACCAGAAACGCTCAAGCGCACGAACCGGGGGGTGATGCTGGTGCGAGCCGCTCGCAGAAGTGTCCTTGGGAGGGACCGGAGGGGCTGCAGAAGAAGACCTGAAGAGGGTGGTCTTGTGCGAGTCAAGCGGCGATTGTAGCCCAAGCGCCGGATTCCTGCATCTCCCGCGACCCCGGGTGTGGGGAGGAGCCCAAGCGCCCCTTCGGCGGATCGTGCAAGCGCCGCGCCGGAACGGGCACGTGCGATCGCCGCCCCGTTCCTACGATTCATCCGCCCCCCCCAACACCGGCCCGGCTCCTGATGCCGCGGCCTTGAATCCCCTGAAGGACGGAATCCCATGAGCAAGATCTGGTTCATCACAGGCGCCAACCGCGGTTTCGGTCTCGAGATCGCCCGCGCGGCGCTGGCTGCCGGCGACCGCGTCGTCGCCACCGGCCGCAACGTCGACGCACTGAAGACGGCGTATGCCGACCACGGCGAGAACGTGTTGTGTCTTCCGCTGGATGTCAGCCGCGAAGCCGACGCCGCCCATGCGGTCGAACAGGCCGTGGCGCGCTTCGGCCGCATCGACGTGCTGGTCAACAACGCCGGCTACGGGCAGCTGGGGCTGTTCGAGGAAATCAGCGCCGCCGACATCGAACGGCAGTTCGCCACCAACGTCTTCGGCCTGATGCACGTCACCCGCGCGGTGCTGCCGGTGATGCGCCGGCAGCGCGACGGGCACATCCTGAACATTGCGTCGGTGGGCGGCTTCCGCGGTTTCGACGGCGCGACGGTGTACTGCGCGACGAAGTTCGCCGTCGACGGCTT
The DNA here is from genome assembly GCF_059416045.1 of Roseateles sp. GW821-FHT09G03. NCBI lineage: Bacteria > Pseudomonadati > Pseudomonadota > Betaproteobacteria > Burkholderiales > Sphaerotilaceae > Roseateles > Roseateles sp. GW821-FHT09G03. The sequence continues at coordinate 63,972 of NZ_JBWKOK010000003.1, forward strand.
CACCGCCTCGCTGGCGCCCGAGCTGGCGGGTTTCAACATCCGCGTGACGGTGGTCGAGCCGGGCTTCTTCCGCACCGACTTCCTGGACGCCAGCTCGGTCCGCTACGGCTCGCAGTCGATTGCGGATTACGCGACGCTGCCCACGCCGCCGCTGTCCACCTACGAGGCCTACAACCACCAGCAGCCTGGCGATCCGGCGAAGCTGGGCCGGGCGTTCATCGAGCTGGCCGCGATGCCGGCGCCGCCGCTGCATTTCGTGGCGGGATCGGACGCACTGGGGATGGCGCGCGAGACCTTCGGCCAGCGGATGGCGGAGGTGGAAGCGCACGCGGGCTTGTCGGCCTCGCTCGACCGCGACGACGTCTGAGTCGAGCGGCGTCGCGTCGAGCTGAACTGACCTCCGGCAGCGGTCACGGGGCGCGGCTACCATCCCGCCCCAGGACATGTCCGCCAGGGAGGGCGCGATGGAGGGACGCGGCACGCCGTCATGACGGTGGCGCATTGGGAGCCCGCCGGCCGGAGCCGGCGGCGGATCGCGGGGATGGCTGCGCTGTTCGTGCAGGCGCTCGCCTTGCTGCTGCTGTGGCGCGGGACCTTGACGGTGCGGCCGGACTTGCTCGGCCACCAGATGGCGCCTCTGCTGCTGGTGAAGGTCACTCCGAAGCTCGTCGACGATCCGTCGGCCTTCGACGACAGGTGGGTCGGCAAGTACGTCCCGTCGCGTCCTCGAGAACACGTTCCCGCACCGATCTTCGTGGCGCCGCCGGAGGTCACGATCACCGCCGCGCCGCCGTCGGGTTCGATCCAGACCGTGGCGGTGCCGGCCCTGCCGGCCTCCGGCGCTTCAGCACCGCCCGGCAACGGCCGCACGACGCTCAACCTCGCGCTGCCGAAGTCCGTTCCCGCGAGCGATGCGCGCGTGCGCATGGCCGATCAGATCCGCAACGACGATCGGTCCCACAGCGCGCCGCGCACGATCGAGTCCGCGATCGCCGACGCCGCCGGCACCCTGCCCATCGTGTCGAGCGTGTCGACCAGCGGCTCGGGCTCCAAGGTGATCCGTCAGGGCAGCAAATGCACGCGGGTCTATGAGAACCGCGTCGCCGCGCTCAACCCGACGGACGATCGCTTGAAGGATGCGCCCGCGATGGCGGGCAATTGCTTCAACAAATGATCCTGGAATGAGCCTGAAGGCACCGCGTCCCACCGGCATCGACCGTATCGCGACGACGCTCAGGCCGTGAATCGCGAGGCCGGCGTGTCGCGCCGTTTCGCCGCGTCGCGCGACGGCGGTGCGCCGTAGAGGCGGCTGTACTCACGGCTGAACTGCGACGGGCTCTCATACCCGACCGCATGGCCCGCGCGTGCGACCTCGAGGCCCTCGGCGATCAGCAGCCGGCGCGCTTCCTGCAAGCGCAGCTGCTTCTGGTACTGCAGCGGGCTCATCGCCGTCAGCGCGCGGAAGTGGTGATGCAGCGAGGACGCGCTCATGTGCGCCTCCTTCGCCAGCGACTCGATGCGCAGCGGCTGCGCGTAGTGGGTCTTCAGCCAGCGGATCGCGCGGTGGACGCGCTGCGTCTGGCTGTCGGCGCGCGCGACCTGCGCCAGACGCTCGCCCTGCTCGCTGCGCAGCACGCGATAGACGAGTTCTCGCATCGCCATGGCTGCGAGCGCGGCCTGGTCTTCCGGATGGTCGAGCAGCCGCATCAGGCGCGCGGACGCGTCGAGCATCTCTGCGGTGACCGCGCTGACGAAAAGGCCGCGACCCGGATCGTCGCCGCTCTCCGTCTCGCCATTCGCCGCGGAGGTCGGCGCGGTTGCGGGCGTTGATGCGGGCGCCGATGTGACCGGCGTGCGCGACGACCGCGGCGGGCCGCTGCGCGCGACCAGTTCCGCGACCTCCTCGGGATCGAAATCCAGGCGCAGGCAGAGGTAGGGACGCTGCGGTGTCGCCTCGGTCACGCGGGCGCTGACCGGCAGGTCGGTGGTGAACACCATGAAGCGCGCGGCGTCGTAGGCATAACGCTCCTCGCCCAGCCGCACTTCCTTCGCGCCCTGCGCGATCACGCAGAGCGAGGCCGGCTGCACCGCATGGGAGAGTTCACCGCCGGGCGCGTCGAGCCGGATGATCCACAGTCGCGGCAGGGCCGTCGGCCAGACGCCTTCGCGCGGCGCATGGCGTGACAGCAGCGCGCTCAGCGCCTCGGTATCGGGCATGGGGGCGTTCATCCCGCGCGCAGCAGCTGCTCGATGTCGGCGCGCGGCGGCGTGCCGAAGAGGCGGCGGTACTCGCGGCTGAACTGCGAGGCGCTCTCGTAGCCGACCTGGTGCGCCGCCGCCGCCGCGTCCAGCCCTTCTCCGAGCATCAGCCGGCGCGCATGCTGCAGCCGCAGCTGCTTCTGGTACTGCATCGGCGACATGCTCGTCAGCTGCTTGAAGCGCTGATGCAGCGTCGAGGCGCTCATGTGCGCGACCTCGGCCAGCTCGTCGATGCTGATGGCCTCGCTGAAGCGGCGGTTCAACTCGTCGATCGCGCGCGACAGGCGGCGTGTCGCGCTGTCCTGCTGCGCCAGCGCGCGCAGCCGCGGTCCGAGCGGGCCCGTCAGCACGCGATAGAAGATCTCCCGCTGCAGCAGCGGCGCCATGACGCGCTGGTCCGACGGGTTGTCCAGCAGCTGCATCAGCCGCAGCGCGGCGCTCAGCAGCGACTCCGACACCGGCGCGACGTTCAGCCCCGACTGCGCCGACGGCGACGCGTCGGTGCTGGCCGGGCCGACCTCGAGCATCAGCTCCGCCAGCGTCGCGGTCGAGCAGTCGATGCGCACGCACAGGTAGGGCTTGTCCGGCGTCGCCTCGATGACGCCGCCCTTGGGCAGCATGGGCATGGACACCAGCAGGAAGTGCAGCGGGTCGTAGTACAGCGTCTCGGTGCCGAGCTCCACCTTCTTGCGCCCCTGCAGCACGATGGCCAGGCCGGGCTCGTAGAAGGCCGGCGCGGTCTTGGGCATGCTGCAGCTGGCCTTGATCAGGTGCAGGCAGGGGATGGCGGTGGGGCGTGAGCCTTCGCTGTCGATGTGCCGGAGCGTCAGATCCACCATCTGCGCGCGCAGGGCCTGCAGCGCGTCGGGGAAGCCGTCGGCGAGGGGAATCGGAGTGGGTGCGACCATGCATCGGATTGTGCAAGTCCCTCGCGCGCGCCGCCAGCGCCCGCGAGCGCGGCGGAGCGGGTTCCGGAGGATCGGGCAAGGATGGGCGAGCATTGCGCTGGTTGCGGAGGGGGGCGGATTCCTAAGCTCTCGGTCATCGCGGCGGCCGTCCGGCCATCGCGTCGTCATCGCTTTTGAAGGAGTGCCGCCATGACCATCATGTCCAGGGAACCGCTCAACAACCTGCCTCAGCTGCCGCGCCGCCGGCTCGGCGCGCACGGGCCGGAGGTCTCCGCGCTCGGGCTCGGCTGCATGGGGATGTCCGATTTCTACGGCCCCGCCGACGAGGCCACGTCCATGGGCGTCCTGCACCGCGCGCTGGATCTCGGGATGAACTTCCTCGACACGTCCGACATCTACGGCAACGGCGCCAACGAGCGCCTGCTGTCCGGACTGCTCGCCAACCGCCGCCGCGAGGTGGTGCTCGCCACCAAGTTCGGCATCGTCCGCAATGCCGACGGGCTTTCGGCCGGCGTCAACGGCAAGCCGGCGCATGTCCACGCGTCGTGCGACGCCAGCCTGCGCCGGCTCGGCGTCAACCACATCGACCTGTACTACCTGCACCGTGTCGACAAGTCCGTGCCCATCGAGGAGACCGTCGGCGCCATGGCCGAGCTGGTGCGCGCCGGCAAGGTCCGCCACATCGGACTGTCGGAGGCGTCGGCCGAGACGATCCGCCGCGCCCACCAGGTGCATCCGATCGCGGCGGTGCAGTCGGAGTACTCGCTGTGGACCCGCGACGTCGAGGCCGAGGTGCTGCCGACCTGCCGCGAACTCGGCATCGCGCTGGTGCCGTACAGCCCGCTGGGGCGCGGCTTCCTGACCGGCGCGATCCGCAGCGCCGATCAACTGGCAGCCAACGACTGGCGGCGCGTCAACCCGCGCTTCCAGGATGGCCACCTCGCGCAGAACCTCGCGCTGGCCGATGCGATCGTCGCGCTGGCCCGCGACCACGGCCTGGCGCCGGCGCAACTGGCGCTCGCCTGGCTGCTGGACCGCGGTCCGGACGTCGTGCCGATCCCGGGCACCCGCTCGATCGCGCGGCTGGAGGAGAACGCGATGGCCGCGCGCCTGCGGCTCAACGACGTGCTGCGCGAGGAGCTGCGGGATCTGCTCGACGAGTTCCCAGTTGCCGGGGAGCGATACCCCGAGGTGTCGATGGCGCTCGTGAACGCCTGATCGGCGTCATTCCTCGAGGCCGAGGAACACGGCCATCTCGTAGTACGCCTCGTCCAGCGCGGCGCGGAAGGCCGCATCGCGTGGCCGCTTGTCGATGAAGCCGAGGTCCGGGACCAGCGTCCCGCCCTCGACCTTCAGGTTGGCCCAGCCGATCATCCGGTCGCCCCACAGCATCGGCAGCGCGTAATGGCCCATCGTGCGCTTGGCCGGCGGCGTGTAGGCCTCGAAACGGTAGGCCCAGCCCCACAGGCGCTCGAAGCGGCGGCGGTCCCACACCAGCGGATCGAACGGGGCGAGGAAGCGCAGCCGCTCCGGCTCGACCCTGTGCGCGCGCGACGCGGGGTTCTCGTCGGCCGGCCAGTACCAGACCTCGCCGTCGACCTTCGCGTGACCCCAGCGGCTCTTCGCCTCCTTCAGCACGTTGCGCGCCTCGACCCTCAGGTGCGGCGCGCCGTAGCCCAGCAGCGAGGTCAGGTAGCCGAGGCTGGGCGAGGGCAGCGGCGCGTAGAGCGCCACGATCATGTCGAGCAGCTGACCCGCCCGCGCGTGGCGGGCTTCAGGGCTGTCGTCCTGGAGCAGATGTTCGATCGCCTCGTAGACCCGCGTGCCGGAGTCGCGCCGCGCCACGCGCAGCAGGCCGCGGTAGTGCATGCCGTCGAGCAGGTGCGTGCTCGCGTTGAGCTCGCCGCCCCAGTAGCCCTCGACGCGCCCGTGGCTGAAGGCCTGCTGCACGTGCTGCGGATGGGTGCGGCCGCGTGCGCGGATGAATTCGAGCACTTCGGCGGCGCGGGCGGTCATCGCCTCATCCCAGGCCCGCTTCGCGGTGCGCGGGTGCAGCAGCGCCAGCGTCTCGCGCGGCAGGAAGCCGTAGTTGACGAGCGCGTCCTCCTCGACGGCCAGCTTCGCGTAGCGCGCCTCGAGCTGGCCGGCGCGGTAGTCCTTCACCCGGTGCATCAGGATCAGGTCCTGCGCACGCGCCGGCGCGCGGATCGGATCGGCCTGCACGAAGCCCAGGCGCTGGATCGCGCGCAGCAGCGTCGTCGGCTTGAAGAGGGTGCGGGCGATGGCGTGACGCCGCAGCGCGTCATGGTCGATCACGGGCATTCGGGAGCAGTGGTCGTCGAAAGCCGTGACGGTACCTTCGGCGCGGCACCGGATGTGTCAGCAGGGGTGGATCACAGCGGCGCGAAGCCGCTGGGCGCCTGCTCGACGGTGTCCATCTGCATCTCGAAGCTGAAGAAGCGGTTGCGCCCGCGCGACTTCGCCGTGTAGAGCGCGTCGTCCGAGCGCCGCAGCAGGCCTTCGACGGTCGTGTCCGCATCCGGCACGCAGGTGGTGATGCCGCCGGACAGCGTGACGTAGGGCTCCACGGAGTCCGGATGCCGCATGTTGCAGTTGCGCAGCGTGCGCATCACCGCGCGCGCGAAGGTCATCGCGCCGGAGCGCGGCGTGCCCGGCAGGATCAGCGCGAACTCCTCGCCCCCGTAGCGGGCCGCGCAGTCGCGCGGACGGCGGCAGGTTTCCTGCAGCAGCAGCGCCACACGCTGCAGGCAGGCGTCGCCAGCCAGATGGCCGAAGCTGTCGTTGTAGCGCTTGAAATGGTCGATGTCGCACAGCACCAGCGTCAGCGGCGTCTGGTCGCGGCGCGCGCAGGCGATCTCCTGCGCGAGCCGGGCGTCGAAGGCGCGCCGGTTCAGCAGCCGCGTCAGCGGATCTTCGCCGGACAGCTTCTCCAGCCGGGCGTTGCTGTGGCGGAGGTCGTCCGAGACCTCCTGCAGACGCGTCTGCATCCGCCGCAGGCGCTGCATCGCGCGCAGCTTGGCCTGCAGCACGGTGTTGGAGACGGGCTTGACCAGGTAGTCGTCGCCGCCGGACTCGATGCCCTGCCAGAGGTCCTGGTCGCGGTCGCGGCTGGAGAGGAAGATGATCGGCGTCCAGCCGCCGTTCTCGTGCGCCCGCATCTGGCTGGCGACCCAGTAGCCGTCGTGGTCGGGCATCTCGACGTCGAGCAGCACCAGGTCGGGATGGTCGCCGTCGAAGCGGGCCAGCGCGCTGTCGCCGCCATCCGCCTCCAGCGTGTGGTGCCCGATCGCCTGCAGCTGGCTGCAGAGGAAACCACGCGTGCTGGCCTGATCATCCACGACCAGGATGCGCAGCGGAGGGAGCGAAGCAGGCGGCAGCGAGTCGGAAGCGTCCATGGCCGGGCATCGTCGACAGGCGGCAACAAGATGTGCCGGAGCCGATTATGCGGGGCCAGTCCCGCGGAAGGCAGTTCGGGTATGCCTCAAGTCGGGGACGAGGACGACGAGGAGGGCGGCACGCCGGGTGCCGGGGGCGCGGCGGCGGCCGGCGCGGCTTGGCGGCGCTGTTCCGCCGTGTCCATCTGCATCTCGTAGCTGAAGAAGCGGTTCCGGCCGGTGGACTTGGCGTTGTAGAGGGCGTCGTCGGCGCGGATGATCAGGCCTTCCGCGCTGGTGCTCTCGTCGGGCAGGCAGGTCGTGATCCCGCCCGAGAGCGTGATCGTGGCGCCGGTCGGCGAATCCGGATGCGGGATCGCGGCGAGTTCCACGGTGCGCATCAGCGCGCGGGCGTAGGTCATGGCGCCGGAGCGCGGCGTGTTCGGCAGCACGAGCGCGAACTCCTCGCCGCCATAGCGTCCGGCGCAGTCGCTCGGGCGGCGGCAGGTCTCCTTCAGCAGCTGGCCGATGCGGCGCAGGCAGGCGTCGCCGGCGACGTGGCCGGCCGCGTCGTTGTAGCGTTTGAAGTGGTCGACGTCGCACAGCATCAGCGTCAGCGGCTTGCCGTCGCGGCGGGCGAGGTCCAGCTCCTGCTGCAGCCGCGCATCCAGCGCGCGCCGGTTCATCAGGCCGGTCATCGCGTCGACGCTGGAAAGTTCCTCCAGCTGCGCGTTCGCGGCGCGCAGTTCCTCGGACATCTGCACCAGCCGCGCGCGCATCTGCGCCAGGCGCTGCATCGCGCGCAGCTTGGCGTGCAGGATCATCGCGGAGGCTGGCTTGACGAGGTAGTCGTCGCCGCCGGACTCGATGCCCTTCCAGACGTCCTCGTCCTGGTTGAACTGGGACAGGAAGATGATCGGCGTCCAGCCGCCGGGCTCGGCGGCGCGCATCTCGCGGCAGGTCCAGTAGCCGTCGTGGCCGGGCATCTCGACGTCCAGCAGCACCAGGTCGGGCCGGTAGCGGCGGAACAGCTCCAGCGCCCATTCGGCGCTGTCGGCTTCCAGCACGCGGTGGCCGGCGCGATCGAGTTCCGCTGTCAGCGCCACGCGGGTGGCGCTCTGGTCGTCGACGATCAGGATGGTCAGCGGGGACGGCGAGGTCGGCATGGCATGCATGCGGACATTCTGCCGCGATGCCCGGGTTCCTGTAACGACAAGGGCCGCGCGAGGCGGCCCTGAGTCGGGGGATCAAGTTGCCGCGTGTGCGGCAAATGACCGGTTCGAGATGAGGGGAATTACAGACCCGCCGCTGCTCGCAGCGCCTTCGCTTTGTCCGTCCGTTCCCAGGTGAACTCCGGCTCTTCACGGCCGAAGTGGCCGTAGGCCGCGGTCTTGCCGTAGATCGGGCGCAGCAGGTCCAGCATCTGGATGATGCCCTTGGGACGCAGGTCGAAGTGCTCGTTGACCAGCGCGGCGATCTGCTCGTCGGGCAGGACGCCGGTGCCTTCGGTGTAGACCGTGACGTTCATCGGACGCGCGACACCGATCGCGTACGCGACCTGGATCTGGCACTGCTTGGCCAGGCCGGCGGCGACGATGTTCTTCGCCACGTAGCGGGCCGCGTAGGCGGCCGAGCGGTCCACCTTGGTCGGATCCTTGCCCGAGAACGCGCCGCCGCCGTGCGGGCAGGCGCCGCCGTAGGTGTCGACGATGATCTTGCGGCCGGTCAGGCCGCAGTCGCCCTGCGGGCCGCCGATGACGAAGCGGCCGGTCGGGTTGACCAGGTACTTCGTGTCCTGCAGCCATTCCTTGGGCAGCACGGGCTTGATGATCTCCTCGATCACGGCCTCGTAGAACTCGGGCTTCATCTTGTCGCCGAGCGACATCTCCGGCGCATGCTGCGTCGACAGCACGACGGTGTCGATGCTGTGCGGCTTGCCGTCGACGTAGCGCATCGTGACCTGGCTCTTCGCGTCCGGACGCAGGAAGGGCAGGCGGCCGTCCTTGCGCAGCTGTGCCTGGCGCTCGACGAGGCGGTGCGCGTAGTAGATCGGCGCGGGCATCAGCTCCGGCGTCTCATCGCAGGCGTAGCCGAACATCAGGCCCTGGTCGCCGGCGCCGGTGTTGAGGTGGTCGTCCGAGGCCTGGTCGACGCCCTGGGCGATGTCGTTGCTCTGCTTGTCGTAGGCGACGAGCACGGCGCAGCCCTTGTAGTCGATGCCGTACTCGGTGTTGTCGTAGCCGATGCGCTTGATCGTGTCGCGGGCGACCTGGATGTAGTCGACGTGGGCGTTCGTCGTGATCTCGCCGGCCAGCACCACCAGACCGGTGTTGCAGAGGGTCTCGGCGGCCACGCGGGAGCGCGGATCCTGCGCCAGCACCGCGTCGAGGATCGCGTCCGAGATCTGGTCCGCCACCTTGTCGGGGTGGCCTTCGGATACGGATTCCGAGGTGAAGAGGAAGTCGCTCGCCAATTTAAACTCCTGTGATTCAGTCTTCGTGCACGGCCTTCTGGCCTTGCCCTTTGGGCTTGCCTTTTGGCGTCGCCGAGACGGGAGTCAGGCGGCGAACGCTTTAGCGGGATTTATGAGTCGCCCCGCAAGTTGTCCAGATTAACTCGGCGACTGGGGCGGCATTATAGGAAAGACCAAGGCCCGAGAGGGTCCACGGACGGGTCGATGGGAAAACTGGGTACATATGCGCTGATCGCGCTCCTGTGGCTGCTGCACTGGCTGCCGCTGCGCTGGCTGGCGGCCCTCGGATGGGGACTGGGCGGCCTGCTGCACCGCGTGGCCGGCTCGCGCCGGCGTGTCGCGCTGCGCAACGTCGAGCTGTGTTTTCCGGAGAAACCCCTGGCCGAGCGCGAAGCGCTGGTGCGGGAGCATTTCGGCTGGCTGGGCCGCAGCCTGCTCGAGCGGGGGCTGCTCTGGTACGCGTCGGACCGGCGCCTGCTGCGGCTGATGCGCATCGAGGGCAACATCAAGCTGGCCGAACAGGTCGACCGCCCGGTGATGTGGCTGATGCCGCACTTCGTGGGCCTGGACTGGAGCGGCCCGGCGCTGATGCTCAACCAGGCAAGACCTGGCGCCAGCATCTACCAGCGGCAGAGCAACGCGCTGCTCGACGACGCATTGCGCAAGGCGCGGTCGCGCTTCGGCACGACCAAGCTGGTCGACCGCCATGACGGCGTGCGCAGCGTGCTGCGGGCGATCCGCGACGGCTACTCGTTCCTGAATCTGCCGGACATGGATTTCGGGCCCAAGGATTCAGCCTTCATCCCGTTCTTCGGCGTGCCGGCCAACACTTTGCTGGCGCCGGCGAAGATCGCCCAGGCGGCGAAAATGGTGGTGCAGCCGGTGGTCGTCACGATGCTGCCCAAGGGCCAGGGCATCGTGATCCACGCGCACGAGCCGCTGGATCACTATCCGAGCGGCGACCTGGAGGCCGACGCGAACCACTTCCACCGCTGGCTCGAGGACCGGATCCGCGAACACCCGGCCCAGTATTTGTGGGTCCACAAGCGATTCAAGACGAGACCGCCCGGCGAGCCGTCGCTGTATTCCCGATAATCCGCTCCCATGAAACTGCGCTTCACCAAGATGCAGGGCGCCGGCAACGACTTCGTCGTGCTGGACGCCACGCGCCACCCGATGCCGCTGACCAGCGAACAGCTGCGTCGCGTCGGCGATCGCCGCTTCGGCGTGGGCTGCGACCAGATCCTGGTGATCGAGGCCTCGAAGACCCCCGACGTCGACTTCGGCTACCGCATCTTCAACTCGGACGGTTCCGAGGTGGAGCAGTGCGGCAACGGCGCGCGCTGCTTCGTGCGCTACGTCGTCGACAAGGGCCTGACCGACAAGCGGACCATCCGCGTGCAGACCATCAACGCGCTGCTCGAGCTGCGGCTGCAGGACGACGGCCGCGTCACCGTGGACATGGGCGCGCCGGTCTTCGACCTGCCCCGGATCCCCTTCGACCCGAAGGAATCCTCGCCGCGCCACGAGAACGGTTTCGAGCGCTGGCCGCTGGACCTGGGCGACGGCATCACGGCGGATGTCGCCGTGCTGTCGATGGGCAACCCGCATGCGGTGCAGCGGGTCGACGACGTCGATCATGCGCCGGTGGGCATCGTCGGGCCGCTGGTCGAGCACCATGAATCGTTCCCCCGCCGTGTCAACGCCGGGTTCCTGCAGATCGTCAGCCGCAGCGAAGTGAAGCTGCGCGTGTTCGAGCGCGGCGCCGGCGAGACGCTGGCCTGCGGCACCGGCGCCTGCGCGGCGGTGGTGGCGGGCATCCGGCTGGGCTGGCTGGACGCCGCGGTCGAGGTGCACACGCGCGGCGGTGATCTGCGCATCGAATGGGCCGGCATGACGCCGGGCGGCCCGGGGCTGTCCGCCCCGGTCTACATGACAGGGCCGGCACAGACGGTCTTTGAAGGAGAAATCGAACTGTGAGCGGCATCGAAGGCATCACCGAACAAGACATCGCCGACTACCTGGCGAATGACCCGGCGTTCTTCGAACGTCACGCCGAACTGCTGGCCAACGTCCGGATCTCGCATCCACACGGCCAGCGCGCGGTCTCGCTGCAGGAGCGCCAGGCGGAGCTGCTGCGCGACAAGATCCGCGGCCTGGAAAACAAGATCATCGAGATGATCCGCAACGGGCAGGAGAACGTCGCGATCGCCGACCGGCTGCACCGCTGGACGCTGGCGCTGATGCTGACGCGCGACGACCGGCAATTGCCGGAAGTGCTGCTGCGCGAGTTGCGTCACCAGTTCCTGATCCCGCAGGCCGGCCTGCGGCTGTGGAACGTCGACCCGGGCCATGCGCTGGCGCCGTTCGCGGCCGAGGTCAGCCCGGACGTGAAGACCTTCGTGGGCAGCCTGAACCAGCCGTACTGCGGCATCAATTCGGGCTTCGAGGCCGCGCGCTGGCTCGAGGACGACGTGGCGTCGCTGGCGCTGGTGCCGCTGACGACGGGCGCCCCGGCGCAACCGTTCGGGCTGCTGGTGTTGGGTTCGCCGGATCCGACGCGCTACACGGCCGAGATGGGCACCGAGTTCCTGGCCCGCGTCGGCGAGATCGCGAGCGCCGCGCTGTCGCGCCTGCTGGATGCCGACCCGAACGTCGCTCCCCCTGTCGTTCCCCATGCTGCCGCTCAGCCTGACTGACGAGCAGCAGCGCTACCTGGAACACCTGCGCGTGCAGCGCCGCCTGGCGGAGCGCACGCTGACGCTCTACACGGACGCGCTGCAGCGGCTGACCGGACTCGCCTCGGCGGAAGGGCTGGACCTGCTGCGCGTGTCCGCGCATCAGGCGCGGCGTTTCCTCGCGAAGCTGCACACGCAGAAGCTCAAGCCGCGCACGCTGGCGCTGATCCTGTCGGCATGGCGCGGCTGGTACCGCTGGCTGGGCCAGAACGGCCTGGTCGACGCGAACCCGATCGCCGACCTGCACGCGCCCAAGCAGGGCCGGCCGCTGCCGAAGGCGCTCGGCGTCGACGACGCGGTGCGGCTCGCGGAACACCGTCAGGACGCCGCCGATCCGGTGGCCGAGGCGCTGGAGCGCTGCCTCGTCGAACTGCTCTACGGCAGCGGCTTGCGGGTCTCCGAACTGGTGGGCCTGGACCAGCGCCATCAGGCGTCGTCGGCCGGCTGGATCGTGCTCGAGGATGCCGAGGCGCAAGTGCTCGGCAAGGGCTCGAAGCGCCGGGCCGTGCCGCTGGGCGGCCCGTCGATGACGGCGCTGCACGCCTGGATCGCGGTGCGCGGCCAATGGGCCGCGGCAGACGAGCCCGCGCTGCTGGTCGGTCCGCGCGGCCACCGGCTCAGCGCCGACCAGATCCGCAAACGCCTCAAGCAGCGCGCGCTGGCGGCGGGCATGCCCACGCATGTCCATCCGCACATGCTGCGCCACTCGTTCGCGTCGCACCTGCTCCAGAGCAGCGGCGACCTGCGCGCGGTCCAGGAACTGCTGGGCCACGCCAACATCAGTACCACGCAGATCTACACCCGGCTGGACTTCCAGCATCTGGCCAAGGTCTACGACGCGGCGCATCCACGCGCCCGCAAGAAATAACCGACTGCTCTCCCGATGCGCCGCACCGATCAGACCTCCTCGCGATTCCCTTCCCGCCCGCTGCTGCTGTGCTCCGCCCTGATGGCGGCGCAGCTGCATGCGAACGCCCAGTCGAGCGTCGCTTCGGGCGCCCATTCGACCGCCTACTCGAGCGCCACTTCCAGCGACGCGTCGGCGCCCTCGGTCATCACCGCGACCGACAGCCGACCCGCCGCGTTCGAGCTGAACTGGTCGCCGGTCAAGATGCCCACGGGGCAGAAGACCGCCTTCCTCGGTGCGCACTACATGGTGGCGATCAACGAGGACTGGGGCCTCGGCCCGGCCGCGTACGGCGCGGCCAAGGGTGAATTCGGCGGCCTGTTCACGGTCGGCTTCAACGTGCAGCGGCGCTTCCGCGTCGCGCAGGACTGGCACCTGGCGGCCAGCCTGTACGCGGGCGCCGGCGGCGGCGTGAGCTCGGACAAGGTGCGTGCCGGCGGCGGCCTGATGCTGCGGCCGGAGCTGTCGCTGCGCGGCGAGTTCGGCAACTGGTACGCCGGCGTGGGGGTATCGCACATCACCTTCCCTAACGGCAACGGCAACATCAAGGACACCGGCGTCGCGTTCACCATCGGGCGGATGGACCGGTTCCTGAGCTTCAACCCGAGCGACTCAGGATCGCCGGGCCGCGCGGGCGATCGCACGGGCATGGGCTTCGACGAGATCGCGCTGAGCGCCGGTGTCGAGAAGCCGCGCAGTGGCAGCCGCACGCGCGGCGGCGTGCCGCTGACGGGCCGCAAGGGCAAGGCCGGCGGCGACCTGCGGCAGTACTTCGGCGACGGCTCGTCGTGGTGGGGCCTGGAGGCTTCGGGCGCCGCGTCCGGCGGACACGACGGCTACATGGAGATCCTCGCGAACGCCGGCCAGGACTGGGGCATCGGCAGCGAGCGGCTGCGCGTCGGCGGGCAGTTCTCGTTCGGCCTGGGTGGCGGCGGCGACATGGACACGGGCAACGGCTGGCTGGTGCGGGTCGGTCCGACGCTGCGCTGGATCACCCCGTGGGGCCCGACGCTTCGGCTGGATGCGGGCTACATGAAGGCGCCGTGGGGGAACTACGACTCCTTCCAGGTGCGCGGTTCGCTGGCGCTGCCGCTGGAGAAGGTCTCGCGCATCCTGAACTCGCCGCCGCTGGAGTCCGGCACGATCCGCGCGCAGGCCCTGTACCTGAGCATGCCGTACTTCAAGGAGTTCAAGTTCAAGGACGGCACGAAGGACAACGTGACCGGCCTGGGGATTGGCATGACGCGCGACTTCGGCGGACCGTGGTACGGCGTGGCGCACGCGGGCAGCGCGGCGCTGGGCAAGGCGGGCGCGTTCTCGTACGGCATGTTCGGCCTCGGCGCGCATTCGCCGAAGTGGAGCGGTGTGCGCGTTGGCGCTGAAGCGCTGGTCGGCGCGGCCGGCGGCGGCGGCGTCGCGGTCGGCGGCGGCGCGGTGACGCAAGGCGAGCTGTGGGCGCAGTGGGAAGGCACCGGCCGGGACCGCCTTCGCGTGAAGGTCGGCGTGGGCCAGTGGAAGGCCCTCGGCGGCGAGAAGCAGAGCACCCCGATGGTCAGCCTGAACGTGGGCTGGGCGTTCGGGACGCTGGGGCCGGCGGCGCAGCGCTGATGGTTGTCGCCTGCATCTGAATTATCAAGTTTTATCGGCAAACCGATAAATTATCGTTTTCGCGATAAAGACCCGATAAAACGGAGTTTCCCCCGTGTTCATCGGGGCTGCACGCGATCGTAGAGAGTCGTCTCATGAAATCCATCCGTCTCCGCGAGGGCAAGGAGCGCTCGCTCCTTCGCCGCCATCCCTGGGTCTTCGAAGGCTCGATCGCGAGGGGCAAAGCCGACGCGGGCGAGACCGTGCGCGTCGAGGCCTTCGACGGCAGCTTCCTCTGCTGGGCCTCGTTCAGTCCGGAGTCGCTGATCCGCGTGCGCGCGTGGAGCTTCGATGAGAAGGAGCGCATCGACGCGGCCTTCTTCGAACGTCGCATCGCCGCGGCGCTCGCGCTCCGGGAGCGCATGCCGATCGCCTCCAACGCGTTGCGCCTGATCCACGGCGAGGCCGACGGCCTGCCGGGCCTGATCGTCGACCGCTACGGCGACACGCTCAGCGCGCAGTTCCTTTCTGCCGGCACCGAGCGCTGGAAGCAGACCATCGCCGACCTGCTGCTCGCGCAGACCGGTCTGACGCGGATCTACGAGCGCTCCGACGCGAACGTGCGCACGCTCGAAGGCATGGAGGCCGTCACCGGCTGGCTGCGCGGCGAGGGCGGCACCGAACTCGTCATCTCCGAGAACAGCTGGAAGCTGAGCCTCGACGTGGCCGAGGGCCACAAGACTGGCTACTACCTCGACCAGCGCGACAACCGCCGGAAGTTCGCCGAGGTCGTGAAGCACTACGGCTGCCAGTCGGTGCTGAACTGCTTCAGCTACACGGGCGGCTTCTCGGTCGCCGCGCTGGCGGGCGGCGCGACGGACGTCATCAGCGTCGACTCGTCCGGTCCGGCGCTGGCGCGCGCCACGGCGCATGTCGCGCTCAACGGCTTCGATCCGGCGCATCACACAGCGCTGGACGCCGACGTCAACCACACGCTGCGCGACATGCTCAAGCAAGGCCGCAGCTTCGACGCGATCGTGCTGGACCCGCCGAAGTTCGCGCCGACCGCCGCGCATGCGGAGCGCGCCGCGCGGGCCTACAAGGACATCAACCGCCTCGGCCTGATGCTGCTGAAGCCGGGTGGCCTGCTGTTCACGTTCTCGTGCTCGGGCGGCGTGGGGCCGGAGCTGTTCCACAAGATCGTGGCTGGTGCTGGCATCGATGCGGGCACGGACGGCCTGATCCTTGATCGCGTCGGCGCGACGCCGGACCATCCGCAGACGATCTACTTCCCCGAGGGCGAGTACCTCAAGGGCCTGCTGATCCTCAAGCGCTGATCCTCAAACGCCGATCAGGGCCGCGCCGCCGGGAGGGCCAGGCGCGGCTCGAACTTCGCGCGCTTCACGCTGAAGAACACCTTTACGTTGCGAACGTTGGCCTGCTGCGTGAACAGCCGCTGCACCAGCGCGTGATACGCCGGCATGTCCGGCACCTGCAGCACCAGCACGAAGTCCGGCCCTGGTGCGACGCGCCAGCATTGCTGGACCTCGGGCGCTGCGACGGCGATGGCCTCGAAGGCATCGAGGTGCTCGGCGCCTTGCCGGTCGAGCGTGATCTCGACCAGCGCGGACAGCCCGGCGCCCAGCTTCTCCGGCGACAGGATGGCGACCTGCTTCTCGATCACGCCGGTCTCGACGAGCCGCCGCACGCGGCGCAGGCAGGTGGCGGGCGACACATGGGCGAGCTCGGCCAGCGCCTGGTTGGACAGCGAGGCGTTCTGCTGAAGCAGGTCCAGCACCCTCAAGTCGATGGCGTCGAGTGTGATAGAAGATTCCATCTGAAGTTAATAGATGAAAGAATTCGCCAAATTGCGGGATAGGCGATGAATTATTTCATTAATCAACAAAGCTTGAAAGCATCCACCTCGCTGAGGTGCCTAGCATTCCGCCATTCGCAAATTCATCCGGGCATCCGGGGAGACACATCATGTGCGGCATCGTCGGCGCGGTCAGCCAGAAAGACATCGTTCCCATCCTGATCGAGGGCCTGAAGCGGCTCGAGTACCGCGGGTACGACTCGTGCGGGGTGGCGGTCCACCAGGACGGACAACTGCGCCGCGCGCGCAGCACGTCGCGGGTGGCGGAGCTGCAGGCGCTGGCGGCGCAGGACGGCGTGGCGGCGGGGACAGGTATTGCCCACACGCGCTGGGCGACGCACGGCGCGCCGGTGGTGCACAACGCGCATCCGCACTTCTCGCACGGCCCGGGCGCGGATGCGCACCAGCAGCCGGGCCGCGTGGCGCTGGTGCACAACGGCATCATCGAGAACCACGATGAACTGCGCGCCGAGCTGAAGTCGCGCGGCTACGTCTTCCACAGCCAGACCGACACCGAGGTCATCGCGCACCTGGTCGATTTCCACTACCACGGCGACCTGCTGGAGGCGGTGCAGACCGCGGTGGCTCAACTGCGCGGCGCCTACGGCATCGCCGTATTCCACAAGGACGAGCCGCACCGCGTGATCGGTGCGCGCGAGGGCTCGCCGATGGTGCTGGGCGTCGGCAAGGACGAATACGCGGGCGCGAATTTCGTCGCTTCGGACGCGATGGCGCTGGCGGGCGTGACCGACCAGATCGTGTACCTGGAGGAGGGCGACGTCGTCGACCTGCAGCTGGGCCGCTACTGGATCAGCCACAAGGATGCGACGACGGGCCGCTTCGTCAATGTCGAGCGCGAGGTGAAGACCGTGCACGCGCACAGCGGCGCGGCCGAGCTGGGCCCCTACCGGCACTACATGCAGAAGGAGATCTTCGAGCAGCCGGTGGCGATCGCCAACACGCTGGACGCGGTTCAGGGCATCAGCCCGGAGCTGTTCGGCGACGGCGCGTTCCGGGTGTTCAAGGAGATCGACTCGGTGCTGATCCTCGCGTGCGGGACCAGCTACTACGCGGGCTCGACGGCGAAGTACTGGCTGGAGAGCATCGCGAAGATCCCGACCAGCGTGGAGATCGCGAGCGAGTACCGCTACCGCGACAGCGTGCCGAATCCGCGCACGCTGGTGGTGACGATCAGCCAGAGCGGCGAGACGGCGGACACGCTGGCGGCGCTGAAGCATGCGCGCTCGCTGGGCATGGTGCACACGCTGACGGTGTGCAACGTGTCGACGAGCGCGATGGTGCGGGAGTGCTCGCTGGCCTACATCACACGCGCGGGCGCGGAGATCGGCGTGGCGTCGACGAAGGCGTTCACGACGCAGCTGGTGGGCTTGTTCCTGTTGACGCTGGCGCTGGCGCAGACGCGCGGGCACCTCACGGAAGAGCAGGAACAGGAGCACCTGAAGGCGCTGCGCCATCTGCCGGTGGCGGTGCAGGCGGTGCTCGCGCTGGAGCCGCAGGTGATCGCGTGGAGCGAGGAATTCGCGCGCAAGGAAAACGCGCTGTTCCTCGGCCGCGGGCTGCATTACCCGATCGCGCTGGAAGGCGCGCTGAAGCTCAAGGAGATCAGCTACATCCACGCCGAGGCTTATCCGGCCGGTGAGCTGAAGCATGGCCCGCTGGCGCTGGTGACGGCGCAGATGCCCGTCGTGACCGTGGCGCCGAACGACACGCTGCTGGAGAAGCTGAAGAGCAACATGCAGGAGGTGCGGGCGCGCGGCGGTGAGCTGTTCGTGTTCGCCGACGGCGATACGAAGATCGACAGCGAGCCGGGGCTGCACGTCATCCGCATGCCGGAGCACTACGGCGCGCTGAGCCCGATCCTGCACACGGTGCCGCTGCAGCTGCTGGCGTATCACACGGCTTGCGCGCGCGGGACCGATGTGGACAAGCCGCGGAACCTGGCGAAGAGCGTGACGGTGGAGTGAATCGCCCCGGTTTACGTGGAAGGCCATTTGGTTTAGGTCAAGCCGCCGCCTCGGCGGTTTGACTGGCGAGATGACGGCAAACGGTTTACCTCGCCTACTGCGGCGCGGGATGTATCCGATTGCTCGATGCAGAGCATGGCTTCAGCAATGAGCGCACGCGTGCAGCGAGTCTGCGGGGCACGCTGCTGAACCTCTCGCCCGCGATATCCCGACGAGACGATCTGCAGCACCTTCCACACAGACCGCTCGCGGACCTCCGGTGTGAACTTGCTTGACTTGTTCATTGCCCACCTCTCAAAAGCTAAAGCCTTCGTAGAGCCGGGGGCGATTCGTTTACACCGTGAGTCGCTTAGAGGCCAGCCGTTCCAAACGGCCGGAGCACGACATGTTTCCGTCTGCTTACAATTGATGCAACAGTCCTGCGCGCGGCTCTCGAGGCCAGCCACCAGCAGGCTATCCGTGGGGAGCAGCCGACCACGAACGGCTGAGGATATGGGAGCGCTGCATGTCGTCATCGACAAAAGATCAGGTCGCGAGATCCGCAATCACCAAGCTGTTCGACGACACGCGTCGGAGACTGGTAGAGACCGGGACTCGAAACCGACTTGTGCACGTCAACCGTGGGAACACTCGAGGCAACGTCCTGAACATCGTCAACGAGAGGTCGAACGATGTTCATGCCATCCTTTCGGCGGGCAGGGCCATGCGCTTCCTTGCCCTTGGTCTCGACAAGGATGAGGAGAAGGACCCAGTCCCTTTCACGGATGCGGGTTGCGAAGGTTTCGACGAGGGGCGTTTCCAGGACGTTCAGTTGGAAACCCGGTTGGGGCCGGATGCCCTCCAAAAGAAGCTCCTCAAGATCGCTCGCGAAGCTCAGACGGCCGAGGAGGAGTCGGGCGTCAATATCCTGTACTTGGCTCTCGGCTTCCTGACTTGGTTCGAGGATAAATCGTCCACCGTAGCCCGCGAAGCTCCTCTGGTGCTGCTCCCGGTAGAACTCGTGCGCAATGCCAGGACATCCACTTACGACCTTCGGATGCGGGAGGAAGACCTCGTCGCCAACCTGCCGCTCCAGCAGCGCCTGCTCGATGACTTCGGGATCGCACTGCCCGAATTGGAAGTCGGCGATGAATGGTCGCCGAACAACTATTTCGACGAGGTTGCGGAAGTCATCGCTCAGCGGCAGGGATGGAAGATCGACGCCGACGCCGTGCAACTGGGCTTCTTCAGCTTCAACAAGCTATTGATGTTCAAGGACCTAGCGGTCGATGCTTGGCCGGATGGCGCCTTGGCGGATCACGCGCTCACGCGGGGGCTGCTGTACGAGGGCTTCACATCGGAGTCGCCGCTGTTCGACGGCCAACAACCCCTGGACCTTGCGCTCCCGCCTGACAGGCAATTCCACGTAGTCGATGCCGACGCGTCGCAGGCCCAGGTCATCGAGGAGGTTAGAGCAGGAAGAAATCTGGTGGTGCAGGGGCCGCCAGGTACAGGCAAGAGTCAGACGATCACCAACATCATCGCCGCGGCGTCCAAGGAAGGCCGACGTGTGCTCTTTCTCGCGGAGAAGATGGCGGCGCTTTCCGTTGTCCATGATCGTCTTGTGAAAGTTGGCCTGCGCGACATCTGCCTGGAGCTGCATTCTCGTAATGCAAACAAGAAGGCGGTGCTGGCGGAGCTCGCAAGGACGCTGTCGCAGGCGGCAGCTATCCCTCAGATGCCTGACGCGCCCGTGGCGTTGCGAAATTCGCGTGACCAGCTCAACGACATCGCAGCAGCGTTGCACATGCCTATCGGCCAGACGGGCGAGACACCCTATGCCGTCATCGGACGGCAGGCGAGGTTCATGGGCGCCGGATACGCGCCTCCAACTCTGGACACGACATCGCTGACGGCGATGAGTCGTGAGGGCGAGGCAATGCTGGCCCAAACGCTGCAGCTCTACGGCGAGCGCATCGCTGCCGACGATTCGGGTGCACCGCATATCTTCGAAGGAGCTCGGAACCTGGAGTTGCAACCGGTCGACCTGGAGCGCCTGGCACCACGTCTGGTTGAGGTGCGACGGGCCGCCGACCACTTGTGGGAGGTCTTGAATGAAGCCTTGCTCGCGGTTGGATCGACAGCGCCGAGAGTTCTGGCAACAACCGCACCCACGGAGGATCTGGTCACACACCTTTCAAGCTTGCCGGGGAATGCCGTCGATGACGCTAGGGCGTTGCTCGCCTTGCCGGACGGGGCGCGCCTGCGAGAGCTCCTGTCTGCTGGGGTCGCGTGGAGAAGCAAGCGGGACGCGGCTGAACCGCTGTTCGTCGATACCGCGTTTTCGAATGTGGCTGGAGGCTTGCGGGCGCCGTTGGTCTCCGGTACTCAGTCGTTTTTCGCTCGTTGGGGCAGTGCCTACCGCGGGGCATCGAAGGAATTGGCCGGGCTACTGCGTGGTGCTCTTCCCAAGGGCGCGGCGGATCGTGTCGCACTTGTTGATCAGTTGCTGGCCATCTCGACGGCGAAGGCGGCATGGGAGTCCGACCGTGAATATGCCGGAAGGGTGCTCGGCGATGCGTGGCGCGGCGAGCGCACGGACTTCGCGCGCCTGCTGGCAGTGTCTGATTGGTGCGAAAAGGCTCGCACATCAAAACTGGGCGCGACACATGAGGGATTGCTAGCGCTGGCGGCGCGATCGCAAGACGTCGCGAGGATCTGCGAGGGGCTGCGGCGTGTCGTAGAAGCTGCACGAACTGGCCTCCGTTCCATGATCGAAGTCCTCGATCTCGACCTCGCCACAATCGGCGCCAGCGACGTCGAGCGTGTTGATCTTGCGTCAGTCGCGCGCCGCTTCGCCTCGATGGCCGAGGCTCCTACTCGTTACAACTCCTGGGTGCAACTCGCTCGCCTGCGTCGCGTGATCGACGATGCAGGACTGGAGAGCCTTGGTGCGCGGATGCGGTCCGGCGAACTGGATGGCCCCTCGGCGGTGATTGAACTGCAATACGCCCGGTCCGAAGCCCTCTGGAAGTTGGCATTGCGGGAATCCGCCGTCCTGCGCAGCCTCTCCACCCTGGATCGCCATGATCTTGTGCAGCGGTTCGCGGGCCTGGAACGCTCGCGGCTCAAGGAGAGCGTAAGGACCATCCTGGCGGGCCACTTGGCGCAAGTGCCGCAGGGTGCCCAAGGCGAGATGAAAGTCATCCGCGGTGAAATGGCGAAGAAGCGTGGTCACCTCGCGGTTCGGCGTCTGTTCGAGCGCGCGGGTACTGCTGTCCAGCGCATCAAGCCCGTGCTGCTCATGAGCCCGATTTCGGTTGCTCAGTTCCTGCCCCCAGGGGCTCTGGAGTTCGACCTTCTGGTCATCGACGAAGCATCCCAGGTGCGGCCCGAGGATGCGCTGGGCGCGATTGCGCGCGCCAATCAGATCGTCGTGGTCGGCGACAACAAGCAACTGCCGCCGTCCTCCTTCTTTGATCGTGTGGTCGCGGGCGAGGAGGATGATCAAGAAGGGGACGACGAGGATCTCGGGCCGGACCTCTTGGATGGCGCTGCCAAGCTCGGATCCATGGAAAGCATCCTCACGCTCTGCGAAGCGCGCGGGCTCGGCTCGCGGATGTTGAGGTGGCACTACCGGTCGCGCGATCCGTCGCTCATTGCAGTGTCGAACCAGGAGTTCTACGACGGCGGGCTCATCCTGCCGCCTTCGCCTCTGCAGCAGGATGACGCCTATGGCCTGTGCTTCACGCGTGTGGACGGCGCTTACGACAAGGGCGGCAAACGCGACAACCGTAGGGAAGGCGAGGCAATCGTTGCGAGGGTGGCGGAGCACGCCCGAAACCATCCCACGATGTCTCTCGGCATCGTCACCTTCTCGTTCGCGCAGCGCAATCTGATCACCGAATTGCTGGAGCAAGCTCGGCGCACCAACGCCGTGTTGGATGCCTTCCTTCGTGAAGGCCAGGCCGAAGATGTCTTCGTCAAGAACATCGAGAACGTCCAAGGGGACGAGCGTGACGTGATTCTGGTCAGCGTTGGCTACGGGCCTACAACGCCGGGCGGCAAGCTTTCAAGCATGTCTTTCGGTCCTGTGAATGGCGAGGGTGGCGAGCGGCGTCTCAACGTCCTGTTCACCCGTGCACGCGTGCGCTGCGAGGTATTTGCCTCGTTCGACCCGGGCGACATCGACGTAAGCCGTACATCACGCGTGGGCCCAAGGATCCTGAAGCGATTTCTCGAGTTCGCGAAGCATGGGCAGATCGACAATAGCTCACTGACAGATCTGGAGGCGGATACTCCTTTCGAGGAGGACGTCGCGGAGGTCATCCGTCAGCACGGATTTCTTGCCGACCCACAGGTCGGCTCGGCAGGCTTTCGCATTGACATCGGGGTTCGTCATCCCGACAGGCCATCAACCTACCTGCTGGCAGTGGAGTGCGATGGCGCGACTTACCACAGTGCGCTTTGGGCGCGCGAGCGAGACCGTCTGCGCCAGGACGTGCTCGAGCACTTGGGATGGCGCTTTCATCGAGTGTGGAGCACGGACTGGTTCTACAACCGCGCGACCGAGACGGCGAGACTGGTCGCGGCGCTGGCCTCCGCGCGTGAAGCCGCCGATTCGGGGATCCGGATCAACGGCGCCAACCAGGCCCGGCCGGTTTCGGCGATTGAAACAGAACCAGACCTGAAGCAAATCGAAGTTCCTGAAATCGTTGAAAGGCTGATGCCGCCTTACAAGCGGGCGGTGTTTCATACAGGCAGCTATCAGGAACCCCACGAGGTCGCGATCGCCACGCTCTCCGCGCTTGTAAGCCGCATTGTCGAAGCGGAGGGGCCTCTGCACGTCGAGGAAGTGGCGCGACGCCTGGCCGCCTGTTATGGCAAAGAGAAGGCAGGATCGAGAATTCTTGGTGTGGCGCAGAAGGCGTTGACCAGTGCGATGACACACGACACGCGGCTACGGACGGACGGCGAATTCTGGTTCACCGCTACTCAGGCCGACTCACCCCCTGTACGGGACCGGAGCGCGGAGAGTGGAGCGACGCTTAAGGCGAGCTTGATTTCCAACCTGGAGATCGATGCCGCATTGCAACTTGCGCGGGAGGACAACGCTGGTGGCGACGACGCTGAACTAGTGCGTGCTGCGGCGAAGTTGATGGGATTCCGACGAGTTGGATCCGAGCTACACGCGCGGATTTCTGGTCGAATAATCGGCTAGGTATAGCGGGACGAGAACCTCATTGCCGGGCAAGGAAGAGGAGCCATTTGCGACTCTATCTTGGGGAGAGCAAGGAGGGCGCGCTCTGATCAGGTTGATCAAGCCACGTCCACGACCACCTTGCCTCGGATCTTCTGCCACAGGTGGATGCCCGTCTCTAGCGCGGTGTGCGCCGCGCCGGTTTCCGCCAGCGTGACAGTCGCGCCGATGACATGACGGATGCGCTCGCGTTTGAGTAGCGCTCTTCAGCGCATGCAGCTTGCCGCGGTTCTGACGCGTGAAAACGAAGTGGTGCCCCGCGTTCACGCCCCATGCGCTCACCAGGTTCTGCGGCGTGGCGATGACCACGATGGCCCGTCCCGCCAGTACGAGCGGTGAATGCTCCAGCGTCGGGCCACCGATGCTGTCGAACACCCCGTTGACGCCGCGTGCGCCGGTCAGCTCGCCTACCGCCTCGACGTGGCTTTGCAGGTCCTGCTCACGGTCAATGATATGAAGGGCTGCACGTCATCCGCATGCCGGAGCACTACGCGCGCTGAGCCCGATCCTGCACACGGTGCCGCTGCAGCTGCTGGCGTATCACACGGCCTGTGCGCGCGGGACGGACGTGGACAAGCCGCGGAACCTCGCGAAGAGCGTGACGGTGGAGTGATCCGATGGGGGCGCCAAGGCGCCCCCTGTCGTTCTTGTCTAGCCGCGGCGCCTCACTTCACCAGCAACTGACCCACCATGCCCGCCTCGAAGTGCCCCGGCAGGAGGCACGCGAACTGGAATTCCCCCGCCTTGGTGAACTGCCAGACGATCTCGCCGCTGGTGCCCGGCTTGACGTGAGCCATGTTCGGGTCCTCATGCGCCATGCCGGGGAAGCGCCGCATCAACGCGGCGTGTTCCGCCAGGGCCGTCCTGGTGCCGAGCACCATCTCGTGCAACACCTGGCCCTTGTTCTGGACCACAAACCGGACCGTCTCGCCGCGCTTGACGGCGACATCAGCCGGCGTGAAGCGCATGGTGTCGGCCATGTCGAGCTGGATGGTGCGCGTGACCTTCTTCGGGTCACCTTCCTGACCGAAGTCCGTGAGTTCCACCTGGGCGGGGTCGAACTTGCGCGGCGTGGCGTGTTCCGCGTCGCCATGGGCGAACGCGGCCGGCGCGGCGGCGATCAGCGCGGCCAGTGCCATCAGGTGGGATGTCTTCATCGGGTTTCTCCTTCAGGACGATCGGTCTTCACGGGTGGAGCAAGCGCTCGCGAGGCATGTTGAACCTTGCCCCTGTGGCAAGGTCAAGCGGGTCGCGACTCGATTCGTCCTGGGGCGCCGCTTTCAAGCCGTTGCAATCCAAAACCCCAATTTTATGAAAGCGCTTTCAGAATCCGCATTTCTTGCCTAGGATGGTTGTCGCAGGAGACAAGCCGCGGACCCGGACCAGTGACGCAGAGCGCTGGCTGGCTGCGCTCATCGGTGCCCTGCAGCACACCATCGAAACCTCTTGGAGACATGAATGGGATTGCAGAACCGCTTCGATGCGCAGGGTCTCCTGCGCGCTACCGCGCTGGGCTTGTTGGTCACTGCCGCCGCGCAGGCCGACGCCAGCGTGACCAACCCGACCATCGGTCGCCTGCTGTGGTCGGAGGAGTTCAACGGCGCCTCGTTGAACACCTCGCTCTGGACGCCGTACGACGGCAACGGCTGCCAGATCAATCTCTGCGGCTACGGCAACGCGGAACTCGAGTACTACAGCCCGAACAACCTCTCGATCGCCGACGTGCCCTTTGAAGTGGGCACGCGGGCGCTGGCGATCCGCGCGCTTCGGCAGACCATCGGCAGCAACGAGTTCACCTCGGGAAAGATCGACACCTTCAACAAGGTGCAGGTGAAGTACGGAATGATCGAGATCCGCATGGCGACGCCGCAGTTGCAGACGGGTCTGTGGCCGGCGGCCTGGCTGCTGGGCACCAGCCCGCAGGCCTGGCCGCGAAAGGGCGAGATCGACATCGCCGAGCTGGGCCACAAGTCGTCGGCCTGGGCCGCCGCAGGCGCGCCGGGACCGGACTACTTCGTCGGCGCCAACGTGATCACCTTCGCGGAAGCCGCCTGTGTGCCGGGCAATGAATCGTGCGCGGCCTCGACGGCGTGGCAGACCAAGAACTGGTACAAGCCGACGACCTCGTTCGCGAACCGCTTCGTGAAGTACCGCTTCTATTGGACGGAAAGCCAGATGCGGTTCACCGTCGTCGACAACGACGGCGAGCACGACATGTACGACCAGCCGCTGCCGGTGAACACGGAGGCCCTGCGCGCGCCGTTCTACTTCCTGCTGAACCTGGCGGTCGGCGGCAACTTCACCGACGCGGCGAATCCCTCGCAGGTGACGGCGCCGCTGCCGGGCACGATGTACGTGGACTACGTCCGCGTGTACGAGCTCGACGGCAAGGGCGAGGTCAAGCTGGGCAACCAGACCGTGCCGGAAGCGGCAGGCAAGTTCGGCGTGTTCACGGACAACACGGCGATCACCAACAAGCTGCAGGCCGGCAGCACGTCGGACATCTTCCTGTGGAACGGCGCGTCGACCGGCGCGGGCAACATCCAGCCGGCCGAGGGCACCAACGTCATCGCTTGGAGCTACAACACGCCGGGGCAGTGGTTCGGCGGCGGCATCCAGGCGCGTCAGTTGCGTGACCTGACGAACTACCGCAACGGGAACCTGAAGTTCCGCATCAAGATCCCGGCGAACGTGTCGTTCAACATCGGCATCGGCGATACCTACACCAACCAGAACTGGGTGAACTTCCCGGCGAACACGACGACGTTCGGCCTGGTGCGCAACGGCGAATGGGCGACGGCCACGGTGCCGATCTCGACGCTGATCGGACCGAAGGTCGCGCTGCAGTCGATCGCGGACATCTTCATGTTCTCGGGCGACAACAACCGGCTGCCGACGCAGGCCTTCCAGTTCGCGATCGACGACGTGTACTGGGACACGGGAACGACGACGCCGACAGATCCGAACCCGCCCACCACGCCGACCACACCGGATGGCATCAGCCAGCCGACGGCGACCACGGTGAAGTTCTCGCAGGCGACGGGCACCTGGGCCGACGTGCACTACACGGTCAACGGCGGCGGTCAGTTGAACGTGCGCATGCTCAAGGAAGGCAGCGGCAACGCGTACACGGTGTCAGGTCTGAAGAAGGGCGACATCGTGCGCTTCAACTTCACCTACTGGGACCCGGCGCGCAACGGCGCGTATGACACGGCGCAGCAGAGCTACACACTGAAGTGAGCGACTGAGCAGGAGTGCCCCGGGGAGTCCTCGTGGCGCTCCGCTTCATTCGCAGGGACGGCGTCTCTCAGGCGACGAGCTTGAGCAGCGCGGGCACGGTCAGCACGGCGATGTAGTAGCCCATGAACTGGACGCCCGCGTTGAAGCCGATCGTGCGCGAGAGCAGGCCGCCCATCAGGCCCATCACCGTGATGACCAGGAGCCCCAGGTACTGCCCTTCCCAGACGCTGATCACGACGATCAGGCCGATGAAGGTCGCGATGATGGCTTCGTGGCTCACGCGGGTCGAGACGAAGAGCGCGGCCCGCCGGGCGTAGTTCATCGCGAACGGATACGACACCAGCGCCGCGAGCACCACGGCCAGCATGCCGTAGCCCAGGAACTCCCAGTGGCTCAGGAGGTTGTGCAGGTTGTGCGTCTCGCCGGTCACCGTGTCGACCGTGAAGCGTGGCGGCGCATTGAAGAGCGGCGCGGCCGGACCCGCGGCCACCGGGCTGAGCGGCAGCCCGAACGCGATCAGCGGGATCAGCGCCTCGGCGATGTAGGTCGCCTCGGTCACGCCATTGCGCGCGCTCAGCACGGTCGTCAGCCGATGGTAGGCATGCTTGACGCGCGAGCCGACCAGTTCGCCGAGCACCACGGTCATCGCGACCGGGCTGAACACGAAGGTCGCGCTCGACACGGTGGCCGTCGCCAGGGTCCACGTCGTCTGGCTGCGGTCCAGCACCTTGAATGGATTCGGGAAGTAACCCGACCAGCCCTTGACGTCCGGCGCGAGCTGGAAGGTGCGCACGCTGTCGCGCTTCATGCGGAGCCTGTTCGTCGGCGAGAGCATCGAGAACAGGTCCGCCACCAGCGGCCCGATCGCGATGCCGAGGAAGTAGCTGATGCTGAGCTTGACGTTGTACTTCGCGGTGAGGGTCTGCAACGCGATGATCACCACGACGAAGGGCACGAGCGCCGCCACCGAGGCCCAGCGGCCGCCTGAGAAGTAGGCGATCAACACCGCGGCGACGACGAAGATCCACGGCGCGGCCTTGGTGATCGTCGGGCCGAAGGGGGCCAGCAGCACGGCGAACAGCACCGCCAGCGGTACGGCGACGAAGGCCGCGATGATCGCGCCCGACACCATCTTGCGCAGCGCGATGTGCGGCACGCCGAGGTGGCGCAGCACGTTCGCGTCCTGCAGCAAGGGCGTGGCCATGGTGTCGCCCGGGATGCCGAGCAGCGCCGTCGGCACGGCGTGCGTCATGTGCTTGGCGACGGCCCCGGCCAGGAAGAAGGTGAACACGCCGGCGGCGGGCACGCCGAGCAGCACGACCAGCAGGGTCAGCGGCGCGAGGGTCGTGGTCTCGTCGGTGCCGGACACCAGGCCGATCGCGGCGAAGACCACCGCGCCGGCCAGGCCCATGCCGGCGGCCCACGAGAGTTGACCCAAGAGCGCGGCGTCCATCAGGCGCTCCCCGTTTCAACGATCGCCGCCGGCTGGTAGTGGGCGAACAGCTCGTAGATCTGAAGCTCCTTCATCTCCTTGACCACCGCCGGCGGCAGGTCGGCGACGGCGCCCAGACCGCCGTATTGCGCGGCGAGCCCGGCGAGCACCTCTTCGCGCCAACGGGGATCGGCGCCGACACCGTCGACGACTTCGCGTTGGGGCGCGAACAGGAAGGCACAGATGAGGCCGGCGACCACGCAGCCCACCAGGCCGGCCAGCATGGCGTAGGCGCGCGCCAGCTCGGGCGAATCGACGCTCCCCTTGAGGATCCTGTTGGCGATCAGGAATCCGGTGAGGCTGACGACCACGCCAATGCCGATGGACCAGGCCAGGTGGCCCTGATCGGCGGTGTCGCCCCATACCTCGATCAAACGCCGCGGTCGTGTCGTGCTGCTGTCCGTCATGGTTTGTCTCCGTCGTTGTTCTATGCCGGATGCAGTCCGCCGATCGAGGCGGCTGCGGAGAGCGCGGTCCGGTCCGCGGTGATCACTGGCCGCGTATCGCCTTGAGCAGCGCGACGGCGCGGTCGGTGCGAACGTCGTGTTCGTCGGTCATGCAGGTGGCGACGAGCTCGATCTCGTGACCCATCGCCCCCGCGACGAGCGCGATGTTGCGGGCGTGCAGGGCCATGTGGCCGCGCTGTATGCCCTCGGTGGCGAGTGCGCGCAGGGCGCCGACGTTCTGCGCCAGGCCGACCGCGGCGGCGATCTCGCCGAGTTCCTGCGCCGACTTCACGCCCATGATCTTCAGCGCGAGACGCGCCAGCGGATGCGTCCGGGTGGCGCCGCCGACCAGGCCGACCGGCATGGGCATCTCGATCGTGCCGACGAGGGCGCCGCTGCCGTCCTTCTCCCAGGTGCTCAGCGACGTGTAGCGGCCGCCGCGGCACGCGTAGGCATGGGCGCCCGCCTCGACGGCGCGCCAGTCGTTGCCGGTGGCGACGATGACGGGGTCGATGCCGTTCATGATGCCCTTGTTGTGCGTCGCCGCGCGGTAGGGGTCGATGGCCGCGAAGGCGTACGCGTCGATGATGCCTTCGATGATGTCCTCGCCGCGACGCTCCCGGGTCTCGAGCACTTCCGGCGTCAGGCGCACGCGGGCGCGCGCCAGGCGCAGGTCGGCCAGGTTCGACAGGATGCGCAGCCGCACCGTGCCGCCGGTCAACTGCTCGACCAGCGGCGAGACCGCTTCGGCCATCGTGTTGACGGTGTTCGCGCCCATCGCATCGCGGACGTCGACGATCAGGTGCATCACGAGCATGGCGCCGCGGGCGGTGTCGGGGAACACGTGGACCTCGATGTCCTGGCAGCCGCCGCCGAGGCCGATCAGCACCTTGTCGCGGCTGTTGGCGACCTGGAGGATCTCGTCGCGCTGCTTCAGCAGCGCCAGTCGCGCGCCGTGCGGATTGGTAATGCCGAGGACCTGCACCTGGGCGCGCATGAGAGGGCCGGTGCTCGAGGTCTCGAAGCCGCCGCACTCGCGCGCCAGCTTGGCCATGAACGACGCGGCGGCGATCACCGACGGTTCCTCGACGACCATCGGGATCAGCACGTCGCGGCCATTGACCTGGAAGTAGCCGGCGATCCCGAACGGCAGCTCGAAGGTGCCGATGACGTTCTCGACCATGCCGTTGGCGCGTTCGACGCTGAGCGCGCCCGGTTGGGTGACCAGGGCGACTTCCTCGGCGCTCAGGTCGGTCACGCTGGCGATGTGCTCGAAGCGCTGATACGGCGAGAGGCTGCGGAAGTTGGGAAGCCGGGAGTCGACGACCATCATGTCTCCTGCGGGTGACGGTGCAGGGGCAATGTAGGGAATGTGTACCCAAACAAGAAGGTACAGTTTGTCGGGACAGTGGCCGGATGGACGCGCGAACCGAAGGGGACCGCATGACCGTTTCTCGCATGAAACCTGCGGCCGCGCCGCGCGCCGTGTCGCTGCCGATCCGGTTGGCCGATGCCGTTCAGCGACAGATCGAGGACGGCGCCTACCAGGTCGGAGACAAGCTGCCCTCGCTGCGCGAACTCGCCGAGTTGCACCGGTACTCCAAGAACACGGTGGTGACGGCCTTCGAACTGCTGGTGTCGCGCGGGCTGATCGAGCCGCGGCGCGGCGCGGGTTACTTCGTGCTGGACAGGCCCGCGACCAAGGCCGTCGACAGCGAGGCGGGCAGCCTCGGCCGGGCGATGGACATCGTGTGGCTGATGCGTGAGCAGCTCAAGACGGAGCCGGGCGCGCTCGCGGTGGGTGACGGCTTCCCGCCGGTCGAGTGGCTGGCCGATGTGCGGCTCGACAAGTACCAGCAGAAGGTCGTGCGCACGGGTCTCGGCGCGCTGTTCCGCTACGGCAGCCGCTTCGGCTACGCGCCGCTGCGCGAGCACCTGGTGCGCAAGCTGGCGGACTTCGGGATCGGGGCGGAGCCGCGCCAGATCGTGCTGACGCATGGTGCGAACGAGGCGATGGACATCGTCATCCGCTACTTCGTGCCGCCCGGCGGCAAGGTGCTGGTGGACGACCCGGGGTACTACCCGCTGTTCGGCAAGCTCAAGATGGCCGGCGCGGAGGTGCTGGGCGTGCCGCGCTTGCCGGATGGGCCGGACCTGGCGGTGCTGGAGCAGCTCCTGATCACGCAGCGGCCGAGGCTCTTTTTCACGCAGTCGCTGGCGCAGAACCCGACGGGCTCGGACCTCTCCGCCGCCAAGGCGTTCCGGGTGCTGCAGCTGGCGCAGAAGTACAACCTGCTGATCGTCGAGAACGACCCGCTGGCGGACTTCAAGCCGATGTCGTCGCCGCGGCTGTCCTCGCTCGACCAGCTCGAGCGCACGATCTACATCGGCAGCTTTTCGAAGTCGTTCTCGGCGGCGCTCCGTGTCGGCTTCATCGCCTGCGGCGCCGACCTGGCCAGCGACTTGGCCGACCTGAAGGCGCTGATCCACGTCAGCAGTTCCGAATACTGCGAGCGCACGGTGGACGTGATGCTGAGCGAGGGCCACTACCAGCGGCACCTGATCCGTCTGCGGGGCCGGCTCGAAGGCGCGACGGCCACCGCGGTGGCGTTGTTCGAGTCGGTGGGCGCGGACATCTTCTCCAGGAGCACCCGATCCCTCTACCTGTGGGCGGCGCTGCCCGGTGTCGCGGACTCGCTGGTGCTCGCGCAGGCCTTGCTGCCGCAGAAGATCGTCATGGCACCGGGGCGGATCTTCAGTGTCGATTCGTCGAAGGTGTCGCCGTGGGCGAGGTTCAACGTCGGCGCGGTGGCCGATCCCCGGTTCGCGAAGGCGCTGCGGGCGACGTTGCGGCGATTGGGGGCGTGAGGCGTGCGGCGTGCGGCGGGACGACGGGCGCGGCGAAGAAAATTTTCCGGGCGCTGTAACTTCCGCGGCGGTGGCTGCGAATAGAAGGGTGCGGAACGCGCAGGAGCGCTCCGCTTCATCCACCTGAACCTTCTTACGGAGTGCATCCCATGATCAGCAAGACCCAATCCGCCGCCCTGGCCGCTGCCGCCGCCATGTTCGCCCTGTCCGTCCAGGCGGCGCCCGCGCCCCAGGGCAGCAGCGGCCTGGCCGTGGCCGCCAGCGACAAGGTGCATTGCTACGGCGTGCACGAGTGCAAGGGCAACGCGGACTGCAAGACCACGGAGAACGCCTGCAAGGGCCAGAACGAGTGCAAGGGCCACAGCTTCAAGGGCATGAGCGCGGCGTCGTGCCTGAGCGCCGGCGGCACGATCGGCGATCTGTCCGCGAAGAAGTAAATCCGTGAGGCCCGCCGGACCTGTCTCGCGCGTCGCGCAGCCGAGCCCGGGCTTCGGCCTGGGGCTGCGCAGCACGCACTATCGGGAGTTCCTCGAGCGACCCCAGCCGGTCGACTGGCTGGAGGTGATCTCGGAGAACTACCTCGTGCCCGGCGGCAAGCCCTTGGCCATGCTGGACGGCATCCGCGCGAAAGTCCCGATGGTGATGCATGGCGTCTCGATGAACCTGGGCGCCGTGGCCGGCCTGGATGCGGACTACCTGCGGCAACTGGCGGCGCTGGCCCGTCGCGTCGAGCCGCTCTGGATCTCCGACCACCTGTGCTGGACCGGCGTCCACGGCCGCAACCTGCACGACCTGCTGCCCTTGCCCTACACGGACGAGGCGCTGCGGGTGGTGGTGCGCAACATCGGTCAGGCGCAGGACGCGCTCGGCCGCCGGCTGGTGGTGGAGAACGTCTCCAGCTATCTCGACTACGCGGACTCCAGCCTGACCGAGGCGCAGTTCGTGGCCGAGGTCGCGCGACAGGCCGACTGCCTGCTGCTGGTCGATGTGAACAACATCCATGTGAGCGCGGTGAACCACGGGTTCGATGCGCTCGCCTACCTCGATGCGTTGCCCGCGGAGCGCGTGCAGCAGATCCACGTCGCCGGCCACAGCGACCACGGCGACCACCTGATCGACACGCACGACCAGCCGGTGGCCGAGCCGGTCTGGCAGCTGTACGCCGAGGCGCTCAGAAGATTCGGCCCGGTGGCGACGATGATCGAGCGGGACGACCACATTCCGCCGCTGTCGGAGCTGTTGGTGGAGCTCGATCAGGCCCGCGTGATCACGGCGACCATCTGGCCCGGCGACGCCGGAAGGAAGGCCGCATGAACGACATCGCGACGCCCCTTCATTCCTTTCCGGCCCTTCAGCTCCTGGACCTGCAGCAGTCGCTGCAGGCCTACCTGATCGGGCAACCCAGCCAGATCGGCACGAGGCTGCGTCGCGGCCCTGGCATCGCCACGGAGCGACGCCTGTCCATCTACCACCATGCCTATCGCGCGCGGCTGCACGAGACGCTGGCGGACAGCTACGGGCACACGCGGCGATACCTCGGCGACGAGTGGTTCGAGCGCGAGGCGCTGGCCTTCGTCGAAGGTCACGGCTCGCAGCACTTCAGCCTGCGCTGGTACGGCGCGGACTTCGCTCAGTGGCTGTCGCAGCGGTGGCCGGACGACGGAGAGATCGGCGAACTGGCCGCGCTGGACTGGGCGCTGCGCAGCGCCTTTGATGCCGCTGATGCGCCCACGCTCACGATGGCCGACCTGGCGTCGCTGGCGCCCGAGGACTGGGCCGACCTGCGACTTCAGCTGCCGCCCAGCTATGCGCGCCTGAAGCAGTCCTTCAACACGCTGGCGCTGTGGCAGGCGCTCGATGGCGACGAGACGCCGCCGGCCGCGCAGCCGCTGGCGAAGCCGCTGAATCTGCTGATCTGGCGGCGCGGCCATTCTCCGCATTTCAGAAGCCTGGGGCCGCTCGAGGCTCAGGCGCTGGACGCGCTGGCCTCGGGGCGCACGTTCGCAGAAACGTGTGCGGTCCTGGCCGAAGCGCAGCCCGAGCTGAACGTCGCCGCGGAGATGGGCATGCTGCTGCGTCGCTGGGTGGACGAGGAGCTGCTCGTTCGTTGAGCAGCGCCCATGGTCGGCGCGCCTCGCCGATGTGACGACGGTGTGAATGAAGCAGGGCCTCGCGCGATGCGAGGCCCTTTTCCATTGGGGCCGGGGCAGGGGCCTCAGGGTTAGCCCGCGATCCTTCCGTCGGAGGTAAAGGTCGCAACGACAGGTTGATTGATCGGGTCGGGGGCCGCTTTGACACTCCGCCCGCATACCGCCACCCATGGCGGACCTGGAGACAAGCATGACCCTGACTCGACGCCAGTTGATGGGTGCCGCCGCCGGCACCGCCGCAGCCGTCTGGCTGCCCACCGCGCACGCTCAAGCGAGCGCGCTGAAGATCTCCCACCAGTTCCCCAGCGGCACGCTGACCGAAGGCGACTTCCGCGACCGGCTGTGCCGCCGTTTCGCCGCCGAGGTGGAGAAGCGCTCGAACGGAGCGCTCAAGGCGGCGGTCTATCCGGGCTCGTCGCTGATGAAGACCAACGCCCAGTTCTCCGCCATGCGCAAGGGCGCGCTGGACATGAGCCTGGTGCCGCTGTCGTATGCCGGCGGCGAGGTGGCCGAGACCAATGCCGGTCTGATGCCCGCGCTGGTGCCCAGCTACGAGCAGGGCGCGGCCTGGAAGACGGCGGAGGTCGGCAAGCTGCTGTCCAAGGTGCTGGACGACAAGGGCGTGATGATCGTCAGCTGGGTCTGGCAGGCGGGCGGCGTGGCCAGCCGCGCGCGTCCGCTGGTGACGCCGGACGATGCCAAGGGCCTGAAGGTGCGCGGCGGCAGCCGCGAGATGGACATGATGCTGAAGCAGGCCGGCGCGTCGGTCATCACGCTGCCGTCCAACGAGATCTACGCGGCGATGCAGACCGGCGCGATGGACGCGGCGATGACCTCGTCGACCAGCTTCATCTCCTTCAAGCTGGAGGAGATCGCCAAGCACCTGACCTCGGGTCGCGAGCGCACCTACTGGTTCATGCTGGAGCCGCTGATGATCTCCAAGGAGGTCTTCAACAAGCTGCCCAAGGCGCAGCAGGACATCGTCATGGGCGTGGGCGCCGAGATGGAGGTCTTCGCCCGCGATGCCGCCAAGGCCGATGACAAGGCCGCGGCCGCGATCTATGCGAAGGCCGGCGCCAAGGTCTACGACATGGACGAGGCGACGCTGAAGAAGTGGCAGGCCATCGCGCGCGACACCGCGTGGAAGGACTTCGCCGAGAAGAACGAGTCCTGCGCGGCCATCCTCAAGGCCGCCCAGAAGCTGCTGTGAGAGCGCGATGAGCCACGGCTTTGAACTGAAGCCGGCGGTCGCCGGCATCGACCCCGACACGCCGGCGGTGCTGCTGCCGCTCGCGCGGCTGCTGCACCTCATCAATCAAGGCGTGGTCGTGCTGGGCATGCTGGCGCTGCTGGTGGCCTCGTGCGTGCTGACGTACAGCGTGGTCTCGCGCTACGTGATGAAGGCGTCCACGGACTGGCAGGACGAGGCGGCGGTCTTCTGCCTGGTCGGTGCGACCTTCCTCTGCGGCGCCTTCGTCCAATCCTTGCGAGGGCACGTGGGCATCGAGGCCATGGCCGGGCTGTTGCCGCGGTCGGTCAACCGCCTGCGCCTGGCGCTGGTGGACCTGCTGTGCACGGCCTTCTGCGCCTTCTTCGCGTGGAAGTCGTGGACGCTGTTCCACGAGGCCTGGGTCGAGGGTCAGACGACCTCGTCGTCCTGGGCGCCGCCGCTGTGGATCCCCTACGGCCTGATGGCCCTGGGCATGACGCTGCTGAGCCTGCAACTGCTGGTTCAACTGACTGCGCGCATCAACGGGCTCTTCAAGAAAAACAACTCGGCAAATCAATCGGGAGTGGGCGCATGAGCATGCTCGTCCTCG
The DNA here is from genome assembly GCF_059416045.1 of Roseateles sp. GW821-FHT09G03. Classification (NCBI taxonomy): domain Bacteria; kingdom Pseudomonadati; phylum Pseudomonadota; class Betaproteobacteria; order Burkholderiales; family Sphaerotilaceae; genus Roseateles; species Roseateles sp. GW821-FHT09G03. Next base: position 99,355 of record NZ_JBWKOK010000003.1, read on the forward strand.
GCTCACTGTTTGGCATCGTCACGCTGCTGTTCATGTTCTCGGGCGCGCCGATCGCGTTCGCGCTCGGCAGCGTCGCGGTGCTGTTCATGGCCCTCTTCATGCCGGCGTCCGCGCTGGACACGGTCACGCAGAACGTCTACGAGGAGATGGCCAGCATCACGCTGCTCTCCATTCCGCTCTTCATCCTGAAGGGGGCGGCCATCGGCAAGTCCCGGGCGGGGCAAGACCTGTACGCGGCGATGCACGTCTGGATGGGGCGCATCCCCGGCGGGCTGGGCATCGCCAACGTCTTCGCCTGCGCGCTGTTCGCGGCGATGGCCGGCTCCAGCCCGGCCACCTGCTCGGCCATCGGCAGCGCCGGCATCCCGGAGATGCGCAAGCGGGGCTACTCGCCCGGTTTCGCGGCCGGCATCATCGCGGCCGGCGGGACCTTGGGCATCCTGCTGCCGCCGTCGATCACGATGATCCTGTACGCGGTGGCGGCGGAGCAGTCGCTGGGCCGCTTGTTCCTGGCGGGCATCGCGCCGGGCGTGCTGCTGGTGGTGCTGTTCGCCGTCTACGCGGCGCTGCGCTACCGCAAGGAGTACGCGCTGGCCGAGGCCGAGTTCAACCGCACGGGGGCAGCCTCGGCGCTGCTGTCGAAGGAGACCTTCACCACGCGTCAGAAGTTCGAGATGCTGCCGCGGGTCGTGCCCTTCGTGCTGCTGCTGATCGGCGTGATGGTGGCGCTGTACGGCGGCTTCGCGACGCCGTCGGAGACGGCGGGTCTGGGCGCGCTGCTGGCGCTGGGTCTGATCGCGGTGATCTACGGTGTGTGGCGACCGCGGGACGTGGCGCCCATCCTCACGTCGACCTTGAAGGAGTCGACCATGCTGATGTTCATCATCGGCATGTCGCTGCTGTTCTCGTACGTGATGAGCTACCTGCACATCAGCCAGGCGGTGGCGGAGTGGATCGTCGGCATGCACCTGTCCAAATGGGTGCTGCTGGCGGCAGTGCTGCTGATGGTCATCCTGCTGGGCTTCTTCCTGCCGCCGGTCAGCATCATCCTGATGACCGCGCCCATCATCCTGCCGCCGCTGAAGGCGGCGGGGTTCGACCTGATCTGGTTCGGGATCCTGATGACGATCGTGATGGAGACGGGGCTGATTCACCCGCCGGTGGGGTTGAACATCTTCGTGATCAAGAACATCGCGCCGGATATCGATCTGAGGGACATCATTTGGGGCGTGCTGCCGTTTGTTGTGCTGATGCTGCTGGCGGTGGTGTTGATCTGCATCTTCCCGAGCATCGCGACGGGGTTGCCGGATTTGGTGATGGGGAAGGTGGTGGCGGGGCATTGAGGCGACGCAGGTGAATCTGCCAACTGCAACCTGAGTCGCCTGCCGCTTCCGTGGGTCGACTCAGGGCATTCAAGGGCAACGCGAATGCAGTGGCTGACCTGACGAAGGGTGAGGGCGTGCGATCCGGCCTTCCTCGACAAGGCAGTGCGCGCAATGGTGTCTATGAATCGGCGCAGCAGTGCTATCTGTTGAAATGAGTGAGTGGGAATGAACGCCTTGGATTGCCCCAGGACATTCATTCAGGTCAGGAGCGACGCGGCCTGAATTGAAAGCTGTGCGGAAGCACTGCGAGTCGAGGTGTTGTGGCCCCCATGAGCGAGAGGCATCCTCATGGATTGGCAAGGTTCAACTGGTCAGCTCAAGCACAGACTGTTCTGCCCGGCGCCTCGGACATGCTCCACCCTCGAAGCTTGGATCGCCTAGGCGGACGAAGTATGGGTAGACCAATTCGGCCACGAAACCGACTGCGTAGACGGTGCCTGCCGGAGGACCCTCCTCGCGTGGTTTCTGCTCAACAACGGCTGTGACTTGCGAGTGGCCAAGCTTGTTCTGGCTAAGTAGATTGACCAATCCCTCGTATGGAATCTGAGCGGCCGTATCGGACGAAATCACAAGGGGAGCGCTAGATCGACAGACCAGCGCATAGTGCGCACGCTTTAAGGCCCCGGCTTCCGTCGCCCCGCGGCTGATGACATGCAGCCCTTCCGGCATGGCCCATTCGTCGCCATCGAGCGTGAAGGCTCGGGTCCACGTGATCACTCGAGAAGGCGCCACGTCCACGCTCTTGGGCTTGCTGCGCATGGGCGAAAACACCACCTTTGGCTGCTTCTCAAGTCGCACGAGTTCGCGAACGGCAGGTCCAACGCTATTGCCAATGCCCCAAAGAAACATGCCGTCGTGGGCGATGCGCTGTGCTTCCTTGCGTCTGAGGATTTCTTCGATGGGCTCTCCGGACTCTGTCCCGAAGCGCGTCCAGCAAAAACGCTCAGGTGTGACGTTCATTAGGCAATTCCGCGAATGCATTTATGCAGTAATATAACGCGAATGAGCGTCAAAATCAAGGAGCGATGGATCGCCCTTTTGCTTTGGATAGAGCAAGAAGATCTTCGACAAGAAGATCTGGCAAAGCTTGCAGGAGTGAGCCAAGCTGCAGTCAGTCGCGTACTAGGTGGCGAACCGGTGCGCGAAGGGCGGGCGTTCAAGAAGTTATGCAATTATGCAATTGAGAGGCAATCAACGTCACCGAAGGGACCGTTGAAGACAAGCCCCATCGTCGATCCCACATTGGCATCCGCAATTTGGGAAGTGTGGAACGGCACGCCGGAGCATGCCCGCGCGATCGCGGCAGTCATCCGCGCGGCCGGCGCTGTTGCTACAGTTGGTTCGGGCACCAAATGACGACTTCAGCAGACCATTTTGTTGACAGACTGCTCGATACTGGCTTGTCTAGAGAGCTGGTGGATGCGGCGTTGCCCGAGTGGTGGCAGCCGGCAGATGCCAACTCGCCATCTGCCAAAACCTTGGCTTCGCTCCTGCTGGCCCGGCGCCTCAGTTTGGATCCGCGTACTCTTCTGGACGACAACCTGCCGGTTGGATTCCTTCAAGCCGGCCCTACCAAGTTCAAGCACATGCGCTTGGTGGACGGTCCTCGCAGGGAGGCTTTGGTCGCTTTTGCCCGAGGCGTGGGTCGGATCGCACTAGGAGTAATGGCGGCTGGTGTGGTGCACCAAGTCCCGAAGGATCCTCTTGTTCTGCGCCAAGCCTTGCTAGGCTCCGGTGGGGCTTTTGTCTCCTTTGGCGACGTGCTGACGGCTTGTTGGTCGCTTGGAATTCCTGTCTTGCATCTGCGTGTGTTCCCCTCGACCACCAAGGGCGTGACGGCCATTGCCGTAAGGCTGGGCCAGCGCCACGCGATCTTGGTGGCGCGCGAGACAGGCATTGATGCCCAATACATGTTCCATGTGGCTCATGAATTGGGGCACATCGCATTGGGTCACTTGGAGGATGCGGGGGCCATTGTCGACGCCGACCCGTTGGATCCCAACAATCGAGCGGACGAACTAGTTGATGACGATGAGGAGGCTGCGGCCGATGCATACGCACAGCAACTTCTTACAGGCCAGTCGAGCTTCAGCGTTCTTGGTGGTCAGCTGACCTCGGCAGCACATGGTTCAGCTAAAGAGCTGGCCGCGTTGGCATTGCAGTCAGCACCCCAATTGGGTATTGATCCTGGGCACATCGTGATGTGCTATGGGCACAGCACTCATAACTGGAGCCGAGCAATGGCGGCGGCAAAACTTCTTCCCCAGCAGCCGAACGCGCCGAGCGCCCTCGTCAATCGTGTGTTGTGGTCTCAGCTTGAGCATGGGCATGGACATGGGCATGGGCATGGACATGGGCATGGTGCCATCGACGAGCAGGCTCGCGCATATTTGGAAGCGGTCGCGCCCATATGAGCCTGACGCTTCTGATCGATAACGATGTCGTGATCAAGCTCGCCCGGATGGGCTGTTTCCAAGAGGGCTTGGCTGCCGTCGGCCGGGGCCGAGGCGAGGTCGGTTCGATCAAGGTGATGCTGCGCTACATGGGAGTGGCGGACGAAAGCCGCCGACGAAAGCTGTGCGCGAGTCAAGGCGAGGCGGATCGACTACAGGCAGCTTTGACCTCAATTGTCGAGATAGAGTTGACCGAGGCGGAGGCTTTGAAGGCTGCCGAGTTGATGGCGATTGCTTTGATCAACGAGCTTGATCTGGACGAGGGCGAATTGATGCTCTTGGTCGTCGCCTTGCATCGCGGTTTGCTCGACGTTGCCACCGGGGATAAGCGCGCAATTCTGGCACTCCCCGAAATGGGGCGTCTCGACCCTTGTATCTCTGCGCTCCAGGGACATTTGATCTGCTTGGAGCAGATCTTCATTCGCATGGCGCAGGCCCGAGGCTTGGCATTTGTCGGTCGGGCCCTTGCACTTGCCCCGCGGGCAGACGAGGCCGTCGCTTTTGTCTACCACCAGGTCGCTAGCGGTGATGCATTGCGCTTCACCGCCGCATTGACCCATCTAGTCAACGAACAGCTTGTGCGGAATGCTCCTGGGTGGCTCAAGCCATAAGTGTTGCAAATGGGCTGATGCGTCCGACTGTTGCCTCGACGCTACTCGGGAATAGCCACCCCCCCCATTTGTGCGCCATCGAACAGTACTTGGTACTAGTAAGCTGTCTTGGCTGGGATGCTCAAAGGGAGGGCCGATGGCAAGAGAAAAGACGCAGCTTGACCTACGTCAAGCCATCAATGCGGTTTCGGACGTGATCCAAAATCGACCGCCGCCGTTACGCGAGTTCGACCAGATCTACATGAAGGCGGGCGACATGGTCTTGCAGACCAGTTTGATCGCGCAGCGCTTCTCTGGTCGAGATCTGATCTTCATCGGCGATGGAGACAGCATCAGTCTTTGCCTCACGTATCTGCTGCATGAAGCCGTCCTTTCGGAAGGTCCTGCTCGTATCCTCGTGCTCGACTTTGACGAGAGGATCGTCAATGCCGTCAAGCGCTTTGCCGATGCCAACCGGATGAGTGATCGAATCGATTCGCAGCTCTACAACTGCATCGACAAGCTGCCTTCTGAGTTGATTGGCAAGTTCAACGCCTTCTATACGAATCCCCCGTGGGGAGCGAGCAATGATGGCGAGAGCGTGAAGGTATTTGCCGAGCGAGGTATGGAGGCCTGTGGGGCTGATTCTGTGGGGGCCGTTGTGATTGCGGATGATCCCAAGGTGCCCTGGTCGGCTCGCGTTTTGGCTCAGACGCAAAAATTTGCGCTTGAACAAGGGTTCTATGTCCAAGAGATGCAGACCAACCTGCATGAGTATCACTTGGATGACGCCCCGGACCTGCGTTCGTGCAACCTCTTCTTCCGCTCCCACCCCGATCGAGTGCTGCCCACCAAAAGCCATGCGCTGCATGGCAGCCGACTGGAAGACTTCTATGGCAAGGCGCAGCCATTGAGAGTCCGATATGTGCGTGAGCACGCCCGTGTCGACTATGGCAAGGCTGTAGATGTCACCTATGCCTTAGAACTTCTGGAGCAGGAAAAATGAGCTCGATCCTCAGCCCAGGCGACTCGTTTCTCTACATGAAGGTGGGTGTTCACGCAAGCGAGACGCTTGAAGACATCATCCGTCGTAAGCGAGCGGAGATTGAGCAAGCCGGAGTCTCTTTCTGGGGTTATGGCGGCAACAGCTGCCACCCGCTGACGGCGGTGCAGCCTTTTGTAAAGGAAGAAACGGCAAAAGGCCTGACCGTTCGGCTGTTGATGCAGGAGATTAATTCGCATCACTATGCACAAGGTGAAGCGACGGAGTACAGCGTCGATGGGAAACACTACGAACCGATTCCTAAAGGAGTCAAGGTTCTGGGGTCTCGATTCGCACTTGTACTCAAGACGTTAGAGCCCATCAATCTAGCGCTCTCTTTGGCTCAGACGCGTGTGGGCGTGGGTCGGTGCGCTGGCCGCAGTGGCGCTGACTACATCCGGGGCCATCTCGACAAAGCGTGTTTGGTCTATGACCCAAGCGCAGGACCGAACTCGGGAGACAGCGCCGTGCATCTCGGGCTGGCGGCTCGATTGGCTGATCCTTACGCCGTCTTGTTGCGATGATTGGACTCGGACATCGTGGTTCCAATAGAGCTTCGCATGCCCTAGCTGCTACAGATGGCGGTTTGAGATCCGGAAACGTCCACGGACGCATTCAACGACTAGTCGATCGAATGGGGGTGAGTCATGCTGTACATCGATCTCTTCGATGGCAATCGAAACCTCGGTCGATTCGATGTTCCGGAGCACATTACGAGTGACAGCCTGGAGATTTACCGTCTACAGCGAGCTACGCTCGGCGGTGGTAACGGGGTTGTCTTCACTGCAAACAAGATGCGCGGTTTCCGAGACGTTGGCCCGGCTTGCGCGGTCAAGATTCTCCGTCAAAGCAGCGTGCCGCGAACCGACCGGTTCAGCAACGAAGTCCGTGTCCTTCGAGAACTGAATTCGCCGTACATCTCAAAGTTCTTTGATGCAGGCCATGTTCAGGTCTCATCACAACAGGCTCCGCAGACTCTCCGATCCATCCCTTGGGCTGCAATGCAGCTTGGCGGCCTGAACATGCGCCAACACATCGAGCATGTCGGGCCACTATCGGTAAGAGACCTGAAGCGGATGACGCCGGGCATTTGCGCGGCTGTCTCTCATTTGCATGAGGTCGGCTTCATTCACCGGGACATCAAGCCTGATAACTTTGTATGGGCGGGTGGCGATAGGCAGGCCGTGCTCATGATCGATTTCGGACTAGCGAAGAGACAAGGGGAAGACGTATCGGGTCGTCCGATGGATACGTTCACGCAGATCACGGAGTTCGTTGGTCCTGTCTTCTTTTCCTCACCCGAGCTGATTGAGTACTCGAGGAACAAGGCTCACCCAGTTGACTATCGCTCCGACATCTTTCAGGTGGGCAAGCTACTTTGGTACTTGGCTACAGGAAAAATCTCTGCGGGTATCCCATCAAAAAGGGAATGCCCAGCGAATGGAAAACTTCGAGAACTCGTGGTTGCCATGATCGATGACGATCCTGAAGGTCGACCTCAATCCTTAAAAGAAGTTGAGGAGCTCGTTGCGGCCATCGGCTAAGCATCTAGTCGCGCGGCCTTCTCGAGGCGAAGAAGATTAGAGACTCCTGGGGGTCATTTCATTCTCTTTGACGTCCCCGCCTGAGGCCTAAGTCGTCAGCAATGTCGACAGTCAGCTGGAGGCCAAGCTCGTCTATCAATTGCAGCCACTTCCCAATCAGCATTGAGCGCGTTCTGCATCCATCACAAGTTGCTTGCTCGCCTCGGCCACCCCTGCCAAACCGTCTAGCAGCAGATTCGAGTACCTCCGTACCGCTCGGATGACGAGCCCGAGGGCTTCAGGGGACTTGATCAAACGCTTCATGCTTGGGGTCAGGTTGTGCCTACGCTCGTAGACTTTTCTGAGTTTTGGGTGTCGAAAACAGCGAAAAGTCTGCGCTCGTAGACATTTCTGAAATCCAGCTCACCTGAGCCAGAACTTCACAAGTTTCGCAAACCGGCCCTCCCGCCTTCGCAACCCATCGCAACTTCATCGTTGCCCGTCGGCCCATCCGCTGCGAACATTGTGAACTTGCCAATTTCACAACCTGCAATGGACTGGCCTACTGCGCTGTCGAGCGCTTCTTCGACGGAGATGCTTCGCAGCGAGCTGGTGCTGCCGCGTCACGCGAACCACTACGGCACCTTGTTCGGCCCTGAGGCCTTGTCCTGGCTCGGCCAGAACGCCCACATGGTCGCCACGCGCTTCTGCTTCCAGGACATCGTCATGGTCGCCGTGAAGGACGTGCAGTTCCTCGCCCCGGTCCCGGTAGGCTCCGTCCTCCACATCCATTCCCGCGTCTCCCGCGTCGGCGGCACCTCGATGACCGTCGAGGTCCACGCCCGCATCGACAATGCGGCCCCTTCCGACGTCCTCCGCGCCACCTTCGAGATGGTCGCCGTCGCCGCCGGCAAGCCTTGCCGAATCACCCCTCGCACGCCGTCCGAGCCGCAGCCGCTAACCTCGTCTGCATCGGACCTCTGAGCCATCCGCCTTTCCGAATCCCTTCCCAGATTCCATCTCCAGGAGACATCCCCATGAGCGACACCACGACCGCGAACGCGGCAGCCGCCCCCGCCTTCAAGCCCAAAAAGTCCGTCGCCCTGTCCGGCGTCGCCGCCGGCACCACCGCCCTGTGCACCGTCGGCCGCACCGGCAACGACCTGCACTACCGCGGCTACGACATCCTCGAGCTCGCCGAACGCTGCGAGTTCGAAGAGATCGCCCACCTGCTCGTCCACGGCAAGCTCCCCAACGTCGCCGAACTGCGCGCCTACAAGGACAAGCTCAAGGCCCTGCGCGGCCTGCCCGCCGCCGTCATGGACGCGCTCGAAACCCTGCCCGCCGCCGCCCACCCCATGGACGTGATGCGCACCGGCGTCTCCGCCCTCGGCTGCTCGCTCCCCGAGAAGGACGACCACAACCTGCCCGGCGCCCGCGACATCGCCGACAAGCTGATGGCCTCCTTCGGCTCCATGCTGCTGTACTGGTACCACTACAGCCACAACGGCCGCTCCATCGAGGTCGAAACCGACGACGACTCCATCGGCGCCCACTTCCTGCACCTGCTCCACGGCAAGCCGCCCACCAAGAGCTGGGAACGCGCGATGCACACCTCGCTGATCCTCTACGCGGAGCACGAGTTCAACGCCTCCACCTTCACCGCCCGCGTCATCGCCGGCACCGGCTCCGACATGCACTCGGCCATCGCCGGCGCCATCGGCGCCCTGCGCGGCCCGAAACACGGCGGCGCCAACGAGGTCGCCTTCGAGATCCAGAAGCGCTACGACACCCCCGACGAAGCCGAAGCCGACATCCGCCGCCGCGTCGAGGCCAAGGAAGTCGTCATCGGCTTCGGCCACCCCGTCTACACCGTCTCCGACCCCCGCAACGAGGTCATCAAGAAGGTCGCCCACCACCTGTCCCAGGACGCCGGCTCGACCAAGATGTACGACATCGCCGAACGCCTCGAGCGCGTGATGTGGGACGCCAAGAAGATGTTCCCCAACCTGGACTGGTTCAGCGCGGTGAGCTATCACATGATGGGCGTGCCCACCGCCATGTTCACCCCGCTGTTCGTCATCGCCCGCACCAGCGGCTGGTCCGCCCACGTGGTCGAGCAACGCCAGGACAACAAGATCATCCGCCCCAGCGCCGTCTACACGGGCCCGGAAGACCAGGTCTTCGTCCCGCTGGCACAGCGTCCCTGAGGTGCCCCCGATCCCGTCGACCGCGATGACCGCATGAGAGAAGTTTCAGAGATGCCAGCCACGACGCCCGCACCCACCATCGCCTCCGCAATCCCGCTCAACGAGACCTGGCGCAAGCCGCTGGCCGGCACCGCGCTCGACTGGTTCGACGCGCGCGCCGCCGTCGAGGCGCTGCGCCCCGGCGCGTGGGAACGCATGTCCTACACCGCCCGCGTCCACGCCGAGAACCTGGTGCGCCGCTGCGAGCCCGCCGACCTCGACGCGAGCCTGCTGCAGCTCGCCGACGGCAAGGCCGATCGCGACTTCCCCTGGTACCCGGCGCGCGTGGTCTGCCACGACATCCTGGGCCAGACCGCGCTCGTGGACCTGGCCGGCCTGCGCGACGCGATCGCCGATCAGGGCGGCGATCCCGCCAAGGTGAACCCGGTCGTGCCGGTGCAGCTGATCGTCGACCACTCGCTGGCCGTCGAGTGCGGCGGCTTCGATCCTCAAGCCTTCGAGAAGAACCGCGCCATCGAGGACCGCCGCAACGAGGACCGCTTCCACTTCATCGAGTGGTGCCGCACAGCGTTCCGCAACGTCGACGTGATCCCGCCGGGGAACGGGATCATGCATCAGATCAATCTGGAGCGGATGTCGCCGGTCGTGCACGTGGACCGCGGCGTCGCCTATCCCGATACCTGCGTCGGCACCGACAGCCACACGCCCCACGTCGACGCGCTCGGCGTGATCGCCGTCGGCGTCGGCGGGCTGGAAGCGGAGAACGTGATGCTCGGCCGCGCCTCGTGGATGCGCCTGCCCGACATCGTCGGCGTCGAGCTCACCGGCCGCCGCCAACCCGGCATCACCGCCACCGACCTGGTGCTCGCGCTCACCGAGTTCCTGCGCAAGGAAAAGGTCGTCGGCGCCTACCTCGAGTTCTACGGCGAAGGCGTCTCCGGACTCACGCTCGGCGACCGCGCCACCATCTCCAACATGGCGCCCGAGTACGGCGCCACCGCCGCGTTGTTCGCGATCGACGAGCAGACCCTGACCTACCTGCGCCTGACCGGGCGCGAGGAAGCGCAGGTCCAGCTCGTCGAGACCTACGCGAAGGCCGCCGGCCTGTGGTCGGGAGAGGGCAACACGCTGTCGGGCGTCGTCTACCCGCGCGTGCTGAAGTTCGACCTGGCCAGCGTCGTGCGCAACATGGCCGGCCCGTCGAATCCGCACCGCCGTCTGCCGACCTCCGCGCTGACCGAGCGCGGCATCGCCGGTCCGTGGACCGAAGAACCCGGCCGCATGCCTGACGGCGCCGTGATCATCGCGGCCATCACCAGCTGCACGAACACGAGCAACCCGCGCAACGTCATCGCCGCGGCGCTGCTCGCGCGCAATGCGCGTCGCCTCGGCCTGACGCGCAAGCCGTGGGTCAAGACCTCGCTGGCGCCCGGCTCGCGCGCGGTCACGCTGTACCTCGAGGAAGCCGGCCTGCTCGGCGACCTGGAAGCGCTGGGCTTCGGCGTCGTCGCCTATGCCTGCACCTCGTGCAACGGCATGTCCGGCGCGCTGGATCCCGCCATCGATCGCGAGATCGTCGAGCGCGACCTCTACGCCACCGCCGTGCTCTCGGGCAACCGCAACTTCGACGGCCGCATCCACCCCCGCGCCAAGCAGGCCTTCCTGGCCTCGCCGCCGCTGGTGGTCGCGTACGCGATCGCGGGCACCATCCGCTTCGACATCGAACGCGACGTGCTCGGCGTCGTCGAGGGACGCGAGATCCGCCTGAAGGACCTCTGGCCCGAGGACGACGAGATCGACGCGCTGGTGCGCTCCAGCGTGAAGCCGGAGCAGTTCCGCAAGGTCTACGAGCCGATGTTCGCGATCACCGCGGCGTCGACGACGAAGACCGAGCCGCTGTATGACTGGCGCGCGCAGTCGACCTACATCCGCCGTCCGCCCTACTGGGAAGGCGCGCTGGCCGGCGAACGCACGCTGCGCGGCATGCGCGCGCTGGCGGTCCTGCCGGACAACATCACCACCGACCACCTGTCGCCGTCCAACGCGATCATGATGGACTCCGCCGCCGGCGAGTACCTCGCCAAGATGGGCCTGCCGGAAGAGGACTTCAACTCCTACGCCACCCACCGCGGCGACCACCTGACCGCGCAGCGCGCCACCTTCGCCAATCCGACGCTGAAGAACGAGATGGTCCGCGACCCCGACGGCAACGTCATCGCCGGCTCGCTCGCCCGGATCGAGCCCGAGGGTCAGGTCGTGCGCATGTGGGAAGCGATCGAGACCTACATGGAGCGCCGCCAGCCGCTGATCATCATCGCCGGCGCGGACTACGGGCAGGGCTCGTCGCGCGACTGGGCGGCGAAGGGCGTGCGTCTCGCAGGCGTCGAGGCGATCGTCGCCGAAGGCTTCGAGCGCATCCACCGCACCAACCTGATCGGCATGGGCGTGCTGCCGCTGGAGTTCCTCGCGGGAACGACGCGACTCACGCTCGGCCTGGACGGCTCGGAGACCTATGACGTGCAGGGTGCGCTGTCGCCGCGCGCGACGCTGACGGTCATCGTGAACCGCCGCAACGGCGAGCGCATCGAAGTGCCGGTGCGTTGCCGCCTCGACACCGCCGAGGAGGTCGAGGTCTACCAGGCCGGCGGCGTGCTGCAGCGTTTCGCGCAGGACTTCCTGGCGGCGGCCGAGGCGGCCTGAGGTCGCGCGGTGCTCGACGGAACCTCGCGAGCACCGCGAACCTCGTGAACATCGGGAACAACGACGGAAGCAGTCATGAGTTTTCTCCCTCAAGTGAAGATCCCCGCGACCTACCTGCGGGGCGGTACCAGCAAGGGCGTGTTCTTCCGCCTGGAAGATCTGCCCGAGGCCGCGCGCGTGCCTGGCGCCGCGCGCGACCGGCTGCTGATGCGCGTCATCGGCAGCCCCGATCCCTACGGCAAGCAGATCGACGGCATGGGCGGCGCGACGTCGAGCACCAGCAAGACGGTGATCATTTCGCGCAGCACGCGGCCCGGTCACGACGTCGACTACCTGTTCGGACAGGTGGCCATCGACACCGCGCTGGTCGACTGGTCCGGCAACTGCGGCAACCTGTCGGCGGCGGTCGGACCGTTCGCGATCCAGGCGGGCTTCATCGATGCCTCGACGCTGCCGCGCGACGGCATCGCCACCGTGCGCATCTGGCAAGCCAACATCGGCAAGACCATCGTCGCCAAGGTGCCGATGCGCGACGGGCAGGTGCAGGAGAGCGGCGACTTCGAGCTCGACGGCGTGACCTTCCCGGCGGCGGAGGTCGAGCTGGCCTTTCTCGATCCGGGCAATGACGACGCCGATGGCGACGACGCCGGCGGCGCGCTGTTCCCGACCGGGAACGTCGTGGATGTGCTGACGATGCCGGAGGACCTCGTTCCCGGCGGCCAGCTGCGCGCGACGCTGATCAACGCGGGCATCCCGGCGGTCTTCGTCGATGCGAAGGACCTGGGTTACTCGGGCACCGAGCTGCAGGACGCGATCAACGGCGACCCTGCCGCGCTGAAGCGGCTCGAGGCCATCCGCGCGCACGCCGCGCTGCACATGGGCCTGATCAAGACGCTGGACGAGGCGAAGACCCGTCAGCACACGCCGAAGCTGGCTTTCGTCGCGCCGCCGTCGACCTATCGCTCGTCGGCCGGCAAGACCGTCGAGGCCGGCGACATCGACGTGCTGGTGCGCGCGATGTCCATGGGCAAGCTGCACCACGCGATGATGGGCACGGCGGCGGTGGCCATCGGCACCGCGGCCGCGATCCCCGGCACGCTGGTGTGCGAGGCCGCGGGCGGCAAGGCGCTGCCGGCGGTGCGCTTCGGCCACCCGTCCGGCACGCTGCGCGTCGGCGCGGAGGCCGTTCAGGAGAACGGCCAATGGCGCGTGACGCAGGCGGTGATGAGCCGCAGCGCGCGCATCCTGATGGAAGGCACCGTGCGCGTGCCGGCCGAGGCGCTGTGATCGGCTCCCGTTGATCTCGCCATCGACCTCCGTATCGAATTCGACTTCAGACATCAAAGAGAACTGACATGACATCGACCCGCAAGACGCTGCGCGCGCTGGTGAACGAACGCCGTGGCGTGCTGGTGCCGGGCGCCTTCAACGCGCTGTCGGCCAAGGTGATCGAGGACCTCGGTTTCGAGGCGATCTACGTGACCGGCGCCGGCGTGACCAACATGTGGTTCGGCCTGCCGGACCAGGGCTTCATGGGCCTGTCCGAGATCGCCGACCACACCGCGCGCATCCGCGACGCGGTGAACCTGCCGCTGATCGTCGACGCCGACACCGGCTTCGGCAACGCGCTGAACGTGCGCCACACGGTGCGCGTGCTGGAACGCGCCGGCGCGGATTGCATCCAGCTCGAGGACCAGGTGGCGCCCAAGCGCTGCGGGCACTTCACCGGCAAGGAAGTGATCTCGACCGAGGAAGCCGTGAGCAAGATCAAGGCGGCGGTGGACGCGCGGCGCGATCCGGACTTCCTGATCATGGCCCGCACGGATGCCTGCGCGACGCAGGGCTTCGAGGCCGCGATCGAGCGCGCGCAGCGCTTCGCCGAAGCCGGCGCGGACATCCTGTTCGTCGAGGCGGTGACGAAGGCGGAAGAGATCCGCGCGCTGCCGCAGCGTCTGTCGACGCCGCAGTTGATGAACATGGTGATCGGCGGCAAGACGCCGATCACCGATGCGGGCGAACTGCAGCAGATGGGCTACGGCGTGGTGCTGTATGCCAACGCGGCGCTGCAGGGCGCGGTGGCCGGGATGCAGAAGGCGCTGGGCGTGCTCAAGACGCAGCGCCGCATCGACGAGGACCCCAACCTGGTGATCCCATTCGCCGAGCGCCAGCGTCTGGTGAACAAGCCGGAGTGGGATGCGTTGGAGAAGAAGTACACCTGAGGACTCCAACGACCGCAGCCCTCACCCCGACCCTCTCCCGCAAGCGGGAGAGGGAGAAGGAAGGGCGCTGGAAGCGGTTCAGTGATGAATCCCATTCAAGTTATCTTGAATTAATATCGTTTTACGTCATGGAGAAGGGTCCCTACGCTTCGGGACTTTTCAGCAGTCGATCTCCCGGGAGGGAGCCTCTCCATGACCACTATCCACAACCTCGGCTTTCCCCGCATCGGCGCCAAGCGCGAACTGAAGTTCGGCCAGGAGGCCTACTGGAAGGGCCAGTCCACGCGCGATGAGCTCCTCGCCCTCGGCGTCCAGCTGCGCGCGAAGCACTGGGCCGACCAGCAGGCGCTGGACCTGGTGCCCGTCGGCGACTTCTCGTTCTACGACCAGGTGCTGGACATGAGTTTCACGCTCGGCAACCTGCCGCAGCGTGTGCGCGACTTCCACGGCAACACGCTGGACAACTACTTCCGCGTCGCCCGCGGCCGCTCCGCCGAGAGCGCCGAGGCTCACTCGCACTGCTGCGGCGGTGTCGCCGCCGGCGAGATGACCAAGTGGTTCGACACCAACTACCACTTCATCGTTCCCGAGTTCGACGCGACGACGACGTTCAAGCTCGACGCCTCGCGCCTGCTGGCGCAGCTGTTCGAGGCGAAGGTGCAAGGCGTGAAGGCCAAGCCGGTGATCGTCGGTCCGGTGACCTACCTCGCGCTGGGCAAGTCGAAGGACGACTCCGACCGCCTCTCACTGCTGCCCCTGCTGTTGCCGGTCTACGCCGAGCTGCTGAAGACGCTCGCCGAGCAGGGCGTGGAATGGGTGCAGATCGACGAGCCGATCCTCGTGACCGACCTCGAGCCCGGCTGGGCGCAGGCCTTCAAGACGGCCTACGCGGCGCTGTCGGGGTCAGGTGTGAAGCTGCTGCTGGCGACCTACTTCGGCCAACTCAAGGACAACCTGGCGCTGGCCGCCAGCCTGCCGGTGCAGGGCATCCACCTGGACGCCGTCAACGCGCGCGATGAAGTCTCCGCGCTGACGGCGGCGCTGCCGGCAGACCGCGTGGTCTCACTGGGCGTGATCAACGGCCGCAACATCTGGAAGAGCGATCTGAACGCCGTCCTCGACTGGCTGGAGCCGGTCGCCGCGACGCTCGGCGAGCGCCTGTGGATCGCGCCGTCGTGCTCGCTGCTGCACGTGCCGGTGGACCTCGCGAGCGAGCAGAAGCTCGATGCCGAAGTGAAGTCCTGGCTCGCCTTCGCGCTGCAGAAGCTGGCGGAGCTGGACCTGCTGGGCCGTGCGCTCAAGGGCGGCCGCGCCTCCGTGCAAACGGAGCTGGATGCCAACCGCAATGCCGTCGAAGCCCGTCGCCGCTCGCCGCGCGTCAACAACCCGGCGGTGAAGGCCGCGGTGGCCGCGATCGATGCAAAGCTCGGCCAGCGCCAGGCCGCATACGCCCAGCGCGCCGCGAAGCAGGCCGCGCTGCTGAAGCTGCCCGCCTTCCCGACGACGACCATCGGCTCGTTCCCGCAGACCGGCGAGATCCGCCACGCGCGCAGCGAGTACAAGGCCGGCCGCCTCGACGAAGCGGGCTACCAGGCGGCGATGCGCGCCGAGATCGAGCGCAGCGTCAACGAGCAGGAAGCGCTGGGCCTGGACGTCTTCGTGCACGGCGAGGCCGAGCGCAACGACATGGTCGAGTACTTCGGCGAGCAGCTCGAGGGCTACGTGTTCACGCAGTTCGGCTGGGTGCAGAGCTACGGCTCGCGCTGCGTGAAGCCGCCGGTGCTGTTTGGTGACATCAGCCGTCCGAAGGCGATGACGGTCGAGTGGACCCGCTACGCGCAGTCGCTGACCGACAAGCCGATGAAGGGCATGCTGACCGGGCCGGTGACGATCCTGAACTGGTCCTTCGTGCGCGACGACCAGCCGCGTTCGGTGTCGTGCAAGCAGCTCGCGCTGGCGATCCGGCAGGAGGTGCTGGACCTGGAGAAGGCCGGCGTGCGCGTGATCCAGATCGACGAGGCCGCGCTGCGCGAAGGCCTGCCGCTGCGCAAGTCGCAGTGGAGCGAGTACCTGGACTGGGCCGTCGAGTCCTTCCGCATCACCGCCAACGGCGTGGCGGACGAGACGCAGATCCACACGCACATGTGCTATTCGGAGTTCAACGACATCATCGCGTCCATCGCCGACATGGACGCCGACGTGATCACGATCGAGACCTCGCGCTCGGACATGGAGCTGCTCGACGCGTTCGACGACTTCAAGTATCCGAACGAGATCGGCCCGGGCGTCTACGACATCCACTCGCCCAACATCCCGACGCAGGAGCACATCGTGCAACTGATGAGGAAGGCGGCGGAGCGCATCCCCGCCGAGCGCCTCTGGGTGAATCCGGACTGCGGGCTCAAGACCCGTCAGTGGGCGGAAGTGATCCCGGCGCTGACGAACATGGTCGCGGCGGCGAGGACGCTGCGGCAGTCGGTCTGAACTTCTTCCAGCAGGAGAGGGCGCTACGCCAGCGCCCTTCTTTCTCCCTCTCCCGCTTGCGGGAGAGGGCAGGGGTGAGGGCCAGCAGCCTCACGCACGAACCGACGTCAGGGCTTCAGGAAGTCGTTCTCCACCCAAGCCGCGGCGCTCGCCTCGTTGAACTTGAAGCCCGCCGCCACGCGCACCTGCGCGAGCTGCTCGCCGTCGTCGTTCAGCGCGGTCAGCGTCGCGTACGGGTTGTCTTCATCGGGAACGATGTCGAGCAGCACCTGCACGCGGCCGTTGTCCGTGTCCAGCTTGACGCTCTTGTGCAGCCGCGCGTGCAGCTGCTGCTCATGACGGCGCAGCACCTCGGAGGCCGTCTTCACCAGCGTGTGGAACGCGGCGGCATCCAGCGGCTTCGGGTTCTTCTTGTCCCGGCCCATGGTCCAGGGGCCGACCAGCGCAGGCTCGGACTCGCCGATCAGGGTCATGGCGACCGCCCAGCCTTCGTCGTCCTCGTTCTTGATGACCTGCGCGGTCCAGCGCTCGTCCTGCCACGTGCGCGGCTCTTGAATGATGGGGCGTTCTTCGTCGGGAGAATTCGTGCTCATGCGATGAAGGTACCACGCGGGCGGGAGCACCCCGGCGTGGCCCGGGCGGCCTTCGCGACGATCACGGGGATGCGGCGCGATCCGGCGGCGATCCGCCTGTGACCGGCGACAATCCATCCATGACCGATTCCGCCCCGCCGCCGCCCGAGCAACCCCGCAACCCCTTGCACGGCCTGACGCTGGAAACCATCGTGACCGAGCTGGCCGCCGAATACGGCTGGGACGGCCTCGACGAGCGCATCCCGCTGCGCTGCTTCGCCTTCGAGCCCAGCGTGAAGTCCAGCCTGAAGTTCTTGCGCAAGACGCCGTGGGCGCGGGAGAAGGTCGAAGGGCTCTACCTGTTCATGCTGCGGGAGCGGCGGCGGAACACGACGCGGCCGTGACCGGCGAGACCATCGCCCAGCCGAGCGTCTGATACAGCGCGGCGCCCGCCTCAGTGGCGACCAGCACGCCGTGCCGGGCGCCGAGCTCGAGGGCGGCATGGGACAACGCCGCCATGACGAGCCGACCCAGCCCCTTCCTCCGGTGGGCTTCCGCGGTGACGATCTGATCGAAGGTCGCGAACGCGCCGTCGACGGCGGCCTGGCCGCTCGCCGCCAGTTCCCCCGAGTCGGCAACGACCGTTGCCAATGCGATCGCACCCATCCGCTCGATCTGAACGCGGTAGCCGGAAACGACCAGGCCGTCGCTTCCTGCGAGCGTGACGCTCATCAGGAACTCAGGCGCATGAACGGTCCAGTCGCTGGAAAGCAGGGGCGACACGTCCTGTGACGGAGCGCAGACCTTCAACCAGACTCCGGGACCGGCCTCGGCGGCGACGAGCCTTCGAAACGCTTCGGCATCGAAGCGAGGAACGACGTAGCGCGTGACCTGATCCGGCTTCCCGACGTGGATCTGGAAGTAGCCGGGGCGTTCGACCGGCGCCGGCGTGCTGCGGGAAATCGCCCATCCGCAGGCCCACGCCCGGGCGGCGGCCGATGGATCGAGCGCGCCGATTTCAGGAGCGCCAGTCGAAGTCGAGGTGAGTGGGTGCATCCGGCACATCATCTTCTGCACAGGGCTGGCGCGCAGAAGGTCATATCCCGCCACGGTGGCCATGGCCAACATGCCCACCCTGGCCGCCGATGTCGCCGGACCGCGTGATGGTTCAGAGATCGATGATCCCGCGTCTCACCGCGATCGTGACCGCATGCGTGCGATCGCTCGCGGCGAGCTTGCCGAGGATGCTCTTCATGTGCGCCTTCACCGTGCCCTCGGCGATGTCCAGCTGGCCGCCGATACGCTTGTTCGAGCGGCCTTCGGCCACCAGCTTCAGCACCGTCGTCTCGCGCCCGGTCAGGTGCTGATCGGCCACATGCTCGGCGAGCTGCATGGCGAGCTCGGGCGGGAAGCGCCGGCCGCCGGCATGCACCGCGCGGATCGTGTCCAGCAGGTCCTTGCGCAGCGTCTCCTTCAGCAGGTAGCCCGCCGCGCCGGCCTGCGCCGCCTCCAGCAACTGGGCCGGCGCGCCGAAGCTGCTGAGCATCACGATGCGCGCCGCCGGGAATTCGCCGCGGATCGCCTTCAGCGCCGCGATGCCGTCCATCGTTCGCATCCGGACGTCCATCAGCGTCACGTCCGGCAGGCAGCGGCGGAAGGACGCCAGCGCCTCCGCGCCGTCCTGCGCCTCCGCCACCAGGCGCATGTCGGGCTGCAGCTCGATCGCGCCGGCCAAGCCCTCGCGCAGCATCGGGTGGTCGTCCACCGTCATCACGCGGATCGTCCGGTCGTGCTTCGGCAGTGGGGTCGTCATGGCGGGCATCCTCTCTGCATCCTTTCCGCGGGGACTCTGCCCGTTCGTGAGGGGAGGGGGATCTCTCCTTCGGGAGATGCCGCCGCCCACCGGTGACAGCGTGTGGAAGCCCCGCCACCAGCCGCCTACCCTGTACGAAAGAGGGAGGCGGCGGGGCTCCTATCCGGCATGGCGGCGCAAGCCGGCCGTGGCGAACATCACCGGCACCTCGCTGAATGGGCGCAGGTCCCACTCCACCCGGCAACCCCTTGCCCGCCTGAAGGAATTCCTCATGACCATGACCGCCACCCGCCGCACCGTCGCGGCGCTGCTCCTTGCGGGAGGCGCCGCGATCTCCGCCGTCGGCGCTCTCGTCGCGGTTTCTCCGGCGATGGCCCAGTCGACCGCCGCGTCGAAGGCAAGACCTGCCCCCATCGTCGAACGCGACGCCACCGTGAACGGCGTGAAGCTCCACTACCTGACGGCCGGCTCCGGCGACGCCACGCCCATCGTGCTGCTGCACGGCTACGCGCAGACCAGCCGGATGTGGCGTCCGCTGATGCCGCGCCTGGCCACCGACGGCCCCGTCATCGCGGTGGACCTGCGCGGCGCGGGCGGCTCCGGCAAGATCGACCGTCCCGGCGAGAAGAAGCTGCTGGCCCAGGACATCCACGCGCTGACGCAGCAGCTGGGCTACAAGAAGGTGAAGATCGTCGGCCACGACATCGGCCTGATGGTGGCCTACGCCTACGCGGCGCAGTACCCCGACGAGGTCGAGAAGATCGCCCTGCTGGACGCCTTCCTGCCCGGCGTCGGCGACTGGACCAAGGTGTGGCTGCTGCGCGACCTGTGGCACTTCCACTTCTATGGCGAGGTGCCCGAGCAGCTGGTCGCGGGCCGCGAGCGCATCTACTTCGAGCACTTCTGGAACGACTTCGCCGCGGACAAGACGAAGTCCATCCCGGAAGCCGACCGCAAGTTCTACGCGGCGGCTTACGGACAGCCGGGCGGCATGCACGCGGGCTTCGGCTACTTCAAGGCCTTCGAGCAGGATGCCAAGGACTTCGAGGCGATGTCGAAGACGAAGCTGAAGATGCCGATGCTCGTGCTCACCGGCGAGAAGGCCTCGGGCGAGTTCCTGATCGCGCAGGGACGCCTGGTCGCGGAGTCGGTCGACGGCCGCATCGTGAAGGGCGCCGGCCACTGGATCATGGAAGAGTCCCCGGAGGTCACGATGGGTGCGCTCGTCGAGTTCCTGAAGTGAGCCGGGTCCCGGCGTGAACCAGCGCCAGGTCTGATCCGTCGTCAGCCCGGCGCGCGCGTCGGCAGTGCGCGGCCCAGCAGGTCGCGCAGCCACCCCTGTAGCGCCGGCAGGCGCGGCGGCTTGTCGCGCCGACGATAGGCCAGTGCCGCGGGGATGCTCAGCCGCACCTCGGTTCCGGCGCCCGGCGCGCTGCGCAGCTCGAAGCTGCCGCCCACGCCGGTCACGCGCTCGCGCATGCCGCTCAGTCCCCAGTGACCGGGGCTGTGGCCGTCGAGCTGCGTCGCGGTCGGCACGCCGACGCCATCGTCGGCGATGGTGAGCCTGAACGCGCTGTCGGTGTACGCGATGGTGAGCGTGATGGCCGTCGCCTTTGCGTGCTGGAACGCGTTGAACAACCCCTCGCGGCCCACGAGCGCCAGTTCGGCGTGCACGCGCGCGTCCAGCAGCCGCGGCGAGCCTTCGACGCCGGAACGGAACGCCGCCTCATGGAAGCCGGAGAGATCCCGGCCCAGCGCTTCCAGCGTCTGCTCCAGCGTGCCCACGTCCGGCGGCGGCAGGCGCAGGTCGGTGACGCGGTTGCGGCCCTCGATGACGACGGCATCGGCCTGGTCCAGCGCGCGTTCCATCTCCGCGCGCGCCGGCGACCCGTCCGGGATGCCCCACGCCACGCGCTGGAAACGCAGCAACAGGCCTTGGAAGCCCTGCAGCAGCGTGTCGTGCAGGTCCTGCGCGATGCGCGTGCGCTCGTCGAGCCGGGCGCGGTAGCGCTCGCGCGCACGCGCTTCGATCTGGCGCAGGCGCATGCGCACGAGGAGCGCGATCGCGATCAGCACCGCCAGGGCGCAGAGCACGCGGAAACCGGTCGACTGGAGGAAAGTCGGCGGGATCTCGATGGCCAGCGTGGCCGGCGCGGCGCTCCAGGTCATCTCGTCGTTGCTGGCCTGGACCTCGAAGTCGTAGCGGCCCGGACCGAGGTTGGTATAGAAGGCCTGGCGACGTGACCCTGCGTCGTGCCACGCCGTCTCCAGGCCGCGCAGCCGGTACCGGAAGTTCACGCGCTCGGGCATGGCCAGCGACATCGAGGTGTAGTCGACCTGCAGGTCACGCGTCCCCGCGACGGCCCGCACGAGGCCGCCATGCTGAGGCTTCAGCGGGGCGCCGTTCACCGACACGCGCTGGATGTCGATGGCCGGAGGACCTTCGCCGCGTGCCAGCGTGGCGGGGTCCAGGGTGACCACGCCGTTGGTCACGGTGAACCAGAGCCGGCCGTCGGGTGTCTGGAGCGCCGTGCGCAACGGCCACGAGGTTTCCGCGCGCCCGGGGAGGCCGTCGAGCGTGTCCAGCACCGTCAGCGGCACCAGGACGCGCGGATCCTTCATCGCACGGCGCAGGTCGGCGGCTTCGATGCGGGTGATGCCGGCCGCGCCGTTGAGCCACAGGTCGCCTTGCGGCGTCTCGACGATGCCGCTCACGCCGTTGAAGGCGTCCGCCGCCGCGGCGCGCAAGTCATGGAGGCCGCCGTCGTCGTCAATCCGCTGGACGCCGCGTTCTCCGCCGATCCACACGTGTCCCGGGCCCGCGGTGATCGACTGCACGGCGCCGATCCGCAGTGCGACCAGGTGGGTGAAGGGGGTGATGCGGTCGTCCTCGTCCACGCGGATCAGTTGGCCGTCGGAGTAACCGACCCAGACCCGGCCCCGTCCGTCGACGGTGACGCAGGACAGCACCGTCGACGCCGGAAAACCGCGGGTGCCGGACAGCCGCTCCCAACGGCCATCGCTGAAGCGGCGCAGCAGGCCCATGAACTGCGTGGCGGTCCAGACGGTGCCGGCCCGGTCCTGGGCGATGTCGACGAGCATGCCCTTCCAGTCGGGAAAGCTGGTGCCCTTCTCCTCGATCAACCGGCCGTCCGTGCCGAGGCGGGACAGGCCGTTGGCATCGCCGAACCAAGCGGTGCCGTCGGCGCCGACGAAGACCCGGCTCAGCGACGGGTTGGCGACGGGGTAGCGGATCAGGTCCGGCCCGGCGCCGGACGACGGGAGGTGGAAGATGCCGTTGCGCGACGAGAACCAGAGATCGCCCTGCGGTCCGGCGGCCATCGCCAGCGTGGACATGCCGGTCGGGAACTGGAACAGAGAGAGCCGCGACGGCCGCAGCCGATCGAGCCCGCCGTTCGTGCCGATCCAGATGGCGCCCTCCCGGTCCTGGAAGATCTGCAGCACCTCGTCGCCGCTCAGGCGTTGATGCTGGGTCAGCCGTTGCAGCGCCGGCAGGTGGAAGTGGTAGGCCTGGCCGCCTGCCGGTGCCGGTGCGCCGCGGGCAGGCACGAACGGGGCGAGCGGTGTCGGCGGCGCGGCGGTCGCCTCCGGCGCCAGATCGAGGTCGGCGGCGGGCTCCTGGCTCGGCAGACGCTCCCGCGTGACCCCGTCCAGCGCGCCGGACCAGAGGTGGCCGTCCCTGTCGAAGATCGGCATGTAGGTGCTCTGATGGATCGGGTGTCCGGTCCCCATCGCTTCGCTCGCCGCGTTGGGCTGCGGAAGCCGGTGATAGCGCATGTGGGACACACCGGCCGCGTCATGCCGTTCGACGTCGCCCCACATGCGCCCCTGCGGATCCCGGGCGAGGTACCGCATGCCCCGGCCGGGGACGGACACCCGCGCGAATCGCGTCTGCCCGGCGGCCCGCACGAACAGGCCCGAACGGGTTTCCGCCCAGACGTTGTCGTCGTCGTCGATGCTCACGGCCATCGTCAGCACGCCCGTCGACGGTTCCGGGTAGGCCTCGGCCTGACCCATGCGGCGCCAGCGGTCGCCGTCGCGCCTGAAGAGCCCGCGCGTGCTGGCTGCCCACATCGTGCCGTTCCGCTCACGCGCGAAGGCGCGCGTGGACCCCATGAAGCCGCCGACCTGCGGCTTCTCCTGCGACACCACCTGGCCGCCGCGCACCAGCGCAACGCCGCCTGACAGGAAACCGACCCACAGGCCGTTGTCCGGCGTCGCGAACAAGGTCATGATGGACTTGCTCTGCAGCGACTCCCCGGCGAGCGATTCGAAGGTCTCGAAGCGGATGCCGTCGAAGCGCAGCAGGCCGCGGTCGGTGCCCAGCCAGAGGTAGCCGTCGGTGGTCTGCGCGAGTCCGTACACCGGTCCGAAGAGACCTTCCCGCCCGCCCCACGAGGTGTGATGGAGCTGGTCCAGCGGCGGATGCTTCAGCAGTTCGTCGAGGGTGATCCGGTCCGGCGCGGGCGCCTGCGCGGCCGGCGCCGCCATCGCGCCCGCATGACCGAGCAGCGGCAGCAGCAACGCGAGTCCGGCACGGACGATGGAACGAAGCAGACGAAGACCGGGTGCTTGCATGTCGGGGGCCGGAGGTGCGGAGCGCGCAACATACCACCGGCGGGGGCAGGGGGGCGTCGCCCGGATGGGAGACGTCGGCCGGTGATTGGTGGCCTGCGAAGTCCGCGCTCAGCCTCTGGTCCGCAGGCTCGACGCCACCGCTCGCCAGAACGCAACGGCTTCAGCGTCGTCCGCACGCTCTGTTCGCCAACAAGATCTCGTCAGGCGGGGACTGGGCCTCAGCCTCGGCTGGATTGCGGCAGCTTGCTGTCGGACGACGGCTGGCGTTGCGGACGGCTGCGTGCGTCTTCATCCGAGCGGTGACCGTTGAGGGGATCTCGCGATCCCGCATCGCTCCCTTCAGGACCTTCTCCCACCGGCTTGTTGTCCCCCACCGGGTCGTCGTCCTCGTTCTCGGGCTTCGACGGTCCATGGGCTTGCGTGCCGTGAGGCGAGGTACTGCGGTTCATGATGAGACTTTCGTTGAGCCGGGGAACCGGCTCCACGGATGGAGCAAGTCGGAGGCCGTGGCCCGCCGTTCCCGACGTAAAGACGGGGCGCGCTTGGCGTCATGCGTCAGCGGCCTCGATCCGGGGCCGCTGGCGAGGACCGTCAACGCGAGGTCGCCCGGTAATCCGGGCCGATATCGAGCAATCGTGGAGAGAACTTGCCGGGCGTGGCGCCGGGCTGATCAGTGCTCGTCCTTCGTGCGGTCGATCTCGAGGCGGGGCGTGGTCTTGTCGTCGGTCTTCGTCTGGGCCTCGTGGCCGCTCTGCCACGCGTCCTTGCGTTCCTTCCAGACGTCGGAGCATTCCCCCGTGTTCGTCGGCAGATTGGACGCCTCGTTCATCGGATTCCCGGAAGACCGGTCGCCACGGGCCGCGGCCTTCGCGCCTTGCCGCTGCAGCTCCGCGCGTTCCGCGGTGGGCAGTCCGCGTGCGTCATCGGACCGTTGTGGCTTGTCCGGGTGGGGTTTGGTACTGCGCTTCATCGTCCACTCCAGCTTGATCGTGGACTCCATTAGGCGCTCTCAGCGAAGACGGGTCGGTGCCGACTCAGCCTTCGTCTCTGCGCCGGGGCCAGTGGCCCAACAGGAGGGCAAGAAACAGCCTGACCAGCAGACCGAAGGGATCGGGGTCCCACGTCGCCGCCATCCTGGCGTCGTTCTCGAGCGTGCCGCCTCGTTGCGTGTACTGGCGCCGAGCGTCTTCGATCTGGCTTGAGCGCGGCGCCGCAGGACAGCCGCATTCGCTGCAACGCTCGCACGCAGGCGCGTTCGAGCGGCCGCAGGACAGGCAGGACCAAGCATAGGCGGGCATGCGCGGAGTATCAGCGCTGCCGGAACTTCCACCAACGTTGCCACCAGCCCCCGGAATTCGAACCGTCTGCCGACTTCGGTGTCTTCTCCAACGACCATTGATGGAGCGTCTCCCCGTTCTTCGACAGGAACGCGGATCTCACCCGATCCTGATGAATGAGCTGGGACAGCAGCGCGTGGTAGGCCCGCTCGAGCTCTCCCCAGTCGTCGAAGTCCTGGTGGAATTCAGGCGCGGCATTGCACCACAGCGTGCCTCGGGGAGCGCCACCATAGGGGCTGTCTGTCCAGCGGCCCACCATCGGCGAGCGCCAAGCCTTGCCGAGCGACGATCCCAGGATGCGATGGCCTGCCGGACTCTCCGGCATGAAGCTCTGCAATTGACCGCCCGTGTCGTCGACCCACAGCCGGCCGCACTGCCCGCATTGATAGCACGTGCGGTCCAGCATTCGGCGGGACTCCCACGCTGCCTCGAAGCTTTCGCAATGGTCCTCCCAATCCTGGTCGGCGATCAGGTAGGCCTTGTAGGGCAGGAAGTCGGTCTGGTCGACGATGACGTGGCCGCAGGAGCATGCGAACTTCATGGGAGGTGCTTCGTGTCTTCGAGGTTCATGGGATCGAGCTCAACCCGTGAACCGATACGACACCAACGACTCGCTGTCGCTGTCCGCCACCAGCGCCTTGCCCGCGGGCGGGAACGCGCGCTGGACGCAGTGCTCGCGCGGGCACACGCGGCAGCCGGGGCCGATGGGGATCGCCTGCTTGGAGACCGTGCTCTCGTCGAAGTTCAGGCCTTCGGCGTACACCAGTTCCCTCGCATGCGAGATGTCGCAGCCGAGGCCGATCGCGAACAGCTTGCGCCGCGCCAGGTAGCCGCCACCGCCGTGCCGCTCGATGGTCCGGGCGATGCCGAAGAAGCGGCTGCCGTCGGGCATCTCCGCGATCTGCGTGAGGAAACGACCCGGCTGCGCGAAGGCCTCGTGCACATGCCAGAGCGGACACGCGCCGCCGTGCCGCGCGAAGTGGAAACTCGTCGCGCTCTGCCGCTTGGAGATGTTGCCCGCCTGGTCCACGCGCACGAAGTAGAACGGCACGCCACGGTTGCCGTTGCGCTGCAGGGTCGAGAGGCGATGGCAGATCGTCTCCACGCTCACCTGGAAGCGCTGCTGCAGGAGCTCGATGTCGTAGCGCGCGTTGCGCGCCGCGGTGAGGAACTCGCCATACGGCAGCAGCGTCGCGCCGGCGAAGTAGTGGGCGAAGCCTTGGCGGGCCAGCGCGCGCGTCGCCTCGTCGACGAAGGCGCCGGCGCCGAGTTCCGCCTCGATGGCCTCGGCCTCGGCGATCAGCGCGTACTGCGTGGCGAGCTGGAACGCCTGCTGCGCATCGCTCAGGAACCGCGGCATGCGCAGCAGCTTCCGGCGCGCGTCGTAGTGGCGGAGGAAGGCGTCGGTCGTCTCTTCCCGCGTCTCGCCTTCATCGCCCACTTCGGTCTTGATGCCGAAGCGCTGCAGCAGCAGATCGCGCAGCGGCTGCGCGCGATGGCCAGGCACCAGACCGAGCGACGCCGCCAGCTGCTCGCCGCGCAGGTCCAGATCGTCGAGATGGTTGTTCCTGCGATTCAGGTGATCGCGCACGGCCTCGTGCGGCAGCGGCTCGCCGCGGAACGAGGGCGGCGCGCCTGCCGCCTCGCGGCCTTGCTCGCCGTAGAAGCGGTCGATCATCTGCGAGTGCTCGTCCTGCAGCCGCAGGTAGCGCTGATGCAGCGCCACGTAGGATTCCGCCAGCTCGGGCGCCTGTTCCACCAGCCGCGCGACCTGTGCCGGCGCCATCACCGTCGTCGTCAGCGAGCGGTCGCGCAGCGCCGCATCGAGGTCAGCGAGCAACTGCTGATCCTGCTCCTCCGAGAACTGCCCGATGCCGCCGCCGAAGACCTCCGCGAGCTTGATCAGCACGCTCGCCGTGACCGGCCGCTGGTTGGTCTCGATCTGCGAGACGTAGCTGAGCGACAGCCCCAGGCGGCTCGCCAGCTCGGCCTGGTTCCACTGCAGCTGCTCGCGCAGGCGGCGGATCCGCGGCCCGATGAACAGCTTGCGGGACGAGCTCGGCGGGGCGCCGGTGGGGCTGGTCATGCGTTTCACAGGATTCGCTGATTTCACAGAATTCGTGTGGAGTGTTTTGCCGCGGCACCGCTTCACAAGAGGAAGAACTGGCGTCTTGCGAAGTGTGTGGATAGATTCTCTGTGAAATTCAATCCACCGTCGAGTGCGCCGCGGAATGGTCCGCGAATCGGTCGCAACGATGGCATCGACCGCTTGGAGACCGTGCATGAGCCGCGAAGAGTTGCCCCGTATTCCGTTGTTGATCAACGGCGAATTCGTCCAGTCGCGCAGCACCGAGTGGCGCGACGTGATCAACCCCGCGACGCAGCAACGTCTGGCCCGCGTGCCGATGGCGACGCCCGATGAAGTCGAGGCCGCCATCGCCGCCGCGCAGGACGCGTACAAGACCTGGCGCAAGGTGCCCATCGGCCAGCGTGCGCGCATCTTCCTGAAATACCAGCAGCTGATCCGCGACAACATCAAGTCGCTGGCCGCGACGCTGACCGCCGAGCAGGGCAAGACCCTCGCCGATGCCGAAGGCGACGTGTTCCGCGGACTCGAGGTTGTCGAGCATGCGGCCAACATCGGCTCGCTGCAGATGGGCGAGCGCGCCCACAACGTCGCGGGCGGCGTCGACACCTACACCCTGCTGCAGCCGCTCGGCGTCTGCGCCGGCATCACGCCGTTCAACTTCCCCGCGATGATTCCGCTGTGGATGTTCCCGATGGCCATCGCCTGCGGCAACACTTTCGTGCTGAAGCCGTCGGAGCAGGATCCGATGGTGACCATGCGGCTCGTCGAGCTCGCGCTCGAGGCCGGTATTCCGAAGGGCGTGCTCAACGTCGTGCACGGCGGCGAGGACGTCGTGAACGCGCTGTGCGACCACGCGGACATCCGCGCCATCTCCTTCGTCGGCTCGACGCGCGTCGGCACGCTGGTGCACGACCGCGCGACGAAAGCCGGCAAGCGCGTGCAATGCATGATGGGCGCGAAGAACCACGCCGTCGTGCTGCCCGATGCGCACAAGGAGCAGACGCTCAACGCGCTCGCGGGCGCCGCGTTCGGCGCGGCGGGGCAGCGCTGCATGGCGGTGTCGGTGGCGGTGCTGGTCGGCGCCGCGCGAGAGTGGTTGCCGGACCTGATCGCGAAAGCGAAGGGGCTGAGCGTCGGCGCCGGGGACTCGGCGACGACCGACGTCGGACCGCTGATCTCCTGCGCGGCGCGCGATCGCGTCGAAAGCCTGATCGGCCGCGGCATCGAGGACGGTGCGACGCTGGCGCTCGACGGCCGCCTGCCGCCGCTCAGCGGCCAGTTGAAGGAAGGCAACTTCGTCGGCCCGACGATCTTCAGCGGCGTGAAGCCCGGCATGACGATCTACGACCAGGAGGTCTTCGGCCCGGTGCTCTGCGTTGCCGAAGCGGCGACGCTGGACGACGCGATCGCGATGATCAACGCCAACCCGAACGGCAACGGCACCGCGCTGTTCACGCAGTCGGGCGCGGCGGCGCGCCGCTTCGAGGATGAGATCGACATCGGCCAGGTCGGCATCAACGTGCCCATCCCCGTGCCGGTGCCGATGTTCTCGTTCACCGGATCGCGGGCTTCGAAGCTCGGCGACCTCGGCCCCTACGGCAAGCAGGTCGTCCTCTTCTACACGCAGACGAAGACCGTCACCGCGCGCTGGTTCGACGATGCCTCCACCGGCGGCGTCAACACGACGATCAGCCTCAAGTGAGCCGCGAACCCTGAACCGGTGAGTACCTGATGGACTTCGAGCTCGACGAGCAGCAACGCGCCTTCCAGCAGGCGGCGCGCGACTTCGCCCGCGACGAGATGGCGCCGCACGCGGCGGGTTGGGACGCGCAGTCGTTCTTCCCGCGCGACACGCTGCGTCATGCGGGCGAACTCGGCTTCTGCGGGCTCTATGCGCCGGCGGAATGCGGAGGACTCGGTCTGCCGCGGCTGGACGCGACCATCGTGCTGGAGGAACTGGCCACGGCCTGTCCGTCGACCACCGCGTTCCTCAGCATCCACAACATGGCGGCGTGGATGGTGAGCACCTATGCGACGGAAGCGATCGCGCGTCGATTCGGCCCGGCCCTGTGCAGCGGCGTGACGCTCGCGTCGTACTGCCTGACCGAACCGGGATCGGGCTCCGACGCCGCTTCGCTGCGCACGACCGCGCGGCGCGATGGCGACGACTACGTGATCGACGGCAACAAGGCTTTCATCTCCGGCGCCGGCGCGACGGACGTGCTGGTCTTGATGGCGCGTACCGGCGGCGCGGGCGCGGACGGCATCTCCGCGTTCCTCGTCGAAGGCGATTCGCCCGGCATCCAGTACGGCCGCAAGGAAGAGAAGATGGGTTGGAACAGCCAGCCCACGCGCGCCATCGCCTTCGACGGCGTGCGCGTGCCGGCGGCGCATCTGCTGGGCGAGGAAGGGCAGGGCTTCCGCATCGCGATGCAGGGGCTGGACGGCGGACGCATCAACATCGCGACCTGCTCGGTCGGCGCCGCGCAGGGCGCGCTGGCCGCGGCGCAGCGCTACATGCACGAGCGCCACCAGTTCGGCCGCGCGCTGGCGGACATGCAGGTGCTGCAGTTCAAGCTGGCCGACATGGCGACGGAGCTGGTGTCCGCGCGGCAGATGGTGCGGCTTGCCGCGTCCAAGCTGGACGCGAAGTCGCCCGATGCGCAGGTGTATTGCGCGATGGCCAAGCGCCTGGCCACCGACATCGGCTTCAGCGTCTGCAACGAGGCGCTGCAGATCCACGGCGGCTACGGCTACATCCGCGAGTACCCGCTGGAGCGCTACCTGCGCGACGCGCGCGTGCACCAGATCCTCGAAGGCACCAACGAAATCATGCGCGTCATCGTCGCGCGCCGGATGCTGCAGGACCAGGCGCCGGAGGCGATCCGGTGATGCGCCCTTCTTACTCCCTCTCCCGCTTGCGGGAGAGGGCAGGGGTGAGGCCAGCGGCCTGTCGAAGGCAGATGACCTGCAACCCCTCGATCCCATTCACACCTTCACTTGCGTGACCTCATGACTGACACCCACGACACGACGACCGCCTATGCTGGTCTGCGCCTTGAACGCCGCGGCTACACGGCCGTCGTCACCCTGATGAATCCGCCCGCCCACACGTGGACCGCCGACAGCCTCGCCGCGCTGACGCGGCTGGTCGGCGACCTCAACCGTGACCGCGAGATCTACGTGCTGGTCATCACCGGCGACGGCGAGAAGTTCTTCAGCGCCGGCGCCGATCTGAAGCTGTTCGCCGACGGCGACAAGGGCGTCGCCGCGACGATGGCCCGCCGCTTCGGCGAGGCCTTCGAGGCGCTCGCCGGCTTCCGCGGCGTCAGCATCGCCGCGATCAACGGCTACGCGATGGGCGGCGGACTCGAATGCGCGCTGGCCTGCGACCTGCGCATCGCGGAATCGCATGCGGTGATGGCCTTGCCCGAGGCGACCGTCGGCCTGCTGCCCTGCGCGGGCGGCACGCAATGGCTGAGCTGGACCGTCGGCGAAAGCTGGGCCAAGCGCATGGTGCTGCTGGGCGAGCGCGTCGACGCGGAGACGGCCTTGCGCATCGGACTGGCGGACGAACTCGTGCCCAAAGGCGGCGCGTTGGCGAAGGCGCTGCAGTGGGCCGAGCGCGTGCAAGCGCAGAGCCCCACCAGCGTGACCGCCTGCAAGCGACTCATCCAAGGCGCGCGCACCGCGCCGCCGCAGTCGCAACTCGCCTCGGAGCGCGAAGCCTTCATCGGACTCTTCGAGACCGAAGACCAGCGCGAGGGCGTGCAAGCCTTCCTGGGCAAGCGCAGCCCGCAGTGGCGAAACGCCTGAGGGCCGTCAATGACTGATCTTCAGAACGAAGCACCGGTGCTGTTCCGCACGGTGGTGACCGCGTCGGGCCATCGCTTCGGCCACGCGACGCTGAACGCGCCGGCCAGCCTCAACGCACTGACCTTGCCGATGGTCGATCTGCTTCAGGCGCAGTTGAACGCATGGGCCGACGATCCGCAGGTCGCGGGCGTGATCCTCGACGGCAACAGCGGGAAGGCCTTCTGCGCCGGCGGCGACGTGGTCGGTCTGTACCGCGCGATGCGCGCGGTCGGCCCTGGCAAGGTCCCATCCGACGCCGCCGATTTCTTCGAGCGCGAGTACCGCCTCGACCACACGATCCATCGCTATCCGAAGCCGCTGCTCGTCTGGGGCCACGGCATCGTCATGGGTGGCGGCATCGGACTGATGGCGGGCGCGTCACACCGCGTGGTGACACCGCGCAGCAAGCTGGCGATGCCGGAGATCACGCTGGGCCTCTATCCGGATGTGGGCGGGAGCTGGTTCCTCTCGCGGCTGCCGGGGCGGACGGGGCTGTTCCTCGCGCTCACCGGCGCGCCGCTCAACGCGGCGGACGCGCTCTGGGCCGGCCTGGCCGATCGCGCGGCGCGCGCCGAGGATCACGGCGCCTTGCTCGAAGGCATCGCGCATGCGCGCTGGGAGGGCCAACGCGCCGCGGACTCGGAGCGGCTCGACGATCTGCTGCGCGCGCTGCCTGCCGCCGAGCTGGCGCCGAGCCAGCTGGCGCCGCACCGCGACCGCATCGACGCATTGATCGGTCCGCACGACGCGCTGGCGACGATCGCGCCACGTCTGCGTTCGCTGGCCTGCGAGGACGACGCGTGGCTGGCCGCAGCGGGCTCGACCTTCCAGAAAGGCTCGCCGACCTCGGCAGCGCTGGCCATCGCCTTGCAGCGTCGCCTGCGCCACGCGTCCTTGGCGGAAGTGTTCCGCCTGGAGTACCAGGCCTCGGTCGGCTGCTGCGTTTTCCCCGACTTCGCCGAAGGTGTGCGCGCGCTGCTGATCGACAAGGACAAGACGCCGCGCTGGTCAGGCGCCGCGCAAGACGAGGGCGGAGATGCGCATCTGGACGTGCTGCTGGCGGCGCGCTTCACCGGCGAGCATCCGCTGGCCGACCTGCGCTGAGTTCAACGCATCGATCACACCGCATCGATCGCATTGCATTGACCACACCGCATCGATCGCATTGCATTGACCACATGGCAGCGCATGCCATCAAGACAAGGAGACGGGACCATGAGCAACGCAACCGGAAACGCAACCGGAAACGCGATGACCGCTGAACGCATCGCCTTCATCGGCCTCGGCCACATGGGCGGGCCGATGGCGGCGAATCTCGTGAAGAACGGCTACGCCGTGGCGGCGTTCGATCTGAGCGAAGCGGCCCTCGCCGCCGCGCGTGAGGCGGGCGTCACCGTGGCGCCGTCGGCCACGGCGGCCGTTGAAGGCGCGTCGGTGGTGATCTCGATGCTGCCGGCCAGTAAACACGTCGAGTCGCTGTTCCTCGGCGACGACGGTCTGATCGCCCACATCGCCGCGGGTGCGCTCGTCATCGACTGCAGCACCATCGCCCCGGCGAGCGCGCAGCGCGTCGCGGCAGCTGCCCAGGCACGCGGGCTCGCGATGATCGATGCGCCGGTGTCGGGCGGCACGGCGGGTGCGGCCGCGGGCACGCTGACCTTCATCGTCGGCGGCGAGGCGGCGGCGCTGGAGCGCGCGCGCCCTGTGCTCTCCGCGATGGGCAGGAACATCTTCCACATGGGCGCGTCCGGAGCCGGCCAGGTGGCCAAGCTGTGCAACAACATGGCACTGGGCGTGATCATGGCCGTGACCGGCGAGGCGCTGGCGCTCGGCGTGTCGCACGGTCTCGATCCGCAGGCGCTGTCCGCGATGATGGCCGTGAGCACCGGCCGCAGCTGGGCCACCGAGGTCTGCAATCCCTGGCCCGGTGTGAAGCCGGAAGCGCCCGCGTCGCGCGGCTACAGCGGCGGCTTCGGCAGCGACCTGATGCTCAAGGACCTCGGCCTCGCGGTCGAGGCCGCGCTGCAGGTCGGCGCGGCCGTGCCGCTGGGCGAGCTCGCGCGCAACCTCTATGCGCTCAACAGCCGGGCTGGGCGGGGAGGCCTGGACTTCTCGAGCGTGCAGCAGCTGCTGACGACGCCGTGAGCGCCAGCGCCGCATCGTCGCGCCACAGCGCGCGTTGCAGGGCGACCAGGTCATCGGCGGCTTCGACACCGTCGCGGACATTCCACTCCAGTTCGCCGGCCAGCCAGACACGCCCGCCGCGCAGCTGACGCAACGCGCGCAGCGAGGCGAGGGTGCGCGCATCGGCGGCCGCGCGCACGTCGGCGCAGGTGTCCGCACTCGCGTGCCCGTCCACACTCGTGTCCGCGCTGATGCGAGCGGAGCGCTCGACGCTCACGGACAGTTCCCGCTCGCGCGGAAGCCGCTGCGCGGCGTCCTTCAACGCATCGGAATCGATCGGCGCGTCGATGTGCAGACCGGCCACCGGCAACTCGCAGGCGAGCGCCAGGTTGCCCGGCAGCAGCGCCGCGCCCGTCGTGAGCATCAGATGCTGGTCCACGCCGAGCAGCCGCGCGTAGGTCCGCCGCAGCGCGTCCTGCCACACCGGCTCCAACGCTTCGCCGAGCAGCGGCTCATCGATCTGCACCCAGGTCACGCCGCGCGCCGCGAGCTTCGTCAGCAGCGCTTCATAAACGGGGAGCAGGCGGTCCAGCAGGCCGAGCCGGTCGAACCCTTCCTCGACGCTCCTGCCGAGGAACAGCAGGCTCACCGGGCCGAGCACTGCCACGCACGGGCTGGCGGGCAGGGCGATGGCCTCGTCGATCTCCGCCAGCAGCGCGCTCGTGTCCAACTGGAAGGTCGTGGCGCTGTCGAATTCAGCGGCGGCGAGGCCGATCAGCGACAGCATCTGCGTCACCGCGTCGACGCCGGGCCGCGCGCCCACGGTCACGAAGTCGCGGCCCTTGGCCTGCTGCGCCCGCCACAGGGCAGCGCGCGACGCAGGCGCCGGTGCCGGCCGATCCTGCGCGCTGGCCGCGTTGGCAATGGCGGCGGCGGCCACGGGGTGCGGCACGGGGCGGAGCCAGCGCATGGGTTCATGGATCCGGATCATCTGAAGCGTCGTCGTGCGTCGTCGTGGTGAATTCGAAGGCCGATGATCCCGGCTTGCTCGTTATGATTCAAACGAAACGTTTTTCAGTCGATCAACAATTCCATTCATGAACCTGCCGTTGGAACTCAGACACCTGCGCACGCTGCTGGCGGTGCGAGAGGCCGGCAACGTCTCGCGCGCCGGCCAGTTGCTCAACCTCACGCAGTCCGCGCTGTCGCATCAGCTCAAGGGGCTGGAGGACCATTACGAGGCCGTGCTCTTTGAGCGCAAGACCCAGCCGGTGCAGTTCAGCGTGGCCGGCCAGCGCCTGCTGCGCCTGGCCGAGCAGGTGCTGCCGCTGGTGGAGGAGGCCGACCGCGACCTGCGCCGCCTGGCCGCCGGCGCCGCGGGCCAGCTGCGGATCGCGGTGGAGTGCCACACCTGCTTCGACTGGCTGATGCCGGCGATGGACGCCTTCCGGAGCCGCTGGCCGGAGGTGGAGCTGGACATCGTGTCCGGCTTCCATGCGGACCCCGTGGGGCTGCTGCACCAGGACCGCGCGGAAGTGGCCATCGTGTCCGACGTGGATGTGGACGAGGCGGCGGTGGTCGTGCACCCGCTTTTCGAGTTCGAGATCGTCGCGCTGCTGCCCAAGGGTCATGTCTTGCTCGCCAAGCCGTGGCTGGAGGCGGCGGACTTCGCCGACCACACGCTCATCACCTACCCGGTGCCGGACGAGATGCTCGATCTCGTGCGCCGCGTGCTGAAGCCGGCCGGCGTGACGCCGCCGCGTCGCACCAGCGAGTTGACGGTCGCGATGCTGCAGCTGGTGGCCAGCGGCCGCGGGCTGGCGGCGCTCCCGCTGTGGGCCGTCGAGAACTACCTCGCCCGCGGCTATGTCGCGCAGCAGCGCATCGGCGAGGCGGGCCTGACCGGGCGGCTGTATGCGGTGAGCACCACCTCGCTCGCCAGCAAGCCCTACCTCAGCGACTTCGTGAGCATCATGCGCGAGACCTCGCTGCTGACGCTGCCGGCGGTCAGTCTGCTCTGAGCGGGGACTTGGCCGTCGTTGACGCGGTCAACGCCTGCGACGCAGTCGACGCGATCCGCGCCAGGCTCGACAGGTCCACCGGTTTCGTCAGATGGGCATCGAAGCCGGCGGCGGTCGCGCGACGCTGGTCGTCTTCCTGGCCCCAGCCGGTCAAGGCCACGACATGGACGGCGGGGCCGACCGCCGCGCGCACGCGCCGGCAGGCCTCGTAGCCGTCGATGCCGGGCAGGCCGATGTCCAGCAGCACGAGTCCCGGGTCGAAGTCCCGGACGTCCTCGACGATGCGGGTGGCGTCGTAGGCGACGCGCACGTCGGCGCTGCTCATCGACAGCAGCATGGCGACGCCGTCGGCGGCATCCTGGTTGTCGTCGACCACCAGCACGCGGAGACCGGCCAGGTCGATGTCGTCCTCCCTGCGATCAAGGATCGCCGGCGCCGCCTCGCGGACCTCCACGGGCAGACGGATCACGAATTCGCTGCCCTGGCCGGCGCCGCCGCTGGTGGCCTCGATCGCGCCGCCGTGCAGTTCCATCAGGCTGCGCGACAGCGCCAGGCCTATCCCCATCCCGCCGTGGCGCGAGCTGTCGGACCGCGCCTGCGTGAACAGGTCGAAGATGTCGGGCAGCATGTCCGGGGCGATGCCGACGCCGGAGTCGGTGATGCGAAGCACCTGCTCCGTGCCCTCTCCGGACATGGCGGGTTCGACGGTGGAGCGGATCGCGATGCGGCCGCCCGCGGGAGTGAACTTCACCGCGTTGTGGAGCACGTTCGAGACGACCTGCGACAGCCGCGTCGGATCGACGTGGAGCTGTCGTGCGGGATCGTCGAGCGTCACCTGCAGATCGATGCCGTTCGCCGTGATCTGGCCGCGGTGCGCCTCGAGCGCGCTCTCGACGAGCGATTGCAGGTTCACCCAATCGCGCTTGAGCTGCACCTTGCCCGACCGGATGCGCGAGACGTCCAGCAGGTCGTCGATCAGGTGCACCACCTGGACGATCTGCCGTTCCATCATCGGCCGGACGCGCTCGATCAGCTTCATGTCGCCGTTGGCGCGCTTGAGCACTTCGATGCCGCTGCGGATGGGCGCGAGCGGATTGCGCAGCTCATGGGCCAGCACGGCGATGAACTCGTCCTTGCGGCGGGCTTCCTCCTGCAACTCGCGCTCGCGCGCCAGCAGCGCGTCCTGCACCTGGTTGCGTTCGATCAGGTCGGCGGCCTGGCGACCCAGCAGGTCGAGGAAGCGGAGCTCGCGTTCGCTGAGATCGCGCGGCTCGGCCCAGTGGACCGAGAACATCCCGATCGGCCGCCCGGACCGGCTGACCAGCGGCGTGGATTGGGCGCATCGCACGCCGTCGTTCAGGTGCATCCGGTTGGACCCATCCGTGTCGGGATCGTCGGGGTCGTCGAAGCGCATGAAGGTCCGCTGTCCGGCGGCCAGCGCCCGGCCGCAAGGCGAGCCCGACGACGCATCCACCACCGAGAAGTGCGCCGTGACCTCGGGGCTGAAGCCGCGCGAGGCGAGGAAGGTCAGGCAGTGCGAGTGCTCGTCCAGCAGCTGGATGGTGCCGGCGTCGCCGTCCAGGATCTCGATGGCCGCCTCGAGGATCTCGCCGAACAGGGTCGAGCCGCCGTCGGTGCCGATCAGACGGGCGGCCACGTCGCGGAGGCGTCGCGTGTCGTTCAGTTCGCGGGTGATGACACGCTCCACCTGCTCGCGCTCGTTGAGCAGCGCGGTGATGCGCTGGTTCTCCCATTCGAGCAACTCTCGCGCGTCGGCCGCCGCGGCCAGCGCGGCCTGGCGCTGGGCGTCCAGGTCCTGCGCATCGAGCTGGGTCGCGATGAGCTTGGCGAACAGCTCCAGCGTCTGCTGCAGCACGGGATCGTCGAGCTGGGCGGGGCGCGGATCGATGGCGCACAGCGTGCCGAAGAACGAGCCGTCGGCGCGGAAGATCGGGATCGAGACGTAGCTCTCGAAGCCGTACATCTTCGGGGTCGGGTGATCGCGGAACTGCTCGTGCGCGCTCGCGCTGCCGAAGATGACGGGACGGCCGTGCTGCCGGATCTCGTTGCAGATCGTCGTGACGAGCTGGAGCTCGTCGCCGGGCTTGAGCCCGAAGGCGATCTCGTCGCGGACGGCGCAGGCGGTCCACGAGGTGTCGGTCACGCGGGCGACGGCGGTGAACCGCATCCCGGTGAGGCGCGCCGTGGCGTCCAGGATGGTCGGCACCACCGCCATCCGGCCGATCGCGTCGATGTGCTGCTGCTCCGTGCCCATCGGCGGATGTTAGCGCTGTCGCCCGGATGGCTCCTGCGCCTTGCCCGCATCTTCAAATGCCGTTTGAAAGAGATCGGTCGGCGGACGCCTTTTCAGCGCCTTGCCGCCGGCCTACATTGCCTGCGCGACGCCACGTCGGCGACGCGTTTGAAATTCAACCTCGACAGGCCTGTCATGTCCCAAGATTCCGCCGCCGCGCCAGCGGCCAAGCCCGCCTACATCGTCTTCATCAAGGAAGCGACCCTCGACGCCGATGAAATGGCCCGGTACGGCGCCGCCGTCGGCGCGACCTTCGAAGGGCACGATGCGCAGGTGCTCGCGGCCTATGACGCGCACGAGGTCGTGGAGGGCGCGCCGATGGAAGGCGTGGTCCTTCTGAAGTTCCCGTCGGTGGAAGCGGCACGGGCCTGGTACTTCAGCCCGGCCTACCAGGCCGCGGCGCAACATCGCTTCCGCGGTGCCAGCTACCGCGCCGTCATCACCGAAGGCCAGGTGATCGGCTGACCTCCATCGCCGAGGGATCGGCAATCGGCAATCGGCAATTTGGCGATTGGCGGTCGGCGATCAGGGTGCCGTCGGCAACTCGCCGAACCGCCCGTCGGCGTAGTCGATCAAGGCCTGGCGCACGTCGGCCATCGTCGACATCACGACCGGTCCGTGCTTGACGAAGATCTCGCGGATCGGTCTCGCGGCCATCAGCACGGCATGGGCCGGCGTGTCGGCTTCCAGGCGGACCAGCCCGTCCACGCCGGCACGCACCGAGATGGCACGACCTTCCTCGATGACATGCTCGCGGGCTTGCGAATGCAGCGTCACCGCGCCCGAGATCACGTAGATCCAGGCCATCTCCTCCGACGACAGCGGATGCGCGAAAGCGCCGCCCGGCGTCAGCGTGACATCGAGCAGCGTGAAGGGCTCCGGCGTCCCGGCCGCGCCGAGGATGTCGCCGGACTGTCCCAGCACCACCCGCACGCGATGGCCGGGCGCTTCGATCACCGGCACGTCCTCGGCGCGCACCAGCAGCGAATGCGCCGGTCCGCGCTTCAGTCGTCCGGGCAGGTTCACGAAGATCTGCAAGGCATGCGTGCGCGCGCCGGCTTCAGGCACTTCCTCGTGAGCGGCGCCGCCCGCCGCGGCCAGCCAGTACAGGTCGCCCGCGCGCAGCGTGAAGCGCTTGCCCAGCGTGTCGCGATTGAAGAAGCCGCCGACGGCGTCCTCGAACATCATCGTCACGGCCGAGATGCCCGCGTGCGGATGCGGCGCGAAGGTCGGGCCGGTCATCACGAAGTGGTCGACCATCAGCAGCGGGTCCATCCGCCCGCGGAACATCTCTTCCGAGAAATGCCGCGCCGTGAAGTTCCGGCCGATGGTTTGCGGGCTGCCGGTGATCGTGTCGCCGACGCGGTCGGCGGCAACCTCCGCGGTCGCGAGGGTGTCGGTGGGGTCCATGTGACTCTGCTCCAGAAGACGCTCCAGGCGCGTCCTTGCAGAAATTCTGGAGGCCGGGCCGCGCCCGGAGAAGCCGTCGGATCGGGATGCTGCTTCCAACCGGCTGGACGATGACGCGCTCGTGCCATGCGCTCACCCCGAGGCGCGCCAAGGCGAGCCGTTGCGTCAGTCCAGACGGACGGCCTCGGGGAACGCCTCCGCGATGTGCTCGATGAATGCGCGTGTCGCGGCCGTCATGCCGCGGCGGCTGGGCATCAGCACGGTGATCGTCGCATCCGCGGCGATCCAGTCGGGCAGCACGCGCTGCAGCAGCCCCGCGCGCACGTCATCCCGGCACACGTAGGCGGGCAGCGCCACGATGCCCAGGCCTGACGCCGCCGCCTGCTTCAGCGTCACCATGCAGGAGCCCAGGATCCTCGGCCGGATGGCCACCTGCACCACCTGCTCCGGATCGTCCGCGCGGCGCAGCCGCCAGGACGGCGTGACGCTGTCGCGCTTCATGAACAGGCTCGCGCAGCCGACCACGTCGTCCGGCGTCTGCGGCGTGCCCACCGATGCCAGATAGGCCGGCGACGCAAACAGGTGCCACGGCGCCTCGGCCAGCGGGCGCTGCACCATCGTCGAATCCGGCAGCGCGCCCGAGTACGCGCGGATCGCGAAGTCGAATCGGTCCGCCACGATGTCCACGTTGTTGTCGCCCGCGTGCTGGACGATCTCCACCTTCGGATGTTTCTCCAGGAAGGTCGACACCATCCGCGCCATCGCGAACTGCGCCGTCGCCGTCGCCACCGTGTAGCGCACCGTGCCGGCCGGCTCCTTCGAGAGGCTGCGCATCGCCAGTTCCGCCTCGTCCGCGCGGGACAGCGTGGCCACGGCGTGGCTGTAGAACTCCATGCCGCTTTCGGTGAGCGTCACCTGCCGCGAGGTCCGCGCGAACAGCGTGACGCCCAGCTCGCGTTCCAGTTGCTGGATGCGGTAGCTGATCGTCGACACGGGCCGCTCCAGCGCGCGTGCCGCCGCGGACAGTCCGCCCCGGTCGGCCACTTCGACGAAGTATCGGAAATCGTTGAGATCGAGCATCGGCGTCCTCGGGCAATGAGCGTGCGCCGGGCCACCGTCGGATGACGCTGGCTGGCGATGAGCGAGCGGATTGTGGCGCCGTTCGACCGGACGATCCGTGACGGAAGGTCGCTGGTCTTCCGACCCGTTGGAAGCTCGATTCAACCCAGCCCCGTTGATCCGCCGAGGGGCGTCGGATGGAATGAAATCACTCCGGAACACCTCGCGACACCGTCGCCGCCGGAGCCCTTCAACCCTCAAGGATCCGACATGAAAACCAAGCGCACCCGCATGAACCGCGACAACACCGCCGTCCTGCTGATCGACCATCAGGTGGGCCTGCTGACCGGCGTCCGCGACATGACCGTCAGCGACCTGAAGCACAACGTCGTCGGCCTGGCCAAGGCGGCGAAGGTCCTGGGCCTGCCGGTGGTGGCGATCACCACGGCCCGCGACAGCATGTGGGGACCGACCGCGCCCGAGCTCAAGGAAGCGCTGGGCGGCGGCGAGATCATGGACCGCTCGACCGTCAACGCCTGGGACTTCGCGCCCTTCGTGGACGCGGTCAAGGCGACCGGCCGCGACCACCTGATCATCGCGGGCCTGTCCTTCGAGGTCTGCGCCTCGCTGCCGGCGATCTCGGCGCAGGAAGAAGGCTTCCAGCCGATCGTCGCGATCGACGCCTGCGGCACCTTCACCCCTGCCAAGCGCGAGGCCGGCGTCGCGCGCCTGACCACCCTGGGCATCGAGGTCTCCGACTACGCGACGCTGATGGTCGAGATCATGGCGGACAACGCCGACCCGAAGGCGCTGGAGGTCTACGCCGCGCTGGACATGCCGTTCGCCGTCCTGATGGGCCAGGTCGCCGGAGCGCTGAAGCAATGACCGCCGCCTACGACACCCTCATCGTCGGTGGGGGCTCGGCCGGCGCCGTGCTCGCCCACCGGCTGAGCGCGGATCCGTCGCGGCGGGTCCTGCTGTTGGAGGCCGGCCAGGCCTACCGGCCCAACGTGTTCCCGCGCGACCTCGCCGACGCCGACACCGCCGGTGGTCCGGATGGACACGACTGGGGCTACACGGCGGAGACCGGCATCGAGGGACGCAGCATCCGGGCGCCGCGCGGCAAGACGATCGGTGGCTGCTCCGCGGTCAACGCGGCGGTGGCGATCCGCTCGCGGCGCGAGGACTTCGCGAAGTGGCGCGCGCTCGGCATCGACGGCTGGGAATGGGACGCGGTGCTCGCGGCCTTCAAGGCCATCGAGAACACGCCCGACGGTGACGAGGCTTTCCGTGGCCGCCACGGACCGCTGCCGATCCGGCATCGTCGCCCCGACGAACTGACGCCCGCGCTGAACGCCTTCGTCGACGCGACGGCGAATCTCGGCTTCGCCCGCGTCGACGACTTCAACGGCGGCGAGCAGGACGGCGTGTCGCCGTATCCGCTCAACGTCATCTCGGGTCGTCGCATCAACACCGGCATCGCGTTCCTCGACGAGGCCGTGCGCGCCCGGCCCAACCTGACCATCCACGGTGGCATCGAGATCGACAAGGTGCTGATCGAGGAAGGTCGCGCCGTGGGTGTCGTCGACGCGGATGGCAAGACCTGGCACGCGAAGGAGGTGATCCTGAGTGCCGGCGCCTTCGGCAGCCCGGCGATCCTGATGCGCTCCGGCGTGGGGCCGGCGGCCGTGCTGTCTCGGCTAGGCGTTCCCTTGGTGGCCGATCTGCCGGTGGGCGAGGGGCTGCAGGAGCACCCGTTCTACTACAACGTCTATGCGTTGACGCCCGAAGCCGCCGGCATGCATCCCGCGGCGGGCGCGATCCTGTGGGCCGCGTCGTCGGAAGCGGCGCCGGGCGACCTGGACGTCCACGTCTCCGCCACGCACCTGTTCGATCCGGCCTTGAGTCCGACCGGCGGCGCGATCGTCCTGGCCGTGGCGCTCACGCAGCCGGAAGCGCGCGGCAGCCTGGAGATCGTCGACCGCGATCCGCGATCGGCGCCTCGCATCCGCTACAACTTCCTCGGCACCGCGCGCGACCGCTCGCGGATGCTGGAGGCGGTGAGGCTCTCGCGAGCGATCGGCCGCCAGCCGCCATTCGCGGACCTGGTCCATGCGGAGATGTCGCCGGGCGCCGATGTATCCGACGGCGACGACCTCGGTCCCGTGATCGCTCGCCACCTCGATGGCTACGCGCATCCGACATCCACCTGCCGCATGGGCCGGCCGGGCGACGGTGTCGTCGACGGCGGCGGCCGCGTGTTCGGCATCACCGGGCTGTTCGTGATCGACGCGTCGATCATGCCGCTGGTCCCCAGCGCACCGCCCAACATCACCACGATGATGATGGCCTGGCACCTCGCCGGCCGCAGCCTGGGAGTACCAGCATGACGACGAACACGACGACGGGCGCGACGAGCGCGGCGGTCCTCAAGACCACTGGCACCAGTGCGATCCCCTTGATGGCCGACGACGTGGTCGCCTCGCGGGAGCTGCGCGCGCAGTTCGGCCGCTTCTGGTCCACCGCGCAAGGCACGCCGCGCGAGGTCTACGACCGCTTCATCGGCGCCACGCCGATGGCGCCGGGCGTGACGACGCGCGAGGTCTTCGACGAACCGGCTCCCGGCTGGTGGTGCGAGCCGGCCGATCCCGGTGCGGCGCTCGCCGGACGCGCCATCCTCTTCCTGCATGGCGGTGGCTACGGCCTCGGCCACGCGGGGCCGTATGCCGGCTTCGTCAGCCAGATCGTGGCGCGCTCGGGCGTTCCCGCCTTCGCGCTGGAGTACCCGCTGGCGCCGGAGGCGCAGTGGCCGACGGCGAGGGATCTGGCGGTGTCGGCGCTGGCCGCGCTGACGGAGCGTTTCGACTCGGTCGCCGTCGTCGGCGACTCCGCCGGCGGCGGCCTGAGCTTCGCGACGGTGTTGGAGGCGCGGCGTCGTGGACTGCCGGTGGCCGCGATCGCGACGTTCTCACCGTGGACCGATCTCAGCCTGAGTGGCGAGAGTGTCCGCGATCCCGCGGTGGTCGATCCGTTGCTGGCGGTCGACTATCTGCGTGCTTCAGCGGCGGCCTATCTTGGCGCGACGCCGGCCGACGACCCGCGCGCGTCGCCGCTCTTCGAGCCCGACCTGCGCCTGCCGCCCACGCTGATCCAGGTCGGCAGCGACGAGGTCCTGCGCGACGACTCGATCCGCATGGCGCGCGCCGCCGAGGCCGCCGGCACCGAGGTCGAACTGCAGGTCTGGCAGGGCCTGCACCACGTGTTCCAGCTCAACACGCAGGAACTCGCGAGCGCTCGCCTGGCGCTGGATCAGACCGCCGAGTTCCTCGTGCGACACCTGCGCTGACGCGGCTTCGCACCCGCCAACCCATTCAACCGATCGCCAGGAGGATCCAGCATGAACGCTCTCAAGTCCCTTGCCCGCCTTCTTGTCCGTCGTTCGCGCGCGCTGTTGGCGCTGTCGACGCTCATCGTTGCCGTCGGCGGCGCTGTCCTCACGCCGCCCCTGGCGGAAGCGGCTCCCCAGGCGCCGTCGGACCTGACCGACACCCCAAAGAGGTAACCCCGAAGATTCGACTCAGCGCGCCATCGACGTCGCCGCCAGCAGCATCCACGTCGAATGCGGGATCCACTGCTCCACCCAGCGCCACTGCTCGTCGTCCGGACCGGGTCCGAAGGCGATGCCTTCGCCGGTGTCGCTGCCGACGGCGCCCGTGATGCCGTTGGAGATGCCGCCGACGAACATGTCGCCGGCGCTCGACGCCACCGTCGGCGGGTTGCGTTGGCCGAAGCCGTAGAGCATCGAGATGCCGTAGGGATTCCTGCCCAAGGTCCAGTCGATCTGGTCCTGCGCGTACACGGCCCAGTCCGTGGGCAGGGCAGGGGAGATCTTGCGACCCGCCACCGCCACCGCGGTGCTCAGCGACAGCAGGCGCGCGCTCTCGCCCTGCCACCAGTAGCCGGTCTCGTTCCTGTGGGGAATGAAGAACCCTTCCAGCACCGGACCATCAGCCTTGCCGTCCTTCGCGAGCTGGAACGACTGCCGCGCGTAGCCGAAGGGGTTGGACACGCGCCGCGTGATGTCGACCTCGTGCTGCAGCGATGCCTTGATCGCCGTGGTGACGCGGGCGCGCCGGGCGTCGTCCGATTCGATGTCGAGGAAGAAGCCGAGGCTCAACGCCGGCAGGCCAGCCTCGACCGCGTGATAGTAGGGACGCGTCCCGCCGTCGCTGATGAAGCCGCCATCGGCCGTCTGTCGACGCATCAGGCTGTCGGCGCGCGTCCGCGCCGCGTCGAGGAAGCGTGTGTCCTTCGTCGCGTGGTACAGCTCCACCGCGGCCATCAGCGCGGTGTAGTCGTCGATGATGTTCTCGACGCCATTGGCGGTGTACTGCGCGTTGAACTGCTGCAGATGGTCGAAAGCCTTGATCGCATCCGCGAGGTAGGTCTTGCCATCGAAGCTGCCGTGCCGTCCGGACTGCTTCGCGAGCAGCGACGCCCGCGCCAGCGCGGCGATCGCCATGCCGCCGCCCGCGCGGTAGGCCGAGCGGTAGAGCTTGGTGTAGCGCCCGTCGTCGCCCTCGTAGCCGACGACCATGCGCTCGGCGCCTTCCGCGCCCCACTTGTCGAAGACCGTCGTGTAGAAGTAACCCTCGGCATCGAGGATGCGGTGCAGGTAGTCCGCGCCCCAGAACGCTTCGTCCTGGGCGCGCTTGAGCAGCCCCGCTCGGCGGTACAGGTCCGCCGACGCATCCGCCGTGTAGGCCAGCACCCAGGCCGCCATCGACGTCTGCTGCGGGTTGAAGAAATTCGCGTAGCCGAGGTGCGACAGGTACTTGCCCGTGTCGCCACCAGCGTCCTTCCATCCGCCGTGGACATCGACGAAGCGGTCGGTCTCGAAGATGCGGATGCGGCGATCGCCCTTGCCGGTGTGGCGGCTGCGGTGGAAGTAGTCGAGCAGCTTGTCGGCGGTGATCGAAAACAGCGCCTGATCGCGTACCCGCACCGGCGCGGACAGCACGCGCGTGCCGTTCAGCGTCGCCTCGACGCGGTAGACGCCCGTAGCCTGTACCGAGGAGAAGTCCGCTTCGAAGTAGCGCTTGCCCGCGCCCCAGGCGGAGAAATCGGGCAGCGGCTTGAGCTCGCC
The DNA here is from genome assembly GCF_059416045.1 of Roseateles sp. GW821-FHT09G03. Taxonomy (NCBI): domain Bacteria; kingdom Pseudomonadati; phylum Pseudomonadota; class Betaproteobacteria; order Burkholderiales; family Sphaerotilaceae; genus Roseateles; species Roseateles sp. GW821-FHT09G03. The sequence goes on from NZ_JBWKOK010000003.1 coordinate 144,300, forward strand.
TTCGGCGACCGTCTTGCCGCCTGACAGCACGCGGTAGCGGCCCGTCTGCGCCGCGCCCGTCGATTCGATGAGGGCGCGCTTCGGACCAGTCCGTTCCAGCGCGACCTGATTCAGTTGCACGAGCAGCGGATCCTTCGGCAGGCTGACGGAGACCGTCGTCTTGCGTTCATCCGTCGCTCCGTGCGAGGCCATCGATGCGGTCGCGAGGACCGCAGTGACCGCGAAGACCGCGGCCACCGCGAGCGCGGAGCGTCGGGGGAGGAGCACCGTGCGTGCGGTGGCGTGGGTCTTCATGCGATCAATTCCAGGCCATGTTCTTGGACCACTTCACGCCCGAGGTCGGGCACTTGCCCGAGTTGTTCGGGTACTTGCTGTTGATGATGCTGGTCACCACACTCACGTTGCCCATCGTCGGGTCCTGCTTGTAGATGTCCAGCGCCATGCTGGCGCGCCAGCAGTTGCCCGCATCGTCGCCCAGGCTCGAGGACTTCAGCCAGCGGATGTACTGGTCCGTCAGGTAGGTGGCGAAGCAGGTCTCGTTGGACATGCTGCCGCAGTTGCCCGCCGACTTCACCGACGAGAACGCCGAGACGCTGCTGATCGAGCCCGTGTTCACCTGCACCTGGAAGGCCAGGCCGACCAGGTTGTACTGGCCGAAGCTGGTGAAGCCGAGCTTCTTCAGCGCGTCCAGCACCGGCACCAGCTTGTCGCTGTCGATGTGCGAGTAATGGCTCATCACGTACTGGGCCTGGCGGTTGTCGAAGTCCGATTGCAGCGCCTGGCAGATCTTGGTCAGCGCCGCCCGCTTCTTCGAGTTGGAGCGGGCCAGGTTCGGATACGGGTCCAGGCGCGTGTCGTCCGCCTTCATGTCCGCCGCCGCGATGCCGGTGACCTGGACGCCCCAGTTCTTCATGTCGGTGTTGGTCGCGCCGGTCTTGCCCAGCACGTACGGCGCGTAGGCGTTCTTGAAGTAGTCCGGGAAGTCGCCGACCGTCGTCACGCCCACCGGACCGAAGGTGTTGCCGCGGTAGTCGGAGATGCCTTCGGAGGCCTCGTAGTCGACCTCGCAGTAGCGCCAGGGTTCCGGGTCTTGATAGTTGGTGGTGCCGTTCTCCGGATAGGCATCCATGCTGAGCACGGCTTGCCACTGGTTGACCGTCAGCTTGCGGCCCTTGTCGAAGACGTTGCCGTAGACGCGCGAGTCGCCGACGGGGATGACGCCCGCCGCTGCCGCGGCCTTGGTGGCCGTCACCAGCGGCTGGCCGGTCGCCGTGAAGGTGTGGGTGTAGACCCAGCCGTCCTGCACGTAGACGCTGGGTTGGCCGTTCGTCTGAGCCGCTGCCTTGGGCTTGCCGGCTGCGACAGCCGCCGACGCGCCGCAGACGAGCGCCAGGACGGTGAGCGCCGCTTGCACGCCGATGCGGCGGACGCTGGGGGAACGAGATTGCATGGTGGTTGCCTCCGAAAACACGGGGGTAGGGGGCGTGGCCTGCGCCACGGGACAGATTCCCGAGAGCCGCTGCCCACCACTCTCGCCAAGCCGGTCCTGCGCTCGGGGGCGTGGGTCGTTGCAGCCCATGGGCGGCGAATGTAGGCGGAACATTTCGTTGGCGCAATAAATAAAACCACTGGATGTGTAAATTCATTTGTCAGCCGGCCTCGTGATGCCGTCGTGAAGCTGCGTCAGAATGGGGGATACCCGAAGGACCACCCGCCAGCATGAGAACCACCAGTCGAGGGGCCACCCAACAGTCCAGCGCGCCCTACAACCGCCGTGTGGTGCTGGACTTCATCCGCCAGCACGGCGCGGCGTCGCGCAAGGACATCGCGGACATGGTGTCCCTGAGCCCCCAGACGGTGGCCAACATCACCAACGACCTGGAGGCCATCGGCCTGATCGTCTCGAGGCGGCAGAAGGTCGACAAGTCGCGCGGCCAGCCGCCGATCGCCTTCGAGCTCAACCCGCAGGCGGGCAACGCGATCGGGATCAGCCTGGAGCCGGGCCGCGCGTCGGCCGCGCTGGTGAACCTGGTCGGCGAGATCCGCAGCCGCTGCGAGGTCGACATGGACACCAGCGATCGCCGCCAGATGCTGGCCGCGATGCTGCAGCTGGTCGCGCAGCTGCGCCGCGAATCGACCGAGCCGCTGTGGGGCATCGGCGTCGCGCTGCCGGGGCCGCTGGGTCACACCGACATCAGCTTCGTCGGCCCGACCGCGCTGGAAGGCTGGAACGACCTGTCCGTGCTGGACGAGCTCGGCGAGGTGACCGGGCTCTCCGTCTTCTACCGGATCGACAGCGTGGCTGGCGCGCTGGGCGAGACGCTCTTCGGCGTCGCCCGCCACCTGGACAACTTCTTCTATCTGCACCTGGGCCTGGGCCTGGGCGGCGCGCTGGTCATCGGCCGCGCCGCCTATCCGGGCTCGAACGGCAATGCGACCGAGATCGGCCACGTGCCCATCGTGCCCGGCGGCACGCCGTGCTACTGCGGCAACCGCGGCTGCCTGGAGCGCTACGTCTCCATGCACTCGCTGGCGGAGGCGCTGAAGGTGTCCGACCACGACGTCTGGACGCTGGACCTGGCCAAGCGGCTGAAGGACCCGAAGGACAAGGTGCTGCACCAATGGTGCCGCCAGGCCGCGGACCGGCTGCGCGATGCGGTCTGCATGATCGAGAACATGCTGGACCCGCATTCGATCGTCATCGGCGGCTCGGCGCCCAAGGTGCTGGTGGAGCATCTCGTCGCGCTCGCCTCGCCCTGGCACCGCTCGGTGCGCGGCGGTGTCGCGACGCCGGAGACGCGGCTGCTGCTGTCGGACCGGCAGGACGACAGCTCCATCCTCGGCGCCGCCGTGCTGCCGATCTACGAGATGCTGTCCCCGCGCCTGGAGACGCTGCAGCAGGACCGTCGCGGCGAGGCCGACGTGGCCGAGCTGCTGGGACATCGGGCCCCGATGCCCAAGCGAGGGTAGAGCGCGGGGTACAGCGCAGGGCAGGGCGGCGCGCGGGGAGGATCGCGCAGGGTAGGGACAGGGTAAAGCCCGTTGGGGGATTCCCTTGATTACTTAAATCCAATGGATTTAATTATTGACGCTGTGTTCTGAGTGCTCCTACAGTCGGCGCCCATGGACACGGCACGACCTCTTTCACCGCTTGCGCATCCCCCGCTCAGCATCGTCGGCGACGTCGGCGTCGACCTCGTGCTGGGCAGCCTGACCGGGTGGCCGCAACTCGGCACCGAACTCCTGATGCCGCGCAGCGAGCTGCGCCCCGGCGGCTCCGGCGCCAATGCCGCGCTGGCCGCGCGCCACATCGGACAACACGCGCATCTGATCTCCGCCGTCGGCAACGACCACTTCGGCCAATGGCTGGCGGAGCAGTTCGCCGGCATCACCACGAGCCTTGAGATCTGCGACATCGAGACCACCGTCTCGGTCGGCCTGATGCACACCTGCGGCGAGCGCAACTTCTTCACCACGCACGGGCATCTGCAGCGCCTGTCGGCGGATCACGTGCTCGGGCACCTGCAGCCGACCGAGACGCCGAAGATGGCACCATCGATCGCGCTGTTCACCGCGCCCTTCCTGCTCACCGATCTGCGGCCTCGCTACGCCGCGCTGATGGCCGAGGCCGGACGCCGCGGCTACCGCGTCGCGCTGGACACCGGCTGGCCGCCGGAAGGCTGGGACCGGGACGAGGTGATGAGCTGGCTGCCGCACTGCGACCACCTGCTCATCAACGAGCTCGAGGCGCAGAGCATCGCCGGCACCGAGGACCTCGATGAAGCGCTGACGCTGATCGGCCGCGCGCTGAAGCCCGACGCGAGCCTGATCGTCAAGGTCGGCGCGCGCGGCGCACTGGGCATCGAGGACGGCCGACGCGTCGAGCGCATCACCGAGCCTGCCGACATCTTCGACACCATCGGCGCCGGCGACGCGTTCAACGCCGGCTACCTGGCCGCGCGCCTGCGCGGCGGCGATCTCGCCGAGGGGCTGGCCGCGGGCTGCCGCACCGCCGGGGCCATCCTGTCTCGCTTCCCGCGCAAGACCATCCGCGCCGGCGAGTTCGCCGGCTGCCTTCCCTCCAGAGTCCCCGCCTGAGGAGTCGCCATGAAGCACCGCGCGCTGATCGTCGGCTACATCCTGGTCATCTGGTTCGTGATCTCCTTCGTCACCAACCTGATCGGGCCGCTGATGCCGATCATCATCCAGGACTTCCACCTGAGCCTGGGCCTGGCGGGCTTCCTCCCGTTCTCGTTCTTCCTCGCTTACGGGCTGGTGTCGATCCCCGGGGGCATGCTGGTGGAACGCAGGGGCTCGCGCTTCACCATCCTCACCGCCTTTCTGCTGAACGGGGCCGGCTCGCTGGCGATCGCGCTGTGGCCGAGCTACGCGACCGCCGTCGGCGGGCTGTTCGTGATCGGCCTCGGCATGGCCCTGCTGCAGGTCGTCATCAACCCGCTGATGCGCACGGCGGGCGGCGAACCCCACTTCGCCTTCTTCTCGGTGATGGGGCAGCTGGTCTTCGGCCTCGCGTCGTTCCTCAGCCCGATGGCCTTCCAACTGCTGATGGAGCGGCCGGATGCCGCGAAGGGCCTCGCGTGGGTGCCGTTCTACTGGATCTTCGTCGTGGGCTTCGTCGCGCTGATCGTCGCCAACCAGACGTTGCCACTGCCGGAGGTCCAGCTCAAGGACGATGAACGCGCCGGCGGCTGGGCCGCGTATCGCGAGCTGCTCGCGCGCCGCGATGTCCGCCTGTTCTTCCTCGGCATCATGGCCTACGTCGGCACCGAGCAGACCCTGGCCAACTGGATGTCGCAGTTCCTTTCGACGTACCACGGCGTCTCCGCCACGACCGACGGCGCCGACGCGGTCGCGGGCTTCTGGGGACTGATGTCGCTGGGCTGCCTGCTCGGACTGGGATTGCTGAAGCTGCTCGACTCCCGCGTCGTGCTCGCCGGCTTCACGGTGCTGGCCATCGGCAGCGTGGCGCTCGCGCTCTTCGGTTCCGCCCACGTCGCGCAGATCGCCTTCCCGGCCTCCGGCTTCTTCCTGTCCGTGATGTTCTCGGTGGTGTTCTCACTGGGCCTGAACTCGGTGCCCCACCACCACGGCGCGTTCTCCGGCGTGCTCTGCACCGGCATCCTCGGCGGCGCGGTCTTGCCGCTGCTGGTCGGCGGCCTCGGCGACGTCATCGGCCTGCGCGCCGCGATGTCCACTGTTTTCCTCACGCTCCTCTACATCCTGAGCGTGAGTGCCTGGGCGCGGCCGCTCGTGACCAACGACACCGTTCCGCTGTCCCGCCTGTTGTCCCGGTTCAAGCCCAGCCCAGAGGCCTGACCGCTCCGTACCGCCTCCCCCTTCCAGCCCCTTTGTCCCGTGCCACGGCCCCGTCGCCGGGACGGCGGCTGCCTGACAGACCCATGGAGATCCCAGTGATGAGACCCGATCGAGCCGCATTCCGTCCCGTGTTTGGAGCCGCTTTCGCTCGCACCGCCACGGCTGCCGCCGTGAGCCTGCTGGCCACCGCCGCCTTCGCGCAATCGCAGACCGCGCCCGTGTCGCAGCCCGAGGCGAAGGCCGAGGCAAAACCTGACACCAAGCCGGATGCCAAGGCGCGCGAGATCACGGACAAGGAGAAGAACGAGCTCCCCGTGATCACCGTCAACGCGACGCGCGTGAGCTCCGGCCTGCTGCAGACGCCGGTGGCGGTCACCGCGCTCTCGCAGGAGGCGCTGACCCGTGAAGGCATCCACGACGTGCGCGGCCTTTCCGGCAAGGTGCCCAACCTGCAGATCTCGCAGGGCGCCGACTCGGGCGTGCAGATCAACATCCGCGGCGTGGGCTCGACCAACTTCACCGAGGTCGGCGATCCGGCCGTCGGTCTGCACGTCGGCGGCCTCTACTCGCCGCGGCCGCAAGGCGCGCTGGCGCTGATGTTCGACCTCGAGCAGGTGGAAGTGCTGCGCGGCCCGCAGGGCACGCTGTTCGGGCGGAACTCCACCGGCGGCAGCATCAACATCATCCCGGCGAAGCCCGAGTTCGGCGCGACCTACGGCTCGGCGGAACTGGATCTCGGCAACTACCGCAAGCGCCAGCTGAACGTGATCCAGAACATCGCGGTCAACGACACCATCGCGCTGCGCGCCACCGTCAGCACGATCAAGCGCGACGGCTGGATCAACCAGCAGCAGGACTTCACCGACGTGAACATGCCTGAGCACGGCTTCGTCGCCGACGGCATCCCCGACGTCGACCAGCGCCGCAACGCCAAGGTGCCGCGCAGCAAGTACTACTACAACCGCGACGAATGGGCGGCGCGCATCGCCGGCCGCGTGAAGCTCTCGAGCGACCTCGAATGGCTGGTGGCCTACGAGAAGTTCCAGAACAAGGGCGCCGGCGAGATCGCGATGAAGGACTGCGACATGGCCGCGGGCACCGACTTCGCATGCCCCGGCGGCAAGTGGGACGTGAAGGTCAACGTGCCGGGCAAGACGGACATGTCGATCGACACGGTGCGCTCCAACCTCAACTGGCGCCTGAACGATCAATCCAGCATCGAATACGGCTTCGCCTACGCGACGCAGAAGCGCTCGCAGCAGTCGGACGACGACGGCGGCTACTACCCGCTGTCGCGCCAGGTCACGGCCACCTTGCCGGTCGGACCCGACGGTGACTGGGGCACCTGGCCGATCCGCGACGAGACCTCGCTGACGCTGGATTCGACCTACAAGTCGCAGGTGCACGAGCTGCAGTTCAAGCATCACACCGACACCGTGCAGCTGGTCACCGGCCTGTTCTGGATGCACGAGAAGAACGCGATCGACTACGCGCAGGAGCAGCTGGTCACCGCGCCCTTCGGCTTCCCGACCAGCCAGTTCTATCACCAGCCCGATCGCCAGATCGATGCGAAGGCGCTGTTCGCGCAGGCGGACTGGACCTTCGTGCCGACCTGGACGGCGACGGTGGGCGGCCGCATCAGCTTCGACAAGAAGACCGACAAGGGCGGCCGCGTCTACGGCGGCTGGGACGGCTCGACGCCGGCCTACTACAACGGCCTCTATGACCCGGGCACGCCCGGCACGCCGGGCTTCCGCCCGCACAACGGCCGCGACCTGACCGAGCAGATGGGACCCTTCGCCGGTCCTGGCGCCTATGGCCTGTGGGGCGAGCCCGCGGGCAACGACCACGGCGAGAGCTGGAAGAAGTTCACCTACCGCCTCGGCCTGCGCAAGCAGCTGACGCCGGCCGACATGGTCTACACCTCGCTGTCGACCGGCTACAAGGCGGGCGGCTTCGGCGACAAGGACGACCGCTGCGGCGGCAAGGAATGCGTCGACGGTCCGGCCGGCCCGCAGTACACCTTCTTCCCGTACAAGCCGGAGACGGTCACCAACTTCGAGCTCGGCTACAAGGGCCTGATGCTGGACAAGCGCCTGAGCCTGTCGGCGACCTTCTTCTACAGCCGCTACAAGGACATGCAGGTCACGGGCGACTTCTTCGCCTCCAAGGTCAAGCAGGTGGGCCCGTGCCCGGACGAGAACCCGACCTGCGACATCGTCACCAAGTGGCAGACGGTGAACGTCGGTGTCGTCGACATCCCCGGCCTGGAGCTGGAGGTCGACTACAAGCCGTGGAAGGGCGCGCGGCTCGGCGCCTTCTTCAGCTACATCAACAGCAAGATGAAGGACTACCCGTCCTTCAACGACAGCTGGAACTGCGGCGTGCGCGCCGAGATGGGCGCGCCGGCATGTCCTGACCCCTACACCGGGCCGATCCGCGAGAACGCCGGCCGCCAGATCTACGACATCACCGGCAACCACCTGCCGCTGTCGCCGAAGTACAGCTTCGGTGTCAACTTCTCGCAGAGCTTCCGCTTCGGCGAGGGCTGGGAACTGACGCCGTGGGTCAACGTGAAGTGGCAGGACAAGATGTACTTCACGCTGCGCAACCTGGACAACGCGCACATCTCCGATGGGCAGAAGGCTTTCGCGAAGGTCGATGCGAGCCTGCGGCTGCAGGCGCCCAAGGACTGGCACGCGGAGATCTACGTGCTGAACGCGACCAACAAGATGACGAAGAACTCCGCGCAGGACGGCGGCGGTTTCGTGCGCGGGTACTGGAACGATCCGCGGACCTTCGGGATCCGGGTGGGGATCGATTACTGATCCTGCGATGCCGTCCCTCGCGGCGCGACCCGGCCTTGAGTTTTCTACACTGCGTCCCGGTGCATCAAACGCAAGGCAAGGGATGACTCCCACCGCTCGGAAGTTCTCGAAAGCCGCGTTCATCGCGGCGGTCCTGGCGCTCGCCGCCTACTGGTACTGGTCGCCGTGGCTGGCGATCCATCAGATGCGCAATGCGGCGAAGGCCGGCGATGCGGCGGCGTTCAACGAGCGCGTGGACTATCCGTTGCTGCGCGAGAGCTTGAAGGGCCAGTTGGGCGCCGCCATCGGCGCGCGCGCGACCGAGCGGTCCGAATCCGGCAGCGACATCGCCAAGGCCGGCGCGGCGCTGGGCTCGCTGTTCGCGACGGCGATGGTCGATCGCATGGTGGAGGCCTTCGTGCGGCCGGAGTCGGTCATGCGGATCATGCAGGAGGGCAAGCTGATGCCTCGGCGCGAGTCCCGTGCGAAGACGCCGGGCGACACGCCCTCTGACGAGGGTGGCGAGCCCGATGGCAGCGCGACATCGTCGAAGCGCGAGCCCATCTGGACGACCGAACGCCAAGGCGCCGACACATTCATCCTCTACGCCCGCCGCGCGGGACAGGCCGAGGACCGCCGGACCGGGCTGGTCTTTCAGCGACGGGGGTTTGCGTCGTGGGTACTGACGGAGATTCGGTTGCCGGCGTTGTGAGACATGGGGCACCGAAGGGGGCGCCCGCCATCGACGGCTGTCCGCGGCCTGGCCGCCGCCTGGCCGCCGCCCGGCTTACTTCTTCTGGGGCTTGGGCACCCAGCCGGTGCCAACGATTTCGGCGGCGACGTTCTCGGCGAACGCTTTCACGTTCTCCTCGTCGGCCGTCGTGACGGCCATGCGGCTGCCGGTCTTGAACGTGCCCTTCCAGACGGTCGTGTACAAGGGCGACGCGAACGACACCGGGATCGACAGTTCGCCGTACACGTCGAGCTGCATCCGGGCGCCGGCGCCGCCGTTGTCCGAGGTGATGCCGATCACGGACAGCTCGAGCTTGGCGTTCATGTCCACCAGTCCACCCCGGCATACCGACGACTGCACGCCACTGGCCTGCAGTTGCTGGGCGATCAGCGTTGGCGCGTTGCGCTGGTAGAGCTCGACGATCTGTTGCGAGGCGGCCTGCGCTCCGGCCAGGTGAGACTCGGACGGTTTCACGCCCACCGTCATCACGCGGATCTGTGTGCCGGGAGCGGCCGCCAGGCGCGACACGCAGAGCTTCTCGATCGGTGCCTTGGGCGGCTTCGGCGCGACCAGGGTCTCGGAAGACTGCGTGATCGAGGCGCACGCGCCGATCAGCCAGCACGGGGGGTATTGGGTGGAGGCGCAGCCGGTCAGCGCGAGGGCTGAGGCCAGGACGAGGGAGTGGCGGGCGATGGACATCGGCGCAGTGTAGGAAGCTCCCGGGGCGCTCGCCGCCCACACGGCGTGAGAAGTGCCCGTTTCGCGTGCGCGACTCCCGTGTCCCAGGGGGTCGGCCCGACGCCGACTCGGCGTCAGCGCGCGATGACGACCAGCTCCAGGGCCGCGTCGCTGCTGCGCCCGTAAACGACCAGCAACCGGCTGTTCGACTTGCAGATCTGCTCGTAGATCTCGGTGCGTAGTCCGTCGCCGAATTCCGCGTCGGACGTCTGGATGTCATCCGGCATTCCGAGTGATGCGTGGACCTCTTCACGCGGGATGCTGACCAGCGGGCGAGAGGGCCAGACCAAGGTGACGGACGGCTGCGCTTGCCAGAAATTGCCCGCATAAGTCGCTGTCATGCCCAGCGGCGTCGGCGCCTTGTCAGAGCGGCGTACGACCGAGTCTTCGTAGAAGTTGGTGCGGAGCGCGAAGGGCAAGTAGTCCGCCAGGATCACGGGCTCAAAGATCAATCCCAGGTCGCAGACCCGCTTGAGTAGAAGTAGCAGCGGCCGAGTGGCCTCGGACCGGGGCGGGGGCGGAGGAGGCGTTGGGGTTGGCGGCGCATTTCTTCCATTGAACGGAATGGTCGCGGAGGTCGTGAACGTTGCGACCGCCATCGCGGCGAGCACAGCGGACTGAAGGAGTCGCCTCACGCCCGCTCGCCCCGTTTCGAAAAAGCCATGTCTGAAGGCAGCCATGGCAGCGAGTCTAATCATCAGCGGCGCCGATTGAGCGTGAGCACGAGCCACGTCCGAAGTCCGGCCCTCAGCCCAACCCGATCGACCCAGCGCATGCACACCTACGACCCCACCGCGCCCAACCTGCCCCACAACCCGTTCAACGCCATCGTCGGCCCGCGGCCCATCGGCTGGATGTCCACGAAGAGCAAGGCCGGTGTCGTGAACCTGGCGCCGTACAGCTTCTTCACCGCGTTGAACTACACGCCGCCCATCATCGGTTTCTCCAGCATCGGTCGGAAGGACTCGCTGAGGAACATCGAGGAGACCGGCGAGTTCGTCTGGAACCTCGCCACCCGCGACCTGGCGGAGGCCATGAATGCCACGTGCGCGCGGGTCCCTCACGGCGTCAATGAATTCGAGCTCGGACAACTGACCGAGGTCGCGTCCGTGAAGGTGGCGCCGCCTCGCGTCGGGGAGAGCCCGGTCGCCTTCGAGTGCAAGGTGTCCCAGCTCATCCAGCTGAAGTCGAAGGACGACGAGCCCGTCGACACCTGGATGATCCTGGGTCAGGTCTTGCTCATGCACATTTCCCCGGCCCTGTTGAAGGACGGACTGTTCGATACCGCGGCGGCCAGGATCATCCTGCGAGGCGGTGGTCCCGGCGACTACTTCGAGCTCGGGGAAAAGTTCTTCATGGCGCGCCCCGACTGAACGTCATCCCCGGTGTGAACGGGGCATGAGGGCGCGTGCGCCAAGTCGATCGTTTGAGGCGCGCGCCTGCCGCCGCGATGGCAAACTCCGCCGACCTTTTCAGGAGGGCGCATGGGTTTTGTGACGACGCGCAACTTGGCGCGCGACTACGACGTCATCGTCGTCGGCTCGGGGGCCGGTGGCGGCCAGACGGCCTACACACTGGCGCTGGAAGGCGTGAAGGTGCTGATGCTGGAAGCCGGCCGGTACTACGACTTCCGCACCGAGACGCCGATGTTCCAGGCCTCGCACGACGCCCCGCTGCGCGGCGCCAGCACGCCGGACAAGCCCTTCGGCTTCTACGACGCGACGGTGGACGGCGGCTGGCAGGTGCCGGGCGAGCCGTACACGCAGGCGTCCGACAAGGAAGAGCAGCGCTTCGACTGGTGGCGCGCCCGCATGCTGGGCGGCCGCACCAACCACTGGGGCCGCATCTCGCTGCGCAACGGGCCCTACGACTTCAAGCCCTACAGCCGCGACGGACTGGGCTTCGACTGGCCCATCGACTATCAAGACCTGGCCCCGTACTACGACAAGGTCGAGATGCTGGTCGGCGTCTACGGCAGCAACGAGGGTCTGGAGAACACGCCCGACTCGCCTGACGGCTGCCTGCTGCCCGCACCCGCGGCGCGCGTGGGGGAGCGCCTCGTCGCGCAACGCGCCGGCAAGCTGGGCATCCCGGTGGTGCCCATCCATCGCGCCGTGCTGACCGCGAAGCTCGACGACAGCCGCATCCCCGCGCTGCTGCATCCCGGCAACCCGCGCGCGCAGGCGCTGGTTGCGCAATCCATGCGCGAGCGTGCGGCCTGCTTCTGGGCCACGCCGTGCTCGCGCGGGTGCTCCATCGGCGCGACCTACCAGAGCCCCGCGGTGCACCTGCCGCCGGCATTGGCCAGCGGCAACCTCGACGTGCTGTGCGACGCCATGGTCTACGAGGTGACGACCAAGGATGGCAAGGCCAGCGGCGTGCGCTTCGTCGACCGCAAGACCGGCAAGCACATCGAAGTCAAAGGCCGCGCGGTGGTGCTGTCCGCCAGTGCCTGCGAGTCGGCGCGCATCCTGTTGAACAGCAGGACCAGCGCCTACCCGCAGGGCCTGGCCAACAGCAGCGGCAAGGTCGGCAAGTACGTGATGGACACCGTCGGCAGCGACCTGTCCGGCCAGGTGCCGCTGCTGGAGAACCTGCCGCCGCACAACGAGGATGGTGCCGGCGGCTCCCACCTGTACGCCCCCTGGTGGCTGTACGGCAAGCAGGGCGCGCGCTGGGCCGAGCAGGGCCTGGGCTTCCCCCGCGGTTATCACATCGAGCTGGGCACCGGCCGCCGCATGCCCGGCGCCAGCACCGGCGCGGGCCTGGAGTGGCTGACGAAGGGCAGCTACGGCGCGAAGTTCAAGCAGGACGTGCGCCGCACCTTCGGCTCGTTCGTGTACTTCGCCGGCCGGGGCGAGATGATCCCGAACGACCAGTCGTTCTGCGAGATCGACCCGACGAAGAAGGACCGCTTCGGCATTCCCGTGCTGCGCTTCCACTGGCAGTGGGCCGAGCACGAAACCCGCCAAGCCGCGCACATGCAGAAGACCTTCGCCGAGATCGTCGAGGCCATGGGCGGCAAGGTGCTCGACGGCGGCCCCGAGCTGGACGGCCGCAAGGCCATCGCCCCCGGCGGCTCGATCATCCACGAGGTCGGCGGCGCCATCATGGGCGCGGACGCCAGGACCTCCGTCACCAACGGCTGGGGCCAGACCTGGGACGTGCCCAACCTGTTCCTGTCGGACGGCGCGCCCTTCGCCTCCAATGCCGACAAGAACCCCACGCTGACGATCATGGCGCTGGCCTGGCGCCAGGCCGACCACATCGTCGACCGCTTCCGCAAGAAGGAGCTCTGAGCATGGACCGCAGAACGACCCTGCAATGGATGCTGGCCGCGGGCGCGGCGCTCAGCGTCGACGTGTCGGCCGGCGCCACGCCCGCCCGGCGCGTGGACGGCAAGGGCGGCAAGCCCAAGGGCTACGGCACCGACCCGACGCTGACGAAGAGCTACAAGAGCGGCGAGCTGTGGCCGCTGACCTTCAACGCCGCGCAGAACCGCACCGCGCAGGCGCTGTGCGGGCTCATCATCCCGGCCGATGACCAGTCGCCCAGCGCTGCGCAACTGCAGGTGCACCGCTTCATCGACGAATGGATCAGCGCGCCGTACCCGACCCAGACGAAGGACAAGCCCGTCATCGTGAGCGGCCTGGATTGGATCGAGGCCGAAAGCGCGAAGCGCTTCGGCGGCAAGCGCTTCGACCAGCTCGACGTCTCGCAGCAATCGCAGATCGCCGACGACATCTGCTGGACCGAGCGCGCCAAACCTGAGTTCGCCACCGCCGCGCGTTTCTTCAAGCGCTTCCGCGACCTGACCGCCGGCGGCTTCTACACGACGCCCGACGGCATGAAGGACGTCGGTTTCGTCGGCAACATCCCCTCCGTCACCTTCGACGGCCCGCCCCTCAAGGTCCTGCAGATCGTTGGAGTCGCCTGATGCGCCTTGCCCCCATTGCTTCCATTGCGGCTGCTGCCGCGCTTGCCCTGTCCGCCACTGCCCACGCCGCCGACATGCCCAACACGCTCACCGCCGAAGAATCCGCCGCCGGCTGGCAACTGCTGTTCGACGGCAAGAGCCTCGAGCACTGGCGCGCCAGCGACCAGCCCGGCTCCTTCAGCGTGAAGGACGGCGCCGTCGTCGTCCGCGGGCCGCGCTCGCACCTGTTCTACATGGGGCCCGTGCAGCAGCACGACTTCAGGAACTTCGAGTTGAAGGTCGACGTGATGACCTTTCCCAAGGCCAACTCCGGCGTCTACTTCCACACCCAGTGGCAGGAGGTGGGCTGGCCTGAGCTCGGTTATGAGGTGCAGGTCAACAACTCGCACAGCGACCCGAGCCGCACCGGCGGCCTGTGGGGCGTGCAGGACTATCTGAAGGTTGTGTCGCCGGACAACCAGTGGTTCACGTTGACCGTGCGTGTCGAGGGCAAACACGTCACCACCTTCGTCAACAGCGAGAAGACGGCCGACTACACCGAGGAGTCGCCCATCGTCCGCAAGAAGGGCCTGGAGAAGCGCTATCTGGCCAGCGGCACCTTCGCGCTGCAGGGCCACGATCCCGAGAGCGAGGCGCACTTCAGGAACATCAAGGTGAAGGTGCTGCCTTGACGCCTGCGGCGGCTGCTGCGGCCTGACCCCGGCGTGGCGCCAGCGACGCTGGTCACGCCGGCAGCGCCCTCATGAGAAAGTCAGGTCCAGGCCGAGCATCGTGCCCAGGCTGAAGGTCAGGACCACCAGGCCGACGACCAGCAGCAAGAAGACAACGGCCACGATGGCGCTCGTGCGAAGCACCGCGCGCTGCTTCTCCGCCCCGTTCTCCTTCTTTGCCCGGTCGTAGTGCCACTTGATGGCGAAGAACATGCCGATGCACAGCACGCTGGCCTTGAACGCAATGAAGACTGCAGGGACCCATTCCATGATGTTCGACGTTTCCAGGCTCTCTTTCCGAGTTGCCACTGTGCGCTCGGCGCCATGAAAAATACAGATCCAGATTCTTAGAAAAAGACCGGATCAGATGTGAAGCGCTACGAAGTCCTGGCCGATGACCTGGCGGCGTCCATCGCCGCGGGGCAGTTGCGCCCCGGCGACCGCCTGCCCTCGGTCCGCGAAGCGAGCAAGGACCGCGGTGTCAGCCCGTCCACCGTCTTCGAGGCCTACTACCTGCTCGAGGCCCGCGGCCTGATCGAGGCGCGGCCCCGGTCCGGCTACTTCGTCAACGAGGCGGCGATCCCGCACGCCGAGCCCCACGCGTCGGATCCGCTGGCCGAGGAGCGCAGCGTCGAGGTGTCGGAGCTGGTGTTCCAGGTGCTCGGCCTGTCGCGCAACCGGGCCGTCGTACCGCTGGGCTCGGCGTTTCCGAGCCCGGCCCTGTTCCCGCTGGACAAGCTGGCCCTGGCACTGGGCAAGGCCACGCGCGGGCTGGACCCATGGCGCACGGTCGAGGACCTGTCGCCGGGCAGCGCCGAACTGCGGCGCCAGATCGGCCTGCGCTACCTGGGCGCCGGGTGCAAGGTCGACGCGGACGAGATCGTCGTGACCAACGGCGCGATGGAGGCCTTGAACCTGTGCCTGGAGGCGGTCACGCAGCCGGGGGACCTCGTCGCCATCGAGTCGCCGACCTTCTATGGCGCCTTGCAGGCGCTGGAGCGCCGCGGACTCAAGGCGGTCGAAGTGGCCACCCATGCGCGCACCGGCGTCGACGTGGCGGCGCTGGCGGCCGTTCTCGACCGTCATCCGGTCAAGGCATGCTGGCTGATGCCGAATTTCCAGAACCCGTTGGGCAGCCTGATGCCCGATGCGGCCAAGGCGGCGCTGGTGGCGTTGCTCGCCGAGCGCGGGATCCCGCTCATCGAGGATGACGTCTACGGCGAGTTGTATTTCGGTTCACGCCCACGGCCCGCCAAGGGCTGGGACAAGGCCGGCCTGGTGCTGCACTGCAGCTCGTTCTCGAAGTCGCTGGCGCCCGGATACCGCGTCGGCTGGGCGGCCGCGGGCCGGTTCGCCCGGGATGTCAGCCGCCGCAAGCTTATGAGTTCATTGGCCACCCCGGTGCCTATGCAGGAGGGCTTGAGCGAGTACCTCCGGCGGGGCGGCTACGACCGGCACCTGCGGCAGCTTCGGCAAGCGCTCGTCACGAACCGTCAAGCCGTGCTGAGGACCATCGCGAGGAGCTTTCCTGAAGGCACGCGGGTCACGCAACCGGAGGGCGGCTACTTCGTCTGGGTCGAGTTGCCCGCCCGGATCGACGCGCTGGAACTGCACAGGGTCGCCCAGTCCCATGACATCAGCATCGCGCCGGGGCATCTGTTCTCGGCCGATCGCCGTTTCACGCACCACCTGAGGCTCAACTTCGGGCATCCCGACCACGCACAGGTCGAGGAGGCGCTGAAGACCTTGGGTCAGATTGCAAAGGCGCTTGTGGGCTAAGGGGTTCGGCCGGGGCCGAATGGGCCCCGACCGTGTGATCCCTGAGCCGGCCTCCCGGCCGGCTTCGCTCAAGGCAACGCGTTCAGCGACGACCTCACGCCCGTCGAGAAGCTCTTCCCGTCATGGCGGTCCCAGTTGATCGACCACGTCATCACGCCGCGGAACGTCGGATAGGCCTGCGGCGGCTTGATCGCGCCGCATTGCGACAGCTTCGTCAGGCAGTTGAGCGCCGCCGTGATCGTCGCGACGCTCGCCTGGCCGCTGTTGGCCGACGACGGGCCTGATGGCAACCCGAACGCGACCTGGTCTGGCCGCAGTCCGCGGAACACGAACGGCCCGGTGCCGTTGTTGGTCGTGAAGCCCTCGATCAGCATCCGGCTGGTGGCCACGAGCATGTCGGCGCTGCCTTCGGCCAGGCCTTGCGTCGCGTACGGCGTGTAGACGGCGCCGTTGTTGTAGTACTGGACGTGGAGCACGTTCAGCTCGTCGCGCAGGCCGTCGATGATCGGCAGGTACGCGCCCCAGATGCCGCTGTAGGCGACGAAGCCGCCCTGGACGTACGGGTGCTCCGGCGCCATCGACAGGTAGAAGCCGCTGCCGATGCGCTGCTTCAGCTGCTTCACCGCCGTGACCAGGTTGGCCTGCACCGGCGCGCCCGAGGTGACGCCGGCGCCGCTCTCCAGATCGATGTCGATGCCGTCGAAGCCGTAGCGCCGCATGATGGCCTCGA
Source organism: Roseateles sp. GW821-FHT09G03 (assembly GCF_059416045.1). Classification (NCBI taxonomy): domain Bacteria; kingdom Pseudomonadati; phylum Pseudomonadota; class Betaproteobacteria; order Burkholderiales; family Sphaerotilaceae; genus Roseateles; species Roseateles sp. GW821-FHT09G03. Next base: position 161,071 of record NZ_JBWKOK010000003.1, read on the forward strand.
CGCTGTTGACGAAGTTGGTCACCTGCGTTGCGTTGTTGAGCGTCACGGTGCCGTTCTGGCCGCCGAAGGACAGCACGACCTTCTTGCCCTTGGACCGCGCGGCCGCGACGTCCGCGATGAAGCGGGCCTCGCCGCCAGCGCTCGGGTCGAGGTTGAAGGCGATGCTGCCGTTGCCCGCATCGTCCGCGAAGGCCACGACGATCACGTCGTAGTCGGCGGAGACCTCGCTGATCGGGAAGGTCGGGCCGGCCGGGTTGGTGAAGTTGTGCCAGTAGCCGATCAGCTGGTGCTTGCCGGGCGCGGGCGCCGGGCCGGGCGACGGGGCCGGGGTGGGCGCGGGGCCAGGTGCGGGCGCCGGTCCAGGCGAGGGAGCAGGCGAGGGCGTGGGCGCCGGCGACGGGGCGGGTGGCGTCGAGCCGCCATAGACCGTCCACGGTTTGCCGGAACCGACGGGGCCGTTTTGCGCGGCGGGGTTGTCGCCCTGCGTCCACCAGTTGGCGCGGTAGATCACGCCCTGGTAGCTGACGATCGCGCCGCCCGAGTAGGCCGTGGCTGCGTTCCACGCGCCCTGCGGCGCAGGGGCCGGAGACGGGGCCGGCGTGGGGGCAGGGGCGGGACTGGGCGCCGGGCTCGGCGTGGGTGCCGGGGAAGGGGCAGGCGAGGGTGCCGGGCCGCTCGCGGGGCCGACCAGCGTCCACAGCGACGCGTTGGTCGGGTTCCAGCCGGTGCTGGCGTAGTCGGTCTGGTTGACGGTGGCCCGGTAGAGCTGGCCGTTGTAGCTCACGACCGTGCCGGCCGTGTAGTAGACATCGGGCTTCCAGGCCGCGGCGGTCTGCGCGACCGCCTGGAAGGTGAGGGCGGCGGCGCCGAGGGCGACGATCAGTCGCAGCGGGGCGGACGTGGCGGAGGAGGGGCGTCGGACGGAGACGGTCATGGCAGTGGATCCAGGGTTGAGACCGAAGCGGGTCCCGAACCCGCACCAAAGCCGCCGGAGGCGCATGCGAGCCAGCCGACGGATTGCGTCGACGGTGGATCTTTACTGGTATTCGAATAATCCAGTTTTCATGCCACCGCTTGGATACCACTTTCCGAAATCCGGACGAAGTGGCGCAGCGGGAAAACCCGGATCGTGGTGACAAGGCGTGTGGTCGGGTGCCTGGAAGCGGGGGGCTGGACGGGCCGCGTCACAAATCGACGAGCCGGGGGGCTCAGCGAAGGCCGGCTGAGCGTGCTTCACCACCTTGGCCCCGTGGTATCGCGAGATTCGTGCTCAACTCTGCAGGGGATTCGCCGATATTGAAGGTATGAACATCGCCAATTCCTCCAGCGTCGCTGCCGCGGTCAGCGGTGCTTCCAACAGCACGCCAGGCACGGTGGGCAATGCCGCCAGCCTGCTGGTGCTCCGCAAGGCCATGGACGTCCAGGAGTCCGGCGCTGCCGCGCTGCTCGCCGCCCTGCCGCAGGCGCCCGCCCTGGCCACCGAGGGCAGCCTCGGGCGCAACGTCAACACCTACGCCTGATCGCGCGGCTGCGCGACCCGCAGCGGGTCGCGCGCGCTCCGATGCCCACTTCAGGTGGCCGCGTCTGGGTACCCATAGTGCGGCGGCACATCGACTGGAAGCCATGGCCATTCGGACCGCTTCTTGAGAGTCCTTCTCGCGGCGGCAAACTCCTCGTCGGTGAGGAACATGCCGTGGAGGTCGTTGCCACCGTAGAGCGCGTAGAACCTGTGGGACGAGGTCTGGAGATTCGCGTTGACGATGTCGAAGAACGCGACAGTCGCCCGCTCCCAGCAGTCGACGTTCGTGGTGCCGGCGTCCCAGACCTGAATCCTCTTTCCGGCCGCCGAGATGGCATAGCTCGGTTCGTCGTCGTCGATGTGCTCGGTGACCTCGATGGGCGACTCCGCAAACTGCTGCAGCGTGGGAAGCAGTTCAAGGTAGGCGGACAAGATGCCCAACTCCGCAAGGGCCTCGGCGTCCAATCCGATCGCCTTGTCGTAGTCGAGCGGGTCTTCAATCGATTCGCCTTTGGGCTCAGGCGTACCGCCTGAAAGCATGGATCTCAGGCGGTTGAGGAAGGCCGTCATTCCAGAGCCTCGACCGTCATTTGCCCGCTGCGGCCGCGGCCGCCGCGCGCAGCTTGTCCTTCTTGCTCGGCCGCCTGCCCTTGATGCCGCCGGTGGCGGCTTCGGGCGAGGCGACCTCGGTCGGCTCGAAACCGGCGATGCGCTCGCGTTGGACGCGACGTCCCTGACGCTTCTCGATCAGGCGGAAGTGCGCTTCCGTGGCCGCGCTGATGAAGCTCACCGCGAGCCCGCTCGCGCCGGCGCGCGCCGTGCGGCCGATGCGGTGCGTGTAGTCCGCCGCGGCACGCGGCAGGTCGTAGTTCACCACCACCGGCAGCCGTGCGATGTCGATGCCGCGCGCGCCCAGGTCGGTGGCGACCAGCACCTGAATCCGCCCCGCCTTGAAGTCCGCCAGCGTGCGCGTGCGGGCGCCCTGGCTCTCGTCGCCGTGGAAGGCCGCGGCCTGGAGGCCACCGCGACGCAGCTTGTCCGCCACGTGATCGCAGGCGTAGCGCGTCGCGACGAAGACCAGGACGCGTGACCACTGGCCCTGCTCGATCATGTGGCGCAGCAGCGGGGTCCGCTTCGCGACGTCGACCTCGACTGCGTGTTCCTCGATCTGGCCTTCGGTGGCGGGCTCGCCGGTGATCTCGATCCGCACCGGGTCGTGCAGCAACTGATCCGACAGCGCCTGCACCGCTGCCGGGAAGGTGGCGGAGAACAGCAGGTTCTGACGACGCTTCGGCAGCAGCGCCAGCACCCGCGCCAGCTCGTCGGCGAAGCCGGCGTCGAGCAGCCGATCGGCCTCGTCCAGCACCAGGCACTCCACGTCGGCGAGCTTCAGTGCATTCTTCTCGACGATGTCCAGCAACCGGCCCGGCGTCGCGACGACGATGTCCGCGCCGCCGCGCAGCGCCATCATCTGCGGATTGATCGACACGCCGCCGTAGAGCACCGAGACCTTCAAGGGCTCGTCGAGGAAACGTCCGACCTGGATCACCGTCTCGCCGACCTGCGCGGCGAGCTCACGCGTGGGCACCAGGACCAGCGCCTGCGTGCGGCGCAGCGCAGGCCGCACGCGCGAATCGATGCCATGCAGCATCGGGAAGACGAAAGCCGCCGTCTTGCCGGAGCCCGTCGCCGCCGAACCCAGCAGGTCGCGGCCAGCGATGATCGGCGGCATGGCGGCCGCCTGGATCGGCGTGGGGATCTCGAAACCGAGCTCGTCGGCCGCGCGCACGAGGCGCGACGACAGGCCCAGCGCGGCGAAGCTGTCCACCGTGCTCACAGCAGGCGCACCTTCACCGACTTGCCCTTGACCTTGCCGGCGTTGAGCTTGCGCAGCGCCTGGTCGGCGATGCCGCGCTCGACGGCGACGTAGGTCGAGAACTCGTTGACGTTGATCTTGCCGATCTGCGCGCCGTCGAAGCCGAGGTCCTTGGTCAGCGCGCCCAGCACGTCGCCCGGACGGATCTTCTCCTTGCGGCCGCCCAGGATCTGCAGCGTCACCATCGGCGGATGCAGCGGCTCGGCGCCGGGCTCGGTGGTGAGCTCGGTCAGCGGATGCCACGGCGTGACACTGCCCTGCATCTGGTCGATGCGGCCGACGCGGCCCATTTCATCGAGGCTCGCGAGGCTGAACGCCCAGCCTTCCTCGTCCGCACGCCCGGTGCGGCCGACGCGATGCACATGCACCTCGGGGTCGGGCGTGATGTCGACGTTGATGACGGCTTCGAGCTGCGCGATGTCGAGACCGCGCGCCGCGACGTCCGTCGCCACCAGCACGCTGCAACTGCGGTTGGCGAATTGCACCAGCACCTGGTCGCGGTCGCGCTGGTCGAGGTCGCCGTGCAGTTCCAGCGCGACGATGCCTTCGGCCTGCAGCACGGCGACGAGGTCGCGGCACTGCTGCTTGGTGTTGCAGAACGCCAGCGTGCTGGCCGGGCGGAAGTGGTTGAGCAGCAGGCCGACGGCATGCAGGCGCTCGTTTTCCTTGACCTCGTAGAAGCGCTGGCGGATCTTGCCGGCCGCGTGTTTCTCCTTGAGCGTCACCTCCTGCGGCGCGCGCATGAAACGCGTCGCGATGGACTTCACGCCGTCCGGATAGGTGGCCGAGAACAGCAGTGTCTGGCGCGTCTTCGGGCAGTTCGCGATCACTTGCGCGATGTCTTCGGCGAAGCCCATGTCGAGCATGCGATCGGCTTCGTCCAGCACCAGCGTGTTCAGCGCTTCCAGCGTCAGCGTCTCGCGTTGCAGGTGGTCCAGGATGCGGCCCGGCGTGCCGACGACGATGTGCGCGCCGTGCGACAGGCTCGCGAGCTGGTTGCGGATCGGCGCGCCGCCGCACAGCGTCAGGATCTTGATGTTGTCCTCCGCGCGCGCCAGGCGGCGGATCTCCTGCGTCACCTGCTCGGCGAGCTCGCGCGTCGGGCACAGCACCAGCGCCTGCACGGCGAAGCGGCGCGGATTCAGGTTGGTCAGCAGCGGCAGCGAGAACGCGGCGGTCTTGCCGCTGCCCGTCTTCGCCTGCGCGATCAGGTCCTTGCCGGCCAGCGCGAGCGGCAGGCTGGCGGCCTGGATGGGCGTCATCGAGAGGTAGCCGAGCTGCTGCAGGTTCGCCCGCATCGCGGGCGGCAGCGGCAGGCTGTCGAAGGAGGTGGCGCTAGGCGCCGCCGGCGGCTGCGAGGCTGCGGGAGCCGAGGCAGCAGCGCCGGTGGGATCGGTGCGGGTCATGCACGATTGTCGCCCAGCGGGTGTGCCATGAAGAAACACAGCATCTGGTCGCTCGCATCCGGCCCCAGCCAGTCGGTGCAGGAGCCGCTCTGGTCGCCGCCGGACCAGCCGTGCCCGCCGCCTTCGATCAGCCAGAGTTCGGCATGCACGCGCCCCTGCGGCGTCACGTGCGTGCGACGGGTGTAGGCCCGCGTGCCTTCGCGGCCGTTCTCGACGCGCGGGACGCCGGCCACGCCGGACGTGGCATCGGCGTAGACCTGCTCACCGTTGAGCGGGTGGACCGTCATGTCGCGCGTGCCGTGGAAGACGATGGTCGGCGTCGGGCGACCGGTGCCGTCCGTCCCGACGTCCGTGGCAGCGCTCGCGGGCGGACGCGCGGGCTGTCCGCTTCGCATCATCGCCATCGCGCCGTTCGCGTCGTCGACGGCGCCGTGCGGCAGACCGGAATGCACGCCGACGGCGGCGAAGAGTTCCGGATAGGCACGGCCGAGGATCACCGCCATCGCACCGCCGGCCGACAGGCCCGCGACGAACACGCGGTCCGCATCGACGCGGTGGCCGGCCATGATCTCCCGCGTCAGGGCGGCGATCAGCGCGGGCTCGCCGCGACCGCGCTCCTGGTGGTTGGGCTTGAACCAGTTCCAGCAGCCCTGCGGATTCGCCCGCGTCGACTGCGCGGGATACAGCACCAGCCAGCCGTTGCGACGCGCCATCTCGTTCATGCGGGTGCCGACGGCGAAGTCGTCGGGGTCCTGTCCGCAGCCATGCAGCATCACCAGCAACGGACGGGCTTCGTCGCGGTCGCCCGGCGGGACGTATAGCTGATAGTCGATGGAAGCGCGGCCTTGCACGGAAGTGCTGCGGATGAACTGTTCTGCGAGCGTGCCGCTCTTCTGTTCGAGCGGGAGGTCGATGAGCATTCGAAGGCCGATGGCGCCGAGGGCGCGTGTGTCAGTGAACCGATTGAAGCACGGATCGCCGATCGGCTTCATGAATGTTTGCGATACCCATCGGGTAGCCGCCTGGGTCGCCACCTGGGCATCTGTCCGCGCGAAGGACAGAATGCCGGGCCATGTTCCACACCCATCGCCGCCACCTGGCGCCCCAGGTCACCGCCCGGATCGTCGACAGCCGCACGCCGTCCTACGAGACGGCGTTCCACGCGCACGACGAGTACATGGTCCTGATGCCCCGCTCGGGCGGCATGGTGGTGCGCGTGCGCGAGGAGCAGAGCGCCTTCCGCATCAACGCCGCCTGCATGGCGCTGGTGGCGCCCGGCATCGAGCACGCAACGGCCGCGACCCGGCCGCAGCAGCAACACCTGGCGCTGTATGTCGATCAGGCCTTCGTCGAGGACTGCGCCAGGCGCATTGCCGGCATCGAGGGCGGCACCACCGCGGCGCCTCCCGCACCGCCGGCGTGCGGCGTGTGGCGGATGAGCCCCTCGCTCGTGCACATGCTGCGGCTGCGCGAGGAACTGGCCGGTGTCGATGGCGCGCATCGCGACTCGCCCCGGATGCAGGCGACGGAGCGGCTGATCGCCGCGGAGTGCATCACCACGGCCTTGACGACGGCGAACGCGCTGCCGGCGCATCGCGGACGGGACGCGCTGCTGATCCACGAAATCGTCGCCTACCTCGAGGCGCACATGGCGGAGCAGCTCACCGTGGACGACGTCGCCGCGCAGTTCCTGCTCTCGCGCCGGCACTTCACGCGGCTGTTCCGCGAGCGCACCGGCTTCAGCATGATCGAGTTCCTCAACGGCAAGCGCCTGGAGCGCGCGCAACTGCTGCTGCAGGACCCGCGGACCAGCGTGATGGACGCGGCGTTGCTGGTCGGGTTCGAGACGCCGTCCTACTTCGCCCGTCTCTATCGGGCGAGGTACGGGTATCCGCCGTCGCAACGTTGATGCGTTGAGGCGTCGAGCGGACGAGGCGTTCCGCCTGTGCGGCGCGAAGGCGATCGCGACGACGATCGTGATGGCCCGATCGTTCTAGTCGTTTGGCCCGAACGGAGGCGCGCGTCCGCGGCGGGATCGCGATGCTTGACGCCTGTCGCTCTCCTCCAAGGACTCGCCATGAAGCGCTCCCTCTTCCTGCTACTCGGTGCGGCCGCCCTGTGCGCGCCGGTCGCCTCGGCGCTCGCCGACGCCTACCCCAGCCGCCCGATCACCATCGTCGTGCCGTTCCCGGCAGGCGGCGGCACGGACGCCCTGATCCGCAGCCTCGCGCCGGCGCTGTCGCAGGAGTTGCACCAGACGGTGCTCATCGACAACAAGGCCGGTGCCGCCGGCACGATCGGCTCGGCGGCCGTCGCTCACGCCGCGCCGGACGGCTACACGCTGGGCGTCGCCACGACCAGCACGCATGCGGTTGCCCTCGCCGTGGTGAAGGGCGCGCGCTACGACCCCTTGCGCAGCTTCGCGCCCATCGGTCTGATCGGCTTCTCGCCCTATGTGCTGGTGGCGCGTCCGACCTTGCTCGCGAAGACGCTCGCGGAACTGATCCGCGACGCCAAGGCGGCGCCGGGCAAGCTGACCTTCGCTTCGGTCGGGCAGGGCTCGCTGTCCCATCTCATCGGCGAGCAGTTCAAGCAGGCGACGCGCACGGACCTCATCCACATCCCTTACAAGGGTGCTTCGCCCGCACAGACCGAGCTCATGGGCGGGCAGGTGGACCTGCTCTTCGACAACCCGGCGACGCTGGTGCAGCAGATCCGCGGCGGGCGCATCAAGGCGCTCGCGCAGACGCAGCGCAGCGCGCTGCTGCCCGAGGTGCCGACCTTCAAGGAGGCCGGCCTCGCCGGCTTCGAGTCGCAGCTCTGGTACGGGCTCGTGGCGCCGGCGGGCACGCCGCCGGCGGTGGTTCAGAAGCTCTCCGAGGCCCTGCGCAAGGTCCTCGCCAACCGGACGACCGTCGCCACGCTGCAGAGCACTGGCGTGGCACCCGCCGAGGGAACGCCCGCGCAGTTCGCCGCCACCTTGAACCAGCAGGTGCCGTACTGGGCGAACGTGGTGAAGACGTCCGGCGTGGTGATGGAATGAGCGGGCGCATCACTCCCCCGTCGATGACGAGTCCCGCGGAGAGCGGCATGGCACGCGGCATGGCGCGTCGGGTGCGGGTCTTCGCGGCCGCGGATGGCAGCGGCGGCAATCCGGCGCCGATCGTGCTGGATGCCGAGGGCATGAGCGACGAGGAGATGCGCGCCGTCGCCGCCGAGGCGGGTCACGAGAGCGGCTTCGTCCTGCCGGCGGAGACAGGTTCGAGCGGTGGCGGAGAGACCGACTTCCGGTTCCGTTTCTTCGTGCCTCGACACGAGATGGAAATGTGCGGCCACGCGACCGTGGGCGCGCTGTGGTGCCTTCGGGAGGCGGGACTCTGGCGCGCGCCGAGCGCGCGCATCCAGACGCTCAGCGGCCTCGTGGAAGGCATCGTCGGCGAGCCGGGATCGCCCTCGGAGCGCATCGAGATCACGCAGCCGGTGGGACGCGTCGAGGCCCTCGGCGAGCCGGCAGTGCTGCGGCGCATCGCCGAGGTGCTGCGGGTCTCCGTCGACGACCTGCTGCCGCATCCGGTGCTGAACGCGGCGACCAGTCGCGTGAAGACGCTCGTGGCCTTGCGCTCGGTGGCCGCGCTGGATGCATTGCAGCCGGACTTCTCCCGCATGGAGGCGCTGTGCGAGGCCATCGGGTCGACGGGGCTCTATCCGTTTGCCATCGAGTCGCTGGAGCACCGCCGCTTCCACGCGCGGCAGTTCCCCAAGTCGTCGGGATATCCGGAGGACGCGGCCACCGGCATCGCCGCGGCGGCGCTGCTGTTCGGGCTCAAGGCACTCGGTCTGGTACCGGCAGACAACGGGGAGGTCCTCGTGCATCAAGGCCGTGCGATGGGGCAGGGCTCCGAGATTCGGGTGCGCTTCCATCGTGCGCCGGACGGCGATCTGCTCGGCTGCTTCCTCGGCGGCCGCGTCGTGGCCGACCACGCCGGCTGATCCGCGCCAGATCGGTGCTGGGCCAGCGCCGGACCTGCGCGTGATCCTCGCCGGCGTCAACCGAAGACCGGCTGCACCAGCGCCACGACCTGCGCCGCATCGGCGGCGCCGCTGGCGGGCAGGCCCTTCGCAGACTGCACGCGGGCCAGCGACTTCGCGGACTGATCGCCGAACACGCCGTCGGCCTTCACCGGCTCGCCGGCGTCGGAGAGCGCCAATTGCAGCAGGCGCACATCCAGCCCGCGTGTCAGCGGCGAGGTGACTGCCACGGGCCGCGTGCCGGGCGTCGGTCCGGCGTAGCAGCCGGGCGGCGGCTCGGCCAGGGTCGCGGTGGAGATCTCCAGCCCGCGCACGACCAGCGGCAGCGCGAGTCCCCAGCGATCCTGGTCGATCAGGCGCTGGAAAGCGTCCATGCGATAGACGGTGGCGCGCAGGTCCTCGCGCTGGCTCGTCGCGAGCCAGTTCAAGCGGCGCTTGACGTAGGCCTGGATCCAGCCTCGCTCGCCCAGCTTCTGGAGGCTGCCGTCCTTCTCGGTGGTCTCGTCGCGCAACCGGTCCCACGAGCCATGCACGCGGCTGTCGTAGACGACGGCGAACGACAGCGGCAGGGTCAGGCCCAGCTTGCGGGCCGCATCGACGGCCGGGGTCCAGTAGCGCGTGTCGAAGAAGACGTCCTGGGTGTCGCGCATCACCAGGTCGTCGCCGCAGGCGCGCAGCACGTTGGCGAATTTCGCATCGGTGTCGAGGGACAGATCGAGCGCCGCCGTGCGCGGCAGGAAGGGCGCGAGGCGTTTCGCGAAGCGCGCGCCGGGATTGGCCGCGTACAGGGCGAGCAGGTCGTGCAGCAGTCCCGAGCCGAGCGTGGTCTGCGAGCGGCCGTAGGTCAGATGCCCGGTGTCGCCGGGGATCAGCGTGACCTGGTCGTAGCGGCCGAGCACGGCGCTGGTCTCGAAGATGTTGACGATGGCCTTGGCGGTCTGGGACTGGGTGGCCGTCAGCACGGGCGAGCCCGAGGCGCTTGCCGCACCCGATGCGCCCGACGTCGGGGTCTGGCGGCCCGGGCCCGTGGCGGAGGCCGCGATCGTCCTGGCGGCGAGGCCGGCCGACAGCACGCCCATCGTGCCGAGGCCGATGCTGCCTTTCGCGCTGCCGGGGTAGGTGGCCTCGATGGTGAAGAGATCGTTCCCTTGCGCCGTCACCGTCGCGATGCCGCCGCGCTGCTCGAAGGAGCTTCTGATCTCGCTGACTTCGGACGAGGGAACGTCGGTGATGCGTTCGGTGTGTGCCATCGCGGACTCCGCGGAGATTGCCCGATGGACCGCTTGTAGGGCGATCGCCGGCGGGTCGCATCCTCAATCCGGAGGAGGCCGGCGGGGCGCATGAGCCCTGTTCACGGGTCCTCGGAGCGGCTGTCCGAGTCGCGGTCGCGTTCGTAGTGCCGGCTGAGCGGGAACGGCGGCAGCCAGGTCTCGCGGCGGACGGTCCAGAGCTCGTAGGTCGGCGTCAACTGGTCCGGCGCGTCGAGCGCGCCGAGATGCACTTCGATCTCGTCGCCGGTCCGCGAGAACACGGACGATCCGCAGCGGGGACAGAAGTGCCGGCCGCGGAACTCTTGGGTCTCGCCCCAGAGGGTGACGGCGTCCTGCGGAAAGATCGCGGAGGCGTGGAAGAGCGCGCCGTGATGCTTGCGGCAGTCGAGGCAGTGGCACAGGCCGACGCGGTAGGGGCTACCGGTGGCGACGAGGCGGACATCGCCGCAGAGGCAGCCGCCGGTGAATCGATCCATGGTGTGGGCTCCTTCCTCGTCACGGTGCGTCACATCGCGCCGCATCGCATCGCTTCATGGCGACCTGGCCGGCTCGCACGCCACGCGCTTCATCGGGAAGTCGATGCCGCGCGTGGTGCCATTGCGTTGTCCTTCGATGCGCGCGGCGAGACCTGTCTCGCCGACGGCCTTGTAGAGGATGCGCTGTGGGAAGTCGTGCTCCGGGTTCTCGAAGGTGACCGCGCGATCACCGATCGAGGTCGCGACGAAGGTGGCCTCCTTCTGACGCGACGGCAGCGCGACGTAGACGACCTTGCCTTCGGCGTTCAAGCGGATCTGCAGGAACTCGTGCTCGACGGTGCGACCGTTCTTCACCGTGCGGCCGATGCCGAGCATCGTGCCGCCGGCCAGCGGCAGCCAATGCTCGACAGAGCCGGGCTCGCCCTTCTCCGAAGCCCAGCAGCCCGCGAGCCAGCTCAGACGTTCGAGCTGGGCGTCCTCCGCATGCGCCGGCCGCGACGCGAGCGACAGCGAGGAGAGGATCAGCACGCCCACGGCGGCTGCAGAGGATGAACGCATGGCGGTAGTCTCCGGGCACTCGATGCTCGAATCTACCGCCGGAGGACCCTGACCGCCACCCGGACTCAGGGGCGTGTCCCGCCGCGAAAGTGCATCGCGCGGAGGCCGGCGACAGAATTCAATGGGGCTCAGCGAATACGCAAAAAGTTGCCGTGGCAGGCGCGCAACCCTCTCGATCTCCCCTGAAATCGAGGGGACTTGGACGCTCCTAGACTGGTTGCCAATCCAGTGTCCTGGCGAGGTGATGACCTTGGCGAAACAGCAGTACCCATTCGGGCTCTCGTCTGACGAGCTGGCCAGGCTTCTGCGCGACGTCTCCCTGTCCGCAATCATCAGCTCTGCGCGCGTCGTGGCGGATCGACTGCTGTTTCTCAAAGGGCTCGAGGCGATCCTGTTCGATCCCGAACCGCGCAAGCGATTGAAGGAACGCAGCCAACTCCATCGCCTCGTCGCCCAGAACACCTGGCTGTTCGGCGATCAATTCACCTTGTCGGTCGATGATCAGTCCTTGACGGAGGTGCTGCGCAAGCACAAGAAGCTGCTTGACGAGGACATCGTGATCGACACGCCCGTCAGGCACGTGTCGCAGGAACGGGGCATCGTGGACCTCATGCTGTCGAAGGCGTCTCGCCGGCATCGGGCCAACAGCCTGTCGCATCTGGTCGTCGAACTGAAGGCGCCTCGCGTGAAGATCGATGCCGACGAGGTCTCCCAGATCGAGCGTTATGCCGCTTCCGTCATGGCCGATGAACGCTTCCGGAATGTGGACGTGCAGTGGCAGTTCTGGGCGATTGGCGATGAACTGGGAACCTTCGCGAAGTTCCGTCTCTCCAGGGACGACGGCGAGATCATGCGCAAGGGCGACGCGCCTCAAGCCTCCCGCTTCTCCACCAACGCCTTGAGCGTTCCCAGATCGCGAGCCACATGCGCGGCGTCGTTTTCGAAGGCCTCGTCGGTCACGTCCGGCATGCGCAGCAGCACGAAGGCCACCACGCAGCCGTCGCCCGACGGCGTGACGCGCATCGCGTTGTGGAAGCGCTGACCATCCGGAAGCGTCACATCGTGGTCGAGCACGCGGAACGCGTTGCGTGGCGCCAGCTCGACGCGGATGCGGCCCATCGGCGATTCGGCGAACCAGCCGTCGGCCTCCTGCCTGATCCCCGTCGCGAGCCCGGAGGCCCACAGCGGCAGGCGTTCCGGAGCGCAGGCGAAGTCGTAGACCGAGTCGGCGTCGACATCGATCGTCTCGGAGATCACGCGGGCGGAATGGGTGGTCATGGAGGTCTCCTTTCGAGGGCGAGCCGGCCGGCCGCCGATGGTTCCCCTTCGAAGGGAGCAAGGCAAGTGCCACCCCTCCCGCTCGCTTCCGGCCCGTTGCCGGCAAGCCGCACAATGACTGTCCGGCAATTCCAGACCATCCGGCGACATGGACCGATTCGACGCGCTGCAGGCTTTCGCCCGTGTGGTGGAGGCGGGCAGCTTCACCAAGGCGGCCCAGACGCTGCACATGAGCAAGACCACCGTGACGCAGCTGGTGCAGCAGTTGGAGGCGCGGTTGCGCGTGAAGCTGCTGCATCGGACGACGCGGCAGGTCCGGGTCACGCCCGACGGTGCCGCGTATTACGAGCGCGTCGTGCGTGTGCTCGCCGAGCTCGATGACGCGGACACGGCGCTGTCGGATGCGACGAGCTCGCCGCGAGGGCGGCTGCGCGTCGACGTGCCGAGCCCGTTCGCGCGCATGGTGCTGATGCCGGCGCTGCCGGACTTCCACGCGCGGCATCCGGAGATCCAGCTCGACATGGGCGTCAGCGACCGCATCGTCGACGTGATCGGCGACAACGTCGATGCCGTGCTGCGTGGCGGCGAGGTCACCGTGCCGTCGCTGATCGCGCGGCGGGTCGGGGATCTGCAGCTGGGCGTCTTCGCGTCGCCGGGTTATCTGGAGGCCGCGGGGACGCCTGCTCATCCGCGCGACATCGAAGAACCCCACCATCGCATCGTCGGCTTCCTGCGCGCCAGCAAGGGCACGGTGATGTCCATCGAGATGCGACGCGGGGACGAGGCCGTCGAGGTGCGCGGCCGCTACGTGGTGGCCGCCGACGATGGCAACGCCTATCTGGCGGCGGGGCTCGCCGGGATGGGCGTGCTCTGGCTGCCGCGCTACATGGCCGATCCGCATGCGGCGCGCGGCGAGCTCGTGCCGCTGCTCACCGATTGGACGATGGATCCGATGCCGATGTTCCTCGCCTATCCGCCCAACCGGCACGTCAGCGCGAAGCTGCGCGTGTTCATGGACTGGATCGAGGAACTGATGGCTCGCCACGCCCCGATGACGTCGGGGCGGGCATGAGACGGCACCGCTGAGGCGGGCGCGTCCTGGGCGTGCTCAAGACGTGACCCCTCAGCAACTCCGGCGCCACCGACGCCCTCAGGGCGCTGCGGTGGCCGAACCCGCACCTGCGCCGCGGCGGTTGTCGACCCACGCATCGACCACTTCCTCGAGCACCGTCAACGGCACGTCGCCGGTCAGCAGCACGACGTTGTGGAACTGCTTGATCTCGAAGCGGTCGCCCAGCTGTTGGCGGGCCTTCTCGCGCAGCGCCTCGATGCGCAGCCGACCCAGCATGTACGCGCAGGCCTGGCCCGGCCAGGTGACGTAGCGGTCGACTTCCTGCGGCGTGATGCCGTAGTCGATGGCCTGCTGGCGGGTCCACTTCATCGCGTGCAGACCGGTGTCGACGACCAGGCGGCGCGCGCGGAACAACGCGCCGTACAACTGGCCGAGGTGCCCCACCGGATCGCCGTCATACCAGCCGTTCTCGACGGCCAGCTGCTCCGAGTAGAGCGCCCAGCCTTCCACGTAGGCCGAGCCCGCCATGAACGCGGCGCGGCGGCGGAAGTAGGGCAGGTCCTTCGCCTCCATCTGGATCGCGAGCTGGAAGTGGTGGCCCGGGATCGCCTCGTGGTGGACCAGCGTGCGCATGTCCGCGATCTCATAGGTCGGCCCCGCGAGCGGCGCCCAGAAAACGCCCGGCTGCGAGCCGTCCGGCGCGGGCGTCGTGTAGTGCGCGGAGGCGGTGGGCTCGGTCAGCGCCGGCTCGCGGCGCACCTCGACGGGGGCCTTCGGCATCACGTCGAAGATCAGGCGGGCGCGCGCCTCCGCATCGCGCAGGTAGGCGGTGTAGCGGTCCAGCAGCTGGCCCTGCGGCGCGGCGCCCGTGGGCTGGCGATCGGCGTCCATCTTGCGGAAGCGCTGTTCGATCGTGCCGTCCGCGTAGCCGAGCTGGCGCAGCAGGCCGTCCATCTCGGCTTCGATGCGGGCGACCTGCTTCAGGCCGATCGCGTGGATCTCGGCCGGCGTGAGCTCGGTCGTCGTGTTGGCGCGCAGCCGCGCGGCGTAGAACCGGTCGCCGTCGGGCAGGCGCCAGACGCCGGCGTCGTCGGTGGTCAGCGGGAGCTGCGCGCGCATCAGCGCCAGTCCGCGTTTCCACGCCGGGACGACCGACTTCGCCACGATGGCCTCGGCCTGCGCGCGGGCGCGTTTGCGGGCCCCTTCGGTCATGTCGGACAGGCCGGCCGTGCGTTCCGTCAGCGAGATCACCAGCGGATTGGCAGCCGGGGGCGCGGCCACGAATTGCTCGATCTGGCCGATCGTCGTCGCGGTGATGAAGCGCGGCATCAGCACGCCCTTGGCCTGCGCCGCGCGGGCGCGGACGATGCCCTGGTCCATCAGCGCGGCCAGGCCCGCCATCCGCGTCAGGTAGCTGCGCACGTCGCGCGCGTGGCGCATCGGGTGCTCTTGAACGAGGAAGGTGATCGGGCCGACGTGCACGCCTTCCATGTGCTCGAAGACGTAGTGGTGATCGAGGAACGTCGCCTCGGCCACCTCCTGCTGCATGGCCCACGTCATGAGCGCCGCGGAGGTGCGCTGCGTCGGCGTGAGCGCCTCGCGCGGGAAGCGGGCGAGCTCAATCAGCGCCTGGCGGTCGCGGGCCACGTCGGCGAGCGCCGAGGCTCGCGAGAGGTCATCCCAGAGGCCGTCGAGCCGGTCCTGCAGCGGCCCCTCGAAGTACTGCATGCGGGTCGCGTGCTCGGGGAAGCTCTTCATGCGCTCGGCGGCGACGCGCTCGGCCCAGGCGTCGAAGTCGGCGGCGCCGTAGGTGGCCCTCGTGGTCGCCGCGACGGCGTTGAAGACCGGCGCGCCGGCCATCCAGCCGGCCATGCCGGCAGCGAGCAAGGTCCGGCGCTTGATGGGCAGCGCGCGGGGGGATCGGGTCGTCTTCGTCATGTGCTCTCCCTGGTCGACGAGGCGTCGATTGGAACGGGAGGCAGGGTACCCGGCTATTCGTCACTCCCGGACGAGCGGGATAGGCGGGACGGGGTCACTCGCCGCTGAACTCGTAGTCGGCGAACTCGGCGTGGTTCCACTTGATGAGGACCTTGAGCTTGGCGCCCGCCGCAGGCAACGTTGACCGGTCGAACTGGCAGTGCACGCTGACGTTGCCGTCCTCGCCGAACAGGCTGAGCTTGCTGCCCTCGCCGCAGGCGAACGGCTGGCCGTTCACTTCCGGGGCGATGCTGGCCGAGGTGTCGTCATGCCCGCCGGTGAACATCGCGCGGAAGCTGAAGCGCTTGGGCGCCGGGCCCGCGGGGAGGGTGCAGGTGATCTCGCGCCAGTCCATCATGCGGTCGGTCTCGACGCAGGCGGTCGCCTTGAGCGAGGTGCCGGGTGTTGCAGCGGCAGGCGTTTGCGCGTTCGTTGAAGTGGCGCAGAACGCGCAGATAGCGAGCAACAGGGCGATCGTTCGCATGGCGAGCCTCGATGCGTGAAAGCGGGAGATCTTCGCGAGGCTGTGTGACAGGCCGTGCGTGCCATCTGGATGGAGAGGTGAAGCGGAAAGTGTTGGGAGCGAGGTGGCGGGGAAATTCATGCAACATAGAC
Organism: Roseateles sp. GW821-FHT09G03; assembly: GCF_059416045.1. Lineage (NCBI taxonomy): Bacteria > Pseudomonadati > Pseudomonadota > Betaproteobacteria > Burkholderiales > Sphaerotilaceae > Roseateles > Roseateles sp. GW821-FHT09G03. The sequence continues at coordinate 177,148 of NZ_JBWKOK010000003.1, forward strand.
TGTGAATTTGAGAAAAATTCTCAAATGCCCATTGATTGATTAACATCTGCCTTTGTAGAAGCCGCAATTCCTCGGGGATCCGCCCAGCATGCTTGTCCAATTTTCGGTTCGAAACTTCCTGTCCTTCAAGGATGAAGCAACCCTGTCGATGCTTGCATCGAAACGCAAGTCGAAGGACAGGCTGCTTGACCTCGGGGCTGTTCATGTCGTCGGGGGCAAGCTGAGTCTTCTGAAGGCTGCCGTTGTCTACGGCGCTAACAACAGTGGCAAGAGCAATCTGATCAAGGCCTTGGGGTTCTTCAGGCGCCTGGTCCTGGACTCATCGCGGGAGTCGACCTCGGGCGAAACGATCAAGGTCACGCCCTTTCTCCTTGATCCTGAAACCGAGACGGGCGCGTCTGACTTCTCGATCATCTTTGTGCGGGACGACAACCTGTTCCAGTACGAGATCTCGGTCACCAGCGAGCGCGTGCAACGCGAGCGTCTGAGCCGCAAGGCCCTGAGGGACCATGCGGGGGAGGTCGAGCTGTTCTTGCGCGACAAGGACAAGATCAAGGTGAATCGGCTCTTCAAAGAAGGCCAAGGACTTGAAAGGCGAACTCGACAGAACGCATTGTTTCTTTCGGTGTGCGCGCACTTCGATGGAGAGGTGGCCATTGCGGTCCAGGACTGGTTCTCGGGTGTGGGATTCGTGTCGGGTCTTGCTCACAGCGCGGCCTTGGCGTGGACCTCGGCGCGACTGAATCAGCCCGACTACAACGCACGGATTCAGGCGTTGTTGAAGGCGTTCGATCTAGGCATCGAGCGCTTCGAACAGGGAGAGGAGTTGCCCGGGATCGATTTCGAGAACGTCGCCTTGACCAACGAGTCGGGCGAAGAGTTGCCGGCGTCGTCTGGGACGGCGCTGCTGACCTCCGCGCTCAAGGCGCTGAAGCGTCGACCGTCCTACAAGGTCGTCACTGTCCACAGGAGTTTCAACGACGACGGCGAGTTCGTTGGCGAGGTGCCGTTCGACCTGGCGACCAATGAATCTGAAGGCACGAAGAAGCTCGTGGCGCTGGCTGGTCCGCTCGTCGACACGCTCATGAAGTCGAAGGTGTTGGTGATCGATGAGTTCGAGTCCAGGCTGCACACCAATCTGAGCAAACTGATCATTGAACTCTTCAATTCCGGGACTGGCAATCCGGGCGGGGCGCAGTTGATTGCGGCCACGCATGACACGAATCTCCTGAGCGGCGAGCAGCTTCGTCGGGACCAGATCTGGTTCGCTGGACGGGATGGTTTGGGACGATCGTCGTTGACCTCGCTGATCGAGTTCCGCGTTCGCAACGACGCCAGTTTCGAGAAGAGTTATCTGGGCGGAGAATACGGCGGTACCCCGTTCATCAGGTCGGAGTTGGCCAAGCAGGCGACCGGCGCGCTGCCGAGCAAGGCCAAGGCGGCGACCCGAAAGGGACGGGCCTCATGAATCTGAAGCCGAGGCGAGAGTCGACTCGCGCGATCCAGAAAAAGATCCTGATCGTGTGCGAAGGCGAACAGACCGAGCCAAACTACTTTCGCAGCTTTCGAGTCTCGAGCCAGGTGTGTGAGATTCGTGGAACGGGCCGGAACACGCTGTCCCTAGTCAAGAAGGCTGAGGATCTGAACCAGGGCGGCGACTATGAAGAGGTCTGGTGCGTCTTCGACAAGGATTCGTTCAAGGACGCTGCAGTGGATGCTGCGTTCACGCTCGCGGCGAAGAGCGGCTTCAAGGTGGCGTTCTCGAATGAGTGTTTCGAACTCTGGTACGTGCTGCATTTCGATTATCTCGATACCGCAGTGCACCGCAGTCTCTACGTGACGCAGCTGAAAAAACTGTTGGGCGGTTATGAGAAGAACTCGGCCGGCATGTATGACCAGTTGCTCAAGCGCCAGGAGTTGGCGATCAAACATGCCAAGACACTGGCGAGGTCACATGGACCCGGGCTCGGCCCTGCCAAACGGGTGCCTTACACGACGGTGCACGAACTGGTGGAACGGCTAAACAAGCTTGCGATGTCGGCGCACTGAGCGGCGCGAGTCGATCAGGTCTTCACACGAATTGCGCCGCCGCATTCGCCGATGCCCACGCCCACTGGAAGTTGAAGCCCCCCAGGTGACCGGTGACGTCGAGCACCTCGCCGATGAAGTACAGCCCCGGCGACTTCAGCGATTCCATCGTCTTGGACGACACCTCCTTGGTGTCGACGCCGCCCAGCGTGACCTCCGCCGTGCGGTAGCCCTCGGTGCCCGCGGGCACGACCTGCCACGCGGACAGGCGCTCGGCGATCTGCTCGAGTTCCGCATGCGCGTACTGCTTGATCGGCTTGGACACGAACCACTGCTCGCCGATCAACGTCGCCATCTTCTTCGTGAACAGTTCCGCCAGCAGCGTCTTGAGCTCGGCATTAGGGCGGTCATTGCGCTGCTGCGCGAGCCAGCCCGGCACGTCGAGGTCGGGCAGCAGGTTGATCTCCACCGCCTGGCCCGGCAGCCAGTACGACGAGATCTGCAGGATCGCCGGCCCGCTCAGGCCGCGATGCGTGAACAGAATGTTCTCGCGGAAGCTCTTGCCGTTGCAGCTCACGAGGCAGTCGACCGAGGTCCCGCTGAGCTCGTTGCACAGGTCCTTGAGCTGGTCCGTGATCGTGAACGGCACCAGCCCGGCGCGCGTCGGCAACAGCGTGTGGCCGAACTGCTTCGCGACCTGGTAGCCGAAACCGGTCGCGCCCATCGTCGGGATCGACAGCCCGCCGGTGGCGATCACCAGCGACTGGCAGCGCATCGGTCCCGCGGTCGTCGCGAGCGTGTAGCCCGCCTCGGTCTTCTCGATCGTCTCGACGGTGGTGTCGAGCATCGGCGTCACGCCGACTTGGGCGCACTCGGCGAGCAGCATGCGCAGGATGTCGATGGACTTGTTGTCGCAGAACAGCTGGCCGAGTTTCTTCTCGTGGTGCGGGATCTGATGCTTGTTGACCAGCGCAATGAAGTCCCACTGCGTGTAGCGCGCCAGCGCCGACTTGCAGAAGTGCTTGTTCTCCGACAGGAAGTTGGCCGGCTCGGTGTACAGGTTGGTGAAGTTGCAGTTGCCGCCGCCGGACATCAGGATCTTCTTGCCCGCCTTGTTGGCGTGGTCCACGAGCAGCACGCGGCGGCCGCGCTGGCCCGCGAGCGCGGCGCACATCAGCCCCGCGGCGCCCGCGCCAATGATCACGACATCGGTGTCCTGCACATCCACAACTGCTTCCCTTCGACCCTTGATGGCCAGCTTGAACCCGCTTCGCGTCGAGCGGAACGCTGCGGGCGATGGGCGCGGGACTTTAACGCATGCGCCCGGGCCAGGTCTTGCGGGCATCGCCATCGGCGGCTAGACTCGCGCCCTCTTTTCTGACTGCTGCTGCAGAAAAGGTCCTCAGCCGCGGCTTCGCGCCGGCGGCTGTCCCTTTTCGCCTGGTCGTTCCAGGCCTCGGGCGCCTCCCGGCCCCGGAGAGCACAGCATCATGTCTCACTCCCTTCGACTTCAGCGCGCCTTCGCGCGCTCGCACATCGACCTGCGTTTCGAGGACGGCGTCTACACCGTCCGCAACGACAGCGCCCAAGCCACCATCCTGCTGCCGGCATCGCTGCCGCTGGAGGAAAAGGCCGTCAAGCAGCTCCTCGACTTCGCCTCGGTGAAGACACCCGGCGGCGACGCCGCCGTCTGCGCCGCGTGCGCCACGCCGGACTTCCATCCGGGCTCGATCGCACCGGTAGGCGCCGTGGTCGCGACGCCGATGGATGTCGTCATCCCGGCCGCCATCGGCACCGACATCAACTGCGGCATGCGGCTGGTGACGACCGGACTCTCGCTCGCGCAGGCGGCGCCCCGCCAGTCCGCGCTGATCGCGAGACTGAAGGCGGTGTTGCTCGAGAACGCCCGAAACGTCCCGACGCCGACGCAGGCCTTCAAGGCGCTGTTCGACGAGGGGCCGCTGGCCTTTCTCGACCGCCTCGCACCGGAAGGCCTGTGGGCCGGCGTCGACCGAGACCGGCTCGCGGCGGAGGTCGACCGTTGCGTCGGGCTCGACCGGCTCGGCGGGAACTCGCGCCACGCGCCGCATGCGTTCGTCGACGGGCGCGAGCGCTTCCGTGATCCCTGCCTCGGCACGCCGGGCGGCGGCAACCACTTCGTCGAACTGCAGGTCGTCGATCGCATCCTTGACCGGCATGCTGCTCATGAACACGGGCTGCGCGCCGGCGATGTCGTCGTCATGATCCACAGCGGGTCGCGCGACATGGGCTTCCATGTCGGCGCCCGCTGGATGGATCGCGCCCGCGAGGCGTGGCCTGTCGGCGTGCGCCACCCAGAGAGCAAGCTCTACGCCCTCGAAGGTCCGCTGGCTGGCGAGTACCTCGAAGCCATGGGCGTCGCCGCCCGCTACGCATGGGCCAACCGCGTCGTGCTGGCGGAGATGGTGCGGCGAGAACTGGCGGACCTGTTCGGTGCGGACCACTCGCGGCTGGTCGTGGACGTGCCGCACAACGTCGTGCTCACCGAGCACGGACTCAACATCCATCGCAAGGGATCGACGCCGGCGCATGAGGGGCAGCTCGCGCTGATTCCGGGCTCGATGGGTGATGGCTCCTACGTGGCGCGCGGACTCGGCCATCCGGATTGGCTCTGGTCCTGCAGCCACGGCGCAGGTCGCCGGATGCGCCGTCAGGAGACCCGGCGCCTGCAGACCGTCGACCGCGGCGACGCGGACTGGCAATGCGTGACCCTGCGCGAGGAACGACGCATCGAGGAAGCGCCCGAGGCCTACAAGCCGATCGGGCCCGTCATCGATGCGCAGACGAGCGCGGGACTCATCGAAGGCGTCGCGAAGCTGCGGCCGTGGGTGACGTTCAAGGCGTGAGGCGACTCGTCAGAATGCGTGCCGGATCCCCATGCCCAGCCCCGTCTGCGAGCCGCCCGCCGACGGCGTGCTGCCCGCCGCCGCGGCCGCGTTGCTGACGCCCAGCGCAAGCGTGCCGTCGTTGTCGATGCGGCCCGCCGTCGCGTAGACCGACGTGCGCTTGGACAGGAAGTAGGTGCCGCGCACGGCCCACAGGGTCGCCTCGTTGGCGCTGTTCTTGTAGTCGAGCTTGAACACCTGCGCGTCGAGTCCCCAGCTCGGGTTCAGCGACCAGGTCGCGCCGGCGTACCAGAGATTGCTCTTGGGTGTGGCGAGGCTGGCGTCGTTGCGGCGCGCGATCAGGCCCGCCGCGAGCTTCCAGTCCCCGGTCTTGAACCAGCCCGCCACCGTGCTGCGGCGGTCCTTCATCGCGCTGCTGGTCAGGCCCGCGAAGGCGCCGGCGCCGCCGCGGATCTCGTCGACCGCCGCGGCCAGGCCCCACACCGGCGTGTCGTACTTGACCATCGCCGACCACTGCCGGCAGGCGTTCTTGTCGGCCGCGTTCTCGCCCGCGCAGTTGGTGCCGGACGGGCTCGGTCCCGCGTTGACCGCATCGCGGCCGGGGCTCCAGGTCGCGCCGACGGTGAAGCCGCTGAACTGACCGCGATACGCGATCGCGTTGTCCACGCGCGCATTCGGCAGGTAGCTGTCGAGGGAGCCGGACCCGAACATCGCCGGGCCGAGGATGTCCGCGTCGGTCTGCGACCAGAACAGCATCGAGTACTGACGCCCGAGGCTGATCGTGCCCCAGCCGCCTTGCAATCCGACGTAGGCCTGGCGACCCCATGCGCGGCCGCCCTGGTTGAGCGTGCCACTGTCGGCGCCTATGCCCATTTCCAGCGTGAACACGGCCTTGAGTCCGTCGCCAAGATCCTCGGTGCCCCGGAATCCCAGCCGCGACGGCGCGTAGCCGCCGCTCAGCCCCGGCATGCGGGTCAGGCTCGCGCCGGCTGCGCCGACGTTGTTCAGGTACTCGACCGGCACGTCGAGCAGTCCGTAGATCTGCACGTTACCCGCGGTCTGCGCCTGCGCGCTCCCGCAGGGGGCACCTGCCATCAACGCGGCTGCTGCCGTTGCCAACGCCGTTCTCGCCGCACGGGCGATCGTTCTTGTCGTCATCGCTTGTCTCCTCGTTGCTCTTGTCGTTCCGGTCACGCCCGACACACGGAGCGAGGCGAAACCGGCGCGACTCTAGGCAGGGGGCCGAGACGCGAATAGATGGCGCAGACCGGGAGGCGATAACTGCCCGTTATCGCTGGCTATCATCCGCCCGCATGAAGCTCACGAACTTGCGGGCGCTCGTCGCCGCGGTGGAGGAAGGCAGCCTGCGATCGGCCGCGCGGCGCGTCGGCGTGTCGCAGCCGGCGCTGACGAAGATGGTCCGGGAGCTCGAGCGCGAGCTCGCCACGACGCTGCTGCTGCGCTCGACGACCGGCGTGCTGGCGACGGCGCAGGGCATGGTCCTGTACGAGCGCGCGCTGGCCGCGGACCGCGAGCTCTCCCACGCCCGGGAGCAGATCCAGCAACTGAGCGGCCGCATGACGGGCTCGCTGACGATCGGCGCGGTGCCGCTGGCGGTGATGCTGCTGGTGCCCGAGGCGCTGCGCACCTTCGGTGCCGAGTTCCCCGACATCCAGCTGCGCATCGTGGAGGAGCTCTACATCGCGCAGCTCACGCGCGTGCGCAAGGGCGAGGTCGACATCGCGCTCGGTCCCTTGCCCGAGCCTCTGCCGCGCGGTGAATGCACCGTCGAGTCGCTGATGCCGATCGACATGGTCGTCGTGGTGCGCAAGGGCAATGCGTTGGCGCGATCGAAGCATCTGGTCGATCTCGCCGAAGCGCGCTGGGTCTACACCGGCGCGACCGAAGCGACGGGGCTGGCGCGCACGCTCTTCGAGAACAACGGACTGCCGCCGCCGCCCGCCGGGGCGGTCGTCAATTCAACGCTGGGGCTGCTGTCCGTGATCGCCAGCGGCAACTGCGTCGGCCTGCTGCCGCGGCAGATCGCCGCGCATCCGTTCGCGGCGCAGTTCCTGCAGGTGGTGCCCGTGAAGGAAGCGCCGCTGCGCCTGACGCTCGGCGCCATGGCGCGCAACGACGCGGCGGTGAAGCCGGCAGTGCGGCACTTCATGGCGCATCTGCACCGGGCGGCGTACGTCATCACGCACGGGCGCGCTTGACGCTTGAGCACTGCCACCGCCGCTGGCCCTCACCCCCACCCTCTCCCGCCGTGCGGGAGAGGGAGCAAGAGGCGCTTCAGCTTCGTCCCCTCGCCATGCCGGATTTGAATAGCAGCTAGTCCGGGCCATAACTTGGACGACGAGGCGCGGCTCTCCACAATGCACCGCAGTCGGCCCGGCAGGGCAGCGCCATGCCACGGTCGTTCCCCTCGAACCAGAGAGCCCCATGATCATCGACGTCCACGGTCACTACACAACTGCTCCCGCCGCGCTCGGCGCCTGGCGCGACCTGCAGATCGCGGGCCTGAAGGACCCGTCGCGGGCACCCAAGGCCAGCGACCTGAAGATCTCCGACGACGAGCTGCGCGAGTCGATAGAGACCAACCAGCTGAAGAAGATGAAGGAGCGCGGCTCCGATCTGACCATCTTCAGCCCGCGCGCCAGCTTCATGGCGCATCACATTGGCGACTTCCAGACCTCGGCCACCTGGGCCGCCATCTGCAACGAGCTCTGCGCGCGCGTCGCCGAACTCTTCCCCGAGCACTTCGTCGGCGCGGCGATGCTGCCGCAGAGCCCCGGCGTCGATCCGGCGAGCTGCGTCCCTGAGCTCGAGAAGTGCGTCAAGGACTACGGCTTCGTCGGCATCAACCTGAACCCTGATCCGTCCGGCGGCCATTGGACGAGCCCGCCGCTGACCGACCGTCACTGGTATCCGCTCTACGAGAAGATGGTCGAGCTGGACATCCCCGCGATGGTCCACGTCAGCACCAGCTGCAACGCGTGTTTCCACACGACCGGCGCCCACTACCTGAACGCGGACACGACTGCCTTCATGCAGTGCCTGACCGGCGACCTGTTCAAGGATTTCCCGACGCTGAAGTTCCTGATCCCGCACGGCGGCGGCGCGGTGCCCTACCACTGGGGCCGCTTCCGCGGGCTGGCGCAGGAACTCAAGAAGCCGCTGCTCGACGAGCATCTGCTCAACAACATCTTCTTCGACACCTGCGTCTATCACCAGCCGGGCATCGACCTGCTGACGAAGGTGATCCCGGTGAAGAACGTGCTCTTCGCGTCCGAGATGATCGGCGCGGTGCGGGGCATCGATCCGGAGACCGGCCATTACTTCGACGACACCAAGCGCTACATCGCCGCCACGCCGAACCTCAGCGACGAGGAGCGGCACCTGGTCTACGAAGGCAATGCGCGGCGCGTGTTCTCGCGGCTCGATGCGCGGCTGAAGGCGCAAGGCCGGTGAACGACGCCCGGTGAGACACTCCTGGGCACGCTTTCTGCTTCGTGCCCAGGATGAGCGCCACACCTGACGACACCCCACCGCCGGTTTCCCCGAACGTCGCGGAGCCGCTCGCCGATCTGGCGATCCGCTCCCACACGGCCTTCGAGGATGCGCAGGCGATCTTCACCGGGACGCTGTTCGTCTCGCTGGCGCTGATCCTGTTCGCGCAGGTCGGCTTGCTGACCGGTGGCACGGCGGGCGCGGCCTTCGTGCTGCACTACGCGACCGGCGTGAGCCTGGGCAAGCTCTTCTTCCTGATCAACCTGCCGTTCTACTGGTTCGCCTGGACGCGCATGGGCCGCGAGTTCACGATCAAGACCTTCCTCTCCATCGCGCTGCTGTCGGTGTTGACCGAGTTCTCGCCCAAGCTCTTCGCCATCGACCGCATCCATCCGGCCTACGCCGCGATCCTCGGCGGCGCGCTACTGGGCTCGGGCTGCCTGTTCCTGGCACGGCATCGCGCCAGCCTCGGCGGCGCGACCATCGTCTCGCTCTACCTGCAGAAGGCCAAGGGCTGGCGCGCCGGCAAGGTGCAGATGGCGATGGACTGCGCGATCGTGCTGCTCGCCCTCACGGTGGTGGATGTGGAGCGGGTCGCGTACTCGGTGCTGGCCGCGGTGGTGATGAACCTCTTCATCGCGGTGAACCACAAGCCGGGACGCTACGCGGTGCTGTGACCGGCGCGCCGTGACGGCGATGCCCACCCGCGATGCGCTGGAACCTCCAACGAGGGCTGCCAACCTAGGGGGGCGAAGCTAGGGGGACGACAAGGTCCTAGGGATGGGCCGTTCCCTTGGCGCTGCCTAGTCTGGCTCACGGCTTCTTCACGGCTCGATCTCGGGCGGTGGCCGCGATGCGAGATTCGCAGGAGGTGCCCCATGCCCACACGTCAGTTGATGGTGACGCAGATCAAGTGCGTGGACGATACGAGCGAAGGCGACGGCGGCGACTCGCCCTACGTGCTGGTGTTCATGGCGCATCGCAACGTGCCAGGCGGCAAGCTGATCCGTGTGCGCGATCCCGACTGGGACGACCATTTCCTGAAGGGCCGGGTCGTCAACACCCGGCAGATCGTCGACGAGGCCGAGGCCGGCGGGGCCTTCGTCTTCGCGTGGCTGCTCGAGGAGGACTGGGATCCGGACCTGGGCAGCGGCGGTTTCCTGCAGGTGATGATGCAGTCTGTCTGGAACCAGTATGGACAGAGCGGCTGGGCCAACCTGACCGCGGCGCAGCTCCGATCGGTGGTGGGACCGAAGCTCTCGACCTTCGTGCAAGCCTCGCTGTCCAACGACGAGTATCTCGGCTGGCACAGCTTCGTCGTGCCGTCGGTGACGACCGAGACCGCCATCTCGCCGCTGAGCTACAGCGGCGATGGCGGCAGCTACCGACTCACGTTCACGGTGAGGATCAAGGGCGGATGACGCCGCGTCATCCTCACCGTGGAGGGAACCGGTCTCCAGGGCCTCCCTAGCCCGGCGTCCCGGCCTGTCGGCGGCGGAACTCCGCCGTCGGCAGGCCGCCGACGCCCCAGTTCTCCAGCTCGACCTCGTCGATGACGACGAAGGTCATGTGGTGCGGCTTGCCCATCACCTCGAACAGCAGATCGCTGACGCCCTGGATCAGGGCGGCCTTCTGCTCGGGCGTGGTGGCGCTGGCGCCGGGGGAGGTGCCTTCGCGGGTTACCTTGATATTGACGTAGGGCATGGTGGGCTCCTCAGCGGCCGGCGTGCTGGCCGCCGTCGACGTTGAGCAGTTCGCCGGTCACGAAGCCGGCGCGCTCCAGGTACAGCACCGCGTCGACGATATCGCTGATCTCGCCCATGCGGCCCATCGGGTGCAGCGCGGCGAGGAAGTCGTGCGTTTCCGGCGCATGCATCGGCGTCTTGATCACGCCGGGACGCACCGCGTTCACGCGCACACCGGTCTTCGCGTATTCGATCGCCAGCGAGCGCGTCACCGCGTCGAGGCCGCCCTTGGTCAGGCCGGCCAGGCCGGTCGGTACGGCGGCGATCGGCTGGTCGACCAGCGTCGTCGTGATCGTCACGACGTGGCCGCTCTTCTGCTGCAGCATCTGCGGCAGCGCCAGCTGCGTGACGTGGAAGAAGCCGGCGACGTTGACCGCGAACGCGTCCTGGAAGTCCTGCGGCGTGTACTCGGTGAACGGCTTGGCGATGAAGATGCCGGCGTTGTTGATCAGCGTGTCGATGCGGCCGAAGCGGTCGAGCGCCGTCTGCACGACGCGCTGCGCGACGAGGCGGTCGCCGATGTGGCCGGGCACGGCGATGACGCCGGCGTCGTCTCCCTGCTGGATGTGGCGCGAGTTGGCGACGACGGCGTAGCCCTGTGCGCGATACGCGGCGACGAGCGCGGCGCCGATGCCTTGCGAGGCACCCGTGACGATGGCGACCTTCTGGCCGGTGGTGTGGGAAGTCGTGGACATGGAAAGGCTCCTGTTCATGCGGGATCCGGAGGATCCGGGTGGGTCGGGACGCCGCGGCGAGTGGAGTTCGTTCGGCGTTGGACAGAAGGTTAGGAGCCGGCCCTCCCGGGCGGTAGCCGCTATCCTGTCTCAATGGCTGATCAAAAACGCACAGGGTTCCGCGGGGGCGTCGACTGGGAGGACCTGCGCGTGTTCCTCGCGCTGGGGCGGCACGGCAGCCTCTCGGCGGCAGCGCGGGCGCTGACGGTCAATCACGCGACGATCTCGCGGCGCATCCAGGCGCTGGAGGACAGCCTCGGCGAGAAGCTCGTCGATCGCCGGCCCGATGGCTACGTGCTGACGGCGGCGGGGCGGCGCGCGCTCTCGGCGGCGAGCGACATGGAGTCCGCGGCGCAGTCACTCGCGCGCGAGGGCGACGGCGAAGGCGCGGTGCGCGGGCTGGTGCGGGTGAATGCGCCGCCGGCGCTGTCGCAGGGTTTCCTGATCGACCGGATGGCGCGGCTCTCGGTCCTGCATCCGGGGCTGGATCTCGACCTCGCGACGGACCTGCGGGCCGTGAGCCTCGACCGGCACAAGGCGGACATCGCGGTGCGTCTCACGCGACCGAAGGACGGCGATTTCATCGTGAAGCCGCTGGGCACGATGGGCTTCGGTTTCTACGGCACGCCGGCGCTCTGCGAGGCTGCGGAGGCCGGCGCGGAGCCGGTGTTCGTCGGCTTCGACGAGGAGAACGCCGACATGCCCGACGCGGCGTGGCTGGCGCAGCGTTTCCCGCGCGCGCGGGTGGCCTTCCGCGCCAACAACCACATGTCGCAGGCCATCGCGGCAAGGACCGGCGCGGGGCTCGCGGTGCTGCCGCACTACATCGGGCGGCAGGTGCCGGGGCTGCGCGTGTGCGCGCTCGAGCCGGTGCGCGATCCGCGCGAGATGTGGCTGCTGATCCGCGGGCAGGACCGGAAGGACCGGGCGATCCGCACGGTGGCGGATCACCTGCAGCAGGCGTTCGAGGAAGAGAAGGCGCTGTTCCTGCCCTGAGTCGCTGATGTACTGATGTCGCAATGCGTCGGTGCGCCGACGCCGCGAGCGTCCGCGAGGCGCGGGCCTTCAGGTCGAGGCCAGCGCCTGGAGATTCAACAGCCGGCGCACGCTGTCTTCGTCGTCGCGCGTCGCCGGCTGATAGACCACCATCCCCAGGTCCGATCGCTGATCGACGGAGAACGCCGAGTACTCGAAGGCGATCCGTCCGGCGACCGGGTGCCGCAGCCGCTTCACGCCTTCGCCGAAGGCTTGCACGTCGTGCTCGCGCCAGAACTTCTCGAACTCGGGACTCAGCACGCTGACCTCGCGCACCAACGCCTCGACCTTGGCTGTGTCGGTGACGCGCGCCGAGTCCGCGCGGAACGCGGCCACGACAAAACGCGCGACGCTCTCCCAGTCGTCCTGCGCGGCGCGCACGCGCGGGTTGCAGAAGATCAGCTTCACGATGTTGCGCTGCTCAGGCGGCAGCGCGCCGTAGTCGGTGAGCACGGCCGCCGCCGCGCGATTCCATCCGACGACGTCCCACAGTGTCGTCTTCACGATCGCCGGGCTCAGCGTCAGCGCGTCCAGCACGCGCTGCAGCCGCGGCGTGATGCCGACGGCTTCCGGCGCACGGAGCTCGGGCGCGCGTCCGAAGGCGAGCTGGAACAGATGCTCGCGCTCGACCTCCGTCAGCAGCAGCGCGCCGGAGATGCGTTCGAGCACGACCTCCGACGGCGCGCCGCCGCGGCCCTGCTCCAGCCACGTGTACCAGGTCGGGCTCACATGGGCGCGTTGCGCGACTTCCTCGCGGCGCAGGCCGGGCGTGCGCCGGCGTGTCATGGGCAGACCGAGGGCGGTGGGATCGAGCCGCTCGCGGCGATCGCGCAGGTAGACGCCGAGCACGTTGTCCTTGGGCGTCTGCGTGGCCGCTGTCGGCAGCGCGGAGGCAGGAGGCTCGGAGGCAGGAAGCAAGGAGGGAAGGGGAAAGACGTTGTTCATCCTGTTAGCCGCCATACCTGGATAAGGTCACTACTACACCGGGATGGATTCTGCGTCGACGATGCGTGGCATCAACTTTCGAGGGTTTCTCTCATGCGCGTTTTCGTCACTGGAGCCACGGGCTTCGTCGGGTCGGCGGTGGTCGATGAATTGATCGAGGCTGGCCATCAGGTGCTGGGGCTGGCGCGGTCGGACGCCTCCGCGGAGGCGTTGGCGAGGACCGGCGCCGAGGTGCATCGCGGCACGATCGACGATCTCGACAGCTTGCGTTCGGGCGCGGCGGCGACCGATGCGGTCATCCACACGGCGTTCGATCACGATTTCTCCCGCTTCGCCGAGAGCTGCCGGCGCGACAGCGTCGCCATCGAGGCGCTGGGCGAGGCACTGATGGGATCGCAGCGGCCGCTGTTGGTGACCTCGGGGCTGGCGATGCAGGTGTTGGGTCGCCTCGGTCACGAAGGCGATCCGTGCCTGCCTGTGTCCGAGGGCTATCCCCGCGCGTCCGAGCCGACCGCATTGACACTCGCGGCGCGGGGCATCAATGCGGCGATCGTGCGCCTCACGCCGACGGTGCACGGCGCGGGCGATCACGGCTTCGTGCCTATCCTCATCGACCTCGCGCGGCGCACGGGCCGCTCGGCCTACATCGGCGACGGGCAGATCGGGTGGAGCGCGGTGCATCGGCGCGATGCGGCGGTGGTGTACCGCCGGGCGATCGAATCGCCTCGGGCCGGCGCGCGCTGGCACGCGATCGCGGAGGAGCGCATCCCGTTCAAGGACATCGCGACGGCGATCGGCGAGCGGCTGGGTGTGCCGGTGGTGAGCCTCTCGCAGGACGAGGCGCCGGCGCACTTCGGCTGGTTCACGAAGTTCGCCGGCTTGAGCTTCGCGGCGACGAGCACCGTCACGCGTGAGGCGCTCGGCTGGGCGCCGAGGCATCCGACGCTGGCGGAGGATCTCGATGACGCGGGCTATTTCGACGTGAAGGCCTGACGGCGATACGGCGCGCGCCGCTGTCTCATGTCGTGAACACGAACTGGAGGCCCTTGCGATTGGGGCCGATGAAGCTCATGTCGGGATAGATGCGACGCTGGATCCAAAAGACGTACCAGATCATCGCGATCGCGATCGAGAAGCCGACGATGCTTCCGGCCGTCAACGGGAACATGCCGGCGACGTTGCGGCCCAGCATGATGATCGAGAGGAACAGGTAGCCGGTGTAGGCGCCGGCCCGGGGCTGTCGGAAGCCCCAGGCGAAGAGCAGCGGGATGAGCATCATCGCCAGCCCGAGAAAGAGGGAGGTGGAGGCCGTCATCGCGAGGATGATCAGCGCCTGCAGGACCATGAACGCCGTGAGGATGTTGACGTGCAGTTTCATCTCGGCGAAGGCCTGGAGTTCGGGCTTGCTCGCCAGCCAGATGGCGAGCTGGCGATCCTTGACGCCTTGTCCGGACAGCTGCCGGAAGACCTCGGTCTTGCCTGCGCCCTCGGCGAGCATGGCGTCCATCTGGCGCCGGATGGCTCTCTTGTCGGTCATGGATCCTCCCTGGATCGGTGTCTTGATTGAGGGCGGGATTCTGGCTCAGCCGCCCGGTCGATCTGCCCTGTTGACGCTCCGGAGCCACGTCTGCGCCAGCTCCTGGGCCTGACGCCGCTCCTCTTCGCTCAGCGCCGGTGTGGGCTTGACGAAGTCGTCAAGGTTCCAGGCTCTCCCGCGACGACTCTTCTCCGTCTCGAACGCGATTTCATAGGCGCGTGTCTCGACGCGGGAAAGTCCGAACAGTTCGGCATGTTTCGCAAGCATTCGCGATGCGAGGTAGTCGCCGTCGAGAAAATCGGCCCGCAGGGCTTCGCCCAAGGGCCGCCTCATCGATGCGGGGGGATCGACACCGACCAGGTCGGCGTAGATGATGGCCACCCCTCGCGCGCCGCCGAGCAGCGCCCGCTCCGCGAGCTCCTTCTGGCGAGGCATGAGATCGGGAGGGATGGATTGGCATTCACGCTCACGCTCGCTGAAGTGCGCGGTGGCGACGACGGCGTCTTCGCCGGACAGGTGGCCTTCCGACTTCAGCCGCTCCACGGTCCGCGACATGTCCGAGGCGAAGCGGCACATCGACATGATGATGACCGCTCGTCCGAGCTGTGCCGGCGTGCCGCCGTTGACGGCCGTGATCACGATCTGGCCATGGTCCCGCATCGCAGCGGAGGCACCGACACCTGGCGTCGGAACGACAGGGGACACTTCGTCGGCGCGGGCTGCGCCCGAGCTCGGCGGAGCGGTTTGCCGCGCCATCGACACCGGGAGCGAGGCCTCGCTGTCGGATGCGGATGCGATCGGCGCCGGAACTGCCGCGAACGATGCTGTCTGTTCAACCGATGAAGGGACGACCAAGAAGTAGGTGGCCGCGGCCGCGATGCCGATCAGGAGCAGCGCCCCGCCGGTAAACATGGTTCGGCGTCCGTTGGCCCTCGGGCGTTCGTTCAAGGCGCTCATCCGTTCCGCCGCTTTGGCGGCTGCCGTTCCTGCTTGAGGCGCTCGGCGATCGCTTCAGACTCGCGGATCTCTTCCTCGGACATGTCGCGGAATGGGCTTCCCTGGAGGATCGTCTCCTGCATCTCCCGGGTCTCTTTCGGCGCTTCGGAGAACGCCACCAGGAGGTAGGCACGCGCCTCCGTCTTGGACATGCCCAACTTCATGCCGTTGAAACCAAGCTCCTCGGCCATGCGTAGCTCACCCTCACGGAACTCGGTCTTCATCGCGTCCAGCAGCCGATCCCGCATCGCCTCGGGCGGACGGTAGCCGACGGAGCGGCCGTAGATCGACGACACGCCGGTCAGGCCCGCCTCCACCGCTCGCCCCGCGAGGGCGCCGCGCTGGGCCTGCATCTCCGGCGTGATCGACTTGCATTGGTTTTCGAGCCACTCCGCGGCGGCGATCCTGCCGTTGCGCTTCGGATCCTGCTGGCTCAATCGCCTGGCATCGCCAGACCGGTCGTACAGGGAGTTCTCCAGACAGGTCTGCAGCACGAAGGCCGCCTCACCGGCCTGCTTCGGTGTTCCGCCATGCATGCCGATCAGTGCGATCTGACCGAAGTCCTGCATCGTCGGTGGCTTGAACTCCAGGGAGGCCTTGGCCGTGGCGCCGCTCGCCGCCGCAGAAGCGGGCGTGACGGCCGGCCGGGCCTGCTCGTGTTTCTCGGGTTTCGCGAACGCAGGCTCGGAGGCGCGCTGCGATGCGGAGGACGGCGACTGCACAGCGGTGGGCGAGGTCGCCGACGCGACGTACTCGTCTTTCGGCGAAGCAGGCCAGAACTGCACGGCGAGTGCTGCGCCGATCAGCAGCAGGCCGCCCGCCACGATCCAGCGGCGTGAATGATCCATCGTCGACTCCCTGCGATGCGGTCGTTCGCCGCAATGACGCGGCGGATGTTATCGACGCAGAAAACGAAAAAGGCCGATGCCCCCCATCGGAGGGGGCACCGGCCTGGCGATGCATCGGGGGCGGGTCATGCGCGCTGGGACGCGCGCAAGCCGCATCCGATCACTTCGGCTGCTTGACGATGCGCAGGTAGGGCTTCGGCGCCTTCCAGCCTTCCGGGTAGATCGTCTTGGCTTCGTCGTCGGACACCGAGCCGGCGATGATCACGTCGTCGCCGTGCTTCCAGTTCACCGGCGTCGCGACGCGGTGCTTGGCGGTCAGCTGGATGGAGTCCAGCACGCGCAGGATCTCGTCGAAGTTGCGACCCGTGGTCATCGGGTAGGTCAGCGTCAGCTTGATCTTCTTGTCCGGACCGACGATGAACACCGAACGCACCGTCGCGTTGGTCGCCGCCGTGCGGCCGTCCGACGTGCCCGGCTCTTCCGCCGGCAGCATGTTGTAGAGCTTGGCCACGGCCAGATCCGTGTCGCCGATCATGGGGTAGTTCACCGCCGCGCCCTGCGTCTCCTCGATGTCCGCGGCCCACTTGGCGTGGTTCTCGACCGGGTCGATGGACAGGCCGATCAGCTTGGCGTTGCGCTTGGTGAACTCGGGCTCGATCTTGGCCATGTAGCCGAGTTCGGTCGTGCACACCGGCGTGAAGTCCTTCGGATGCGAGAACAGGATCGCCCAGCTGTCGCCGATCCAGCTGTGGAAGTCGATCTCCCCCTGCGTGGTCTTGGCGGTGAAGTTCGGGGCGATGTCGTTGATGCGCAGAGACATGGTGGGCTCCAAGGTTGAAAGTGCCGTCGCCCACGCGGGCGATCCGGCAAGCCGGGCGATTCTCGTCGTCAATCCTGCTGCCGGGGGCGCCCGGCAGGGGGGAGCGTCATTCTTGTCCTCCAGATTGACGACGAACGGAGTCTGCCCAATGGCCTTACTCGACCAGCGAGTTTATTCATGCGGGGAATGCATGCCGCTCGGGCCCATGCGCGCTCACTGGCCGAAGGTCCAGTTCGCGCCGATCGTCCACCAGCCTTCCTTCGGCGCGCGCGAGGTGGCGGTCGTCTTCGCGAAGCTCAGATCGAGCGTCAGCCGGTCGCTCAGCGTGCGGCGCAGGCCAAGTCGCGTCAGCGGCCGCCGGCCGTCGTGGAAATACTCGGTCAGCGCCTGCCAGTCCGGCGTCATCTGCCACTCCGCGGCGATGCCGCGCTGGGTGCGATCGTCGGCGCCCCTGAGCAAGGTGCGGCCCAGGTTCAGATGGATCGCCACGTCCTCGCGCGGCGTCCACGTCAGCGGCACCAGCAAGGACTGTTGCGCCCGCGGGGTCTGGTCTTGCCACCCCAGCGCGGCGACCAGTCCGATCGCCAGTTGCGGGCGCAACTCCGTCGCCCATTTGAGTTGCACGCCGTGGACGTGGAGCGACGAAGCTCCGCGCGCGGTTTCACGATCGGCGTTGAGTCCCACTTCGACACCGGACAGATTGCAGCCGAGACCGGCGTGCTGAAGCTGGCGACGGTCGAGGTTGGAGCGCTCGGCCCAGAGTTCGAGGTTGCATTGGCCCGGTTCGGCGATCGCCGCGTCATCGACGGCGTGATGTCCGCCGGCGGCGAAGGCGTGGAAGGGCAGCAGCAGGCCGGTCAGCAGGACCAGCAGGAAGAAGGGCATGGGAAAACTCCTGCGCGCACTGTCCGGCACACCCGTTGGGGTGTGATGACGGCGCGGTTCACGATGGATCGGATCGGGTGAGTCGTCGCGTCTGGGCGACGGTTGCCTCGGAAAGGCGATCGATGCGACAGGAGAAGAAGGGCTGCGCGGCGCTGCGCGCCACCGGAGCCGGGTCAGCGCGTCAGTCGTGCGGCGGCCGTTCCGGCTCGCGTCGCGATAAGACTGGGGGCACTGTCCACGAAGGGCTCCAAGGGATGAAAGGCGCGGATTGTGGCACCGGGGTGACGAACCCGGCAACCTCGACCGGACCATGGGCGTCGAGAAAACTATCGCCCCGATAAACCACGACTGTTGCTGTCGCCACTCAGCCAGTCCTAGACTCGTCCGCGCTCACCCGCTGCAGGCGGACCAGCGGACTGTTCCCCAAGGCTCAACTCAGGAGGAAGACATGTCAGGCGAATCGAAGTGCCCGTTCACGGGCGGTACCCACCACCACGCGGTGGCCGGCACCAAGGGCAACCGCGACTGGTGGCCCGAACAGCTGAACCTCTCCATCCTCTCGCTGCATTCGTCCAGGACGAATCCGATGAGCGAGGATTTCAAGTACGCGCATGAGTTCCAGACCCTCGACCTCGACGCCGTCGTCAAGGACCTGAACGCGCTGATGACGGACTCCCAGGACTGGTGGCCCGCCGACTACGGCCACTACGGTCCGTTCTTCATCCGCATGGCCTGGCACTCGGCCGGCACCTACCGCGTGCAGGATGGCCGCGGCGGCGCCGGCACCGGCGCGCAGCGCTTCGCGCCGCTCAACAGCTGGCCCGACAACGGCAACCTCGACAAGGCCCGCCGCCTGCTCTGGCCGATCAAGCAGAAGTACGGCCGCAAGCTGTCCTGGGCCGACCTGATGATCCTGGCCGGCAACGTCGCGCTGGAATCGATGGGCTTCAAGACCTTCGGCTTCGCCGGCGGCCGCGCCGACGTCTGGGAACCGGAGACCGACGTCTTCTGGGGACCGGAAACCACCTGGCTCGGCGACGAGCGGTATGCCGGCGATCGCGACCTCGCGAATCCGCTGGCCGCCGTGCAGATGGGCCTCATCTACGTGAACCCGGAAGGCCCGAACGGCAATCCCGATCCGGCCGCGTCGGCGCGCGACATCCGCGAGACCTTCAAGCGCATGGCGATGAACGACGAAGAGACCGTCGCGCTGGTCGCCGGCGGCCACACCTTCGGCAAGGCGCACGGCGCGGGCGAGGCCCACCACGTCGGCGCGATGCCCGAGGGCGGCGACATCGAGGACCAGGGCCTCGGCTGGAAGAACGCGCTCGGCGAGGGCATGGGCGTCTACACGATCACCAGCGGCATCGAGGGCGCCTGGACGCCGACGCCGACGAAGTGGGACAACAGCTTCTTCGAGACGCTGTTCGGCTTCGAATGGGAGCTGACCAAGAGCCCCGCCGGCGCGCACCAGTGGACGCCCAAGGGCGGCGCGGGCGCGGGCACGGTGCCCGACGCGCACGACAAGTCGCGCAAGCACGCGCCGATGATGACGACGGCCGACCTCGCGCTGCGCGTGGACCCGGCCTACGAGAAGATCTCGCGCCGCTACAAGGACAACCCGGCCGAACTGGCCGACGCGTTCGCACGTGCCTGGTACAAGCTGACGCACCGCGACATGGGACCGCAGTCGCGCTACCTCGGCAAGCTGGTGCCGAAGGAAGAGCTGATCTGGCAAGACCCGGTACCGAAGGTCGACCATCCGCTGGTCGACGACCAGGACGTCACCGCCCTGAAGGCCAAGCTGCTGGCCAGCGGCCTGACCGTGCAGCAGCTGGTGTCGACGGCGTGGGCCTCGGCCTCGACCTTCCGCAGCGGCGACAAGCGGGGCGGCGCCAACGGCGCGCGGATCCGCCTCGCGCCGCAGAAGGAATGGCCGGTCAACCAGCCCAGCGAGCTCGAGAAGGTGCTGAGCAAGCTGGAAACGGTGCGCAAGGAATTCAACGGCGCGGCGGCTGGCGGCAAGAAGATCTCGCTGGCCGACCTGATCGTGCTGGGCGGCTCCGCGGGCATCGAAGCGGCGGCCAAGCAGGGCGGCCATGACGTCGTCGTGCCGTTCACGGCGGGGCGCACCGACGCGTCGCAGGACCAGACCGACGTCGACGCCATGGGCTACCTGGAGCCCGCGGCCGACGGCTTCCGGAACTACGTGCGCAAGGACCTGGTCAAGCACACGGCCGAGCTGCTGATCGACAAGGCCCAGCTGCTGTCGCTGAGCGCGCCGGAACTGACGGCGCTGGTCGGCGGCATGCGGGTGCTCGACACCAATACGGGTCACACGAAGCACGGCGTGCTCACGACGCGGCCCGGGACGCTGAGCAACGATTTCTTCGTCAACCTGCTGGACATGCGGACGAAGTGGCAGAAGTCGGCGAGCGACGACGGCGTGCTCGAAGGCCGCGACCGCACGTCGGGCGCCGCGAAGTGGACCGCCACGACGGCGGACCTGGTCTTCGGATCGAACTCGCAGCTGCGGGCGCTGGCCGAGGTCTACGCGTCCAAGGACGGCGAGAAGGTGCTGGTCAATGACTTCGTCAAGGCCTGGACCCGGGTGATGAACCTGGACCGTTACGACTTGATCTGAGTGGTCACGGGGCCGTCGACCCGGGAGGGTTGGCGGCCCTCGTTCCTCTGGAGAGGCGCTGTAGGCAATTTGGCTACGGTGTGGGCAAGTTGGCTACACCCCAGGGCTGGTGGCCTTGCCCGCTGACCTTTGCAACGTTTGGTTCCAGAATTCCTTCCAAACGTTTCCTAAGATAAGGGCATGGACGTCCCTTCCAACATGCCGGCCCACCGGCAGTTCCCCACTTCGATGATCATCGCTGCCCTCCTGGTGCTGGGTCTGGGTGCGTGCGGCGGTGGGGGCAGCGATGCGCCGACCCCGGACCCCGTCACGACGCCCACCAATCCCACCAACCCGACCGGCCCCGGGCCGACGGATCCTCCCCTTGTCGCCGGGACCTGCGACCTGCCCAACTTCAAGCAGGACCTGCTCACCCGCATCAATGCGATGCGCGCGGCGGGCGCGAGTTGCGGGACCTCGGGGAACTTCCCCGCCGTGGCGCCGGTGGTCTGGAACGACAAGCTGACCGCGGCCTCCGACGCCCATGCGCTGGACATGGCGACGAAGAACTACTTCAGCCACGACAGCCAGGACGGGCGCAGCTTCTCCACCCGCATCACCAATGCGGGCTACACCTGGGCCGCCGTCGGCGAGAACATCGCCGCAGGGCAGCAGACCGTCGAGTCGGTCATGAACTCCTGGCGCAACAGCGCCGGCCATTGCGCCAACCTGATGTCTGCGAACTTCGTCGACGTCGGCGTCGCCTGCCGGCCGGCGGCTTCGTCGTCCAACACGTACAGCAAGTACTGGGTCATGGACCTCGGCAAGGCTCGTTGAGCGAGGCGTCGCAAGACCCTCCTCCCCGCGCCTCCCGCAAGCGGGGGGCGGCGCAGAAGGGCTTCAGGACTGCAACCGCCGCTGGCCCTCACCCCCACCCTCTCCCGCAAGCGGGAGAGGGAGCAAGAACGTTCAGACCTTCGCGTAGCGCGGAGCCGGTACGCTGGTCGACAGGCCGCCGAACATCGCCTGGCGCGCGCCCTCGTAGGCCTGCCATTGCGACTCGTCGTGCAAGGCCGGGATCGTGATCAGCTCGCCGCGATCGAAGCCGACGAGTGACGCATCAACCATGTCCTCGGCGCTCATGACGATCTCCTGCGGCAGATGCTCGACCGGCCGGCCGCCGATGGCCCAGAAGTCCGTCGCCGTCGCGCCCGGGAGCACCGCCTGCACCCGCAGGCCCTTGCCGCCCAGCTCGTGCTGCAGCGACTGGCTGAATGCCACGACGAAGGCCTTGCTGCCGCCGTAGACGCCATTCAGGATCTCCGGCGCGATCGCCACGATGCTGGCGATGTTGATCACCGCGCCGCGGCCTCGCGCCACGAATCCGGGCACCGCCGCGTAGGTGAGCCGCGTCAGAGCCGTGACGTTGAGTTCCACCATCTGCGTCATGCGCTCGACGTCGCTCTCCAGCAGCGGTGTGTGCGTGCCGATCCCGGCGTTGTTGACGAGCAGCGTGATGCTCGCGTCGTCGCGCAGCTTGTCCTCGACGCGGCGGCGCTGCACCGGATCTCCCAGATCGGCATCGAGCACTTCGACGGCGCGGCCATGCTTCGTCGCCAGCGTGTCGGCGAGCGCGTTCAGGCGGTCACGCTGACGGGCGACGAGGATCAGGTCGTAGCCGCGTTGCGCGAGGCGGTCGGCATAGATCGCGCCGATGCCGGTCGAGGCGCCGGTGATCAGCGCGGTGCCGGGGCGAGTGGCGGAGGACGCGGTCGTGACGGAAGTGGACGTGGTCATGGAGGACTCCTTCGATGAATGCCGGGATTGGCTGGAAGTACGTCCATGGTAGGAATCCGGTCATATGGCGTAAATGACGTAGAAGGGTATGATTCCGGCCATGCATCGCATCGGATATGTCCTCAACGAAGGCTTCCAGCTGCTGGCGCTGGGCACGCAGGCCGTGTTCGAGTACGCCAACCTGGTCGCCGGCAGCCCGTTCTACGAGATGGCCTGCTACTCGCCGGGCGGCGGCGAAGTGCGCTCGTCGATGGGCGTCACCGTGTCGGCGCGACCGCTGACCGGGGCGACGCGCGCGGACACCTGGATCGTGGCCGGCGTGGCCGACCCCGTCGAGGTCGGCCCGCCCGAGGAGGTGCTGCGCTTCCTGCAGCGCGCGGAGCAGCACGCGCGTCGCATCGCCGCGATCTGCACGGGCGCCTTCGTGCTCGCGGAGGCCGGTCTGCTCGATGGCCGGCGCGCCACCACGCACTGGTACTTCGCGCAGGCGATGCAGGAACGCCACCCCGGCATCGACATGGACAGCGATCGCATCTTCATCGTCGACGGCCCGATATGGACCTCCGCCGGCATGACGGCGGGCCTGGACCTGGCGCTGGCGATGGTGGAGAAGGACCTCGGCGACGAGATCGCGCGCTCGGTCGCGCACAAGCTGGTGATGCAGCAGCGTCGCAGCGGCGGGCAATCCCAGCACTCGGAGATGCTGGACCTCGCGCCCAAGTCGGATCGCATCCAGCACGCGCTGAGTTATGCGCGGGCCAACCTCGCGAAGGCGCTGTCGGTCGAGGAACTCGCCGAGGTGGCCGCGCTCAGCCCGCGCCAGTTCAGCCGCGTGTTTTCAGCGGAGACCGGCATGCCGCCGGCCAAGGCCGTCGAGGGACTGCGGCTCGAAGCGGCCCGACTGATGATCGAGCAGAGCCGGCACTCGCTCGACGTGGTCGCGCGCGAGGCCGGCTTCCGCGATCGACGCCACCTACGCGAGGTCTACGTCCGGCACTTCGGCGTGCCGCCGCAGGCGGTGCGACGGAGCGCTCGAGCGGCCGACTGACGCGGGACGCTCGAACCGCGCCTCGCGTCTTGCGTTCCGCCTCGCCTCGCCGGGTCGCGTTGCGCCGAATCGCGGATGCGCTCAGGCGCGCGCCGGTCGCCGCACGGCGCGCAGCTTGCCGCTGTTGCCGCCGCCGCAATAGAACAGCCCGGCGCCGTCCGACTCCAGCCCGCTGACGCCGACGTTGGCCGGCATCGCCAAGCGCTCGATCACGGTGCCGTCCGCCGGGTCCACGCGGCGCAACTCGCTTTCGTCCCCTTCCCAGGTGCCGTGCCAGAGCTCCCCGTCCACCCACGTGACGCCGGTGACGAAGCGGTTGGATTCGATGGTCCGGCGCACGGCACCGGTCTCCGGATCGATCTGCACGATCTTGCGGTCGCGGTACTGGCCGACCCACAGGCTGCCCTCGGCCCACGTGAGTCCCGAATCGCTGCCTTGACCCGACGGCGCGGGGATGGTCCCGACGACGCGCCCGCTCTGCGGGTCGATCTTCTGGATCTGTGAATCGGCGATCTGGTAGAGGTGGCGGCCGTCGAAAGCGGTGCCGGCGTCCGCCGCGCAGGGCAGGGTGCGCTGGACCTCGCCGCTGGCCGGATCGATCGCCAGCAGCCCCAGCGCCGTGGCGGCCCAGACCCGGTCGCCGTCGTGGCTCACGCCGTGAACGGCGGGCGCGCCGGGGTAGGGGCCGTACTCACGGACGACCTCGGCGGCACGGGCCGCGGGCAGGTGCGCGTTGGAGGCCATGCGAGCCTCGGTGTGGGGATCGCAGGGGTTGTGGGTGGAAGCAGTCATCGTCATCTCCTGTACGGCGAAACCGTCGCCGCATGGACCTCAATCTATCCACCGGGCGGCTGCGCGGGGAGTAACAAGATCGTCGCGATTCCCGTCATCGGCGGCGCCAGCCAGCGCTTCGCGCGCGACTGGCCGAGCGCGCGCACCCGGCCCGCGGCCTCGAGTTCCGCGAGCTCGCGCTGGACCGTCCGCTGGCTCGCGCCGAGCGCCATCGCCAGCGCGGAGGTCGACCAGGCCGCACCGTCGGCCAGCAGGGCCAGCAGCGAGGCGGTTTCGCCTTCCATCGGTGGCACGAGCAGGCAGACCGCGTGTTCGTCCGCGACTCGCAAGGCGAAGCCCTCCTGCGTGGCTTCGATGCGGGCGACGGGATCGATCAAGGCGCGCAGGCGGCCCAACTCGACGCGCAATCGCGCGCGGTGGGTCTCGTCGGGATGCCGGGTCCGGAAGGCGCGGAGGATGAGCGTCGCCCGATCCGCGTCGCCGGGCCAGGACTCGGCCAGCACGCGGGCGAGCGCGAACAGCACGGGCCGGCGCGCGAGGTCGATGGCCAGCCCCGCGCCGCGGATCGCGCGGCGACAGGCATCCACGATCAGCATCGGCGAGGCCAGCAAGGACTCGACCTCCTGGAGCCGCAAGGTCCTCATCTGGCCGCCGTCGATGCGACGAGCCGCCGGGTGATCGAGCGAAGCGCGTAGATCGGTTGCTTCCGCCATCAGGGCCGTCACGCCGGAACGTTGCGCGGCGATGAGTGCGCGTTCGATGGCGACCTTGGCGTCGCTGCTTCGCAACGCACGCATCGCGAGTTCCGCAGCGGCCAGGCCCGCCATCGCGCCGAGCAGGGGCGGCGCGCCGTCGACGTCCGCCGCGGCGAGAGCCTCGGCGGCCTCGTCGAGACGACCGAGCAGGATCAGGCGACGCGCGGCGATGAGCCGTGCCTGCAGGGCATTCGCGCGGTCCTCATGGGCGTCCAGTGTCGCGGCCGCCTGCAGCAGCGGACGCGTCGGATCGCCGAGATCGCGCATCGCCAGCGCGACTTCCGCCTCGGCCACGACGCAGCGTGCGCGGGCGACGGCCTCCTTCGGTCCGAAGGCCTTGGCGGCCTGCCGCAGGAGCTCGCGGGCGCGGGGGTGTTCGCCGAGCTGCGCCATCGCGATGCCGCGCAGCGCGAGCGCCGGCGCGTCGTCGCGCAGGGCCACCCGCTGCAGCGCGCTCAACGCGTCGCCGGCGGCGAGGAAGCGGGCGGCGGCGGTGATCAGGGCGTCCATGGGGGCGGAGCTTAAGCGCCAGCGACGGCGGCTCCGGGATCCTCCAATCCCCCGGGGTCAGGGAGACCCCTGGTCGGCAGGTGCCGGGGGCCACGAATACACTCGTGCCCCATGGAACTGAAGATCGTCGTCTATTCGAAGTCCGCCTGCCCGCAATGCGACACGGCGAAGAGTCTGCTCAAGTCCCGCGGGATGGAATATCAGGAAATCCTGATCGACGACGAGGCCGAGCGCCTGGCCTTCTACGAGAAGTGTGGCCCGTCCGTGCGCCAGATGCCGCAGGTCTTCATCAACGACCAGCGCGTCGGCGGTGTCACCGGCCTGCAGGCCGCGCTGAAGCAGCTGGGCCGCTGATGTCCCTGTCCCAGCTCGACGTCCCGAGCCCGATCGACCTTCGCGAGATGTCCGACGCCCGCCAATGGGCCGACGAGGCGATGGTCAAACGGCCGTGGCGGACCGAGTTCTTCGCGACCTTCGCCGAGGCACTGGACGCCGCCAACGCCCGTCGCGTGCTCGAGTTGGGCTCCGGTCCGGGGTTCCTGGCGCAGTACCTGCTCCAGGCCTTGCCCGCCGTCGACTACGTGGCGCTCGACTTCTCGCCCGCGATGCATCAGCTCGCCGCCGAGCGCATCGGCGACGACGCGCATCGTGTGCGTTTCGTCGAGCGCAGCTTCCGCGAGCCGGACTGGGCGGAGGGCCTCGGCCCGTTCGATCACGTCGTCACGAACCAGGCCGTGCACGAGCTGCGCCACAAGCGGCATACGCGCGCGCTGCATGAGCAGGTGCGAGGGCTGCTCGCGCCGGGCGGCCGCTACCTGGTCTGCGACCATTTCGCGGGCGACGGCGGCATGAAGAACGACCAGCTCTACATGAGCATCGAGGAGCAGCGCGTCACGCTGGCCGAAGCCGGCTTCGCGCGCGTCGAGCCGCTGCTGCTCAAGCGCGGCCTGATGCTGTACGCCGCGTCGGTCGAACGCTGAGCGGCCACATCGGCCGGACGTGCACGCGCGCCTTCCCGGCGCGCGGCGCGGTCCAACGGGCGGCGATCACTTCGCCGGCGCGATCCCCAGCAGGCCGTCGCGCGTGCTGCCGCGGACCTTCGGGCCGATCCAGACCTTCATCATCATCGGGAAGAAGCTCTCGCCCTGGATGGTGTCGCCGACCTTCTGGCCGTTGACGCTGAACTCCGTCGTCTGCTTCGCCGGGTCGTAGTCGATGACGACCAGGTCGCCCTTCAGCAGCTTGGCGCGGTTGCCGAAGACGACGCCCAACTGCGCGGTCTGGATGATGTTCTTCGAGAACTCCTCCGCCGCGTTCTGGCGGATGCGGTCCAGCATCGCGTTGGCCAGGTCGCGCGAGGACACGTCGCGCATCATGTAGAAGGTGATGCGCTTCGCGCCCTTCTCGGCGACCGCGGCCTCCATCGTGGTCTGCTTCTTCGGCAGGTAGAAGGCCACCGCCGTCGAACGCGTCGACAGGATGCTCGACGTCGCCGCGCCGTTCAGTTGCAACGTCTGGTTGTGCAGCAGCGCGGTGTCCTGGAACTTGAAGCCCTCGACCTCCACCTCCGCCGCGAAGGCGAACGAGGACATCGCGGCGAGGCCGATGAACA
The DNA here is from genome assembly GCF_059416045.1 of Roseateles sp. GW821-FHT09G03. Classification (NCBI taxonomy): domain Bacteria; kingdom Pseudomonadati; phylum Pseudomonadota; class Betaproteobacteria; order Burkholderiales; family Sphaerotilaceae; genus Roseateles; species Roseateles sp. GW821-FHT09G03. The sequence goes on from NZ_JBWKOK010000003.1 coordinate 204,256, forward strand.
GGGCGTTCCGGAAGGTACGGACCAGGGTGGAGCGGGCAGGGGCGGAACGGTGCATGGGATGTCTCCTCGAGGCGTGACGCGTCATGTTGTGAGAGGGAACCGCGAGCCGGCCGGATGCGGTGGCAAGTGAGGTCGTGGCTCGGGGCGTCGCGAGTTCAGGCCGATGGTGACGGCGATCGCGGGCGCGTTGCGGACCGGATTAAAGCGCGGCGGGGTGTGGCGCGTCAGCCCCGGAAACTGGGGCCGTGCCTCTAATCCGAGGCCCGATGTGACGAATGGCACAAGCCCTCGCCTGTTCCGCTGGCACGATGCGCCCCGATTCGAAAATCCAGAACTCCCCGGAGGGATCCCCGTGTCCATCGACCTTCTCCGCGTGCGCCCGTGCGCGCTCGCCGCCGCTTTCATCTCGCTGGCCGCCGTCACCGGCGCCGCGCACGCCACCGAGAACAGCCAGGTGCGCGCGCTGCTCGGCGCGCCGTCCTATGAGATCTCGACGCCGCAGTTCCCCGGCGTCTACCTTCAGACCTGGTACCAGCACTACGAAGCCGACAAGCTGCGCGACGCCGACGGCAACACGCCGACGCGCTCGTTGACCATCCCCGGCGTCGGCACGCTGCCGCTGACGGTGCACGGCTCGATCAAGGCCGACGTCTTCGTGCCGCGCCTGACCTGGGTCACCGAGAAGATCGTGATGGACGGCCGCCTGGGCTTCTCCGCCGCGTTCCCGCTGGTCAAGCAGACCAACGACTTCACGCTGAGCACGGTGCTGCCGGCCGGCCTGCCGCCGACCGCCGTGGCACAGATCAACCAGCAGCTGTCCGCCGCCGGCGGCGCGCTGTCGGGCACGCGCAGCGGCCTGGCCGATCCGGAGCTCGCCGCCTACATCGACTGGCAGCAGGATGAATCGCGAGTCGCGCTCGGCGTCGCGTTCAACCCGCCGATGGGCTCGTACGACGCGGAGCGTGCGGTCAATCCGGGCGCGGGCAAGTACTGGACCTTCAAGCCGCTGCTGGTGGCCTCGCGCGTGTGGGAGAACGGCCTGGCCGTCGGCCTGCGCGCCACGTATTCGATCAACACGCGCAACGACGACACCGGCGTGCGTTCCGGCCAGTACCTGCATGCGGACTGGTCCGGCACCTACAACGTCAACGACCAGTGGAAGGTGGGCGTCCAGGGCTACGTGCTCAAGCAGTTCACCGCCGATCGCGGCGGCGATGCCGGCGCCAACAAGGTGCAGGCGCTGTCGGCCGGCCCGCTGATCGCCTACCTGGCGGAGAGCGGCGAGTGGGGCGTCGACTTCAAGGTGATGAAGGAGTTCTCGGTGCGCAACCGTCCCGAAGGCACCATCACCTGGCTGCGCCTGAACTACCGTCTGAACTGATCGTCGGAAGACGGAGGACGCCCCGATCGCCGGGCGTCGTCCAGAGCGTCGGGCGTCAGAAGTCGTAGATATGCTCGATGGCGTCGCCGGCCCGCTCGGCGCGCCGGAGCTCGTCGCCCAGACGCGCGATCGGCAGCGCGATGACCGCGCGCTTGGTGCCCGGCCGTGTGAGGACAGGCTGCTCGAAGAGCAGCCGCGCCCCGGTCGGTTGCCAGGCCTGCGGGACCAGTTCGCTGACCACGATCTCGCCGGTGTTGCCGGCGACGCTGAGGAAGTCCACGTCCTGTCGTGCGAGCCAGCGGCTGTAGGTCGTGAACCCCTCGTAGCGGGGAATCGTCGCGAAGACCGGGCCCTGCGTCGATGAGGACGACGGCGACGACATCGGCGGGACGATGAAGTCCGGATACGCGGCGCGCTCGGCCGCATCGTCCGGCGCACGGCTCAGCCACACGGCGGTGACCGGTTTCGGCGCGTCGTAGATCGTCTGCGTGCCCAGCTTGATCAGCCGTGCGTAGCCTTCCTTGACGAGCAGTTCCGTCGTCAGCAGGTAGCGACGCTCCCATTTGCGCATCATGTCCGGACCGGTCATCGGCACGTCGCACCACAGCGATTTCAGCTGCGACGCGAAGTCGAACTTGTACCAGGGGTCGACGCGGATGAAGTCGACGTAGTCCTGCGCGTACCGGGCCGCGAAGCGCTCTTCCTCGACTGGCCAGTCCGTGCCGCGCAGGCCTTCGGCGATGCGGCCGATCGTGCGTTCGTAGGCGCCCTTGAGCGCGTACTCCACCGTCGTGCTGACGCCGATGACCATCACCATCAGGTGGTAGCCGCCGTTGAACGGGTAGCGCTCGATCTCGCGGTTGATCGCGCCGTACGACTGCCAGAACTGCCCGACGTGCGCGAACAGCGGGAAGCGGCTGGGTGCGTCGCTGCGGCCCAGCCAGGCGGCGTACTCCGCCGGGCTGTGCACCAGGTACCACTCGGGGAAGGTGAGAAAGGTCTGGTCGGGCGTGCGGCGATCCTCGACCGGCGTCTCAGGCTCGGCGGCGCCGACGACGTCGGCGCCACCGAAGGCCACCGTGACCCCGATGGCCAGCATCGATGCGACGGTCTTAGCCCTGGCGATCCAACCCGGCGACCGTGATGGCGAGCGTCCGTTCATGCGACCTCCGCCGGCTTGATGAAGCAGAACAGCGTGTTCATCGTCGGATCGTTGGCCTGCAGCACGCGATGGCCGCTGTCCTCGAAGCCGGCATCGCGCAGGCGGTCCACCCAATCCTGTCCCGAGGCGAAGTGGCGCCGCTCCGCGACATTGCTCTCCCAGGTCTCACCCAGTCCGGCGTTGAAGACCGTGTGCGCGAGCGACACCAGCGCGCCGAGGTCGGGATCGCGCACGTCGTGGTCGCGCACGATGAACGCGCCGCCCGGGCGCATCACGCGGTGGACCGAGCGCAGGAAAGGCCCCAGCGTCTCCGGTGTCATGTGGTGCAGGCCGATGTAGCAGGTCACCAGGCCGATGCTGCCCGAAGCGATGGCCTCGGGCAGCGGCGCGTAGTCGTCGAGCGTGAAGTGCCGGCCCGGCCGCGCGATCCGGCCGCGCTCGACGATGTCGACGGGCGAGTTGCCCTGCGGCTTCTCCTCGACGAACACCAGCTCGCCGCGCAGCCGCAACGCTTTCGCCAGTCCGCCGTGATATCGGGCCTTGGAGCCGATCTCGAGGTAGCCGTCGAACTCGCGCTCCGCCAGCACGGTCAGCGTCTGCCGCGTCATCTCCGCCTTCTGCTTGAACAGCGCCGGCAGCGCATAACGCAGCTCTGCGGCCGCCGGCTTGATCGACGGCAGCCGACGCTGGATGTCGCGGTAGATGCTCTCCTCGTCGCGATGGCGCGCGACGGCGTCCGCGATCAGGTGATGGAAGCGATCCTCCGGCGCGGTGTGGAACACGTTCTGCAGGAAGAGGTAGAAAGCGTCGGACAGGCGCGTGTCGCCGAACACGCGGTGGAACTCGGTGGCGCCGCTCGCCGGCGCTGCATCCGCTGCATCCGGCGCGCAGGTCGGCCCGGGGCAGTACTTGTCCCAGAGGGCATTGGTGAAGCGACCCTGAGGGTCCAGCCGCTGCTTGAGCGCGAAGAGCCCGCGCGCGCCCGGATAGGCGCGGTGGAACTGCTCGTGCGTCGCATGCGGTTGGTAGGGCAGGTAGTACGCGCCGCCCACCGACAGCACTGCGTCGATCAGCTCGCGCGTCCACACGGCGACGCGGCGTCGCGCGTTCTCGCGGGTGCGCTGCTTGTGATACAGCACGAAGGCGAAGGTCTCCGTGGGCGCCCAGGCCAGCAGCGTGTCCGGATCCGGCATCGCATGGCGGATCGAGATGTTGAGCGCGTTCACGCGATGGCGCCGCAGGATCTCGGCCATCTTGGGCACGAACTCCGTCAGCCGCTCCACCGGCACGAAGTACTCCTGCAGCACGTAGGTGCGATGCATGCGCGTCGGCGGTTCCAGCTCGGCCACGTCGTAGCCGGCCTCGTAGTTGCGCCAGTGCACCTTGCCGCGCAGGTAGAGCAGCGGATCGATCAGCTTCTCGCGGCGTTCCTTGCCGAAAGGCGTCTCCGACATCGACCACAGGAAGTAGCGGTGCAGCGGATACGACGTGCGCAGCGGCTGCAGCCGGTCGGGGACGGTGGCGGGCTTGTCGGTCTCCTTCCAGGTGACCGCGCGCAGCGTGCGGTAGTGGGGGCCGTACAGATCCGCGTTGTGGAAGACCGCGGCCGGGTTGCCGCGCACCTGGTCCTTGAAGTAGCTCCAGTAGTCCTCCAGCGCCATGACCGCGTCGTGGCGTTCCACCTTCTGGTTGGTGTCGAGGTCGAGCTCGACCTCGACGATCACGCCCAGCGCCCCGTAGCCGCCGATGGCGCCGCGGAAGATCTCCGCATGGGACTCGCGCGTGGCCTCGACGACGCTGCCGTCGTGGAGCGCGACGCGGATCGCGCGCACCGACAGCACCAGCGGGCCGAGGCCGACGTAGCGGCCGTGGCAGTTGACGCTCAACGCGCCGCCGACGGTGAAGTTGGCGTAGGTCTGCATGATCTTCACCGACAGCCCGTGCGGGTCGATGAAGCGCTGGATGTCGCACCAGCGCGTGCCGGCCTGGACCCGGATAGTGCGCGCCGTCGGCGAGAACGCGACCACGCGGTTCATGGTCCGCATGTCGATGTGCAGGCTGCCCGGGCTGGCCGTCTGGCCGCCCATGCTGAAACGGCCGCCGCCGACGGACACGGGGCCGGTGGTGCGCCGCAGCGCTTCCTGGACGTCCTCGACCGATTCCGGCGCGACGATGGCCATGACGCGGACCGGATTCAGGCCGGTCACGTCGTTGACGATGTGATGGGAAGACTGACTCATGGGGCGACGGTCAGGTAGTCGGCGGGAGACCGCGCATCGAAGCGGCGGCCTTCGGGGACGGAGCGGCGCAGGCCGCATTCGACGCACAGCGCCAGCGGGCCCAGCACCGGCAGCGCCGCGAGCAGCAGCCACCAGGCGGAGCGTCCGCGGTCGTGCAGGCGGCGTCCCCAGATCGAGATCAGCAGGACGGTCGCCGCCAGCGCGGCGGCCCATCCCAGCGGCGTGTCCGCGACCGCGATCGCGATCCACAGCGCGAGCGGCACCAGCGTGCCGTGGCGCAGCCAGAATCCGCGTCGCGTGATCGTGCCGGCCGTCGAGAACTCCCTCGCGGCCGCGTGTGTCGATGGCATGGCCATTCCTCCCAGGCGCGCATCATGCCGCAGGGCGGGTGTCGCTCCGGCCCGGGGAACCCCGCCCGGGTGAGGGGGCCTCAGCGCTCGTAGAGCTCCAGCGGCAGTCCGTCGGGATCCGCGAAGAAGGTGAAGCGCTTGCCGGTGAGCTCGTCGACGCGCACCGGCTCGACGGCGACGCCTTTGGCTTCGAGCTCGCGCTTGCCCTGCTCGACGTCGTCGACCTCGAAGGCCAGATGGCGCAGCCCTTGCGCCTCCGGGTACGAGGGCCGCGGCGGCGCGCCCGGAAAACTGAAGAGCTCGATCTGCGAGCCGTCCGGCAACGCCAGGTCCAGCTTGTGGGAGCGCCGTGCCTCGCGGTAGGTTTCGGCGATCACGCGCAGGCCCAGGACCTCGGTGTAGAAGCGCCGTGAGCGTTCGTAGTCGGCGCAGATGATCGCGGCGTGGTGGATGCGCAGCAGCATGGTCAGTCGATTCCGTCCGTTCGGTCCATTCGGATCATGGGGTCCAGGGGTTGCAGGGGGGCCATCGTTGGCCGACGCGCGGCCATCAAGGCGGCCTTCAGCACGTCGACGTCGACCGGCTTGACCATGTGGTCGTCGAAGCCGGCCTCGCGCGTCTTCTCGCGGTCCTGTTCCTGCCCCCAGCCGGTCAGCGCGATCAGGCGCGGATGGCCGATGTCGTCGGCCATCGCGCGCAATCGACGCGCGACCTCGTGGCCGTCCATGTCGGGCATGCCGATGTCCAGCAGGACCGCGTCGGGACGCAGCGCGCGGACGGCCTTCAGCGCCGACGCCCCGTCGTACGCGACCGCCACCTCCGCGCCCATCAGCCGCAGCAGTTCCGCGGTCGTGTCGGCGGCGTCGCGGTTGTCGTCGACCAGCAGCAGCCGCGCGGTCAACGGCGCGTCGTTGTCCGCCGCCGTCGGCGCACCAGCCGCCGCCGCAGGAACCTCGGGCAGTCGCAGCTGGAAGCTGCTGCCTTGTCCGAGGCCGTCGCTCGTCGCGGTCAGCTGGCCGCCGTGCAGGCGCGCGAGCGTCTGTGCCAGGCTCAGCCCGATGCCCAGCCCGCCCTGCGACCGGCTGTGAGACCGATCCAGCTGCGAGAACAGCTCGAACAGCTGCGGCAGCTGCTCCGGCGCGATGCCGATGCCGTTGTCCGTCACGGTCAGCACGGCGTCGCCGTCTTCGCGCGCGACATGCACGTCGATGCGTCCGCCCGCGTCGGTGTAGCGCGCCGCGTTGTTCAGCAGGTTCACGAGCAGTTGCGTGAGCCGCACCAGGTCGCCCTGCACCCACGGTGCCGCGCCGTCGAATCGCAGCGTCAGGCGATGCTGCTCGCGATCGATCAACGGGCGGCTGCTCTCGACCGCCGCGTCGATGACGGCGCTCAGGCTCACCGGCTCATGACGCAGCGTGATCAGCCCGCGGCTGATCCGCGAGACCTCCAGCAGATCGTCCACCAGCCGCACCATGTGATTGACCTGCCGCTCCAGCAGCTCGCGGATGCCGGTGAAGCGGTCCTCGCGATCGGCGGCGGCCAGCAGGTGCACCGCGTTGCGGATCGGTGCCAGCGGATTGCGCAGCTCATGCGCCAGCGTCGCGAGGAACTCGTCCTTGCGCCGGTCCGAGCGCAGCAGGCGTTCCTCGCGGTCCTGCGCGATCGCCTGGTTGCGCGCGCGCTCGACCGCGACGCGCGTGCGGTGCGCCGCCTCGCGGATCAGCGACACGTCGTCGGCGCTCCAGGCCCGCGGCGTCTCGTCGTACACGAAGAGCAGCGCCACCAGCCGGCCCTGCTCCAGCACCGGCACGTTCACGATGGAACGCACCCGCATCGCGTCGAACGGGCGACGATGCTCGCGCGTGCGCGGATCCTCGTGGACATCGGTGATCTCGACGACCTCGTCGCGCTTGAGCTGGTCCACGAAGCTGCCGTAGTCGCGGAACCGCCGCTGTCCGGCGAGGCTGTCGAAACCGCCGCGCCGCCAGTCGCGTTCGATGCGCACGGTCTCCGCCTCGTGATCGACGGTGCAGTAGCCGGCCCGCGTCGCGGTCAGCATCATCCCCAGCATCTGCGCCGACGCGAAGCCGATGTCGGCCGGCGAGCCGACCTCGCGCAGCCGCTCGCTCAGGCCGGCGAGGGCCGCGCCGCGCTGCTCCCCGCGCACGCGGGCGGTGACGTCGACGCCTTCGACGAAGATGTGCGTGACCGCGCCGTGCTCGTCGCGGATCGGCTGGTAGACGAAGTCCAGGAAGTGCTCGCGGGACGGGCTGTCGGGTTCGTCGGTCGTGTGGGCGACGAACAGCGCCGCTTGCGCCGTGTAGGCGCGCCCGGTCGCGTAGACCGCGTCCAGCAAGGTCACGTAGCCCTGCGTGGCCGCGTCGGGCAGCGCCTCCGCGACGCTGCGTCCCACCACATCCCGGTTGCCGATCAGCCGCTGGTAGGCCGGATTGACGCTCTCGAAGCGGTGCTCCGGACCGGCGAGCACGGCCATGAAGCTCGGCGCCTGCTCGAAGAGCTGGGTCAGGCGCTCCCGCTCGCCGCGGAGGCGGCGTTCGGCCATCACCTTGCCCGTGGTCTCGACGACGATCGCCATGACACCGGCCGGGCGTCCGTCGTCGTCCAGCAGGGGCGAATAGTCGAGGTTCATCCACGCGCTCTCGGCGCGGCCGTGGCGGTGAAGGACCAGTTCCTGGTCCTCGTAGTGCAGGGTGCCGCCGGCCAGGCCGATCCGCATGACGTGGTCGTTGAAGTCGGCGATCTCGGGCCAGCCCTCGCGCACGTTGCTGCCGAGCAAGCGGGGATGCCGTGCGCCGGCGAACACGCCATAGGCATCGTTGTAGATCATCACGCCGGGTTCGCCCCACAGCATCACGATCGGGGTGCGCGAACGCAGCATCAGCGCCGTCGCATGGCGGACGTGATCGGGCCACGTGCTCAACGGGCCCAGCGCGGTCGTGGCCCAGTCGAAGGCGTCGATCAGCCGCGCCGCTTCGCCGCCGCCGGACAGGAAGGGCGGCAGCGCGGGGCGTGCGGTGGAAACGGAAGGATCGGACGGGGCAATCAAGCGCGCTCCCGCGAGTCAACGGATGGCGGAAGTATCCGCCGAGCCGTGACGCCGACCGGCTGGCGGCGTCGCCGTCGCATCCGCCGGCCGGGGCCGTCAGTGCGCGCCGGCGCTCACGATCACTTCGCGCGGACCGGCGACGAAGCGGTACCCGGGGGCCGGGACTGGCGCGGCCTCGTCGTCCAATGCGTAGACATGCAGGTGCACGCCCTCGCCGCCGGCTTCGAACTGGCAATGGCCGCCGACGCTCGTGCCCTTGGCCAGACGGCGGTCCAGGTCGTCATCGTCGTCGTGCACCTCGGCGTTCACCCAGACGTAGTCCAGCCCCTGCGCACCATGCTCGACCGCCGTCGAGCGCACCGGCTGGCCCTGCAGCATCGGGCGCAGCAGGGCGACGCAGCGGTCGTGCTGCGCGGTCTCGAAGGCGGTCATCTCCGGCTTGCGGCCGGCGGACTCCGACCTGCAGGCGCCGAGCAGGGCGCACAGGACTGCGACCGCGATCGCGGCGCGGACCGCGGTCGCAGGGCGCTGGATCGATCTGAGGTCAGTCAAGGCAACTCCTGGATCGTCCCGCTGGACCGCGGGTCGAGGCGCGAAGCGTAGCGAGGCATCGTCAAGCGCGTGTGAACGGGGTTACTGCGCGACATGCGCACGGCCCCAGATCCCTGGGACATCCGCGCCCGGTGGCCTGTCCGTCGCCGGCGGGGCGGGACAGATCCAACCGGCGTGTCGCCTCGTCCTGCAGTTCATCCCGTCCGGGCGTCGGACTGTCGCAGGGGCATCCGCGTGGCGCGCGGCTGCCTAGACTGCGCTTCGATTTCAACCTCCGAGGGAACTGACTCATGACCATCCGCTCCATCCCCGCCGTCCGTCTGATGGCCCTGCTGCTTGCCGGCGGTGCCGCCGTCCTGTCCACCGGCTGCGTGATCGCGCCCAACACCGCCGAGGCCACCACCCAGCGCATGGAAGACGTCCGCAAGATGAGCGAGCAGGCCACCGCCACCTGCGGCGCGGGCAACGTCAAGGAAGTCAACTCGAAGAGCTACAGCTGCAAGTGATCGGCACCGACGCCGGCACGCGGTCCGCCCGGCGCTGCTGACAGGACTCGGCACGCGGCCCCTCGAGGGCCGCGTATCGTTGTCGCTCACCGTCAACGGGAGACAGCGACATGAGCACTGAAGGATCCGATCGGCCCTTGGCCGGACGCGTGGCCGTGGTTACCGGCGCGAGCCGGGGCGCGGGCCGCGGGATCGCGCTGGAACTGGGCGCCGCGGGCGCGACGGTCTACGTGACCGGACGCAGCACGCGCGAACGGCCCGCGACGCAGTACGGGCGCCTCCAGGCCTTGAGCGGGATGTCGCAGATCCCCGGGACGATCGACGACACCGCCGACGAGATCACCCGGCTCGGCGGCCGCGGCATCGCCGCGCGTTGTGACCACACCGACGACGCGCAGGTGCGCGCGCTGTTCGCGCGCGTGCAGGCGGAGCAGGGCGGCCTGGACCTGCTGGTCAACAACGCCTGGGGCGGTCATGAGGTCTTCAGCGGCGTCTTCGACGCGCCGTTCTGGGAACGTCCGCTCGACGAGTGGGAGGCCATGCTGGACCGCGGCGTGCGCAACCACCTGCTGGCGAGCCGCGCCGCGGCGCCGATGCTGATCGCGCGGGGCGGCGGCCTGATCGTCACGACCACCTTCTGGGACCGCGACAAGTTCTTGAAGGGCAATCTCGTCTACGACCTCGCGAAGGCGGCGATGACCCGTCTGGCGGGCGCGATGGCGCAGGACCTGCGGCCGCATCGCGTGGCGTCGGTGGCGGTGTCGCCGGGCTGGATGCGGACGGAGTTCGTGCTCGCCGGCCATCACACCGACGAGGACCATTGGCAGCAGCGCCCCGAATTGGCGGGCACCGAATCGCCGCGCTACGTCGGCCGCGCGGTCGCCGCGCTGGCCGCGGATCCGCGCGTCATGGACCGCACGGGCCGGGTGCTGCGCGTCGGCGACCTGGCGGCCGAATACGGCTTCACCGACATCGACGGCCGCCGCATTCCGCCCTTCGAGATGGAGCAATCCTGACAGGGGCATCGGCCTTGCGCGATCATCAGGACCTGTCTTGTCGAGTCCAGGATCCGTCGCCATGCCTACCTCCAGCGCGCCTTTCGCTCCGTTCTTCCTCGGCACCCGGCTGCCGCTGATCCAGGCGCCCATGGCCGGCGTGCAGGACGCACGGCTGGCGCTCGCGGTGAGCAACGCGGGCGGGCTGGGCTCGCTGCCCGCGGCCATGCTGACGCCGGAGGTCCTCCAGAAAGAACTGAAGGCGCTGCGCGACGGCACCGACAAGCCGTTCAACGTCAACTTCTTCGCCCACACCTCGCCGACGCCGGACGAGGCGCGCGAGGCCCGCTGGCGCGATCGCCTGGGTCCGTATTACGCCGAGTTCGGCATCGACCCGACGCAGATCAAGGCAGGCCCCGGACGCGCGCCGTTCACGGCAGAGATCGCTGATCTCGTCGAGCCGTTCAAGCCGCCTGTGGTGAGCTTCCATTTCGGGTTGCCGTCCGCCGAACTCATCGCTCGCGTGAAGGGCTGGGGCAGCTTGGTGCTGGGCAGCGCGACCACGGTCGACGAGGCCCGCTGGCTCGAAGCGCACGGTGCCGATGGCGTGATCGCGCAAGGCTGGGAAGCGGGTGGCCATCGCGGCCATTTCCTCAGCGACGACCTGACGCGGCAGCCCGGCACGATGGCCTTGCTGCCGCAGATCGTGCGCGCCGTGAGGGTGCCGGTCATCGCGGCGGGCGGTATCGCCGATGTGCGCGGCATCCGCGCGGCGCTGGCGCTGGGCGCGTCGGCCGTGCAACTCGGCACGGCCTTCCTGCTGTGCGAGGAAGCGACCACGAGCGCGCCCCACCGGGCGGTGTTGCGCGATCCGGCGAATCACCACACGGCGGTGACGAATCTCTTCACCGGACGTCCCGCGCGGGGCATCGTGAACCGCTACATGCGCGAGGTCGGCCCCTTGAACGAGTCGGCGCCGCAATTCCCGCTGGCGACCTCCAGCGTCGCGCCGCTACGCGCGAAGGCCGAAGCGCAGGGCAGCGGCGATTTCTCGCCGCTCTGGTCGGGTCAGAACTTCGCCGCGCTGCGCGAGATCGGCGCCGCCGCCCTCGTGACCGAGCTCAGCGCCGCGTTCTGACGCTCGGCCCGATGTTCCGTCGAAGTCCTCGGTAGCAAAACCGTTGAAGGACGGTACTGGTTGGGGACGGGAGGTCGCAGGGTTTTGGCGCTCGCCGCCAAGGCCCTGCGACCTCGCGGCCAACGCCCGGGCCTAAGCAGTCAAGGCCCGGCCAACGCCCCGACCTCCGCAGTCAAGGCAACGGCGCCCCCCGCGCCGCCACGTACAGCGCGTACCACTCGTTCCGGCTGAGTTGAACCTTCAGCGCATCGCCGCAGGCGCGGATGCGGTCGGGATTCGCCGATCCGATGACGGGCTGGATGCGCGCCGGGTGCTTCATCAGCCACGCCAGCAGGATGCCTTCGGTGCTGACGCCGTGTTCCTGCGCGAGCTTCTGGACCAGCACGCGGGCGGCTTCGTCGGCGGGGTCTTGAGCGGTTTCACCGCTGAAGCGGCCGCGGGCCAGCGCGGCCCAGGCCTGCAGTTGGATGCCGTGCTGCTGGCAGTGTTCCAGCGTGCCGGTCCAGGCCAGCGCGCCGGGGCGTGCCGCGGCCTGGCGGTCGTTGAAGCAGGTGCCCGCATCCAACGGCTCCAGATGGCCGAGGCCGAGTTCCAGCTGGTTCACGACCAGCGGCTGATCCAGCGCGCGGCCGAGCCAGGCCATCTGTCCGACGTTCATGTTGGACACGCCGAAGTGGCTCACCTTGCCCGCCGCGCGCAGGCGCTGGAAGGCTTCGGCGATCTCCTCGGGCTGCATCAGCGGATCCGGGCGATGCAGCAGCAGGATGTCCAGGCGTTCGGTGCCGAGGCGCTTCAGGCTGGCCTCGACCGCCTCGACGATGTAGCCGCCGGACAGGTCGTAGCGGCCGGGCCCTTGATCGTCGGCGAAACGGATGCCGCACTTGCTCTGCAGCACGATGCGCTCGCGCAGCGAGGGCTGGCGGCGGAACAGCTCGCCGAAGACCGACTCGGCCTTGCCGCGGGTGTAGATGTCGGCGTGGTCGAACAGCGTGACGCCGATCGCCAGCGCGGCCTCGACGGCGGCCTGCGCATGGTCGACGTGGGCGTCGGTCCACGGGGAGTCGTCCCAGTGGCCGCCCAGGCCCATGCAGCCATAGGCGAGCGGGCTGGCGGTGGGGAGATGCTGCTGCAACGGAAGGGCGTGGCTCATGGTGGGCGTGCGCGTTCTGGAATGGGGAACGCGCCCGGGTGGGCGCGCGGTGCGGGATTGTGACGCGGCGCGCGGGCGCCGCGTTTCATCGTGGTTACGAGCGCGGGAGGATGTCCACGCGCCATGCGTTGCCGGCGCGCGAGACCTCGAGCCGCGAGTCGAAGCGCACGTCCAGGAAGCGCTCGATCACGCCGAAGTTGGTGCGGCTGTGCTCGGTCAGCTCGGTGCAGGTGTACGCGGCCGGGCGGCCGGAACCCGCCACCGCCAGCGCGAGCGGCAACGCCAGCTGATCCGCCAGGTGCGGACCCGCCGCACCCGCCGCGGCCTCGTACGCGCGCATCTCCGTGAAGACGGTGCGCGCCACTTCCTCCGCCGACAGGCCGCGCTCTCCAAAGGCGATGAACACCTCGGTCAACTGTTCGTACGCCAGCGTCGTCATCAGCGCGTTCCCGGGACCTTCGTTCTGACGCGCCGTGCCGACGCGCAGCTGGTGCTTGTCCCAGCCGGTCAGGCGCTCCAGCGCCTCGAGTTCGCGATCGGTCACGCCACGCGGCAGCGCGGGCGCCAGCGCTTCGGCGAAGGCCTCCAGCGGCTCGCCGCGCTCGAGCAGGTCGAAGGGGCGCAGGCCGCCTTCGGCGGGCGTGACCACGGCGTCGATCTCGCCGCTGCCGGCGGGGTAGAAGCCGTGACGGCGCAGCGTCAGGTCCAGCTTCGCTCCCGCGCGGCGCATCAGCGGCGCGAACGTGCGCTGCAGGAAATGGAAGGGCGGCGCCATCGGGTTGTGCGTGCCGCCGGACAGGCGCAGACGGCTGGGACCGTCCGCCAGCATCAGCGGCGGCAGCACCGTCTGCAGCACCAGCGTGCAGCTGCCCGCGGTGCCGACCGTGAAGCGGTAGTCGCCGGCATGCACCTGGCCGGGCCGGAACTCCAGCGCCTGCGAGCCGAGCTCCGCGCCGATCACCGTCGCGCCGCAGACCTCCTGCGCGGCGAGCACGCAGGTCAGGTGCTGACGCATCAGCCCGGGCTTCGGGCGCTTCGCGCGGATGCGCTCGATGCGCAGCGGCGCGCCGGTGCACATCGACAGCGCGAGCGCCGTGCGCAGGATCTGCCCGCCGCCTTCGCCGTGCGAGCCGTCCAGTTCAATGACCTTGTTCTTGTTGTCCATGATTCCCTCTCGCGAGCGGAGGCCGCGCGGTTTCCTCTTCCGCGCGGCGTCGCTCCTCACCTTCTTGTTGCTCTCATCCCTTCACGCACACCACCTGCTTGAGCGTGTGCACCACCTCCACCAGGTCCTGCTGGGCCGCCATCACCGCATCGATGTCCTTGTAGGCCATCGGGATCTCGTCGATGACGTCCTTGTCCTTGCGGCACTCGACGCCTTCGGTGGCTTCGCGATGGTCCTTCAGCGTGAAGCGGCGCTTGGCCTCCGTGCGGCTCATCGTGCGGCCGGCCCCGTGCGAGCAGCTCTCGAAGCTCTCCGGGTTGCCCTTGCCGCGCACGATGTAGCTGCGCGCGCCCATGCTGCCGGGGATGATCCCCATCTGGCCTTTCTTCGCACTGACCGCGCCCTTGCGGGTCACGAACACGTCCTGGCCGAAGTGGGTTTCCTTCTGCACGTAGTTGTGGTGGCAGTTGACCGCTTCGATGTGGCTCTCGAATTTCTTGCCGATCACCTTCTTCACGGCGCCGATCACGCGACGCATCATCACCTCGCGGTTGGTCTCCGCGAACTTCTGCGCCCAGCCCACCGCGCGCACGTAGTCGCCGAAGTACTTCGCACCTTCCTCGAAGTACGCCAGGTTCGCATCGGGCAGGTTGGCCTGGTGCTGCATCGCGTCCTTCTTCGCCAGCTCGATGAACATCGTGCCGATCGCGTTGCCCACGCCGCGCGACCCCGAATGGAGCATGAACCACACGAAGCCCACTTCATCCAGGCAGACCTCGATGAAGTGGTTGCCCGTCCCGAGCGTGCCCAGGTGCTTGTGGTTGTTGGTGTTCTTCAGCTTCGGGTAGTCGCGGCAGATCTCGGTGAAGTCGGCCTCGAGCGTCGCCCAGGCCGCGTCGACCATGTCGGGCGGGTTCTCCCACGCGCCTTCGTCGCGACCCTTGGGGTTGCGGCCGTGCGGCACGGCGGCCTCGATCGCGGAACGCAGCGGGCCCAGGTTGTCGGGCAGGTCCTCGGCGCGCAGCGTGGTCTTGCAGGCCATCATCCCGCAGCCGATGTCGACGCCGACCGCGGCCGGGATGATCGCCTTCAGCGTCGGGATCACCGAGCCCACCGTCGCGCCGATGCCCAGGTGCACGTCGGGCATCGCCGCGATGTGCTTGAACACGACCGGCAGCTTCGCCGCGTTGCTCAGCTGCTTGCGGGCTTCGTCCTCGACGGGCACGCCCTGCGTCCACATCCTCACCGGCACGCCGCCGGCGACTTCCATCTCGTTGTAGTTCTTCATGATTCGTTCCATTCAAAAGCGCGGTGACAAGGAGTCGGCAAGACGTTTTTCTGAGCTACCGGCTTGCGCCGGGCGAGAGTTGAACCCGCGACCTCCGCGTCCCCGAGGGGCGCGGCGCTCTTTCCGATGTAGTCCTGCCAGCATTCACCGCAAAAACAGGGTACCGGGCAGTTGCCGCGGTGAGCGATGACAAGGGATGGTGAAACGTGTTCCTGCTCTACCAGACTGAGCTACGGTCTCCCGAAGGATCCCGGCGGGATTCGAACCCGCGACCAGGGCATTAACAGTGCTGTAGTTCCACCTGCATTCATCGCTCGCCGCGGCAACCGGATCCGGTCCGCCGACAGCCTTCAATCCTTCGATTCTTTCTCGTTGTTCAAACACAGCCCCCGCGTGGTGACTAACGGTTGACGAGGACATCGATTTTGGAGATGTAGTCCTCGCCGGCATTCGCCACGCGACAGCATTCACTTCATGCGTTCGATCACTGCGGATCGAGCGCCACGCGCTCGATCTCGCGGACCCAGTGGCCGACCTCGGTCGCACCGGCGGCGAAGTCGCCGACCATGCGGAACACCGCATCCGAGAAGCCGCCGACGTTCATCACGTCCTTGCGCTCCACCGCCTGCGTCGAGGCGCCCGGCTGGATGTCGATGCACACCAGCTTGGCCGCCGGGCAGCGGACCTTGATCGCTTCCCACTGCGCCATGGTCTCGGTCGCGCCGTGACGGCGCGCGTCGATCCACGACTCGTTGTCGGACACGATCACGATCAGGTCCACCTGCGCGCGCTCCGCGTTGAGCTGGCGCAGCGGCGCACTGACCGACGTTCCGCCGCCACCGATCGCCGCCAGCTTCGCCGCGTTGGTCATCACCGAATCGCGGGGATTCAGCTGGATCGACACGACCTGCTGCTCGAACGGCATCACGCGGCAACCCGGGTTCTTGCGGACCAGGGCCGCGGCCACCAGGGCGGCCACGTCGATGCATCGCACCGACGAGGTCGCCGAACCGCGCCGGCCGGTCACCGCCGACGACATCGACCCCGACACGTCCGGGCAGACCACGACGCGGCCGGCGATCGCCGGCACGTTGACCAGCGCGGCCTCCATCGCATCCTGCAGCGCGTCGCGGATCTCCGCCGGCACGTCGGACGCCGCGTTGAACGCCGTCATCAGCTGGTACGGCAGCACGCGGGCCGAGGCCACGGCCTTCGGATCGCGCAGCAGCGCGGCCAGTTGCGCGGTCATGCCGGGACGGTCGAACACGCCATGGCGTGCGAACGCGTTCAGGTTCTGACGCACCATCTGCCAGGAGCCCTGCGCCGCGATGCGCGCCCAGTGCGAGTCGTTCAGCGGCAGCGCCGTCAGCATCTGGAAAGGCACGGGCGGCAGATCGTCCGCCGTCGCGCCTTCCGTCTTGCCGGACAGCAGCGCCCGCTTGAAGCGCTCGAACGCCTGAGTCGCGGGCGGCAGCGCCGCTTCGTCGTACGGGCGGCCGATCAGCCACGCGAACCACGCCGCGCGCCAGGCTTCCGCCGGCTTCGGGTGGACCATGCGGACCACGTCGGCCAACGTCGGCTCGTTCCCGACGGACGCCTGCAGCAGGCGTTGCTCGTTCGCGTTCAACAGCCATTGCTGGACCAGCTTCTTCGGACGCGACCCCAGCGACTTGCGGCCGGTCTGGCCCGATCGCAGGATCTGCACGAAGTTGCGCAGCATCTTGCCGTTGTCGATCACGCGGCCGAACACGGGCTGCAGCAGCGCAATGTCGCGTTGCGCCAGCACGGCCGCCAGCAGCGCCGGCATGTCCTTCATGTGGCCGGCCTGACGGGCGTAGATCGCGGTCTTCGCCAGGAAGGCGGTGTCGACGTCCTGGGCCAGCGCCAGCGCGTCCTCCAGCTGGGCCTGGGCGTCGGCGTGGAAGGTCGACGTCATGCAACCGGTGGCCGCCAGTTGCGCCAGGTGGTGCCGGGTCTTGTAGCCGTAGGCTCGTGCGCCGGACTGGTTCACCGCGTCCGCGGCGGGCGCCAGCTTGCCGGGCGTCGTCTTGAAGAGTTGCGTGTTGACCATGTTGTCCTCCCTGTCGGATGTCGTTCGGCGTTGCTGTCTTTGCTGCGTGGCCGTGTTGTCTTGCCTTCTTCATTGCAACGCCCGTGCCAGGTCTTGCCAGGTCTCGCTTGAAGTTCATCAACCCGTTGATCCACAAGGGAAAAATTCTTGATTGGCTGAAAAACACGCACCCGCCATTCATCCGCGGCTCTTCCCAGGGTTGGATGGTTGGATAAGCAACTAGCGAAAAAGCTAGATCGCCCGACCGGCGCGGATAAACTGCGGGCCATGTCGAAGAAGAACGTGGTGATCGGCTACCTGGGGTCGCAGCTGGATGGTGGTCAGGGTTCGGGCCGCTGGGAGAAATGGCGGCCGACGATCTCGCTGGTGTCGCAGCCGGACGTGGTCGTCCACCGGCTGGAGCTCTTCCATGCGCCGCAACACCTGACCCTCGCGGAACTGCTGCGGAGCGACATCGCCACCGTCTCGCCCGAAACCGAGGTCCAGCTCATCCCGATGCCGCACGAGGACCCGTGGGACTTCGGCGAGGTCTACGCGACGCTCTACGACTGGGTGCGCGGCTACCGCTTCGATCCCGCGCATGAGCAGTACTGGGCCCACATCACCACCGGCACGCACGTCGCGCAGATCTGCATGTTCCTGATGGTGGAGGCGCGCTTCATCCCGGGCGTGCTGTTGCAGACCTCGCCGCCCCGCAAGCAGCGTGCGGGCGATCCGGGCTCGATGACCTTGATCGACCTGGACCTGTCGCGCTACGACGGCATCGCGCAGCGCTTCCGGGCCGAGCAGCACGACGCCGTCGCCTTCCTGAAGAGCGGCATCGCGACACGCAACCGGCGCTTCAACGCGCTGATCGAGGAGATCGAGCGCGTGGCCGTGCATTCGCGCGCACCCATCCTGCTGGCCGGGCCGACGGGCGCGGGCAAGTCCTTCCTCGCGCGCCGCATGTATGAGCTGAAGCAGACACGTCACCAGCTCGAGGGCGCCTTCGTCGAAGTCAACTGCGCGACGCTGCGCGGCGACGGCGCGGCGTCGACGCTGTTCGGGCACAGGAAGGGCTCGTTCACCGGGGCGATGGCGGACCGGGCCGGCCTGCTGCGCACCGCCGACGGCGGCCTGCTGTTCCTGGACGAGATCGGCGAACTCGGCCTCGACGAGCAGGCGATGCTGCTGAAGGCGATCGAGGAGAAACGCTTCCTGCCCGTGGGCGCGGACCGCGAAGTCGCCAGCGACTTCCAGCTGATCGCCGGCACCAACCGCGACCTGCGCGTGGAGGTCGCCGCGGGACGCTTCCGCGACGACCTGTTCGCCCGGATCAACCTCTGGACCTACAGCCTGCCCGGACTGCGCGACCGGCCCGAGGACATCGAGCCCAACGTCGATCATCTGGTGCAGCAGGTCGGCCGCGAGAGCGGCCGCGCGGTGCGCTTCAATGCCGAGGCGAAGGCGCGCTATCTCGGCTTCGCGCAATCGCCCAGGGCGCCGTGGAGCGGGAACTTCCGCGACCTGTCGGCGTCGGTGACGCGGCTGGTGACGCTGGCCGAAGGCGGTCGCATCGGCCTGCCGCTGGTCGAGGCCGAGATCGCGCGGCTCGAGTGGCTGTGGGAGCGCGAGACCGCCGCCGGTCCGGGCGGCGCGGCGGCAGGCGAGGGCGAGGCGCTGCTCGCGGCGCTGTTCGACGCGTCGGCGCTCGAGACGATGGATCTCTTCGACCGCCTGCAGCTCGTCGCCGTCCTGCGCGTGTGTGCGGCGTCGTCCTCGTTGTCGGAAGCGGGGCGGCAGCTCTTCCATGCGAGCCGGCAGGCGCGCAGCGTGGTCAACGACGCGGACCGGCTGCGCAAGTACCTGCTGAAGTTCGGCCTGTCCTGGGATCGCATCGCTTCGGCGCGGTGACCGATGACCCCACTGTGCCTTCACGCGATCCGCACCCGTCGTCCGTACGGCAGCCCGGATGCTGCTGCGGGACCGGTCACAATCGCGAATTCCCCGCCTATGACTTTCGACCGGTCCCTCTCCGCCTCCGCCGTCCACCGTCAGCCTGCGATGCCGATGCCTCGGCGCGCGGCGGCGTGCCTGCTCGCCGCGTTCTGCCTGGCGGTGGCGGCATCGGGGACCACGATGGCGGCGACGGCGGCGTCCGCGCCCACGGCGACGATGTCCGCCTCGAAGTCGGCGTCGACTTCGGCCTCGGCGGCGCCGGCGAAAGCGGCCTCCGCGCCCGCTGTCGACCTCGGCGCCATCGGCGATCTGTCCGATCCGGTCCGCGCGGTCAGCCAATACAAGGTCGACCTCTGGCAGACCGAACAAGGCCTGCCGCTCAACACCGTCCAGGCATTGCTCCAGTCCCGCGATGGCGGCCTGTGGATTGGCACTGGCGGCGGACTGGCGCGTTTCGACGGCAGACGCTTCGTGAGCTTCGACGCCGCGCAAGCGCCGGATGTCGCCTCGCAGCCCGTGTTCGCCCTGCTCGAAGACCGGCGTGGCCGGCTGTGGATCGGACACCCCAACGGCGTGACCGTGTACGAGCATGGCCGCTTCTCGCCGGCGGTCACCAAGGCGCAGGCGGGTGGCCGCCGGATCTGGTCCCTGGTCGAGGACGAGACCGGCGCGATCTGGGCAGCCGGCGACGGCGGCCTGGTCCGTTGGAAGGACGGCGCGGTCAAGGTCTTCGGCACCGCCGATGGTCTGCCCGCCGGACGCCTGCGCAGCGCCGCGTTCGACACCACCGGCACGCTCTGGATCGGCACCACCGGCGCCGGCCTGTTCGCTATGACGCCGGACGGCAAGTTCAAGGTCTTCGATCCGGCGAACGGTTTCCCGCATGCGCAGGTGCGCTTCGTGATCGCCGATCCGGCCGGCGGCATCTGGGCCGCGACGGCGGGCGGCGGACTCGTGCGCATGCCCGGCATCGATCAGGCGGCGATGCGCGTGTACACGACCGCCGACGGCCTGCCCAGCGATCACCTGACCGCGCTGACCCGCGACGCCCGCGGTGACCTGTGGGTCGGCAGCTGGGGCGCCGGCGTCAGCCGATTCCGCGAGGGGCGCTTCAGCACGATCTCCAGCGGCAGCGGTCCGGGCACCGGCCTGGCCGGCGGCCAGATCTGGTCGCTGATGGCCGACCGCGAAGGCAGCATCTGGGTGGGCACCTGGGTCGACGGCCTGAACCGGCTGCGCAACCGCGCCTTCACCGTGCTCGGCACGCCCGAGGGCCTCAGCCACGACAACGTCCGTTCGGTCGTCGCCGCGCGCGACGGCGCCGTCTGGGCCGCGACCTCCGGCGGCGGGCTCAACCGGCTGAAGGACGGCCGCATCACGACGCTGCGCCAGGCCGACGGCCTGCCGACCGACGAGGTCTCGACGATGCACGAGGCGCGCGACGGCACGCTCTGGATCGGCACCTACACCGCCGGGATCGCGCGCCGGCGGCCGGACGGCCACATCGATGCCTTCGGTGCCGGCAGCGGCCTGCCCGGCATCGAGATCCGCTCGATCTTCGAGGACCGCGACGGCACGCTGTGGGTCGGTACGCGCACCGCGCTGGCGCGCTTCAACGGCCACGGCTTCGACGTCGTCACCGCGCCCGGCCTGCCGAATGAAGGCGTCGCCGCGATCCTGCAGGACCGCACGGGCACGCTCTGGTTCGGCACGACCGGGCAGGGCCTGGTCCGCTGGCGCGACGGCAAGGCGCGTCAGTTCACGACGGCCGACGGCCTGCTGTCCGACTGGATCATCGCGCTCAAGGAGGACGCCCGCGGCGAGCTCTGGATCGGCACGAACGGCGAAGGCATCAACCGCATGAAGGACGGCCGCATCGGCGCGGTCAAGCCGGCGGACGGCCTGTGGGACGGGCTGTCGCAGGTTTTCCTCGAGGACCGCGCGGGGCACTTCTGGATCACCTGCAATCGCGGCTTCTACCGCGTCGCGCGTGACGAGCTCGACGCCTTCCTCGACGGCCGGCTGAAGCAGGTGCGATCGGTCGGTTTCGGTCCGGGCGACACGCTGCGCGCCACGAGCTTCGCCGGCAATCTGCAGGCGGCCGGTGCCGTCGACGCCCGCGGCCGCGTCTGGCTGCCGTCGTCGTCGGGCCTGGTGGTCGTCGATCCCGAGCGCCTGCCCGGTGGCGGCGAGCCACCGTCGGTGCGCATCGAACAGATCAAGGTCGACGGCGCAACGCTGACGCTCGACGGCGAGCCGCTGGTGCTCCCGCCGGGGCCGGTGGCGCTGTCGGTCAGCCTCGCCGCATCGACGCTGCGGGAAGCCGATCGCGTGCGTTTCCGCTTCTGGATGGAGGGCCTGTCGCGCGGCTGGACCGACGTGGGCAACGATCGCGAGCTCACTTTCCCCGCGCTCTCGCACGGTCAGTACAAGCTGCGCCTGGCGGTGTCCGGCGACGGTCAGCGTTGGCGCGAATCGGCCACGCCGCTGCCGGTCACCGTGCAGCCGCGCTTCCATGAGACCGGCTGGTTCCACTTCCTGGTCGCCGTGGCGGCGATCGGGTTCTTCACCGGAGCGGTGATGTTCCGGATGCGCCAGCTGCGTGAGCGTCACATCGAGATGGAGCGGCTGGTGGCCCAGCGCACTGAGGAACTCCGGCAGGCCAACGAGCATCTGAAGCAGCTCTCCTTCCTGGACGCGGTGACCGGGTTGCCGAATCGCCGCCGCTTCAACGAAGCGGCCGACGAGGAGTGGCGACGCGCGCGCCGCACCGGCACCTCGCTGGCGCTGGTGCTGGCCGACGTCGACGCGTTCAAGCGCTACAACGACCAGATGGGCCACCTGAAGGGCGACGAGTGCCTGGGCGCCGTGGGGGCGGTCCTGGGCGCGTCCATCGGGCGTGCCGGCGATCTGGCGGCGCGCTACGGCGGCGAGGAGTTCGTCGTGCTGCTGCCCGGCGCCGACCGCGAGGCGGCGCTCAAGGTGGCGGAGTCCGTCCGCGCCGGCATCGAGTCGCTGGCCATGCCGCATCCGACCTCTCCGGCCGGGCCGGTCGTGACCATCAGCCTGGGCGTCGCCGCCTGCATTCCCAGCGACGAGTGCACGTTGGAAAGCCTCATTGCCCAGGCCGACACGGCGCTGTACACCGCAAAGCGGGAAGGCCGCAATCAGGTCCGTTGACCGAGCGGTCGCCGGGCATGCCGGCACCCCCGGGAGCTCAATCTCCTCCTCGCCGCTCGGAATTCGCTCCCGGGGGTGCCGGCACGCCCGGCTCCTCCACGAGTCGGGACGGTCGCAAGGATTTCATTCCAGTGAAGCGGGCGGCGGTGTACAACACGGACTCCGCGACACCCGGGTCCGGGCACGCCCCCTTCGCGCCCGTCGAACCGGCACTCCAGCGTCCGTCCGACCGTTGCCGACCATGACGACCTCGCAGACCGTCCGCCAGCACAAGGGCCGTACCTACGTCCTCGATACCCACGGGCCAGGCTCCGGGCCCTGGCGAGGGCGATTCGTCGTCAAGGGCGAGGAGGACGGCCGCCCCGGCGTCACCGCCTGGCACGAGCTGGACGATGAATTCCCTTCCGCCGACGAGGCCGTTGCCCACGCCGATCGCGTGGCCTGCCAGTACATCGCCACGTTCGCTGAGCAGGCATAAGAAATCAGGCCGAAGTGCAGACGCCGTGAACACGCGTCTGTAAAGCCTGCCGGACCGTTTTTTGCCCCGCCGAGGTCCGACCGTCGGCCTTCAGGGAGAAAACATGCCAACGTTGTCCAACTTCAATATCGGCACGCGGCTGGCCGCCGCATTTGCCGTCGTCATCGTCTTGCTGCTGCTGGTGCTGGCCGTCGCCGTCTCGGTGCTGAACCGCACCAGTGGCACGATGGATCGGGTGGTCGAGGACCGCTACGGGCAGATCGCCCTGAGCGACGACATCAAGAATGTCGGCGACCAGGGCGTGATCGTGATCGGGCGCCTGCTGATGGCCACCGACCCCGCGCAGGCCAAGCGCTACATGGACGACTACGCCGCCGTCCGCGCCGCCAACACGGAGAACTTCGCGAAGTTCGAGAAGATGCTCAGCACCGACGAGGCCAAGGCCATCTTCGCCGAGCAGTCGGAGGCCCGGAAGATCTATGGCGCCGCGGTGCGCAAGCTCTTCGACCTGATTGCCGCCGGCCAGCGCGAGCAGGCCATGGCCATCTACCAGGGCGACATGGCGCAGTCGCAGGTCCGCTACTACGCGCTGATCGACAAGATGGTCGACTACCAGGCCAAGGCCATGGCCGACGACGTCGTCAAGGCCAAGGAGGACGCGCGGCGATCCAAGCTGTGGATGACGTTGGTGGCCGCGATCGCCGTGGTGCTGGGCGTGGTGACCGCCGTCAGCATCACGCGTTCGATCACGCAGCGCATCCATGGCGCGATCCAGCTGGCCGAGGACGTCGCCAAAGGCGACCTCACGCTGCGTCCGATGCCCCAGAGCACCGATGAGATCGGCCGGCTCATCGCCGCGCTGCAGCACATGGTGCGCAGCCTGCATCGCATCGTCTCGGAAGTGCGGCAGGGCGCGGACACCATCTCCGCCGCGGCGAAGGAGGTCGCGCAGGGCAACGCCGATCTCTCGGCGCGCACCGAGGCGCAGGCCAGCGCGCTGCAGCAGACCGCCTCCGCGATGGAGCAGCTGACCGCGGCTGTGCGCATGAGCGCCGACAACGCCGACCAGGCCAACGCCAGCGCCGCCTCGGCGTCGGAGGTCGCCAGCGCCGGCGGCCAGGCGGTGGGCGAGGTGGTCGCGACGATGAGCGCCATCTCCGCGTCCTCGCAGCGCATCGGCGAGATCATCGGCACGATCGACGGCATCGCGTTCCAGACCAACATCCTGGCGCTGAATGCGGCTGTCGAGGCGGCACGTGCAGGCGAGCACGGCCGCGGCTTCGCGGTGGTGGCCTCGGAGGTGCGCGCGCTGGCGCAGCGCTCGGCCGGCGCGGCCAAGGAGATCAAGTCGCTGATCGTCGAATCGACCGAGCAGGTCGGGGCCGGCGGCCGGCTGGTCGAGCGGGCCGGCGAGACGATGTCGCAGGTCGTCTCGGGCATCCGGCAGGTCAGCGGCGTCGTCGCCGAGATCAGCGCGTCCAGCCGCGAGCAGAGCATGGGCATCGAGCAGGTCAATGCGGCCATCATCCAGATGGATGACACGACGCAGAAGAACGCGGCGATGGTGGAGCAGAGTACCGCGTCGGCCAAGGCACTGCAGGACGAGGCGGCGCATCTGAACAACGCGGTGCGGGCCTTTGTACTTTGAGGGCCGGCGTCTTCGCAACTCACCAGGGAGTTAAGAATGAACGACCGGATTCACGACGGCTCGCCTGCGGGCGAATCGTCCACACGTTGGCGGCCCGAGGTCCTCGCCTTCATCGAGGCGCATCGTCGCGACGGACATCGCAGCGCGCGGCTGGATCCGCTCGGCGTCTCGCGCCCGGCGGACCCGACGCTGCTCGACCCGCAGCGCTTCGGACTTGATCCCGGCGACTGGCTGTCGCCGAGGGGCACTCCGCTGTGGAGCGCCCGCACCGTCGCCGATCTCGACCGCGCGCTCAAAGCGATCTATTGCGGCGGCCTCGCGCTCGATGCCAGCGCCGTGCGCGACGCGTCGCGTCGCGACTGGCTGCATCACGCGATGGAGTCCGCGCCTCCCGGGGCCGGCGGCGCCGCGGAGCGCCTCGCGCTGCTGGACCGGCTGATCCGCGCGCAGGGCTGGGAAGAGCACGTCGCGCAAGCGTTCCCGCATGCGAAGCGCTTTTCGCTGGAAGGCAACGAGACCTTGATCCCGCTGCTGGACGCGCTCTGCGAGGAAGCCGCGGGCCACGGTGTGCGGCGCGTCTTCCTCGGCATGCCGCACCGCGGCCGCGTCAACGTGCTGGTCAACCTGATGGGCTTCCCGCCCGCGCGCGTGCTCGACTTCTTCGACCCGAAGTCGCCGCATCCCGAGCGCCACACGGATCTGATCTACCACCTCGGCGGCGAGCGCGAACTCGACACGCCGCAAGGCCGTCTCACGCTCACGCTCGCGCACAACCCCTCGCACCTGCAGAGCGTGCATCCGGTGCTCACGGGCCTGGCGCGCGCCTGCCAGGACGCGCTCAGCCGCGAGCGCGCGGACCAGGACGGACGCCGCCTCGTGCTGCCGCTGATGCTGCACGGCGACGCCGCCTTCGCGGGGCAGGGCGTCGTGATGGAGACGCTGATGCTCGGCGCCAAGCCCGGCTACACCGTGGGGGGCACGGTGCACGTGATCATCAACAACCAGGTCGGCTTCACCGAGCCCAACCCGATGAGCGCCTGGCCGGCGCAGTACTGCACCGACGTCACGCGCATGGTCGATGCACCCGTCCTGCGCGTGAACGCGGACGAGCCGGAACAGGCCCTGCGCGCCGCCGCCATCGCCCTGGACTGGCGCGCACGCTTCGGCTCCGACATCGTCATCGACCTGATCGGCTATCGCCGGCTCGGCCACTCGGAGAGCGACGTGCCGTCGCTGACGCGGCCGCGCATCCACGCGCTGATGCAGACGCATCCGACCATCGTCGACCGCTATGCCGCTGCGCTGCGCGCCGATCGCGTGCTGCCGCCGGACACCGACATGGCCTCGCACGTCACGCACAGCCGCGTGCGGGCGCACCAGGCGTTCTCCGATCCGGTGATCCCGGCGCAGGACGAGTCGCCGTCGCCGCTGCGACGTCCGGGCGACGTGCCGCCGCTGGACCTCGCCGGCGTGCAGGCGCTGATCGACCCGATGACGCGCCTGCCCGACGGCTTCGAGCCGCATGCGATGGTGCGCACGCTGACCGACCACTGGCGGCGCATGGCGGGCCTGGCCGATCCGCCGCTGCGCGCGGACTGGTGCTTCGCCGAGAACCTGGCCTACGCGACCATCCTGCAAGGCGGACTCAACGTGCGCATCTCCGGCATGGACGTGCGACGCGGCACCTTCCTGCATCGGCAGGCCGTGTGGACCTCGCAGACGAACCGGCTGACGGGTCCGGTGGGCGAGGGTGTGCCGTCGGAGTTCGTGCCATTGCGCCGGATCGCTGACGCCGCCCCCGGCCGCTTCGACATCTTCAACTCACCGCTGTCGGAAGAGGCCGTGCTCGGTTTCGAGTACGGCTACAGCGTCGGCGCGACGCGCACGCTCACCGTGTGGGAGGCGCAGTTCGGCGACTTCGTCAACGGCGCGCAGGTCTTCGTCGACCAGTACATCAGTTCGGGCGAGGAGAAGTGGGGCGACACCTCCTCGCTGGTGATGCTGCTGCCGCACGGCAACGAGGGCATCGGGCCCGATCACTCGAGCGGCTACCTCAGCCGCTTCCTGCAACTGTGCGGCGAGGACAACCTGCGCGTGGCCTGCCCCTCGACGGCGGCGCAATGGTTCCACCTGCTGCGCCGGCAGGCCTTCGACACGCTGCGCAAGCCGCTGATCGTGATGTCGCCGAAGGGCACGCTGTATCACGAGAAGGCCTCGCACGCGGAGATCCCGGACCTCACGACGGGCCGGTTCCAGCCGGTCATCGACGACGCCACGGTCGAGCGTCCGTCGCAGATCGAACGCCTGCTGCTGTGCAGCGGCAAGGTGCATCACGACCTGGATCGCGGCAGACGCTCGGTCGCGCGCGCGGACCTGGCGCTCGCCCGCATCGAGCAGTTCTATCCGTTCCCGGCGGAAGAACTGACGGCGCTCTTCGCACGCTACCCGGCGCTCGTCGAGATCACCTGGGTGCAGGAGGAACATCGCCAGCAGGGCGCGTGGAGCTTCATCCGCGAGCAGATGGACGCGGTCTTGCCGCAGCATGTGCAACTGCGCTGCGTGGCGCGCCGCGCAAACGGATCGGGCGCCACGTCGTCCCACGCGATCCATCAACTGGAGCAGGTTGAACTTGTGGCCCGCGCACTGGGCGAGGCCTGACCCCGCTCTGTCCCGCAGTCAGAAAGTCCCAAGGCCCATGGTCAGCGAGTGCTGGTGGGGCCGGAATGGGGCTTGGGGTCCCTGGAGGGGCGCCCCATGCCCCGTGGAGTGCCCGCGCCAGGCCAGGCGCAGTTGGGCGGTCTCTCCCCCTGCTCACTGCCCCAGCGAGTCCGTCCGCCTCCGGCTCGACGAGCTCCCGCGCCCCTGTGCCTGAGGCCGCCCCAGTTGGAGGATCTCGATCGCATGACAGGCCGCCTCGGTCGCGTAGTTGAGCGCCTCGTTCTCCGTCGCCCATGCGGAGTCGACGCTCGGGTGGACGACATCGTCGACGTCGTCCCGGGCGGGTGTGAGCGCATCCCCGAACGCGTCCTCCGCAGCCGGCGCGGCGGCGACGCGTGCCAGCTCCTCCGCATCGCTGCGCCGCCTTCCCGTGTCGAGCAGCTGGAAATGTCCGACGAAGGTATCGCCGGGGGCGGGCGTCGATTCGACGCGGTAGGTGACGCCGCGGTACTGTCCGTCGCGTTGCATGAGGGTTCTCCCGGGTCTGCGATGTTGCGAAAGCGGCAATTCCCACGCCCGGCGGAGCGGCACTATGTCGCACTCATGAAGGACGTGCCCGCGATCCGGCGGACGGCACCGGTGTCATGACGGACGGCGTCCGGCGGGCCTTCACACTTGTGACAACATCCACGCTTCAGCCATGATTTCGACTGCCGATCTTGGATGCCCTGCTCGCCCGCCTGACGTCGACCGTCCCCGTCGCCCGCAACCTGGAACAGCTGACCCGCCCGCTGCTGGACATGCTGGGCACGGTCACCGGACTGGAGTCGACCTACCTCACCACGATCGACCTGCGTGCCGGGGAACAGCACGTGCTGCTGGCCCGCAATGCCGGCACGATGACCATCCCGGAAGGGTTGACGGTCCCCTGGGCGGACACGCTGTGCAAGCGCGCGCTCGATGCCGGCCGCATGGCCACGAGCGATGTGGCGGCCTGCTGGGGAGATTCCGACGCGGCGCGACAGCTCGGCATCCAGACCTACGTGAGCGCGCCCATCCGCGACGACAGCGGCGAGCTGCTCGGCACCTTGTGCGCAGCCAGCGCGGAGCGCCGCGCGATCAACCCCGAGGCGCAGTCCCTGCTGCGGCTGTTCTCGTCCCTGGTGAGCCAGTTCCTGCAGCGCGAGCGGCTGGTGGCCGATCTCCGCGCCGCCAACGAGCAGCTGACGACCTACGCCCTGACCGATGCGCTGACCGGATTGCCGAACCGCCGCGCGCTGTTCGACGAATTGCAGCGCGAGCTGCAGCGCGCGACCCGCGACGGCACCTGCGTGCTGCTGGGCTGCATCG
Organism: Roseateles sp. GW821-FHT09G03; assembly: GCF_059416045.1. NCBI lineage: Bacteria > Pseudomonadati > Pseudomonadota > Betaproteobacteria > Burkholderiales > Sphaerotilaceae > Roseateles > Roseateles sp. GW821-FHT09G03. Next base: position 232,573 of record NZ_JBWKOK010000003.1, read on the forward strand.
ACCTGGACGGCTTCAAGTCGGTCAACGACCAGCTCGGCCATCATCGCGGCGACCTGTTCCTGCGCGAGATCGCCCAGCGCCTGTCGCTGGAGCTGCGCGGCTCCGACATGCTGGCGCGGGTCGGTGGGGACGAGTTCATCGTCGTCGGACCCGGCGTGAGCCTGGGCGGCATGCCGCGTTCGCAAGGCCCGCTCGTGGATCGCGGCGAACCGGCGCAGGCCGCGCGCACGCTGGAGCAGCGTGCCGCGCTCGCGAGCGTCGGTCGCTTCGACCTCGACGGCCACGCGCTGCAGTACGCGGGCGCCAGCGTCGGTGTCGTGGCGCTCGATCCGGCGGGGCTCAGCGTCGAGCAGGCGCTGCACCTGGCCGACCAGCGCATGTACGACGTCAAGCGCGCGCGACGCCGGAGCATCGACCTGCCGGCGATCATGCAGGCGGCGGACTGATCCGCCGGGAGGGCGCCGCGAGGGCGCCGTGACGGCGCCGGTCAGCGCGGGCGCGCGAGCAGCACCTTCTCGATGAGCAGGTCGACGTCCACCGGCTTGGCCAGGTGGTCGTCGAAGCCGGCGGCGATCGCCGCGTCGCGATCCTGCAGCGTGGCCAGTCCCGTCAGGGCCACGGCGAACAGCGGTGCCGCGGTGCCGAGCGCCCGTTCACGCGCCCGCAGCCGGCGCACCAGCGAATAGCCGTCCGCGCCGGGCATCGCCACGTCGCTGATCAGCACATGCGGCGGATGCTCCGATGCCGCCGCGACCTGTTCCCACCCCTGCTCGACCGACCCTGCGGCGCGCACGTCGGCGCCGGCCAGTTCCAGCAGATGGCGCAGCGCATCCAGCGCATGCGGATCGTCGTCGACCAGCAGCACGCGCAGGCCGACCAGGTCGGCGTCCGTGCTCTCGCGCGGCGCCGTCTCGGGCGTGTCGGACACCAGCTCCACCGCCGGGAAACGCACCGTCAGGCGCGTGCCGCGGCCTTCGCCGTCGCTGTGCGCGGTGACCGTGCCGCCGTGCGCCAGCACCAGGTGGCGCACGATGGACAGGCCCAGGCCGAGGCCGCCGTACTCGCGCGTGCGGCTGATGTCGGCCTGCGTGAAGCGGTCGAACAGGCGCGGCAGCAGTTCCACCGCGACGCCGATGCCGTTGTCGACGACCGCCAGCTCGACTGTCGGCCCGATGCGGCTCAGCGACACGGTGATCCGGCCGTCGCGCGGCGTGAACTTCAAGGCATTGCCGACGAGGTTGGCCACGATCTGCTGCATCCGGCGCTGGTCGCCCTGGATGCGATGCGGCTGCTGCAGGCCGGTGCTGCTCAGTGTCAGGCCCTTGGCCTCGGCGGCCGGCTGCAGACCGTCCACGACCGCGCGCACGCAGGCCGAGAGGTCGAGCGGGCGCATCTCCAGCGTCAGGTGACCCGACGCGATGCGCGACACGTCCAGCAGGTCGTCGATCAACTGCGCCTGCGCCTGGCAGTGCTTGAGGATGGTGGCGATCGCGCGCGTCGCGGTCGCCTCGCCGAGCGTTCCGCGTTCCTGCGACTGCTTCAGCACCGAGGCCCAGCCGGAGATCACGTTCAGCGGCGCGCGCAATTCGTGCGAGACCATGCCGAGGAAATCGTCCTTGGCGGTGTTGGCGCGCTCCGCGTCGTCGCGCGCGTGCTGCGCCGATTCGAGCGCGCAGCGCAGTTCATGGATGTCCTGGAAGGCGATCACCGCGCCGTCGATGCGCTCGTCCGCGGTGCGGTAGGCCCGCACGTTGATCAACCACCAGCGGCCCTCGGTGTCCTGGTGTTCGTGCTCGACCGGGGCCAGGCCTTGCACGGCGGCCTGCACCAGCTGCTCCAGCTGGCCGACGGCGAAGCGGGAGGTGACGTTCACGACCGGCTGTCCGATCGCCTGGCCCAGCGCGGCGGGATCGAGACCGAACAGCTGCGCCACCTGCGGCGAGGCATGCCGCAGTCGCAGCTGGCGGTCCAGCACCACGACCGGCAGCGGGATGCCTTCGACGAGGTTGCTGAGATCGTCGTTGGCGAGGTCCAGCTCGTCGTTGCGCGACTTGAGTTCCTCGTTCAGCGACAGCAGCTCCTGGTTCGCCGATTCGAGCTCCTGCTTCGCGCTCTGCAGCTCTTCGTTGGCGCTCTGCAGTTCCTCGTTGGTGCTGAGCATCTCCTCGTTGGCGGTGCGCAGTTCCTCATTGGCCGATTCGAATTCGACGACCAGCGTGCGCAACTGCGCCTGGGTCGCCTCGAGCTCATCGGACAGGGTCGTGACGGTGCGCTCGAGCTCGTCGACGCGCGCGCGGGCGCCGCTGGGAGAGAACGGCGGCGTGGACAGCGCCGACGTGGCGTCGGCCACCGGCTCGTCGGGCTGCGGCGCCAGCGTGACCAGGAAGTGCTGCGGCGCCTCGCCCGCTTCCAGCGGCAGGACCTCGAGCACGTAGCGGCGGTCGTTGAAGGCGACGCGCTCGCGCCGCACCGGCTGCCCGGTGCGCTTGGCCTCGACCAGCGCGGTGCGCACGGGGACGTTGAGCGCCGCGTCCAGCAGGCGCGGTAGCGCCAGCGTGGCCTCGCCGCTGGCCGGCGCGATGAAGGCCGAGACATCGCCGCGGAACTGCACGACGTCGCCGCCCTGGCTGACAACGAAGCCAGGCGGCACGTAGCGCGCGAGGGCGACGCGGTTGGCCGCCTCGCTGACCAGGTCCGGCGGCGGCGCCTGCGGCACGCGCGGCGCGTTGCCGTCGCTGGCCCAGGGGCGCAGCGCGTCGATCGGGAACAGCGGCCGGTGGCGGCGCGAGTTGGGCAGCTTGCGGTACAGGTGCGGCGCGCCGGCGTGCTCGAAGCCGTCGGCGACCGAGGCGGCCTCGGCGCGGCCCAGCAGCATGAAGCCGTCGTTGCGGCAGGCGTAGTGCAGGACCTCGAAGACGTGCTGCTGCGCTTCCTTGCGCAGGTAGATCAGCATGTTGCGGCAGCTGATGAGGCCCATGCCGGAGAACGGCGCATGTGTCAGCAGGTTGTGCCGCGCGAACACGCACATCTCGCGCAGGTCCTTGGCCACCAGGTAGCCGCCGGAACTCGGCACGAAGGCGGTGTCGCGGAAGGGCTGCGGCACGTTCTCCAGCGCGGCGGCGGTGTAGCGGCCGGCGCGCGCGGTCTCTATCGAGGCCTCGTTCAGGTCGGTGCCGAAGATCTGCACCCGGCGGTGGATGCCCTCGGCGTTCATCGCCTCCTTGAGCAGCATCGCGATCGTGTAGACCTCCTCGCCGGTCGAGCAGGCGGGCACCCAGACGCGGATCGGGTCGTGGCGCAGCGCCAGCAGCTTGGGCAGCACGACCTGGCGCAGCACGTTCACGAATTCCGCGTCGCGGAAGAACGCGGTGACGCCGATCAGCACGTCGTCGCGCAGCGACGCGGCCTCGTAGGGATCGGTGCGCAGGAACTGCAGGTAGGCGCCGACGTCGCGGTCCTTCTGCAGCAGCACGCGGCGCAGGAAGCGGCGGCGCAGGTTCACGTCCTTGACGTAGCCCAGGTTGACGCCGGCCTTCTGCTGGACGATCGCCAGCGCGGTCTCCAGCGCGTCGACGTCCTGCGCGACGCCGGCGGAGCCGGGCAGGTCGCTCTCGTGGTGGGGCTGACCGAAGCGGCGCAGCAGCGCGGCGGGGATGTCCTCCGGCGGCAGGACCTCGTCCACCAGCCCGGTGTTGATCGCCGCGACGGGCATGCCGTCGTGCGCAGCGGTGTTGGGCGCCTGCGCGAGCGCGAAGCCGCCGGTGGCCTTCAGGTCGACGAGGCCGGCCGCGCCGTCCTGGCCGGTGCCCGACAGGATGACCACCGCGCCGTCGAGGTCGGGGTCCTGCGCCAGCGAGGCCAGGAAGGCATCGATCGGCAGGTGCAGCCCGGGCGTGCGGCGGGTGAGGCGGAAGTGGCCGTCCAGCGCCATGACGCCGGCGTTCTCCGGCATCACGTAGACGTGGCCGTGTTCGACCTTGGTGAGGTGCTCGAGGCGCTCCACCGGCAGCGTGGTGCGGTCGCGCAGGACCTCGGGCAGGCGGGTCTCTTCGTTGGGGTCGAGGTGGGTGATGACCAGGACCGCGAAGCCCGGTTCGTTCGGTAGCGCACCAAGCACGGTGCCGAGCGCATCGATGCTGCCCGCCGAGCCGCCGAGCACCACCACCCGCAAGGGTTGTCGCTCCTCTGTGTCCACCCAGGGTCCCGTTGTCTTGATTGAAAAGCTGCGGCGCAGTCTACCCCCGACGCATGACCGGACCGGCGCGGGGACTCTCGCGGCCACGCGGGTCGCCGAGGGGATACTGCGACGCGCCGCGCGTCATCGCCGGTCCCGCCGCCGCCACTTCCACCCTGACCTCGCAGCCGCCATGTCTTCGTCGACGTCCACCACGCCCTGGCAACACACGCACGTCTTCGACGAGGGCAATCCGCTCGCCGCCCGCAACACGCGCTGGGCCGTGCTGCTGACGGCGCTGATGATGGTCGCGGAGATCATCGGCGGCTACGTCTTCAACTCGATGGCGCTGCTGGCCGACGGCTGGCACATGAGCTCGCACGCGGTGGCGCTGGGCGTGTCCCTGCTGGCCTACGGCGCCGCGCGGCGCTGGGCGAAGGACGGGCGCTTCGCCTTCGGCACGTGGAAGATCGAGATCCTCGGCGGCTACAGCAGCGCGCTGCTGCTGGTCGGCGTCGCGGGGCTGATGCTGTGGCAGTCGGTCGAACGGCTGATCGCGCCGACGCCCATCCATTACGACGAGGCGATCGCGGTCGCCGCGGTCGGGCTCTTCGTGAACCTCGCCTGCGCCTGGCTGCTGCGCGGCGAGCCCCATCACGGGCACGACCACGGGCACGACCACGGGCACAGCCATGGTCACGGGCATGGGCATGGGCATGGGCATGGGCATGGGCATGCGCATGGTCACGCGCACAGCCACGATGAATCCTGCGGACAGGCGCAGGGCCACGGCCATGACGACCTGAACCTCCGCGCCGCCTACATGCATGTGCTGGCCGACGCGGCGACCTCGGTGCTGGCGATCGTGGCGCTGCTGGGCGGCCGCTTGTGGGGCGCGGACTGGCTCGATCCGGCGATGGGCATCGCGGGCGCGGTGCTGGTGGCGGTCTGGGCGCGCGGGCTGCTGCGCGACACCGGCCGCGTGCTGCTGGACGCCGAGATGGACGCGCCGGTCGTCGACGAGATCCGCGAGGCCGTCGCCGCCGCGCCGTGGCCGGCGGCGATCGCCGACCTGCATGTGTGGCGCGTCGGCCGTGCGCAGTACGCCTGCATCGTCTCGCTGGTGACCGACAGCCCCGAGGCGCGGCCGGACGAGGTCCGCCGGTTGCTGTCCGTCCACGAGGAACTTGTTCACGTCACCGTCGAGATCAACCGCCCCGACCGGGCGACTGTCTGATCCGCGCCGCGGCGCTCGCCGGTCGCCCTCCGGCGCGACGCCACAATCGCGGCCCATGAAAACCAACTACCTCCTCGCCGCCATCCTGGTCAGCAGCCTGATCGGCGCTTTCGTGGCCAACCGTTCGATGAAGACTGCCTGCGCGGTGGTCTCCGGCGCGATCGCGCTGTATGCGCTGCTCCGCCAGGTGATCTGATCTGACCCGTCAGGCGGACGCCTCCGGCGTGGCCCCGAACGGCCGCCGCCGGGGCCGCCTTCAAGGAGGCTCCCGATCAGTTCCATCAGATCGAAATGATCGATCTGATGAGGTTCCGAAGCGGCGTCACGCCGCCGACCGCCTGGCCGACCCCCGCTGCCTTTCGTCACACCCCCTCCGGCATCCCCCCGAGTCCACCCTATGGTGGGATGGCACTTGGGCCGACCCCCGCTGATAGTGGGAACTCGTCAGGAGAGGACCATGCGACAACGATTCGCGCCAGCCGCCGGGGAACCCGGCCACCCCTTCAGCAAGGCCATGCAGCTCATCCTGCGGCAGACCGAGCTGTTGCTGCAGCGGCGCATTCCCTTCAGCCCGTCCGGCTGGCCGATCGAGGAACCGCCCGCGCTGGAAGGCCTCGAGGTCACCGAGTCCACCTGGGACGAATGGACCGAGGCGATGGCGCATCAGAGCCGCGGCGCATGACCTGACCCTCAACGCTTGTCGACCTGTCGCCCATCCTGCGCGTTGATCGCCCAGGCCGGTGCCGCACTCGCGCGAACTTGAGCCGCTTGAGCGGCGAAGAAACCCGCCAGTTGATCTCCCTCGGTGATGCACGTCACCGAGTCCGCGACGATCCCTGAGTTCGTTGCGCTCATTGCGGCATGCCGGGAGGTGGCCGCGGCGAAGAATCCGTTCACCCCAACGAACGAGAGCGCTTCGCCATGCATGTCAAGCCCAACGCTTCCCCGTCGCCCGCGGCCCATGTCGGCGCCCCGGCGTCCGCAGGATCGTCCAAGGGCGCCAAGTCCGGCGCGCCCGATTTCACCAAGATGCTGAACGACGCGAAGGCCGGCGCACCGGCCTCCGCGGCGACGGTACCGATGGCGGCCGCGCCGGCCGCTGCCGCCACGCCGGCCGCCGCGCCCGCGACGCTGTCGCTCGACACGGCCTCGCTGGCCGCGCGCGGCTGAGCGTCGCCGGGAGTTCCCCTTGAGCAGCGTGCCCCTCCTGTCCAGCCTGGTGGCCCTGGCGACGTCCTCCGACGGCTCTCACGAGAGCGGCCGCGCCGCTTCGTCGGGCGGGTCTTCCGGATCTTCCTCGCGAGGATCCGGTCCCAGCGTCACGCTCGGGCCGGTGCTCGGCGTCACGGCCACCATCAGCGCCAAGGGCCTGCAGGCGCTGGCCGGGGACGCGGTGGATGCCGTCGAGACGGTCGCCGATGTCGTCACCGATACGGTGGGCGACGTCGCCGGCGGCGTCGGCAACGTGCTCGGCAATGTCATCGGCTACGGCGTGATGGCCGCGCTCGGCGGCGGCGCCGTGCTCGATGAACTGGTGTGAGGGCCGGGTCATGCGCATTCGACTGGATTCGTCGCCATCCGGCTCCGTGCGACCCGCCGCGCTCGTGGCGCTCATCGCACTGACGGGCCTCGGCGGCTGCAGCGCGCTGAGTCCGTTGCCCGCCTGGGAGCTGCTCAAGGGCGCCGGCACCGCGACATCGACGGCGCTGGCGACCGCCGCGCCGGCCAAGGCCAGCAACACGGTCCATCACGGCGACGCGCCGGTGCGAACCTTGTGCATCGAATTCAACCGCAACGCGCCGCTGGAGGACCTGGTCCCGGCGATGCAGGCGGAGCTGAAGGGGCAGGGCGTCGAGAGCCGGGTGTACGAGCCCGGCACGGGCCTGCAGCAATGTGGCGTATGGCTGCGCTACGTCGCGACCATCGAATGGGGCGTGCCGCCGATGGCCAGCGGCTACCGCGCCAATCTCAGCGCCGCGTCGCTGAGCCTGCACCGGGCGGACGGGACGCTGCTGTCGACCAGCAGCTACGTCGCCGAGGAGAACTTCGGCCTGGCCCGCTGGGCCGGGACGCGCAACAAGATCGCGCCGGTGGTGAAGGCGTTGATCACCGGCTTCCAGAGCTGAGGGAGAGGGATGTGATGTCGACAGAAGAATCCCGCCGCGCGAAGGCGCCGGCAAAGGCGCCGGAAAGGGCGATGGCAGGAGTGCCGGCGCCCGCGTTCATCGCGGTCATTGCACTCGCCGCGCTCGGCGGATGCGCCGGCACGCCGCCGACGGTGGCCGGTCCGATGATGGTCACGCCGCCGCAGGCGCCGATGTACATCGAGCGGCCCAACAACGGCGCGATCTACCAGCCGACCATGTCGGCGACGTCGCTGTTCTCGGGCGAGAAGCGCCCGAGCGCGATCGGCGACACGCTGAAGGTGGACATCCAGGAGACGCTGAAGGCGAGTCAGAAGCAGACGACCGACACGGCGCGGGACAACAAGCTCGCGGTGCATGGGCCGGGCGGCCAGAGCAAGATCGGCGCGGTGGAGCGGCTGCTCAACATCGACGCGACGGCCGCGGGCAGCGATTCGTTCAAGGGCTCGGGCACGACGGAGACGGACAACAGTTTCACCACGCAGGTGGCGGTGAGCGTCATCAACGTGCTGCCCAACGGCAACCTGCTGGTGGCGGGCGAGCGCAACGTGGGCCTGAACAAGGGCGTGAACACGCTGCGTTTCTCGGGGATCGTGAATCCGCGCGACATCCGCCCGGGCAATCTCGTGTCGTCGCGCGACGTGGTGAACGCGAGCCTCGAGAGCGTCGCGCAGGGCGACGTGTCGGAGGCGTCGTCGCGCAGCTGGCTGCAGCGCGTGCTGGCCAGGAGCCTGTCCATCTGGTGATCCGCCGACCGCAAAGCGCAAAGCGCAAACCGGGCCGGCGCCACGGGGCTTATCCATCGATCGGCGCCCGCGGTCCGCTTCTATAACCCACGATTCGCCGTCATGGCATTCGCGAACGTTCCGCATTCGAGGCGGAGGGCGGAGCCTTGTCCGGCGGACCTTATGCAGAACACATCATGAGCACGAGAGGGACGCGGACGCCGCCGCACGACGGCGCACCGGACACGACGAGCGACGACTGGCTGGCCGACGGCCAGATCCGGACGTACCGGCGCGGCCAGAAGATCATCGAGGCCGGTTCGCCGCTGGCCGAGTGGATCGCGATCAGCGGCGGGGCGGCGTTCCTCGCGGCGAAGGTCGCGGCGGACACGCGGGTGGCCGTGGCGGCGCTGTGGCTGGGTGACGTGATCGGGGCGGACTCGCCGCTGGGCAAGCTGGCGGCGCGCTACGACGTGACGGCACTGGTCGACGTGACGACGATCCACATCCCGATGCCGCGGATGAAGGACACCAGCGCGCCGGAGCGCGACGCGGCCACGGGCGAGCTGTACGCGGCGACGGCGTCGCGGCTGCAGGACCAGATCACGATGCGTCTGGCCGGCAACGGCTTCCAGCGGCTGATCAGCGTGCTCGCCACCCTGGCGGCGGCGCTGAGCAGTTCGCAGCGCGCGGGCACGGCGGGCAACAGCCTGGCGCTGCCGGTGTCGCAGGCCTGCATCGGACAACTGTCGGGGCTGTCGCGCCGGCAGACATGGATCTACCTGGGGCAGCTCGCCGAGCGCGGCTGGAGCCGCACCTCGCGCACCAAGGTCACGCTCGAGGGCCTGAACGCGTGGCTGAGCCTGATGGGCGAGGTCGAGTCCCGCGGGCTCGACTGCATCGCGACGGTGGATCAGTGCGACATGACCTTGTCGCAGTTGGCCAGTTCGCGCACGTCGTTCAAATGATCCGGGAGCCGCGAATCAGGTGGCCTCGAAGCTGATCTCCGCCGCCTTCTTCGCCTCCATCGTTGGCCCGAAGCTGTTGAGGTTGCGCAGGATCAGCGTGTGGTGGTCGATGATCTGCGGCGCCGTGAGGTCGCCGAAGGCGATCGTCGTGTGGCCGTCCTCGACCAGCGTGACGTCGTAGCCCGAGCTCAACGCGCGGCGCGTCGACGTGTCGACGCAGAAGTCGCTCTGCGCGCCGCAGACGACGAGGTGCGTCACGCCGAAGCCCTTCAGCACCGCGTCCAGGTCGGTCTTGTGGAAAGAGTCCGGCGAGGTCTTGAACACGCGCCGGTCGTCGGGCCGCACGTGCAGGCGATCGTCGATCTGCCAGCCCTCGCCGCCGTGGCGCAGCGGCTCGTAACCCTCTTCCTCGTGCTGGACGAAGACCACCGGCGTGCCGCTGTCCCGCGCCCGCGCGATCAGGCCGTTGATGCGACCGATCACGGCGTCGACGTCGTGGCACGCGTACTCGCCGATGCAGAGCGCGCGTTGCAGATCGATGATGAGCAGGGCAGTCGTCATGGCACCGGACCACGGAGTTGCGAAGCGGGTCAGCATACGCCGCGCGCTCGCGTCGTCCATTCGCCATGCCTCGGTCGGAACGCCGTTCCGGCATCTCTGATGTGTATCGCGTGCGAGCGAATCGTATGCGCGTGTATCTGCTCGACGATCGCATACGGAGCCTGACCAAACGGCCCCTTGCAGGACACGTCGGAGATACCGAAGGCCGTTGGAATTCGTTCCGTGCCGAATCCCGGCGCGCCGAATCTTTTCCACGGAGTCCCATGAACGCCAAGCACCACCTCCTGGCTGTCACCGCGACCGCTGCCGCCATCGCGAGCGCCTTCACCCTCGCCGTGTTCCCCGTCGCCAGCATGGCGCAGACGCAAACGCCGACAGCCCTGTCCGCGTCGCGCGATGCCGCCGAAGACACCACCATCCGCCCTTTCAAGACCGCCATTCCGGAAGCCGCGCTGGCCGACCTGCGCCAGCGCATCGCGGCGACGCGCTTCCCCGATCGCGAGACGGTCGATGACCGCTCGCAAGGCGTGCAGCTCGCCGGTTTCCAGGACCTCGTGCGCTACTGGGGCACCAACTACGACTGGCGCAAGGCGGAAGCCAGGCTCAACGCCTATCCGCAATTCGTGACCCGCATCGACGGGCTGGACATCCACTTCATCCATGTGCGCTCGAAGCATCCCGGCGCGCTGCCGCTGATCGTCACGCACGGCTGGCCGGGCTCGGTCTTCGAGCAGCTGAAGATCATCGACCCGCTGACCGACCCCACTGCGCACGGCGGCCAGGCATCGGATGCGTTCGACATCGTCATCCCGTCGATGCCCGGCTACGGTTTCTCCGGCAAGCCGACCGGCACCGGCTGGGGCCCCGAGCGCATGGCGCGTGCGTGGGACGTGCTGATGAAGCGCCTCGGCTACACGCAGTACGTGTCCCAAGGCGGTGACTGGGGTTCTGTCGTCGCGCAAGCGCAGGGCCGGCTGGCGCCGCAAGGGTTGCTCGGGATCCACGTGAACATGCCGGCGACCGTGCCGGCGGACATCGCCGCCTCGATCAAGAGCGGCAAGCCCGCGCCCGCGAGCCTCTCCGCGAAGGAGAAGGCGGCCTACGAATCGATGAACCGCCTGTACACGCGCGGCGGCGGCTACGCCGGGATGATGGTCACGCGGCCGCAGACGCTGGGCTACAGCCTGTCGGATTCGCCGTCCGGCCAGGCCGCGTGGATCTACGACAAGTTCGCCGACTGGACCTTCAGTGGCGGTGTGCCGGAGCGTTCGCTGTCGAGGGACGAGATGCTCGACGACATCACGCTCTACTGGCTGACCAATACCGGGACCTCCGGCTCGCAGCTGTACTGGGAGAACAACAACAACAACTTCAACGTCGTCGAGCAGCGCACGCGTGAGATCAAGGTGCCGGTCGCGGTCACCGTGTTCCCCGGCGAGATCTACCAGGCGCCGAAGTCGTGGGCGCAGAAGGCGTATCCGAAACTGAGCTACTTCAACGAGGTCAAGAAGGGCGGCCACTTCGCGGCATGGGAAGAGCCGCAGCTCTTCGCCGAGGAGCTGCGCGCGGCGTTCCGGCCGCTGCGCTGATCACGACTCGACTTGCCACGAAGCGGCTTCACGTTCCGCGACGCCACGCGACTCGTCCGCCGCCGTTGAGAACGGCGGCGGACGATCGGAGCGAAGTCCTCAGAACTTGTAGTTCAACACCACCCGCATCGCGCGGTTGTCGCCGCGGATGTTGTTGGGCTTGTCGAGGTTGAGGTTGTCGCCGCCGAGCCGGTTGGGCGTCGCCCCCGCCTGCGGCGCGTTGCCGATCCAGTCGTCGAAGCCGCCGTAGTTGTCGGCGCCCAGCACGTTCAGCACGTCCAGCCGGATCGCGACCTGGTGAATGCCGTACTTGAAGGCCTTGCCGATGCTGATGTCGACCTGCCGGAAGCTCGGCGAGTCGCCCTCGACCAGGAAACACTGCGGCGTGCCGCCGATGCAATTCGTCAGGCGCCGCGGGAAGCCGCTCGCATACGTGCCCTTGGCCGAGAACGTCAGCCCCCACGGCAGCAGCTTGTCGGTCATGAACGCGCCGACCAGCCGGTGCCTGTCGACCAGCGTGCTCGGATTCCAGCCGCGGCCCGCCCGGCCATAGGTCCAGTCGAAGGTGTCGTTGCTCCACTGGAGGTTGGTCGTCTTCGCATCGCTGTAGGTGTAGGCCAGCGTGGCCGTCCAGCCGGACGATTCCGAATACGGCTTCTCCGCCTTCACGAACACGGAGTCGGTGCGCGTGCGCCCGATCGAGTCGCCGAGCACCACCTGCCCGTAGCCGTTCGGTCCACCCCACAGCGGGTCGATGGACGACTGCTGCGCGAAGCCGCCGTTGGCGTCGCGGTTGCCGCTGAACCAGACGAACTGGTTCTTCGCCTCGACGCGGCTGAGTGCGATCTCGCCGTTCCATGTCTTCGTCAACGCCTGCCGCAGCCCGATGCTGAACTGGTCCGCGTAAGGCATCTTCAGGTCGTTGCGGATCAGCCAGATCTCGCCGCCGGGCGACTGGTTCTTCTGCAGCTCATCCAGCGCATGGTTCGCCATCGTGCGGTCGTAGCTGCGGCCATAGCCGCCGAAGACCACCGTGTTCCGATTGCCGAGGACGTCGTAGGAGAACCCCACGCGCGGCGCGATCGCATTCTTGAACGCCTTGCGGGAATTGCCGCTGCTGATGTACTGCGACACGTCGATGCCGCCCTTGGCCAGCGACTGCGCGTAGGTCTGGCCCGTCGGCGGCGTGATGCCGTAGCGCGTCACGTCCGGCGCCAGCAGCGCCGCGATGCGGTCGGCCGGCGTCGCGTACGCGTTGTTGAGCATGTTGTCCTCGTAGTCCCAGCGGACACCGAGGTTGAGCTCCAGCTTGGGCGTGAGGCTCCAGTCGTCCTGCAGGTACAGCCCCCACTGCCTGTTCTTGAAGCTGGCCACCGACGGCGCGGCCGCGCGACGGATGTTGCACTGGTCGCTGGTGCTGCCGTTGTTGGAGACGTTCGTGCCGGTGCAGTTCGTGCCGTCCCAGTAGGGCAGGCCGGTGACGTTGTCGATCAGCACGTCGACGCCGTCGACCGAGTTGGCCGTGCCGCTGAGGTCGTAGCGCATGTCCTTGAGCTTCACGCCGCCCTTGATCACGTGGCCGTCGACCCCGGTGAAGGTGAGCTCTTCCGAGACGAAGGTGCCGCGCTGCTTGCGCCGCTGCGCGTCCGGCGATCCGCCGTCGAGGATCACGTCCTGCGAGGCCGTCAGCACCTGCGGCGATGCGGTCGAGACCTTGTAGCGCACCAGCGCCGTGTCGGAGGCCGACTTCGGATTCCAGAGGTAGTCCTCGTAGCCAATGCGTGCCTCGCTGAGCCAGTCGTCGCGCGACCACTCGTGCTTCAGGTCGATGCGCGTCTCGTCGTTGCGGCGCTCCTTGTCGTTGCCCGGCAGCGAGAGGTTGCGGTCCTCGGCGATGCGGTCGGTCTCGCGCCGCAGCCGCGCGCTGAGGGTCAGGCGATGCTCGTCGTTGAGCTGGGCGTCGAGCTTGCCGAAGAACAGGTCCTCGTGGAAGGGATCGACCTGGCTGCCGCGCCGCGAGAGCAGGTCCGGCACGATGCCCGCGTTGGGCAGCTTTTCGAAGTTCTGACCCGCGATCTGGCGCGAGTCCTCGATCCGCTTCGCGTCGTAGGCGACGAAGAAATGCAGCCTGTCCTTGACGATCGGGCCGCCGACGCTGCCGCCGTATTCGTACTTCTCGGACGACGGCCGCGCGATGCCCTGGGCCTCGCGCTCCTTCTCGAGCGAATTCTTCGAGCGCCAGTTGGTGCCGGTGCGGTCGCCGTAGAGCTCGCCGTGGAACTCGTTGGTGCCGGACTTGGTGACGGCCGTGATCGCCGCGCTGCTGACCTGGTCGAACTCGGCCTTGTAGTTCTGCGTCAGCACCTTGTATTCGGAGATCGCCGATTGCGGGAACGGGTTGCCGCGCGTGTCCGACTGGCCGCTGACGCCCCCGCGCAGGATGTTGTTCTTCTGGCCCACGCCGTCGATGAAGACGTTCAGATGGTCGAAGTCCTGCGCGCCCGACTGCACGCGGCTCAGGCCGCTGGAGTCGGTCGAGAACGCGACGCCCGGCGCGAGGTCCGCCGCGCTGAGGAAATTGCGCGTGGTCTGCGGCAGCGCCTCGATCATGCGCTGCGACACGACGGTACCGAGCTGCGAATCCTTGACGCCCTGCCGGCTCGCGTTGCCTTCGACGGTCACCGTGCCGAGCTGGATCGCGTCCGCCGTGTTCGGCGCGGACGCGGCGCCGAGGTCGAGCGAGGCACTCTCGCCGACGGACAGCGTGATGCGTTCGCTCTTGAGGGGCGCGCCGTCGGCGGCGGCGACGCTGACGACGTACTCGCCCGGCGCCAGGCCGATCAGCGCGTAGCGGCCGTCGCCGCGGGTGCTGGTGCGGTAGCGGGCGCCGTTGGCGCTGTTGGTCGCCGTGATCGACAGTCCGCCGGGCTGGACGCCAGCCGGCGCGGTGACGAGCCCGCGCACCGTCGCGCGGCTCACCTGCGCGTGGGCGGACGTCGCGACGCCGGCGGCGAACGCGATGGCAACGGCCAGCGCCAGCGCGGGCCGGACGGAGGAGGGGCAGGAAGCGGTCGTCGACCGCGGACGCGGGGCGCGCATCGACCGCGCGTCAGGTGGACGGACCGGCCTTGGCGCGGCGCATCTGCTCCGCGAAGACCTGTTCCACCGACTTCTTTTCAGGCAGCACGTACACGATGCCGCCGCGCTTGCCGAAGGTCGGCCAGAGCGTCTGCTCGAAAAATTTCACCGGCATGTTGATGCAGCCGAAGCTGATGCGGTTGTCCTTGGGCGTCGGCGAGGCGAGGCGCTCCAGTCGACGCTCCGCGGGGTTGATCGGGCGCACGCGGTGCATGGACACGGCGGCGTCGTAATCGACCCAGAGCACGTCCTCGTGCCCGGCGTTCTTGCCGGGCTGCGCGACGAAGCGTCCGGCCGGTGTCGTGCGCTCGGACGGCTTCACCTCAGCGATCGGCCGCAGGCCGATGCCGGCGACGCTGTCATCGCCAGCCGCATAGCCGAGCAGCACCGGCGTCGTCGCCTGGAGCTTGCCGTCGGGGCTGAACACCAGCACCTGCGCCTGGCGCTTGTCGAGGATCGCGAATGGGCGTCCGTTGTGATCCCAGCCCGCCATCACCCACTGGGCGACCTGGCGAGCCTGTCTCGAAACCTTGGTCTTGCCGAAGTCGGCCTTGCCGGTCCGCAGCACTGGTGCGGGGGCGTGGACGACCGGCTGGACCGGTGCGGAAGGGGTGTGACGGGCCACGACGGGCGGAGCCGGTCGCAGCTGCTTCATCAGGAAGGTGGCCGCCGGCCAGGCCAGCAGCGCACCGGCCAGACCCAGCGCCAGTCCCTGTGCCACCCATCCCGCACGCTCCCGCAGGTGCTCCGGGATCCAGGCCGACACCAGCCTCGAGGGCGGCTTCGGTGGCGGCGGATCGCTGAAGTAGTACCCGCTGGAGGCGCGCAGCATGGTGGGCTTTCAGGGAGAGGCAGATGCCGGATCAGGTCCGTGCGTGGCGGCGGCGATCACTCACCGCTCAGTTGCGGTCGGCGCGGGGAGCCGGCGTGCCGGCGCTGGTCGGCTCGGTCGGCAGCGGATCCTGCTGCGACTGCGGCTGCTGGTTCTGCCACTGGTCCGTGGACGAAGGCTGGGTCTGCTGCGACTGCGCTTCAGGCGTGGACTGCTGCTGCGTGGTCGCAGGGGTCGACGGGTCGGCCGGCGTCATGCTCTGGTCGGCAGGCGCCTGCTGTTCAGTCTGCGTGGCGGGGTACTGTTCCTGCGTCGCTTGCGTCGGGGTCGACTCGGTCGAGTTCTCGACCTGCGCATAGGCCAGGCCCAGCACGCTGGCGAAAGCGGTCAGGGCAACGGCACCGGTGACGAGGGATTTGGTCGCGTTCATTGGGTCTCTCCTTTGGGCTTGAGGGGCCGATCGGTGGAGATCGGTTAGGACCAACTTTGGACCGTCGAGGGGGAGTCGGACGTGGGCTGATGTCGCGAGGATTTGTAGGACAACCGGCAGGTTTCACCCCGATACATCCGCGTTGCCATCGGGGCAAACGGCGATCCCTCGCCTTCTCCTGCCCCTTGCGAGCGACCAAGAAAAAACCGGACGGCCCCTGAAGGGCGGTCCGGTGAAGAAGGCGCTGATGGACGCCTTCGGAGACAGGAAACCTCCAAACAATAGGCATTCACCCCGATCGCATAAATGCTGCGCCGCGCAACGCACCGTTGTGGGGGCCTCAACAATCCTCCCTGGTGCCTGGCACTCCCCGATGCTTCCTGGGATGGACACCTTCTCCAGGGGGTGTTGTGCGTCAATCGCCCAAACTCCCGAGGCCACATTCGGTTACCGCCCGGCGTTTCATAGATGCCGGCTGTCGGTTTCGTGCGATACATGTCCGTTCGCTATGTGTGGTTGTCAATGGATGTCAACGACATGCGTCAAGATCGCGCCCGCCGCGAGCGTTCTGCCCCAACTTTTTCAGCCCGTCACCAGATACCGGTTTCCTAACGGTTTCTTGATGCCGAAAGGGACGGGGAGCGTCGGAACACGGGACGCGGCCGGAGGGCGCCGTTGGAGGGTTCGGCGCCGTTCGTTCTCAGCGGGCCGCGTCGCGGCCGCCTTTCATTGTTTGAGGAGGACCCATGTCTACTGTGCTGACCGATCAGGGCGGCGGATCCGCCGGCGCGAGCTGGCTGGACAAGGAGCGCACCATCGCCGCTCCTGGTTTCAACCGCTGGCTGGTGCCGCCGAGCGCGCTCGCCATCCACCTGTGCATCGGGATGGCCTACGGCTTCTCGGTGTTCTGGCTGCCGCTCTCCAAGATGCTGCAGACCGCCGGCACCGGCGCCGCGTGCGGCAAGGATGTGGGCTTCTTCGCCCAGCTGTTCACCACCCAGTGCGACTGGAGCGTCGCGACCCTGGGCTGGATGTACACGCTGTTCTTCGTGTTCCTGGGCTGCGCCGCCGCGATCTGGGGCGGCTGGCTCGAGCGCGCCGGTCCCCGCAAGGCCGGTCTGGTCTCGGCCGTGTGCTGGTGCGGCGGCATGCTGATCTCCGCGATCGGCATCCACACCCACCAGTTCTGGATGATGATCCTCGGCTCCGGCGTGATCGGCGGCATCGGCCTGGGCCTGGGCTACATCTCGCCCGTGTCGACGCTGATCAAGTGGTTCCCGGATCGCCGCGGCATGGCGACCGGCATGGCCATCATGGGCTTCGGCGGCGGCGCGATGATCGGTTCGCCGCTGGCCGTCGAGCTGATGAAGCACTTCGCCACGCCGACCGACGCGGGCGTGATGCAGACCTTCGTCGTCATGGCCGTCGTGTACTTCCTGTTCATGGTCGCGGGCGCGCTGGGTTACCGCGTGCCGCCCACCGGCTGGAAGCCTGAAGGCTGGACCCCGCCGCCGGCGCAGGCCGCCAACACCATGATCACGCAGCGCCACGTGCACGTGAAGAAGGTGTGGGGCATCCCGCAGTTCTGGCTGGTGTGGATCGTGTTGTGCATGAACGTGTCCGCCGGCATCGGCGTGATCGGCATGGCCAGCCCGATGCTGCAGGAGATCTTCGGCGGCTCGCTGATCGGCGTGGAAGCCAAGTTCGCCGAGCTCGACAAGACGCAGCTGGCCGCGATCGCCGCGATCGCCGGCGGCTTCACCGCGCTGCTGAGCCTGTTCAACATCGGCGGCCGCTTCGTGTGGGCCTCGCTGTCGGACAAGCTGGGCCGCAAGCTCACCTACACCGTGTTCTTCGTGCTGGGCGGCCTGCTGTACGCCAGCCTGCCGAGCAGCGCGGCCGCGGGTCACAAGCTGGCCTTCGTGGGCGCGGTCTGCATCATCCTGTCGATGTACGGCGGCGGCTTCGCCACCGTGCCGGCCTACCTGGGCGACCTGTTCGGCACGCAGATGGTGGGCGCGATCCACGGCCGCCTGCTGACCGCGTGGGCCACCGCCGGCATCCTGGGCCCCATCGTCGTGAACTACATGCGCGACTACCAGCTGGGCCTGGGCATCCCGCGCGAGCAGGTCTACAACCAGACGATGTACATCCTGGTGGGCATGCTGGTCATCGGCCTGATCGCCAACCTGGCCATCCGTCCGGTCGCCGACAAGCACTTCATGACCGATGCCGAACTGGCCGTCGAGAAGAAGCTGGCGCACGAGAAGGCCGCCGCCGCCGAAGTGGGCAGCGGCCCGGGCGCCGGCGCTGCGACGCCGACCGCGCTGGTCGCGCTGGCCTGGCTGGCCGTGGGCATCCCGCTGGCCTGGGGCATCTATCGCACGCTGCTGAGCGCCGCGAAGTTCTTCAGCTGAGCTGGCGCTCAAACCCCGCCGGCGGCGCGCAAGCGCCTGACCGGCTAGCATGACCCTCGCCCCGGCGGCCGTCCACGACGACCACGGGGCGACTCTGTTTCAAGACCTCGCGTTGGGCGAGGGGCGGACAGGGGATAACGAATACTGGAGGACTCGATGAGCGACCAGAAGATCCATTTCTACAAGGGGCCGGCCGGTGGCTGGGGCGCGTTGCGCAGCGTCGCGAAGCACCTGCAGCAGCAGGGCGTCGCGGTGAAGGGCGCCAAGACGCTGCTGTCGGCCAACCAGGCGGACGGTTTCGACTGCCCGGGCTGCGCGTGGCCCGACCGGGATCACCGCTCGACCTTCGAGTTCTGCGAGAACGGCGCCAAGGCGATCGCCGCCGAGGCGACCGCGCACCGCGCCACCGCCGAGGTGCTGGGCGGGCACACCGTCAGCGAGCTGGCCGAGTGGTCCGACTACGACCTCGAGAACATGGGCCGCATCACCGAGCCGCTGGTCTACGACCGCGCCACGGACCGCTACACGCCGATCGCCTGGGACGACGCCTTCGAGCTGATCGCCGCGCGCCTGAATGCGCTGCAGAGCCCCAACGAGGCGATGTTCTACACCTCGGGCCGCGCCAGCAACGAAGCTGCGTTCCTCTACCAGCTGTTCGTGCGCGAGTTCGGCACCAACAACTTCCCCGACTGCTCGAACATGTGCCACGAGCCCAGCGGGCAGGGCCTGAAGCCGACCATCGGCATCGGCAAGGGCACGGTGACGCTGCACGACTTCGAGCAGGCGGACGCGATCTTCATCTTCGGCCAGAACCCCGGCACGAATCACCCGCGCATGCTGGGTGAACTGCGCGAGGCGTCCAAGCGCGGCTGCAAGATCGTCAGCTTCAACCCGCTGCGCGAGCGCGGCCTGGAGCGCTTCGCCGATCCGCAGGACAAGATGGAGATGGCGACGCTGGGCAGCACGCCCATCTCGACCAACTACTTCCAGCTGCGCATCGGCGGCGACATGGCCGTGATGAAGGCGCTGTGCAAGCGCGTCTTCGAGCTCGACGACGCGGCGGTCGCCGCGGGCGGCGAGCGCGTGCTGGACCTGGGCTTCATTGCCGAGCACACGCACGGCATCGAGGAATTCGAGGCCAGCATCCGCGCGGAGACCTGGGAAGCGCTGGAGGCTGAATCCGGCCTGTCGCAGGAACAGCTCTGCGCCGCCGGCGACCTGTACGCGCAGGCCAAGCGCGTGATCATCTGCTGGGGCATGGGCATCACGCAGCACCAGCACTCGGTCGCGACGATCCAGCACATCGCGGCGCTCCTGATGCTGCGCGGCAACCTGGGCCGTGAAGGCGCGGGCGCCTGCCCGGTGCGCGGCCATTCCAACGTGCAGGGCGACCGCACGATGGGCATCTACGAGAAGCCGCCCAAGGCGCTGCTGGACCGTCTGGGCCAGGTCTTCGGCTTCGAGCCGCCGCGCGAGAACGGCTACGGCACGGTCGAGGCCATCCAGGCGATGCTCGACGGCAAGGGCAAGGTGTTCTTTGCGCTCGGCGGCAACTTCGCCTCGGCGACGCCGGACACGATCGCGACCTGGAAGGCGCTGCGTTCCACCGACCTGACGGTCCACGTGACGACCAAGTTCAACCGCAGCCACACGATCCACGGCAAGGAGGCGCTGGTGCTCCCGTGCCTGGGCCGCACCGAGATCGACATGCAGGCCGCCGGTCCGCAGGGCGTGACGGTGGAGGACTCGATGAGCATGGTCCACCTGTCCAGCGGCATGAACGCGCCGGCGTCGGAGCATCTGCTGTCGGAGCCGATGATCGTGGCGCGCCTGGCGGCCGCGACGCTGAAGGGCCGCTCGAAGACGCCGTGGATGTGGCTGGTGGAGGACTACTCGCGCATCCGCGACAAGATCGAGGAGGTCTTCGACGACTTCGCCGGCTTCAACGAGAAGATCAAGAAGCCGGGCGGTTTCCGCTTGCGCAACACCGCGTCGGAGCGGGTCTGGAACACGCCGACGGGCAAGGCCAACTTCATCACCTACGCGCTGCCGACGGACACGCCCCTGCATCAGGCACGCGCGCGGATGCGCGGCGACGAGAAGACGGTGGTGTTCAACCTGGCGACGGTGCGTTCGCACGACCAGTACAACACGACGATCTACGGCAACGACGACCGCTACCGGGGTGTCTGGGGCCATCGCCGCGTGGTGTTCATCAACAAGGAAGATCTGCGGGCGATCGGCATGAAGGCCGGCCAGTGGGTCGACATCACCAGCGTGTACAGCGACGGCGACACGCGTCGCGCGGAGAAGTTCGTGCTGATCGAGTACGACATCCCGCGCGGCTGCCTGGCCAGCTACTTCCCGGAAACCAACGCGCTGGTGCCGCTGAGCAGCGTGTCCATCGGCGCCGGCACGCCGACGTCGAAGTCCATCCCGGTGGTGCTGACGCTGCGCGAGCAGGACGCGCCGCTGCCGCAGGACCAGGCCCGGTCGGTGGCCGGGGCGAACGCCTGAGGCACCGGCGATGAACCGCGCCGACGCGCCTGCCGCCGATGTCCACGACGATCCCGACCGCAAGGTCGAGGACGAGATCGAGGACGACGGCGACATGGCCGCGCAGGCGCGATTCGCGCTGGAGACGCTGGCGGAGCTGGACGGCGGCAACGGTGTCTCGCTGCCGCGGCTGGCCAAGCGAACGGGGCTGCGCGTCAGCGTGCTGCTGCGGCTCTACACCTTGATGAGCGATGCGCGCGTCGGCGACGCGCAGGGGCCCGGCTGGGTGCGTCTGCACGTGGATGAGGACGGTCGCTGGATCGCCCGCATCACGCCGGCGGGTCGGGGCGACGGCGCGGACGACGGGGCGGCGGAGACGGCGCCATGAGCGGGACCTCGGGCGGCGCCATGAGCGACGCGAAGAACGACTCCAAGAGCGACGCCATGCGTGATGTCATGAGCGACGCTTGCGCGCTGCCCGACGATGACGACGCCCCGCTGCCCTCCGCGCTGATCGCGGTGCGGCCGGAGCGCCTCGGCGCCGCGCGCGCGGCGGACGAGGAGTTCGTGGCCGAGGAAGTGCCGATCGCGCTCGAGTACAACGGCCTGTCGCATGCGGTGATGCTGGCGACGCCGCTGGATCTGGAGGACTTCGCGCTCGGCTTCTCGCTGACCGAAGGGCTGCTGGCCTCGCCGGCGGATCTGCTCGACGTGGAGGTGCGCACGCGGCCCAACGGCGTCGCGCTGCAACTGCGCATCACGGCGCGCTGCGAGGCGCTGCTGAAGGAGCGTCGCCGCAGCATGGCGGGCCGCACGGGCTGCGGGCTCTGCGGCACCGACAACCTGGATCAGGTCTTCCGCGTGCCGGATCGGCCGGTGCCGTCGCTGCCCGCTGGGCTCGGCCATGCCGAAGCCCTTGTGCCGGCGCTGTCGCGCGCGATGCGTGAGCTCGCCGCGGCGCAGCCGCTGCAGCAGCGCACCGGTGGCATCCATGCGGCAGCGTGGTGCCGCCCGGACGGCGAAGTCGTCCTCGTGCGCGAGGACGTTGGCCGCCACAACGCACTCGACAAGCTGATCGGCGCAATGGCCAAGGCCGGCATCGACGCGTCGCAAGGCTTCGCCGCGGTCACCAGCCGCGCGAGCTTCGAGATGGTCCAGAAAGCCGCGATCGCCGGCATGCCGATGCTGGCCGCAGTCAGCGCACCCACGCATCTGGCGATCCGCACCGCACAGTCCTGTGGGCTACGGCTCGCGGGCTTTGTCCGCGAAGGCCGCGCGACGCTGTACGCGTAGTCGCGTTCGGGTGAACGCCCACCTGCGCCGTCTGAGGCGTTGGCCGCCATTGCAGGGGGCCACAGGCGGCGAGCGCCTGAACCCCCAGCAATGCCGTCCCCAACCATTGCCGTCCTTCAACGGTTTTGCTACCGAGGACTCCGGTCCTGGTATCGGGCACTAACGGTCTCCGCGACCGGGGACTTCAGAACTTGCAGCCCATGCCCAGTTGGGCCGTGATGTCGATCTGCGCCGATCCGTCGCCCTTGCGGCTGAGCTTCGACGGCATGCGGAATCGCGCGGCGCACTCGGTGGCATCAAGCCCCAGACCTCTCAGCATCTGCTTCGGGCCTTCCATGCCGATGCTCACCGCATGATGAGCGCGCTTGGGCGGTGGGCCGATGGGCGCGCCCTCGCGCGGAAGCTCGACGACCTGAATGTCGAGTCCACGGCTCAGCATCACGTTGGATCGCGAACTTTCCTGTGGGTTTGCCGTGGTGGTCTGGAGCCGGGTCCGCAGCGCGGCGAGCGAGGCCTGCAGCGCGAGCGGCCGGCGCACCGGTTCTGCCGGTGCGGCCACCTCCTGCGCCGCTGTTGGTGCTGATGCCGAAGGCGTCGGCTCCGCGGCCGTCGGCGCGGCGACGGCAATGCCTGCCATGCCGAGCGTCGCCACCACGCCGGCAATCCTCCGCCATGTCCTCCGTGAGGCGTGCTTCATGTGATCCTCCAACCGCCAACCGCCAACCGCCAACCGCCAACCCGCGAGCCCTCACGGTGCGCGCGGGTGCTGAAGCGCGGCTGAAGCCAGGATCAGGACTTTCCCCCGTGCCCATGGGGGATGCGGGGCATTTTCCTTACTCCCTCTCCCGCTTGCGGGAGAGGGCAGGGGTGAGGGCCAGCGGCGGTGGCAGTACTGAAGCGTTCAGTCGAGCGTCTGCCGGTATCGGAGCAGCGCGATGGTTCCTGCAACCAGCAGGAAGATCAGCATCGGCCACAGCTCCGGCACGAGCTGCTGGAACGAATTCCCCTTCAGCATGATCCCCCGCACGATGCGCAGGAAATGCGTGAGCGGCAGCGCTTCCCCGATGTACTGCGCCCAGCGCGGCATGCCTCGGAACGGGAACATGAAACCCGACAGCAGCATCGACGGCAGGAAGAAGAAGAACGTCGCCTGCAGCGCCTGCAACTGGTTCTTCGCCAGCGTCGAGAAGGTGAAGCCCACCGCCAGGTTGGCCAGCATGAACACGCCGATCATTACCAGCAGCAGCGTGAAGCTGCCCGCCATCGGAATCTGGAACAGCAGCGCCGCCGCGAGCAGGATCACGCCCAGCTGCACGTAACCCAGCACGATGTAAGGCAGGATCTTGCCGATCATGACCTCCAAGGGCCGCACTGGCGTGGCGAGCAGGTTCTCCATCGTGCCGCGCTCGCGCTCGCGCGTCATCGCCAGGCCCGTCAGCATCACCATCGTCATCGTGAGGATCGTGCCGATGAGGCCGGGCACGATGTTGTAGCGGGAGAGCCCCTCGGGGTTGTAGCGCCGATGGATGCGCCATTCGAAGGGCATGGCCGGCGACGCGCCGCCCGGCGTTGCGGAGGGCGAGCCGGTCGCAGCGGTCGCGGTCGCTGCAACGACATTCGGGCGCGCGGCGCCGACGAGATCTCGCCGCAGCGCCTGCGCGCCAAGCTGAGCCAGCGCGGCCAGCGCGTTGCTCGACGCCGACGGGTCCGTCGCATCGACGCTCACCAGCACCGCCGGCTGTTCGCCGCGGATGACGCGGCGGCTGAAGTCGGGCGGGATGACGATCAGGAACTGGACCTCGCCGTCCTCGACCATCCGGTCGCCGTCGCGCTCCGACGCCGGTCGGGCCTGGACGCGGAAGTAGCCGCTCTGCTCGAGCGCCGCGACCAGGCTGCGCGCCATCGGGCCGCGGTCCTGCGTCACCACCGCCGTGGGCAGTCCTTTCGGGTCCGTGTTGATCGCGTAGCCGAAGAGCAGCAGCTGCAGGATCGGCACCCCGACCGCCATCGCGAAGGTCGGCCGGTCGCGCAGCATCTGCTGGACCTCCTTGATGAAGATCGCCAGCACGCGCGCGAGGCTGAAGCGGCGCGAGCTCATCGCGCCGCCTCGAAGTTGTCGGGCGTCTTGCTGATCAGGCTGATGAAGACGTCCTCGAGGTTGGCTTCGGCGCGTTCCCAGCGCAGGCCGGAGCCGTCGCGGTGCGGCGCGATCGCGCGCTCCAGCGCGGCTTCGTCCTGACCGGCGACGTGCAGGCTGTTGCCGAACGCGGCGACGCTGAGCACGCCCTCCGCGCCGTTGAGCGCGGACGACAGCTCGGCCAGACGCTTCGGATCGTCCGCATGCAGCGCCCAGACGGTGAGCTTCGCCTGGTCGATGATCTCCCGCTGCGTGCCGCGCGCGAGCAGCTTGCCGTAGGCGATGTAGGCGAGTTCATGGCAACGCTCGGCTTCGTCCATGTAATGCGTGGAGACCAGCACCGTGATGCCGTCCGCCGCGAGGCGATGGATCTCGTCCCAGAAGTCGCGGCGCGCCTTCGGGTCGACGCCGGCGGTGGGTTCGTCGAGCAGCAGCAGCTTCGGATCGTGCAGCAGGCAGGCCGCGAGGGCCATCCGCTGCTTCCAGCCGCCGGACAGCGCGCCGGCCAGCTGGTCCTGGCGCGTCTTCAATCCGAGTCGATCGAGCGCCTCGTCGACGCGACGCGCGCGGTCGTCGAGTTCGAAGAGACGCGCGATGAAATCGAGGTTCTGGCGGATCGAGAGATCCTCGTAGAGCCCGAAGCGCTGTGTCATGTAGCCGACCTGCCGCTTGATCTCGCCGGCCTGCTTGCGCATGTCGAGCCCGAGGCAGGTGCCTTCGCCCTCGTCGGGCGTCAGCAGGCCGCAGAGCATGCGGATCGTGGTCGTCTTGCCGCTGCCGTTGGGACCGAGGAAGCCACAGATGCGGCCGCGTCCGAGCTGCAGGTCGACATGGTCGACCACCGTCCGCTGGCCGTAGCGCTTGGTCAGGCCACGGACGTCGATGGCGAGTTCTCCTCGCGCCCCATCGACGACACCGTCTGCGGCCACGGATTCAGATGAGGGCAGGTGATCCGGCATCTTGCGTTCGCTCACGGCGGGCTCACGGCCTGGAGGTGGCCGAAGCCGCGACGCCCGCAGCGCTGGCGACCGGCCGGACCTCGAGCGGCTGGCCAGGATGCAGTCGGAGCGCCTGCGCCGGGTCGGGGCGGGCCTCGACGAGGAACACCAGCCGCGACCGCTGGCTGTTGGAGTAGATCACCGGCGGCGTGTACTCCGGCTGCGGCGAGATGTAGCTGACACGCGCCGGGATCGGCGCGCCGCAGCCGTCGCAGCTGAGTTGCACCGCCTGGCCCTGGCGCAGCGAGGCGAGCTCCGGCTCCGGCACGTAGAAGCGCGCCTTGCGCTGCGCCGGCGGCAGCAGCGACACGACCGGCTGGCCGGCGTTCACGTATTCGCCGACGCGGTAGAAGGTGTCGTCGACCAGGCCGGCCGCCGGCGCGCTCTGGCGCGTCTGCGACTCGCGCCACTGCTGCTGGGCGAGCGCCGCCGACGCGGCCGCCGTGTTGGCGCGCGCGGCGGCCTGCTGGTCGTTGCGTGCGGGCAGCTCGGCGACGCGCAGGGAGGACTCGAGTTCACGCACCCGCTGCCGCGCCTGCGCGGCGGTGGCGCGCGCGTCGTCCAGCCGGGAGGCGGAGATGAAGCCCTGTCCGATCAACTGCTGCTGACGCGCGAGGTCCGAGTCCGCCAGCGTCGATTGCGCGCGGGCCTGCGCCAGCTGCGCGCGGCTCATCGCGATCTCGTCGGGGCGGCGGCCCTTGGCGACGTCTTCCTGCTCGGCCTTCGCCGCCGCCAGCCGCGCGTCGGCCTCGGCGCGCGCGGCACTCACCGGCGTGAGGTCGATGCTGAAGAGCGGCACGCCCGCGTCGACGGTGTCGCCGCGCTGCACCCGGAGTTCGACGAGCTGTCCCGCGACCGGCGCCGCGACGTAGACCGGATCACCCTCCGCATAACCGGACCAGGCCGGTGGCGGGTCGTCCCCGCAGCCGGTGGTCAGCAACACCGCCGCCAGCAGGGCCGGGATCGGCAACGCGCCCCGTCGCCGCGGCGCCTCCGCCCTGGGGGCGATCCATCCTTCTCTCCGAAGAGAGAGGCGGTGACTCAGGCAACGCGGCATCTTCGGCATCGACACGGTCTCCGGCGACGGGGTGACAGGGATTATTGCCCCTCCGCCACCAGGGGCAAGACCGGTGCCCCGCTGCGTTTCGATGAAGCTCGACATTACATTATTCATGTCGAGCAACATTGAAATGCTCAAGGAGACGAGAATGAAAGCGCTGATCGCCGCCTACGCCCGCACGCCGTTCCACTTCGCGAAGAAGGGCGCGCTGGCCCAGACACGGCCCGACGACCTGGCCGCCCAGGCCGTGCGCGGCCTGCTGGCGCGCACCGGCGTGGCCGGCGCGGAAATCGAGGACGTGATCCTGGGCTGCGCCTATCCCGAGGCGGCGCAGGGCAACAACCTGGCGCGCATCGTGGGCCTGCTCGCCGGGCTGCCGCACAGCGTGCCGGGCATGACGGTGAACCGCTTCTGCGGCTCGTCGATGCAGGCGGTGCACATCGCCGCGGCGAATCTGGAAGCTGGCATCGGCGAGGCCTACCTGTGCGTCGGCGTCGAGTCGATGACCTTCGTGCCGCAGGGCGGCTTCAACTTCTCGCCGCACCCGGCGCTGCAGGCCGACACCGACGCGTACATCTCCATGGGCGATACGGCCGAGAACGTCGCTGAGCGCTGGGAGGTCAGCCGCGCGGACCAGGAAGCGTTCGCGCTGGCGTCCCACCGGAAGGCGGCCGCGGCACGCGCCGACGGCCTGCTGCGCGACGAGATCGTGCCGGTGCTCAACGCCGCCGGCGAGACGGTCGCGGAGGACGGCTGCATCCGTCCCGGCACGACGCTGGAGGCGCTGGCTTCGCTGAAGCCGGTGTTCCGGCCGGACGGCGTGGTCACGGCAGGCACCTCGTCGCCGCTGACCGACGGCGCGTCGGTGGTGCTGGTCTGCACCGAGGACTTCGCCCGCCGCCATGGCATCGAGCCGCTGGCGCGCGTCGTCAGTTTCGCCAGCGTCGGCGTCGATCCGGCGGTGATGGGCATCGGCCCCGTGCCCGCGACGCAACTGGCGCTCAAGCGCGCCGGGCTGAGCGTCGACCAGATCGACGTGGTCGAGCTCAACGAGGCGTTCTCCTCGCAGGCGTTGGCCTGCATCCGCGACCTGGGCCTGGACCCGGAACGCGTGAACCTGGACGGGGGCGGCCTGGCCATCGGGCATCCGCTCGGCGCCACCGGCGCACGTATCACCGGCAAGGCCGCCGCGCTGCTGCAGCGCACCGGCGGCCGCTATGCGGTGGCCACGCAATGCATCGGCGGCGGGCAGGGCATCGCCACGGTGCTCGAGCGCGTCTGACGCCGTCTTCCTTCGACCCGACAGACCCGGTCACCGCTTCGCCCCCTCATCCGTCTTCCGTCATCGGTCTTCCCTCATCCGTCGCCTCTCATTCAAGGACTCATCATGGACTTCAAGAACACCGTCGCCTTCGTCACCGGCGCCAATCGCGGTCTGGGCAAGAGCTTCGTCAAGGCGCTGCAGGCTGCTGGCGTGAAGAAGATCTACGCCGCCGCGCGTGACCCGGCATTGATCGACCTGCCCGGCGTCGTGCCGGTGAAGCTCGATGTCACGAAGCAGGACCAGATCGAGGCCGCCGTGCGCGCCGCCGGCGACGTGACGCTACTGATCAACAACGCGGGCATCTCGCGCGGCTCGCCGCTGCTGGCCGACAACGCGCTGGCGGCGCTGCGCGACGAGTTCGAGACCAACGTCGTCGGACCGCTGGAACTCACGCGCGCCTTCGCGCCGGTGCTGAAGGCGCAGGGCGGCGGCGCGGTCGTGAACGTGCTGTCGGTGCTGAGCTGGCTCAACCTCACGGGCGCCGCGACCTACAGCGTGTCGAAGGCGGCGACCTGGTCGGTCACCAACGGTCTGCGGCAGGAGCTGAAGGGCCAGGGCACGTCGGTCGTCGCGCTGCACGTGGGCTTCATGGACACGGACATGACCGCCCGCCTGGACGCGCCGAAGGCCGACCCGCTCGATGTCGCGAAGCAGGTGCTGGACGCGATCGCCGCCGGACGTGACGAGGTCTATGCCGACGAACTCACGCGCGGCGTGAAGGCCGGCCTGTCGGCCGAACAGGGCAGCTATCGCGGCGGCGTCTGAGATCCAACTCGCTGCAGCCCGAGTTCGTCCGTCGCGACCTTCACGTTCATGAAGGACGCGCGGGCCCCGCGGCCATCACGGCCAGGCGCGCAGCAGCCAGTCGTTCAGCGTCTTGACGCGGTCCGCATCGGCGCCGAGCGTGCCGGCCTTCCAGACCGCGTACTGCAGCTTCTGCTCGGCCGTGCTGCGGTAGTCCGTGGACGCCATGACGTAGACGCCGGGTGACTTGAGCGTCAGCGGCTGCTTCGTCTGGTCCAGGCAGAACGAGAAGCCGGCGGTGGGTTCGGCCTCGCCCAGGTCCATGTTGTTCGGATCGCACCGGCGCCAGATCGCTGGATCGGTGACCGTGTAGAGCTGGTTGAACTGCTTGAACGCGCCGTTCAGCAGCTTCAGCGTCAGTCCGGCCTGCAGCTTGTCGAGGCGGCGGAACGGCGAGGTCTGCGTCGCCTGCGTGGAGACGGCCTCCATGAAGTTGATCGGGTTCAGGTGCTTGACCACCGCGGCCTTGCTGAAGCGTCCGCGGTTGTTGATGATGGAGCGCGTGTCCGTCGGCACCCACAGCGGGATGTTGTTGTTGACGAACTGCGCCGACTTGATGCGCGCCTGCAGCAGGCGGATGTCGCTCATCAGCGCGGCGGTGGATTGCGCCGGCGTGGCGTCGCCCAGCGTCTGCGACAGCAGCGAGTCGAAACCGGTCAGATAGGGCCAATCCACCGAGTAGTTCACCCAGTCGCTCTGCGCGCCCGGATTGAGCGTGACCTGCATCTGGTACCAGGCATTGGTGCGCGTGTAGGAGCCCAGCTTGTTGCCGGACTCCCAGGCGAGCAGCCACTCGCGGGTGATCTTGCCGGTGGCGTCGTTGTCCTGCTGATAGACCATGTGCGGCGCCAGGAAGAAGGCGCTGACCGTGTTGAACGGCCAGCCGCGTTTCTCGCCGCGCCCGGCCCAGGTCTTGGCCGTGGCGTCGTAGTCGCCGATGAACCAGCGCTGGTCGCCTTCCATGCCGTAACGCTGCGCCCATTCCCACTGCTGGACGAGGTTCCATTGCAGCGTGCTGCCGACCACGCGTTCAATGAAGGCGTTGGTCGTGAAGGCGGCGGGCTCGGTGGCGGTGCGTGTCTGCGAAGCCAGCTTCTGCAACTGCGCGGCGCCGACCTGTGCGCCGTAGAGACCGGTCTTGGCCAGGTGGTTGCCGCGGCCGCCGCCGAGGAAGGCATACAGCTCGAAGCCGGACGGCTTGAGCAGGCTCTGGATCTCGTTGCGCTGTTGCGGCGTCAGGTGGCTCCAGTCGCCGAAGGTGGCGGAGCGGTGCGACTCCAGCCAGGCGGTGATCTTCTTCGATGTGGCCAGGGGATCCAGGCGCCGGTTGTCCGCGGTGAAGGTCGCGCCCTTCTCGAACGAGCCGGCCGCGTCGGCGCCCGTGGGCCAGATGTCCAGCGGATGCATCGCCGGCAGGTAGGAGTTCCAGTCCGGGAACTGGATGGGCAGGGGCACCTCGCGGGTGTTGAGCGTCGCGTTGGCGTCCATCACCTTGTCGACGTCGGCCTGCGTCAGCGCGAGCGCTGAGCCGTCGAGCGGCTTGCCGAACAGCGCCTTGACCGCGTCCGTCGGCGAGTCGAGGACCGCGTCCAGCCCGGCACCGGCGGACCACTCCGTGACCGGCTTGCTGTCAAGACCTGGCCCCGGCTGATAAGGCGGATTCCACGGCGCGGCCTGCGCGACGTGCGCCATGTCGCGCAGCGCGTAGCGCAGGTAGGCGGCGATCTGTCCGCCTTGCGTCTCGGTCAGGCCGTGGAAGCGCGAGCGCTGGACGACCGAGTTGTTGGAGTAGTTGAAGTACTGCAGGTCGCGCCCGTCCGAGGCATGGCAGGACGCGCAGGCCGCACGGATCTGGCGCTTCACCAGCGTCGACTTCAGCAGCGTGTTCTCGGCCTTCCACAGCTTCTCGCCGGCGGCGACATCGGCGGTCAGCGTGCGGCCGGCCACCTTCTCGGCGTTGATGTCGGCGCGCGTCACCGCGTTGGTCGCCAGACTCTGTCCCTGCGCGTTGCGGAACTGCAGGTCGATGACGCGGTAGCCGTTCGACTCGCCATCGCTGCCGTTGAAGCGGAACTGCACGAGGTTCACGCCGCTGACCAGACGCGCCTTCGTGGCCGCATCGAGTGTCAGCGTCATGCGTGCCGTGTAGAGGCCGCCGCCGCGCTTCAGTCCGCCCTGCACGCGTTCGGCATCGGCCAGCACCATGGTGCCGTCGGTGATGTCGACCCAGGGAACGGCACTGGCGTTGGCGGCCGGCGTGCCGCCGAGGATGCGCAGGCTCGCCTTGACGGCTGCCGGCGTCTCGCTGGTCGCCTCGTGTTCCGGTGGACCGAAGAAGCTGCAGCGATGGCAGCGCAGCCACAGCGCGGTGGCGGCGCCGAGGCCGTTGGCGTCCAGCGTCAGGTTCGCGGTGGCGATGGTCGGCGCGCTGGGCAGGCCGGCGCCTAGCACTTCCAGCGGAAGTTGCAGTGCCGTCGAAGCGGTCGGGCCGTTCGATGGCGGCGGTGCCGGCGCGGGTGCTGGAGAAGGCGCCGGTGCCGGAGAAGGCGACGGCGCGGTCGGTGTGCTGGTCGGAGGCGGCGCGGGTGGCGCAGGCTCGGGATCGACCGGCGTCGTCGGCAGCATCGGCGTGGACGGCGGCGGAGGAACCTCGGTGGTGGGATCGCCACCCGTTCCGCCGCCGGTGCCCGTTCCGCCCGAGCCCGTCCCCGTGCCGCCGCCGGCTCCCGGATCCGTGGCGACAGGCGGATTGCCTTGAGGCTTGGACTCGTCGCCGCCGCCGCCGCCGCAGGCGCTCAGCGCCGCGAGCAACGCCGCGGCCAGTGCGGCGCGGGTCGATCGGACGGCAGACCGGCGGAGCCATTCGGCGGCAGTGGGACGGGGGGCGAGCGCCATGCGGATTCCTCTCGGCGCTGCGGCCGGCGTGGTCGGGTCCCGCGCACGAGTCGTGCGTCAGGGCAGCGCATTAAAGTGGTCCGCTACTGGTCGCGTCAATCGATCGTGCCCCTCTGAAATCGACCGTTACCCGTGTTGCGGAATCCGGGGAATGGCGCACCACATGCCTACCTCTTGCGAGGGAGGCGAGGACCGTTGAGAGCGGTTACGCCGCAAAGGAAAAAGCCCCGCGGCGCAAGCGCGCCGGCGGGGCTTCTAGAGCAGAAGAGCGTGTCGTCAGCCGACCAGGCCCAGGGCCCTCGGCAGCGCCAGCGACAGCGTCGGCCAGTAGGTGACCACCATCAGGAAGCCCAGCATCGTGAGCAGCCACGGCCACACCGCGACCGTGAGTTCGGTGATCCCCATCTTCGTGATCCCCGAGGCCACGTAGAGGTTCAAGCCCACCGGCGGGTGGCAGAGGCCCACCTCCATGTTCACCGCCATCAGGATGCCCAGGTGCACCGGATCGACGCCGAGCTTGGCCGCCACCGGGAACAGGATGGGCGCCATGATCAGCACGATCGCGGCGGGGTCCATGAAGTTGCCCGCGCCGAGCAGGATCAGGTTGACCAGCAGCAGGAAGACGAACAGTCCGAAGCCCTGCGCCGACATCCACGCGGCCATCGTCTGCGGGATCTGCTCCGAGGCCATCAGGAAGCTGAACAGCACCGCGTTGGTGATGATGTACAGCAGCATGGAGCTCATCGCCGCGGCCTTCAGCAGCACCTTGGGCACGTCTTTCAGGCCCATGTCCTTGTAGACGAAGACCGAGATGATGAAGGCGTACACGGCGGCCACGGCGGCCGCTTCGGTCGGCGTGAACTTGCCGCTGTAGATGCCGCCGATGACGACGACGATCAGCATCAGGCCCCAGAAGCTGTCGCGGAAGGCCTTGAAGCGCTCGCCCCAGGTGGCCTTGACCATGCGCGGGTAGTCGTACTTCTTGGCGCGGTACCAGGTCGTGATGCCCAGCAGGATCGACAGGCACACGCCCGGCACGACGCCGGCCATGAACAGCTGGCCGACGGACGCGGTGCCCACGACCTCGCCGTGCGGGCCCGTCGCCGACATGCCGGCCGTGGCGATGGAGAACATCACCAGGTTGATCGACGGCGGGAACAGGATGCCCAGCGCGCCGGACGTCGTGATCACCCCGGCCCCGAACTGCTTCGGATAGCCCTGCTTGGTCATCGCCGGCAGGATGATGGAGCCGACCGCGACCACTGTCGCCACCGACGAGCCCGAGATCGCCGCGAACATCGCGCAGGCCAGCACGCCGGCCAGGCCGAGGCCGCCGTACCAGTGGCCGATCATGGTCGTGGCGAAGTGGATGATCCGCCTCGCCACCCCCCCATGCGTCAGGAAGTTGCCCGCCAGGATGAAGAACGGGACGGCCATGATCTCGAACTTCTCGATGCCGGTGAACAGCTTGAGCGCGACCGATTCGATCGGCACGTTCGTCATCGTGAAGAGGTAGGTCAGGACCGTCAGGCCCAGCGAGATCGAGATCGGCATGCCGGTGAGCATCAGCACCACCAGCAGCGAGAAGATGATCAGCGTGTTCATGCGCGGTCTCCCTTCGAAGCCTTCGCCGACTTGGCGGCCTCTTCCGTGGCCTTTGCCGAGCCCACGGCGGCGACGTCGTCCTCGATGCCTTCGACGTGGCCGTGGTCCGCGTGCGGCGCTTCACCGGTGCGGATGAAGTTCCAGCAGACCTGCAGGAAGCGGAAGCACATCAGGTAGGAGCCCAGCGGCACGCAGGAGTAGGCGATCCAGGTCGGGATCTCCAGGTCCGGCGAGGTCGGGCCTTCGAAGAGGTCCGGGTTCTCGATGCCGAAGGCGTGCGTGAAGGCGTAGTGCGCGCCGTTCTCCCACACGAAGGTCGCGCCCAGCGTGCCCACCGTCGCGGTGAAGAGCGCGCCGGCCAGCAGGCTGAAGATCACCAGGTACTTCGCGTGCTCGGGCTTGAGCTTGCGCACCACCACGTCGACGCCGACGTGCGTTCCGGCGCGCACGCCGTACGCGGCGCCGAACTTGGCCATCCACACGAACATGTAGATGCACAGTTCCTGCGCCCAGCTCACGTCGATGCGGATGACGTAGTCCTGCACCGCCGGCACGCCGGCCAGGAAGCGGTGCAGCACGGCCATCGCGATCACCAGCGTCGCGGCGCCCATGAGGAACGCGATCAGCGTCTCCTCCAAACGATCCAGCCACTTCAATGACATGGCGGTCTCCTTCAGGCAAAGAAAAGCCGCGCCGCCCTAGGCAGGGGCGCGGCACAGAGGGAGCGGAGTTGTCTTACTTCGTGGGAGGCACGAAACCGGCGGCCTTGTAGGCGGCCTCGACAGTGCCCTTGCCCACGCGCGACTCCATCTCCTTGTGGACCGGCATCAGCGCCAGCTTCCACTCGTTCACTTCCGCCGGCGTCAGCGTGTAGATGGTCGTCTTGCCGCTGGCCTTGATCTTCTCGAAGGCCTGCTGGTTCTCGGTCTGCGCGATCGCGTTGGCGTAGGTGGTCGCGTCCTTGACGCTGCTGTCGACCACGGCCTTCAGATCGGCCGGCAGGCCGTCGTAGAACTTCTTGTTGATGATCAGCGCGTAGGCCAGGTGGCCGTGGTTGCTGATCGTCGTGTGCTTCTGCACCTCGTAGGTCTTCTGGGTGTAGAAGTTGGACGGCACGCCCTCGGTGCCGTCGACCACGCCGGACTGCAGCGCCTGGTACAGCTCGGAGAAGGCCATCACCTGCGGGATCGCGCCCAGCGCGCGCATCTGCGCGTCCAGCACCTTGGAGGACTGGATCCGCATCTTCAGGCCCTTGAAGTCCGCCACGTGGTGCAGCGGCTTGTTGGCGCTCATGATGTGGAAGCCGTTGTCCCAGAAGGCCAGGCCCTTGATGCCCTTGGGCTCGAGCTTCTTGAACAGCTCCATGCCCAGCGTGTTGGTCGTGTTGCGGAACGAGGCGTCGTCCTTGAACAGGAAGGGCAGGTCGAAGACCTCGAATTCCTTGACGCCCAGCGGACCGAACTTGGCCAGCGACGGGGCCAGCATCTGGACGGAGCCGAGCTGCAGCGCCTCCAGCTCTTCCTTGTCCTTGTAGAGCTGGCTGTTGGGGTAGACCTCGACCTTCAGCTTGCCCTTGCTGCGCTCCTCGGCGAGTTCCTTGAAGCGCTGCGCGCCCTTGCCCTTGGGGGTGTCGGGGGCGACGACGTGGCTCAGCTTGATGACGATCGGGGCCTGGGCGAAGGCGGACGCGGTGGCGGCCAGACCTGCGACGGCGAGGGCGGCCGACAGCAGCAGGCGGCGGGGGAATTTGGCGGACATGCGGTCTCCTGGTGTTCTTCGCGAGTGTTCTTCGGGATCCGCCCATCAGGCGCAGTGACGACCTGTCGCGGAATGTGGCGGATTGTGGAAATCCGGTCCCCGCGCCGCCAGTTGTGGACTTCCACATTGGGGAAACACGTATCGCGCAGGGCCTCTCGTGCGCTCTGCGCAGCGCCTAGACTGCCGCCATGGCCGTGTCCCGACGACTCCTCCAACTGCTCAAGCGCGCGAGCTGGGCCCTGCCGCTGGTGCTGGCGGTGGCCTTCGCCGCGTCGGTCGGCGTGTGGCTGCGGCTGAGCGACATGCGCGACCTGGAGGAGGAGCGGCTGACGCTGATCGCCGACTCGCTGTCGCTGGAGGCGCGCATCTCCGACTGGCTCAACGCGGAGCACGCGGCGGTGGACCGCCTCGCGCAGCAGCTGCCGGGGAACGTCGACGACAATATGCTGCTGAACCATCGCGCGGTCGCCGAAGGCTTGCGGCGGCTGTGGGTCAGCGTGACCGTGCTGGACGGCAACAACCGCGTCATCGCGCATGTGCCGCAGCAGACGCCGCAGGCCTTGGCGCCGTCGCGGGAGCGCAGCGGCGTGAGCCTCGACGAGGGCGGGCTGACCGCGCACTGGAGCTCGCCGCGGCCGCAGGGCGGCCGGCTGGTCGTGCGCTTCGCGCCGAGCGCGCTGCTGCGGCAGACGCTGCCGTGGTGGCTCTCGCAGAAGTACGACGTGAGGCTGGTCGACGGCCTGGGTCAGCGGCTCGCGCAGACCGGTGATGCGCTGGCGCAGACCGGCGACACGCTCGCGCTCACCGGCACGCAGAGCTATCGCGTCAGCGTCGATCCGGCGATGCGCGAGACCTGGCTCGAGCTCAACACGCGCGTGCCGCATCGCCCGTGGTGGTACACGCTGGCGGCGGCGCTGATGGGCGTGTTCCTGCTGCTCTCGGCGCTGGCGAGCGGGATGCTGCGCCGGCAGATGCGCGAGGTGCGGCGTGCCGAAGGCGAGGCGCGCACGGAGGCGGCGTGGCGTCGCGCGGTCGAGGACTCGTTGACGGTGGGCCTGCGAGGACGTGATCTCGACGGCCGGCTGACGCATCTGAACCGCGCGTTCTGCGACCTGGTGGGCTACAGCGCCGAGGAACTGCTCGGCAGCCTGCCGCCGATGCCGTACTGGCTGCCTGACGAGATGGAGGACAGCCTGCGCCGCCACCAGCGGAACATGGCGGGTGGCGCGCCGCGAGAGGGCTACGAGGCGCGCTGGATGCACCGCGAGGGCCACGTGCTGGACGTGATGATCTTCGAGGCGCCGCTGGTGGATGCCAACGGCGTGCAGATCGGCTGGATGGGCTCGATCGTCGACATCAGCGCGCGCAAGCAGACCGAGGAACGCGACCGGCGTCGCACGGAGGCGCTCGCGCACCAGGCGCGGCTGAGCACGCTGGGCGAAGTGGCGTCGGCGCTGGCGCATCAGCTGAACCAGCCGCTCGCGGCGATCGCCGGCTACAACGCCGGCGCGCTGCGCTCGCTGGAGCGTGCCGGTCAGGCCGACGAGATCGTGCTGGAGGCGCTGCGCCGGCTCGGCGAGCAGGCGCAGGAGGCGGGGCGCATCGTGCAGCGCATCCGCGCCTTCGTGACGCGGCGCGCGCCGCAGCCGGAACGCTGCGCGGTGCCTGAACTCGCGGCGCGCGTGCTGGCGCTGCTCAAGCGCGATCTGCGCGGCGTGCTCGTCGACGTGACGATGCCGGCCGGTCTCCCGGATGTGCAGGCCGACGCGGTGCTGATCGAGCAGGTGCTGATCAACCTGGTCCGCAACGCGCTCGATGAATTGCACGGCCGGCCGGGCGCGCAGGTGCGCATCGCCGCGCAGCGCGTCGGCGAACGTTTCGTTCGCGTGGATGTCGATGACAACGGCCCCGGGCTGCAGGGCCGCGGCATCGATCAGCTGACGACGGCGTTCTATTCGACGAAGTCCGAGGGCATGGGCATGGGACTGGCGATCTGCCGCTCGGTGATCGAGGCACATCACGGTGGCATGGAAGCCGGCGCGAGCGCGCTCGGCGGCGCGAGGATCAGCTTCACGCTGCCGCTGTGTCCGGGGCAGGGCGCGTGCGACGGCAGCGCGGATGCTGCTGCCAGTGGCGCGGGCACGAACCCGGGCAGCGTTGCCGGCTCCGGCAAGGGCGGCATCGGACAACACAAGGAGGGCGCGCGATGAGCGACCCACAGGCGACGGTCCACCTGGTGGACGACGAGGCGGCGGTGCGTGACGCACTGGCCTTCCTGATGCGCACGCACGGGCTGCGGGTGGAACCGCATGCGAGCGGGCCCGCGCTGTTCGAGGCGCTCGACCGCGCCATCGATCCGCACGGCTGCATCGTGCTGGACGTGCGGATGGAGCCGCTCTCCGGGCTGCAGGTGCATGACGAGCTGATCGCGCGCGGCGTGCCGCTGCCGGTGATCTTTTTGAGCGGCCACGGCGACATCCCGATGGCGGTGGACGCGATGCAGAAGGGCGCGCTCGACTTCGTCGAGAAGCCGTTCAACGATCAGGCGCTGGTCAACAAGGTGCAGCGCGCGATCGCCACGGACATCCACCGCTGGCGCGAGTCCCGCGTCCATGCGGACGTCGCCGGCAAGCTCGCCAGCCTGACCGACCGCGAACGCGAGGTCGCGGTGCTGGTCGCGGCCGGCAAGCTCAACAAGCAGGTCGCCGATGAGCTCGGCATCGCGATCCGCACGGTGGAGGTCCACCGCGCGAGAGCGTTCACCAAGCTCGGCCTGCGCTCCGCGGCGGAGCTGGCGACGATGCTGGAGCGGTTCGAGGTGAAGGGCGGCTCAGGCCGCCCGGATCACCAGTGACACGTTGCTGCCGCCGAACGCGAACGAATTGCTGACCATCGCCTTCGAGGGATCGAAGGCGCGCGGCTCGCGGATCACGTCAGCGACTTCCTCGAGCACGCTCGTCGCGATGTGCGCGCTCGCCGGGAGTTGACCGCGGCGCATCGCCTGAATGCAGGCGACCAGCTCCAGCGCGCCGCCGGCCCCGATCAGGTGACCGTGCAGCGCCTTGGTCGCGCTGACCGGCACGCCGCGCACGCCGAACACGCGCGCCAGCGATTCGGCCTCGACCGTGTCGCCGACGTCGGTCGCCGTACCGTGCGCATTCACGTAACCAACCTGCGAAGCCTCGACGCCCGCGTCCGCCAGCGCGGCGCGCAGCGCGCGCTCCTGGCCGTCGGCGTCGGGACGCGACAGGTGGACCGCGTCGACGCTATGTCCGTAGCCGGCCAGCACGGCAAGCGCCGATGCGCCGCGTGCGCGGGCGTGGCTCTCCGTCTCCAGCACCAGCGCCGCCGCGCCCTCGCCCAGCACCAGGCCCTTGCGCGTGTCGTCGAACGGGCGGCAGCTGCGCGACGGATCTTCCGGATCCGCCGGCGCCATCACGCCCATCGCCTGCCACGCCGCCACCGAGCCCGGATTCAGCATCGCCTCCGAGCCCCCGACCAGCACCACGTCCGCGCGGCCCTGCCGCAGCAGCATCAGCGCCTCGCCGATCGCCTGCGCCGACGAGGCGCAGGCGTTGGAGATCGTCAGCATCGCCGCCTTCAGCCCGTACTTCATCGCCAGGTGCGAGGCGGCCGAGTTGCTCATCACCCGCACCACCGTGTACGGATGGATGCGCGGCGTTTCCTTCGTCAGGTGCTCGCCGTAGGACTGCTGCAGCGCGTTCGAGCCGCCCAGTCCCGTGCCCCAGGCCACCGCCGAGCGTTCCGGCGTCGCGGAGGTCGCCGGCAGGCCGGACTGCGTCCAGGCCTCGCGCGCCGCGTGCAGCGCCATCAGGCTGTGGCGGTCGTGCAGGTTGCGCTGCGCCGGTGGCATGTCCTGTCCCAGCGGCAGCGTCACCGCTGCCGCCGCGAACGGCGCCACGCCGCGCGCCGGTTCTCCCGGCTGCAGCGCGATCCCCGACCGCCCCTGCGCCAGCGCCTCCGCGAGCGAGTCCGCGTCCGGGCCGAGCGCGCTGCAGGCGCCGATGCCGGTGATCCATACCGCTTCCGGGCTCATGCCGGCACCGGCGCTCAGGCGGCGACGGCCGCGGGCGTGCCGCCGGCGTCGGCCTTGGCGGCCAGTTGCGCGTCCACGATCGCGGCCAGACCGACGATGGTCGGCTGCTTCATCGCGGTGTCGTGGTCGATCTCGATGTGGAACTTGTCCTCCACCGCGAACATGAAGTCGACCAGCATCAGCGAGTCCAGACCCAGTTCGGCGAAGGTGACGTCGTTCTTCAGGGCGTCCTCGGCCATGCCCAGCTCGTGGCAGGCCAGTTGGCGGAGTTGATCAAGCGTGTTGCTCATGGCGGCGGTCCTCGGTCGTGGTCAAAGAAGCTGGGTGTTCGGACAGTGCGTCGACAGGCACCAGCCGTTGCAGGAACTGGCGCGCCGCCTGGGTGACGGCGCCGCGTTCGTTGTCCAATGTCAACATGTGATAGCTGTGATGGAACCAATGCACCTCGGGCGTCGTCGCCAAGCGGCGTTGCAGGTCCAGCACGGAACGGGGGCCGCTGACGTCGTCCTCGCTCGCATGCAGGACGACGGCGGGCGCGTCGATCTCGTGCAGGCGGCGGCGCACGAGGCGGATCATCCGCGAGGCCTGGTACAGGGAGGCGGCCGGCAGCCGGTCCGCGCCGGCCGCGGAGACGTGGCTCGAATTCATCGCCTGCGCCACCCATTCGCGCAGCCGTTCGTTCTTGATGCCGTAGGGCGGTGTCTCGCGGAAGGCTAGCCATTGGCGCAGCGGCGGCACGTAGGCCAGCGGCAGCAGGCGGCGCCACGGCGAGACGTTCCAGCCGTCGAAATGCAGGCTGGTGGACAGCAGCATCAAGGCCGCCGCAGGCCGCTTCAGCGCGAGGGCCAAGGCCAGCACCGAGCCCATCGACAGGCCGCCGACGGCCACGCGGGTGTGCCTGGCGGCCAGCGCGTCGAAGTGCGCGGCTGCCATGTCGACCCACTGTTCGAAGGGCGGGACCGGCGCGCGACGAGGCTTGTCGGCGACCGGCGCCCCGGCGACCGGGGGAACGACGCCGTAACCGTCCAGCGCGGGCGCTTCCACGGCGTAGCCGGCGTCGCGCAGGGCACGGGCCAGCGGCATCATCTCCAGCGGGTTGGCGCACAGGCCGTGCAGGAGCAGCACGGCGGGGCGCGGGTCCGGGTGAGCGGTGAAGGCGTTGTGAACGTTGTTCGGCATGGGCGGCAGTCTGGCCAAGCTCGCTGTTGCGGACTTGACGCAAACCTGTCCGAAACCTGTCGGTGCCGTTGCCCTCAGGTTTCCGACAGGTGACCGATTGGCCGCCGCAAGGCTCTAGGCTTATGCTGACGCTCCATGCGAATCCTCCTGGTCGAAGACGATGAGTTCCTGGCGGAGTCCACCGCCCGGGCCCTGCGCTCGCAGTCCTGGGTCGTGGACGTCAGCGCCCGCGGCGAGCCCGTCCCGCTGTCCTTGCGCGAGGATCGTTACGACCTGCTCATCCTGGACATCGGCCTCGCCGGCATCGACGGTTTCGAGACGCTGCGACGCGTGCGCGCCCAGGGCAGCACGACGCCGGTGCTGCTGCTGACGGCGCGCGACGCCGTCGAGGACCGCGTGCGCGGCCTGGAAGGTGGCGCGGACGACTACCTGGTCAAGCCCTTCGCGCTGAGCGAACTGATCGCCCGGGCCCGCGCGCTGGTGCGACGCAGCCAGGCCCGCACCGGCAACGAGCTGAGACTCTCCTCGCTCCGGATGGATCTGGAAGCTCGCCGCGCCTACATCGCCGAGGAGCCGCTGGCGCTCTCTGCACGCGAGTGGGACGTGCTGGGCTTCCTGCTGGCGCGCGCCGGCAAGGTGGTCGCGAAGGAACAGATCGCCTCGGCCAGCAATGGCTGGGAGCAAGGCGTCAGCGACAACGCGATCGAGGTCTGCGTCTCGCGCTTGCGCGCCAAGATCGAGCCCGCCGGCCTGCAGCTGCGCACCGTGCGCGGTCTGGGGTATCTGCTGGAAGAGATGCCGCCCGCGCCGGCGGCCAAGGCCTGACCCCCGCGGCATGAGCGAGTCGTCCCCGCCCGGCGGCGCCTCTTCCGGCAGCGCTCTTTCCGGCAGCGTCCCCTCTGGAAACCCCCGGTCCGGCGGCGGCCGGACCTTCAGCCTCAAGCAGCGGCTGCTCATCTGGCTGATGGCCCCCGTGCTGGTCGCGGTGCCCGCGGCCGGCTTCATGCTCTACCGCGTCATGCACGACACGGCGATCTCCTGGCTCGACCAGGCGCTGGGCGACACGGCGCTCGCGGTGGCCAGCCTGCTGCGGGAGCGCGACGGCCAGGTCGTCGTCGACGTGTCGGGCCCGACCGACCGCGCGCTGCGCTTCGACCGCACGGACCGCGTCTATTACCTGGTGCTCGACCCGGCGGGCGAGGTCCTGCTCGGCGACGTGCAGCTTGCGCGGCTGAAGCTGCCCAAGCGCAAGCCCAATGAATGGTTCTTCACGCTGGCGACGCTGGACGGCGAGTCGCTGCGCGCGGCGGCGCTTGGCGCCACCTGCGGTGGCGGGCACGTCTGCCAGATCTTGGTCGCCGAGACGTTGAACAAGCGCGACGCGCTGCAACAGCAATTGCTGGTGGTCGTGGCGCTGCTGATCGGCGGCATGGCCGTGCTGCTCGCGGGCGCCGGCTGGTGGGCGACCTACCGCGGCCTGAGGCCGCTGTCGCAACTGAGCGCGGAACTGGAGCAACGCGACCTCGCCCGCCTGGAGCCGCTGCAGCACGACGTGCCCGGCGAATTGCGGCCGTTGATCGCGGCGTTCAACCGGCTGTTCGAGCGGCTGCGGCGGGCCTCGTCGGCGCAGCAGGACTTCCTGGCGAATGCGGCGCATCAACTGCGCACGCCCCTGACGTCGCTGCGGACCGAGATCGACCTGGCGCTGCTGGAGCCGCACGATCCGCAGATGGAGCCGATTCTCAAGCGCCTGCAGGGATCGGTGGACCGGAGCGCGCGCCTCGCGACGCAGATGCTGTCGATCGCGCGGGCCGAGGCCGAGCCGGGCGGCCGCGAGCAGCTGCTGGACCTGCGCGACATCGCGGCACAGGTGGCGGAGGACTGGGTGCCGCGCGCGCTGCAGGCGGGGGCGGACCTCGAGTTCGAGCTCGAGAGCGCGCCGATGCTGGGGCAGAGTTTCCTGCTGCGGGAACTGCTGGCCAACGTGCTGCACAACTGCCTGAACTACGCCGGACCGAATCCGCGCATCACGGTGCGCACCGGCTGCGACGGCGAGTGGTCGCGCGTGGAGGTCGAGGACAACGGCCCCGGCATCCCGCCGCAGGACCGGGACCGCGCGTTGCGCCGCTTCGAACGCGGCAGCGAGTCCAAGGGCACAGGCAGCGGCCTGGGCCTGGCGATCGCGGTGGACATTGCTCAGCGGCACCGCGGGAAGCTGGAGCTGCTCGATGCGACGGCCGGGCAGGGGCTGCGGGTGCGGTTGAGCGTGCCGCGGGCCGGCGTTCAGGCCTGAACGGGACGTCGTCGCAGCCCGACAGCATTCCGGGAATGCGACGCTTGGAAGTGACCTGCGAGGCGGCGATCATGTCGCCATGAGCATCCGCATCGTCCAGCTCGGCGTCACGCCACGCCTGCCCAATGAAGGCCCCCGCCTCGGCACTGTCCGCCGCCCTCCGCGTGGCGTCCGCAAGGAGGACTACGGGCGTCTGGACTACTACGACAGCTGGCTGCCGCTGCTGTCGCCCAGTGCCGAACTGATGGCCCAGGGGCGGGCCGCCGAGGACGACAAGCAGTGGACCACCTTCGCTCGTGCGTATCGCAAGGAGATGAGCGAATCGGCGCCGTCGCAGATGCTGGACACGCTGGCGGCGCTGTCCCACTCGTCCAATCTGTCGATGGGCTGCTATTGCGACAACCCGCTGCGCTGCCATCGCAGCCTGCTCACGCAGTTGCTCACTGAACGTGGCGCCGCGATGAGCAGCGAGTGAGAGCAGCCAGTGAGATCAGCGAGCCGCGCCGAACGCGATCGCGTCGAACATCCGCTGCAGCTTTTCCACCCGGGTCGGTGCCAGGAACTGGCGAGCCCACGCGAGTCGCCCCGACAGTTGCGAGCGCAGCGCCGGATCGACGGCATCGAGCGCACCGAGCTGATGCAGCTCGGCCTTCAATCGATCGAAGTCCTCCCGTGCGAGGTTGGGCTTCGCATTGACGACGACGCCGGTCACCCGCTGCCGGCCGCCTGAGGGCATCGCAAGGGTCTTGTCGCGGCGCAGCCGGAAGCCCTCGTCCTCGACGATGGCCTGGACCCAGGCGCGGAACTCGCGCTGATCGCGGCGCAGCGTCGCGGGGCCGGAGAACACCAGGTCGTCCGCGTACCGCGAATAGCGCGCGCCGAAGCGATGGGCGAGTCCGTCCAGCCGCAGGTCGAGCGGGAACGCGCACAGGTTGGCCAGCGCCGGTGACGTCGGCGCGCCCTGCGGCAGGTGCGGCGAAGCGAGACGCTTGGCACCGTCGAAGTCGATCGATCCGTCCTCGCGCAGCCGTTCGCGGATGGGTGTCGGCGTGCGCGCGGTACAGAGCGCCGTCAGCCGCTCGACGACCGCGTCGGAGAACCCCAGTGTCCGGAACGTAGCCGCGATCCGCGCGCGTCCGATGCTGGGAAAGAAGTCGCGCAGGTCGAAGCGGATGACGAAGTCCTGGCCGGCGTGGACCGCCGCGTTCGTCGCGACGTTGCGGCCGGGCACGAAACCATGCGCGGCCTCGTGGCAGGGCAGCGTGTTCAGGAGCCCGTCGAGCAGGCGGCGTTGAATGGCCTTCAGGCGCGGAAGCGGCGCTTCGATCAGTCGCAGGCCGCCGCGGCGCTTCGGCACGAGCAGGCAGCGGTAATGCGGCGTTGGCGCGACGTGTGGTCGTTGCGGCGTGGCGACCGCCTCGCGGTAGCGCCGCGCGGGGCCGGCAAAGTGATCGAGCTCTTCGAGCGTCAGGTCGAGCCACGCCGCCAGGTCGGCCTCCGTCGACCAGTCCGGCAGCACGAGGTGCTCCAGCGCAAAGGGCAAGGGCCGCATCCGCGATGGCCGAAGCAGCAGGCGGCGAACGGTGGGTCGAGGGAATCGTTCGAGATCGAAACCCTCGTGGAACGCGTCGATTTCCAGCAGCGCATCGGCGAAGCTGCGGATCGAATGCGCGCGCCACACCGGCGTCGTCCATCGTGCAAGCGCCACGCAGAGCGGCTTCAGCCAGGGCCGCGCTTCGACGCCCAGGCATTGCTCGGCACGCGCCTGCAGCGCTTCGGCCTCGCGGGCGCGCGGCGACTCGTCGTCCGCCTGCAGCGCGCGGGCGAGCGCCAGCGCGATCCAGCGGGGATAGGTCAACGGCGCGGCAACGGTCATCGGCGGCGGGGCGATCCTTGTCGCCACCGCGATCTGGGCGATCGCGGCGACGGGGGCAAGAGGTGACCCCCGGGTGCGCCGCCAACTGGCCGGTCTCGACCGATACAGGTCCGCGCGGCAGCGCGGTGTCGTATCGGCGCCGGATGACTAACGAAGAAGAGCGCCGCGGGGAACCCCCGCGGCCGGAGGCGCGAACGCTTCCGAAGGCTTGGCGGCGACCGGAGGTCGGCGGCGATTATGGGCGCGAGGCGTGACGCGTCAAGCCGCGCTCAG
This sequence comes from Roseateles sp. GW821-FHT09G03, assembly GCF_059416045.1. Taxonomy (NCBI): domain Bacteria; kingdom Pseudomonadati; phylum Pseudomonadota; class Betaproteobacteria; order Burkholderiales; family Sphaerotilaceae; genus Roseateles; species Roseateles sp. GW821-FHT09G03. The sequence continues at coordinate 276,836 of NZ_JBWKOK010000003.1, forward strand.
CACCGCCTGCTTCGCCGCATTGGCCTGCAGCGGGATGTATTCCGCGTCGGACTCGGTGCGCTTGGCCTCGCAGCTCGCGACCAGCTGCTTCTGCCATTGCGAGTGGCGCTCGAACAGCTCCGCGATCCAGTCGACGAAGACGCGCAGCTTGGTGCTCAGGTGCCGGTTCGGCGGGTACACGACGTACAGCGGCAGCGGGTCCGATTCCCAATCGCAGAGGAAGGGCACCAGCTCGCCCGAGTCGATGTGCGGCTTGATCATGAAGTAGGGCGCCTGGATCACGCCCAGCCCTGTCAGGCCCGCCGTCATGTACGCGTTGCCGTCGTTCACCGAGACCTTGTAGTGGCCGTAGATCTCGTAGCGCTGGCCGTTCTTGCTGTAGTCGAACGGAAAGCGCTTGCCCGTGCGCGTCGAGAAGTAGCTGACCACGTGGTGCTGGTCCGATTCCAGGTCCAGCGGATGCTGCGGCAAGCCGTGCTGCTGGATGTAGGCCGGCGAGGCGCAGCAGCCGTAGCCCCAGTCGCCGATGCGGCGCGCGACCAGCGACTGGTCGGTGATCTCGCCGCCGCGCACGACGCAGTCGACGTTGTCGCCGATCAGGTCCACCGGCCGGTCCGACACGCCGAGGTCGATCTGGATGTCCGGATGTCTTGCATAGAACTCCGGAAGTGCGGGGATCAGCAGCAGGCGCGCCACACTCGACGCGACGTCGACACGGATGCGTCCCTTCGGCGCCGCGCGCGCATGCGACACGGAACCCTCGAGTTCCTCGATGTCCGACAGCAGCCGCGTCACGCGCTCGTAATACGCGGCGCCGTCCGGCGTCACGCTGACGCGCCGCGTCGTGCGGTTCAGCAGCTTGACCTTGAGGTGGTCCTCCAGCGACTGGATCAACCGCGTCACCGCGGTCTTGGGCAGGTCCAGCGATTCCGCCGCCCGCGTGAACGTCCCGGCTTCCACGACGCGCGCGAAAGCTTGCATGGCATTGAGCTTGTCCATCCTTGAACCCCTGACTGCTGCGGCTGCTCACCGCGACTGCGCCAACAACACAACGGCGCGTCTGCGCGCGCGCGAGGTCGCCATCCTGCCCGATCGATTGTTTCGTCGATGAAACGCTGAAGCGCGTGCCGGGCTATTTATCGGACGGCGTCCGTTGTCTAAATTTCGCTGCATTGCAACATGAACCGGTCTGCCCCCACGGGGAGCAGGCCTTTGGCCCTGCCATGGACGCGCTGCCGCTGACCTCCTGCCACGACGACCTCCTGCCCGCCGGCGACGGCGTGGTGCCGGTGCGCGTGTACAAGAGCGCCGCCCGCCGCAAGGACGCGCCGGTCGTCATGCACCTGCACGGCGGCGCCTTCACCGGCGGCGACCTGGACAGCGGCGAGCTGGTCTCGCGGCTGCTGGCGGATGCGGGCGCGGTGGTCGTCGACGTCGACTACCCGACCGGCGAAGCGACCGTGTTCCCTACCGCGTTGAAGACGCTGGACGCGCTGCTGGTCGGCGTGCACAAGGCGCGGACCAAGCTGTCGGGCAAGGGCGCGCCGCTGCTGGTCGCCGGTGAAGAGGCGGGCGGCAACCTCGCCGCGGCGCTGGCGCTGATGGCGCGCGACCAGGGCCACCGCAAGCTCTCCGGCCAGATCCTGATCGGGCCGATGCTCAATCCCTGCATGGGCACCGCCTCGCTGCGTCAGGCCGACGCCGGTTACGGCGAATGCCGCTGGATGCACGGCTGGCGCGCCTACCTCGGCGAATGCGAGGAGGGCGACCACCCCTACGCCGCGCCGGCCAACACCGGCCGCCTCGCGGGCCTGGTGCCGGCGCTGGTCGTCAGCGCCGACGACGACCCGATGCGCGACGAGGCACTGGCTTATGCCCGCGCGATGAAGCGCGCCGGCGTCGACGTGCAGCAGGCGCTGATCGCCGGCCCCAGCGGCTGGCCCTGCAGCCTGATGAAGCTGCCGTCGCTGTCCGCCCTCCAGCTGCCCTGGGCGAGCGCCCTGCGCCAGAAGCTGGCCGATTTCCTGTCCCTGATCCCACCGGCCGGTAAGTCCCGGCTGCAACCTGCCTGACCCCAAGAGCCTTCACAGAACTCCCAACGTCTATCCCCGTCACCGGAGCACCCACCATGAACAAGAAGATCTTTGCCACCTCGCTCACCGCCGTCGCCGCGGTGGTCGGGGCCCTCGTCGTCGGTCTGCACAGCCAGCAGGCGGTCGCTAATCAACCGTCGGGCGCGCCGCAGGCGATTCCCGTCTCCGTCGCCACCGTCGCGAGCCAGGACGTGGCCGCGTGGGACGAGTTCTCGGGCCGCCTGGAAGCCGTGGAGCGCGTCGATGTCCGCGCCCGCGTCTCCGGCGCCGTGCAGTCGGTGCATTTCCGGGAAGGGGCGCTGGTGAAGGCCGGCGATCTGCTGATCACCATCGATCCCGCGCCGTATCAAGCCGAGGTCGACCGCGCTGATGCGCAGGTGCTGGCCGCGCAGGCCCGCGTCACGTACTCGAAGAGCGAGCTGGAGCGCTCCACCCGCCTGTGGAGCGAGCGCGCCATCGCGCAGCGCGAACTGGACGAGCGCAGCAACGCCTCCAATGAAGCCAACGCCAACCTGCGCGCCGCGCAGGCCGCGTTGCAGTCGGCCAAGCTGAACCTCGGCTACACGCAGGTGAAGGCGCCGGTGGCCGGCCGCGTCGGCAAGCTGGAAGTCACGCAGGGCAACCTCGTGGCCGCCGGTCCCGGCGCGCCGGTGCTGACGACGCTGGTCTCGGTCAGCCCGATCTACGCGAGCTTCGATGCCGATGAAGGCACCGTCGCCCGCGCGCTGAACGAGCTGCACGGCAACGCCAAGATCGCCACCGGTGACCTGTCGAGCATCCCCGTCCAGATCGGCACCGCCGCCACCGCGGACACGCCGTTCGCCGGCAAGCTGCAGCTGATCGACAACCAGGTCGACGCCCGCAGCGGCACGGTGCGCGTGCGCGCGGTGCTGGACAACAAGGACGGCGCGCTGATCCCGGGTCAGTTCGCGCGCATCCGCCTGGGCCAGGCCAAGTCGCGTCCGGCGGTGCTCGTCAACGAGCGCGCCGTCGGCACCGACCAGAGCAAGCGCTTCGTGATGGTGGTCGGCGCGGACAACACGCTGAGCTACCGCGAGGTGCTGCTGGGCGCCAACGTCGACGGCCTGCGTGTCGTCACGTCGGGCCTGAAGGCCAACGAGCGCGTGGTCGTCAACGGCCTGCAGCGTGTGCGCCCCGGCGCGCTGGTCGCTCCGACCATCGTCCCGATGAACGCCAAGGCCGAGATCCAGGCCAAGGACGGCGCCCCCAAGGCCGACAAGTCCTGATGACATGACGGCCCCCGGTCCGACCTATGGCCGTCCCGCCCCCCGAGGGGGCGTCAGGACAGCTTGGGGCGGCCCGGCGCTGTCCTGACTCGACGGTCTCACGGACGCCCTCTGGCGCGGCGGTTTCGCCCCGCGCGAGGACGACCTTTGCCTGTTTATCCAGTCGACTTGAAAGACTGACATGAATCTCTCCAAATTCTTCATCGACCGCCCGATCTTCGCGGGTGTGCTGTCGGTGCTGATCTTCGTTTCCGGCCTGCTCGCCGTGCGCGTGCTGCCGATCTCCGAGTACCCCGAAGTCGTGCCGCCGCAGGTGGTCGTCCGCGCGCAGTACCCCGGCGCGAACCCCAAGGTCATCGCCGAAGCCGTGGCCACGCCGCTCGAGGAATCGATCAACGGCGTCGAAGGCATGCTCTACATGGGCAGCCAGGCGACGACCGACGGCCTCATGACGCTGACGGTGACCTTCAAGCTGGGCACCGACCCGGACAAGGCCCAGCAGCTGGTGCAGAACCGCGTCTCGCAAGCCGAGCCGCGCTTGCCCGAGGAGGTGCGCCGGCTCGGTCTGACGACGGTCAAGAGCAGCCCCGACCTGACCATGGTCGTGCACTTGCTGTCGCCCAACGACCGCTACGACATGACCTACCTCCGCAACTACGCGGTGCTGAACGTCAAGGACCGCCTGGCGCGTATCCAGGGCGTGGGTCAGGTGCAGCTGTTCGGCTCGGGGGACTACTCGATGCGCATCTGGCTGGACCCGCAGAAGGTGGCCGAGCACGGCCTGTCGGCCAGCGACGTCGTCCAGGCGATCCGTGAGCAGAACGTGCAGGCGGCCGCCGGTGTGGTCGGCGCCTCGCCGGGCCTGCAGGGCATCGACCTGCAACTGCCGATCAACGCGCAGGGCCGTCTGAACAACGAGCAGGAATTCGGCGACATCATCGTCAAGTCCGGCGCCAACGGCCAGGTGACGCGTCTGCGCGACCTGGGCCGCATCGAGCTGGGCGCCGCGGAATACGCGCTGCGCTCGCTGCTGGACAACAAGTCCGCGGTGGCGATCCCGATTTTCCAGGCGCCGGGTTCGAACGCGATCGAGATCTCGAACAACGTGCGTGCCACGATGGCCGAGCTGAAGAAGGCCATGCCTGAAGGCGTGGACTACTCGATCGTCTATGACCCGACGCAGTTCGTGCGGGCGTCCATCGAGTCCGTCGTCCACACGCTGCTCGAAGCGGTGGCGCTGGTCGTGCTGGTCGTGATCCTGTTCCTGCAGACCTGGCGCGCGTCCATCATCCCGCTGCTGGCGGTGCCGGTGTCCATCATCGGCACGTTCGCGGTGATGCATCTCTTCGGTTTCTCGATCAACGCGCTGTCGCTGTTCGGCCTCGTGCTGGCGATCGGCATCGTGGTGGACGACGCGATCGTGGTCGTCGAGAACGTCGAGCGCAACATCGAGGCGGGCCTGAGTCCGCGTGAAGCGACCTACCGCGCGATGCGCGAAGTGTCCGGCCCCATCATCGCGATCGCGCTGGTGCTGGTCGCGGTGTTCGTGCCGCTGGCCTTCATCACCGGTCTGACGGGTCAGTTCTACAAGCAGTTCGCGCTGACGATCGCGATGTCGACGGTGATCTCGGCGGTCAACTCGCTGACGCTGTCGCCCGCGCTGGCCGCGATGCTGCTCAAGGGCCACGACGCGCCCAAGGACTGGCTGACCCGCGCGATGGACAAGGTGCTGGGCCGCTTCTTCGGCGGCTTCAACAAGCTGTTCAACCGCGGCGCCAAGGCCTACAGCGGCGGTGTGACGAAGGCGATCGCCCGCAAGGTGATCATGCTGGTCATCTACGGCGGCCTGCTGGGCCTGACCGTCGGCCTGTTCAAGGCGGTGCCGAGCGGCTTCGTGCCGGCGCAGGACAAGCAGTACCTGATCGGCTTCGCGCAGCTGCCGGACGGCGCCACGCTGGACCGCACGGAAGACGTGATCCGCCGCATGAGCGAGATCGCGATGAAGACCCCCGGCGTCGACCACGCCGTGTCCTTCCCGGGCCTGTCCATCAACGGCTTCACCAACAGCTCGAACTCGGGCATCGTCTTCACGCCGCTGAAGCCTTTCGACGAGCGCACCGGCAAGGGCCTGTCCGCCGGTGAGATCGCGGGCAACCTGAACGCGCAGTTCGCGCAGATCCAGGACGCCTTCGTCGTGATGTTCCCGCCCCCGCCGGTGCAGGGCCTGGGCACGACCGGCGGCTTCAAGTTCCAGCTGGAAGACCGCGGCGGTCTCGGCTACGAGGCGCTGGACGCGGCGGTCAAGGCCTTCATGGCCAAGGCCCAGAAGGCGCCGGAACTGGCCGGCCTGTTCAGCAGCTACCAGGTCAACGTGCCGCAGTTGTACGCCGACCTGGACCGCACCAAGGCGCGCCAGTTGGGCGTCGCGGTGACGGACGTGTTCGACACGATGCAGATCTACCTGGGCTCGCTGTACGTCAACGACTTCAACAAGTTCGGCCGCACCTACACGGTCCGCGTGCAGGCGGATGCCGCCTACCGCGCCCGTGCCGAGGACGTCGGTCTGCTGAAGGTGCGTTCGGCCTCGGGCGAGATGGTGCCGCTGTCGGCGCTGATGAAGGTCCAGCCGAGCTTCGGTCCGGAACGCGCGATGCGCTACAACGGCTTCCTGTCGGCCGACATCAACGGCGGCGCCGCACCGGGGTATTCGACCGGCCAGGCGCAGGACGCGGTCGAGCGCATCGCCGCGGAGACGCTGCCCCCGGGCATCAGCTACGAATGGACCGAGCTGACCTACCAGGAAATCCTGGCCGGCAACTCCGGCGTGTGGGTCTTCCCGCTCGCCATCCTGCTGGTGTTCCTGGTGCTGGCCGCGCAGTACGAAAGCCTGGCGCTGCCGGTGGCGATCATCCTGATCGTGCCGATGGGTCTGCTGGCGGCGATGACCGGCGTGTTCCTCAGCCACGGGGACAACAACGTCTTCACGCAGATCGGGTTGATCGTGCTGGTCGGCTTGTCGGCGAAGAACGCGATCCTGATCGTGGAGTTCGCCCGTGAGCTGGAGTTTGCCGGCAGGACGCCGCTGCAGGCGGCCATCGAGGCGAGCCGGCTGCGTCTGCGTCCTATCCTGATGACGTCGATGGCGTTCGTGATGGGTGTGCTGCCGCTGGTGCTGGCCACGGGCGCGGGCGCCGAGATGCGCAACGCGATGGGCGTGGCGGTGTTCTCCGGAATGATCGGCGTGACGGCCTTCGGCCTGTTCCTGACGCCGGTGTTCTACGTGGTGGTGCGTCGCCTGACCGGCAACAAGCCGCTCAAGCAGCACGGCGAGGTGCCGCATGACGTCGAGGCCTTCGTGCAGCCCGAGCAGGGCGCGGGTCACGACTTCGGTCCGGGCGGCAATGCCCGTCCGCATCCGGCCGCGCCGCGCCACGAGCACGAGTAACTCGCAATCCTGATCCACGACACCTGGAGTTCCGCCGCGAGGCGGGCTCCGGGGCCGGCGGAGCCTCAGCGGCTCCGTGCGGCTCCAAGGAGTGATGCCATGAAAACCAAACTGATGATGACGACGCTGCTGGCGGCCCTGGTGCTGGCCGGTTGCGCGACACCGCCGCCGATCGACGAATCGCGCCTGCCGGCGACGCCGACGGCCTTCAAGTCGCAAGGCACCGCGACGGTGGGCGAGGCGCGCTGGGCGGTGGCCCCGCCGGCCGATGCCGAGCCGCGCGGCGACTGGTGGCTGGCGTTCGGCGATGCGACGCTGAACGACCTGATCCGCCGCTCGCTGGTCAACAACAACGACCTGCAAGGCGCGGCTGCGCGACTGGCGCAAGCCCGCGCACTGCTGCGCAGCACGAATGCGGATCGCCTGCCGCAGGTCGGCGCGAGCGCTGGTGCCACGCGCGGCACGGTGGCGGGCCAAGGCCCGGCCGCCACGACGGTCTACAACGCCGGCCTGGGCGCGAGCTGGGAAGTCGATCTCTCCGGCCGCTTGTCGGAAGCGACCCGTGCGGCGTCGCTGGACGCGCAATCGCGTGAGGCCTTGCTGCAGTCCACGCGTTTGATCGTGCAGGCGGATGTGGCGCAGACCTATCTGGCCCTGCGCTTCGCCGACCAGGAGCGCCGGCTGGTGCGTGACACGGTCGCGGCCTATCGCGAGACGCTGGCGCTGACGCAGCGCCGTTATCAAGCGGGCGACGTCGCCGAGCTGGACCTGGCGCGCGTGCAGACGGAAGTCGCCGCGACCGAGGCCGAGGCGATCAGCCTCGACCGCCGCCGCGCCGAGCTGGAGAACGCGCTGTCGGTGCTGCTGGGCGAGCCCGCGTCGGGCTTCAAGGTGGCGGAAGACACGGCGCTCGCGCCGCTGCCGGCTATCCCATCGGGTCTGCCGAGCACGGTGCTGGCGCGTCGTCCTGACGTGGCGGCGTCGCAGCGCAGCCTGCTGGCGGCGCAGTCGCGGGTGGGCGTGGCGCAGGCCGCGTGGTTCCCGAGCCTGACGCTGACGGCCAACGGCGGGTACGCCTCGCCGGAGCTGAGCGACGTCTTCCGCTGGTCGGCGCGCGCGTGGTCGGTCGATGCGCTGCTGTCGCTGCCGATCTTCGACGGCGGCCGCCGCAAGGCAGGCGTGGAGTCGGCGAAGGCGGGCCTGGATCTGGCGATGTCGAACTACCGTCAGCAACTGCTGCAGGCGCTGCGCGAGGTCGAGGATTCGCTGGTCGGCCTGCAGACCTTGTCGCAGCAGGCGGAAGTGCAAGGGCAGGCGGTGCAGTCGTCGACGCGCGCGACGGCGCTGTCGGACTCGCGCTATCGCAACGGGCTGGTGAGCCAGCTCGACCTGCTCGACGCGCGCCGCAGCGAGCTGCGCAACCGCCGTGCGGCGCTGCAGGTGCAGGCCGCGCAGTACCAGGCGACGGTGGGACTCGTCCGCGCCCTGGGCGGCGGCTGGACCACGCCAGCCTGAGCCCCGGCCGGGCAAGACCCGGCCCCAACATACGCGACCGGACCTTTACCGGTGCCCCTTTGGGCGTGCAGGAGTGCACGCCCTTTTTTCGTTCGTGGCCTGCTCAGGTTTGGAGGGATGCCGCGAGGGACCCTGCCTAGAATCGTCGTAACCGAAAGGAAGCATGAAAACGGTCTGGATCATCGACGGCGCCTACCTGTTCAATGTGGGTCGCGGCCGTCCGTTCGATTACCTCAAGCTCAAGAACGAGCTCGTCCAGCGCAACGGTGGTCCGATCTACGAGAGCTACTACCTGAACTCCACGCGCGACCTGGCAACGGACCAGCAGAACGCGTTCCACACGTGGCTCAAGGCGGCACCGCCGCGCGGTCCGAAGATTCGCGTCCAGCTTTACGAGATGAAGAACCTGCATCTTCAATGCCCGGATTGCGGCGTGCAGTTCGACCGCGAAGTGCAGAAGGGCGTGGACGTCGCCATCGCGACGCTGCTGATCAAGCTCGCGGTGCAGAACGTTTTTGACCGATTGATCCTGTCGGCGGGCGACGGCGATTTCGAGGAGGCGATCTCCTACGTCAAGTCGGATCTCAAGAAGGAAGTCTGGGTCAGTGGCTTGCAAGCCAATCTGTCGACCGACTTGCAGTCCTATGCGGACGAGGTGGTGTGGATGGACGATCTCTATCCGACGATCGCCAGGTGAGTCGCGACGGCGGCGCGCACGCCTGAACAGCGTTCTCGCCACGGACGATTTCCCGTCGCCCTTCTTGCGGGCAGGAATGCATGCCGCTCCTCGTTTTCCCCAGCGATTTCAGTCACGACCCTGGCCTATTGCCGTAGGTCGGGGCGGTTTTTCCACGAGTGGAGGTCATGGCTTGCCGCGCCTGCACCACCTAACGTTCGTCGCTGACAAACAAGGATCCAGGGAATGAAATGAGGCGTAAAGTTGACGAATGGGGACAACTATCGACCAAGGATCATTCAAGGCGCTTCTCCGCGATCACCCGCGGGGAGAGCCTGTGGACATGGGCGTGTTGCAACGCGAAGGCATCTCCGCCTTCCGTGCATCCGCCTGGGCACGTACCGGATGGCTCGACCATCTGGGTCGAGGCGTCTATGCCGTTGCAGGCGATGCGTTGTCGCGCGACGGTGCTCTGGCATTCCTGGCGCGCCAGGTGCCGGGATTTCACGTGGGCGGCAAGACTGCGCTGGCTTGGCATGGCCTGGAACACGACATCGCGTTCGATGAGGTGCTCAGCCTCTGGGGCGATCGACCCAAGGCGATACCGGCATGGATCGCCGAGCGGTTTCCCGTGCGGTACCAGACGACGCGGATCCTGGAGAAGCAGGCTCATGCCTCGCTGGGACTGAAACCCCTGCCTGCCGGTGATCCTCGCGTGCTTGTCTCCTCACCGGAGCGGGCCATGCTGGAGATGCTGAGCGACCTGGGCAAGACGCAGAGCCTTGCGGACGCCCGCCGCCTGATGGAAGGCCTTGGCGGTTTGCGGACGAAGGTGCTCGATCAACTGCTGGCGCGGACGGATCGGATCAAGGTCGTCCGCGCGGCCGCACACCTGGCTGCGGACCTTGGCCTGCCTTGGGCGGCCGTGGCGCGCACGCACAGCGACCGCCTCGGCGGTTCGCGCTGGATCGCAGTGTCCAAAGCTGGGGAGAGACTGGACTTTCGATGACATTCAATGCGCGGTATGTCGACACGGTGCGACTGCTGCTGGACATTCTCCCGACGGTGTTTGCCTCGGAACGGTTCGCGATGAAAGGGGGCACGGCGATCAACCTGTTTGTTCAGGACATGCCCCGACTCTCTGTCGATATCGACCTGGTCTGGGTCGATCCAACGCCAGACCGCGAGGTCGATCTCGCAGGAATCACGGGCGAGTTGAGCCACATGGCCGCGGCTCTAGGCGAGCAAGGTCTGCAAGTGCAATGGTCGACGCGCCTGGATGGCGAGGAGGTGCGACTCCTCGCCGCTCGGAAGACAACGCGGGTGAAAGTGGAAGCGAACGCTGTGTTCCGAGGCACGTTGCTTCCGGTTCGTGCCTTGCCGCTGACGGCGGCGGCTGCCGAGATCTTCGACAGCGACGTCGCAGTTCCGACGCTCGCTGTCGAGGAGTTGTACGGGAGCAAGCTCGTGGCGGCGATGGACCGTCAACATCCGCGCGATCTGTTCGACGTGATCGGCATGTGGCAGCGCCTCGGATGGAACTCCAGTGTCATCGACTGTTTCGTCGGATACCTCGTCGGGCACAACCGGCCAGTGCATGAGGTGCTCTTCTCCGCGCCACGATCTCTGCAATTGAGCTACGGCAACGAGTTTCGCGGCATGACGCGTACGCCGGTGTCCCAGTCAGAACTCGAATGCGTTCAGCGGCAGTTGCTCGCCGAGCTGCCTCAGCAACTCACCGACGCGCATCGTGAGTTCCTGGTGTCGCTGGTGCGGGCGGAGCCGGATTGGTCCTTGATGCCTTTCGACCACCTGCGGCATCTGCCAGCAGTGCGGTGGAAGCTCGACAACCTCGCAGTGCTTCGGCGGAAGCATCCCGCGAAGTTCGAGGAGCAGCATCGGCAGTTGGTGGCGGGACTGAAGCGTTGACGCGCTCTCAGCAATGCCCGCCCGCTCGCGCCCGCAAGCGGCGCCAGCCGGCGCGCATGAGCCACGTCCCGATCCCCGCCAGCAGCAACACGATCACGAACGCCCCACCGGCTCCCGCCGGCGCGCCTGCGCCTTCCGCGGCGCCGATCAGCGGCTTGAGTGCGTTGTAGCCCGCCACCACCGCCGCGATCCACAGGATCGCTCCGCCCAGGAACTGCCCGAGCGCCACCAGCTTGTTCATCCCGTCACTCCGTCCACGTCGGACTCTGCAATGCGTGCAGCCTAACGGGCCTCGTGGCTGCTTCGCTCAAAGCCCCTCGGTCAGGAACGACATCACTGCAGCGAGCAACTCGTCCGGCGCTTCCTCCGGGATGTAGTGACCGCAGGGCAGCGGACCGCCGTCGACATCCGCCGCGACGCGCCGCCATTCCTTCAACGGGTCGAAGCACTTCGCCACCACGCCCTGCGCGCCCCAGTAGACGCGCAGCGGCATCGCGAGCTTCATGCCGGCGTCGCGGTCCGCGCGATCGTGCTCGAGGTCGATGCCCGCCGCGGCGCGGTAGTCCTCGCACATGCCGTGCGCGGTGCCCGGCAGCGCGAGCGCGCGCTGGTATTCGGCGAACGCGCGCGGGTCGAAGGCCGACACGCCCGCGTGCCGCCGGCCCATCACGTCCAGCGCGTAGGCCGCCGTGTCGGCCTCGATGAGCCGCTCCGGCATCGGTGCGGGCTGGATCAGGAAGAACCAGTGCCAGTACGCCCGCGCGAACGCCTCGGTCGTCTGCTCGTACATCGCCAGCGTCGGCGCGATGTCCAGCAGCGCGAGGCGCTCGACCGCCGCCGGGTGATCCGCTGCCATCCGGTGCGCGACGCGCGCGCCGCGGTCGTGCGCCAGCACGCGGAAGCGCGCATGGCCCAGCGCCGCCATCACCGCGATCAGATCCTGCGCCATGCGGCGCTTGCTGTAGTTGCCGTGGTCCGCGTCGCCCGCGGGCTTCGACGAATCGCCGTATCCGCGCAGGTCCGGCATCACGACGGTGAAGCGTGCCGCCAGCGCCGGCAGCACGCGGTGCCAGATGACCAGCGTCTGCGGGTGTCCGTGGATCAGCAGCAGCGGCGGACCTTCGCCGCACACGCGCGCATGGATGCGGACGCCGGGCTCGGTCTCGACGGTCAGCCGTCGCGTCGACGCGGGGAACAGGGCGTCGGCCGGATGAGGCTCGACGGTGAACTCCCCCGCAAAGGCAGCGGAAGTAGAGGAGGGGATGGTGGTGGAGGGCGCGCTCATGCGCCGATGCTAGGCGCGTCGTCCTCATCCGCGCTGTCGGGAACGAGACACATCGCCCGCGAGTGCCGCTCCCACGCCGCGAGCGCCACCAGCACCGCGCAGGCGAAGGCGCTGGTCGCGACCGGCGGCCAGGCGTGCACGAAGGGCCCAACCGCCGCCAGCACGATCACCGCCACGCCGTGCGACCACGGCCACCGCCCGACGACCGCGCGCTTGAACAGGCCCACGCCGATCACGTAGATCGCCACGCCGCCGAGCAGGCACAGCGCCGTCTTCAGGTCCGTGTGGCCGTCCGGATGCGCCAGGACGAATTCATCCGCCGCCGCGTTGACGATGATCCCCGCCACGATCGGCAGGTGGATGTAGGTGTAGGCCAGCCGCGCGATCCGTCCCGGATCGTCGCTGTGGGTGATGCGGCCCGTGGCGAAGTCGTTGGTCGTGTCGAAGTACAGCCACCACAGCGCGATGCTCCCGGCGAAGGACACCAGGAAGGCGAACAGGCTCATCGTCGTCAGCGGCGCCTCCGCGAAGGTCGCGCCCGTGACCAGCAGCGATTCGCCCAGCGCGATGATCACGAAGAGCGCGCAGCGCTCGGCCAGGTGGCCGCCGGAGATCGTCCAGTCCGCCGTCGACGAGCGCCCCATGCCCGGCACGAAGAAGCCGGCCGACGGACCGACGACCTCGATCGCCAGCGCCGCCACCCACAGCGGCACCCGCAGCGCCGGGTCCAGCGCGCCGGTGATCCACAAGGCGCCCGACACCACGAGCCACACCGCGATGCGCTGGAAGTTGCGCAGCAGCGCCACCTCCGCCCCGCGCGCCGCCCAGAGGAAGAACAGCGTCCGCCCGACCTGGATCGCCGTGAAGGAGGCGGCGAACATCAAGGCGCGTTCGCCGAAAGCCTGCGGCAGCGAGACCGACATCAGCAGCCCGCCCAGCATCATCGCGAACAGGCAGACCCGGACGGGCAGGCGCTCCGGGTCCAGCCAGTTGGTGACCCAGGAGGTGAAGATCCACACCCACCAGACGGCTGCCATCAGGAAACCGGTCTGCAGCGCGCCGCCCAGCGTGACGCCGTCATGGGCGAAGTGGCCGATCAGCGTGTGCGACAGCTGTGTGACGGCGAAGACGAACACGAGGTCGAAGAACAGCTCGACGAAGCTGACCTTGGCATGGCCGTGCGGGTCGGGCCGGCGCAGGAGTGGGATGGCGGACATCCCCGGACTGTCGCATGCGTGCACCACCCGGCCACCGGGGCCGATGCCAGCTTGACGCCAATCGCACGGCCCTCCCCATAATCGTCCGCACGACCCACCGGCCCCGCCGCCGCCACGGCCGGTCGAGTCCGCGTTCGACGGCGCACTTTCGCGCGTCCTCGCGCACTCAGGGGTCGCGCGCCGCCTTCGCGCCTTCCTTTCCGTCCTCGAGACCGACCCGCCCGAGCCGTTGCATGCGTTCTTCCGCCGAGCCGATCTACCGCAGCAGCCTCGGTCGCGGCGTGGGTCTGCTGATGGTGGCGCTGCTCGCGATGGCGGTGATCGTGGCCCTGCTGGCCTGGCGCGCCCGCGCGACGCTGGACGACCTGCGCCGCGCCGACCGCATCAACAGCGTCCTGCCGGCGATGACGCTGCTGATGGAGGACCTGCTCAACGCCGAGACCGGCCAGCGCGGCTACCTGCTGACCCAGCGCGCCGGCTACCTGCAGCCCTACCGGGACGCCGTCCGTAGCCTCGACCGCCGCGTGGACGACCTGTTCGCCCGCGACGACGACCCCGCGCACGCGCCCAAGCTCGCCCGCATCCGGGAGCTGGTCCAGCTCAAGATGACCGAGATGAACCAGACGATCCGGCTGCACGATTCCGGTCGTCACGAGGAAGCGCTGGAACTGGTGCTCGGCGACCAGGGCCTGCACCACATGGACGAGTTGCGCGACGTGCTGGGCGAACTGACCTCGTCGCTGCGCGCCGAGCGCGGCACGATCAGCGAGCGGCTGTCGCGCGAGGCCAGCCACACCGAGCTGCTGATGCTGGCCGGGCTGGCGATGCTGGCGCTGTTCACGGTGATGGCGACCTCGCAGGTCCTGCTGCGCTCGCGCGACCTGCTGCGCACGCAGAAGCGGCTGCGCGGGATCGCCGACAACGTGCCGGCCTTGATCAGCCACTACGACGGGAAAGGCCATCTGCGCTTCGCCAACGCGGAGGTCGGCCGCGTCTTCCACACCGATCCCGGCAGCCTGGTCGGCAAGACGATGGAACAGCTGCGCGGCGTGGAGAGCGCCGAGCAGATGCGGCCCTTCGTCGAGCGCGTGCTGAAGGGCGAGGCCGTGGCCTTCGACGCCGAGCAGATCATCGACGGCGAGACGTTGCACTTCCACCAGAGCTTCGTGCCCGAACTGGCGGGCGGCCGCGTCGAGGGCTTCTACGCCTGCTCGATGGACATCACCGAGCGCAAGCGCGCCGAGGCCGTGATCGCCGCCAGCGAGCGCCAGATGAAGGCGATCACCGACAACCTGCCGGTCTTCATCTGCTACATCGACGCGCAACGCAAGCTGCGCTACACCAACGAGACGATGCGGAGCTGGTTCGGCCTCGATCCGCAGGCGTCGCTGGGGCTGCACATCGACGACGTCTTCGGCACCGCGAGCACCAGCCAGCGCAGCGCGCAGCTGGCGCTCGCGCTGGGCGGCGAGCGCGTGGAGTTCGAGATCACCTCGACGATGCTCGGCAAGCAGCGGCACCTGCGCTCGATCTACGTGCCGGACGTCGGTCCGGACGGGCGCGTGCTGGGCATCTTCACGCTGTCCATCGACATCACCGTCATGAAGCAGGCGGAAGCGCAGCTCGCGCGGCTGGCCAGTTCCGACGCGCTCACCGGACTGCCGAACCGGCGCGAGTTCGACCAGGCGCTGGACGGCGCGCTGGCGCGGCAGCGACGCCACATGCGCGAGGGGCGGGTGCTGGCGCTGCTGTTCCTGGACGTCGACCGCTTCAAGGCGATCAACGACACCCACGGGCACGGCGTCGGCGACACGGTGCTGCGCGACTTCGCGACCGTGCTGCGGCGCACCGTGCGCGGCAGCGACCACGTGGCGCGCATCGCGGGGGACGAGTTCGTCGCGGTGCTCGAGGGCCTGAACCGGCCGGAGGAGGCCGAGCAGGTCGCGGCCAAGATCGTCGAGGCGGTGCGCGCAGCGCGGCCCTCGGGTGTTGCGATCACGGCGAGCATCGGCATCGCCAGCATGGCCGACGGCGACGTGCCGGCGGCGGACCTGATCGCGCTCGCCGACCGCGCGCTGTACCAGGCCAAGCACCAGGGCCGCGACGGCTGGGCGGCCCTGAGATGGCCCGGACCTGACCAGCGACGCTGAGGGCGGCACTCGCGGCGAGGATCGGCGATGATGGCCGGATGAAGATCTCCCGATCCCTCCCGGGTGTCCTCATCGCCGCTGTGCTGGGCCTGGGACTCTCCGCTGTCTCTGCTGTCTCCGACATGTCCGCGGCGTTCGCGCAGGGGGCTTCCGCGCCGCCGGCCGATCCCGGCGCGCGACCGTTGCGGCCGCTGACCAACGACATCGCCGAACGCGTCCAGGCCTGCACGCTGTGCCATGGCGCGCAGGGGCGGGCGACGACGCAGGGCTACTTCCCGCGATTGGCGGGCAAGCCGTCGGGCTACCTGTACAACCAGCTGCAGAGCTTCCGCGACGGACGCCGCCATCACGCGCTGATGGCCGGGCTGCTGCGCAACATGAGCGACGACTACCTGCGCGAGATCGCCGGCTACTTCGCGGCGCTCGACGTGCCGTATCCGGCGCCGGGGCCATCGGGCCTGGGCGCGGAACAGCAGGCCCGCGCGGAGCGATTGATCACGCAGGGTGATCCGTCGCGCAAGGTGCCGGCCTGCACGGCGTGCCACGGGCCGTCGATGGCGGGACGGGAGCCGGCGATCCCGGGGCTGCTCGGGTTGCCGCGTGACTACCTGGTCGGGCAGCTCGGCGCGTGGCGCAGCGGGTTGCGTCGCGCGCATGCGCCTGATTGCATGGCCGATGTGGCCAAGGCGCTGTCGCCCGACGACATCGCCGTCGTCGCGAGCTGGCTCGCCGCGAGACCGGCGGGCGCGCATCCGGAACCGCCGTCGAGCGCCCCCTTGCCCGTCCAGTGCGGAGGGCTGGCGCCATGAGCGGGGATGCGACCACCAGGCACACGGCCAGCGCCGCGCCGATGAGGACTTTCATCCGCCTGCTGATCGGCATGGCCATCGCAGTGCCGCTGATGGCGGTGCTGCTGCTCGCCGGCGCGTGGGGCCGGGAGCTCTGGCTGTCGGGGCGGCCCGTGCAGTCCGGCGCCGAGGACACCAGTCCCGCGCTGGTCGCCCGCGGTGCCTACCTGGCCCGCATCGCCAACTGTGCCGGCTGCCACAGCCCGCGCGGCGGCGCACCGCTGGCCGGCGGGCTGCCGCTCGGCACGCCCTTCGGGACGCTGTTCAGCAGCAACCTGACGCCCGATCCCGAGACCGGTCTCGGCCGCTGGACCGCCGACGACTTCTGGCGCGCGATGCATCACGGTCGCAGCCGCGACGGGCGGCTGCTCTATCCCGCCTTCCCCTACACCAGCTACACGGCGATGACGCGCGAGGACGCCGATGCGATCTTCGCGTGGTTGCGCCAACAGCCGGCGGTGACGCAGACGGCGACTGCGCATCAGCTCGGCTGGCCGTACCGCTGGCAGTCCGCGCTGGCGGTGTGGCGGCTGATGTACTTCACGCCCGGCGATGCGCCCTCGCATGACGAGCCGGGCATCGATCGCGGCGCGACGCAAGACGCCGCCGGCCGGGCAACGCTCGAGCGGGGGCGTTACCTCGTCCAGGCGGTCGGCCATTGCGCGGAATGCCACGCGCCCCGCAATCGTCTTGGCGCGCTGCGCGACGCGGCGGGATTGCGCGGCGGCTGGGTCGGCGTGCAGGGCTGGATCGCGCCCTCGCTGGCCGATCCGCATGCGGCGGGTGTGCAGGACTGGTCCGAGGCCGACGTGCGATCCTGGCTGCGCTCAGGCTGGTCGCCGAAGGGCGCGGCGCTCGGCCCGATGGCGGACGTCGTCGCGGAGAGCCTCCAGCACCTGACCGATGCCGATGTGCAGGCAGTGACCGTCTACCTGCGCGGCTTGCCCCGCGAGGGGTCGCCGGCCGCCGAGTTCAAGCCGGCGCCGCCGGCGCAACTGGACCTCGGTCGTCAGGTGTATGCCAAGCATTGCGCCGACTGTCACGGCGACCAGGGGCAAGGGCGCCGGATCGCCGGGGAGCCCGCCTATCCGGCGCTGGCGGGCAACCGCGCGGTGACGCTGGGCGCGCCGCAGAACGTGCTGCAGATGCTGGCCGATGGCGGCTACGCGCCGACGACGCCGGGCCATCCGCGTCCGTACGGCATGCCGCCGCTGCGGCAGGTGCTCACCGAGGCAGAGATGGCCGCCGTCGCGACGATGATCCGACAGAGTTGGGGGAACCAGGCGTCGGCGGTGACGGAGCAGGAAGTGCTGCGCTTGAAGTAGGCGCGCCCAGCCCTTTACACTCCCGCAGTCGCATGCGAAAAGAGATCCGCAAAAAGATCCGCAAAATAATCAGAAAAATCTCTGATTATTCTTTTTGGATCAATCAGTTGCGACGATCTAAAGATCCGCAAAAATGTCTGCATCAGGAACTGATCATCCGGACCAATTGGAGCCGCTGATCCCTCAGGATCGAGCCTGCGAATCCGTGCTCGAAAAGGCGCACGACCTTCGAACCGCTTCCACGAGGCTCGCCGGTGCCTGCCAGGCGGGTGTCAGCCGCGAGCTGGCCTGGCTGCTGCGAGCGATGAACTCCTACTACTCGAACAAGATCGAGGGCGAGCACACTCGTCCCGTCGAGATCGAGCAGGCGATGGCACACCAGTTCTCCGACAACGTCGAAAAGGCGCGTCTGCAGCGCCTGGCCATTGCGCACATCGAGACGGAGCGCTGGCTTTTCGAATCCCGGCCGGAGACGGCCGCGCTCTACGAAGTCGAATCCGTCCAAGCCATCCATCGCCATCTGTTCTCGCAACTCGAGCCGCAGGATCGCATCGTCCGGCTCCTCGATCCTTCGGGGCAGGTGACGGAAGAGGTGGCCGTCGAGCCCGGCGTGATCCGCACGCGGGATGTCGCCGTCAGGCGGCACGTGGCGCCCGCATGGCAAGCGCTCGGTCCGATGCTGGCGCGATGGTCGCAAGGGTATGGTCGTGTGCGGCGCGGAGAGATGCAGCTCGTCGCTGCCGCTGCGGCGCATCACCGTCTGGCCTGGATCCATCCATTCTTCGACGGGAACGGTCGAACGGCCCGGCTGCATTCGCTGGCCGTGCTGCAGTCGCTCGATCTGACCTGCGGCCTCTGGTCTCCCTTGCGCGGTCTGGCGCGGAGCGGCGAACGCTACGCGCAGCGACTGTCCGATGCGGACATGCCTCGCATGGGCGATCTCGATGGACGCGGACAGCGCAGCCAGAAGATGTTGATCGAGTGGATCGACTTCTTCCTGGATGTCTGCATCGACCAGGTGCGATTCATGTCGCAGATGCTGAATCTGCAGGAGATGCAGGATCGTCTCGGAGCCCTGCTGGCACACGAGGAGCATGTGATGAAACGCGGCATCCGGATGGAGGCCTTGCGGCCCTTGCACTACCTCTTCGCCACGCAAGGGGAGATCGCAAGAGGGGAGTTCGCCAGCATGACCGGCCTGGGCGATCGCACGGCCGCCACACTCATCGGCAAGTTGGTCGACATCGGGCTGCTGGTGTCCGATACGACCCGGGGGAAGGTCCGGTTCGGCATTCCGATGCCGGCGCTGCGCTTCCTCTTCCCCGCGCTGTGGCCTGAAGCTGAGGCCGACGCGGCGACCGCGGGCTGACGCTTCAGGCACGTCGGCAATGCGAGAAGTCGCTCACGGAAAGCCGGCGCGGCAATGCCCGGCACGCGCAGCGGGCGCGGCATATGGGGACGGGCCACCCTTGATTTCAAGATCTTGAAGCGCTGCTTCTTGCTCCTACGTTGGGATGCATGGCGGACGACGTTCCGCCGCGATCCACCCGCAGGATGCCAAGGAGCCCCGCATGTACCGTCAACTGTTTGCCCGTGAGCTGTTCAACGACCTCGACCGCTTCCAGCGCGAGATGAGCGGCCTGTTCGAATCCACCGCCGGCCGCGGCACCCCGCGCGGCGGCTATCCCGCGCTGAACGTCGGCCTGTCGCCGGAAGCCGTGGAGGTCTACGCCTTCGCCCCGGGCCTGGACCCCGCCACCATCGGTGTCGACCTGGACCGCGGCGTGCTGAGCCTGTCCGGCGAGCGCGCGTCGTCGCTGACCGCGACCACCGAAGGCGCCGCCAACGCTGCAACCGCCGCCGCTGAAGGCGAAGCCGCCGCGCCGGCCGCGAAGACCGCCGACAAGACCATCGTCCATCAGCGCGAACGCTTCGCCGGCAAGTTCCGCCGCGTGGTCAGCCTGCCCGACGACATCGATCCGGAACAGGTCTCGGCCTCCTACAAGGACGGCGTGCTGCGTGTCAGCGTCAAGCGCCGCCCCGCGCCGCAGCCGCGTCGCATCGACATCCATTGAGTCCCGGACGCGCCTGGCCATCCCCGCCCGTCCATCGCCACCGAACACGATCCGAAAGAACATCATGACTACTGCCGTGCACACCCCCGCCGCCGATGCGGCCGAGCAAGTGAAGACCAGCGCTTCGACCGCCGCGCAGACCGCGCGCCGTCGCGATGACTACGCGATCCAGCCCGCCGTCGACGTGACCGAGGACGCGCAAGGGCTGACCCTCTTCGCCGACCTGCCCGGCGTGCCGCGCGAGCAGCTCCAGCTGCGCGTCGAGAAGGACCGCCTGATCATCGAGGCCGAGATGCAGCTCGACCTGCCCGACGGCCTGAAGGCCGGCCACGTCGAGGTGTCGCGCCAGTTCTATCGCCGTGCGTTCACGCTGAGCAAGGAGCTGGATGCCGACCAGATCGGCGCGGAGCTGAGCAATGGCGTGCTGCGCGTGCGCATCCCCAAGGCCGCGCATGCGCAACCGCGCAAGATCGAGATCAAGCTGGGCTGATCGAAGACCGGGAAGGCTTCAGGCCTTCCACCGCCGCTGGCCCTCACCCCAACCCTCGCCCGCAAGCGGGAGAGGGAGTAAGAAGGGGCGATCTCACTGCAGACGCGACAGCGTCACGTCCGGCTCCGGCGGCGCGGACATCGCGGCGAAAGCCGCATCGGCCGCCTCGCCCGCGCGGGCGGCGTCGTCCAGGCTCACCTGCAAGCGGCGCCGCATCCACGGGCGAAGGTCTTCCAGTGGGCCGACGTCGGGGAGCAGGCTCCAGTCCTGGAGTGCCTGCACCGCGTGCGGCACCGGTTCCTGACCCGCGAGCGCGCGTTGCAGGCGCTTGGCCGACTCCGGCAGCTCGGCGAGGAAGCCGGCGTCGAGGTCCTTGGCGCGGCGCATCAGGCTCTGGCGCATCATCGACAGATGCGCCATCAGCCGGTAGCCGTGGTCGAGCACCGTGTTGAGTTCCTGCAGCGGCGGACGCACCCGACGCGGTTCGGCGGCGCTGCGCGTCAGGGCCGCGGACAGCGCGGCCAGCGCGTCGTAGGCCTGGCGCCGCGCCATGCGCTGCGTGAGCGCGCCGGCCGGTGTCATCGCCGCGGTCATCGCCTGCATCGCGTATTGCTGCAGCGCGCCGCGCGCCCGCTTGAGCGCGCGCGGCAGGTTGCGACGCTCCCACGCCGGCAGCACGTAGCTGAAGGCCCAGGCCAGGATCGCGCCCAGCACCGTGTCCGCGAGCCGCTCCGAGATCGCGATCCCATGCGACGGATCCGCCAGGTGCGACTGCAGCAACGCCATCACCGTCGCCGCGATCGCGGTGATCAGGTAGCGGCGCGTGACGAACGCATGCGCGATGCCGACGGCGATCTGCAGCACGACGATCCACAGCGTCTGGTTGGGGATCAGCGACAGCGCCAGCATCAGCCCGCAGCCGATCGCCGTGCCGAGCACACGCATGTTGCGGCGCTCCAGCGTCTGGTCGAGGCTGCCGCGCAGCACCACGGCGACCGACAGCACCAGCCAGTGCGGATGCGAGGCCCAGGGCAATGCCAGCGCGATGAAGTAGGCGGCCGACAGCGCCAGCGTGCTGCGCAGCGCATGGCGCAGCACCGGCGAGTCGAGGTGCAGTTGCGCCCGGAGCAGGCCCATCGGCCAGCCAACCGGCGTCACGAAGCTCCGCAGTTCGCCGGCGTCCAGCGGCAGCGGCGGCAAGGGCAGGGCGGCGTCGAGCGCGCGGCCCATCGCCAGCACTTCGCCGTCGAGATGGGACAGCCGGTCCTGCAGCACGAGCTGCAGCCGCGTGCGCGGATCCTGCGGCGGCAGGTCCGGCCACTGCGTCGGTCGCACGGTGTTCATCGCCGGCGCGCGCTCGTCGAGCAGCGCATCGCGGTACTCGTCGAGCAGCACGGACAGCGCCTTCAGCCGGCCGACCAGCGCCGCCCGCATGTGCTGACCGACGGGGTCCTCGCCCAGCAGTTCCAGATCGAGGCGGCTCGCCAGCATCAGGTCGCGCAGTTCGACGACGTGCAGCAGGACGGCGGCGCTGCGCGGATCGGTCTTCGCGCGCGGGAAGACCTGGTCGCGCGCCGTCTGCAGCAGTTCCGCGAGCTGGGCTTCGTTGCCCAGCCAGTCGCGCATCGCATGCGCCGCGCCGCCGCTGCCGAGCAGCTCGGCCCGCGCGCTCAGCAACTGCGCCAGGCCGTGCAGCGCATCCGCCAGCGCGAGCCGGTGGAAGCGCCGCTGCAGGAGGGCGCTGGAGATCACGCTCCACACGAGGTAGAGCCCGATGCCCGCGGCACCGCTGGCCAGCACGATCATCAGCGGCTGCGGCGGCCACGCGAGCGCGAACACCATCGCCAGGATGGGCGCGAAGGACACGGGCCCGGCGCGCGGGCCCCAGCTCAGCAGCATCGCGCTGCCGAACGCCAGCGCCGCCACGAGCGTGCCCATCGCGAGGTGATACGGATGCAGGACCGCGACCAGTCCCACGGCCAGCAGCGTCATGCCGCCGGCGGTGAGCACGCGGTTGCGGTTGCGGCGGACGCTGCCCGGCAGATCGGCCAGGCTGGCGCAGATGGCGCAGGCCATCGCCAGCTGCGAGGCGACGCGCGACAGCTCGGCCGGAGCCGCGTGCGACACGATCACCTGCACCAGCATCACCCCGAGGGCGACGCTGAGGCCGTTCCACCAGTGCGCCGGCCAGTGACGCCAGCCACCGGCCGCCATCAGGCTTCCCGGACGCGCTGGTTCAGATGGGCCAGGGCCTCTTCGACCTGGTCGACCAGCACCAGGCACAGGTCGCCCGGCTGCAGACGCTCCAGCGCGCGGTCGATCGCGACGAACTCGCCGCGGATCTCCTCGATGTGCTTGGTCCGCGTCGCGCCCTTCAGGCCCTGCTGCAGCAGCGCCAGGACTTCACCGTCCTCGCGGCCGCGCTGGCAGGCGTCCTGGAACAGGATGGCCTCGTCGAAGGCCTCGCCCAGGATCTGCGTCTGGATGCGGATGTCCTCGTCGCGGCGGTCGCCGGCGCCGGAGATCACCACCGAGCGCTTGTTGGCCGGCAGCGCCTGCACGGCCTGCACCAGCGCGCGCATCGCGTCGCCGTTGTGGCCGTAGTCGGCGATGACCGTCGCACCGCGATAGTCCATCACGTTGAAGCGGCCCGGCACGCTGTCCGGATCGCTCATGAAGCTCGCCAGACCGCGCCGGATCGTGTCCCAGTCCAGGCCCACGCCCCAGGCCGCCGCCACCGACGCCATCGCGTTCTCGTTCTGGAACGGGATCGCGCCGCCGCGGGTGAAGGGGATGTCGCGCAGCGGGATCGATTCGCGCCACGCGCCCTGCGCCGCGACCAGCGCGTCGCCGTCGATGTAGACGCAGCGCTTGCCTTGCGCGCGGTGCGTCGCCATCAGCGGATGGTGGCGGTCGCTCGCGAAGAAGATCACCTGGCCCGGGCAGACGTCGGCCATCTTGGCCACGACCGGATCGGCGGCGTTCAGCACCGCGTAGCCGTTGGGCGCCACGTTCTGCACGATCACGCGCTTGACCAGCGCCAGTTCCTCGACGGTGTTGAGGAAGTTCATGCCGAGGTGGTCGCCCTCGCCGAGGTTGGTCACCACCGCCACCTGGCAGCGGTCGAAGCCCAGGCCCTCGCGCAGCACGCCGCCGCGCGCGGTCTCGAAGACCGCCGCCTCGACGTCCGGATGCATCAGCACGTTGCGCGCGCTCTTGGGACCGGAGCAGTCGCCGCTGTCGGTCTGGCGGCCGTCGACGTAGACGCCGTCGGTGTTGGTCATGCCCACGCGCAGGCCCTGCGTCGCGAACATGTGAGCGACCAGGCGCGAGGTCGTCGTCTTGCCGTTGGTGCCGGTCACCGCCACGATGGGGATGCGGCCGTCTTCGCTCGCCGCGCCGCGGTTGCCGCCGTAGATGCTGGAGATGATGGCCTCGCCGACGTCGCGGCCCTTGCCGTAGGACGGGCTCAGGTGCATGCGCAGGCCGGGCGCGGCGTTGACCTCGACGATGCCGCCGCTCTGTTCCTCGAGCGGCTTGAGCACGCTCTCGGCCACGACGTCGACGCCGCAGACGTGCAGGCCGACGACCGTCGCCGCCGCGATCGCGCGGGCGGCGACATCCGGATGCACGTCGTCGGTCACGTCGGTCGCGGTGCCGCCGGTGGACAGGTTGGCGTTGTTGCGCAGGATCACGCGCTGACCCTTGTCCGGCACGGAGGCCGGGGTCAGGCCTTGCAGGTCGAGCCGCGCGATGGCGATGTCGTCCAGGCGGATCTTGGTCAGCGAGGTCGCGTGGCCGTCGCCGCGGCGCGGGTCCTCGTTGACCTTGTCGACCAGCTGGCGCACCGTGTGCACGCCGTCGCCGGTGACGTTGGGCGGATCGCGGCGGGCCGCGGCCACCAGCTTGTCGCCCACGACCAGCAGCCGGTAGTCGCTGCCGGGCAGGAACTTCTCGACCATCACCGTGCCGATCTCGTCCGCGGCCTTGTAGGCGATCTCCATGTGCTCGCGCGAGGCGACGTTGACCGTCACGCCCTTGCCCTGGTTGCCGTCCAGCGGCTTGACCACGACCGGCAGGCCGATCTCGAGCGCCAGTTCCCAGGCCTCGTCGACGGTTTCCACCGGCGCGCCGATGGGCACCGGCACGCCGGCCGACTGCAGCAGGCGCTTGGACAGGTCCTTGTCCTGCGCGATCGATTCGGAGACGGCGCTGGTCGCGTCGACCTCGGCGGCCCAGATGCGGCGCTGCTTCACGCCCCAGCCCAGTTGCACCAGCGAGCCTTGCGTCAGGCGCCGGAACGGGATGCCGCGTTTGCTGGCGGCGTCGACGATGGAGCCGGTCGAAGGGCCGAGGCGGATGTCCTCGTCCGTCTCGCGCAGCGCCTTGACGGCGGCGTCGGCGTCGAAGGCCGTGCCGGACTGCGCGGCGTTGATCAGCTCGACGGCCTTCTCGAAGGCGGCGCGACCGACATCTTCCTCGCTGTACTCGACGACGACCTGGTAGGTGCCGGTTTCCGAGGTCGTGTGCGTGTGGCTGTAGGTCACCGGGCAGCCGGCCTGCGCCTGCAGCGCCAGGGCGGCCTGCTCGAGCACATGGGCCAGCGTGATCGGCGTCTTGGCGCTGCTGGCCGGCCGCAGCGGGCCGATGCCGGGGAAGCGTTCGCGCAGGCGGGCCTCGAAGCCGGCCATGTCCGCGATGGTGCGTTCCGTGTCGCTGCAGTGCACGACCGCTTCGATGGCGGTGTGGCGGCTCCACATGTTGGGACCGCGGAGGGCGCGTGTGCGGGAGACTTCCATCTGTCGTCTTTCGGGTTCGACTGTTCTTTGAAGGGGCGATCGTGAAGCGGGGCTGCTTACTGCGGCAGGTCCGGCACGAAGGTGTCCAGGCCGGCGGAGATCAGCTCGGGCGAGATGCCCATGGCCCAGCCGGTGGCGACGGCGGCCAGCACCGCGTCGGTCGCGATCTCCTGGCCGACCGCGCGGAAGCGGGCCTGCAGCGATTCGACGTTGGCGCCGGAAGTCTCCGACGTGCCCTGCGCCAGCATCGCGGCGCCGCCGCGCAGGAACACGCCGCGGCCTTCCTTGCCGCGGTGCTCGGTCAGCGCGGCGTTGCCGGCGTCCAGCGCGTAGAGGATCACTTCGCCGTCGGACAGCTCGGCCATCTCGGCCACCTTGGCCTCGTCGGCGTTCAGCACGGCGACGCCGTCGGACAACACCACGTCGACCTGCGTGCGCAGCACCTTGAAGAGCTGGTCCTCGGTCTGGATGTCGTGGTTGTCGAGCTCGGCCACGCGGCCCAGGTCGGTGACCACGCCGACCTGGCAGCGGTCGTAGGCCAGGCCGTCGCCGAGGATGGTGCCGGCGCCGTTCTCGACCACGATGGCGTCGACGGCGCGGTTCATCAGCAGGCGGTGGCTGGCGGCCCAGGTCGCGCTGGGCTTGCGCTCGACGCGGCGGGTGCCCAGGAACAGGCCGGCGCCGCAAGCCAGGCCGACGTGGCGGCCGTTCAGGTGCAGCAGCCAGCCGACCAGGCGCGCGATCTGCGCCGTGCCGCGCGAACCGGCCACGCCCACGATGGGGATACGGCCGCTTTCGTCCTCGGCGAACAGGTGGTCGATGATGGCCTGGCCCACCGGCTGGGGCATGCCCTCGGCCGGCTTCAGGTGCATCAGCAGGCCGGGGCCTGCGTTGACTTCGACGATCGCGCCGCCGGTCTCGGACAGCGGCTTCGAGATGTCGCTGCAGACCAGGTCGACGCCGGCGATGTCCAGGCCGACGGTGCGCACCGCCAGCGAGACGGCGTGCGCCACTTCCGGATGGATCTGCGCGGTGCAGTCGATCGCGACGTTGCCGTTGCGCTGGATCAGCACGCGCTGGCCGGCCTCGGGCACGCCGTCGCCGGTCAGGCCCTGGCGCTGCAGGTCCAGCAGCACGACCGGGTCGTCGGTGATGTTGATGCGGTTGAGCGGGAAGTCCTCGGTCGTGCCACGGCGCGGGTCGGTGTTGATCTGCAGGTCGATCAGTTCGATGACGGTGTGCGTGCCGTCGCCGGTGACCCAGGCTTCCTCGCCGCGGGCGGCGGCGACGACCTGGCCGCCGACGACCAGCAGCCGGTGCTCCATCCCGGGGATGTAGCTCTCGACCAGGACTTCGGAGCCTTCCTTGTCGGCGACGTGGAAGGCGGCCTCGACGTCGGCCTCATGGCGCAGGTCCAGCGTGACGCCGCGGCCGTGGTTGCCGTCGGACGGCTTCACGACGACGGGCAGGCCCAGGTCCTGGGCGACGTCCCAGGCCTCGGCCGCGGTCTTGACCGCCTGGCCCGCGGGCACCGGCACGCCGACCGACTTCAGCAGTTCCTTGGTCAGGTCCTTGTCGCGCGCGATGCCTTCGGCGATCGCGCTGGTCATGTCGGTCTCGGCCGTCCAGATGCGGCGCTGGCGCGCGCCGTAACCGAGCTGCACCAGGTTGCCGTCGTTCAGGCGGATGTGGGGGATGCGGCGGTCGGTCGCCGCGGCCACGATGGCGGCGGTCGATGGGCCGAGGTAGCAGTCGTCGAGCTTGTCGCGGATCGCCTCGACGGCGGCGTCGACGTTGAAGTCGTCGCCGTTGATCGTCGCCATCAGCAGCGCGTGGCCCTGCTCCAGCGCGCAGCGGGCGACCTGCTCGTCGCGGGCGCGGAAGACCATGCGGTACACGCCGTGGCGCGAGGTGGAGCGCGTCTGGCCGAACCCGGTCGGCATGCCGGCCAGGTTGAGCAGCTCGATGACGATGTGCTCCAGCACATGGCCCATCCAGGTGCCCTCGGTCAGGCGCTGCAGGAAGCCGCCGCGTTCGCCGACGCCGCAGTGGTGCTCTTCCAGCGCCGGCAGGCGCTTGCACAGGCGGTCGGTGAACCCGGGGATCAGGTGGGAGGGGTGTTCTTCCAGGCCACCCAGGTCCAGCCAGGTTTCCAGCACCGGACGGTAGGTCCACATGTTGGGGCCGCGCAGGTAGTTGATGCGCAGGAGCTTGATGTCGTCGTGTCGGCTCATGAGGGGTGGAAACGTGGAAGAGGGTCGCCCGGCGGACCACCGGACAATGATGCGAAGCACAATTGTGCGCTTAAGCGAAAATTGTGCGAAAGATGCCACGACCTGGATGGACCGGGTCTTGCCCCGTTGGGGGGCGGTGGCAGAAAAGTCTCGAAGAAACTCCTCGTTTCGCAGATCGCCAGAAGAATCACAAATGCAGCATTCACATCCTGTCGCGTCGGCCGGTGCCGGCGGCAATCCGGCCGCCGAGGCTTTCGAAACACGCCTGCGGCGTGGCGAGAACGTCCGGGCCTCGCTGGAGGTTGACCTCGACGGGCGTCTGCGCTTCTCGGCGGGCGGTCTGCGACTCACGGATCAACGGCTGCTGTCCCTGGAAGCCTCCGAGGATGAGGGCGGCGCGCCGGTCTTCCGGGAATGGCCGCTGACGCCGGACTTGCGGCTGGTGCTGTCCGACCACGCCGGGCTGGGCGCGCTGGAGCTGGTGGACGCCGACGGCCGGCTGGCGCAGTGGCGCTTCACGATTAAGGCCAACCTGCAGGCGCAGCGCTTCCAGGACGCCTTCAACCGCCGCGACGAGGTCGAGGCCAAGCTGGACGAGGAGCCCGAGCTCTGCCCGAGCTGCCAGGCCATCCTGCCGGAAGACAGCGAGGAATGCCCCTCCTGCGCCCGTGAGCTGCACACGCCGCCGTCGACCTGGGTGCTGCTGCGCCTGTGGCGCTTCGCCGGACCCTACCGGGGTCAGCTGTTGCTGGGCTTCCTGCTGATGCTGGGCGCGACCGGCGCGACGCTGGTGGCGCCCTACCTGGCGATGCCGCTGATGGACGACGTCCTGATCCCGTTCCAGCAGGGCAAGCAGATCGACACCATGCTGGTGGTGATGTACCTGGGCGGGCTGTTCGGGGCGGCCATCGTGTCCTGGATCCTGGGCTGGGCCAAGACCTACATCCTGGCGCTGGTGTCCGAACGCATCGCCGCGGACCTGCGCACGGCGACCTTCGACCACCTGCTGGGCCTGTCGCTGGAGTACTTCGGCTCCAAGCGCACCGGCGACCTGATGAGCCGCATCGGCTCGGAGACGGACCGGATCAGCGTGTTCCTGTCGCTGCACGCGCTGGACTTCATCACCGACTGCCTGATGCTGGCGATGATCACGGCGATCCTGTTCCACACCAACCCGTGGCTGGCGCTGGCCACGCTGGTGCCGCTGCCCTTCATCGCGTGGCTGATCCACCTGGTGCGGGACAAGCTGCGCACCGGCTTCGAGAAGATCGACCGCGTCTGGGGCGAGGTGACCTCGGTGCTGGCGGACACGATTCCCGGCATCCGCGTGGTCAAGGCCTTCGCGCAGGAGCGCCGCGAGGCCGAGCGCTTCCGCACCGCCAACAAGCACAACCTGGTCGTCAACGACCGGCTGAACAAGACCTGGAGCCTGTTCACGCCCAGCGTCTCGCTGCTGACCGAGATCGGCCTGCTGGTCGTCTGGGCCTTCGGCATCTGGCTGATCGCGCATTCGCAGATCACGGTCGGTACGCTGACGGCGTTCCTGGCCTACATCGGGCGCTTTTACGGACGGCTGGATTCAATGAGCCGCATCGTGTCGGTGACGCAGAAGGCGGCCTCGGGCGCGAAGCGGATCTTCGACATCCTCGACCACCATTCCAACGTCCCGGAGCCGACGCAGCCGGTGGTGCTGGACAAGGTCGCGGGCGAGCTGTCGCTGCAGGACATCGGCTTCCGTTACGGCAACCGGACGGTGATCCGCGACCTCAACCTGGTGATCAAGCCGGGCGAGATGATCGGGCTGGTCGGCCACAGCGGCTCGGGCAAGAGCACGATGGTCAACCTGATCTGCCGCTTCTACGACGTGACCGAGGGCGCGATCAAGCTCGACGGCGTCGACCTGCGGCGCTTCAAGCTGTCGGATTTCCGCCGCCACATCGGGCTGGTGCTGCAGGAGCCCTTCCTGTTCTTCGGCACGATCGCGGAGAACATCGCCTACGGCAAGCCGGAGGCGACGCGCGACGAGATCGTCGCCGCGGCCCGCGCCGCGCATGCGCATGAATTCATCCTGCGGCTGCCGCAGGGTTACGACTCGCTGGTCGGCGAGCGGGGTCAGGGCTTGTCCGGCGGCGAGCGCCAGCGGATCTCGATCGCGCGCGCGCTGCTGATCGACCCGCGCATCCTGATCATGGACGAGGCCACCTCGGCCGTGGACACGGAGACCGAGAAGGAGATCCAGAAGGCGCTGGACAACCTGGTGCGGGGCCGCACGACGATCGCCATCGCCCACCGGCTGTCGACGCTGCGCAAGGCCGACCGGCTGGTGGTGATGGACCGCGGCGAGATCGTCGAGGTCGGACCGCACGACGAGCTGATCGCCAAGCAGGGCGCCTACTGGCGCCTGTGGGAGGCACAAGCCCGCCGCGTCGACGCGGAGGAGCAGGACAACGTGGTTGTCGTCGCCCCTAACGTCAACGTCCACACGGCCACGCAGGCCTGATCGCGACTAGGTCCCTTCATGAACAACATCCAGACCCTGGGGCGCAACGCCTACGGCCGGCTGACGCTGGTGGACGACGCCGGCCAGACCCACGACAACGTCACGCCCGTGCGGGCGCACCCGCTGAGCGCGCCGGACGAAGGCCTCTCGCTGGTCGGCACGGACGGGCATGAGATCGCGTGGATCGACCGGATCGCCGACCTGCCGCCGGCGCAGCGCGAGCTGCTCCAGGACGAGCTCGCCCATCGCGAGATGACGCCGACGGTGCTGAAGCTGCTGGTCGTCTCGACCTTCTCGACGCCGTCCCAGTGGACCGTCGAGACCGATCGCGGCACCACCGGCTTCATCCTCAAGAGCGAGGAAGACATCCGGCGCATCGGGGAAGGACGGCTGCTGATCGCCAGCTCCCACGGGCTGCACTTCCTGGTGCCGGACCGGTTCGCGCTGGATCGGCATTCGAGGAAGCTGCTCGAGCGCTTCCTCTGACGGAGGACCGAGCGCAGCCTCGGGAAGCCGGGCCGCCCCCGGCTCATACGCTCGGCAGGCTCCGCTAAATCGCCGGGAGCGGCCCGGCTTCCCGAGGCTCGACCCACCGCGCTCGACTGCGGGAGGTGGGGGCGCTACTTAAGCATTTCTGCAGTAGCCGGATCGGGGTGGCTGTGGCCTACAATTGACGTTTACGTAAACGTAAGGCGAATCGTCCAGTGGGCGCCCGGAGAGGCGTCCGCGGAGGCGGTCGAGGAGACAAACCCATGAGCCTGCCCGGTCTGAACTTCCATCTCGGCGAGGACATCGACGCCCTGCGCGACGCAGTGCGCGAGTTCGCCCAAGCCGAGATCGCTCCCCGCGCCGCGGAGATCGATCGCAGCGACCAGTTCCCGATGGACCTGTGGCGCAAGATGGGCGACGTCGGCGTCCTGGGCATCACCGTGCCCGAGGAATACGGCGGCGCCGCGATGGGCTACTTGGCCCACATGGTGGCCATGGAGGAGATCAGCCGCGCCAGCGCCTCGGTGGGCCTGAGCTACGGCGCCCACTCCAACCTGTGCGTGAACCAGATCAAGCGCAACGGCACCGACGCGCAGAAGCAGAAGTACCTGCCCAAGCTGATCTCCGGCGAGCACGTCGGCGCGCTGGCGATGAGCGAACCCGGCGCCGGCTCCGACGTCGTGTCGATGAAGCTGCGCGCCGAGGACAAGGGCGGCTACTACGTCCTCAACGGCAACAAGATGTGGATCACCAACGGTCCCGACGCGGACACGCTGGTCGTCTACGCCAAGACCGAACCCGAGCTCGGCGCCCGCGGAATGACCGCCTTCCTGATCGAGAAGGGCATGAAGGGCTTCTCGATCGCGCAGAAGCTGGACAAGCTCGGCATGCGCGGCAGCCACACCGGGGAGCTGGTGTTCCAGGACGTCGAAGTCCCGGCCGAGAACGTGCTGGGCCAGGTCGGCGGCGGCACCAAGGTGCTGATGTCGGGTCTGGACTACGAGCGCGCCGTGCTGGCCGCCGGTCCGATCGGCATCATGCAGGCGGTGATGGACAACGTCGTCCCCTACATCCACGACCGCAAGCAGTTCGGCCAGTCGATCGGCGAGTTCCAACTGATCCAGGGCAAGGTCGCCGACATGTACACCGTGCTGCAGGCCGCCCGCGCGTTCTGCTACACGGTCGGCAAGAACCTGGACGCCCTGGATGGCGCCCACGTCCGCCAGGTGCGCAAGGACTGCGCCTCCGTCATCCTCTGGTGCGCCGAGAAGGCCACCTGGATGGCCGGCGAAGGCATCCAGATCTTCGGCGGCAACGGCTACATCAACGAGTACCCGCTGGGCCGCCTCTGGCGTGACGCGAAGCTCTACGAAATCGGCGCGGGCACGTCCGAGATCCGGCGCATGCTGATCGGCCGCGAGCTCTTCGCCGAAACGATGTGAGGCCTTCGCGGTTGCGACAGGCGCGTGTCGGTCCGTAACCGCGACAATCCACGTCCATGAGCACGACGAACGAACTGCAAGACCTGCTGGACAACAACAAGCGCTGGGCCACCGCGACTGAGGAACAGTCACCCGGCTTCTTCTCGCGCTTGCTGAAGCAGCAGACGCCGCAATACCTGTGGATCGGCTGTGCCGACAGCCGCGTCCCGGCCAATGAGCTGGTGGACCTGCTGCCGGGTGAGCTCTTCGTCCACCGCAACGTGGCGAACGTCGTGGTCCATTCGGACCTGAACTGCCTGTCCGTCATGCAGTTCGCCGTCGACCAGCTCAAGGTCCAGCACATCATCATCGTCGGCCACAGCAATTGCGGCGGCGTGCGTGCGGCGCTGGAAGACCTGCGGGTCGGCCTCGTGGACAACTGGCTGCGCCACGTCCAGGACGTGCGCAACCACCATCAGGAATGGCTGGACCAGGTCGTCCCCGACCAGCGCGCCAATGCGCTGTGCGAGCTCAACGTGCTGGAGCAGGCCCGCAACGCCTGCCAGACGACCGTGGTCCAGGATGCCTGGGCGCGCGGCCAGGAAGTCGCCGTGCACGGCTGGGTCTACGGCCTGCACAACGGTCTGCTGAAGGACCTGAGCATCACCGTCGGCAAGGCCGAGGACGTCGGCCCCGCCTACCGCAGCGCCCTCGACGCGCTGCACCGCCGCTACGAGGCGGCCATGGGCCGCTGAGCCCAGCACGCGGACGGCGCGCCATGTTCCCCCACGAGCTCAACGATCCGCGCGCGTTCGAGATCGCGCAGGCGATGCTCGCGGGCTTCGACAAGCACTACCGCCTGTTCCGCGCGGCGTCCGCGACCGCCAAGCAGCGCTTCGAGCAGGCCGACTGGCACGGCCAACAGTTCGCTCAGCGCGAACGCATCGAGTTCTACGACCTGCGCGTCGACGAGGCCGTCCTCGAGCTGGAACAGCGCTTCCGCACCAGTGAATTGCCGAGCGAGGTCTGGCAGCAGGTCAAGCTGCACTACATCGGGCTGCTGACCAAGCACCTGCGGCCGGAGCTCGCCGAGACCTTCTTCAATTCGGTCACGACGCGCATCCTCCACCACAGCTACTTCCACAACGAGTTCATCTTCGTCCGGCCGGCGATCTCCACCGAGTTCATCGAGAACGAGGAGCCCGCCGCGCAGCCGACCTACCGCTGCTACTACCCCTCGCAGGACACGCTGCGCGACACCTTCATGCGCATCGTCTGGAACTTCCAGCTGGCGCTGGAGTTCGAGGACCTCGGCCGAGACATCGACCTCGTGCTGAAGGCCGTCGGCGAGCAACTCGGCGCCTTCCGCTGGCGGACCAACTTCCAGGTGCAGGTGCTGTCCTCGCTGTTCTTCCGAAACAAGGGCGCGTACATCGTCGGCAAGATCATCAACGGCTTCACCGAGACACCGTTCGCGCTGCCGATCCTGCACAAGGAATCGACGGACGGAACGACGGAACGCCAGCTCTACATCGACGCCGCGCTCTTCGGCGAGGACGAGCTGCAGATGCTGTTCAGCTTCGCGCGGGCCTACTTCCTCGTCGACATGGAAGTGCCCAGCGCCTACGTGCAGTTCCTGCGCTCGCTGATGCCGCGCAAGCCGCGCTCGGAGATCTACGCGACGCTGGGGTTGCAGAAGCAGGGCAAGAACCTCTTCTACCGGGACTTCCTCAACCACCTGCGCCACAGCAGCGACAAGTTCCGCATCGCGCCCGGCATCAAGGGCATGGTGATGCTGGTCTTCGACCTGCCGTCCTATCCCTTCGTCTTCAAGGTCATCAAGGACTTCTACCCGCCGCAGAAGGACACGACGCGCGAGCAGATCCAGTCCAAGTACCTGCTGGTGAAGCAGCACGACCGCGTCGGGCGCATGGCCGACACGCTGGAGTACACGCGGGTCGCGTTCCCGCGCCACCGCTTCGAGGACGAGCTGGTCGCCGAGCTGAAGCACTTCTGCCCCTCGCTGCTGGAGGAGACCGGCGAGGACCTGGTCATCAAGCACCTCTACATCGAGCGCCGCATGGTGCCGCTCAACATCTACCTGCAGGAAGCGTCGCCGGCGCAGCTGGCGCATGCGGTGGTGGAGTACGGCAACGCGATCAAGGACCTCGTGGCGGCCAACATCTTCCCCGGCGACATGCTGTGGAAGAACTTCGGCGTGACCCGCCACGGCAAGGTCGTGTTCTACGACTACGACGAGATCGAATACCTGACCGACTGCAACTTCCGCAAGGTGCCGGAAGCGCGCAACGAAGAGGAAGAGCTCTCCGGCGAGGTCTGGTACACGGTGAACAGGCACGACGTGTTCCCCGAGACCTTCGGCCCGTTCCTGCTCGGGCATCCGGGCGTGCGCGATGTCTTCATGGCGCACCACGCCGACCTGCTCGATCCCGCGTTCTGGCAGACCCACAAGGAACGCATCCTGGCGGGGCACGTCGAGGACGTCTTCCCGTACGACCCGCACAAGCGCTTCCACGTCCGCGACGTCGCGCCGGCCCTCCGGGTGCCGGAGCCGCAGGACCGCGAACTACCGATCCACTGACGAACAACTGCATTCTTTGAAGGAGACCCCCATGTCCGATTCCATCGTCATCGTTTCCGCCGCCCGCACGCCGATCGGCGGCCTGCTGGGCGACTTCGCCGGCCTGGCCGCGTGGGAGCTGGGCGCCATCGCCATCAAGGCCGCCGTCGAGCGCGCCGGCGTGCCGGCCGATTCGATCGAGGAAGCCTTCCTCGGCAACTGCCTGATGGCCGGCCAGGGCCAGGCCCCGGCGCGCCAGGCCGTGCTGAAGGCGGGCCTGCCGCAATCGGTGGGCGCGGTGACGCTGTCCAAGATGTGCGGCGCCGGCATGCGCGCGACGATGTTCGCGCATGACACGCTGAAGGCGGAGAGCGCCGACATCCTGATCGCCGGCGGCATGGAGTCCATGACCAACGCGCCGCACCTGATGTTCGCGCGCAAGGGCGTGAAGTACGGCGCCGCGCAGATGTACGACCACATGGCGCTGGACGGCCTGGAAGACGCGTACGAGCGCGGCAAGGCCATGGGCGTCTTCGCTGAGCAGTGCGTGGACAAGTACGCCTTCACGCGCGAGGCGCAGGACCAGTTCGCGATCTCGTCGACGGAGCGCTCCAAGCGCGCCAACGAGGACGGCAGCTTCGCCTGGGAGATCGCGCCGGTGACGATCGCCGGCAAGGGTGGCGACACGGTGATCTCGCGCGACGAGCAGCCCTTCAAGGCCAAGCTCGACAAGATCCCGACGCTGAAGCCGGCGTTCAAGAAGGACGGCTCGATCACGGCCGCGACCTCGTCGTCGATCTCCGACGGCGCCGCGGCGATGGTGCTCATGCGTGAGTCGACCGCCAACAAGCTGGGCGTGAAGCCGGTGGCGCGCATCGTCGGCACCGCCGTGCATGCGAACGCGCCGGAGTGGTTCACGACCGCGCCGGTCGGCGCGATCCAGAAGCTGCTGGCCAAGAACCAGTGGGACGCGAAGAGCGTCGACCTGTGGGAAGTCAACGAGGCCTTCGCCGCGGTGACGATGGCCGCGATGGCCGAGTTCAAGCTGCCGCACGAGATCGTCAACGTCAACGGCGGCGCCGTGGCGCTGGGTCACCCGATCGGCGCGTCGGGCGCCCGCATCCTCGTGACGCTGCTGGGCGCGCTGAAGCACCGCGGCCTGAAGCGCGGCGTCGCGGCGCTGTGCATCGGCGGCGGCGAAGCGACCGCCGTCGGCGTCGAGCTGATCTGAGGACGGACCGGATGACGCAAGTCCTCATCATCGGCGCGTCGCGGGGCATCGGCCTCGAGCTCGTCAAGCAGCACCGCGAGCGCGGCGACACCGTCGTCGCGACGGCGCGGGACGATGCCAGTCTCGAGAAGCTGAAGGCGCTCGGCGCGACGGCGATCAAGCTCGAAGTGTCCGACGTGGTCAGCATCGCCGGCCTGGCCTGGCAGCTCGACGGCTACCAGTTCAACCGCGTCATGTACGTGGCCGGCCTCTACGGTCCCAAGACGATCGGCCTGCAGCCGCCGAGCGCGGCCGACTTCGACGCCGTCATGCACACCAACGTGCTGGGCCCGATGCGCGTGTTGCCGCAGTTGCTGGACGCACTCGCGCCGGACGCGCGCATCGGCATCCTGTCCTCGCGGATGGGATCGATGACGCTGCGCGCGAACTCGGCCGGCTGGGTCTACCGCGCATCGAAGGCGGCGGTGAACTCGGTGATGAAGGACCTGTCGCTGACGCTCGACGGCCGCGCGGTCTGCGTCAGCCTGCACCCGGGCTGGGTCAAGACCGACATGGGCGGGCAGGAGGCCGACATCGACGTCGCCACCAGCGCGTCCAGCCTGCGCGCCGTGCTCGACGGCCTGAAGCCGGCCGACAACGGCGGGTTCTTCAACTACGACGGCACTCCGCTGCCCTGGTAACGCCTTCGTCCGGAACCCCGCGCACGACTCCTTCTTTCTCCCTCTCCCGCTTGCTGGAGAGGGCAGGGGTGAGGGCTGCGGTCGTCCGATACTCGCTGACCGCAGATCAAGATTCAGGGAGAGGTCGATGAAGCGCTGGGCTCGCGTGACGCTGAAGATCCTGGGCGGACTGCTGCTCGGCGTGGTCACGCTCGCGGCGGCCTGGGCCGCGTTCAACAACCGCCTGGTCGACGACGCGCCGCGTCCGGTGCCGGAGGCGTTGCGCGTGCCGGCCATGACGCTGCCGGCGGAACGCAACGCGTTCTTCGGATTGATGGGCCTGGGCATGGCGGGCGATGACCCGCAGGCGGAGGGGCAACGCCGTTGGGCGGTGATCGATGAGGGGCGCATCCCCGCGCAGGAACTGACGTCGCCCCGCAGTTGGCCTTCGACCGCGAGCGCCGCCGGCAAGGCCTGGCAATGCGATGCGCAGACGCAAGGCTGCATCGAGGTGTGGGCGCGGAACGCAGAGGGCCTGCGCACGATGATGGAGGCGCACGGCGACATCGGTCGTCGCTGCGAAGCGGTGGCCCGTCCGGGCATGGCCGTGGAAGAACCCACGCTGACACTTCGCGAGCCGTTGAAGATCGCGGGCGACAGCTATATCCGCCGCGGGATGATCTTTCACGCATTGCCGCCGCTGAACTGCCAGCGCTGGTTGCAGATCCGCGCGGCGCTCGCAGGGCTGCAGGGCGACGAGGCTGGCATGCTTGGCTTCGCACGCCAGGCCGATGCCCTGACCACCGCGATGCTCCAGGGCTCGCGCTCGCTGATCCAGGTGCAGATCGCGTCAGTGATGGCGCGCCGGCATTGGCGCGTCATGACGGACCTGGTCGCCCGCCATCCTGACAGCGCGCCGGCATTGCGCGCGATGGTGGCTCCGTTGCCGGCACAGGCACTGGATGCTTCCACCTGGATCCGGACAGAGTCGCAGTACGGTCGCGAGACCATCCGGGAGGCGTACTGCCTCGGGGGCTCGGTCGATCCGCAGATGGAAGAGCCGGAAACGCCCCTCGTCTGCGAGCCTCGCTTCTTCGCCATGCCCAACGCGACGCAGCACCTGATGGACGAGACGTGGATGCGCGCGCAGGCGATGGCCTCCTCCGGTCCGCTGGACCTGCTGTCCTGGGAACCGCAGCTGTCCTCGCGCTGGTGGTTCGGTGCCCCCTGGCGCAACTCGGTCGGCGGCCTGCTGGTCTCGGTCAGCGAACCCGCCTACGCCATCTACTTCCGCAAGCAGGCCTCGCTGCTGCTGCTCAACGAGGCCGCCCGCCTCGCGCTGGCCGCCAGCGCCGTCGATCCCGCGAAACGCGCGGCCTGGCTGTCTCAACAAGCGATGGACGCCCGCCTGCGCGAGCGCCTCACAATCGACGGCGACCATGTCGTCGCCCGCGTCTGGGAGCCCGTGTCCAGCCAGGACACGCTCCGCTACCGCATTCCCCCCGGCGCCACGAGCGCCGCCACTGTCACGGGATCCACCCTCGATCCCTCTCCGTCCAAGAGCTGACCATGCTGCTTTCCGAAGACCACCGCGCCGTTCAGGACGCCGTCCGCGCCTACGTGCAAGACCAGATCGCGCCGAAGGCGGCCGGGTGGGACAAATCCCACGAATTCCCCGCCGAGGAGCTCAAGGGCCTGGCCGCACTGGGCTGCTACGGCGTGGCCGTGCCGACCGAGTACGACGGCGCGGGCCTGGACTACCTCGCGCTGGCCATCATCCTGGAGGAGATCGGCGCCGGCGACGGCGCGACCTCCACGGTCGTGAGCGTCAACAACTGCCCCGTGTGCAGCATCCTGATGGCCTTCGGCAACGAGGACCAGAAGCAGCGCTTCCTCAAGCCGCTGGCACGCGGCGACATGCTGGGCGCGTTCTGCCTGACCGAGCCGCATGTCGGCTCGGAGGCCGGCGGCCTGAAGACGACCGCTGTGCTGGATGGCGACGCGTACATCCTCAACGGCGTCAAGCAGTTCATCACCAGCGGCAAGAACGGCGACGTCGCCATCGTCATGGCGGTGACCGACAAGGCCGCGGGGAAGAAGGGCATCTCGGCCTTCCTGGTCCCGACGAACACGCCCGGCTACATCGTGGCGCGCATCGAGGACAAGATGGGTCAGCACGCCAGCGACACGGCGCAGATCCTGTTCGAGAACTGCCGCGTGCCCGCCGCCAACCGGATCGGCGAGGAAGGGCAGGGGCTGAAGATCGCGCTGTCGGGGCTGGAGGGTGGCCGCATCGGCATCGCGTCGCAGTCGGTGGGCATGGCCCGCGCGGCCTTCGAGGCGGCGCTGCGCTACAGCAAGGAACGGGTCGCCTTCGGCGTGCCGATCTTCGAGCACCAGGCCATGCAGCACAAGATCGCCGACATGGCCACGCAGATCGAGGCCGCGCGGCAATTGATCTGGCACGCCGCCGCGCTGAAGGACGCCGGCCAGCCCTGCCTGAAGGAAGCGGCGATGGCCAAGCTCTTCGCCAGCGAGATGGCGGAGCGCGTCTGCTCCGCCGCGATCCAGATCCACGGCGGCTACGGCTACGTCAGCGATTTCCCGGTCGAGCGGATCTACCGCGATGTCCGCGTCACGCAGATCTACGAGGGCACGTCCGAGGTGCAGAAGATCCTGATCGGCCGCGCGCTCGTCTGAGTCAGCCGATCAACCGGCCCGCGCGCGCGTCGTCGTGATGACGGCGCCGCGCGGCGGCTCACTCGCTTTCCCGCACCACGCGCTCGTTCAGCGCCTGCACCGGCCGGGCGTTCTTCCCGACCAGCTTGCGGAACGCGGCGATCTGTCGCGACGACAGCGTCACCGGCGCCTTCAGCACCATCCAGTGCACGCCTTCCGAGCACGGCGGCGTGGTCAGCGAGCCGGCGAAGTCGTAGTAGCCCAGCGACTCTGGCAGCAAGGCGGCCAGGTCCAGCGACAGATCGTCCACGGTGATCCTCTCGCCCACGCGCGGCAGGTGCTGGAAGACCGGTTCCCATGCCGCGTTCGGGCGCCCCGCGCGGATCAGCACCGCCACCACGCCGAGCTCGCCCGCCGCGTTCTGGTGGACGAAGTGCGCCACCATCGGCGTCGGCTTGCCGTTGATGTGTTCCTCGCTGGGCGTGTGGAAGTGGAACTGCAGCAGGTCGTAGCGCTGCCCGCCGACTTCCAGCGTGTTGCCCGCCGGCAGGTTCACCTGCACCGTGTGGCCGTTGTTCCAGATCGTCGGCGCGGCGTTGCCGTAGTGGAAGTCGAGGGCGGGCAGCGCGGCCTTCACCGTCTTGACGATGTTGATCGGGCTCTGCTCATGGCCCGAGGCGCACGCGGCGAACGAGGGATCGATCTCGCCCCAATGCGCCGCGCCGTTGGCGCCGGTGTATGCCCAGTGCGAGGCCGCAGCAGCGGGCAATGCGGAGGACAGGAGCCAGGCCGACAGTGCGGCGAACAGGAAACGTGAGTGAAGGGCCATGGGATTCTCGAACGACGCTGAGCGGGACCGGATCAGTGGGTAAACCGTGGCAGCCTGGCGCTCGCCATGTGATCAAGACGTCATGAAAGCGTGAATCCGACGACTTCCTGCGACGCCTCATTCACGCAGCCGAACTGCTTGCCGGCGCCGAGTGACGCTCGGCGGGCTCGGCGTTTTCCCGCATCCCTCTTCCGATGGCTTGCCTGCACGGGACGACGGACGTAGATTCCGGCGCGCTGGCGACAAGACCTGACCCTCGACGGACATCAGGCATCGCCTTCGATCAGGGAGAAGTTCATGTTGTCGACGATCCGGCGGCGTCTGCCCGCCATGGGACCTCTTTTTCCGCCGATGCCGGCACTGCTGGGAGCGATCGTGTTGTCGGGCTGCGGCGGCAGTCCGTTCGA
The DNA here is from genome assembly GCF_059416045.1 of Roseateles sp. GW821-FHT09G03. Classification (NCBI taxonomy): domain Bacteria; kingdom Pseudomonadati; phylum Pseudomonadota; class Betaproteobacteria; order Burkholderiales; family Sphaerotilaceae; genus Roseateles; species Roseateles sp. GW821-FHT09G03. The sequence continues at coordinate 316,960 of NZ_JBWKOK010000003.1, forward strand.
CGATTCGCCCAAGGACATGTACGCATTGAGCCAGTCCAGCGTGAGCTGTGACGCGGCACCGGCAACCGTCTGCGAGGACGTGAAGCTCTACGCGACGCCGATCAACGGCACGACGAGCGATTTCCGGCCCGGCTGGTCGGAGCGTGCGTCGGACACGCGTTACCAGGCCATCGACCACGTCTACCGCGACCTGCAGCCCGACGGGCGCTGGCAGCTGAGCGTCGGATTCGCGACGGGTCTCAAGGCCGGCACCTACACGGGCACGATCGAGTTCGGCACGAACCCGGTCGGCGACATCCTGGTGCCGCTGCCCAAGAACAGCCGGACGGTGAGCTTCAGCTACCGGCTGGTCGTGGCGGGCGATTCGATCTCGCGTCCGCTGCAGGCGGTGCCGGGCGCGGGCGACTGGAGCGGATGGGGCGGCAATGCAGCCCGGACCGGCTTCGTCGGCGTCACCGTCGATCCGGCCCGGATCAAGCCGCGCTGGTCGCGCCCGCTGGCCGGACTGGCCGTCGATCCTTTGCCGGCGCCCCTCCTGACGCAGGGTCAGGTTGTGCTGCCCGGCCTGCAGCTGGAGGACGCGATGGTCGGGGACACCCTGACCGTGCTGTCCGAAGCCGACGGCACCCGCGTCTGGGGCGGTTCGCCGATCGGCAAGCCGGACCGCGTGCTGCCGGCCGGCGACCGGCTGGTGGTGGCGGGCGCGGCATCCGCCGACGGCAAGACCACGGCGATGGCGGTGCTGGCGCGCCAGGACGGCGCCGTGCGCAGCCAGCTGTCGCTGGATACCGTCGACATGACCGACACCTGGGCCCTCAGCGGTGACACGCTGGTGCTGCCGGACCTGCGCGGCGAGACCGTCGTCGCGCGCAGCCTGGCCGATCTCAACACGGTGCTGTGGAGTGCCTCGGCCTACACGACGCCGGTGGGCTCCGGCGGGCTGCAGCGCTGGGGTGCCACCATCGGCAACGGGCTGGCCTACGTCAACGTCGGCGGCCGTCTGCGCGGTCTGTCGCTGGCCGACGGCGCGCGCGGCGTCGACATCGCCGTGCCCGCGAAGTCGCCGACGCTGCTGCTGGGCACGGCGCTGAACCAGGCGCCGGTGCTGGCCGATGCCACCACGGCGGTGGTGATCACGCACCGCGAACTGCGCTCCGGGGAAGGGCGCGACAACCAGTTGAGCGTGGTGGACCTGGCGAGCGGGCAGGTGCGTTGGACGGCCTCCGGCCGCTTCATGGACCTGCCGGTGACCGCGGGCGGTGTCGTCTATGCGTCCAACCAGGCGACCAAGGCCGTGGAGGCCCGCAGTCTGGCGGACGGCAGCCTGATGTGGTCCTGGACGATGGAGTCCGGCGACCAGTACTTCCAGCGCCAGATGGTGCTGACCAACGGCCACCTGTTCGTGTCGACCAACCGCCAGGTCGTGGCGGTCGATCTGGTGACGCATCAGGCCGTCTGGCGCTACGCGTCGGCGGGGCGCCTGGGCATGTCGGCCAACGGCACCTTGACGATGTTGCTGGATCGCGGCAGCGGCAAGGCGATGCTGGTGACCTTCGACGTCCGCTGAGCGCTGGCGGAATCTCGCGACCCCGTCCGGTGTGGCGCTTGGGAGTTTCCCCAGGCTTCCCCCTTTGGCGGGTATGTGCGGCCACGCGGGACTGCTAGCCTGCGCCCGCCCGGGGAGCACGACGCGGTCATGAGCCGCGTCGCCCTCGACCATCAGTCATTCAGGGAGAGAAGATGAACAGGTTGCCTGGACGGCCGCGCGCCGTCGGATGGAAAGTCATGGCTTCGACGGGGCCGGCGGCCGCGCTGGCCGCCGCGGCGGCGCTGCTGCTGGCGGGCTGCAGCGGATCGAGCGGCGGCAACAGCGTGGAGGACATCCCGGCCTTCACGCTGGACAAGGACACGGTCGACTGCAAGGCGGCGCCCGATGGCAGCTGCGATCAGATCACCGTCTACGCCACGCCGGTGCACATGGAGCGGCGCGACAAGAGCCCGCTGCTCATCGCGCGCTCGGTGGACGGCGCGCCCGGCATCCCCTTGGAATTCTCGTCGCGCCCGACCCAGTTGCCGGATGGCCGCTGGCAACTGGTGGTGCACCTGAATCCCGACCGCCCCGCGGGCGTCTACGTCGGGGCCCTGCACGTGGACCTGGACGCGGCCGCGCCGGAGGGCAAGCAGTACCGGGGCGCGCGGCTGAGTTACCGGCTGGAGGTGTCCGCCCTGACCGCGTCGACCACGCCGTTGCCGGCGGTCGTCCCGGGCGCGGCGCCGTGGACCGAGGCCCCCGCGGGCGCGACGCGCAGCGGCTACGTGCCGGTGTCGCTGGATGCGTCCAAATTCTCGCGCCGCTGGAAGACCTGGGTGCTCGGCGGCACCGACCTGACGGGGCCGGGCGTGCCGGCGTTGATCGACGGCCAGATCCTGGTGCCGCAGGCGCGCGCCTTCGGGTCCGCCCCGGGCCCGAACGCCCTGGCCCTGTCCGAACAGGACGGCAAGCCGCAGTGGTCGGTCACCATCCCCGGCGAACGCCTGACGGGCGTGATCGCCGCGGGCGACCGCGCCATCTGGTCCTCCGTGCAGTCGACGACGCCGCAGTACGTCTACAACGCCTACCTGACGAACCGGTCTGCCGGCACGCAGCTCGGGTCGCGCCCCCTCACGGACCCGAACGATCCCAAGTTCTGGCTGATGACCGGCAACACGCTGTACCTGCCCGACCGGAGCAAGGGCCAGATGACGGCGCTCAACCTCGACGACCTGCAGACACGCTGGACGGTGACCGCGGAACCTTCACCGACCAGCCTGTTGCCGGTGCATGGGTATTTCGGCGCGACGCTGGCCGACGGGGTGGTGTACACGCACTCGGGCATCAACTTCCGCGCTTTCCGCGACAGCGACGGCGGTCAGCTCTATGACGTGCCGGCGGACGGCGGGCAGACGCTGCCCTTGAAGCTCTACGAGAGCCAGACCCCGGTGATCGCCGACGCGAACACCGTGCTCGCGATGGACCGTCCGCGCTACGTTCAGCCGGATGCGGTCGTGAATGCCGGCATCCAGGCGTTGTCGCGGACCGACGGCTCGGTGCGCTGGACGGTGCGTCAGCCGTTCCGCGGCCTGCCGGTCACCGCCAACGGCGTGCTGTACGCGGCCAACCAAGGCAACAGGACGATCGAAGCGCGCAGCGTCGCTGACGGCTCGGTGCTGTGGTCCTGGCCGATGGACGCGGGCGACACCTCCTGGCAGCTGACGATGGTGCTCACGGACACCCACCTGTTCGTGTCCACCGACCAGCGCACCGTCGCCATCGATCTGGCGACGCACCAGGCGGTGTGGCGCCATGCGCAGGGCGGCTGGCTGGGCATGACGCAACGCGGCACGCTGATGATCATGGCGCCGAACTTCGGCACGGCGAGTGCGCCCACGTCGCTGACGGCGATCGACCTGCGCTGAGCGCACGGCGATGCCGCCGCGCTGGCGACGGACGCGCACAAGGAGAACGAGTGCCTCACGCGGCGGCGTCGGCACTCGTCGGGGCCATTCGCTCGAATCACTCTTCGTCGATGTGCAACCCGGATTGCCAGACCGGCAGCGCGGCCTCGAACATCGACGGCGCGCTTCCCAGCGCTGTCGGATCACGGGCCAGCTTGAGCCACGCGAGCGTGTCGTGGTGGCTGCCCGGCAGCAGGTCACGGCTGCGTTCCTGCATCAGCCAGGCGTGCAGCGCGGCGTACTGGCCAGGGTGGCGCTGCGCGGTCCAGCCCAGTCCGACGAGATCGCCGTAGCCCTCCTCGCGGCGCGCGGACTTCATGGACAGGTAGGCGCGCTGCAGGTCCGGGCTGAGGCCCTCCGGGACCGGCGTCGCGGAGAAGCCCGTCGGCACGTTGAACCAGGCGCCGTCCAGGTAGCGGCGGCAATGGCCGAGTTCATGCGCCGCCATCAGTTCGAGTGCGCTGTCTTCCAGGCCCGCCGGCAGGCGTTGCATCGTCGCTTCGCCTTCGGGGTTGCCGCGCAGGCTGAGCACCAGCTTGCAGCGGCCGTCCTTGAAGCCCAGCGCCAGCGGCGCCGCGTCGGGCGCCTCCTGCGGCTGGACGACGACATCGATCGGCATGCCCGACGTCTTCGCGTGCTGAAGCACGGGGGTCATGCCTGCGATCCATCGCTGTTCCAGCGGCGTCAGGCCGGCGGCGTGCGCGGTCGTCGAGACAACGGGGAGGGCGGCGGCGAGCGCGGCGAGCGCGGCAAGTGCGGCGAACAACTTCTTCATCACGGCTCGTGTCCTGCAGCAAGGAGGCAGAACACCGATGGTGAAGGGACGCATGACGCTTGTGGGCGAGCGGTTCCGCGTGCGAGCCGGGGTCGCGTGAAAGGCTGCCGCTAGAACGCGGCGAGTTGTAAACCGGACGCCGTGCGCTGGACGCTGCGCCCGAGACGTCGGGCCGCTCAGCCCAGCGCCGTGTCCAGCACCATCATCAACGCGAAGCCGAGCATCAGCCCTTGCGTCGCCCAGCGCTCATGGCCCTTGCGGTGCGACTCGGGAATGATCTCGTGGCTGATGACGAACAGCATCGCGCCCGCCGCGAAGCCCAGTCCCCAGGGCAGCAGCAGCGGCCATGCGGAGACGACCCACGCGCCGAGCACCGCGCCGACGGGCTCGACCAGCCCCGACGCCGCGCCCAGCAGCAGCGCCTTGCGCCGCGAGTAGCCGACCGACATCAGCGCCACCGCGATGACGAAGCCCTCCGGCAAGTCCTGGATCGCGATGGCCAGGCTCAGGCTGGCCGCCGCGACCGGATCGTTGGCCGCGAAGGCCACGCCGATCGCGAGACCCTCGGGCAGGTTGTGCAGCGTGACCGCGATCACGAACAGCGTCGTGCGCCGCAGCCGCGTCGGGTCCATGCCTTCGCGGCCCTTGATGAAATGCTCGTGCGGCAGCCAGCGGTCGAGCGCCATCAGCGCCCAGGCACCGAGCAGCACCGCCAGCGCGACCTGCGCGGCGGCGCCGGTCGGCGTCGCATGCACGCGCGCGGCCTCGAGGCCGGGAATGATCAGCGAGAACGAGCAGGCCGCCAGCATCACGCCGGCGCCGAAGCCCATCAGCGCGTCCTGCCCGCGTGCGGACAGGCTGCGCGTGCCCAGCGCGGGCAGCGTGCCGAAGGCCGTCGCTGCCGCGGCGAGCAGGCCCGCCTGCAGCGCCATCGAGATCACCGAGCCGTGACCGACGCCGCCGGCCGGCTTGATCCACAGCCAGCCCTGCTGCAGCAACAGCACTGCGCCGATCAGCAGGATCGCGAAGCCGAAGGCCTGGCGCAGCCGATGCCGGCGCGCCAGGGCCCTGTCGTGGTGGGTGATCGCGTCAGAGTCCGCCATCGGTCAGTTTCGCGGGATCCAGCATCTGCTGGAGGGTGGCGCGGTCGAAGTCGGTCATCTCCTCGGCCACGTCGAGGATCGGCCGCTTCTCCGCATAGGCGCGCTTGGCGATCGCGGCGGCCTTCAGGTAGCCGATCTCGCGGTTCAGCGCGGTGACAAGGATCGGGTTGCGCGCCAGCGCGTGTTGCAACCCGTCGGTGTTGACCTTGAAGTCGCGGATCGCCTGCTCGGCCAGCGCCTTGGTGGCCGCAGACAGCAGGGCCAGGCTGTCCAGCAGGTTTGTCGCGATCAGCGGCAGCATCACGTTGAGCTGGAAGTTGCCGGACTGCCCCGCGATCGTGATCGCCGCGTCATGGCCGATGACCTGCGCGCAGACCATGGTCACCGCTTCCGGGATCACCGGGTTCACCTTGCCCGGCATGATCGACGAGCCGGGCTGCAGCGCGTGCAGCTCGATCTCCGCGAGGCCCGCCAGCGGGCCGGAATTCATCCAGCGCAGGTCGTTGGCGATCTTCATCAGCGCGACCGCCAGGCCCTTCAGCGCGCCCGACAGGGCGACTGCCGTGTCCTGCGCCGAGAGCGCGGCGAAGAAGTCCGGCGCCGGGCGGAAGCTCAGGCCGGTGAGGGTGGACAGTTCCTCGGCGAAGCGCTGCGCGAAGTCCGGATGGGCGTTGATGCCGGTGCCCACCGCGGTGCCGCCCTGCGCGAGCTCGCACACCGACGGCAGCAGCGCGCGCAGTTGCGCGCGGCGCGCTTCGATCTGCGCGCACCAGCCGCCGAGCTCCTGGCCCAGGCGCAACGGCATCGCGTCCATCAGGTGGGTGCGGCCGGTCTTCACGTGATGGCCGACGCTCTGGATCTTGTCCTGCAGCGTCTGCACCAGCAGGTCCAGCGCGGGCAGCAGCTCACCCTGCAGCGCCTGCGCGGCACTGATGTGCAGCACCGTCGGGATCGAGTCGTTGCTGCTCTGGCCCGCGTTGACGTGGTCGTTGGGATTGACCGTGACCGGATTCGCCGCGCCGTTGCCGATCAGCCGCGTGGCGACCGTGGCGATCACCTCGTTGGCATTCATGTTGGAGCTGGTGCCCGAGCCGGTCTGGAAGATCTCCACCGGGAAGTGGCTCATCAGCGCCGGGTCCTGCAGCAGTTGCGTCGCGGCGCGGTCGATCGCCTGACCGATGTCGGCCGGCACCTGCTCGAGCGCGATGTTGGCGCGCGCCGCGGCGGCCTTCTGCAGCACCAGCGCGCGCACGAAGCGCTCGGGCATGGGCTGGCGGCTGATGGCGAAGTTCTCGACCGCGCGCTGCGTCTGCGCGCCGTACAGCGCGTCGACGGGCACGGCGACCTCGCCCATGGAGTCGCGTTCGATGCGGGTGGCCTTGTTCATGGGGATGCTTCTTTCCTGATCATTCCTGGAGGGGGCTGCGGCTCAGGCGCCAATGGAAGCGCTGCAGGCGCGCGACGAGGGCGGTGTCGCCCTGGGCGTCGGCCAGCCGGTGCAACGCCGCGAGCGGACGGTTGAGCTGATCCAGGCAGGCACATCGCCAATGCCAGGGTAGCAGCGTGTTGTGAGAAGCGCCGTACAGCAGCCGGAGGGCCTGTTCGTGAGCGGGGATCGCCGCGAGGACGCCCGCATCGACCAGTTGCTCCAGCGCCAGCTGATGCTGCCGCAGCAGCGCCGGTTCATCGGGGGCGAGGCCGCAACTGATCTTCAGCGCCATCCAGCGCAGGCATTCGACGCCCGGATGATCGGCGGCGGCGCATTCCCCGTCGACCGCCATCGGAGCGGCCCGCGACTCCCCCGCGAGAGGGAGGGCGAGGGCGGAGGCAGGCACGGACGAGCCATGGGGCGCGGGCATGCGGGAGGGAAGCAAGGGCATGGCGACTCCTGACGATCGAGGCGTGAACCGGGAGGACCGGCGGACACGGGCTGGCAGGAACGCTTGCTGTGGCGGAACGGGAAGCGGGATCCGGCAAGACCGGCGCCCGATGCAGGCATGCAAAAAAGAAAAGAGAGGTCGAGCCGCGAAACGATGCCGATCGGATCGCGGCGCAACCTCTCTGCAATTTGCATTGGTCGCGCGGGGTCGGAACCCGCAGGAGTCTTCTCGTTTGAGGATGATCCTAGATGAGAATTGCTCTCATCTGCAAGCCAGTGTGCGCAAGCGCTTGCGAAGGCTGGGGGCTTTGCGCGAAGCGGCGTCAGATCAGGCGAAGGTCCTTGGGGCGGACGCCCGGGAAGACGCGGGCCAGCGCCTCGTTGGACAGGCCGAACTGGCGTTGCCACAGTCCGCCCAGCACGGCGCGGTAGTCGTTGAGCACGGGGTAGTCGCGGTTCTGGAACAGCGAGGTCGCCGTCAGCGCGATCTGGTCGCCGGCGACCGGGCCGCCGGACGCGAGGCCGCCGCCCAGCAGCCAGTAGACGCTGCCGTGACCATGGTCGGTGCCGCGGTTGCCGTTTTCGCGGAAGGTGCGGCCGAATTCGCTGATCACCATCACGGTGGTCTGTTGCCAGAGATCGGGTCCGAGCTCGCTGGCGATCGCCGAGAGGCCACGGCCCAGTTCCTCGAAGCGGTTGGCCAGCTGACCCGTCGCGCCGCCCTGGTTGACGTGCGTGTCCCAGCCGCCGACGTCGATGAAGCCCAGGCTGAAGCGTCCGCGCATCAGGGTCGCGATGCGGCGCGCTTCCAGTTCGAAGCCCTTGGCGGGAATCGCGTTGCGACCGGCGGCGTCGGTCATCGTCTTCATCCGGTCGGGGGACAGGTCGCGCGCCAACTCCTCGCGCAGCGCGAGGCCTTCCTCCACCGAGGCACCGAGGCTCTGGCCCTGGTACATGCTCGCGATCAACGCGCGGTTTTTCGCGTCGACGGCGGGGCGCGCGGTCTCGCGCAGGCCGGCGTTGGCGATCCTCACCGGACCGCGGAAGGCGATCGGCAACTGGTCCGTGAACGACAGCGCCTGTTGCGCGTCGAGTTCGGCCGCCAGGCGGTTCAGGAAGCCCGAGTTGTAGTCGCGCGAACCGCCCACCGGCTGGCCGAGTTCGATGCTGTCCTGCGTTTCGAAGTGACTGCGTGACAGGTCCTCCGTCCCGGCAAAGGGAATGAAGCGCGCCTGTCCCGCCTGCGCCAGCGGGAACAGGCTCGCGCGCAGCGCCGGGTGCAGGCCCCAGTCAGCGTTGAGCGGCAGCGCGGAGGCCGCATCGGTCGGCGACGGTCTGGCGATCGCGATGCGTGGCCGTTGCTCGTAATAGAAGCTGCTGCCCGTCGGGATCAGCAGGTTCGTCGCGTCGTAGCCGCCGCGCAGGAAAACCAGCAGGAAACGCGGGCGTGCGCCCGAAGCCGGGGACGCCGGCGCCCCTCTCCGCTCAATCGCCTCCTCACGCTCGGCATTCGCTCCAAGGGGCGCCGGCGTCCCCGGCTTCTCCAGACCGCGTCCTGTGGTGCCGGTGGCGCTTGCGGCGTTCGCGGCGAAGAGGCGGGCATGCAAGATCGTCAGGGATCCGGCTGCCAGCGTTCGAAGAAGATGTCGTCGGTCCATGGTCAGCGATACATGAAGTCAGGACTGGAGAGCCACAACGTCAGCCATTGCTGCGGCGTCGTGGTCTGGGCAAGGGCCGTGCGCGTCGCCGGCGCGAGCGTCGGCTCGACACGGGCGCGCAGCGGCTGCAGGTCCGGCATCGGCACTGGCGTGGTCGTGCCCTCGGGCCGGTACAGCGCCACCGCCCCGCCACCGATCTGACGCGCCACCTCGAATCTCAAGGTCATCTGGCCCGGACTGTTCCAGGCGTCCGCCGTCAGCGGATAGCCGTCTGGCGTCTGCTTGTCGTAGAGACCCTGTCCGAGGCGGCGCAGCCAGTTCTGCAGCGGCTGCGCGTTCTGCAGTTCACGCTGTTCGAAACCTGCGCGCAGGCTGGAGAGCAGGTAGACGTGCGGATCCTTGAACCGCGGCGTCTCCGCCGACGCGAACTGCGGCGCGTACAGCATCGGGCGCAGCGTGGCCGGCAGGTCGCCCTTCGTTCTGAGGAAGGCAGCCGCCATCGCGTCGACGACGTCTCGCGGCGGTTGTTCGCCGAGGAAGAACACCGCTAGCTTGCCGCAGACGAAACGCGCGGTCGCCGGCTGCGCGACCAGCAGGTCCAGCACCTCGTCGAGTTCATCGGCGCCGCGGCCCTTGATCGTGCGGCCCAGCAGCTGCTTGTCGCCGAAGTCGTGCCGGCCAGGGTGGAACTCGAACAGGCCGTCGCGTTTGTAGAGCCCCTCGACGCGCGGCGCGACCTTCGCCGGATCGGGATCGACGCGCACGCCGAAGCCCGTCAGCACACGCGCCAGCTCCTGCACGTCGCGCTGCGTGTAGCCGCCGTCGACGCCGAGGGTGTGGAGCTCGAGCAGCTCACGCGCGTAGTTCTCGTTGATCGCGCGCACGGCGTTCTGGTCGTTGTCCAGGTAGCGCAGCATCGCCGGATGCCGCGCGACCGCGCCCAGCATCTTCCGGAATGAGCCCAGTGCATTCGGGCGCAGCGCGCGGTCCTGGTAGTCGGCCAGCATCAGCCGGATGTCGCGCTTGCCCTGGTGCACGTTGAAGTGGTTGAACCAGAACCACGACAGCTGTTCAAGCAGCTGTTGCTCGGCGTAGAGCTCGCGCAGCAGCTGGCGTTCACCGGTCTCGCGCGCCGCGAGGCCCTGCGCGTCCTGATAGGCCTTGCGCGCCGCGACGCGCTCTTCCTCTGTCGCGACCTTGTTGTCGCCGTTGCGCCGGAAGGATTCCGCCGCCCACACACGAGAGGACAGGTCCCCCTGGCTGATGCCCATCGCGTCGATGCGGGCCTGGACGGGCGCGGGCATCGTCGCCTTTGCATCGGCCTTGAGTTGACGTTCGACGTAACGGCCCCAGCCGACGCGCTCGATCTCGCCCAACTGCGATTGCGTCGCGCCCCAGCCGATGCGGTTGGCCGCACGCAGGCGCTGCGACGCGTCCATCGGGATGTCGGGCGCGGAGGGCAACCCGCCGCACGCGGCGAGCGCAGCGGAGGCCGTCGCGCCCAGCAGCAGCGAGCGGCGCCGGAGCGCGAGGGGCGATGCCGTCGCCGGCACTGCGGTCGACGAAGGGATCGGTGTCGAGGGTGACATGCGACAAGCATGCCGCCCCCGTGTCGACCGTGTCCAGTGGCCTTTGCGCTACTTCACAGTTGTAGGCGCGCCGCACCGTCAGAGTTCGGCCACGCCCTTCACCCGTTCGGGCGCCTTCGTCAGTGGCACGACGGCGATGGGCGCCTCGACCGCACGGCCGTGGAAGCGATCGAGCAGATCCTTCCACTGCGCGCGCACGGTGACGACGTTCGCCAGCTTCACGTGGCCGTAGCCACGGATGCCTTCGGGCAGGCGTGCGAGCTTGATGGCGACGTCGAGCTTGTCCGCGCTCAGATGCGCCAGCAGCTCGTCGACGAGGGCTTCGTAGTCGCGGACCAGCTGGCGCTCGATGCGGCGCTCTTCGGTCTTGCCGAAGATGTCGAGCGCGCCGCCGCGCAAGCCCTTGAACTTCGCCAGCGTCTTCAGCGCCTTGAAGGTCCACGAGCCCAGTTCGATCTTCTTCGCGCGGCCGTCGGCGCCCGGCTTCGACAGCAGCGGCGGCGCCATGTGGAAGCTGAGGTGGTCCCAGTCCTCGAACTGCGCCTTCAGCGCGGCTTCGAACTTGCCGTCGGTGTACAGGCGCGCGACCTCGTACTCGTCCTTGATGGCGAGCAGCTTGGCGTAGTAACGCGCGACGGCCTTCGTCAGGCGAAGGCCCTTGCCGGCCTCGCCCAGCGCGGACTCGGCAGTGCGCACGCGGTGCACCAGCGCCTCGTAGCGCGAGGCGTAGGCGGCGTCCTGGTAGTCGGTCAGGAAGGCCTTGCGGCGCGAGACCAGGCCCGGCTGTCCGTCCTTGTCGTCGAGCTGGTCGAAGTTGAACCACTGCACCGCGGAGCCCGGCTGCTCACCGGCCAGGCGGCGCAGCGCCTCCGGCGCGGCGATCGCGAGACGGCCCAGTGCGAACGCGGTCTTGTTGTTCTCGACCGCGACGCCATTGAGCTCGATCGCGCGCATCAGCGCCTCGAAGGACACCGGCACCAGGCCGCGCTGCCAGCACGCACCCAGCATGATGATGTTGCTGGGCATGGTGTCGCCCATCAGGCGCTTGGCGATGTCCTGCGCGTCGATGCTGGCGAGCAGGTCCTTGCCCTCGCCGACGGCGTGGCGCATCTTCGCGATGAGCGCGTCGGCCTGCAGGCTCGCATCCGGGTTGCGGACGAAGGCCGCGGTCGGCAGTTCATGCGTGTTGGCCAGGATCACCGTGCGGCCGGCCTTGATCGTGGCCAGCGCGTCGGCGCTCGCGCCCACGACCATGTCGCAGGCGAGCAGCACGTCGGCCTGCTGCGTGTCGATGCGGACCTGGTTGAGCAGGTCCTGCGTCGGCGCGACGCGCACGAAGGACAGCACCGCGCCGCCCTTCTGCGCGAAGCCCATGAAGTCCAGCACCGAACTCTGCTTGCCTTCCAGGTGCGCAGCCATCGTGACCAGCGCGCCCACCGTCACGACGCCGGTGCCGCCGACGCCGGTGACCAGCATGTCGAAGGGCCCCGTCCACGCCCAGGGCGCGGGCGGCAGGATCGCGGCGATCTCGCGCGCCAGGTCCGCGGGCCCGAAGGCCGCGCCGGCGCGCTTCTTCAGCTTGGCGCCGTGCACGGAGACGAAGCTCGGGCAGAAGCCGTTCACGCAGCTGAAGTCCTTGTTGCAGCTGCTCTGCTCGATGACGCGCTTGCGGCCGAAGTCGGTCTCCACCGGCACGACGGACAGACAGTTGCTCGCCTGGCCGCAATCGCCGCAGCCTTCGCAGACGGACTCGTTGATGAAGATGCGCTTGTCGGGGTCGGGGAACTCGCCCTTCTTGCGGCGGCGGCGCTTCTCCGCGGCGCAGGTCTGGTCGTAGATCAGCACGGTGACGCCGGCGATCTCGCGCAGCTCGCGCTGCACGGCATCGAGCTCAGAGCGGTCGTGAAAGGTCGTCCCCGTCGGGAAGAGCCCGTGATGGCCCTCGTACTTCTCGATGTCGTCGGAGACCACGACCAGGCGCTTGACGCCTTCGGCCTCGACCTGACGCGCGATCTGCGGCACCGAGGTCTGGCCGTCGACCGGCTGGCCGCCGGTCATCGCGACCGCGTCGTTGTAGAGGATCTTGTAGGTGATGTTGGCCTTGGCCGCGATGGCCTGCCGGATCGCCAGGTAGCCCGAGTGGTAGTAGGTGCCGTCGCCCAGGTTCTGGAAGACATGCTTCTCGGTCGTGAAGCGCGAATGCGCCGCCCAGTCGACGCCTTCGGCGCCCATCTGGATCAGGCCCGAGGTGCCGCGCTCCATCCAACTGGCCATGAAGTGGCAGCCGATGCCGGCCAGCGCGCGCGAACCTTCGGGCAGCTTGGTCGACGTGTTGTGCGGGCAGCCCGAGCAGAAGTAGGGCTGGCGACGCACCGCGTCGGCGCTGTTGGACAGCAGGCAGGGCGTCAGGAAATCGACCACCAGATGGCGCCGGTCCAGCGCCGGGTTCAGTCGCGCGAGCCAGTCGGCGACGGTCGGCATGATGCGCGAGGGCCGCAGCTCGCCGAGCGCGCTCAGCACGGCGGCCCCGTGTTCATCGGACTTGCCGACCACGCGCGGACGCTGCGCGTCGGGCAGGTGGTACAGCAGTTCCTTGATCTGGCGTTCGACGACGGGCGCCTTCTCCTCGATGACCAGCATGTCGGTCAGTCCCTGCGCGAACTCGCGGATACGCGTCGGTTCCAGCGGGTACACCAGGCCGACCTTGTAGACGCGCACGCCGGCCGCGGCCAGCGCGTTGGGGTCCAGGTCCAGGCGGCGCAGCACTTCCATGAAGTCGTAATGCGCCTTGCCGACCGTGACGATGCCCAGCGACGCGCGCGGGCTGACGACGATGTGCTTGTCGATCGAGTTGACCTTGGCGAAGGCCAGCACCGCGTCGATCTTGTGCGCGAGGCGCGACTCCAGTTCCAGCGACGGCAGGTCGACGGAACGGATGTGGAGGTTGGTCGGCGGCGTGTGGTCGACGGGCAGCTCGAAATCCATCGGCACGGCGTCGAGGTCGACCGTCATGCCCGACTCGACGACTTCCGAGATCGCCTTGAAGCCGACCCACGCGCCCGAGAAGCGCGACAGCGCCCAGCCGTAGAGGCCGAACTCGAGGTACTCGGCCACGTTGCCCGGATGCACCAGCGGCATCGACCAGGCCTGAAGCGCGAGATCGCTCTGATGTGGCGTCGACGAGGAAACGCAGCCGTGATCGTCGCCGCAGACGACGAGCACGCCGCCCTGCTTCGCGGTGCCGTAGACATTGCCGTGCTTGAGCGCGTCGCCGGAGCGGTCCACGCCCGGGCCCTTGCCGTACCACATGGCGAACACGCCATCGACGGTGCGCTTGGGGTCCAGCGCCACGCGCTGCACGCCCAGGCAGGCGGTGGCGGCGAGGTCCTCGTTGATCGCGGGGAGGAAGTTGACTTCCGCCTTGTCGAGGAACTTCTTCGCCTTCCACAGCTGCTGGTCGACCATGCCCAGCGGGCTGCCGCGGTAGCCGCTGACGAAACCGGCGGTCTTCAGACCCTGGCGTTCGTCCTGCGCCTTCTGCATCAGCAACAGGCGCACGAGCGCCTGGGTGCCGGTCAGGAACACCGGTCCGGCGCTGGCGGCCAGGTTGTCGGAGAGCTGGTACGGGCGCAAGGCCGGCGCGGCGGCAAGACTGGCTTCGGTCATGGCTTGTCTCCCCAATGGGGCGAGCCGACCAGGCAAGGCCGGTCGGCTCGGATTGTCAGAAGAATGAATGAGGCGATTCTTTCCGAGACAATGCGCACTTTCTTGCTCCGTTTACTAAAGCGGAGGCGTGAATCGACAGGATCATTCTCAGGAATCGCCAATATGGAGAACGAACGTTTCGATCGGGCGACGCGCTTGATCCTCGAGGCCTTGCAAGCGGACGCGCGCCAGAGCACGCAGCAGCTGGCGGACAAGGTCGGTCTGTCGGCGACGCCGGTCTGGCGCCGGGTCAAGGAGCTCGAGGAGCGCGGCGTGATCAAGCGCCACGTGGCGCTGGTCGACCGGGAACAACTGGGCCTGTCGATCTGCGTCCTGGCGAACGTCAGCCTGGTGCGGCACACCGAGGGCGCGGTCGATGCCTTCGAGGCGATGGTCGCGGGCAGTCCGGAGATCGTCGAATGCCAGGCGATCACTGGCGAGGCCGACTACGTGATCAAGATCGTCGCGCCGGACATGAAGGCCTACGACCAGTTCCTGCAGAGCAAGGTGTTCCGGGTGCCGGGCGTGGCGAGCGTACGCAGCAACGTGGTGCTGCGCGAGGTGAAGTACGAGACGGCGTATCCCGTGCCATGACCCGCGACTGCCAGTTCAACGTGCAGGCAGAGACAGCGAGTGGGGCCGGAATGATGCTGGGGGTTCGCGGACGCGATGCCCCCTGCATCATGGAGTGCCCGCGCTTGGCCTCCCGCGTGAAAGCGACCGCCGCAGTGCGCGTTCTCCTCAATGGGCATCGCGTTTTCGACGTGAGATCCTGACGCCATGTTCTCCGTCTACGGCACTTCGGGAAAGCTTCTCACCGGCGGCCTGGAGCAGGTCCGCGATCTGGCTCCGGTGCAGGCGGTGGCGCGCACGCGCGCTGTGGCGCCGATTGCGCGGCAGGGTGATCTCACGCCTTCGACGGTGGTGCTCGCCGGCGTGGGGCAGGGGGCTGGCGGCGGTGTCGGCGGCGCGCCGGGATTCGGGCCCTCGGCCTACATGGCGCACGAGGCCTTGGCCGCCTACGCCGGCGACACCACGCGAGTGCCGCTGACGCAGGTGCATCAGCTGATGAGCCGGAAGCTGATCAGCGTGATGTCGGGCTCGTCGCTGCGGCAGGCGATGCGGACGATGTCACGCGCCGGCGTCGCGCAGGCGCCGGTGCTCGGTGAGCAGGGCGAGGTGCGCGGGCTGGTCTCGCGCGGCGATCTCACGCGCGGGCTGGCGGAGGATCTGGAGGAGATGGCGGAGATCATGGTCATCGCGCGGCGGCTCGCCGCGGCGGTGGACGATGTGATGTGGACGCCGGTGCCGGTCGCGCAGCCCGACACGCCCTTGCGGGAGGCCGCCCAGTTGATGCTCGACCTGGGCCTGCCCGGCTTGCCGGTGGGCGACGACAACGGCCACCTGATCGGCTTTCTCTCGCGCAGCGATCTGTTGCGCGGCATGACGCACGAGCCGCCGCTGGACCTCTGGTCCTGAAGGCTGCGGCCCTCCGGGGTCAGTACTTGCGCATCCCGCGCTCGGACTCTTCCTGCTCGACCGCCTGCAGCGTGCGCCAGTCGGTGCACACGAAGACGCCGTCCTCGACGATGCGGTCGGGCAGCGAGCCGTCGCCGCGAGCGACCTTCCCGTCCTTGCAGATCATGGTGCCGCGCGCCTGGCCCTGCTCCTGCAGCGCCTTGCCGATGACCATCGAATCCCGCGTGTACAGCGTCAGCATCAGCAGCGCGAACAGCACACCCAGCATCAGCGCCACGCCGACCACGATGTCGCTGACGTCGCGCAACGCGGACGGCGGTGCCGGCGGCGCCGCCTGCGCACGGGGCGCGGCGGCGAAGCTTCGGCCGTCGTCACGCGACGCGCTCGACGGAGAGCGCGACGAAGACGTCGCACCAGACCGTGTGTTGGCGCGGTTGAAGCCGGACGAAGGACGGGTGGTGGCCATGTTCATGAAACGGATCGCTTTGCCAAAGACAAACACCAGCAGGGCGGACCGAAGACGGACGGGATGAAGGCTACAGGCGACCGGTTCGGGCCAGGACTTAAATGCGGGGCTCCTCACCAAAAATGCACGGGTGCCCGGCACCCTTTCCGTTGGTTACAGCAGTTGCAGAACTAAGATTTCCGCACCTCAAAAGGACGCCTCCCGGGCGCCCTGAAGCGCCCGACAGTGGCGCAGTGCGCATACCGCGCGGATCCAAACGCCGACCCTGCGTCCACCTTCGCGAGTTCGAACACCATGACCCACGCCGATACCCCTCTCACGGCCGCCGCGCATCAGGCATTGCAGAAGCTGTCGCACGAGCTGCCGGATGCCTGCGAGCGTCTGGACTACGTGAAGCGCATGACCGACCAGGCCGCCAACAAGGTGCTCGGCATCGTCGAGTCGGCGCAGGAAGATGCGCAATCGGTCGCGCGCCAGGGTCATGAGTTGTCGGAGTCGCTGCAGCGTCTGGCGGCCGCGCCGGACCTGAGCGTCGAACGCGCCCGCGCGATGATGCGGCTGTGCGCCGCCTATGCGGCGGGCGCCGCCGGTTTCGCGGACCGCGTGAAGGGCCTGCAGACCGAGATCATGATGGCCCAGGACTTCCAGGACCTGTCCGGCCAGGTGATCAACAAGGTGCTGAACATGCTGCGCCCCGCGGAGGAGCCGCTGCAGCAGCTGCTCGCCGCGCAGGAACAGGCGGCGCCGGCGGCCGCCGCCGTGGAAGAGCAGCTCGCTGGCGTGCAGACGCCGGACAAGGCGCTGCAGCAGGACGATGTCGACGCGCTGCTGGCCGAGATGGGCTTCTGAGGGGCCTGTTCCCGGCCCGTCGATGAACGGCTCCGTCCTCGTTCAGGACCAGAGCATCGGATCCACCTCGTAATACCGGCGCAATTCCCCGTACAACGCGGGATGCGCCTGAGCCAGCGCCCAAGGCTGCCCGAAGAAACGTTCGCTCGCGACAGCGAAGAACTCCGCCGGTTCGGTGGCGGCGTAGTCGCCGAGCGGATCGGGCTCGCCGGCCGCCAGCCGTGCCCGCAGCAGGTCGAAGCTCTGCTGCATCACCACCGCCCAGCGCGCCTGCCGCGCCCGGTTGCCCAGCCACGGGGCGCCGTTGGCCAGACCCTTGACCTGATCGAGCTGGTGCGCGAATTCGTGCACGGCGACGTTGTGGCCGCGCTCAGGCTGCGCGGCGTCTCTCAGCACGTCGTCCCAGGACAGCACGACCTGACCCTCGCCCCACGATTCGCCGCTCAGCACCTGCCGGTCCTGCATCTGCAACGGGCCTTGATGCCGCACGCGATCGACGATGAACGCGCCGGGATAGACGAGCACCGTGTGCAGCTTCGGGTAGTAGCCGCGGGCGCGTCCGAGCAGCGGCAGCGTCGCCAGCGCGGCGATGGTCACGCGCACCTCGTCGGTGATGACCTGGCCGGCGCAGCCGATGAAGGATTTTTCCGCGAGGAAGACCTGCATCTGGCGCTTGAGTTTCAGTTGCAGGTCCGCCGGCAGCCGCGCGACCTGCGGCACGTTGCGGCGCAGGATCGCCCGCCACACGGCGGGGAAGGCCTTGGCGCGCAGCCGCGCGCGACGGCGCGCCTGCCGCCAGGAGTGGCTCATCAGCCAGAAGCAGATCAGCGCCGCGATCAGCGCAAGCAACAGCAAGGTCATGGCGGGGAGCGCCTCGGCGCTTCGCTGCAAGACCTTGAAGATGCGCGCATGGCGGGCGCTTTTCAAGAGCGGGTCAGGTGTTGCCGCTTGCAATCGTTGTTCGAACGGGATTGCGGCGTCGACGCGACGAAGTCGGGCCCCGAGGGCGATTGACGGTCGATGCGAAGGCGCAGACGCCCGGCGCCGTCATCCGCGGCCCGGACAATTTCGGCCTGGACGACCGCGGACTTGAGCGCTGATTAAAGCGCCACCCCCAGACGGTCGCCTTGATACGAACAGACGAGCATGAGGGAGGGCGGCGACCGGCCGGCAGGCGCGGTGGCCGTCGAGGCGATTTGAAGTTTTCGGAAGTGCAGGCGACGTCGCTCAGGACCTCGCCGTTCGACGTCAGTCCGCTGCAGCAGTACCGCGCGAAAGTCCAGCAGGAGATGCTGGACGGCCCCGCGCCGTCCGTCGTGCTGCGCCTGTCCCCCTTCATCGGGACGGAAGGGCCGCTCAAGGAGATGTACGCACAGAACAGCGCCGACGTCACCTATGGCCGTCACCCGCTCGGCCAGGAAGCGCCGCCGGTCAGCCGCGTCGAGACGCCGCCGTACTCGCACGGCACCTACACGGCAGCCAGCTTCCCGGACCTGCGCGTGCAGGTCGAGCTCGGGCCGATGCTCGTCAGCCATGTCGACCGCGCCGGCGGGACGCCGCGCGTGCTGGACGTCACCGCCTGACCCGCCTTAGCATCGCCCGGAACCGCGTGCGATTGGCGCGCGGATCGAGCGACAGGCGGGAGGGCACGATGGGCCAACAAGGTCAGCAAGATCGACAGGATCAGCGCGCGCGCTGGATGCGGCGCGTCATCGCGGCACCGGTCGCGGCCGGGCTCGTGCTCGGGGGCGCGCCCGCACGGGCGGCCGAACAGACGATCGAACTGAACTCGCGCGGCGGCTATCAGAGCCACCGGCTGCCGGATGGCGCGACGGATGTGGAACTCGTCCAGCAGACGGCCGGCGGGTGCCGCTTCGGGCGGACCTGGGGCTTCGATCTGACCAGCAAGGAGATGTGGGTCGACGGCGGCTGCGGGGGGCGGTTCAAGGTGACGGTCGCGGCGGCTGGAACTGACGGCACGGGCGACACCGGCAGTGCGGGCAGCTCGGACAACTCGAGCAACGTCGGCGCCGCCGTGGCGGCTGCGGCGGTGATCGCCGGCATCGCGCTGCTTGCCAGCAAGGACAAGGGCCGCGACGATGACTGGCAGGGCGACCCCGGCTGGAACAGCCGGCAGATCCGCGGCAAGGGCGGCCTCTGCCTCGACATCGAAGGCGGCGCGCGCCCCGGCCGCAACCTCATCGTCTACGACTGCAACGGCGGAGGGAACCAGCGCTTCGAATGGAACCGCAACGGCGAGCTGCGCGTCTCGGGCCTGTGTCTCGACGTCGCCAACGGCAACACCTCGGACGGCGCACGCGTGATGGCCTACGAGTGCAACGGCGGTGCCAACCAGCGCTGGCGCACGCGCGGCGGGGAGATCCGCAGCGTGGATTCCGGCAAGTGCCTCGACATCGAGAACGGCCGCGCCCGCCCGGGCACGGCCGTCATCATGTATCGCTGCAACGGCGGGGAGAACCAGCGCTGGTCGTGGTGAGCCCGCGGTGGTGAGACCGACGCGGTGAGACCGGTCGCCAGGATCAGCGCGAGACGGTCTCCGTGCGTGCGGCGCGGACCGCTTCGCTGAGCACATCCAGCACCTCGATCGAGTCGTCCCAGGCCAGGCAGGCGTCGGTGATGCTCTTGCCGTATTCCAGCTTCGAGGGATCGTCCTTGCCGGGGCTGAACTTCTGCGCGCCGCCCTTGAGGTGGCTCTCGACCATCACGCCGAAGATGCTGGTGCCGCCGGCGCGGATCTGCGCGGCGATGTCGCGCGCGACGTCCAGTTGGCGCTCATGGTTCTTGCTGCTGTTGGCATGCGAGCAGTCGACCATCAGCCGCGTGTCCAGCTTCGACGCCGCCAGGTCCGCGCACGCGGCCGCGACGCTCGCGGCGTCGTAGTTCGGCGCCTTGCCGCCGCGCAGGATCACGTGGCAGTCGCGGTTGCCCTTGGTCTCGACGATCGCGACCTGGCCGTTCTTGTGCACCGACAGGAAGTGGTGTGGCCGCGCCGCCGCCTGGATCGCGTCGGTGGCGATCTTGATGTTGCCGTCCGTGCCGTTCTTGAAGCCGATCGGCGCGGACAGGCCTGAGGCCAGCTCGCGGTGCACCTGGCTCTCGGTGGTGCGCGCGCCGATCGCGCCCCAGCTGATCAGGTCGCCGATGTACTGCGGCGAGATCACGTCCAGGAACTCCGAACCCGCCGGCATGCCCAGCCGGTTGATCTCCAGCAGCAGCTGGCGCGCGATGCGCAGGCCCTCGTCGATGCGGTAGCTCTCGTCCAGGTAGGGATCGTTGATCAGCCCCTTCCAGCCCACCGTCGTGCGCGGCTTCTCGAAGTAGACGCGCATCACGATCTCCAGCGTGTCGGCGTGCTGCTCGCGCAGGGTCACCAGGCGCTTGGCGTACTCGAGCGCCGCAGCCGGGTCGTGGATCGAGCAGGGCCCGATGATCACCAGCAGCCGGTCGTCCTTGCGCTGCATGATGTCGCGGATGCGCTGGCGCGTGCCGACGACGAGCTGCTCCATGGCCGTGCCACGGATCGGGAAGAAGCGGATGAGGTGTTCAGGAGGCGGCAAGGGCGTGATGTCCAGGATGCGTTCGTCGTCGGTCTGGGAGGTCTTGTCCTGCGGCGAATACCAGCGCTCCGCCTGCGTGGCGCTGGGATAGGGGCTGGTCGACTTGGCATTCATGGGTATCACGCTTTCTCGTGGTGGACGGGCTGCTGGGTAGTCACTTCGCCCGGCCGAAAAAAAACCGCCGGGCTGTGGGCCCGGCGGTTTCTTGAGGATTCTTTGGCGCTCTGCTTATGCGTTCGCCTCTCCTCCGCCGGGGCGGTGCGAGAACCAAAAGTAAGCAAAATAAAACTTGGGTGCGGAACGCATGGGACCAATAGTGCCTGTGCTCAATGCGGCGCGTCAAGCGTCGTGCGGTGACAGCCGCACGATTCGATCGCCGACATCGGGCAAGTCATCCTTCGTGGGAATGTGGTTCGGTCGCGATCGGGCGGGGGTCAGGCCGTGCCGCCGACGGTCAGCCCGTCGATGCGCAGCGTCGGCTGGCCGACACCCACCGGCACGCTCTGGCCTTCCTTGCCGCAGACGCCGACGCCGGTGTCCAGCTGCATGTCGTTGCCGATCATGCTGACGCGGGTCAGCGCGTCCGGGCCGTTGCCGATGATGGTCGCGCCCTTGACCGGGTACTGGATCTTGCCGTTCTCGACCCAGAAGGCCTCGCTGGCGGAGAACACGAACTTGCCCGAGGTGATGTCCACCTGACCGCCGCCGAAGTTGGTCGCGTACAGGCCCTTGTCGATGCTGGCGATGATCTCCTTGGGATCCTTGTCGCCGCCCAGCATGTAGGTGTTGGTCATGCGCGGCATCGGGACATGGGCGTAGCTCTCGCGGCGGCCGTTGCCGGTCGGGGCGACCTTCATCAGGCGCGCGTTCATCGCATCCTGGATGTAGCCCTTGAGGATGCCGTCCTCGATCAGCACGTTGCGCTGCGAGGCGCAGCCCTCGTCGTCGACGTTGAGCGAACCGCGGCGGTCGGGGATGGTGCCGTCGTCCAGCACCGTCACGCCCTTGGCGGCGACGCGTTCGCCGATGCGGCCGGAGAAGGTCGACGAGCCCTTGCGGTTGAAGTCTCCTTCCAGGCCGTGGCCGACGGCCTCGTGCAGCAGCACGCCGGGCCAGCCCGGGCCGAGGACGACGGTCATCTCGCCGGCCGGGGCCGGGCGCGACTCGAGGTTGGTCAGCGCCGCGCTCACCGCCTGCTCGACGTAGGAGGCGATCATCTCGTCGGTGAAATAGGCCAGGCCGAAACGCCCGCCGCCGCCGCCGGAACCCACCTCGCGGCGGCCGTTGCTCTCGGCGATGACGGTGACGGACAGGCGCACCAGCGGCCGCACGTCGGCGGCCAGCGTGCCGTCGGCGCGCGCGATCAGGACGACCTCGTGTTCGGCGGCCAGACCCGCCATCACCTGCGCGATGCGCGGGTCCTTGGCGCGGGCCAGGCGCTCGGTGCGCTCAAGCAGGGCGACCTTCTGCGCGCTGTCCAGGCTGGCGATCGGGTCGGCGTCGCCGTAGAGCGCGCGGCTGCCGGAGACGATCGGTTCGCTCGGCACCTTCACGCGGCGGCTCTGGCCGGCCGAGGCGATCGCGCGCACGGTGCGGGCGGCGTCGAGCAGCGCGGCCTCGGAGATGTCGTCGGAGTACGCGAACGCCGTCTTCTCGCCGGCGACGGCGCGCACGCCCACGCCCTGGTCGATCGAGAAGCTGCCGCTCTTGACGATGCCTTCCTCCAGGCTCCAGCCCTCCGCGCGGGTGGTCTGGAAGTAGAGGTCGGCGTCGTCGACGCGGTGCTCGGTGATCAGGCGCAGGGCCTGCGAGAGCGACGCATCGGTCAGGCCGAAGGGTTCGAGCAGCTGGGCACGGGCGGTGACCAGGCGGGCGAGGGTGGGTTCGCGCGAAATCATCGGCTGATTGTAGGCATCGGCCGTGACGCCCGCCCTGGAGCCGGCGGGACCGACCCTCCCGGGGGGATGGTGACCTCCGGTAGCAATCGCTTCACCGATCTTTACGGTGACCCGGTCACCGTGCCCGCGTGGACGGTCGTTGTCTCCCCAGCGGCAACGAAAACCGCAGCCAACCCTCCCAAGGAGAACCTCGATGAAGCGCATGTCCCTGTCGATCGCCCTTGTCTCCAGCCTGATCGCCGCCTCGGCGTTCGCCCAGACCGCAGCCCCCGTGGCTCCCGCCGCGACCGCGACGCCCCGCGTCGACCAGCGCGAAGCGAACCAGCAGCAGCGCATCGCCAACGGCGCCGCTTCCGGTCAGTTGACCGCCAAGGAAACCCAGCATCTGGAGAAGGAACAGGCCCACGTTAACAACGCCGAAGCCAAGGCCAAGTCCGACGGCGTGGTCACCGCGAAGGAACGCCGCCAACTGCAGCGCAAGCAGGACGTCGCCAGCGCCGACATCCGCCGCGCGAAGCACAACAACAAGACTGCGGGCAAGTGATCAGGGCGTGATCCCCTGAGGGGCCAATCGCCCTTCAGGCGTCCTCATCTTCGTCGCCCGCAGCGTCCTGCTTCCACTCGAGCGCCTGTTGATACAGCGCCTTGCGCGACTCGCCAGTGAGCTCCGCGGCCAGCGCCGCGGCCTGCTTCAGCGGCAGGTCTCGCACGAGCACGCGCAGCGTGCGCAGTGCCTCGTCGGGCAGGCCGTCGCCGCTGGAAACCGCCGGCGCCGCATGCAGCACCAGCACGAACTCGCCGCGCTCGCGCTGCTTGTCCTCGGCCATCCAGGCGGGCAGCGTCGCGCAGGGCGCGGTGTGGATGGTCTCGAACTGCTTGGTGACCTCGCGGCACACCGTCAGCGTCTGCTCGGGTGCGAGCTCGGCCAGCAGCGCGATCAACTCCTGGATACGATGCGGCGCCTCGAACAGCACCTGGCTGTGCGGCGCGCCGGTCAGCGCCTGCAGCGCGCTGCGGCGCTCCGCAGCCTTGGTGGGCAGGAAACCCACGAAGCGGAAGCCCTGCGCCCGCGCGTCGCCGGCGACGCTGAGCGCCGCCGCCGCGCTGCTGGCGCCGGGCAGCGGCATGACGCGCACGCCGGCCTTGGCCGCGGCCGCGACCAGCACCGCGCCGGGGTCCGAGATCGCCGGCGTGCCCGCGTCGCTCACGTAGGCGATGCGTTCGCCGGCCAGCAGGCGCGCGACGAGGCCTTCCGCCGCCTGCTGCTCGTTGTGCTGGTGCAGCGCCACGAGCGGCTTGTGCAATCCGAGCCATCGCAGCAACTGAGCGCTGACGCGCGTGTCCTCGCAGGCGACCGCGTCGACCAGGCCCAGCACGTGGATCGCGCGCAGGCTGAGGTCGGCGAGGTTGCCGATCGGGGTCGCGACGACGTAGAGCGTGCCGCCCGGGTGTTGCTGATGACCGGCCGCGGCGGAAGCGGCGGCGATCAGCGAAGCGGACGGGGACGTCGACATGGTCAAGAATTTCTCCAGGGGAAGCACGGGCACCACGGAGGCCGTGGACAAGCAGGCGCGCGGCGCCGAGGCCGAACAGCGCGCCCTCGACCATCTGCGGCGGCAGGGGTTGCGGCTGGTGGCGCGCAATTATCGGGTGGCGCGCGGTCCGTCCGCGCGCGGCGGCGAGGTGGACCTGATCCTGCGCGATCGCGACGGGACGCTGGTGTTCGTGGAGGTCCGCGCGCGCGACGGCGATGCGCATGGCGGCGCGGCGGCCAGCGTGACGCGGGCCAAGCAACGGCGTGTGATCTTCGCTGCGCAATGTTTCCTGCGGACGCAGGCCGTGCTGCCGCCGTGCCGGTTCGACGTGGTGGCCATCGACGGCGACCGCATCGAGTGGCTGCGAGGCGCCTTCGATGTGCCGGCGGAGCATTGAGACGCCTTTATCATCCCCGCACCTATGTTGGAACAACGCATACAACAACAATTCTTCGAAAGCGCGGACCTGCTGTACCAGATCGCCGAGGGCCTGTCGCGCCCGCTGGCGGTCGCGGCGCAGATGATGGTGGACGCGCTGACGGGCGGCGGCCGCGTGCTGAGCGCGGGCCTGGGCATCTCGGCCGCGGACGCGACCTACATGGCCTCGCTGCTGTCCGGCCGCTTCGAACAGGAACGGCCCGGCCTGGCCGCGATCGCGCTGGACGCGCAGGCGCAGGGTTACGCCGATCCGGCGTCGGCGCTGATGCGGCAGATCCAGACCTTCGGCCATCCCGGCGATCTGCTGCTGCTGTACGAGGCGCAGGCCAGCGGCGCGGCCGCTGCGCTGCTGCAGGTGGCGCACGGCCAGGAGATGAGCGTGATCGTGCTCAGCGGCACGCAGGACGACGAGTGGCGCGGCACGCTGCTCGACACCGACGTGCAGCTGCGCGTGCCGCACAGCCGCTTCGCGCGGGTGGCGGAAGCGCACCGCCTGCTCTCCCACTGCCTCAGCGACGCGATCGATCTGCAGCTGCTCGGCGCGGGCGAATGATCCGGACGTCGATCCGCAACTCGACCCCGAGCTCGAACCTGACGCGACCCCGACCTTGAACCCGACGGCGATGCCGACGACCTCCCTCCCGACCTCGAAGGACCTCCCGATGACCCCCACCCGTTGGAACCGCCGCCTGATCCTTGCCGCCGCCCTCGGCGGCGCCCTGCTGCAGACCGCGTGCGTGCCGCTGATCGTCGGCGGCGCCGCGGTGAGCGGGGCGCTCGTGGCGACCGACCGCCGCACCTCCGGCACGCAGCTCGAGGACCAGGGCATCGAGCTCAAGACCTCCAACCGCATCCGCGAGCAGCTCGGCGACCGCGTGCACATCAGCGTCAACAGCTACAACCGCATGGTGCTGCTGACCGGCGAGACCCGCAACGACGAGGACAAGGCCGCCGTCGAGCGCATCGCGCAGGGCGTCGAGAACGTCGGCAGCGTGCTCAACGAGGTCGGTGTCGGCATGTTGAGTTCGCTGTCCAGCCGCGCCAACGACGTGGCGATCGCGGCCAAGGTCAAGGCCAGCCTGGTCGACGCAAAAGATCTGATCTCGAACGCGTTCTATGTGGTGGTCGAACGCGGCAACGTGTACATCATGGGCCGCGTGACCGAACGCGAAGCGACCCGCGTCACCGACATCGCACGCGGCGTGCGCGGCGTGCAGAAGGTCGTGCGCGCGATGGAGATCATCAGCGAGGCCGAACTGGCCGCGATGGGCCAGTCGCAGCAGGCCAAGCCCTCGAGCAACCCTTGAGCGGCACGCCTTGAAAAGCACGTCTTGAACGGTATCGGCGGCGCGATCCGCCGACCGCTGTTCTCCTCGCAGGGACCGCACACGCGGTCCCTTTTTCTTGGCCGCATCACCTGCCCCGGAAAAAGGGGCGCATCAGTGTCGCGACCCCTGTGGGCGGTGCGATCTCGACTCGTCGCTTTTGATCTTTTTTGCGAGTCCTTTGACTTGCCTCACACATGAAGGCAATCGCTGCTGACGGATCGGTCAGTGCTCCTCATCATCGCGCCTCTTTCAATGAGCAAGGCGGAGGCCGAGTCGATGTACTTTCCCTATCTCCATGGCAAACAGAAGGAGGTGCTGGCCCTGCGGCACCTCGCCCCGGTGCTCGGGTCGGAGGGCCAGTTGCAGCCGGTGCTGGAGCCGGTGCGCCAGGCGGTCACCTCGGTGCGTCATACGCTCGAGGCCTGCGAGACGCACCGGCTCCAGGTCTGGTTGGTCGTCAATCCCGTGCGGCAGGATTTCGAACTGCTGCCGCCGGCGCAATCCTTGGAATGGGGCCGTCAGCTGTTCACCTCCTTGCCGCAGCGGCAATGGATCCATCCGACGCTGATGCTCGGTCCGTCCCTGACGCCGGCCGTGATGCGGCGCTTCGTGCAACTGTTCGGCGCGAGGCCGCTGGGACTGGTCGTCGGGCCCGACGCTCCGCCGCTGCACGAGGTGATGGCGCTGCTCGGCGGCGCGCAGGTGCGGATGGTCTTCTTCAAGGACACCGAACCCACGCCGGCGGCGCGCACGGCGATCGGCGCCGCCGGCTGCGTGTGGGTGGAGGACCGGCGGCTGCCGGAAAGCCCGGCGCTGCGCGTCAGCGAGCGGCACCTGTTCACCGATCGCGCAGTGACGTTCCGCGATGATGGGCTGGCCGGGTTCTCGGACTACACGACGCTGCCCTCGCGCCCGGAAGCGCCGGAACTGCCGTCCCGGCTCGCGGCCTTCCGGCTCAGTTGCCTGCGCATCGCGCCGGCCTCCGGCGAGTTCTGGATCGAGCACTTCATGGGCGGGCGATTCGGTCCCGAGGAGGGCGGCGCGGATGCTCGCTTCCGTCAGGCGCTGCTGGCCTTCCATGCGGCGCTGGACCGGACCGACGTCAGCTTCGGTCCCACCGAGGCGGTGCGGCGTTACCTCACGGGGCTCATCGACGGCATCGTGCCGACGCGCGCGCTGAGCAAGCAGTGGGAGGTGATGCACCACCTCGAACTGGTCAGCGGCGTGCTGGCGGGACGGTTCCCGGCGAAGCCGGCGGCCGGTGCGCCGGAGAGTCTGCTCACGATGCCGCCGCGCTCAGGCGCACGGGGATCCCGCTGAGCACCGAGGTGCCCGAGACCGGGTCGCGGGCCTCGTCGTCCAGCAGCAGGTTCATGTTCACGCCCGGATGCCGGGCGGCGACCGAGAGCCGGCTGCCGGTGAGGTCGTGGCCCCAGCCATGCGGCAGGCTCACGACGCCCGGCCGCATGTCCGCGCTGAGCGTGACCGGCGCGATCAGGCTGCCGCGCGCGTTGCTCAGGCGCGCGGACTGGCCGTCCGCCAGGCCGGCGCGCGCGGCGTCGTCGGGATGGACCAGCAGCGTGCAGCGGTCCCGGCCCTTCGCCAGCACCGGCAGGTTGTGCATCCAGCTGTTGTTGCTGCGGGTCTCGCGCCGGCCGATCAGCAGCAGTTCGTCGCCGGTCGGGTGGCGCAGGGCGGCATCCGCGTGGACGAGGTCCGCGAGCAGCGCGGGCGGCGCCAGCTCGACGCGGCCCGAGGTCGTGCGCAGGACTTCGGGGATCCGCGGCTGCAGTTCACCGAGGTCGATGCCATGCGGCGCGGCGCGCACGCGCTTCAGCGTGAGGCCGTCCGGCTTCGCGCCGAAGCCGTCGCCGTACGGACCGGAGCGCAGGCCCAGGT
The DNA here is from genome assembly GCF_059416045.1 of Roseateles sp. GW821-FHT09G03. Taxonomy (NCBI): domain Bacteria; kingdom Pseudomonadati; phylum Pseudomonadota; class Betaproteobacteria; order Burkholderiales; family Sphaerotilaceae; genus Roseateles; species Roseateles sp. GW821-FHT09G03. The sequence continues at coordinate 344,634 of NZ_JBWKOK010000003.1, forward strand.
CGAGCCAGCGCGCCGGGCCCGAGCCGCCGTCCAGCATCGCGAAGATCGTGTCGGCATGGTCGCCGGTCTGGCGCTTGAGTTCGGCGCGGAGCGCGGCGTCGTCGAAGGCCTGCAGGTCCGCGTCGGCGGGCTGGCCCGCGGCGATCGCGGCCAGCCGCAGCAGCGTCTGCCATTCGGCGCGCGGCGCTTCGGTCGATGGACTGGCATCGGCGTTGACGCCGGTATCGGCAGGCATCACCGGGCCGGACCAGCGCGCGTGATTGCGCCACGACAGCTGCGCGAACACCATGTCGTAGTGCCAGTCCTCCAGCGGCGACGGCGGCGGCAGGACCAGGTCGGCGTGACGGCTGGTCTCGTTGATGTACGGATCCAGGCTGACCATGAAGTCCAGGCCGTCGAGCGCGCGCGCGAGCCGCGCACCGTTCGGCGATGAGAGCACCGGGTTGCAGGCCACGGTGATCAGCGCGTGGACCTGTCCGTCGCCGGGCGTCTCGATCTCCTCGGCGAGGCAGCTGATGGGGAACTCGCCCATCACCTCGGGCGCCTTGCCGACGCGGCTCTGGCGACGGCCGGTCGCGACGCCCTTGCCCTGGCCGGGCCGGCCCATCGTGTTGGCCGCAAAGGCCGCGGCCTTCGGGAACATCAGGCCGCCCTCGGTGTCGAAGTGGCCGGTGACGATGTTGAGCGCGTCGATCAGCCAGCTGTTCAGCGAACCGAAGCGCTGTGTGCAGGTGCCGAAGCGGCCGTACAGGACGGCCTTCGGCGTCGTCGAGAACTCGCGCGCGAGCCGCCGTTGCGCCTCCGCGGAGATGCCGCAGTGCGCCGCGCCGCGTTCGGGCGGGAAGTCGGCGACGGCGGCTCGCAGCGCGTCCAGGCCCTCGATGTGATCGGCCATCTTGCCGAGCTTGACGAGCCCTTCCTCGAACACCGTGTGCAGCAGCCCGAGCAGCAGGAAGACGTCGCCGCCGGGGCGGATCGCGAGGTGCTCGTCGGCGGCCTGCGCGGTCTCGGTGCGGCGCGGATCGATGACGATGATCCGGCCCCCGCGCGCGCGCATCGCTTTGGCCTTGCCGCGGTAGTCGGGGCTGGTCCACAGGCTGCCGTTGCTGACCATCGGATTCGCGCCGAGGCAGATGAACAGGTCGGTGCGCGGCAGGTCCGGCACCGGCACGCTGAGCCAGTGGCCGTACATCAGCCCGCAGGCGAGCTGCTTGGGCATCTGGTCCAGCGTCGAGGCCGAGAACAGGTTGCGCGTGCCGAGCGCGCGCGCCAGATGCGGGAAGTAGCTGAACAGGCCGATCTTGTGCGAGGCCGGATTGCCGATGGTCAACGCGACCGTGTCGGCGCCGAACTGCGCGCGCAGCGGCGGCAGGCGTTGCGCAATCTCCTCGAAGGCCTCGTCCCAGCCGATCGGGTCGAAGCCCGAGCGGTCGGCGCGGCGGCGCATCGGCTGGCGCAGGCGGTCGGGATCCTCATGGAGGTCCTTCAGCGCGACGCCCTTGGGGCAGAGGTAGCCGTGGCTGAACGGGTCCGCGTCATTGCCGCGGATGGACACGATGGCCGTGCCTTCGGCGGAGGTGCGGGTGCGGATCTCGAGCCCGCAGCAGGCCTCGCAGAGCGGGCAGATGCGGGTGTGCGTATGTTCGCTGGCGGCAGTGGTGTTGCTGTCGGCGGCGGCGTCGATGGCCATGGCTGTCTCCCGTCGTTTGTGGACGATTGTGGGAGTCGATCAATGCCTGTGAGGTCATGTAGGCGACAGCCGAGCCTCGGGGATGAGTCCAGCTTGGCGACGAGCAGGCTACATCTGCCGGAACAGATGCGTGTAGCTCTCCGCGACGATGAGCGCGTCTTCGCTCTCCTTGAGCTTGACCTGCATGCGGCCGCGGAAATCGCGCGACACGCCGGCGACCGCCGCCGCGTTGACCAGCGTCGAGCGGTGGATCTGCCAGAACTGCTGCGGATCTAGTTCCTCGACCAGCTCCTTGAGCGGCTTGCGGATCAGCGCCTCGCCCTGGCGCGTGGCGACACGCGTGTACTTGCTGTCGGACTGGAAGTACAGCACCTCGTCGACGGTGATCAGCTTGAGCGTCTGCCCGACCGACGCGTTGATCCAGCGCAGGTACTGCCGTTTCGTGGTCGTGCCCGCCTGCGCGCCGAGCTGGCTCAGCACCGCGCTCAGGTCGGCGGGCGGACCGGACAGGCGCTGTTTGATGCGCTGGATCGCGGTGAACAGCCGCGCGGGCTCGAGCGGCTTGAGCAGGTAGTCCACCGCGCCCTCGTCGAAGGCGGCGACGGCGTACTGGTCGTACGCGGTGACGAACACGACGTGCGAGCGGCCCTGCACCTGGCGCGCCACGTCCAGGCCGGTGGCGCCCGGCATCTCGATGTCGAGGAACAGCACGTCGGGCTTGACCTCGTGCAGCAGCCGCAGCGCCTGCACGCCGTCGGCGGCCTCGCCGAGGATGTCCAGCTCCGGCCACAGCTGCGAAAGCCGCTCGACGAGTTCATGGCGCAGGGTGGCCTCGTCCTCGGCGACGACGGCGGTCGGGTGCGGGGTCATGCGGGCAGCTCCAGCGTGAATTCGGTGTCCTCGGCGTTGCTGCGGCACTGCAGCCGCGGCGGCGGCGCGCCGGGCGCGCGTTCGAGGCGTTCCAGCCGCTCGCCGAGCGCGTGCAGCGAGGTCTCCTCGCCGCCCAGGCCGCCGCGGTCGAACGACAGCCGCAGCCGCAGGCCGCCGCCGGGCGATTCCTGTGCGCTCAGGCGGGCCTGCGACGGCAGCCGCGTGGCGTCGCGCAGCATCAGCTGCGCCAGCGGCAGCAACAGCATCGGCGGCAACGGCCGCGTGGCGAGCCACGCCGACCAGTCCGTCGTCAAGGGCAGCAGCCGGCGATGGCGTCCCGCGACCACGGCGAGGTAGCTGTCCAGCAGCGCCGCCTCCGAGGCCAGCGTCACGCCGCGCTCGCGCAAGCGGGGCAGGGCCACGCGCAGGTGGCGGATCAGGCGCTCCATCTGCTCGGGCGCCTCGTGGTCGGCGCGTTCATAGGCGCGCTCGATGTCGACCAGCGTGTCGAACAGGAACTGCGGCTCCACCTGCGCCTGCAGCGCGGCGAGCCGCGCCGCGACCGCGTCGCGCTGCATCGCGCTCTGCTCGCGCAGCAGCGCCTCCAGCCGGGCGCGCGTGTGCCGACGGCGCATGACCATTTCGATCCAGGCCACCGACAGGCCGGCGTTCACGCAGATCGACAGGCTTTCGCCGACGAAGCTGAGCCAGCGGATCGGCAGGTACGGCCCCTCGCCCTTGCGCTCGCGCGCCAGTTCGGCGATCGAGGGCAGTTGCAGCAGCGGCATCAGCTGGCTGTACAGCAGCTTGGCCAGCAGCGCGCCGATCACCACGGCGGCGCCCAGACGCGCGATCCGCCAGCGGTCGTCCAGCGCGCTGCGCGCGGCCGGCAGCCAGGTCAGCAGCAGCGCCAGCGCCACCAGCAGCGGCGTCAGCAGCTGGTTGGTCAAGGCCGCCGGCCAGCGCGGGTTGTCCATCACGTAGAAGATGGAGGGCACGTCCAGCAGGCCGAAGAAGATGCCCATCAGGAGGAACCACGACAGCTCCTCGCGGCGCAGCGACCGCCACGAGTACCAGACGTGGGACAGCCAGGTGGCCGCGCTCATGAGACGGATCCGGCCGTGGCCGCGGTGCTCGCGGAAGCCGTGTGGGCCAGCGGCGCCGTGCCGCCCAGCGGCACGCGCACCCGCGCGACCACGCCGCGCGGCGCCGCCGCCTCGAGTTCCAGGCAGGCCTCGCGGCCGAACATCGCCGTCAGCCGGGCCCGGGTGTTGGCCAGGCCCACGCCGCTGCCGCCGCTGGCGGCGAAGCCCTGGCCGGTGTCGCGCACTTCCAGGACCAGCCCCTGGCCACCGGGCTCGCGCCGCGCGGAGATGTCGATGCGGCCGCCCTCGGGCAGCGGGGACAGGCCGTGCTTGATGGCGTTCTCCACCAGCGTCGGCAGCACCATCGGCGGCAGCGGCGTGGCGAAGAGCGCCGCGTCGGCCTCGATGTCGAAGCGCAGGCGCTCGCCCATGCGCATCTGCAGGATGGTGAGGTAGCTGCGCGCCAGTTCCAGCTCCTGGCCCAGCGTCGACGTGCCCTGGCGCATGCTCGGCAGCGCCGCGCGCAGGTAGGCGATCAGGCTGCCCATCATGTCGCGGCCGCGTTCGGGCGCGGTCTCGTAGAGGCGCTTCACGTTGGCCAGCGTGTTGAACAGGAAGTGCGGCTCGATCTGCGCATTCAGCGCGGAGAACTGGGCCTCCATCTGCTGCGCCTGCAGCGTGTCGTGCTGGCGGGCGAGTTCGGCGAGCCGGGCCTGGGCGCTGCGTTCCTCCCGGACGCCGTGCAGCAGCGCAGCGAAGAAGCCGCCCAGCACCAGCCACAGCAGCGAGGTGGACAGCACCCAGTCCCAATGCAGCGGCGCGTCGGGATCGCCCAGGTTGGCGACCTTGTAGCGCAGCAGCGTGCCGATGGTGGCGCCGGCGGCGATCGCGACGGCGCGCACGGCGACCGGCCAACGGGTCCGCCAGCGGGTGAGCAGGGCCTCGACCAGGGCCAGCGCGGCCAGCACGCAGAGCGCGGTCAGCAGCGTCTGCCGGGTGAAGCGCAGCCACTCCATGAGCCAGTCGCTGACGCCGTCGTCCTGCGTCAGCCAGGTAAGCGCGCGGGAGCCTGCCATGGCAAGGCAGAAGTAGAAGGCCGCCGCGATCATGCGCAGGTTGAAGAGCTGCAGCGCGGCGTCCCGCGCCGAACGGCGGGGCGCGGGCGGTTCACCGGCGAGCGGGGCGGGGGACACATCGGACATGGACGGGATTCTGTCCGCCGTGCGCGGGGTCCGCCAGCGGGCGTGCGACGAAGCCGCCCAGGGTCGGACGAGTCCGGCATCCGTGGGGCGGACGCGGCACGGGCCCGGCAAGGACACGGCATACTCGCCGCCCATGAAGATCCATATCGGCAATGGCGCCCGCCTGTTCGTGGACGTCGAGGGACCCGGCCTGGTGCCGGACGGGACACGGATGCGGGAGAAGCCGACGCTGATCTGCATGCACGGCGGGCCGGGTTTCGACCATGCGGCCTTCAAGCCGGCGTTCAGCCAGCTGGCGGACCTGGCGCAGGTCGTCTACTACGACCACCGCGGCCATGGCCGCAGCGATCCGCGGCCGTCGTCCGAGTGGACGCTGGACATGTGGGCCGACGACATCGTCCGCCTCTGCGACGCGCTGGGCATCGAGAAGCCGATCGTGCTGGGCCAGTCCTTCGGCGGTTTCGTCGCGCAACGCTACATCGCGCGGCATCCCGGGCATGCGTCGAAGGTGATCCTGTCCAGCACCTCGCACCACATGGGGCTGGCGCGCAAGCTCGACGCCTTCGAGCGGCGCGGCGGACCCGAGGCCCGCGCGCTGGCCGAGGCCTTCTGGAGCCGGCCGACGCGCGAGACCTTCGAGGCCTACTGGTCCGGCGTGCGGCACCTCTACAACACGCAGCCGGCGGCCGATCCCGAGGCGGGCGGCCGCACGCTGGTCAACCTGGACATCCTGCTGCACTTCGTCAGCGGCGAGAAGCAGGACCTCGGCCTCCTGAAGGGGCTGGAGAAGGCGCAGTGCCCGGTGCTGGTGATGGTGGGCGAGGACGACCCGGTCTGCCCGCTCGAGGATGCGCTCGAGATCCACGACGCGCTGCCCGCGCAGTGGCGTCAGCTGGCGCGTTTCCCCGGGGTCGGCCACGGCGCGTGGCGCGACGATCCGGTCGCGGCCTTCGCGGTGCTGAGGAAGTTCATCGCCGAATGATCGGCGGGAGAGACGCGTGCGTCAGGACGCCACGAGCGCCTTGAGATCGCGCTCGGCCAGCGTCGCGTCGCCGAGGTTGAGCTCGATGACGCGGCGCAGGTGGGTGATGCTCTCGATGTCGATGCCCAGGCAGAGCAACCCGGCGCGATCGCCTTCCACGTGGGCCAGCTGCGCCGCCATCGTGATGCGGCCGTCATGCGGCGCCAGCGGCAGGTCCAGCAGGCACAGCGCGCCGGGCTCGACGTCCGAGCCGGGCGGCAGCAGCAGCAGCGCGCCCTTCAGCGACAGGTCCAGCACCTGCACCGGCAGGCGTTGCTCGACCGTCACCAGTTGCGCCGGACCGGCGAACGCGATGCGGGAGAAGTGACGGCGTTCGGCGGCGCTCATGGTGTCTTCCGGGTGGGCCGGCGTTCAGAGCTCGGCGTAGATCGTGCTCTTCTCGATCGCCTGATGCAGGCGCGAGGGCGCGAGCGGTTCCAGCCCCATCGTCTCCAGCAAGTACCACGAGGCGCGCAGCAGCGCGGACGTGGCCTGGCGGAGCTCGGTCGATTCGGGCGTCTCGGCACGGGACAGCATCGCCTGGAGCTGGCGGGACTGGTTGTGGCCGACGACTTCCGGCACCTGCGACGGGACATGCGCCTGGGTGAGCCGGCCCAGCAGCTGCTGGACCTCATGGCCATGCTCGGGGGACTGGATCAACCGCGCGAGGTCGCCCAGCAGGCGCTCGCCGGCGGCCGCCAGCAGCTGCGCGGAATGGTCCGCGCCGCCGCCCACATAGAGCGCCGACGCCATGTCCAGGTACTCCAGCGCTCGCGCCAGACGGGGCAGATCACTGCTCACTGCATGTCCTCCTTGATGCACTCTTGTCACGACTGCGTTTTGCATGCATCGCCGCTCCTTGTTCTGGAAACCGGTTCCCTCTCGACGGCGTGAAGGGGAGTGTATCGGCGCGCCGCCGCGCCGCGCACACCGTTTGTCACGGCGGGGGGTAGCATCCATCGGTTCGCAGGGCGGGCACTCTTTTTGCCGTCCGACCTGGCCCGGCGCGGGCGAGGCCAGAACCCCACGCCATCCAGACTTACCCGGAGAATCACATGGACCGACATGACATGCCGACCGAGGGACTGATCGATCTCAGCGAGGCGCCGACGATGCGCGCGCGCCGCGACGCGCTGGGACGGCTGGGCCGCTACGCCGCCGCGGGGCTGGTGCTGCCGCCCGGCCTGGCCGTGCTGCCGGCGTTGGCCGCCGACAACGAGGACGACACCTACGACCAGAACTCGGTCCTGCATGAGGCGACCGAGTTCTTCGGCGAAACGACCGAAGGCCTGGCCAAGGTGATCGAGAAAGCCTTCAAGGACCAGGGCCGCCCGAACGCGTACATCAAGGGTCAGGAGGCCAGCGGCGCCCTGACCGTGGGTCTGCGCTACGGCGAGGGCCAACTGATCATGAAGCGCGGCGGCGGCGGCAACGTCTATTGGGCGGGGCCGTCGGTGGGGTTCGACGTCGGCGGCAATGCGTCCAAGGTGTTCACGCTGGTCTACAAGCTGCCGAAGGCGAGCGCGATCTATCGCCGTTTCCCCGGCGTGGATGGCAGTCTGTACTACATCGGCGGCGCGGGCGTGAACTACCAGCGCGCCGACGGCATCACACTGGCACCGATCCGGCTGGGCGTGGGGCTGCGCGCGGGCGCGAGCGTCGGCTACCTGCACTACCGGCGCGAGAAGACGATCAATCCGTTCTGAGGCATTGCGATCGAGCAGGCCGGTGGGGCCGGGCAAGACTCGGCCCTGGGACCCGGCCAGGCGGACCGTCGGCCGGGTTCAGCCGGTGCGCAGCGGCGCGCCTTCGCGCTGGCTGCGGGCGAGCGCCTGTTCGGCCCGGCCGAGCAGGCCGCTGCCGGTGTCGCCGGGGCCGCGCCAGGCCGTGAGGCCCATGCTGAGCGGACCGGCGGTCGGCTGCTGCTGCATCCACACCGCGCGGAAGCGCTCGCAGACCTTGCGGCCGGTGGGCAGGTCGACGTCGTGCAGCAGCATGAGCATTGCCTCGCCCTGTCCGAGCGCAAGCACGTCCTGCGCCCGGCATTGCTGGCGCAGCATGTGCGGCAGCGCGCCGGCGGGCGCCCGCGCCGCGCCCAGCGCGACCAGGCACCAGGCCATGTCTGGGGAGTTCTGCTGCTGGCGCTCGACCAGCCGCGCGAGCAACTGATCGCGCGAGGCCAGCGGCGAGGACGCGCCGGATTCGATGGCCAGCAGATGGAAGCGCTTGAAGTGGGCGAGGGCGACGCTGAAGTCGCCATGGGCTTCGGCCAGGGCGCTGAAGGTCTCCTGGATAGGCGCGTGGTTGTCGCCGTGGATCTTGCGCAACTCGTCCAGACGGGAACGGGCTGCGTCGAGTTGGCCGTCCAGGATCAGACGGCGGGCATCGGCGCAGCCTTGTTCCAGATCGCCCAACGTGTTGGGGCTGGACCGCAAGACCTTATCGGGAGTCATAACCGAAAAGAATAGCGTCCGCTATCCGACCAAACTATGGGGCCAACCCGGGGAAACGCCGTTGCAGTCGCATCAAATGGTGTGCGCGCTGCAAGTGCGTGCTTACCGGTGGACACGCGGACCACTGCTTGGTGACGAGCGGATGTGGTGATCGCGACGGCCGGACGATCGGTGCGGCAGGCGGAGCGGATGACGATCGCGCGGCCAGGCCATGACGCATTCGTGGATGAGGGACAGGGCGTGGGGCGAGGCGGGACTAGGATGGTCCGAGACCCTTGTGTGACGCTGATGGAGACCCCCCGCATGACCCAGCAGACCGTACCCCCGACTGTTCCGTCCACCGCGCCTGCGGCTTCGTCGCAGCTGCCGCTGCAGGCGACGGCAGAGACGCTCCCGCCGCAGGACATCAGCGCCGAGGTCCTGCTGGAGAAATACGCGAAGGACGGCGAACGCAGCCTCGAGGAGGTGCGGGCGCGGGTGGCGCGGGCGCTGGCGGCAGCGGAGTCGCCGGAGCAGCGCGCGCACTGGGAGTCGAAGTTCCTGGAGGCGCAGCGGCGCGGCTTCGTGCCGGCGGGGCGGATCGCCTCGGCGGCGGGGACGGGGCTGTCGGCCACCTTGATCAACTGCTTCGTGCAGCCGGTGGGCGATGCGATCGCGGAGGAAGAGGACGGCCACCCTGGCATCTACACGGCGTTGACCGAGGCCGCCGAGACGATGCGGCGCGGCGGCGGCGTCGGTTATGACTTCTCCCGGATCCGGCCCAAGGGCGCGTACGTGAAGTCGACGCAGTCGAGCGCATCGGGGCCGGTGAGCTACATGCGGGTGTTCGACCGCAGCTGCGAGACGGTGGAATCGGCCGGCTCGCGGCGCGGCGCGCAGATGGGCGTGCTGCGATGCGACCACCCGGACATCGAGGAGTTCATCCACGCCAAGGACCAGGGCGACCTGAAGAACTTCAACATCTCGGTGGGCGTGACGGACGCGTTCATGGAGGCGGTGGAGGCGGACGCGGACATCGAGCTCGTGCACAAGGCGGCGCCGGGCGACAAGCAGCGCGCGGCCGGCGCGACGCAGCGGGCGGACGGACTGTGGGTCTACCGCCGGATGCGCGCCCGCAAGCTGTGGGATCAGGTCATGCGCTCCACCTACGACCACGCGGAGCCCGGGGTGCTGTTCCTGGATCGGATCAATGCGGACAACAACCTGCATTACTGCGAGTCGATCAGCGCGACGAATCCGTGTGCCGAACAGCCCCTACCTTCTTATGGATGTTGCTGCCTCGGATCGATCAATCTCGCTCTCTGTGTGAGTGATCCCTTCACAGCGAAAGCCCGCTTCGATGAGCAAGGGTTCGCCGACATCTGCAAGACCGCCACCCGCATGCTCGACAACGTGCTGGACGTGACGCCGTGGCCGCTGCCGCAGCAGGCGCGCGAGGCCGGCAACAAGCGGCGTGTCGGACTCGGGTTCACCGGCCTCGGCGATACGCTGGTGATGCTCGGCCTGCGCTACGACGGCGAGCCCGCCCGCGCGATGGCGCGGCGCATCAGCGAGATCATGCGCGACGCTGCCTATGAAGCATCCGCCGACCTCGCCATCGAGCGCGGCGCGTTCCCGCTCTTCAACGCCGATCTCTACCTGTCGGGCGGCAACTTCGCCTCGCGGCTGCCGCCGTGGCTGAAGGACAAGATCCGCGCGCAGGGCCTGCGCAACTCGCACCTGCTCTCGATCGCGCCGACCGGCACGATCTCGCTGGCCTTTGCCGACAACGCCAGCAACGGCATCGAGCCCGCGTTCTCGTGGAGCTACACCCGTCGCAAGCGGATGCCCGACAACTCCTTCAAGGAGTACGCCGTCGAGGACCACGCCTGGCGGCTCTATCGGCACCTGTTCGGCGCCGACGCGCCGTTGACCGATGCCTTCGTCACCGCGCTGGAATTGCAGGCGTCCGATCACGAGGCGATGGTCGCGGCCGTCGCGCCGTACGTCGACACCTCGATCTCCAAGACCGTCAACGTCCCGGCCGACTATCCCTACGCCGATTTCCAGGACCTCTACCGGCTGGCCTGGAAGAGCGGCCTGAAGGGCCTCGCCACCTACCGTCCCAACAGCGTGCTCGGCGCGGTGCTCAGCGTCGAGCCGATCGCCAAGCCCGAGCCGCTGAAGGCGGACATTGGTCCCAACCAGCGGTTGCGCGTCGAGCGCCTGCCCAAGCCCGTGCTCGCCTCGCTGCGCTGGCCGAGCCGGCCTGAGATGCCCGGCGGCAATCCGGCGTGGTCGACCATGATCCGCCACCCGCATGGCGACTTCGCGCTCTTCGTCGGCGAGCTGCCGGCGGAGGGGCCGGACGCGGGCCTCTTCGGCCGCACGCTGCCCTTCGAGGTCTGGGTCAACGGCGCGGAGCAGCCGCGGGGCCTCGGCGCGCTGGCGAAGACGCTGTCGATGGACCTGCGCGCCAATGACGCGGCCTGGCTGCGGCTGAAGCTCGACGCGCTGGCGACCGTGGCCGAGGAGCGCGCGTTCGAGATGCCGATGCCGCCGCTCGGCGAGCCGCGGTTGTTCCCGGGCGTCGTCGCCGCGACCGCCGCGGTGATCCGCTGGCGCTGCGAGCAGCTCGGCGCGCTGCAGGAAGGCGGCCCGACGCCGGTGCTCGATGCGATGTTCTCGCGCGAGGAGCCGCGCACCGGCACGGCCGGCACGCTCGCGTGGGCCGTCGACGTGGACAACCCCGCGACCAGCGAGCTGTTCACGCTGACGCTCAAGGAGGTGAGCCTGCCCACGCCCGACGGCGGCAGCGTCACGCGGCCGTGCGCGATGGGCTTCTCAGGCAACTATCCGAAGGCGCTGGATGGGCTGGCGCGTCTGCTGTCGCTGGACATGCGCGTGCTCGACCCGGGCTGGATCGGCATGAAGCTGCGCAAGCTGCTCAACGTCGGCGAGCCGCTGGGCCACTTCATGGCGCCGGTGCCGACGCTCTCAGGGGAAAGACGGCAGCAGGTGTGGCCGTCGACGGTCGCGTATGTCGCGCGTCTGGTCATCCACCGCTACGCGATGCTGGGGGTGCTGGACGAGAGCGGTTATCCGCTCGTCGACATGGGGCTGATGCAGCAGGCACCGCTCAAGGCCGCTGCGGCCGCAGGGTCGGCGCGCGCCGCCTCGGAAGCCGGCGGCATCGTGGCGATGGCCGGCAAGAAGTGTCCCGAGTGCGGCAACGCCACGCTCATCCACCGCGACGGGTGCGAGTTCTGCACCGCGTGCGGGTTCGTGGGGCAGTGCGGGTGACTGCCCCCGCCGCGGCCGGGCTTCAGGCTTGGCCAGGAGCCTTGTCTTCCGCCGGGGCGGCTTCGCCGACGGGGCCGGCGGCGTTGTTCACGTCGTCCGGCGGCGCGTCCGAGCCTGCACCGCTGGCCTTGCGATGGGCCTTCTCTTCCTTCTTCTTTTTCTTGGCCAGCTCGCGTTGGCGTTTTTCGTATGAGTAGTTGGGGGTAGCGATATCGGCCTCCGATAGGTTGGGGGTGATCGATGAGCCTGACGTTTCCGCCATTGCGCGAATCCGGGCCAGCTCCTGGCGGTGGACGTTGGTCCCGGTGGTGGTCAACCGAAGGCCGCCGCCGTGCCATTCCAACCAGTCCAGGTCGACCAGGCGGTCGATCAGCTTCTCTGGAATCTCATTGGCCTGACGGCGCTGGAGCGCATCGACACTCTGCCGCAACGAAGCGCGTAGCTCGTCGAGGGTTTGTGGGACAGGCATGGTGCTCCTCCTCCGATCCCGCCCCGCGACATGCGGAGCGGACAGATTCGCCAGGCAATCAAGGCGAGGACTTGCACGGCTTCCGGCAGGAGAGACGAAGCGAAGACTTCGGATGACAGGCTCACGGTCTATCGGCTGATCGTAGCGCAGACCCGCGCGCGAACCTTTTTCGCGGGAAACGAATCCGTTAAGGCGGCGTTTGCGTACAGCGTTCCGGTGGGGCATTTCGGCCTCGCCGCCAACCCCCGAGGAGCTGCGATGACCCCGCTGAACGCCCTGAACGCCCTGACGACCCGTACGAAGTCCGTCCTTGTCCTGCTGGCGCCGGTCGCGCTGCTCGGTGCCTGCGCCATGTCCGGTCCGTCGGGCTCGAACGCGCCGGCGTTCTCCCAGGCCGGCCTGCCGGCCGCCGTGCAGGTGCCGGATGGCCACAAGGTGTCGATGGAGACCGTCGGCGTCGGCAAGATCACCTACGAGTGCCGCGCGAAGAAGGACATGGCGGGGCAGTTCGAGTGGGTGTTCGTCGGCCCGGACGCGACCTTGAGCGACCGTCGCAGCACCGTGGTCGGCAAGTACTACGGCCCGCCCGCCACCTGGGAGGCCCGCGATGGCTCCAAGGTCACCGGCACGCAGGTCGCGGTGGCACCGGCCTCGGCGGGCAGCATCCCGCTGCAGCTGGTGAAGGCGAACCCGGCCGTGGGCATGGGTGCCATGCAGGGCGTGAGCCACATCCAGCGCGTGGCGACCAAGGGCGGGGTCGCGCCGCAGACCGCCTGCGACGCCATGGGCGTCGGCCAGAAGCAGGTCGTCGACTACCAGGCCGATTACATCTTCTGGGCGCCGGTGGCGATGCGCTGAAGAAGCGCGGGAGTACAGCGTTCAGCGCGGCGCGCTCAGGCGGCCGCGCTGCGCTTGCGCAGGCGCCATCCCAGCACGGCGATGCCCGCGAGCAGCATCGCGTAGGTCGACGGCTCCGGGACCGCGCTCGCGCCGAGCGTCGTGAAGCCGTTGCTGAAGTTGTAGGTGGCGGCCAGGCCGTTGATCTTCGTCGCGGCGACGAGGCTGAGGAAGCTCGCGTCATGCGACAGGTCGCCCGCGAAGCGCAGCGCGTAGCCGGCGCCGACCTGCGTCACCTGCAGCAGGCTGCCCGCCACGATGCTCCCCAGCGAGGCGAAATTCAGTCCCGCGCCGTCGAGCTCGAACGCGCCGCTGCCCAGCAGCGCCAGGCTCGCGAAGCTCTGGTTCCCGCCGGTCACCTTCAGCGTGCCGCCGTTCACTTCCAGCGCGCCGGCGGCGCCCAGCCGCTGGTCGCCCTGCAGCTCGAGCACGCCGCCGTCCAGCGTCACGGTGCCGATGTTCCGGCTCTCGCCGGTCAGCACGACGCGGCCGCTCTCGACCTGCATCTGGTTGACGTTGCTGAACGCGCCCGCGTAGCTGAACTGGTTGCCGTTGCCGACCTCGAAGCGCACCGTCGCCGAGCCCGCGCCGCTGGCGCCATGCACGTCGCCGAGGATCACCGCCTGACCGCCGCTGACCACCAGCGTGCTGCGGCCCGCGCCCAGGTCGATGGCGACGCCGCTGGCGCTGCCGTCGATGCGACCGGCGTTGATCACCGTCGTGTCGTAGTCCGAGGCCGACCGGATCGCTGCCGCAGTCCCGCCGCCGATGATGGTGCCGCCGGCCTGGTTGTCGATGCGGACCAGCTTGCCGCTGCCGCCCAGTCCGCCGATGTAGATCGCCGAATCGCTGGACCCGCGGATCACGCCGCCGACGCCGTTGATCACGGTCGCGTTGGCGTAGAGCGCCTCGCGCAGTCCGGCGTTCGGGCCGCTGGTGATGTCGTTGCCGACCAGCGAGATCCCGCGGCCCGCCGCGTTCGTGTTGCCGGTCGCGACCAGGCCTTCGATCAGGCCGGTATTGCGGATCGTGCCGCCACCGGCAGAGATGCCCTCGCTGAACGCCAGACCGCTGCCCAGCGGCGAGAAGGCATTGATCGAGCGGATCGTGCCGCTGTTGGTCAGGTCCAGCGGGCCGTCGACATCGACGCCGTCTCCGTCGCCGGTCAGGCCGTTGCCGGTGATGAGCCCCGCGTTGCGGACCGTGATCACCTGCAGCGCATTGAAGCCGTCGAAGTTCAGCCCGGCGCCGTTCATGCCGCGGATCGTCGCGCCGGCGGCGTTGTCGATGGTGCCGGTCCAGGCGATCGCCGTCTCCGGGCCGCCGGTCACCCCGTGGCGAGCCCCTTCGAGCAGGCCACCCGACAGGTTGTTGAACGTGATGCCGCTGTTGGCCTGGAAGTCGATGCCATCGCTGCTCGAGCCCGTCGTCGTGACCGAGCGGATGGTGCCGGCGTTGTTGACGATGCCGTTGACGCCGGGACGGACCGCATCCGCCTCGTAGGCCAGCATCAGCGCGCCGGCCTGGTTGTTGACGATGTTGCTGCCCGAGCCGATCGCGTTGAAGTCGACCACCTGGTTGCCGCCGCCCGACGCGTTCGTCGAGATCATGCTGCCCCAGTTGGTCAGCGTGACGCTCGCGGGCGACTTGTTCATCTGGATCAGGTCTGCATCCTGGGCGCGCATCAGTGCCGTGCTGTTGCTCGCGCTGCCGTTGACGATGACCAGGTTCTGCACGCCGGTGTTGTCGCGGATCACGCGGCCGGTGCCCGTCTGCACGATGCTGCCGAGGTTGTTGAGCGTCGCGTTGTTGCCGCTGACCGTCACTGCGACGGTCGAGCCGCCCACCGTGAGCGTGCCCGTCGCGCAGAGCGCGCCGGTCTGGCCGTTGCCGCTGCCCAGCGTCTGCGCCGCCGTGAACGCGCCGCAGAGGTCGAACGACGCGGCGCCTGCCGTGCCCGCCTGCAGCAGCAGGGCGGCGAGCGCCAGGCCGCTCAGGCGGAACACCGGCGCATGGCGGAGGTCGGAGGCGGAACGGCGGGGCAGGAGGTGGACCATGGCGCAGTGTGTCTCGTGTGAAAAATTCACGCGATGCTAGGAGGCCTTGGTTCCGCCCGGCACCGCCCGAGCAGGGTGCCCGCGGAGAGCCAGTTGACACACGCCTGTCATGGAGCGATGGGCTGTCGAATCCCCAGGCTCCATCGGGGAACCACGCGTCCCGTGATCGCCGTCACGGCGACCTTCCCCGCGAATGCGGGGGGAGGGAAAACCGATCCCGCACTGCGTCACGGCGGGTCGTGAATGACATATTCGCGTCACGAGTTTCAAAAGTAGCATTTCGACCGTTTCGACGCCTCATCAGGGACAGGTCATGAATGCTCTTTCGGTCAAGAAGCAGCTGATGTTCGCCTTCGCCGCGCTGGTCGCGGCCGTGGTGCTGGTCAGCGTGGTCGCCTTGCGCAATCTCGCCGGCGCGGATGCCCGCTTCAGCGGCTTCGTCCACGGCATCAACGAACGCGAGTCGATGGCTGTCGACGTTCGCATCGACGCCAACCGCCGCGCCATCGGCGTGCGCGACATGGTCATCGTGAAGGACGCGGCCGATATCGAGGCCTCGAAGAAGATGGCGCTCGACGCGCATGCCGCGATCGGCGATCACCTGCGCAAGCTGCGTGACGCCGTCGCCGCCGCGCCGGACGTCACGCCCCGTGAGCGGGAACTGCTGGGTCGCATCGCCGAGGTCGAATCCAGATACGGTCCCGTCGCCGCGCACATCGTCGAGCTGGCCGCGGCAGGCAAGCGCGACGAGGCGATGGAGACGATGACCCGGGATTGCCGCCCGCTGCTGGCGGCCTTGCTGGCGGCGGCTCGCGAGTACGTCGATTACGCCGCGAAGGCCGGGGACGAAGTGGCTGCCGCCTCCACCGCCCAGTACCAGGCGCAACGCTGGTGGATGACCCTGATCAGCCTGGCCGCGGTCGGGCTGGCGGTGGGTCTCGGCTGGCTCATCACGCGTCGCCTGATGACCGCGCTCGGCACCGAACCCGCGCAACTGGCCGATGCCGCGCATCGCATCGCCGACGGCGACCTGCGCCCGGTCGAAGGCGCGGCGTCGGCGCCCGCCGACAGCGTGCTCGCCTCGATGGGCGCGATGCAGTCGCAACTGGTCACGCTGATCGGCCAGGTGCGGGGCTCGGCCGACCAGATCGCGATGGCTAGCACCCAGATCGCCCAGGGCAACAACGACCTGTCCGCGCGCACGGAGGAGCAGGCGTCCGCGATCGAAGAGACCGCCGCCTCGATGGAGCAGTTGAGCGCCACCGTGCGCCAGAACGCCGACAACGCCCAGCAGGCCAACCAGCTGGCGCGTAATGCCAGCGAGGTCGCCTCGCGTGGCGGCGAGGTGGTCGGGCAGGTCGTCGAGACGATGCGCGGCATCAACGACAGCAGCCGCCGCATCGCCGACATCATCGGCGTCATCGACGGCATCGCCTTCCAGACCAACATCCTGGCGCTGAACGCCGCCGTGGAAGCGGCCCGCGCGGGAGAACAGGGCCGCGGCTTCGCGGTCGTGGCGTCCGAAGTGCGCAGCCTGGCCAGCCGGTCGGCCAGCGCAGCCAAGGAGATCAAGCAGCTCATCGGCGACAGCGTCTCCCGCGTCGAACAGGGCACCGGGCTGGTCGACCAGGCCGGCGCGACGATGACCGAGGTGGTCGGCGCCATCCGGCGTGTCTCCGACATCGTCGGCGAGATCAGCGCCGCCAGCGCCGAACAGAGTGCCGGCGTCACGCAGGTCGGCGAGGCCATCACCCAGATGGACCGCGCCACGCAGCAGAACGCCTCGCTGGTCGAGGAAAGCGCCGCCGCCGCCGACAGCATGAAGCAGCAGGCCGCCGGCATGGTCGGCGCGGTGGCGGTCTTCCGCATCGGCAACGATGGCCGGACACCGGCGACGGCCGCGCCCTCCGCGGCCCGGGCCGACGACGGCCGTTCCATGGCACGGGCATCGTCACCCCAACGACCCGCCCCGGTCCGCCCCGTTCCGGCGTCGGGTTTTGCGTCGGTGGCAGTGTCCAGGGTGGCCCCCGCGTCCGCGCCGGGCGGCTCGCGCCCGAACGTTCACGTCGTCGCGGCCACACCCGCCCCGCGGCGCCGTTCGGCACCGGCGCCGGACCTGCACGTGGTCCGGCCTTCCCCCGCGCCTGCGAAGGCGGTGGCCGAACCTGTCCTTGCCGGCGACGACGACTGGACCTCGTTCTGAATCGGCGGGCCGGCCGCTGACGCGGCGCCG
Source organism: Roseateles sp. GW821-FHT09G03 (assembly GCF_059416045.1). Taxonomy (NCBI): domain Bacteria; kingdom Pseudomonadati; phylum Pseudomonadota; class Betaproteobacteria; order Burkholderiales; family Sphaerotilaceae; genus Roseateles; species Roseateles sp. GW821-FHT09G03. The sequence goes on from NZ_JBWKOK010000003.1 coordinate 361,893, forward strand.
TCCGTCGCGAGGCCCGTTCCCCGGTCGCCCACTCCCTGTCCTGAGCCCAGGCGGTCGGGACTTCCCTGTCCCGTAAGAGAAGGATGTCGAGGGGACCGGCTCCTGACTATGCTTCGCGCACCGCCGCGGTGCTCGTGGCGGGCGCCGAGGAGGTATCCATGCCGGCTCTCCGTTCCACCAGTCCCCTGGCCCGATTCGACTATCCGCACGCCGCGCGCCGCGAGATGCTGGCCTTCCTCCCGAAGGACTGCCGGCGCGTGCTGGACGTCGGCTGCAACACCGGCGCCTTCGGAGAAGCCGTCAAGCAGGCCCGTCCCGGGACCGAGGTCTGGGGCATCGAGCCCGACGCCGGCGCCGCGGAACGCGCCACCGCCCACCTGGACCGGGTGATGCAGGGCTTCTTCGGCCCCGCCCTGACGCTGCCCGAGGCCCATTTCGACGTCATCTCCTTCAACGACGTGCTGGAGCACATGCCCGACCCCTGGGAGGCGCTCAACCACGCCGCGCCGCTGCTCGCGCCGGGCGGCGTCGTGCTGGTCTCGCTGCCCAACCTGCTGCACCTGGACACGATCTGGCCGCTCGTCCACGACCGCGACTTCCGCTATGAGTCCTGCGGCGTCCGCGACCGCACCCACCTGCGCTTCTTCACCCGCACCAGCGCGCTGCGCATGTTCGACGAGTGCGGCTACGAGGTGCTCAGCGTCCAGGGCATCAACGAGCAGTGGTACACCTCGTCGATCAAGCGCCGGCTCGCTTTCCGGCTCTTCGGGCGGCAGCTCGAGGAGACGAAGTGGGTGCAATTCGCCTTCGTCGCCCGGCCCAAGGCACCCCGCCTGGTGTCCTGAAGGGGGTGACGAATCGCCCCACCGCCGACGGGTGTCATCGGCAGCCGCGACAATGCGTGGCATGCGCGCCCTGATCGACCTGCTGATCCAACACGACTTCCTGCTCGTCTTCCTCGTGACGCTGGCCGCGCGCGTCGGTGCGCCGGTGCCCGCGGCGCCGCTGCTGGTGGTGGCGGGCGGACTGGCCGCGGCGGGACGCCTGTCCGCGCTGTCGCTGGTCGTGGCGGCCGTGCTGGCCAACGTCCTGGGCGACGCCATCTGGTTCATCGCCGGCCGCAGCTATGGTCACCGCGTGCTGCGCCTGCTCTGCCGCGTCTCGCTGTCGCCGGACGTCTGCGTCCGCCAGAGCGAAAGCCTCATCGCGCGCTGGGGCGGCAGCTCGCTGCTGGCGGCGAAGTTCCTGCCCGGCATCTCCGTCGTCGCAGCGCCGATGGCCGGCGCGCTCGGCATGGGCTGGCGCCGTTTCATCGCCTATGACGCCGTCGCCGGACTGGTCTGGACGGCCTGCTTCCTCGGCCTGGGCCTGATCTTCAGCGACCAGATCCAGGACGTGCTGGACTTCCTCTCCAACGCCGGCATGTTCGCGGTGGCCGCGATCGTCGCCGTGCTCGCGCTCCTGATCGGCAACCGCTGGCGCCGCCGCCGCCAGATGGCGAAGCTGCAGGGCGAAGTGGAGCGCATCAGCGTCGAGGACGCCGCCGCCCTCTGCGAGCAGGACATGGCGCCGCTCTTCATCGACGTCCGCAGCGACCCGGGCCGCGCCGCCGATCCGCGCACGCTGCCGGGCGCGCTCAACATCCCATTGACGCGCCTGCCCGAATACGCGGAGCAGTTGCCGGACGACCGCCTGCTGGTCCTCTACTGCAACTGCCCGAACGAGGTCTCCGCCATCCAGGGCGCGCACGAGCTCATGAAGCGCGGTCACCCGCGCGTGCTGGCGCTAGACGGCGGCCTGGACGGCTGGCACGAACTGCAACGGCGCCAGGGTCGCGACCGGGGCGACAGTGGCGACGGCGACGCGGCGGGCCAGGCGCCCAAGCCGACGACCGTGTCGACGGCTGCTCCCGCCACGCCGGCGGCCCTGCATTCGGCCACGCCCGCCGTCCCCTGATCTGAGGAGGGGGCGGCTCCCGCGGCTGGCCCGGCGCTTGCATACTGGCGCCCATGACCGTTGCCGTCCTGCCCGTCGCCTCGCCGGTCCTTGCGCCGACCATCCTCGACCTGGAGGCTTCCGGTTTCGGTCGCGGCAGCTACCCGATCGAGATCGGCTTCGTCGAGGCCGGCGGTCTGCCGTTCTGCTCGTTGATCCAGCCGGCGCCCGAATGGGAGCACTGGGACGAGCAGGCGGAGGCCTTGCACGGCATCACGCGCGAGCTTCTGCTTCGCCACGGCCGTCCCCGTGAATGGGTCGTCGACGAGCTCAACAAGCGCCTGGCGGGCCAGACGGTCTACTCCGACAGCTGGGGCCACGACTACCCGTGGATGAGCAAGCTCTTCGACAGCGTCGGCCGCCTGCCGCGTTTCCGGATCGAGGACCTGCGCCGCCTGCTCAGCGAGGACGAGGCCCTGCGCTGGAACGCCGTCCAGCAGGAGGTCCGTGCCGAGGCCCAACTGCGGCGTCATCGCGCCAGCGCCGATGCCAAGGTGCTGCAGATGACGCTGATGCGCCTCAAGCACGGCGTCTCGACACCGACCGCTTCCCTGAACGGCCGCGACCCCGGCGACTTCGGCAACTGCGGCTGACGCCCGCATCCCTCGACAACGAAGTCCCCGATCTCAAATCGTCACGACGTCAGCTGACCTCCGTGGGGCCGGAATGGGGCTTGGGGGTCCTGGAGGGATCCCCCATGCCCCGTGGAGAGCCCGCGCCTGGCAACCCGGGGTCCGCAACCTCGCTCACGGCGCCTACCGCGCCCACTGCGCCAGAAGCCGGCCTGCGCTCCGCGCAGAGGCTCCCGCTCGATCTCCCCCGCCCCGCCCGCTTCGCACGGTAGAGCTGCTCATCCGCCTGCGTGACGAGGTCGTCGATGTCGGCCTGCCTCGCCCACTGGACGCAGAACCCGACGCTCGTACCGATGTGGAGTTCGAGCGCACCGATGCGGAACGGCATCGTCAACGCGTGCACCAGCTTGTCGGCCACGACCTGCGCGTCGACCGGCTTCGCGACGTGGGTCAGGAACACGGCGAACTCGTCGCCCCCGACGCGGGCGACCAGGTCCTGCGGCCGCAGCGCGTGCCGCAGCCGGCCGGCGACGGCCTTCAGCAGCGCGTCGCCGACGGGATGGCCGTACTCGTCGTTGACGGGCTTGAAGCGGTCGAGGTCGAGGTACAGCAGCGCCACCAGCTCGTCGCGGTCGGTCGCGCGGCCGAGCGCCGCGTTGACCTGCGAGGCGAAGCCGGCCCGGTTGAGCAGCTCGGTGAGAGGGTCCGTGTTGGAGGCCCGCAGCAGCCGCATCTGTTCCTGCTTCACGTCGGTGACGTCGCGCGCGACGCCGTAGGCGCCGAGGATCGTGCCGTCATCGTTGAGCAGCGGCGCGTAGGTGAGTTCGACGTAGCGCGTCTCGCCACGGTCGTCGCCGTCCAGCGGCATCGGGCGGCTGACGCCGTCGTCGTCGCGCATCTCGACGACGCTGGTCTCGCCCGCGAAGGCGCGCTGGATCAGCGGATGCACGGCCGGGTACAGGTCGTCGAACACGTCCGCTGCGTGGCGGCCTTGCCAGGACTTCTCCGGGATGTCGAAGCGGCGCTCGAAGGCCTTGTTGCAGAACAGCACGCGTTCATCGGTGTCGACGGCCAGCATCATCACGTTGACGCTCTGCGCCATCGCGCTCATGACGGCCTGGCTGCGCTCGCGCTCGCGCCGGGCCGCGAGCTCGGGCGTGATGTCGGCGATCGTGCCGGCATGCGCGACGACGCGCCCGCCCAGCCGCATCGGGCGCATCCGCAGGCGCACCAGCAGCTCCGTGCCGTCGCGGCGCGTCAGCTGCCGCACGCGGTCGACCGGCTCGCCCACGGCCACCAGCGCGGCCCACTGCTCGCGCGTCAGCTCGCGTTCCGACGCGGGCAGGCGGTCGAGCCATCCCCAGGCCAGGTCCTTGCGGTCGACTTCCATCAGTCGCAGGTAGGTCTCGTTGGCATACACGGTGCGCCCCTGCAGGTCGCAGCGGAAGAGGCCCATCGGCGACGCGTCGGCGGTGGCCTCGCGTTCGGCTTCGCGCAGCCGGGTGCGCTGCTGCAGCCGCGTGAACCAGGCCATCAGGCCGACGGCGATCGCGGTGACCACCAGCGAGAAGCCCAGCACGGCGCGCCGCTGCTGAAGGTAGCCGGCGAGGATGCGGTCCCGCTCGAAGGACACGAACAGACGCAGCGGATAGTCCTGCAGCACGCGGTACGAGACGATGCGGTCGCGTCCGTCGGCCGGGCTCCGCGACACCATGAACTGGCCGCTGGCCGGCGGGCTCGGCGGCAGCACCTCGCCGCCGGGGACCTGCCGCATGTTGGTGCCGATGAGGCCCGGGACTTCGGGCCAGCGCGCCATCGCGACGCCGTCGTCGCGTTCCAGCAGCACGGCCATGCCCGAGCGCATCGATCGCGTGCGGTACACGCGCAGCAGGACGTCGAGGTCGATGAAGCCCACCGTCGCGGTGAACGATCCGGTCGGCGCGCTCAGGCGCGTGGCCATGGGCAGCACGAAGTGCGCGCCCGGCCGCAGCCGGATCGGCGCGCCGAGGACGACGCTCGGTCCGCCGGGGCGGCCGAGTTCGGACAGGAAGCTCTTCCGTCCGAGGTCCACATAGGGTTCGCCGGTGACCGACGGGATGCGCCACAGGCGTCCGTCGGCGCTGGCCAGCATCACGTCGGTGATCCCGCGCGAGTTGTCGCGCATCGAATCGGCGAGCAACGACACGGTCGCGTCGAGGTCCTGGCGTTCGTTCCTGCGGGTGAGCAGCAGCAGGTCGAGCGTGCGCAGGCTGCCCTCGGTCTCGCGCAGGAGCTGTTCGGTGTCCTGGGCCGCGTTGAGGGCGATGCTGTGCAGGTCGTCCTGCAGGTCTTCGACCAGCGACTTCGGATAGATCAGCGCGAACCAGAGGACCAGCGCCCACAGCACGACCAGCACCAGCCCCAGCGCCAGGAAGGGGCCGAAGACCACCAGGCGCCTGACCTGGAGGCGCTCCGCGACGGATTGGCTGAATGGGGAGGCGGGCATCGGTCGGATTGTGGCCGTGCCGCGTACGCCTTCAAACGCCCAACAGCGGGGGCTCAGGCGGGTTTTTCGGCGCGTCCGGCACGTGGCTGTCCGGATCGTCGCGGGCCAGTTCGCCCAGGCAGCGCAGGCACAGGCACCGGTCGGGCCAGCGCGCGGCGAGCTCGCGCTTGAGGCCCTCGCCCAGCCGCGTGCCGAAGCAGGCGCACCAGCCGTCGTTCACGCCGCAATGGAAGCCGCCGCCGCAGCGCGGGCAGGCGGTGTCGAGGGCGGCGACCTTGTCGGCCGTGCCGGTCGTGCTGGCGGGGAGCGGCGTCGGCGTGCTCATGACGACGATTGTCGGCGATGCTCAGCCGAACAGCCCCCGATGCCGCTCGCGCAGCAGGTTCTTCTGCACCTTGCCCATCGCGTTGCGCGGCAGCTCGGTCTCGACGAAGACGCGCTTGGGCACCTTGAAGCCGGCGATGCGGTCCTTCAGCGCCGCGACCAGCGTCGTGCCGTCCAGCGCGGCGCCGGCCCGCGGCACGACCACCGCGATCACGCCCTCGCCGAAGTCCGGATGCGGCACGCCGACCACGGCCGACTCCGCGACCCCGGGCAGCTCGTTGAGCCAGCCCTCGATCTCCGCCGGGTACACGTTGTAGCCGCCGGTGATGATCAGGTCCTTGCTCCGGCCGACGATCGTCACGTAGCCGCGGTCGTCCCGCCGGCCCACGTCGCCGGTCTTGAACCAGCCGTCGGCGGTGAACTCCTCCTTCGTCTTCTCCGGCATGCGCCAGTAGCCCGAGAACACATTGGGCCCGCTGACCTGGAGGTGACCGATCTCGCCGTCGCCCGTGCTGGGGCAGGGCGCGCCCGCGTCGTCGACGACGCGCAGGCCCACGCCCGGCAGCGGATAACCGACCGTGCCGCCGCGGCGCTCGCCGTCCTCGGCCTTGTAGGGGTTGGACGTCAGCATGATCGTTTCGCTCATGCCGTAGCGCTCCAGGATCGTGAACCCGGTGCGGCGCTGCCACTCGTGGAAGGTCTCGATCAGCAGCGGCGCGGAACCGCTGATGAACAGCCGCATCCGCGCGCACGCGTCCTTCGTCAGCGTGGCCTGCTCGAGCAGCCGCACATACAGCGTCGGCACGCCCATGAACAGGGTCGCGTCGGGCAGCCGCGCGATCACGCCGCGCGGATCGAAGCGGTTGAACCAGAGCATCTTCGCCCCGGCCAGCAGCGCCCCGTGCGACGCCACGAACAGCCCGTGCACGTGGAAGATCGGCAGCGCGTGGATCAGCACGTCATCCGCCTTCCAACCCCAGTAGTGCTTGAGCACCTCCGCGTTGGACAGCAGGTTGCCGTGGCTCAGCATCGCGCCCTTGCTGCGACCGGTCGTGCCGCTCGTGTAGAGGATCGCGGCCAGGTCATCGGCCTTCTTCTCCGCCACCTGGTGCGAATCGGGCATCTGCACCGCGCGGTCCAGCAGCGTGCCGCTGCGGTCCTCGTTCAGCGTGAACACCCACGGCACCTTCGCCTGGAACGCCAGCTTGCTGATCCAGCCGAAATGCCTGCCCGCGCAGACGACCACGGCCGGTTCCGCATTGCCGATGAAGTACTCGAGCTCCGCCGCCTGGTAGGCCGTGTTCAGCGGCAGGTAGACGTAGCCGGCACGCAGCACCGCGAGGTACAGCAGCAGCGCCTCCACGCTCTTCTCCGTCTGCACCGCGACGCGGCTGCCCGCGGGCAGGTCCAGCGAGTCCAGCAGGTTCGCGATCATCGCCGTGGCGCGGTCGATGTCGCGCCAGCTGTAGCGCTGGCCGGCGTCGGGGCCGTCGGCCAGCTCGATCGCGCAGGCGTCCAGGTCGTCGGAAAAATTCGCGCGCAGCGCGGCGAACAGGTTGGCGTTCGCGGTGGCTTTCTGGGGAGCGTTCATGTCGGGAGTCGCAGGCCGTGGTTCAGGCAATCGCTGTCGGATCAATCCAGTTTCGCACCGCTGCGCTTGACCACGTCGGCCCAGCGCACGACCTCGCCGTGCACGAACTTGCCGAACGCATCGCCGTAGAGCGTCGGCATGTCGGTGCCCAGCCCCGTCCAGATGTTCTTCAGTTCTTCCGTCGCATAGGCCTTGCGGAGCTCGGCCTGCATCGCGGCGATCACTTCCTTCGGCGTGCCCTTGGGCGCCCACAGGCCGTACCAGGTCGACACCTGGTACTGCGGGATGCCGGCTTCCGTCGCGCTCGGGATGTCCGGGAAGCCCGGCGCGCGCTTGGAGGAGGCCACCGCGAGCGCCTTGATGCGGCCGCCGCGGATGTGCGCGGCCGACGAGCCCAGGCCGTCGAACATCAGGTCCACCTGGCCCGCCATCAGGTCCTGCAGCGCCGGACCGGCGCCGCGGTAGGGGATGTGGGTGATGAAGGTCTGCGTCTGCAGCTTGAAGAGCTCACCCGCCAGGTGGTGCGAGGTGCCGTTGCCCGCGGACCCGTAGTTCAGTTTGCCGGGGTTCTTCTTGAGCAGGTCCAGCAGGCCCTTGACGTCGGTGACGGGCACCTTCTGCGGATTGATCACGATGACCTGCGGCACGCTGGAGACCAGGGCGACGGGGATGAAGTCCTCCTCGAGCTTGTAGTCGAGCTTGGGATACATCGCCGGCGCGATCGCGTGGTGCACCGCGCCCATGAAGAAGGTGTAGCCGTCCGGCGCGGCCTTGGACGCGATGGTCGCGCCCACGGTGCCGCCGGCGCCGCCCTTGTTGTCGATGATGAACTGCTTGCCGGTCTGCTTGGTCAGCACGGCGGTCAGCGGCCGGGCGAAGGCGTCGGTGCCGCCGCCGGCGGGGAAGGGCACGACGATGACCACCGGCCGGCTCGGCCAGGCGGCCTGCGCGAACGCCGAAGGCGCGAGCCCCGCGCCCGCGGCGGACAGGGAAGCCAGGGCGGCGGCGCCCAGCAGGCGGCGGCGGGTCGTGGAACTCTGGGTCATGCGTGTCTCCTGTGGGCCTCTGCGGGCCGCGGTGTCGGTAGGCAAGGGTGTCGAAAAGGTCAGAGCAGACCGCCGACGGCGCGCGCCGTCGCGATCTCTCCCTGGGTGAAGGCTTCGTGGTGTTCCTCGATGCGGTCGAGGTCGTACAGGTAATTGACCATCATCCCGTGCGACTGTTTCAGCCCTTTGGCCGAGCGGTCGCCGCCGGGATTGAGACGTTCCAGCCGGGCGCCGTTGTCGAGATGGAAGCGTGCCACCGGATCCCCGCCCGCGAGCGGCGTCTGGCCGATCAGGTACACGGCGGCCAGGCGGCGCAGGTCGGCCTGCAGCGCCTCGTCGTCGAGCGCGCCCGGGCTGGCGAGTTCGGCCGGCGTGTGGCGCTTCAGTCGTTCGAGCGCCTCAGCCGCTCGCGTGCGCTGCGCCGGCTTCAGACTGGAGAGACCGGAGAGGCCCGCGCCTGCGGGCGACTCGTCGTCCGTCGACCGGATCGCCTGCAGCCACGCCGCGAAGCCCGGCATGGGCGACAGCGTGCAGAACTGCTTCAGCCGCGGCAGCTCGCGCCGCAGGTGCTCGGCCACGCGCTTGATCAGGAAGTTGCCCAGCGAGACCCCGCGCAGGCCCGGCTCGCAATTGCTGATCGAATAGAAAACGGCGGTCTTGAAACTGTTGGGCGGCATCGGCTCGCTGCGTTTGCCGATCAGCGGCGCGATCGCGTCCGGCATGTCGGGCAGCAGCGCGATCTCCACGAAGATCAGCGGCTCGTCCGGCAACTGCGGATGGAAGAACGCGAACAGCCGCCGGTCCGGCAGCAGCCGGCGGCGCAGGTCGTCCCAGCCGTCGATCGCATGCACGGCCTCGTGGCGGATGATCTGCTCCAGCAGGTGCGCGGGCGAGTGCCAGTCGACCTGCCGCATCTCCAGGAAGCCGGGGTTGAACCACGAGGACAGCAGGTGCAGCAGGTCGGCGTCGACCATGCGCCAGTCCGGGTGTGATGCCAGGCCTTCCAGCAGCCGGCGCCGCATCCGCACCAGGGTCCCGGTGCCGCCGGGCGCGCGGTTCAGGCGGCGGAACAGTTCCTGCCGCGGCGGCTCGCTCACGTCGGTCAACTGGCGCAGCGTGTCGGTGCCGGGCGCGTCGGCATAGGCCTGCGCGGCGCGCAGCACCGCGGCGGGGTCAGGATTGAAGTCGGCGGCCAGCTTGTCGAAGACCGCCGGCCAGGCCTCCGCCGGCAGCGTACCCATCCGGCCGCTCAGGTCATGGGCCAGGCCCAGGCTGTTCGCCTGCCCGCGTTCCGACAGCAGCTTGTGCGCCAGCGACAGCACCTGCCTTGCCGCCCGCGCCGAAGTCCAGGAATCCACGATGGCCATGAGGGCGGTTTATAGCCGGATCGCCTCCCGCGCGGCGAGAGGTCCTCTTCGGGGATTCCCCAGGGAGCTCGTGTGCAGGGACGGCCTTCGCACCGGGAGGCGGCTGCTACATTGGTCCGCATCAGATCCGGGGCGACGCCGCGTGGCGGCAGGCCGATCCCGGACACCCTTCCGTGCTGCGGAAGGCCCAGGACGAACGTCCAGGAGACAAGCCATGAACGACATTCCCCAGGATGCCGAGGCGGTGCTTCGGCTGGCGGCGCAATCCATGTTCGATGTGCTGGCCAGCACCGCGCAGGGGGCGATGGTGGTGAACCGCGAGCACCGCGTCGTCTGGATCAGCGAGGGCTACAAGCGCTTCCTGCCCGCGCTCGGCTTCCGCGACGAATCCGAGTTCGTCGGCCGCCGCGTCGAGGAGGTCGTTCCCAACACCCTGATGGCGCAGGTCATCGACACCGGTCAGCCCATCCTCGTGGACCTGCTGACCAACAAGGCGGGGACCTTCCTCGTCAGCCGGCTGCCGCTGCGCGGTCCCGGCGGCGACGTCATCGGCGCGATGGGCATGGTCCTGCTGGACCATCCCGAGACGACGATGCAACCGTTGATGAACAAGTTCGCGTGCCTGCAGGCGGAGCTCGACGACACCCGTCGCCAGCTCGCCGCCGAGCAGTCCCGCAATCGCCGCGCCAAGCACCGGATCATCGACTTCGTCGGCGCCAGCCCGGCCGCGGTCGAGGTCAAGCGCCACGCGCGCCGTGTTGCGCAGACCGAGGCGACGGTGCTGCTCCTGGGCGAGACCGGCACCGGCAAGGAACTGCTCGCGCATGCCATCCACGCGGCCTCGCGACGCGCGGCCCGGCCGCTCGTGTCGGTCAACATCGCCGCCGTGCCGGAGACGCTGCTGGAGTCGGAGTTCTTCGGCGTTGCGCCCGGCGCCTACACCGGCGCCGATCGCAAGGGGCGCGAGGGCAAGTTCAAGCTGGCCGACGGCGGCACGCTCTTCCTCGACGAGATCGGCGACATGCCCCCGGCGCTGCAGGCCAAGCTGCTGCGGGTGCTGCAGGAGCAGGAACTCGAACCGCTGGGCAGCAACGAGGTCGTGAAGGTCGATGTCCGCGTGATCGCGGCCACCAGCCGCGATCTGGCGGCGATGGTGCAGCGCGGCGAGTTCCGCGCCGACCTCTTCTACCGCCTCAACGTCCTGCCGATCCGCCTGCCCGCGCTGCGGGAGCGGTGCGAGGACATCGGAACGCTGGTCGACGTGCTGCTCGGGGACATCGCGCGGCGCAGCGGCCTCGCGCCGAAGACGCTGAGCGCTTCGGCGTTGAAGGCGCTTGAAGGCAAGACCTGGCCCGGCAACGTGCGCGAGTTGCGCAACGCGCTGGAGCAGGCCTTCCTGATGAGCGATGACGACGAGCTGCTCCCGAGGCATTTCGGGCTCCACGAGGCGGCGACGCTGACGGACGCGATCGCCACGGGCGATGCGGACGCTGCGGCTGCCGGTGCCCCTCCGAGCGACCTTTCGAGCGTGAGGAGAAGTGGGAGCGAGGAGGGGTACCGGCAGCCGCAGCGTGGGCTCGGTCAAACGGAGACCCTGCCCGCCCGCAAAGCCGAGCTGGAGCGCGCCGCCATCGCGCAGGCCTTGAGGAGCACGAACGGCAACCGCGTCGCCGCCGCGAGGATGCTGGCCATCTCCCGCGCGACGCTCTACGAGAAGCTGGCGAAGTACCCCGAGCTCGCTTCTGCCTGACGCGTACGGCAGCGGAAGGCCCTCGAACGGAGGGTGGGGGCGACGTCACATCGTCACGTTTGGCCTGTGTTCAAGGGCTTCTTCGAGGGTTCTGGGGGCTTGCCGCACACCGTGCGGCATGCGCATATTCGAGGCCGGGGTTAGACGATGAGGACCGGATGGACCGGCCCGCCCAGGAGACTTCATGAACACGCTCACCACGACTGCCACCGGCTTCCATGCGGACGCGCCCTCGGGCGCCACGACGACCGCGAAGGGAACGGCCCCTCGGGCCTGGACGCTGGCCACCAAGCTGCGCGTCGCGGTGCTCGCCGCGGTGGTCGGCTTCGTCGTGCTGGTGATGTGGCTGAGCCACCGTTCCGCGATGAGCCTGCTGGACGTCAAGATGATCACGACGGTCGAGCAGGTGAAGAACGCCGAGCAGATCGCCAAGCGCCACTTCGACCGCATCGGATCGGGCGGCCTCACCGAGGCCGACGCGAAGAAGCAGGCCGCCGCCGAGATCGGCAAGATCCGCTACTCCGGAAACGAGTACATCTGGATCAACGACATGACCCCCAAGATGGTCATGCACCCGATCAAGCCCGAGCTCAACGACAAGGACCTCTCCGGCAACAAGGACCCGAACGGCCTGAAGCTGTTCGTCGCCTTCGTCGACACCGTCAAGACGCAGGGCAGCGGCTTCGTCGACTACCTGTGGCCCAAGCCCGGCGCCAAGGATCCGGAGCCCAAGCGCTCCTACGTCGCCGGCTTCAAGCCCTGGGGATGGGTGATCGGCTCCGGCGTCTACATCGATGATGTGGCCGGCATCGCGCGCCGCGACGGGATGATCGCGCTGGCGCTGGTGATCGCCGTGGGCATCGCCGCGCTGGGCGCGGTCGAATGGTTCGCGCGCGGTCTCAAGCGCCGGCTGAACCAGATGCGCGAGGTCGTCGAGGCCGTGGCCAACGGTGATCTGCGCGCGCAGGTGACCGGCGGCGAGGGCATGGGCAACGACGAGATCGGCCAGGTGCTCACGCAGGTCGCCGCGATGCAGGGGCGCCTCAGCGATCTGGTGCGCGCCATCCGCGACGCCACGGACTCCATCCAGCATGCGTCGCGCGAAGTCGCGATGGGCAGCCAGGACCTGTCGCAGCGCAGCGAGCAGGCGGCCTCCAGCCTGCAGCAGACGGCCGCGTCCATGCACGAGTTGACGCAGCAGGTCACGCACTCCGCGCAGGCCGCGCATCAGACGAACCAGCTGGCCATCGGCGCGGCCGATCGCGCCAAGCTCGGTGCCGACGTCATGGGCGAGGTGGTGCAAACGATGGACGGCATCGCCGGCGCCAGCCGCAAGATCGCGGACATCATCTCGGTCATCGACGGCGTGGCCTTCCAGACCAACATCCTGGCCCTGAACGCGGCGGTCGAGGCGGCCCGCGCGGGCGAGCAGGGCCGCGGCTTCGCGGTCGTGGCCTCCGAAGTGCGCGCGCTCGCGCAGCGGAGCGCCAACGCGGCCAAGGAAATCAAGGCGCTGATCAACGACTCGGTCACGCGCGTCGACGCGGGCGGTGCCCAGGTCGGCCGTGCCGGCGAGGCGATGGGCCAGATCCTGCAGTCGGTGCAACAGGTCAGCGGCACGGTCGCCGAGATCAGCCAGTCGAGCGCGGGCCAGTCCGACGGCCTGGCGCAGATCAACCAGGCCGTGAAGCATCTGGACGACATGACGCAGCAGAACGCGGCGCTGGTCGAGGAGACCGCTGCCGCCGCCGAATCGCTGCAACAGCAGGCGCGCCTGCTCAACGAGCACGTCGCGACCTTCCGCACCTGACGCACCGCTCCCGGGCGGCGTGCCGATCACGCCGCTGTCTGGACTCCGGACACTGACCGGTTTCCGGACAAGCTTCTGTTCGCCAACACACGCCGCTGTCTGAAACCCGGACAGCGGCGTCGTCGTTTCAGGACGATCACCACGACCCTCGCAAGACGAAGCGGGAGTCAGCGAGCCCCGGTGGGGCCGGAATGATGCTGGGGGTTCCCGGAGGGATGCCCCCTGCGTCGTGGAGAGCCCGCGCTTGGCCGACCGCAGTCGGCATGGACCTTGCAAAGGAGCCCCATCGAGTCCGGCGCACGACCGGACCGCCCACAGGAGACAAGTTCCATGACCCATGGCTTCATCCGCGCCGCGACCGGCGCGGTGCTGGCGCTGTCCGCCGTCCTGAGCATGAGCATCAGCGCCCCGGCGCTCGCCCAAGGCAAGGAGATCCGCATCGCTCACGTCTACAGCCGCACCGGCCCGCTGGAGGCTTACGGCAAGCAGACGCAGACCGGTTTCCTGATGGGTCTGGACTACGCGACCGGCGGCACGATGACCGTGGCGGGCCGCAAGCTTGTCGTCATCGAGAAGGACGACCAGGGCAAGCCCGACGTCGGCAAGAGTCTGTTGGCCGCGGCCTATGGTGACGACAAGGCGGACATCGCCGTCGGACCGTCCTCCTCGGGTGTTGCGCTGGCGCTGCTGCCGGTGGCCGAGGAGTACAAGAAGATCCTGCTCGTCGAGCCCGCCGTCGCCGATTCGATCACCGGCGACAAGTGGAACAAGTACATCTTCAGGACGGGCCGCAACAGCTCGCAGGACGCGATCTCCAACGCGGTGGCGCTCGACAAGCCGGGCACCGTGATCGCGACGCTGGCGCAGGACTACGCCTTCGGCCGCGACGGCGTGAAGGCCTTCAAGGACGCGATCAAGAAGGCCAAGGTCGTGCATGAGGAATACCTGCCGACCACCACCACCGATTTCACCGCCGGCGCGCAGCGTCTCATCGACCGGCTCAAGGACCAGCCCGGCCGCAAGGTGATCTTCATCATCTGGGCCGGGGCGGGGAACCCGTTCAAGATCGCCGACCTCGACCTCAAGCGTTACGGCATCGAGATCGCCACGGGCGGCAACATCCTGCCGGCGATGGCGGCGTACAAGGCGTTGCCCGGCATGGAGGGCGCGACCTACTACTACTTCGGCATCCCGAAGAATCCGGTCAACGAGTGGCTGGTCGCCAACCACTACAAGCAGTTCAAGACACCGCCCGACTTCTTCACCGCCGGCGGCATGAGCGCGGCGATCGCGGTCGTCGAGGCACTCAAGAAAACCAGCGGCGACACGACCACCAACAAGCTCATCAAGGCCATGGAAGGCATGAGCTTCGAGACGCCCAAGGGCCGCATGACCTTCCGGCCCGAGGACCACCAGGCGATGCAATCGATGTACCACTTCAAGATCAAGGTCGATCCGGCCTTCGCCTGGGGCGTGCCCGAGCTGGTGCGCGAGATCAAGCCGGAGGAAATGAGCATCCCCATCCGCAACAAGCGCTGAGCATCCAGCGCCGCGAATCCAACGCCGAAGGTCCGTCGACATCAAGGAGGTTTCCAATGAAGTCATCCGCTGTCCGAAGTTCCGCGTTCCGCTGTTTCGTTCCCACCGTCGCGGTGGCTGCATCGTTCCTGCTGGCCGGTCTGGCGCGGGCCGCCGTGCCGCTGCCATCGCTCAACATCGACAAGACCCAGATCACGGTGTCGGGTCTTTCGTCGGGCGGCTTCATGGCCAACCAGCTCGGCTACGCGCATTCATCGACGTTCAAGGGCGTCGGCGTCTTCGCCGCCGGGCCCTACAACTGCGCCGGCCACAGCAACTACACCGCCTGCATGTACAACGCGACGATCTCGTCGTCCGCGCTGAACACGATGCAGGCCGACCTCAACAACTGGAGCGGCACGGCGATCGACGCCAAGAGCAACGTCGCGTCCCAGAAGGTCTACCTGTTCGTCGGCCTGAGCGACACGACCGTCGGTCCCAATCCGATGAACGCGGTACAGACGCAGTACCTCAACAACGGCGTCACGGCCGCCAACCTGGAATACGTCCAGCGCAGCGGCACCGCCCACGTGCTGCCGACCGACTTCGACGCCACCGGCAACAACAGCTGCGGCAGCAGCGCGTCGCCCTACATCGCCAATTGCGGCTACGACGGCGCGAAGGCGGTCCTCACGAAGCTCTACGGCACGCTGAGCGCGCGCAACAACAGCCCCGCCGCGGCCAACTACATCGAGTTCGACCAGACCGCGTTCAGCACCAACCCCGGCCTTGCGGCGACCGGCTGGGCCTACGTGCCGGCCAACTGCGCGGCGGGTCAGGTCTGCAAGCTGCACGTCGCGTTGCACGGCTGCCAGCAGAACTACGCGACCATCGGCGACAAGTTCGTGAGGAACACCGGCTTCTCGCGCTGGGCCGACACCAACAACATCGTCGTGCTGTTTCCGCAGACGAAGGTCGACAACACCTCGCGCTCGACCGCGGCCAGCGGCCTGCTGCCCAACCCGAACGGCTGCTGGGACTGGGTCGGCTGGTACGGCTCGAACTTCGCGCAGAAGGCGGGCACGCAGATCGCGGCCCTCAAGGCGATGGTGGACAAGGTCGCCGGCGGCACGACGGGCAACCCCGGTGATCCCGGCGACCCGGGCGATCCTGGCACGCCCGCGACCTGCTTCACCGCGTCCAACTACACCCACTCGATCTCCGGCCGCGCCTACGCGTTGTACGGCATCACCTACGCCAACGGCTCCAACCAGGCGATGGGCCTGTGGAACATCTTCGTCACCACGACGCTGAAGCAGACCGCGCCCAACTACTACGTGATCGGCACCTGTCCCTGATGCTCGAGACCCGCGACCTCACCATCCGGTTCGGCGGCCACACGGCCGTCGACCGCGTCAGCTGCAGTTTCCATCCGGGCACGCTGACGGCCATCGTCGGGCCCAACGGCGCCGGCAAGACGACCTACTTCAACCTGATCTCCGGCCAGCTCGGCGCGAGCGCCGGTCGCGTGCTGCTCGACGGCGAAGACCTGACGCGCCTGGCCGCGCCGCTGCGCACGCGGCGGGGCCTAGGGCGGGCGTTCCAGCTGACGCAGCTGTTCCCGAGCCTGAGCGTGCTGGAGAACGTGCGCCTGGCCGTGCAGTCGCGGTGTGGGGAAGGCTTGAGGATGTTCTCGGTGTGGCTCAACCACCGCGAGCTGCTCGACGAGGCGCGCGCCATCGTCGAGCGCGTGCGGCTCGGTCATCGCGTCGATGCGCCGGCCGCGAGCCTGCCGCACGGCGACCAGCGAAAGCTGGAGGTGGCGATGCTGATGGCGCTCAAGCCCAAGGTCTATCTGTTCGACGAACCGACCGCGGGCATGAGCGTCGACGAGGTGCCGGTGATCCTCGACCTGATCCGCGCGCTGAAGGCGGAAGGGACGCACACGATCCTGCTCGTCGAGCACAAGATGGACGTCGTGCGGGAGCTGGCCGATCGCATCGTCGTGCTGCACAACGGGCAGCTCGTGGCGGACGGCGATCCTGAGACGGTGATCGCCTCGCCGGTCGTGCAGAGCGCCTATCTGGGGCTCGCGATGCCGGAGGCCGCATGAACGCCGCCGCATCGACGGGAATGCCGATGGATACGGCGACGGACGGGACGGACAACGCGTCGAAGGGCCGGGTGCTGCTGCGGCTCGAGCGGGTGCAGACGCACATCGGGGCGTATCACATCCTGCACGGCGTCGACCTGGCCGTTGCCGACGGCGAGGTCACGATGCTGCTGGGCCGCAACGGCGCCGGCAAGACGACGACGCTGCGCACGGTGATGGGTCTGTGGCGCGCGAGCGCGGGTCGCGTGCTGCTGGACGGCCGCGAGATCCAGGCCGTGCCGACGCCGGAGATCGCGCGCCTGGACATCGCCTACGTGCCCGAGAACATGGGCATCTTCGGCGACCTGACGGTGCGCGAGAACCTGCTGCTGGCGGCGCGCAGGGCGCGCTCGCTCGACGACCTCGACACCACACGGCTCGACTGGCTGTTCGGGCTGTTCCCGGCGCTGCGCAAGTTCTGGCTGTACCCGGCCGGCAAGCTGAGCGGCGGGCAGAAGCAGATGCTGGCGATCGCGCGCGCGATGGTCGAGCCGCGCCGGCTGCTGCTGATCGACGAACCCACCAAGGGGCTGGCGCCCGCGATCATCCGCAACCTCATCGAGGCGCTGCGGGAGATCCAGCGCGGACGCGACGGCGCGCGGACGACGGTGCTGCTGGTGGAGCAGAACTTCATGGTCGCCCAGGCATTGGGCGACGGCGTGGCCGTCATGGACGACGGCCGTGTCGTGCATGCGGGCCGCATGGCCGACCTGGCCGCCGACGAGGCGCTGCAGCAGCGGCTGCTCGGACTGTCGCTGGCGGCCCATCAATGAACGAGACCTCTCCGGTGCCGCAGGCACGATTCGACGCGATCCCGCTGCTGCTGATCGCCGCGCTGGCGCTGGCGGCGCTGCCGCTCATCGGCTCGATGTCGAGCTGGGCGACGCTGACGATCGCCGGCCTCGCGATGGGGCTGATCATCTTCGTCATCGCCTCCGGGCTGACGCTGATCTTCGGCCTGATGGACGTGCTGAACTTCGGGCACGGCGTGTTCATCGCGCTCGGCGCCTTCGTCGCGACGACGGTGATGGGGGCGATGAACACCTACGGCGGATTCGTCGCGAGCCCGTCGCTGGCGGCGAACCTGTTCGCGGTCGCCGTGGCGGCACTGGCCGGCATCGCCAGCGCCGCGGCGCTGGGTCTGGTCTTCGAGCGCGTGCTGGTGCGACCCGTCTACGGCATGCACCTGAAGCAGATCCTGATCACGATGGGCGGGATGATCATCGGCGAGGAACTGATCAAGCTGGTCTGGGGCGCGCAGATGATCCCGCTGCAGCCGCCGGAGTCGTTGCGCGGCGCGCTCGTGGTCGGCGACGTGGCGGTCGAGAAGTTCCGGCTGCTGGCCGTCGTCGTCGGCCTTGCCGTCTTCGTCGGGCTGCTGTGGCTGCTCAACCGTACCAAGCTCGGTCTGCTGATCCGCGCCGGAGTCCAGGATCGCGAGATGGTCGAGAGCCTCGGCTATCGCATCCGGCGGCTGTTCGTGGCCGTGTTCGTCGCCGGCTCGGGGCTGGCAGGTCTCGGCGGCGTGCTGTGGGGGCTCTACCAGCAGAGCGTGATCCCGCAGATCGGCGCGCAGGTCAACACGCTGATCTTCATCGTGATCATCATCGGCGGGCTGGGCTCGACGCTGGGATGCTTCGTGGGCGCGCTGCTGGTGGGCCTGATGGCCAACTACTGCGGCTTCCTCGCACCGAAGGCGGCCTTGTTCTCCAACATCGGGCTGATGGTTGCCGTCCTGCTGTGGCGGCCGCAGGGCCTCTATGCGGTCGGCCGCCGTTGAATGGAGCGATCCCCCATGACGCTCATCCGCTCCCTGCTGTCCCACGACCTGCCGCGCAGCCGCGTGCTGGCGGCGCTGCTGCTGGTCACCGTGCTCGGGCTCGCGCTCGCGCCCTTCGTGTTCCCGGGCACGAAGGCGCTCAACGTGGCGGCGAAGATCCTTGTGTTCATCGTGCTCGTGGGCAGCTACGACCTGCTGCTCGGCTATACCGGCATCGTCAGCTTCGCGCACACGATGTTCTTCGGCATCGGCGCCTATGGCGTCGCCATCGCGAGCTCACGGATGGATCCGGGCTTCGCGGCGCTTGCTGTCGGGGTGGGCGGCGCGCTGGTGGTGTCGCTGCTGCTCGCGCTTGTGATCGGGCTGTTCTCGTTGCGCGTGAAGGCGATCTTCTTCGCGATGATCACGTTGGCCGTCGCGGCGGCGTTCCAGGGGCTGGCCTCGCAGCTGTCCGATTTCACCGGCGGTGAGGATGGCCTCAACTTCCGGCTGCCGGCGCTGCTCTCGCCGTCGACCGAGTTCTTCGAAGAACCCGTGCTCGGTGTCGTCATCGACGGACGACTGTTGAGCTACTACCTGCTGTTCGTCGTGACCGTGGTGCTGGTGCTCGCGCTGCTGCGCATCGTCAATTCCCCGTTCGGGCGCGTGCTGCAGGCCATCCGCGACAACGACTTCCGCGCCGAGGCGATCGGCTACCGGCTGGTGACCTACCGCACGCTGTCGACGCTGCTGGCGGCGGTCTTCGCGACACTGGCGGGCGCGCTGCTGGCGATCTGGCTGCGCTACAACGGACCGGACACCTCGCTGTCCTTCGAGATCATGCTGGACATCCTGCTGATCGTCGTGATCGGCGGCATGGGGACGATCTACGGCGCGGTGATCGGCAGCGCGCTGTTCGTGCTGGCGCAGAGTTATCTGCAGGACCTGATGCGTGTGGGCGCCTCCGCTGTCGAAGGCGTGCCGGTGCTCTCGCAACTGATCGCGCCGGAACGCTGGCTGCTGTGGCTGGGCGTGCTGTTCGTGCTGGCCGTGTACCACTTCCCGAACGGACTGGTCGGGCGCCTGCGGCAGGCGAGGAGGAGATCGTGAAGTCGACGTCGAACTACCTGCGCTGCGAAGACCGCGAGATCCATTTCCAGGCCTGGGGCGACCCGGGCGCCGAGCCGGTGATCGCCTGGCATGGCCTGGCGCGCACCGGGCGCGACATGGACGAGTTGGCCACCCACCTGGCGGGGACGGGGCGCTACTTCGTGGTGTGTCCGGACACCCTCGGAAGAGGGTTGTCGCAGTGGAGCCCCGATCCCGACAACGAGTACTGCCTCGCGTTCTACGTGAGGCTGGCGGTGGCGCTCGTCGATCAGCTGGGGCTGAAGGAGTTCCACTGGATTGGGACCTCGATGGGCGGCGCGATCGGGTTGCTGGCGGCGGCGACGTCCTTGCGCGGGCGCATCCGTCGGATGGTGCTCAACGACATCGGTCCGGAGCTCGCGGAGCCGGCGATCCAGCGCATCCGCAGCTACGCGGGGTCGCCGTCGGCGTTCGACACGGTGTCGGAACTGGAACAGTACTTCCGCCAGATCTACCAGCCCTACGGCTGGATGAGCGACTTGCAATGGCGGCGGCTGACGGAGAGCTCCGTCCGGCGGCTGCCCGACGGGCGCGTGACGCCGCATTACGACCCGGCGATGGTGCGCCAGTTCTTCGTCCATCCGGACGACTACAAGCGCTGGACCGAATGGGACTCGCTGAGCTTGCCGGTACTGTGCCTGCGCGGGGAGACGTCGGATCTTCTGCTGCCGGAGACAGCCGAGGCGATGCGCGTGCGCGGTCCGCGGGCGGAGGTGGCGACGATCCCCGGCTGCGGGCACGCGCCGGCGCTGAACGTGCCGGAGCATTTCGCGATCGTGCAGCGATTTCTCGAAAGCACTTGAGGGGACGACCGCGCGATGGACCTCATCGCTTGACGAGCCAGCCCAGTGCGCCCCCGAAGACGGCGGTCAGTGTGGACGTCGCCCATCGACGATCCTCTTCAACAATGCAGTCGGCCAACAGGACGACGAGGCTATAGACCACGACGGTCACGAGCACCAGCAGCCCGAAGAAGAACAGGGTCACGTCCTTGAGACGTCGTACTGATCCGTCCGGGGCGGATTCAGCGGGACCGATCTTCACCTCGTGATTGGCGGGAATCTCCCGTACGAGCGCTTCCCACTTAGAAGACATCGAAGGCCCTCTTCAGCTGGTGTTGATGTTCGGGGTCGATGAGGCCGAGCACCAACCCGCTCCGGACCTCCCTGCGGAAAGAGAAGTACATGGCGAAGGCCCGGATGATGACCTCCGTGTCGCGAAGCCCGTCCTCTCGGGCCGTGCGCTGGATTTCGGCCATCAGCGGCCCCGACATCTGGACATTGACTGGGTTGAGCATGCATCACTCCTGGCGCACCCGGACATCGGGCACGGATCGAAAGTGGAGCACGCAGGCAGCGCTCAACGCCAGCGCCGCGACGGGGGATTCGTGGAAGCTTTGCGCGCTGTCAAAGGCCCTCGAAATAACGAGCGTCCCCCCGTTGTGGCGACGCCTCGTCCCTCGTCGGAGGGATCCCTCGCGGGGGTCAGTCGTTGAGCTGCGGCAGATCCAGCCAGCGCGCCAGCCGGCGGCGCAGCGTCAGGAAGTCGAGCGGCTTGGTCAGGTGCTCGTCCATGCCGGCCTTCAGGCTGTCGGCGACGTCGCTGTCCAGCGCATGCGCCGTCAGCGCCAGGATCGGGAAACGGGGCAGCCGTCCCTGCGCCTGCTGCTCCCGCAGCCGGCGCGCGCATTCCAGGCCATCCATGCCCGGCATCTGGATGTCCATCAGCACCAGGCTGGGCGCCGCCTGTTCGCACAGGTCCAGCGCTTCCTGGCCGTTGCGCGCGAGTTGCGTCTTCAGACCCATCAGCGCCAGGAACTCCAGGGCGACGACTTGGTTGATCGGGTTGTCCTCGACCAGCAGCACGAAGGGTTCGCCGGGGGCCGGGCGTTGACCGGACACGGACGGGTCAGTCATCGACGACGGCGGCGCGGGCTTCGCGGACGCGTCCGAGGTCATCAAGACCAGCGGGGTCTCGGAAAACTCCGAAGTGGAATGGCCGTCGTTTCTGTCCATGTCGCTTGTCGTCCCCGATCCGATCGGGATGCGGGTATTCCCTAGGTATATCGTCCGCCGTTCGGGTGGAACCGGAAGCCGGTGTTGTTCGGCGACGACGGGGTCCATTGTTGCCGCAGCCCGCGAAGACTAGCAAGTGTGCGGAAGTCATCAATCGGAGGCCTTGACAAGAGGTAGGCCCCAGCTTCCTGAGCGGTCACCCGTTTTCATTTGCTTACCACTGTGTCGCCGCGTCCGCCCCGCGCGCCGGTCTTCACCATCACTCGCCCGCTGCTGCCACTTCATGGCACCGGCGCTCCCTAGAATCGTCGCCCACTGCCTTTCCCGAGGCTCCAAGGCCCACATCACATGTCCGATTCCGATATCCGCATCCGGGGCGCCCGCCAGCACAACCTCAAGAACCTCGACCTGGACATCCGCACGGGGGAGTTGACGGTGGTGACCGGGCCCAGCGGGTCGGGCAAGTCCAGCCTGGTCTTCGACACGCTGTATGCCGAAGGCCAGCGCCGTTACGTGGAGACCTTCTCCGCCTACGCGCGCCAGTTCCTGGACCGCATGGACCGTCCGGCGGTCGACAAGGTGGAGGGCGTCCCGCCCGCCATCGCGATCGACCAGACCAACCCGGTCCGCACCAGCCGTTCCACCGTCGGCACGATGACGGAGCTCAACGACCACCTGAAGCTGCTGTTCGCGCGCGGCGCCGACCTGTTCGACCGCGAGACCGCGCTGCCGGTCCGCCACGACACGCCCCAGACGATCTACGCCGAACTGCTGGCGCGCACGGTCGGCGACGATCCGCGCCTGGTGCTGACCTTCCCGGTCGAGCTGCCCGAATCGGTCAGCGCGGGCGAGGTCGAGCAATGGCTGTCCGCCTCCGGCTTCACGCGCGTGCAGTCCGAGCGCGTCGTCAACGGGCGCAAGGTGCTCGACGTCGTGGCCGACCGCTTCCGCATCCAGGGCGTCGAGCAGGCGCGCGCGATGGAGGCGATCGAGCTGGCGCTCAAGCGCGGCAGCGGCCGGTTGACGGTCCACGTGCTCAGCGCGGAGGAGGGTGTCGAGCCGACGCTGTGGCGCTACTCCACCGGCCTGCATTGCCCGGAGAGCGACATCCGCTACGCCGATCCGCAGCCGGCGCTGTTCTCGTTCAACTCGGCGATGGGCGCGTGCGAGACCTGCCGCGGCTTCGGCCGGGTGATCGGCGTGGACCTCGGCCTGGTCATCCCCGACGAGCGCAAGACCCTGCGCGGCGGCGCGATCAAGCCGATGCAGACGCCGGCCTGGAAGGAGAGCCAGGACGACATGCTGAAGTACGCGGGCGATGCCGGCATCCCGCGCGACACCGCGTGGAACCAGATGACGCCGGCGCAGCGCGACTGGGTCATTGGCGGCAGCCCGAACTGGAACGGCAACTGGAACAAGCAGTGGTACGGCGTGAGCCGGTTCTTCGAGTACCTGGAGAGCAAGGCCTACAAGATGCACATCCGGGTGCTGCTGTCGAAGTACCGCAGCTACACCGAGTGCCCGACCTGCCGCGGCGCGCGGCTCAAGACCGAGGCGCTGCTGTGGCGCGTCGGCTCGAAGGCGCTGGCGGACGCGGCCCTGCCGGCGGACAAGCGCTTCATGCCGGAAGGCGTGAAGTGGTCGCGCGAGCAGTTGGAAGCGCTGCCGGGCCTGTCGGTCCACGACCTGATGCAGCTGCCGATCCATCGGCTCAGACGGTTCATGGACGAGCTGCAGCTGCCGGGCTCGCTGCTCGACGAGGCGCTCAAGCTGCTGCTCGACGAGATCCGCAATCGGCTCAAGTACCTCGTCGACGTCGGCATCGGCTATCTGACGCTGGACCGGCAGAGCCGCACCTTGTCGGGCGGCGAGGTGCAGCGCATCAACCTGACGACGGCGCTCGGGACCTCGCTGGTGAACACGCTGTTCGTGCTGGACGAGCCCAGCATCGGCCTGCATCCGCGCGACATGAACCGCATCGTCGAGGCGATGCAGCGGCTGCGCGACGCGGGCAACACGCTGGTCGTCGTCGAGCATGACCCGGCGGTGATGCTGGCGGCGGACCGGCTCATCGACATGGGCCCGGGACCGGGCAAGCTGGGCGGGCAGATCGTCTTCGACGGCACGCCGGAACAGATCCGTGCCGCCGACACGCTGACCGGCGCCTACCTGGGTGCGCGCAAGCACGTGGGCATGGGCCTCAAGCGGGTGGTCGAGGAGAGCACGCCGCGCCTGATCCTTGAAGGCGCGCGCGAGCACAACCTGAAGAACGTGAGCGTCGAGTTCCCGCTGCAGCGCATGGTCGCGGTGACGGGCGTGTCCGGCTCGGGCAAGAGCACGCTGATGCAGGACGTGCTCTATCCGGCGCTGGCGCGCTGGTTCGGCCAGGCCACGGAGACACCCGGCCAGCACGACCGGCTGCTGGGCGCGGACTGGCTGGCCGACGCGGTCTTCGTCGACCAGTCGCCGATCGGCAAGACGGCGCGCTCGAACCCGGCGAGTTATGTCGGCGTCTTCGACGAGATCCGCAAGCGCTTCGCCGACACGCCCATGGCCAAGGAGCGCAGCTACGGCGCCGGCATGTTCAGCTTCAACGCCGGCGACGGCCGCTGCCCGACCTGCGGCGGCTCGGGCTTCGAGCACGTCGAGATGCAGTTCCTGTCCGACGTCTACCTGCGCTGCCCCGATTGCGACGGCAAGCGCTTCCGTGCCGAGCTGCTCGAGGTCAAGCTCGAGCGCGCCGGCCGGCAGCTCAGCGTGTCGGACGTGCTGGAGCTGACAGTGGCCGAAGCGCTGAGCGTCTTCAAGGACGACCGGGAGGTGATCAACAAGCTGCAGCCGCTGTCGGATGTCGGGCTCGACTACCTGACGCTGGGGCAGCCGGTGCCGACGCTGTCGGGCGGCGAGGCGCAGCGGCTCAAGCTCGCCGGCTACCTGGCCGAGGCAGCGTCCAAGCCGCGCCAGGCGACGGCGACCAAGGGCACGCTGTTCCTGTTCGACGAACCCACGACGGGCCTGCATTTCGACGACATCGCCAAGCTGATGCGCGCGATGCGCAAGCTGCTGTCGGCGGGACACTCGCTGATCCTGATCGAGCACAACCTCGACGTGATCCGCGCGTCGGACTGGGTCATCGACCTCGGCCCCGAAGGCGGCGAGGACGGCGGTCTGGTCGTCGCCACCGGCACGCCGGAGCACCTGAAGGACCACCCGACCTCGCACACCGCGAAGGCGCTGCGCGAGTACGCGCTGGAGATGGACCGCGCGCCGATGAAGGTCTCGGAGGGGCAGCCGCTGCAGTCGCTGCTGCGCCGGCGCCGCCAGGAAGACGAGGTGATCCGCATCGTCAACGCGCGCGAGCACAACCTGAAGTCGGTCGACGTCAGCATCCCGCGCGGCAAGTTCAACGTCGTGACCGGGGTGTCGGGTTCGGGCAAGAGCACGCTCGCCTTCGACATCCTGTTCAACGAGGGGCAGCGCCGCTACCTGGAATCGCTGAACGCCTATGCGCGCTCGATCGTGCAGCCGGCGGGCCGGCCCGAGGTCGACGCGGTGTGGGGCATCCCGCCCACGGTGGCCATCGAGCAGCGCCTGTCGCGCGGCGGCCGCAAGAGCACGGTCGCGACGACGACCGAGGTCTGGCACTTCCTGCGGCTGCTCTACGTGAAGCTGGGCGTCCAGCATTGCGCGCACGACGGCACGCCGGTGAAGCCGCAGAGCGTCGAGGCCATCGCCGCGCAGCTGCTGCGCGACTACAAGGGCCGTCACATCGGGCTGCTCGCGCCGCTAGTGGTGAATCGCAAGGGCGTCTACACCGATCTGGCGAAGTGGGCCAAGCAGCGCGGCCACACGCATCTGCGCGTGGACGGCGAGTTCCTGCCGACCAGCCCGTGGCCGCGCCTGGACCGCTTCAAGGAGCACAGCATCGAGCTGCCGGTCGGCGACATGAAGATCACGCCGGAGACCGAGGCCGAGCTGCGCGAGCTGCTGGCCAAGGCGCTGGACCACGGCAAGGGCGTGGTGCACGTGCTGTCGCCGCTGGACGGCCTGCACGACGCGCTGCGCAGCGGGAAGGCGACGCGCGGCATCGGCGAGCTGCGCGTGTTCTCCACCAAGCGGGCGTGCCCGCAGTGCGGCACCAGCTATCCGGAACTGGATCCGCGGCTGTTCAGCTACAACTCCAAGCACGGCTGGTGCACGACCTGCGTCGGAACGGGCCTGGCGCTGACGCGCGAGCAGCGCAAGGCGCTGGACGACACGCAGCAGGACAAGGACAACCGCGGCCGCGAGCAGAGCTTCCCCGCGGAAGAAGCCGAGATCGAGGACCTGAGCGACGCGCCGTGTCCCGATTGCCATGGCGCGCGACTGAATCCGGTGGCGCGCGCGGTGAGCTTCGAGCACGAGACGATCGGCACGGTCGCGTCGTGGAGCGTGAAGGAGGCCCGCGAGTGGATCGCCGCCTTGACGCTGACGGGTCGCGACGCGGAGATCGCGCGCGACGTGGTCGTCGAGATCAAGGGGCGCCTGGAGTTCCTGGAGGAAGTGGGGCTCGGCTACCTGACGCTGGACCGCGCGGCACCGACCTTGTCGGGCGGCGAGGCGCAGCGCATCCGGCTGGCGGCGCAGCTCGGCAGCAACCTGCAGGGCGTCTGCTACGTGCTGGACGAGCCCACCATCGGCCTGCATCCGCGCGACAACCAGATCCTGCTGAAGGCGCTGGCGACGCTGGGCGACAAGGGCAACACGCTGGTGGTCGTCGAGCACGACGAGGACACCATCCGGCGCGCCGACCACATCATCGACATCGGTCCGAGCGCGGGCAAGCGCGGCGGCCGCGTGATCGCCGAGGGCACGGCGGAAGAGATCGCGAAGAACCCCGACTCGCTGACGGGCCGCTTCCTGTCCAGACCGCTGGTGCACCCGCTGAAGGAGCGCCGCGTGATGGAGGCTGACGCGCCGAAGCTCACGGTGCTCAACGCGACGCTGCACAACCTGCGCGGCGTGACGGTGGATGTGCCGCTGCACCGACTGGTGGCGATCACGGGCGTGTCGGGCTCCGGCAAGTCCACGCTGGCGCGGGACGTGCTGCTGGCCAACATGGCCGCGGCCGTGCCGCTGCGCCGGGCGCCGTCGAAGTGGGTGGGCTGCGACGCGGTCGAAGGCCACGCGAAGGTGGACCGGGTGCTCGAAGTCGACCAGACGCCGATCGGCAAGACGCCGCGCAGTTGCCCGGCGACCTACATCGGCTTCTGGGACGCGATCCGCAAGCTGTTCGCCGAGACGCTGGAAGCGAAGGCGCGCGGCTACGCGCCGGCCCGCTTCAGCTTCAACACCGGCGAAGGCCGCTGCCCGGGCTGCGAGGGTCAGGGCATGCGCACGATCGCCATGAGCTTCCTGCCGGACGTGAAGGTGCTCTGCGACCAGTGCCACGGACAGCGCTTCAATCCGGAGACGCTGGCAGTGAGCTGGCGCGGCAAGAGCATCGGCGAGGTGCTGCAGATGGAGGTCGACGAGGCGGTGGAGTTCTTCGCGGCGATGACCTCGATCTCGCACCCGCTGAAGCTGCTGCAGGACGTGGGACTGGGCTACCTGACGCTGGGGCAGCCGAGCCCGACGCTGTCGGGCGGCGAGGCGCAGCGGATCAAGCTGGTGTCCGAACTGGTGAAGGTGCGCGACGACGTCACGCGCCGCGGCCAGAAGCCGCCGCACACGCTGTACGTGCTGGATGAGCCGACGGTGGGCTTGCACATGGCCGACGTCGAGAAGCTGATCCGCGTGCTGCACCGGTTGGTGGACGGCGGGCACAGTGTCGTCGTCATCGAGCACGACCTCGACGTGATCGCGGAAGCGGACTGGGTGCTGGACCTCGGGCCGGAAGGCGGCTCGGCGGGCGGCCTCGTGGTCGCGCAAGGGCGGCCGGAGACGCTGGTCGAGCAGGGGACGCATACCGGGAAGGCGCTCGCGCCGGTGTTGGCGCGGCGCTGAGGTTCGGGCGGCTGCTCAAGCGGCCGCTCGGACGAGTTCACTCAAACGACCGGATACGCGCGGATCTCGATCAAGTGCTTGTTCGGATCGTTGAAGTACAGCGTCGGCGCCGCGCCCCGTGCGCCGACTTCCTCGCCGGGGCCGGTGTTGGTGCCGACCGCGTGGAAGCTCGGTCCGTACCCGATACCGGCCGCCTTCACGCGTTCGAAGATGCGATCGAACTCCTCGGGAGACACCGAGAACGCGTAGTGCTCCATGCCGGGAGTTCCCCAAGGGGCGAGTTGCAGCTGGCAGTCTCGACCGACACGGATCACCGTGAACGGGCCCGAGGCGCCTTCGTTCGTGAATCCCAGGATGCCGACGTAGAACGCGAGGCTGTCGGCGAGGTCGTTGACCTTCAGGATCAAGTGATCGAGGACGGCCATCGCGGCACTTCCGGATCGATCGCGCGGCGCGAGGTTTTCAATGCGGCTTGCGCCGCTGCCGCTGCTCGAAGTCGTCGCCGTGATAGACGTTGCCGTCCCAGGTACCCGAGCGGTTCTTGGCGCGGGCGATCGCGTCGAGCGCCGCATCGTGGGCCGCACGGCGGCGGTCGCGGGAATTGAAGCGGCCGCGCAGGCTGAAACCGCTCATGCGGACGCCGGTCTGCTTCAACCAGCCGCGCCAGGCCAGTTGATGCCGGCGCGGCAAGGCCATGTCGATCGCGAGGAACACGCAGGTCAGCAGACCGAGAGCGGCGAGGACTTTGGCGAACATACGTCGGCGCTGTGAATCACACCTTGCTGGTGTGTAAGCCAACCACTATACGCGAGGCCCCGCAGGCCGTCTGTCAGTCGCGATGACGTCCGTGGCCGTGGCCGTGGTCGCCCCCCCGATCGCCGCGATCTCCCCGGTCCCCACGATCACCGCCCCGGTCCCAGCCGCCGCGGTCACCGCCCCGGTGGTCGTCGCGGCGCTCGTCCCAGCGGCGGCCTTCCCAGCCGCGGCGGTCGTCGCGATGGTCGTGCCAGTCGCGGCGGCCGTCCCAATGGTCGCGGCGCGGCGGATCCCACCGCGGAGGCGGCGGCGCGTACACCGGCATCGGATGCACGTGCGGGCGGCCGTAGTACGCCGGCGCATAGGCGCGGGAGTACCAACCCTCCTGCACGAAGTACACCTGCCGGCCGCAGGCCCCGTAGTAGCCGCAATGGCGCGCCCAGGAGCGGTAGTGCCCCGGCGGCACGCGCAGGTAGAGCGGCGGCGCCGGCGCGTAGACGCGCTCGATCACCATCGGCTGCGCGTACACCACGTCGGGACGGACGTTGCCCACATCGATCCGGCCATAGAAGCCCGGTTGCCCGACGCTGATGGACACGCCCACGTCGCCCGCGAAGGCCGCCGGCGCGGCCAGCGCGCCAGCCGTCAGCGCCACGGCGCCGAGGATGCGTTGAATCAGGTGCTTCATCGAATACCTCTTTCTGGTGCTTCCGGTTCGCTTCGCGACCTTTCCCCCTGCCGGAGGTCATGGGCGAGGCGTCCGGAAAGGGCCTGCCTAGGGAAAGTATGGACAGTTAACGCGCGCTTGACGGATGCGGTGGACATCGCAGCGGTAAGCAGTTGTTGAGGGCGTCCCTAGAATCCCGCGTCCCCGCCGAACCTGCGGGGCGTGGAGCAACGATTGAAGCAATGGATCCTGACTTCCCTGGTGCTGGCGACCCTGGCCACGGGACTGGGCGCCAGCGAAGGCTCGCTGGCACAGACGGCCGCCGTGCCGGTGGCCGTGACCAACCGGCCGCTGACGCTGGAACAGCTGTTCCGCGCCGAACCCTATCGCGGCGAGTCCGCCAAGGACGTGCGCTTCAGCGCGAGCGGCCGCTACGTCGCCTACCTGTGGAATCCGTTCGGCGAACCGGGCAGCGACCTCTACGTGCATGACACGCAGACGGGCAAGACGCTGCGCCTGACGTCGCCGACCTTGATGGCCGCGGTGGAGACGCCGGAGAACCTGGACCGCTACGCGAAGAAGCTCAAGCAGAAGCGCGACGAGCTGACCGAGCGCCAGGTGCGGGAAGAGGCGCAGGCCGCCTACCTGCGCGGCGAGGCGGTCGACCTCGAGCAATGGGAACGCAAGGCCATCGAGGAACTGAAGGTCGAACTGGCCGAGCGCAAGGCGCGCGAGGAGGCCCGCAAGGCCGCCGAGAAGGCTGCCTGGGGCGACGCCGCGGTCGCGGCCGCCGCGCCTGCCTCCGCCGCTTCGGCGCCCGAGGCGAAGAAGCCGGCCAAGGATCCCAAGGACATGGCACTCTGGGAGCTTCGCGACGAACTCAAGAAGAAGCGCGAGCGCGAGAAGCTCAAGCCCGAGGACCTGTACCCCGGCGTGTCGCAGTTTGTGTGGGCGTCCAAGGGCGAGGAGCTCGTGCTGGCCTACCGCGGCCAGCTGCTGCGCTGGAAGGCCGGCAGCGAGCGCGCCGAGCCGCTGCTCGCCACGGGCCGCACGCTCAAGCCGGTGGCCTACGCGCCGGACGACCAGTTCCTGATCGTCCAGGACGAGACGCGCGTGCTGCGCGTGCGCCTGGCCACGGCCGGCATCGAGGTGATCAACCGCGAGCTCTTCAATCCGGACGACGAGGACCGCAAGTTCAAGATCGCCCAGACCGCGATGAGCGAGGACGGCCGCTGGATGGCGCTGGTCGCCAACGCGCCGCTGGTCGGCGCCGACGGCAAGCCGCTGCCCAAGCCGGGCCGGCAGGTCGAGATCATGAATTTCAACGACCGCTGGGCCACCGCGAAGAAGGTCGACCGCGAGGTCTCCGACGACAAGCGCGGCGTGCCTTCTATGGCGATCTACGTCCGCAAGGTGCCGGCGCCGGGCGCCGCGCCGGAACGCCAGCCGCAACCGGTGTTCACGCATCCGGGCGGCGACAGCTGGTTCGAGATCTCGCCGGTCGTGTGGGCCCGCGACGGCAGCGTCTACGCCTTCACGACCTTCGAGCGTGAGAAGGACCAGTTCCGCGTCTACCTGGGCAAGCCGGGCGATGCGAAGCCCGAGATGGTGCTGGAGCGCCGCGCGCCCATCCACCACGAGCTGGTCAACGTGATGACGCCGTCGTTCACGCCGGACTCCAAGCAGCTGGTGCTGATCCTGGCCGACAACGGCTGGCGCCAACCGTATGCAATGAGCCTCGCGGCCGGCGCGGACCGTTCGGTGAAGCCGTTGCTGACGGGTGAGTTCGAGGCCTTCCAGGTGCTGGGCTTCACGCCGGATGCGAAGACGATGTTCGTCGTGGCCAACAAGGACGACTACGCCGCGATGAATGTCTGGCGCGTGGACTTGAAGGACGGTCGAATGACGGCGCTGGGCCGCTCGCCGGACTACCACCGCAACGCCGTGGTGGCGCGCAACGGCCAATGGGCCGCGGCGGTGGCGGGCAACTGGGCCGAGCGTCCCGAGCTCAAGCTGCTGAAGGGCCAGGCGCCCGCGGCCGGCGCGGAAGCCGGCAAGCTGCTCACCCAGAGCCACGACCCCGCCTGGGCGCAGGTCGACGTGCTGCGGCCGGAGCGCTTCAGCTTCAAGAACCGACACGGCGACACCATCCCTGCCTACGTGTTCAAGCCGCTGGGCTGGGCGCCGACGGACAAGCGCGCGGCGATCGTCTACACCTACGGCGGCCCGCTCAACGACCGCCACTCGGTCGAGACCGACAGCTTCCAGCCGACCGGCTACGTCTTCGCGATGTACATGGCGGCCAAGCACGGCTACGTCACGGTGACGGTGGACCCGCGCGGCCACTCCAACTACGGCGAGAAGTTCGCCGACGCCAACTGGGAGAAGCCGGGCGCGCCGCAGACCGAAGACCTCGAGGACCTCGCTGCGTACATGAAGGCCAACCTGGGCGTCGACGGCGCGCGCATCGGCCTGAACGGCTGGAGCTTCGGCGGCTTCCAGACCCAGTACACGATGTACACGAAGCCCGATCTCTTCGCGGCCGGCATCGCGGGCGCAGGCCCGACGGAATGGGAAAACTACAACAGCTGGTACAGCGGACGCACCATCGGCAAGGTCGACCGGACCAAGCCCGTGCTGCGGAAGTACTCGCTGCTGCCGCTGGCGAAGAACCTCAAGAAGCCGCTGCTGCTGGTGCACGGGATGCAGGACCCGAACGTCCTGTACCAAGACACCGTCAATGTGTACCGCGCGCTGCTGGAGTCGGGGAAGGAAGGGCTCGTTGAGCTCTTCCTGGATCCGGACGGCGAGCACGCCCTCGGCGGCGCGGTGAAGGCCGTCGGCTGGCACCGGAAGTACGAGCAGTTCTGGTTGAGGAACCTGGGGCCTGCTCAGCAGAAGTGATGCTGGAGTGCTTGGCGTGTCGGCGCCCACCTGCTGAAGGTGGTGCGTTGGCCGCCAGGTCGCAGGGCCCTGGCGTCAAGCGCCAGAACCCCGCGACCAGCCGTCCCCCATCAGCCCCGCACTTCGTCGGTTTTGCGACCGAGGACTGCGAGGCTTGTCGTTTCTCGGGTCAGGGCGCGGCGACGACCGTCTTCACGCGCTCACCCACCTTCGGCAGCGCCTCGCCGCCGTAGCGGCCGTTGAGCAGCTTCAGCTGCGCCTCGGTGATCACCGAGGTCTTCGCCATCTCGGCGAAGCCGCCAGCCGGGTAGGGCCGCAGCGCGACCTTCCACGGCTTGGCCAGCTTCTTGTCGTCGGCGGTCAACGCGCGGAAACTCTCTTCCGCCTGCGCGAGCGCGGCACGCCGCGCCTGCAGCGACTGGCCGTCCTTCGCCGCATAGACCAGCGCGTACACCGCGCCCTTGGCGCTCGTGATCAGCGTGATCTCGGCATTGCCGCGCTGGCCCTGCGCGTTCTTGCGCACGCCGCTGAAGTGCGTGGCCTTCAGGCCGTTGATCGTCTTCTCGTCCGTGCGACCCTGCTCCGCGCCCCAGCGGCGCAGGATGTCGTCGTGCACCGTGCCGGCCTTCTCCGGCACCGGCTGCAGGATCAGCGCCGCGTCGCGCTGCGGGCTCATCACCGTCAGCGTCTCGCTGCCGTTCTGCAGTGCCCATCCCGTGGGCGCCGTCAGCGCGATGTCGAGCGTCGGATGCAGGAACTGCTGGCCGCGCACCAGCCCCTGTGCGGGACTGTCGCCGAAGACCATGCCGTCGATCGCCTGCAGGAAAGCGGCGCGGTTTTCGTCGACCGGCTGGCCGCCCGTCAGTTGCGCCGCCTCGTCGCGGATGCGCTGCAGGCGCTGCTCGTTGCTCGGGTGGGAGGCCAGCCAGCTGTTGCCGCTCTGCGGCTGCTTGCCTTGCGCCTTGGCCTGGTCGGCGGCGAACTGCTCCTGGTCCTTCAGCACCTGGATCACGTCGACCATGTGCTTCGGGTCGTAGTGGTTGCGGGAGAGGTACTCGGCGCCGAGCTGGTCGGCCTGCAGTTCCTGCTCGCGGCTGTAGGAGGCGATGTAGCCCGCCGCGGCGTTCTGAGAGACCTGGCCCGCGATGTCCGTCGCGCCGCTGACGCCGCGCGATTCGAGCACCGCGCCCAGCACCGTCGCCGCCAGCACGCCGATGCCAGCGTTCTGCTGGCGCGTCGCGCGCTGTGCGCCATGACGCGCAGTGACGTGGCCGATCTCATGGCCCATCACGCCGGCGAGGTCGGCCTCGTTCTCCATGTACGCGAGGATGCCCCGCGTGACGTAGACATACCCGCCCGGCAGCGCGAAGGCGTTGACCTCCGGACTGTCGAGCACGGTGAAGTGCCACTCGAGTTCCGCCCGGTGCGACTGCGCCGCCAGCTTGTTGCCCAGCGCGGTGACGTAGGACTGGAGCTTCGCGTCGTCGACGACCGAATACTCCTTGAGCACGTCCTGATGCGCCTGGCGGCCGGTCGCGACTTCCTGCTGCGGACTCATCGCGCTGCGCTCGGTGCGGCCGGTGACGGGATTGACGACGTTGGTGCCGCAGCCGGCGATCGTCAGCAAGGCGGCGGTGGCCAGCACCGCGAACGGGAAGTTGCGCTTCATCGGAACCAGCGATGGATGAGAGGGTGGGACGCCCGGTCGTCCGACCGGGCCGGTGGTCGGTCAGGGTGGCCGTTCAGGCGTTCACTCGGCCTGCGAACGCAGCGTCCACAGCGTCAGCACGCCTTCCGGCACTTCGCGGCTGAGCGCGTCGCGCCAGTGCAGGTCGGTGAGCTTTTCCTGGTCCTCGGCGCTGAGCTGGCTTTCGTCGCCGCCCAGCAGCGCGATCGGGGCCAGCGCGGCGGCCGTCTTGACGTGGTCGAAGAGCGGCGTCCAGGCCTCGCCGTCCTGGTCGACACCGATCATGAAGCCGGTGCACCAGTCCTCGGCGTCCACCAACTGCTGTTCGCCTTCCTCGGCGACGCTGAAGATCGGCTCCCATTCGTCCTGCTTGGACGTCCACTGCACCGACAGGCTGTGCACGTGGCGCAGCAGCAGCAGGGCGATCTTCTTGCGCTGCTTGCCGCTGGGGAAGGGGTCGCCGCCGCCCCAGACCGGGCTCATCCACTCGGCGCCGGGCTTGGCGCTCAAGGGCAGCGGGCTCAGCAGCTGAGCGCTGAGGTAGCCGTCCAGCGCCTCGATGTTCATCGCGGCGTCGTTGTCCAGCTCGGACAGGAAGTCGTCCAGGTCCGACAGCTCGTCGTCGGTCAGCGGGGTGTAGAGGGCCTTGTCAGGCTGGTACTGCGGAAAGTCCATGTCGGATCCTGGAGAGTCGGGCGATGTTCGGTGAGGGCGGCGGCGAGGTGCGGTGAGCTCAGCCGTGGCGGCCGTGACGGCTCTTGGGCTTGCGGCCGTCCATGTCGGTCAGCTGCGTCTTGAGCAGGGCCATCAGGACGCGGGCGTTGGCTTCGGTCATGACGAGCAGGGTGCTGGGCTCGATGCCGTCGACCGGCTCGCGTTCCTTGACCAGGGCGTCCAGCTTGAAGGTCACCAGGCCGCTGGTGGAGGAATTCGAGGCGCCCTTGAGCTTCTGGACTTCGATGTGATGCGTCTTCATGGCCGTCATTCTCGGCGATGCCGCAGGCGCTGGATACCGGTCACGACCGCCACGACCACGATGCCCGCCAGGATGCCGGCGACGGCGTCGCCCAGGACCTCGACGATCGTGCGCGCGAAGCCGCTCACGCCCAGGGCCTCGACCACATGCTGGATCGCGTGGTGCAGGAAGGGCGCGCCGTGCGTCAGGATGCCGCCGCCGACCAGGAACATCGCCGCCGTGCCCGCCACCGACAGCGCCTTCATCAGCCACGGCGCCAGCCACAGCAGGCCGCGGCCCAGCGCCTGCTGCCAGGCGGCGGCCTTGCGGCTCAGCCAGAGGCCGGCGTCGTCCAGCTTCACGATGCCGGCGACCAGGCCGTAGACGCCGATCGTCATGACGATGGCGATGCCCGACAGCACGAGCAGCCGCGTCGTGAACGAGGCGTCGGCGACGGTGCCGAGCGTGATCGCGATGATCTCGGCGGACAGGATGAAGTCGGTGCGGATCGCCCCCTTGACCTTGTCGCGCTCCAGCGCGGCGAGATCGATGGCCGGGTTCTTGACCGCCTCGGACAGCGCCGCCTCGTGGGCGTCGTCCTCGGCGGTGTGCAGCCACTTGTGGGCGAGCTTCTCGACCCCCTCGAAGCAGAGGTAGGCGCCGCCGATCATCAGCAGCGGCGTGACCAGCCACGGCGCCCAGGCGCTGATCGCCAGTGCGGCCGGGACCAGGATGGCCTTGTTGACCATCGAGCCCTTGAAGACGCCCCAGACCACCGGCAGTTCACGGTCGGCGCTGACGCCGGTGACCTGCTGCGCGTTGAGCGCCAGATCGTCGCCGAGGACGCCGGACGTCTTCTTGGCGGCCATCTTGGAGAGCAGGGCCACGTCGTCCAGGACCGTGGTGATGTCGTCGAGCAGTGCGAGCAGGCTGGAGGCCATGGCGGAGGGGTCCCGTTCCCGGAAAGTGATGGTTTGTGCGAAGCCCGCCTTTGTACCGCAAGCCGCCGGGCTTTCGAGCCGCGGACGGCGGTTTCTCGGCCTTGCCGACGCCTCTTGGCCTCCTCATCGTCGTCACGGTTTTGTCGCCGGTGGCACACTCCGGCGTCATGAAACGCCGCACCGCTTCCTTGCTGTTCGCCGCCGCGCTCGCCGCGGTGTCCGTGACCTCGGTCCACGCCGCCGATGCCGCCTCGGGACCCGGTCCCTACGACGAGCAGGCCGACGCCCGCGCCGACATCAACAATGCCGTCGCCCGCGCCGCCAAGGATGGCAAGCAGGTGCTGGTGGTCTACGGCGCCAACTGGTGCAAGGACTGCCTGGCGCTGAACAAGGGCTTCGGCGACGGCCACCTCGGCGCCGCCGTCGACAAGCGCTTCGTGACGGTCAAGGTCAACGTCGGACGCTTCGACAAGAACGTCGATGTCGCCAACCAGATGGGCGTGACGCTGAAGAAGGGCATCCCCACCGTCGCCGTGATCGGCGCCGACGGCCAGGTCCTGGGCACGACCAAGGGCGGCGAACTCGCCGACGCCCGCAACATGGGCGAGGACGCCGTGATGAAGGTGCTGGAGTCGCTCGGCAAGAGCTGATCCGGCGCCGCGGGAACCCTGCGTAGGCAGGGATTCCAGGTTCCAGGTTTTGCTGTTGAGTCCTGACCCCCGATAGCGCTCCGGCTATCGCGAGGGGCCCGCAGGCCCCGCGATCAGGGGTCAAGTCTTGCGCCCGAGCGCGAATACCGGCCCGGGCGCTTGTCTTTTGTGCGCTCATCGCCTAGTTGTTAGGCATGGCCAGGCCCCTCCGCATCGAATTCCCCGGCGCCGTCTACCACGTGGCCACACGTGCCGACGCGCCCGTCTTCTCCGACGATGAGGATCGGCAGACCCTGCTCGGCCTCATCGAGCAGGCGGCGGATCGTTTCGACGCCCAAGTGCTCGCCTACGGGCTGGGCCGGGAGCACTACGAATTGCTGCTGTTCACCCGGCAGGCGAATCTCTCCCGCCTGATGCGCCATCTGAACGGTGTGTACACCCAGGCGCACAACCGGCGGCATGGGCAGTTCGGGCATGTCTTCCAAGGGCGGTTCAAGGCGGTCCTGGTGGATCGCGAGCATCTGCTGCTGGACGCCTGCCGCTACGTGGAGCTGATCGGGCGTCGCGCCGGGCTGGCGTCGTCGCCGACGGCCTGGCGCTGGAGCAGTCTCCAGGCGCATGCCGGGCTGGTGACCGCGCCGGAATGGCTCGAGATCGACGGGCTATGGACGAATGTCCTGGGCCGTGTGCCGCAGAACGCGGCGGATCGCAGGAAGGCGGCGCAGCGCTATCAGGCGATCGTGGAGGCGGAGCCCGACCTCGATATCTGGGGGCAACTGCGGCACCAGATCTTCCTGGGCGATGCGGCCTTCGTCCAGCGCACCGTGCGGCTGAGCGAGCATCCACCGCGCACGCCGCGTCCGCGCCGCTGGGGCGATTGGCTCAAGGCCAGCGGCAGCCGGGAAGAGGCGCTCTATCGCGCGCACACCGAAGGCGGTCAGTCGATGACTGAACTCGCGCGTGAACTGGGATTGTCGGTCTCGAGGGTCAGCCGGCTCATCGCCGGTCACGAACGACAGCGCTGAAGATCAGTGCAGGGCCCGGGCCGGAGCTGCCGGGCAAGCCGCCACCGACTCATCCGACTCGGCCGCCTCATTCCAGGCGGCCGTTGTCATTTCGCGAGCGGCGCTCAGCTGATGACAGAGTTCGGCCACGCCCAGACCGTCGGCCTCGCCTTCGGGCATCGGCAGGGCGGACACTTCGCCCGGCAGATCGGCCAGCGCGCCCAGCAACTGGAACAGCAGTTCCAGATCTGGCTCCGCATCCGGCGCCCGCTGCTGGCGGGCCAGCCCCAGGCTGCGGCACAGGTAGAAGCAGGCTTCCGCCGCCTGGTCGGACATCGCGTGCGACATCGCCAACTGCTCCAGCGACTCGGCCCGGGCCGCCTGGGCGGCCGGATCGTCCGAGCGGTCCGCCAAGGCGTCCAGCGCGGCAGACGCCGGCGGGACGGCGAGGAGATCGTCGTCCTGAGGCAGCAGCGGAGAAGCGGTCTTGGAGTTCGCCATGAGAGTTCAGCTGGGGAACAGCGGTTCAGCCAATCAACGACACGGATGCTAGGCAGCTACCGGCAAATGCGCCTCCCACAGCTCGGGGGGAGCGCTCACCGTGCAAGCGCCTCGCGCGCCGATCTACGGGAACTTGTCACACTTCGTGACACGAACAGACCGAGCTTACGGCGTTTCAGCGCTGATTTGGGTGAATCACTTCCCCTTCCTGGGTCGGCTCCAGCCGGAAATCACCGTTTGTCGGCCCCGCGCCACAGCCAGCTGGCCGGGGGCGACGTCCTTGGTGATGGTCGATCCGCCGCCGATGGTGGCGCCGTCCCCCAGGGTGACGGGCGCGACCAGCACGCAGTTCGAGCCCACGTGCACGTCCGCGCCGATGGTCGTGCGGTGCTTGTTGGCGCCGTCGTAGTTGGCCGTGATGCTGCCGGCGCCGTAGTTGACGCGCTCGCCGACGGTCGCGTCGCCCAGGTAGGCCAGGTGGTTGGCCTTGGCACCCTTGGCCAGCGTCGAGTTCTTCACCTCGACGAAGTTGCCGATGTGGACCTCGGCGCCGAGTTGCGCGCCCGGACGCAGCCGCGCGAACGGGCCGATCAGCGCGCCTTCGCCGACGCTGGCGCCGGCGGCTTCGCCGTCGATGTGGGTGAATTCGTGGATGCGGGCGTTGGCGGCGATCGTCGCGTTGCGGATCACGCAGTTGGCGCCGATGCGCACGCCGTCGCCGAGCGTCACCTGGCCTTCGAAGACGCAGTTGACGTCGATCTCGACGTCCTTGCCGCAGTTCAGCGTGCCGCGCAGGTCGAAGCGCGAGGGATCGGCCAGGCGCACGCCCGCCGTCATCAAGGCCTCGGCCTGGACGAGCTGGAAGCGACGCTCCAGCTGCGCCAGCTGCGACGGGCTGTTGACGCCCAGCACTTCGGTCTCGTCGTGGGTCTTGACGCCGACGACGGAGACACCTTCGGCCACCGCCATCGCGACGATGTCGGTCAGGTAGTACTCGCCCTGGGCGTTGTTGTTGTCCAGCTGGCCGACCCAGCGCTTCAGCGCCTCGGTCGGCGCGGCCATGATGCCGGTGTAGCACTCACGGAGGCGGCGCTGCTCCTCGCTGGCGTCCTTGTGCTCGACGATCGCCTTGACCTGATCGCCAGCATCGCCACCCCGGACGATGCGGCCGTAGCCGGTTGGGTCGGCGTACTCGATGGTCAGCAGTACCAGCTTGTCGCCGCCGCAGGCCTCGACCAGCGCGCGGGTCGTCGCGGTGCTGATCAGCGGGGTGTCGCCGCTGAGGATCAACGTGGTGCCGCCGGCGACCAGCGCCGGGATGGTCTGCTGGATCGCATGGCCGGTGCCGAGCTGGGGCTCCTGGCGCACGAAGCGCAGCCCCTCGCCGCCGACGGCCGCCTCGACCTGTTCCGCGCCATGGCCGGTGATGACGATGCGGGCCTGCGCGTCCAGCGCGGCGGTGTTGCCGAGCACGTGCTGGAGCAACGCGCGGCCCGCCAGCTTGTGCAGCACCTTGGGCAGGCTGGACTTCATGCGGGTGCCCTTGCCCGCGGCCATGACGACGATGTTCAGCGACATAAGAAGAATCGCGGTTCCCTGTTGGAGAGACCGCGATTATCGGGGTCGCCCGCGACGATCCTCATGGCGTCGCGGTGACCGGTTGTCGCCACTTGTGGGCGCCGGCCGGCGCCCGCCGGCGTCGGCCGTCCTACTTCGACGGCGCCAGCTGCACGCTCACGCGATGCGGCTCGGGGCGTGTCTGCGGGAAGTCCGTCATCGACGCCTCGAAGAGCGCGCCGAAGAGTTCCGAACCGCCCTCGGTGAAACCGTCATTGGAGGCGCGCGCCTCATACAGCGGCTCGTTGGTCTTGCGGTCGCGCAGCAGCATCGCGACCTCGCGGTCGTAGCGGCGCTCCATCATCGGATCCATCGGGTACGAGTAGCCCCAGCGGCTGTAGTACGGCCGCCAGGCCGGGCCGTAGCGCCAGCCCCAGTAGCTGCCGTTCCAGCGCCACCACAGCGGGTCGTCCCAGGGCGCCGGGCCGGAGCGGGAGACGCGCGCGCCGAGCGACACGGTGATGTCGGCGGCCTTGGGATCGGCGGACTCGGTGAAGCCGGCCTTCAGCAGCGCGCCGCGGGCGGCGTCCTCGAGCGAGGCCTGACTCGCCTCGTTGCGCTGCTGGGAGGGCAGCCGTTCGAAGGCGAAGGTGCCGGGCTGACGGCCCGCCGGCCAGCTGCCGAAGGTCTGCGCATCCGCGCTGACGGTATTCAGGGCGGCGCAGCCGGTGAGCGACAGCGCGGCCGCGGCGCCCAGGCTCAACAGGGCGACTCGACGATTCAAGGTGAACATGGTGACCTCCAGTCGGATACCGCTCGTGGCCGTCGACCGGGGCAGGCGCCGCGCCCGGTGACGCTCCCCGGACGCCTCACTTGACGTCGGATGCGAGCGTGACAGTGCAACGATTGTGACCCGAGCCGGTTGACCCGCGCGTTTGAACGGCGTGACGGGGCGGTAAGCGGCGGGTTTCTCTTCGTTGGAAAGCGCGAAGCCCGGCGCGGGGGCCGGGCTTCCGTGGGGAGGAAAGGGCGCCGCGAGGCGCCCAGAGACCTCAGTCCTCGGCGGCAGAGTACGCCTCGCCGGCGTCGTCGACGGGGGCCGGGACTTGCCCCTTGGCCCCGGGACGGATGATGTTGACGACGCCGGTGGCCGGCGCCGGGGTGCCGCACTGCTCGTCCTCGTCGAAGGCGATGTCGCCGTCGGCGACCGGCGCGCCAGTGGCCTTGATCGTCTGGAAGGGGAACAGCTCGCGGTCCATCATGTGCGAGGTCACGATGTTGCCCATCGCGGTGAACATGTTGTCCACGCGACCCGGGAAGCGCTTGTCCCAGTCCTGCAGCATGGCCTTGACGGTGGCGCGCTGCAGGTTGGGCTGGCTGCCGCAGAGGTTGCACGGAATGATGGGGAACTCGCGGTGCTCGGCCCAGCGCTCGAGGTCCGACTCCTTCACGTAGGCCAGCGGGCGGATGACGACGTTCTTGCCGTCGTCGCTGACCAGCTTCGCAGGCATGCCCTTCATGCGGCTGCCGAAGAACATGTTCAGCATCAGCGTGGTGACGATGTCGTCGCGGTGGTGGCC
This sequence comes from Roseateles sp. GW821-FHT09G03, assembly GCF_059416045.1. Classification (NCBI taxonomy): domain Bacteria; kingdom Pseudomonadati; phylum Pseudomonadota; class Betaproteobacteria; order Burkholderiales; family Sphaerotilaceae; genus Roseateles; species Roseateles sp. GW821-FHT09G03. The sequence goes on from NZ_JBWKOK010000003.1 coordinate 402,613, forward strand.
CAGCGCGATCTTGGTCGCGCCGAGCTCGCCCGCCACGCGGTACAGGATGCCGCGGCGCAGGCGAGAGCACAGCGAGCAGGTCGTCTTGCCCTCAGGCACCAGGCGCTTGACGATGGAGTAGGTGTCCTGCTCCTCGATGTGGAAGTCCACGCCGCGCGACTTCAGGTAGGCGGGCAGGATGTCCTCGGGGAAGCCGGGCTGCTTCTGGTCGAGGTTGACGGCGACGATGCTGAACTTGATCGGCGCGCGGTCGCGCAGGTTGATCAGGATGTCCAGCAGCGAGTAGCTGTCCTTGCCGCCGGACACGCAGACCATGACCTTGTCGCCGTCCTCGATCATGTTGAAGTCGCCGATCGCCTGGCCGACCTGGCGGTGCAGGCGCTTCGAGAGCTTGTTCATCTCGTGCGCGTGCTTCTTGGCCGCGGCATCCGCCGCGGCCAGATCGATGCCTTCAATGGTGGTGGTGGTGGTCGAGTCGGTCATGTTCTGTCCTCAATGTCTTCAATCAAGCAGGGCCCGCGGAACCGGCTCTGCCGGGCCGCCAGGCCCGCCCCCTCGAGGGGGCGCGCGTCAGCGCGTAGGGGGAGGGACTACCAGGTGCCGCATTCGGCGCTGATTGCGACTTGGCAGTCGGGGAAGATTTCGAGCTTGGTCACCTTGATGCGCACGCCCACCACGCCGGGCAGCTTCATCAGCCGGACGCAGAGCTTGCCCAGCAGGGCTTCGAGCAGGTCGGTGTGTTCCGCGGTGCACTCGTCGATGATGATGGTGCGCACGCGGCGGTAGTCCAGCACGTGGCCGATGTCGGCATCGCGCGAGACGATGGTCTGCGCGCCGAGGTTGATCTCGGCGTCGACCAGGATGGGCTGCGGGCCCTCGCGCTCGAAGTCGAGCACGCCGAGGTTGGCGCCGAAGCGCAGCCCGTTGATGTGGATGACCTGGCGGTTGTTGCGGCGCAGCGCGGGGGGCGGCTGCGATTCGCGCAGCGGGCGCAGGAAGGCTTCGATCTGTTTGGCTGCGACGACGCCGTCGCCGAGCGCCGTCTGCACGCAGGGATGCTGGCGGCCGCTGGCGTCGCCCGCGACGAACAGGCCCAGCACGCCGAAGCGCGGCTCGTCGCGGAAAGGCTGCGACGGCGCGGTGACGCCGGCGCGCTGCAACGCATCGGCCACGAGCAGCCAGGCGGACGGCGCCGGCTCGTAGCCGAGCAGCACGGCGACGTGGTCGAAGCGCTCCTCGCCGTAGGCCTTGGAGGTCACGGTCACGCCGTCGGCCGAGGCGCTCACCGCGGTCGGCAGCGCCTGGGCCGGCCGGCGGCGCAGGCCGTTCGCGCCGTCGAGCTGCTGGATCAGATGGCTCTGCGCGCGCCATTCGGAGCGCGACCACAGCGTGACCGTGTGACCGCGACCGGCGAGATACAGGGCATTCTCGATGGCGTTGTCGCCGCCGCCGAGCAGCAGGACCTTGCCAGGCGGCAGGCGGTCGCGCACGGCGGTCAGCTCGATGGCGTCGAGCACGCGATCGTGGCGGTCCCGCTCGGGATAGAGCGGGAAGGGATGTCGAGGCGTGAGGCCGGTGGCGAGCAGCAGCGACCGGGCCCGCAGCGGGCGGAGGTTGCCGGTGGCGGCAGGTTCGGCGGTGTCACCGGCCTGCGCCGCGAAGGCGGGACCGCCGTCGAGGTAGAGCGTCCAGCCCTGTTCCGCCTGCCAGTCGAGCGTGTTGACCGTCTGGCCCAGCACCGTGTGCACGCCGGGTTGCGCCGCGGCGTGCCGGGCATAGTGCTCGCCCAATTCGGCGAGCGATTCGCCGGGCGCGCCGAGGAGCCAGTCCTGCTTGTAATCGAGCGGCCGCAGGCTGTCGCACAGACGCGGGGCGCGCTCGATCAGCACGACGCTCAGGCCCAGCTGCGTGAGCCAGCTCGCGGCGCTGCAGCCGGCCGGACCGCCGCCGATGATGGCGGCGTCGACGAGCGCGGGCAGGCTGGCGGGCAGTCGGTCTGGCGTGGGCTGGGACATTGCGGAGAGGGCGAGGCGGGGACGGCGGGTGCCGCGGCGGCCGATGGGCGCCGCAGCAAACCCGCGATTATCCCGGATGGGCGCCGGAACGGCCCGTCCGGGGCCTTGGCGAGCCGGATTCCGCCGCCAATCCTTCCTGGACGCGTTCGACGACCCAGTCGATGAACACCCGCACGCGGGGCATCATCTGGCGCTGCTTCGGGAACATCACCGAGACCGGCATCGGCGGCGGCGGTGTCTCCGGCAACACCTCGACCAGTTCGCCCGACGCCAGCAGCGACGCGACGCCGAAGCGAGGACATTGGATGAGCCCCAATCCCTGAAGGCAGCAGGCGCGATAGGCCGGCGCCGATGTGACGCAGACCGGGCCGCGCAGGGTGAGTGTCTGCGTCCGACCGTCGACGAGGAACTCGAACGGCGCGACGCGGCCGGTGGCGCTGGACTGGAAGTTCACGGCCTGATGCTGGCGCAGCGTGTCGATGCTCGTCGGCACGCCGTGCGCGGCGAGGTATTCGCGGCTCGCGCAGGTGACGGACGGCAGATCCGCGATGCGGCGCGCCACCAGACCGGACTCCTGCGGCGTGCCGCCGCGCAGCACGCAGTCGACGCCCTCGCGGACCAGGTCGACCAGCCGGTCCCCGGTGCCGACGATGAGCTCGATGCCCGGATAACGCCGGCAGAAGTCGCCCAGGTGCGGGAAGACGAAGGCCGCGGCCAAGCCGGCCTGCAGGTCGATGCGCAGCCGGCCACGCGGCTGCTGCGCGGCCTCGCCGAGCACGGCCTCCGCCTGCTCGACTTCCTCCAACACGCGGCGGCAGCGCTCGTAGTACAGATGGCCTTCCGGTGTCGGGCTGACGTGACGCGTGGAGCGCGTCAACAGCCGCGCGCCGAGGCGCTTCTCCAGGGCCTGGACGGCGTAGGTGACGTTGGAGCGCGGCAGATCCAGCTCCTCGGCGGCGGCGGTGAAGCTGCCGAGGTCCACGATGCGCGTGAACAGGTGCATGGCGTCGATGCGATCCATGGGACCTCCGAATTTGAGTGGCTCCAATTGTGCAATTGACTCGCACAGTGATGTCGATATTGGGTGATTTATCTGTCGGATCTCAGCGCTCAGTATTCGGGCTTCTTCCTCACCGCCTTCAAGGAGTCCGACATGACCAGCACCCCGACAACGACGTCCCGCATCGCCCTGATCACGGGCGCCAACCGCGGCATCGGCCGCGCCACCGCCGTCCGGCTCGCCCGCGACGGCTTAGACGTGATCGTGACCTACCGCTCACACCGTGAAGAGGCCGAGGAGGTCGTCCGCGAGATCGGCGCGCTCGGGCGCATCGCGGTGGCGCTGCCGCTGGACGTGTCGCGCGTCGACGATTTCGGCGCATTCGTCGACGGTGTCCGTGACGTGCTGGGCAAGACCTGGCACCGCGAGCGCTTCGACGTCCTGATCAACAACGGTGGCGTGCAGGTGGCGCAGCCGACGTTGCAGGTCACGCCCGAGGCCTTCGATCAACTGGTCGACGTGCACTTCAAGGGTGTGTTCTTCCTGACGCAGCAACTGGTGCCGCTGATCGCCAGCCCGGGCGCGATCGTCAACATCTCCAGCGGTACCGCGCGCTTCTATGTGCCGGAGCGCGCGATCTACAGCGCGGTGAAGGGCGCGGTGGAAGTGCTGTCGCGCTACCTGGCGACCGAACTGGGACCGCGCGGCATCACGGTGAACGTCATCGCGCCGGGGGCGGTGGCGACCGACTTCAGCGGCGGTCTGCTGCGCTCGAACGAGCAGCTGCAGAAGCACATCGCGTCACTGACGCCGCTGGGCCGATTCGGTGTCGCCGAGGACATCGCCGGCGCGATCGCCGCGCTGGTAAGCGAGGGCAACCGCTTCGTCACCGGCCAGCGGATCGAGGTTTCTGGGGGCGTGCACCTGTGAAGCGCATGAGGCCGCGGGAGCGCGGCCTCAGAAGCACTCGTCGAGCAGCAAGTGGAAGTCGAGCTTGCGAGGATCGGGGTCGGTGATGCCGTACGCGCTGAACAGCGTGCCGCGCAGCGTGGGCCCGAACTCATCGAGGCAGTTCGCCAGGATCGCGAGGTCGCGGTAGCGATCCGCGATGCCTGCACGGCCGAGGTCGATCACGCCGACGATGTCGCCGTCCTCGTTCATGAGGATGTTGTCGAGCGAGAAGTCGCCGTGGCTCACCACGGGGTCCTCGGCCAGCGGCAGCATCGCGATGAGCGCGTCCCATACCTGCTGCGGCGTCCAGCCTTGGCGCGCGTCGTCGAAGTCGTCGGCATCGATGAGGCCGGCGTCGAGACGCTTTCGGGCGAGGTCGAGTTGCAGTCTGTGATTCGCATTGAACGGGCAGCTGTCGACCGGCAGGTTGTGCAGGTCGCGAAGGAATCGCCCGAGGGACGTCACGATCGCTGCGGCACGAGCCGGATCGTCTTCCAGCCATTCGTAGGCCGTGCGACCGGGGAGTGCGTGCGTGAGCAGCCAGGCCGAGCCGTCCGACCATTCGAAATGCTCGACGCGAGGCACAGACCAGCGTCCGGTGAACCACTGCAGGCGGGCGAACTCGTCGGTGATGGCGATCGCCGCATCGCCATCGCCGTGCTTGAGGTACAGCGCTGGCGCATCGGCCCGATGCAGTCGATGGACGTGCGCGCCGGCCTCGCCGACGAGGTTGCGGTGCCAAGCGTAGCCTGTGAGTCTTGCCGCGAGGGCAGGCGTCAACTCGGGCGCGTCCGCGGGGACTTCTCTGGGAGTGTCGGACTCGTCGTGGTCGGTCATGAGGCGCGATGAGGCGATGGAACCGGAGTCAGTATCGACTGCAGACGAGTGACGCTCAGCGCCCCGGCGCGCGGCACTCGAAATACGCCATGTCCTCCCACTCACCGTCGAGCTGGAAGCTCCGTGTCGAGCGGCCGAACTCGGTGAAGCCATTGCGCTGCAGGACCTTGATCGAGCCGGTGTTCCCCGCGCGGGCCTTGGCCTCGATGCGGATCAATCCCAGCTCGCCGAACGCCTTCTCGAGAACGAGGCGCACCGCCTCCTTCGCATAGCCCTTGCCGTTTTCGGTCTCCGCAATGCGGTAGCCCAGCTCGCACGAGTGGTAGTGCTTGCGCTTGATCTGGCTCAGGTTGATGCGTCCGACCAAGGCGCCCGCGACGCCGCGGATGAGGAACTGATGCCCCGTGTCCGCGTCGGCCTCGCGGCGCGCGGTCGCGATGGCGGACTCGATGCCGCCATCGGCGTAGTAAGACGTGGGCCGCGCATTGATGTGGGCTTCGAAGAACGCGCGGTTGTCGAATTCAAAGCGGCGCAGGTCAGCGAGGTCGCGTTCGGAGACAGGGTGGAGGCTCAGCATGGGCGCGGAGCATAGCGGCGCCGATGCACGGGCTGCCGTTCGATCAGTTCAGCGCTTCACGGATCTCACGCGCTTCCACACCCGCCATCCCAGCAGCACCGCCAGGATCGTCCCGTAGACGATCGGCTCGGCGAAGTTGTTCTTCCCCGCGCGCATCCAGATGAAGTGCATCAGGCCGATGATCGAGATCGCGTAGACCAGCTTGTGCAGCATCTGCCAGCGCGCCGCGCCCAGCGCCTTGATCGCGCGGTTGAACGAGGTGGCCGCCAGCGGCACCAGCAGCAGCCACGCGACGAAGCCCATCAGGATGAACGGCCGCTTGGCGATGTCGCGCAGGATGTCGGTCAGGTCCAGGCTCTTGTCGAGCCAGCCGTAGGCCAGCAGGTGCAGGCTCGCGTAGAAGAACGTGAACAGCCCCAGCATCCGCCGGAAGCGCGCCAGCGCGGGCTGGTTCGTCCAGGTCCGCACCGGCGTCACCGCCAGCGTGATCCAGAGGAAGCGCAAGGTCCAGTCGCCGAGGCCGCGGATCAGCGTCTCCGCCGGATTGGCGCCGAGCAGATCCGGCTGCGCGACCGCGCCGAAGACATACCAGCCCAGCGGCAGCAGGCACAGCAGGAACAGCACGACCTTCGCCGCCGGATGCAGCAGCGGATGGCGCCTTGCAGGCGTGCGCCGAGGCGCGGACGGGGCTGGCTGCGACCGGGACGGCGCGGCGGGCGAAGCACTCATGGCGGGTCCCTGGCGGCGTCAGAAGTTCTTCTTCAGGTCCATGCCGGCGTACAGCTGGCCGACCTGCGCCTCGTAGCCGTTGAACATCAGCGTCGGGCGGCGCTTGGCGAAGAGGCCGTCCTCGCCGATGCGACGCTCGGTGGCCTGGCTCCAGCGCGGGTGATCGACCTGCGGATTCACGTTGGAGAAGAATCCGTACTCCTGCTGCGCCGCCTTGGTCCAGCTGCTCACCGGCTGCTTCTCGACGAAGCGGATCTTCACGATCGACTTGGCCGACTTGAAGCCGTACTTCCAGGGCACCACCAGACGCAGCGGCGCGCCGTTCTGGTTCGGCAGCACCTCGCCGTACAGGCCGAAGGCCATCAGCGTCAGCGGGTTCATGGCCTCGTCCAGGCGCAGGCCTTCGACATAGGGCCAGTCCAGGACGCCCGAGCGCACGCCCGGCATCTGCGCCTTGTCGGCCAGCGTCGTGAATTCGACGTACTTCGCCTTGCCGGTCGGCTCGGCCTTCTTCAGCAGTTCCGCCAGCGAGTAGCCCACCCAGGGAATCACCATCGACCAGCCCTCGACGCAGCGCAGGCGATAGACGCGCTCTTCCATCGGCGCGATCTTCAGCAGGTCGTCCAGGCCGAAGCGGCCCGGCTTGGCGCATTCGCCCTCGATGACGACCGACCAGGGCCGCGGCTTGAGCGTGTGCGCGTTCTCTGCGGGGTCGGACTTGTCGGTGCCGAACTCGTAGAAGTTGTTGTACGAGGTGACGTCCTTGTAGGCCGTCAGCTTTTCCATCACCGTCGCGCCCGGCACGGTGCTCTTCACGCCGGGCAGCTTCGCCAGCTTGCCCGGGCCGGCCGTCTGCGCGTTCACCGTGCCGGACAGGCTGCTCAGGCCCAGGCCGGTCAGCCCGAGCGCGCCGGCCGACTTCAACCAGTCGCGGCGGCTGTCGTAGACCTCGCGGGAGGTGATCTCGGAGGACGGGATGCGCTGGCCGTCGCGGGGCTTGTGGAAATGCATGGCGGACCTCGGGGAAGGAAGGTTCGAACCTTACGCGTTTGCTTGAAGGTTTTCATGAGGGCGTGCTTAAGGCCCCCTGGTTCGGGGCATCCGCTCAGGAGCGCGCCATTTCAAATGAAACAGGGCGGTGCCGGATTCGCACCCGGCACCGCCCTGTCATGGGACGAAGTCCTTACAGCGTCCCGTATGAGTGCAGCCCCGACAGGAACATGTTCACCCCGAGGAACGCGAAGGTCGTGACCAGCAGCCCGATCAGCGCCCACCACGCGCCGACCACGCCGCGCAGGCCCTTGATCAGCCGCATGTGCAGCCAGGCCGCGTAGTTCAGCCAGACGATCAGCGCCCAGGTTTCCTTCGGGTCCCAGCTCCAGTAGCCGCCCCAGGCTTCCGCCGCCCAGAACGCGCCCAGGATGGTTGCGATCGTGAAGAAGGCGAAGCCCAGCGCGATCGACTTGTAGGTCAGGTCGTCCAGCACCGTCAGCGCCGGCAGACGCGCCGTCAGCGGGCCGCGCAGCGCGACGCTGGCCGCCAGGAACACCGCCACGCCAGCCATCTTGCCGGCCCAGCCGTTCAGGCCCGTCGCGATCTCCGGCGAGACGTTCGCGCCGAAGCGGAAGCCCACCAGCACCAGCACCAGGCCCACCGGCACGCCGATCAAGCCGATCACCAGCGCGCGCGGCGTCGCCGTCTTCAGCAGCGTCGCCAGGGCCACCATCGCGGCCATCGCGAAGCTGCCGTAACCGATGAAGTTCGCCGGCACGTGGATCTTCATCCACCAGCTCTGCAGCGCAGGCACCAGCGGCTGGATCTCGTGCGCTTCACGCGCCATCGTGTACCAGAGCAGGAAACCGACCGCCGCGCTCACCACCAGCATCACGTAGGCGCCCAGCGCCCGCGTCGCGAAACGCTGCTCGTAGTACAGGTACATCAGCGTCGTCAGCCAGGTGAAGAGGACGAAGACCTCGTACAGGTTGCTGACCGGGATGTGGCCGATGTCGGGCGCGATCTGGTGGCTCTCGAACCAGCGCACCATCGTGCCGATCAGCGCCATGCCCACGGCGCCCCAGGCCAGCCGCGTGCCGATCGCCTCGGCCGCGCTGTGGCCGGACTTCTGCAGGAAGCCCAGCCAGTAGAACAGCGTGCTCATCCACACCAGCACGCTCATCCACAGGATCGCGCTCTGGCTGGACAGCATGTACTTCAGGAAGAAGACCTTCTCGCCCGCCGCCAGGTCGGCGCCAAAGCCGTCGGTCTGGCGCAGGTAGAGCTGGATGGCGAAGAGGCTCGCCGCGCCCACGATCAGGCACAGCAGGCGCAGCGGCCGCCAGAACCAGCCCAGCGCGATCAGCGCGGGCGTGGCGCCAGCCAGGATGCCCTTCTCATAGACATCCATCGACGCGTGGTAACGGCTGAATGCGAAGCCGGCGCCGATCAGCACCAGCGCCGCGAAGATCCAGTCGAACAGGTTGCGTTCCTGGAAGTAGCCGCGCTTGCCGATCACCAGCGAGCGTGTGGGCGTGGCCTCGCCGGAACCCGGCAGTTGCGAGGGCAGCTGCGACGGCAGGTGGGACGAGTCCGCGGTGGTGGTGTTCATGTCAGGCCTCCTCATGCAGCAGGCGCTGCTTGAGCGATTCGAATTCGACGGGCAGGTCGGGGGTATCGCGGTTGCTGGACAGCGCCATGCGGACGCGGGTCTGTTCGGACCGGCCCGGCGCGGCTTCCAGCCACAGCCACAGCCGGCGTTCCTTGATGTAGAGCATCGCAAACACGCCGACGATCAGCAATACCGCTCCGAGGTAGACCAGCGTCTGCCCCGGCGCGCGCGTCACCTGGAACACGCTGGCCTGCACCTGCTGGAAGTCGTCCAGCTGGATGATGACCGGTGCCGGATAGAACATCGCGTCCGACAGCGACATCACCGACTGCGTCATGAAGGCCTGCGTCGCCTCGCCCGGCTGGGGCGCCGGATGACCGAGCTGTTCCTCGGCCTGCTTGTGCAGCTCGAAGAGGCTGCCGTTGAGGATGCGCAGCAGCACCTCGGACACGCGGGCGCGCTCGGCCTCGGGCACTTCGCGCTCGATGAACTGCGACAGCGCCGGCAGGCCACCCACGGCCGCGCCTTGCGCGGGCGCGTCGGCCTTCAGGCCCTCGGCACCGGCGAACAGCGTCAGCGTCCGCAGCGCGGTCGCTTCCAATTGCGCCTGCATCGCCGGCTTGTCCGGCGGGCTCGCGCCCAATGCGTAACTCCGGGCCGCCTGCAGCCGCTGTGCGGGATCCGCCAGCCCGCGCCGCAGCGCCAGCCAGCCCTCGATGCCGTCCTTGCCGTCCACCGGGATGCGCAGGTAGCGGAAGCTGTCCGACAGCGTGTCGCGCACGCCGAGCAGGATCACGCGGTGCCCGTCCAGTTCCAGCGGCAGCATGTAGTTGCTGTACTCGCGCGCCTGGCCGCTGGCGTCGCGCAGCTTGTAGCTGAACGACGGGCCGACGTTGCGCAGCGTCTTCTTGCCCTCGAGGTTGGCGCCCGAGCCCAGATGCTGCTCCAGCCGGCCGACCAGGTCGACCTTGCGCACGTCGGTGCCGTTCTTGTCCTTGCCGTCGTCGGCGAAGTTCTCGACGTTGATGACGCGCAGCCCGGTGAACTCGAGCCCGTACTTCTCACCGTCCGCCGTCAGCGTCGTCGTGCCGTTGACCTTGCCTTCCAGCGGCGTGTCATGCGCCGCCTGCAGCGCGCGCAGCTTCAGCTTCAGCGAGGAACCGCCGTCCTCGAAGCTGCTCTGGTAGAGCGTCACGCCGCGGTAGGTCACCGGCTCGTTGACCTTCACGGTCGCCTTCGTCGACGACCCGTCGCGGCGGTCGTGCAGGATCACGTCGCTCGCGAACAGCTTGGGCATGCCGGTCGCGTAGTACTCGACGATGAATTTCTTCAGCTCCACGTCGAAGGGCAGGTCCTGCACCACGACGCCGCTGGGCATCGAGATCAGCGCGGTCGACGAGCGGCTGCCCTCGGGCACGTACAGGTTGCCGCGGAAGCTCGGATTGGCCGGCGTCAGGCGGTTGATGTCGGTGACCTTGGTGAGGTCGTCGCCCTGGTAGATCTGCTTGCCCTGCGCCCACATCATCACGCGCACGACCAGGTCGCCGTCGAACAGCCCGCCCAGGCAGATCAGCACGATGGCCGAATGGGCCGCCAGATAGCCGATCTTGTGCGCCGAGCCCTTGCGCGCGCCGATCATGACGCCGCCGTTGCGCACCTGCGCGCGGGCCTTCCAGCCCTCGGCGCTGAGCCACGCGTTGATCTGGCCGAGCGCGGCCTCCGGATTCATGTGCAGGTAACCCAGCGCCTTGTGCTTGAAGGCCTGGATCGACTGCTCGCGCATCGTCTCCTTGTAGGTCTTCAGGTCGCGCAGGATCTTGGGCGTATGGCGCGCGATGCACAGGCTGGTCGACACGACCAGGAAACCCAGCATCAGCAGGAACCACCAGGCGCTGTAGACGGTGTAGAGGTCGAACTTGCCGAACAGCTCCGACCAGAACGGTCCGAACTGGTTGACGTAGTTGGGCATCGGCTGGCGCTGCTGCACGACGGTGCCGATCACGGAGGCGATGCACAGCACCGTCAGCAGCGCGATGGCGAAGCGCATCGACGCCACCAGCTCCATGGCGTCGTCGAGCGCGACGCGCGCAACCGCCTGGGCTGTCAGCCTGGGGGAACTCTCGGGGGACTTCTCGGTCATGGCCGGCATTCTCGTTGCCCCGGGTGACGAATCGGGCGAGGGCCGGCAAAAGCGAAGGCCGGTGATCGGATCACCGGCCTCGTTCGTCGGAACCTTCCCCGAAAGGTGCGCCCCGCGGGCGATCGCTCAGCGCAGGCCGGCGATGTAGTCCGAGACCGCCTTGATCTCGCGGTCGCTCATCTTGGCGGCGATGGCCAGCATCTGCGGGCTGTTCGGCCGGCCGCCGGCGCGGAACGCCGTCAGCTGGGCCTCGGTGTAGTCGCTGTGCTGGCCGCCCAGGCGCGGGTACTGCGCCGGGATGCCGGCGCCGTTCGGGCTGTGGCAGCCGGCGCAGGCGGGCACCTGCTTGTCCGCGATCCCGCCCCGGTAGATCTTTTCGCCCAGGGTGATCAGCTCCTTGTTCTTCGCGAAGCCGGGCTTGGCGCCCTTGCTCGCGTAGAACGCGGACACGTTGCGGATGTCGTCGTCCGTCAGCGGCGCGGCCATGCCCGACATCACCGCGTTCTTGCGCTTGCCCGACTTGAACTCGTGCAATTGCTTGGCGAGGTAGTCGGCGTGCTGGCCGGCGATGATGGGATTGGCAGGACTGCCACGGGTGCCGTCGGCCGTGTGGCAGGCGGCACAGACTTGCGAACTGATGGCCTGACCCTTGGTCAGATCGGGCTTGGCCGCCGCAGCGGGTTCATTGGCGATGGCGGCGCCGGACATCAAAACCATGCTCGACAACAAGAAAGCGGCAGTCTTCATGAATGTTGAGGGTAGGGTGAGCGCAACCGCGGGATCTTACAATGCACCTCTTTAGAGCCCGCGCAGCCCGATGACCGATTCCAACAAGAAACCCGCCCCGGCGGCCCCAGGGAAACCCGCAGGCCGTGGCGCGGGACGCGCTGGAGCGTCAAAGAAGAAGCAGGGCCCCGGTAAAACGGGTATGCGCGCGGCCGCCAAGGCCCGCGCGAAGACCGCTGAAAAGGCGAAGGCGCAAGGCCTGCCCCCGCCGCCGAAGAAAAGCGCCAGCACCGAGCCCATGACCCCGGGCAAGCGCGCGCTGGCCTGGACACACACCGCGCGTTTCCTGACCACCGCGAGCCAGCTCAAGCACCTGCCGGTCGACGGCGTGCTGCCGGGTGAGGCGCGGGCGCGTGAGGAGGCGGCGCTGGCCGAGGCGGAGGCCGCCGGGTTCGACGAGGAGTTGCTTGACGAAGACACCGACGCCGGCGCGCCGGAAGCCGACTCAGAAGACGGCTCGGCATCCGAAGCGATCGGCGGGGAAGCCGGCGAGGGCGAGGCGCGCGCGCAAGACCTGGCACCGCGCGGCCTGCCGGAGATCGCCTTCGTCGGCCGTTCCAACGCCGGCAAGTCGACGGCGGTCAACACGCTGGCGCAGCAGAAGCGCCTGGCCTTCGCGTCGAAGACGCCGGGCCGCACGCAGCACATCAACCTGTTCGCGGTGGGCCCGCGCGACGCGCCCGACGCGCTGTTCGCCGACCTGCCCGGCTACGGCTACGCCGCGGTGGCCCGCGACGCCAAGCTGCGCTGGCAGCGCGTGATGGCCGACTACCTCGGCCAGCGCGCGGAGCTGTCGGGCGTCGTGCTGATGGTCGACTCCCGCCTGGGATTGACCGACCTCGACAAGCAGCTGCTCGAATACGTGTCCGACCGCGTCACCGCCGGCGAGGTCAGCCTGCTGGTCGTGCTGACCAAGGCCGACAAGCTCAACCGCAAGGAAGGCGCCGCCATCCTGGCGCAGGTCCAGAAGGACCTGGGCGTGCTGGCGACAGAGGATTCCGACATCGGCGTCACGCTGTTCTCCGCGCTGAGCAAGCAAGGCCTGGAGGACGTCGCCGAGGTGATCTACGACTGGGCGCACGCCGAGCCGCGCGAGGCGTACAGCGAGGACGAGGAAGACGACGAGGCCCCCGAAGAGGGTTCGGAAGAGGGTTCGGAAGACGACGCGGCATCGGACGATGCCGACACCGGCGAGGCCGGCAAGGCCTGACCCCTCGCGCCGCCGGCCCGGGGCCGGCGATGCCGCTCAGGGCCGGCCGATGAACACGTAGAACGCGGTGCCGCCGCGCGGCGCGTAGCCGATGCCCACGTACAGCGGCCCCAGCCCCGTGTCCGAGCCCAGGAAGATGCTGCTGGCGTAGCGCATGTCCTTGACGCTGATGTCGCGGTGCGAGAGCCAGGTGTTGCCTGCCTCCAGCGTGCCGCCGATGAAGAACCCGCGCGACAGGAAGGGCTGGTCGTTCAGGCGCCGGTAGTAGGTCGCCCGCGTGAACAGCAGCGAGTTGCCGCTGAGCTGGTTCGGGTTGTAGCCCGACAGCTGGTGGAAGCCGCCCAGCGTGTAGCCGCCCAGCCCCGTGTCGTCCGGCTGCTGCGACGCCACGGCGCGCGCGTACAGGCTGACCGTGTGCCCGCCGAAGCTGCGCACCACGTTCCCGTCCGTGTTCAGCCGCAGGAAGCGGCCGCTGTTGAGGTTGCGGTTGTCCTGCCGGCCGCCTTGCGCCTCGACGGTGAAGCGGTAGCCGTGCTGCGGGAAGTTCGCATAGTCCAGCTGGTCGACGACGGTCCGGAGCCGGAAGCCGCGTTCGTAGCTGGTCCAGCGCAGCTTGCCCATCTCCGGCGTGAGCAGCGTGATCAGGTCCGGCTTCGCATGGCGGATCTGGCTGATGACGCCCAGGCGCACCTCGCCCCAGCGCCCCCACGGCTGACCCAGGTCCAGGCCCACCGAGGCGTCGCGCCGCACCAGCCGCGCCTGGCCGATGCTGGCGTTGTCCGGGTCGTTGTCGTCATAGACGATCTGCTTGCGCTGGTTGGCCTCGCCCCAGGCGCTGACGAACCAGTCGTCGGCCACGCCCAGCTTCAGGCCCAGCGGGTGGTAGAGCTCGGTGTAGAGCCGCGGCGTCTCGCCGATCGTGATCTGGTTGCGCCACTCGGTGCCCTTGTCGGTCAGCCAGTGACGGTTGTGGCTCAGCCGCAGGTTGAAGAAGCTGTCGCCGCTGGAGTCGGTCGACAGATCCATTCCCACGCGGAAGTAGTTCGGCCCCCAGGGCTTGTCTTCCATGTTGAAGACCAGCGTCTCGCCCTCGGGGCGCTGCTCGACGTGGTAGTCGACGCGGTTGTAGTCGCCGCTGGAGGACAGGAAGCGCATGTCGCGCTCCGCCGTCTCGTTGTTGAAGGGCTGGCCCGGCTTGGATTCGAGCTGGCTGCGGAAGCGCTCCGGGTTGGTGTTGTCGGAGCCTTCCAGCTTCACCGCGGCGATGAACACGCCCGGCGCCTTGGTGCCGATGCGCGCGATCTGCCAGTCCGTGTAGGTGCGCTCATCGACGGCGTAGGCGCGCAGCTGCGGCAGCATCGCCTCGGCGGCTTCCTCGCCGGCGCGGATCAGGTCGCGCACCTTGTCGAAATCACCCGAGCTCAGCTTGCCCAGCTGCGGCGTGATCAGCAGGTCCTCGCCGGCGGACATGCTGGCGATCGAGCGCTGCACGTTCTGCTCGGTGAGGATGTTGATCATCTGCGCGGTCAGCCCGAGCAGCGAGTTCAGCGTGTCGCGCCCGCCCACCGGCGTGCCGACGTTCACCGCGATCAGGCGCGTCGCGCCCATCTCGCGCGCGACGTCGATCGGCAGGTTGTTGACCAGCCCGCCGTCGCCGAGGATGCGGTCCTCCCATTCGACCGGCGCGAACACGCCGGGCACGCTCATGCTGGAGCGCAGCGCCAGCGCGAGATCGCCTTCGGCCAGGATGCGCTCGTGCCCGTTCTCCATGTCGGTGGCGACGGCGCGGAAGGGCGTCGGTAGTTTGTCGAACTGGTGGACGTCGCGCACCGGCAGCGTCAGCCGGCGCAGCAACGCCTCGAGCCCGCGGCTGGAGAGCGTGCCGGTGGGGACTCGCACCTCGCCGTCGCGCAGGCCGAACTCGATCGTCGCGGAGAACTCGAAGTCCTCCTCCTTGCGGCGTTGCGAGAGGTCCTGGCGGTCGACGCGGCTCGCGAACAGCCGGTCCCACGCGATCCTCGACAGCTCGCGGTCCAGGTCGTCGGCCGACATGCCGCTGGCGTAGAGGCCGCCGATGATCGCGCCCATCGAGGTGCCGGTGACGATGTCGACGGGGATGCGTTCGCGCTCAAGCACCTTCAGGATTCCGACGTGCGCCAGACCGCGCGCGCCGCCGCCCGACAGCACCAGACCGAGCTTGGGCCGCTGGGCCTGATCGGCCGAGGGCGTCGCCACCGGACCGGGCGGCGGATTGGGCGGGACCGTCTGGGCGAGGAGTGCGGCCGGCGCGGTGAGCGCGGCCAGGACGACCGCCAGCGCCAGCCGGCACTGGCCGCTCAGACGCAGCAGGCTGCGGACGCGGCAGGAGCGATGAAGGCGGGGAAGGGCGCGGGGATCTCGGGACACGGCGGACATCGGGCTGCGGGACACCCTCGCGGCGATGGCGCGAGGCGGGCGCATTGTGACCCGAACCGGGCCCGCGAGCAGGCCCCGGCGGTGTCCGGTCAGTGATCGTTGCCGTTGGGCGGGGCGCGGTCCAGGTCCAGCATCAGCGTGCCGATCGCGCGCTGCAGCAGCGGCTCGTCTTCCAGCTGCGTGATCAGGCCGTTGGCGACCAGCTGCTCCAGCGCGCCGCGGGTGACCGAGTGGCGCTCCTCCGCCACCTGGCCGATGAACAGGAACATCTGGCGGCTGTCGCTGATCCACGCGATCTGCGCGGTGATCCACTCGCTCTGGTGGAAGAGGTGGTACCAGCCGCCGATGTGCACGCCGGCGATCCAGTCCTGCAACGCCGCGTGGGCGTGGGGCGAATGCGCCTCGCTGTAGAGCGCCACCGGCACCGTCGGCAACTGGCCGCGGTCGACACGTTCGTAAGCCCAGCGCGAGGGGAGTTGCGACTCGCGTTCGTCGAGCAGCTGCTGCAGCAGTTCCTCGGACGTCTGCGCCGGGCGTCGTGGCGACGGCGCGGCCGGAGCGGCTTCCTCGACGGCCGGTTGTCCACGCAGCACGCGGCCGTGCTGGCGCATCAGTTCGTCAAGGAAGGTCTGCCGCTGCATCGCCGGCAGCGCGATCGAGTCCATGCCCCGGTCCAGCGCGCGGACGAGGTCCGGCAACTGGCCGCGCAGGCGCTGGCGGGCAGCCTCGTCCGGTTGCGGCGCCACGCTGTGCAGCAGCGCGTCCACGAGTTCGATGTAGGTCTGCGGTTCCGACGCGTCGCGGCCGTGCTGGACCATCGCCTGCGCGATGACCTCGACCCAGGGGCCGAGCAGGAAACGCCGCATCAGCTTGCCAGCCTGGGCGTCGTCGAGCTGGTGCTGCAGCTGGTCGCGCAGCATCCGCTGCCATTCCTGGCGGCGCTGCTCGCGGTCCAGGCGCTCGAGCGCCACGGCGCTGCGCTGGCCGCGGGCTTCGGCCTGGGCGCGGATGTGGGAGTCGACCTCGGTCAAGGCCTGCTGGAACTGCAGGGCGGACGGATGGGCGCTGTCCAGCAGCGGCTGGATCACGCGTTCCAGGAACTGCAGGAAAGCCTTCAGTTCCGCGTCGTCGCTGCGTTGGAAGCCCGCACCATGCGCGGCCAGCCGGTTCAGCAGCTGCCAGGTCGGATGGTCCTGGCGGCGCAGCAGCGTGGGATCGGCCTTGGACAGTCGCACGATCGCGACCTGCAGGCGTCCCATCAGCACCTTGAGCGGCGGCTGCAGGCTGTCGTCGGCCAGGATCTGGTCGTACAGGCGCGAGAGCAGGTCGGTGCCCGGTGCGCCGATGCCCGGCCCCAGCTTGGGCGGCGGTGGCGCCAGGGTGCCGGCAGTCGAAGGAGATGCCGCGGCGCGGGTCGCGCCGAGCTCGGCGGCCCGCGTGTTCATCAGGTCCAGCTTCATCGCGACCTGGTCCAGCGTCGCGTTCTGCGTCGGCGTGTCGGTCAAGGTCTTGAACTGGCGCAGGCGCAGCTCCGATTCCTTGATCGCCGATCCGTGGCTGGTCAGCATGCCGCTCAGTTGCGCCTGTCTCAAGCTCTGGCAGAGCAGGGTGTAGATCGGCTGCAGGCGGACGGCCAGCGGTTGCGCGGCCAGGCGCATCAACGCGTAGCGGCCGTCGGCGTCGAGGTCCACGCCTTCGATGGCGCGCGCCAGCGCCTGCGCGAACAGCGCGGCCCGCAACGGGTTGTCGTTCTTCAGCGGCCGGGCGATGCCGCGCAGCGCGGCGAAGAAGTTGCTCAACTGGTGCAGCTCGGCCCGGGACTGGTCCTCGATCGCGGTGATCACATGCGCGATCGCGACGTCCTTCAGCGCCTGGCTCTCGTCGACGAGGCTGAAGGACAGGTCGCCGCCGCGCTGGGCCGGGCGCTCGCGCTGCAACGGATCGCCGCCGTCGCGGGCGACCTTCAACAGCAGGTTGAGCGAGCCTTCGAAGTCGGATGCGAAGCTCGCGCGCCGCTTGGACCATCCGGCCAGCAGGCGATGGTGTTCGAGGCGGCTCTTGAGCTCGTCCTGCAGGCCGTTGTAGACCGCATGCGCCAACGCGGGCACATGCGCGAGCATGTCGTCGAGCAGGGACTGCAGGGAAGGCGAAGACGCTTGGACCATCATTTGTGACAAGTTGTCAGCCGCATTATGGTCGCCCCTCATTCAGGTGACATCCCCTGGGGCACGGGGACGTGCGACCTGGGGAAAGCCTGATGGCCGCCGCGCCTCGTGGCCGGCGGGGACGATCGATTCTGGGTGAATGCCGCACCGGGCATCAGCAAAAGCCGAGCCTACTTCGTATCCAGGCGCAACAAGCCCGCGCCGTGCGAACGAAAAAAGGGGTCGCCGAAGCGACCCCTTTCGAGAGCGTGGGTCCCGAGCGTGAGGCGCGGTGAGACCACCGCGCGACCTGCTCAGGTGGACATCACATGTCCATGCCCATGCCGCCCATGCCGCCGGGCATGGCCGGGCCGGCGGACTCGTCCTTCGGCGCTTCGGCGACCATGCACTCGGTCGTCAGCATCAGCGAGGCCACGGACGCGGCGTTCTGCAGCGCGGTGCGGGTCACCTTGGTCGGATCCAGGATGCCCATCTCGATCATGTCGCCGTAGGTGCCGTTGGCCGCGTTGTAGCCGTGGTTGCCGGAACCGGCCAGCACGGTGTTGACGACGACCGACGACTCTTCGCCGGCGTTGTAGACGATCTCGCGCAGCGGGGCTTCGATGGCCTTCAGGATCAGCTTGATGCCGGCGTCCTGGTCGGCGTTGTCGCCCTTGATGACGCCAGCGGCCTGACGGGCGCGCAGCAGCGCGACGCCGCCGCCAGCCACGATGCCTTCTTCAACGGCGGCACGGGTGGCGTGCAGCGCGTCTTCGACACGGGCCTTCTTTTCCTTCATCTCGACTTCGGTGGCGGCACCGACCTTGATGACGGCGACGCCGCCGGCCAGCTTGGCCACGCGCTCTTGCAGCTTCTCGCGGTCGTAGTCGCTGGTGGCTTCCTCGATCTGGACGCGGATCTGCTTGACGCGCGCCTGGATGTCGTCGTTGGAGCCGTTGCCGTCGATGACGGTGGTGTTTTCCTTGCCCACTTCGACGCGCTTGGCCTGACCCAGGTCAGCCAGCGTGACCTTCTCGAGCGACATGCCGACTTCCTCGGCGATGACCTTGCCGCCGGTCAGGATGGCCAGGTCTTCCAGCATCGCCTTGCGGCGGTCGCCGAAGCCCGGGGCCTTCACGGCGACGACCTTCAGGATGCCGCGGATCGTGTTGACGACCAGGGTCGCCAGCGCTTCGCCGTCGACTTCTTCGGCAATGATCAGCAGCGGACGGCCCGACTTCGCGACGGCTTCCAGGGTCGGCAGCAGATCGCGGATGTTCGAGATCTTCTTGTCGTAGAGCAGGACGAACGGGTTGTCCAGGATCGCCGACTGCTTTTCCGGGTTGTTGATGAAGTACGGCGACAGGTAGCCGCGGTCGAACTGCATGCCTTCGACGATGTCGAGCTCGTTGTCCAGGCTCTTGCCGTCTTCGACGGTGATCACGCCTTCCTTGCCGACCTTGTCCATCGCCTTGGCGATGATCTCGCCGACGTCTGCGTCGGAGTTGGCGGAGATGGTGCCGACCTGGGCGATCTCCTTGGAGGTCGTGGTGGCCTTGGAGGCCGCCTTCAGCTGCGTCACCAGGGCGGTGACCGCCTTGTCGATGCCGCGCTTCAGGTCCATCGGGTTCATGCCGGCGGCCACGTACTTCATGCCTTCGCGGACGATGGCCTGGGCCAGGACCGTGGCGGTCGTGGTGCCGTCACCGGCGTTGTCCGAGGTCTTGGAAGCGACTTCCTTGACCATCTGGGCGCCCATGTTCTGCAGCTTGTCCTTGAGCTCGATCTCCTTGGCGACCGAGACACCGTCCTTCGTGACGGTGGGGGCGCCGAACGAGCGCTCCAGCACCACGTTACGGCCCTTGGGGCCCAGCGTGACCTTGACCGCGTTGGCCAGGATGTTCACGCCTTCGACCATGCGGGCACGGGCCTCGCCGCCGAAGACAACGTCTTTTGCTGCCATGTGTATCTCTCCGAAATCTTTATCTGGATGAAAGTCTGTCGCGGTCGCCGATTACTTGGCGATGACGGCGAACAGATCCTCTTCGCGCATGACGAGGAGTTCATCGCCGTCGACCTTGACGGTCTGGCCGCTGTACTTGCCGAACAGGACGCGGTCGCCGACGGCGACGTTCAGGGCGATGAATTCACCCTTGTCGTTGCGCTTGCCCGGGCCGACGGCCAGCACTTCACCCTGGTCGGGCTTCTCGGCGGCGTTGTCGGGGATGACGATGCCGGAGGCCGTCTTGGTTTCGTTTTCCAGGCGCTTAACGATCACGCGATCGTGCAGAGGACGCAGTTTCATCAGATCTCCTTGACTAATGCAGACTTGCTTCAAGGGCCCGCCGTGCGCTCATCGCACCGGCCAGCCCATCACAAGAAGTAAGCCCCCCGGCCAGAGCCGCGGGGCTTGTTAGCACTCGACCATCGCGAGTGCTAGCAGGGAGATTATATGGACCGGTCTTGACGTTTCAAGGGCGCGCTTGAACACCCCAGCCGAATACATGGTCCAGCGACCACCGGCCGGGGCCGCGCCCCACGAGATACAGCATCGGTGCCGCCCAGCTCAGATGCGTCGGCCAGCCCGACGGATAGACGAAGGTCTGGATCACCGCCGTCATCCCCAGCACGCCGAGCGCCGCGACCCGCGTGAACAGGCCCAGCACGAGCAGGATGGGCAGGATGTGCTCGGCGGACGTGGCCAGGTAGGCCGCCCACTCCGGCGGGATCAGCGGCAGCGCGTAGTCCTGGCGGAACAGCAGGAAAGTGGTGTCGGTCAGCGTGAACCAGCCCTCGACCTTGGTGCGGCCGGACAGCCAGAAGACGCCCGCGATGCTGAACCGGCAGGCCAGCGCGATGAGGTCGTGCGAGATGAGGCGCTCCAGGCGCGTACGGATCGCGGCCAGTGACCAGGCGGTGTCGTGCCCGGTGCGGGAGGTGGAAGTGATCGTGTTCATGACGGGATCTCCATGACACCGGTGAAGGCGCCTTGATTGAGCAGACGTCCCAGCGAGGCGCCGGGGTCGAAGGAGGGAAAACGGGCCTGGACTGCATCGAGCGCGGCGCCGAGCGATGTGCCGTCGGCGCAGGCATCGAGCAGCGCGCACTCGGCGGCGTCGAGCTCGAGCGCGATGACCGCACCCGAAGGACGGGTCAACAGCGCGCCCTGGCCCTGCCAATGCGGCGGATTCGGGTCGGCGGCCTGCGAGCGGGCGGCATCCCAGAGACTGAACGCCGGCCAGCCGGCGCACCAGCGCCACCGCGCGGCGGGATGCGGAACCAGTCGTGAGACCGCCACCCGTTCGGGATCGAGTCCGGCGATCGTCGCGATGTCGAGTACCGACGCGTCGGCAGCGACATGGCTCTCGCTCCAGAGTCGATCCAATCGTGCGACTTCGCCGAGCCAGGGGAGATCGCTGCCGACGAGGGCCTCATCGAGGAACGCCGGGAACCGCTCTCCATAGTGCTGGAGATCACCGCCCGACGGCGGATCGGCACGCACGGCATCGAGCGCGACGGCCCGCATCCACGCGTCGCCGGTGAGCCGGTGCACGGCCGGATACAGCGAGAGCAGCGCATCCGCGCAGCCCTTCAGCACGGTGTTGCGATAGACGGCGAAGCCGGGTTGTGCCGACGCACCGAGGCCAGGGAGGCCGACGTCTGGCTCGCCCCATAGGGCACGCCAGAAGGTCGCCTGGAAGCTGGCCAGCGACTCGGGGGGCGCCTCGACGTGCGTCATGCGGGCACCTCCTGCCGTGCACGGTGCTTGATGTCGAGCACCGTCTGCGCGTGACGTCGCTCGGCGATCAATTCGGCGAAGGGCGGCAGGTTGCCGTCGCGTTCGACCAGGGTCGGTCTGGGACCGATGCGCGCGGTCAATCGTTCCATCAGTGCCCAGACCGGCGCGGCGACCGCCTCATCGTGGCTGTCGATCAACAGCCCGGTCGTGGCGTCGGCGTCGGCGCGATGACCGGCGACGTGGATCTCCATCACCGCATCGCCGTCGATCGCATCGATCCAAGCCGCGGCGGCTATGCCGAGATTGCTTGCGGACACGAACACGTTGTTCACGTCGACGAGCAGCCCGCAGCCGGAGCGGCGGACCAGTTCATGCAGGAAATCGACCTCACCCCAGTCGTGGGCGAGGGTCAGGTAATGCGTGGGGTTCTCGATGGCGACGCGCCGCTGCAGCGCGTCCTGCATGCGGGAGAGATTCGCGGCGACATGACGCAAGGCTTCGGTCGTGCGCGGCACCGGCAGCAGATCCGGCGCGTACGCGCCGCCGAAGCGGCTCCATGCCAGATGCTCCGACACCAGCGCCGGCTGCAACCGGTCCGCCAATGCGGCGAATCGCCGCAGATGATCGGGATCTGGCGGCGCCACGCCGCCCAGCGACATCGACACCCCGTGCAGCGACAACGGATGTGTCGACCGCAAGGCTTCCAGCAGCGCCAGGCGCGGCCCGCCCGCGACGAGATAGTTCTCAGGATGGACCTCGAACCAGAGTCCGGGATCGCGCGTGGTCAGCGCGTCTTCCGCGAACTCGGGCTTGAAGCCCAGGCCGGCGCCCAGCATGTGCGTCATGGTGATGAAACGGCCGGTGGCAGGGTCAGGACTTGACCGGGGCCAGCGAGCCCATGCCCTTCGGCGTCTTGATCGTCGTGCAGGTGCCCGTCGGGACATACTTCCAGGCGTTGGCCTGGTAGTCCATCTTGGCGGTGCCGGCGCAGGTGGTGCCGGGGCCGGCGGCGCAGTCGTTCTTGCCGGCCATGGCGACGCCGTAGCAGCGCTCCTTCTCGGCGGCGGGCTTGGCGTCCTGCGCCATCGCGGAGGCGGACAGGGCGGTCAGGGTGACGAGGGCGAGGCTCAGGGTGGTCGACTTCATGGGGCACTCCTTGTTTGTGCGTGGGGAAGTTGGTTTGCGTGATGAACGCGCCGATTTGTCCGTCGCATCCGGTAGCTAGTTCGTGCCATTTGCGCTGCGGGTTACAGCGCCACCCAAAAAAAGTTCCCGATCTTTTTTGCGCCCCCCTGTAACCTTCCGGCCCCATGACGCGAATAGATCCCGTGATCGCGACAGAGCATGAGCTGCACGACCTTTTTGTGGCCGGGCTGGAGGGGGACGCGGCGGCTTACCACCGCTTCCTCCAGCGCCTGGGGGCCTTGTTGCGCGGGTATTTCCGGCGGCGGCTGCAGCAACTGCCCGACGAGGTCGAGGATCTGGTGCAGGAGACGCTGATGGCCGTGCACGCGCAACGCCAGACCTACCGTCGCGGCGAACCGTTGACGGCCTGGGTGCACGCGGTCGCGCGATACAAGCTGGTGGACCTCTGGCGCCGCCGCGAGCGGCATGAGGCGCTGAACGAGCCGCTCGACGACGATCTGGCGGTTTTCGCCACCGCCGACCACGAGGCCGGCGACTCGCGCCGCGACCTGAGCCGGCTGCTGGATCAATTGCCGGCGAACCAGCGCCTGCCGATCCTGCACACCAAGGTCGAAGGGCTGTCGGTCCAGGAGACCGCCCAGCTCACCGGGTTGAGCGAGTCGGCGGTGAAGGTCGGCGTGCACCGGGGATTGAAGGCGCTGGCGCGACTGTGGAAGGAAATGACATGAAGACCGACGACCTGATCGGACTGCTGGCGCAGGACGCCGGCCCGGTGCCGACGCGCACGGGCGAGCGGCGCTTCGCCGTCGCGCTGCTGGTCGGCGTCGCGCTGGCGCTGGCCTGGGTGCAGGGCGCCTTCGGCATCCGTGCCGACCTGGCCGAGGTGATGGCCATGCCCGCGTTCTGGCAGAAGGTGGCGATGCCGCTGGCGGTGGCCGCGACCGGCCTGGTCGTGGTGTTCCGGCTCGGCCATCCCGGCGCGCGGATGAATGGCTGGTGGCTGGGGGTCTGGCTGCCGGTGTCGCTGCTGTGGATCTGGGCGGCCGTGGTGCTCTGGATGGCCGAGCCCGGCGCGCGGATCCCGCTGGTGCTGGGCACGACGTGGCGGGTCTGCGTCTTCAACGTGACGGCGACGGCGCTGCCGATCGGCATCGGTTTGCTGTGGGCACTGCGCGGCCTGGCGCCGACGCGGCCCGTGCTGACCGGCGCGGCGGCTGGCTGGCTGGCGGGCGCGGTGGGGGCGTGTGTCTACTCGCTGCACTGCCCCGAGATGGCCGCGCCCTTCGTGGCGATCTGGTACGTGCTCGGGATGGGCATGTCGGCGGCGCTGGGCGCGCTCGCGGGGCGGCATTGGTTGAGATGGTGAGCGGGCGAGCCCTCACGCGATATACGACAACGGCAACGCCGTCGTGAATTTCAGTTCTTCCATCGCGAAGCTCGAACTCACGTCCGACAGCTGCGTCCCCGCGATCAGCCGGCGGTAGACCTGGTCGTAGGCCGCGATGTCCGGCACGACCACGCGCAGCAGGTAGTCGACGTCGCCGCTCATCCGGTAGAACTCCACCACCTCCGGGATCGCCTCGATCGCCGCGCGGAACTGGTCGAACCACGCTTGCGAGTGCACGTTCGTCCGCACCGACACGAACACCGTCACCCCGACGTTCACCTTCTTCGGGTCCACCAGCATCACGTTGCGGGTGATCACGCCCGACTCCTTGAGCCGTTGCACGCGCCGCCAGCAGGGCGTCGTCGACAACCCGACCTCCGCCGCCAGTTCACTCACCTGCACCGACGCATCCCGCTGCAGGATGTCCAGAATCTTCCGGTCGATGGAATCCAGTTTCGTCATATCAGCCAATCTTGGAATTCAATTGCCGAAATCGGCCTAGAAAAGATGGATTTTGCACGTGGATTCCAAGCGTGAATTCTGACAATCGTCGACCATGGAAATCTATCTCGACGCCAACGCCACCACCCCCGTCCTGCCGCAGGCGCGCGACGCCGCGCTCTCCGTGATGGCGGACGCGTTCGGGAACCCGAGCAGCATCCACGGCAGCGGCCTCAAGGCCCGGGCCCGGCTCGACGCGGTCCGTGCCACCGCGCGGCGCGTGCTCGGCGCTCCGGGCGGCCGGCTGGTCTTCACCAGCGGCGCGACCGAGGGCATCCAGACCGCCGTGCTGTCCGCACTGACCGCCCTGCGACAGCGGCGCGAGACCGGCCAGACCATCCCGTCTCGCCTGCTCTACGGCGCCACCGAACACAAGGCCGTCCCGGAAGCGCTCCGGCACTGGAACACGCTGCTGGGCCTGGACCTCGAGGTCGTCGCGATCCCCGTGGGCCTAGACGGCCGCCATGACTTGGCCTGGCTGCGCGTGAATGCGGCCTCGGCCGGCCTGGTCTGCACGATGGCCGCCAACAACGAGACCGGCGTCATCAGCGACCTCGACGGCATCGCCGACGCGCTGCGCGGCACCGGTGCGCTCTGGCTGGTCGACGGCGTGCAGGCGCTCGGCAAGCTGCCGTTGCAACTCGGCGAACGCGCCATCGACTACGCGCCGTTCTCCGGCCACAAACTCTATGCGCCCAAGGGCGTCGGCATGCTCTATGTCCGCGAAGGCGCTCCCTTCACGCCGCTGATGGCCGGCGGCGGGCAGGAAGGCGCGCAGCGCTCGGGCACCGAGAACATGGCCGGCATCGCTGCGCTGGGCGCGGTGCTGGAGGCGCTCGAGGGCGGCGGCGTGTTCGCGTCGCTCGGACAACTGCTGGATCGTCGCCAGCGCCTGGCCGACGCGTTGCGCGAGGCCTTCCCCGGTGTCGTGTTCAACGCGCCTTTCGACATCAGCCTGCCGACGACGCTGAACGTCTCGGTCCCGGGATTGAGCGCGAAGCTCCTCCTGGACCTGTTCGATGCCGCCGGGCTGCGCGTCAGCGGCGGTTCCGCCTGCGGCGCGGCGAAGGCGGCGCCGAGCTACGTGCTGCAGGCGATGGGCCTACCGGCGTGGCGGGCCGGTTCCGCGGTGCGGCTGTCCTTCGGCGCGGCCGATGCCGAATCGACCATCGACGAAGCCTGCAGACGCCTCCGTGCCTGCGGCGAGTCGCTGCGCGCGACCTGCCAGACGCCGGCGCCGAACGAGACCCCGCAGGCGCCGGAGCTGCTCACGCGCTTCGCCGTCGACGGCGCCTGCTGCTACATCGTCGCCGACGTGCCTAGCCGCCGCTGCGTGGTGGTCGATCCGCTGCCGGAACTCACCGGCACGCTGTCGCAGTGGATGCGATGTCGCGGGCTGACCTTGGCCGCGGTGCTGGACACGCACAGCCATGGCGACCATGCATCGTCGGCGCAGCCGCTGCGGGACGCGATGACCAGCCTGCTCGCCGAAGAGGCACTCGCCGATCGCGTCGACGCGCTGGGCTGGCCGAAGGGCAGCGAGGTGATCGCGCTCGGCGCGCATCGCCTGTCGCGGCTCGCGATTCCCGGCCACACGGAAGACTCCACCGCCTACCTGCTGCACGCGGGCGGCGAGTTGATCACGGCCTTCGTCGGCGATACGGTGATGCCGGGCGCGCTGGGCCGCAGCGATTTCGAGCAGAGCGCGCCGGCCGCCTTCGGTCCGTCGCTGAAGACGTTGGAGCGCAACGTCGGCCTGCACGGCCTGCTGCTGCCCGGCCACGACTACGACGACCGCTTCGCGACGACGCTTGCCGTGGAATGCGGCGCGCAGCCGCTGCTCGACGGCGTGCTGAAGGGCCGCCTGAGCGCCGAAGCCTTCGCGATCGGCAAGGGCGTGCTGGAGCACGACCTCGCGCCCACCGAGTACCAGACCATGGCTTGCGGCGCGCGCGTGGATTGCGCGCGGGCGACGGAGCGCGTCGAACTCGACGTCGTCGGCCTGCAGTCGATGCTGGGCGACGGCTTCGGACCGAAGCCGGTGCTGGTCGATGTCCGCGAGGCCTACGAGGCGCGCATGAGTCCCACCGAGGAACTCGCACCCGAGGCGGTGCCGCTGTCGGCGCTGATCAACGCGCTGCCGCGCTGGCGCGCGCTGCCGGACGGGACGCCGGTGATCTTCTTCTGCCGCAGCGGCAACCGCAGCGCGCAGGCGGCGCGGGCGCTGCGGCGGCTCGGGCACGGTCAGGCGTGGAGCCTTGCGGGCGGTCTCGCGCTGTGGCCGACTGCACGGGCAGCCACAGTGCTCGACGCCATCGCGATCTGAGGGCTGCGCCGTGCTCAGGGTGCCGGCAGCGCTCCGCTGCCGAACCGCGTGCGACAGACCTGCTGTCCGTTCGCGGCTGTCTCGAAGTCGCTCGCCAACATGATCAGCCGCGAGCCGTCCGCGCTCGGAAGCATCGGCGACGAATAGTTCTGACACCAGTTCGTCTGCGACGGCGGATTCACCGGTTTCACCGGGGCGTCCATCGTCGACCACGTGCCGCTGCCGTCGGCGGTCGAGCTCAGGAAGATCGTCGAGCCGTTGCCGGCCGTGTCGACCTGCCCGGCGGCGTTGAACAGGATCTGCCCGATCAGCGCGATCCGCTGCCGACCCGGCAGCCAGACGTGCGTCGGCGCATGCCGGAAGAAGCGGCCATCGGCCGTCTTCGGTTCCACGCCGCGCACGGCGGGGTCGCCCCAATCCAGCCCGTCCGCCGAACGCTTCAGCGCCACCCGGCAGTCCAGCCCGGCGGTGCTGCAGTGCTCGTAGCTCAACAGGAAACTGCCGTCGCCGAGCCGGCTCGTCACCGCCATGCCGGGGCGGTCGGACGGCTTCACCGCCGACGCGATCACGCGCGGGGCGGTCCATGTGGCGCCGTCCGTCGTGCTCATCAGCTTGAGCGTCTGCGACGCGCCCGCGGCGGTACCGTCGGTCTCATCCGAATACAGGCAGGCGAGCGCGCCATCGCGTCCGACAAGGAATTCCGGCTCCCAGATGCCCGTGCCTTCGCCGCCGCGCGGCTTGTTGCCGACACCGCAGTTCACCAGGAAGTGCCAGGTCTTGCCCCCATCGTTGCTGCGGTGGATCGGATGTGTCATCGGCTGGCCGGGCGTGTCCTGCCCGACCGACGCCGACCACAGCAACGTCCCCGCTGGCAGCATGCCGACCGCCGTCGGCAACTCGAAGACCGAGCCGCAGCACAGGCCCTTCGGCCAAGCCGCGTCGGTCACCGCGCCCTGGGGCTGAAAGCTCGCGCCATCGTCCTTGCTGAGGAACAGCTTGCCCTGCCCGCGATCGCCATCGAAGGTGATCGTGCTGGCGAGCAGCGCGCCGTTCAGCGAGGCATCGGTCTGATGCTGAAGCCGGATCAGTCTGGGATAGAACGCCGGCGCGTCGCCGTTGAGCAGCGTGCCCGTGCGGCTGACCGGGGGCACCGTGGTGGGTGGCGGGGCGGCGGGCGTCGCAGTGCCGGCGCTCGACGAGCCACCGCCGCAACTGGCGCAGGCGGCGAGCAGCACGCCGATCAGCAGGGCGGATGCGCCGGTTGCCAGCGCGCGGAGGAGGGCGGACCTCGGCGTGGCCGTGGTCCAGGCGGAGAGGGGCGAACGATGCGTCATGTCGTCCTCGCGTTCAGGATTCGCCGGAAGGCTTGCGCTGCGGCACTCCCGACGGGATGGGACGGCCGAAGTCCGGCCTGCCGTCCGCCGTCCAGGTGAACCGCTGGATACGCATCGTGCGGCCATGGGCGTCGTTGCCGTCGCTGTCCTTGGCGTGATAGACCAGCCAGTCCTCGGTGCCGTCCGGCGACTTCGTGAAGCTGTTGTGGCCCGGTGCGAACACACCGTCGACGCCCGCCACGCCGGTCGGTCCGTCAGAGGGACCGAAGACCGGTTTCGGATGTTTGGTCCAGCTCTTCGGACCCATCGGATCCTTGCCGGTCAACTCGAGCAGTCCAAGGTAGTACACGGCGGCCGTGTGCCCCGCGGAATACACGACGAAATCGCGCCCGCCGTGCCGCAGCGGCTGTGGCGCCTCGATCCAGTAGTCGTTCGGCTGGACCTGCCACTGGCCGTCGACCTTGTGCCAGCCGCGTTCCCAGTCGTGCTCGCCTTGGACGATGCGCACGCCGGGACCGATGGCCTTGGCCGGGCTGGCCATCGGCGCGATCCACAGGCCCGAATCGGCGTACATCCAGAACAGCCGGCCATCGGCGAGTTGCAGCACCGAGCCATCGATCGAATAACGCTCATGCGCCAGGTGCACGCGCCCGAGGTCGCGGTACGGGCCCATCGGGTGATCGGCTTCGAGCACGTAGTGCCGGTGGTTCGCGTCGACCTGATCGGACGCGGTGAAGTACAGGTACCAGCGGCCATTGAGGTGGTGGAGCTCCGGCGCCCAGATCATGGCGCTGCGCGGGCCGCTGGGGTCGGCGGACCAGACCTTCTGGCGCTCGGCCTCGCGCCAGTCGCTCAAGCGGTCCGAGCGGTAGACCCACACGCCGCCGTTTGGATCGAAGGTGGCGGTCAGGTAGTACGAGCCCTCATGGAAGACGACGAACGGATCGCCGGCCTCGCGGCCCGGCAGCACGGGGTTGGTGAAGGTGGTCGACATGGCGGTCCCGGAAGCAGCGGCCGCTTTCACGGCGGACGACGCGGAGGATGAGGCGGCGGGGCGGGCGGTGGAGGCGCTGGCACAGCCGGTCGACATCGCGGCGCCCGCGAGTCCCAGGCCGGCGGCCAGACCGAGCCAACGGCGGCGCGGCAGGTCCGCGTCCGAGTCTGGATGCATGGGGAAGTCTCCTGTCCCGCCGCATCGGCGCGGCCTCATGCCGCGCCCCGGGTGGGATCGGCGCGGATGGTAGACCGGATCGATCGTTAATAACAAGTATGTTTGTTACTAACGAGCTCCGTGAGCTTCCTGAGCTTCGCCGGCGATCGTGAGCGCCGGCAGGCGCTCGGCGCCTGGACGGCTCAGCGCATCTCGCGCGGTCTCGGCGAGGCGGAAGCGTCCGCGGCGACCGCGTCGGGGCCGTGCCCGCGCGGGAAGTCGAACGCGATCCGCATGACGATGTCCTGCGGGTAGTTGCCGAACTTGCGGCCGAACAGGTTGAGGCCGCCGCGGTTGCGGGCGTCCTCCTTGATGCCCAGCCTCACCTTGATGTGGTTGGTC
Source organism: Roseateles sp. GW821-FHT09G03 (assembly GCF_059416045.1). Lineage (NCBI taxonomy): Bacteria > Pseudomonadati > Pseudomonadota > Betaproteobacteria > Burkholderiales > Sphaerotilaceae > Roseateles > Roseateles sp. GW821-FHT09G03. Next base: position 432,007 of record NZ_JBWKOK010000003.1, read on the forward strand.
TGCGGCAGGTCCAGGTCGCCGATCTTCACCGCGCCCAGGGCGACGCCGTCGATCATCGAGCCCTTCTCGCCCACGCTCCACTGCTTGAGCAGCCCGTGCGTGGTGCGGTCCACCTGCCACCAGCTCGGCATCAGCAGCGAGGGCTTGCCGCCGTAGTCGCCGGGGCTGGTCCAGGTGCCGATCTCCCGGTCGTTGATCCAGAGCGTGATGTCGGACGGGAAGTCCTCGTTGAACTGCGGCGCCTCGGAGCAGATCTCCATCGAGAGCTCGAGGTGGCTGGGCACCGCGCCGTAGGGCAGGTTGTTCGGAAAGGCGTAGTCCACATAGCCCGAGCCGCCGAACCACAGCAGCTGCGCGTAGACGTGCTCCGGCTCGAAGAACGAGCGCGAGTCGTCCAGCATGCCGATGATCTTGCTCTCGCTGACCAGGCCGCAGGTGGGCTTGGCCTCCACGTGGCGGTAGCTGCCGATGGGCATGCTGATCGAGATGACGTTGGGCCGCGACTCGATCGCCGCGCCGGGCAGGCGCAGGCGCACCTCGTCGTAGCGCTTGGAGCAGAGCTTCTGCTGGCCGCGCGTGCCGGGCTCCACCTCGACCGACACCAGGCCCACGGCCTGCAGCTGGTTGATGTTGAAGCTCACCGTCGAATGCGGCAGGTTCATCGCCCCCGCCAGTTCCGAGACGTTCAGCACCTGGTGCGTGAGCAGGCCCAGCATCGCCTGCCGCGTGTCCGAAGCCAGGGCCTTGGCGACGGCCAGTGCCGCGTCGCCTTCGACCATCAAGACCCGGCTGCCCGAGACCTCCACCATTGCGCGTCCCCTCGTGTGCTCGTTGCGGGTCAGCGTTTGGACCCAACGGATTCGGGAGTTTATGGGATCGCCTCCGCTTCTCTGACGCCTTGGGCAGGCGCAAAGGGCGACCCTAGGGTAAAGACCAATCATTAATAACAAATCAATTCGCGATAATGGCCGCCATGAACCCCGCACACCATGACGGGCGAGGCGCCGAGACCGCCAACTCCGCTGATTCCCCCGGGCGCGTCCACCGCCGCCGCAATCCGCTGACCGGCCGCCACGTGCTGGTCTCCCCGCACCGCACGCAGCGGCCCTGGCAGGGCGCGCAGGAGCCGATCGACGACACGCCGCTGCCGAGTCACGACCCGACCTGCTACCTGTGCGCCGGCAACGTCCGGGCGAACGGCCAGCGCAACCCGGACTACACGGGCACCTTCGTGTTCACGAACGACTTCGCGGCATTGCAGCCTGCGCATGGCGATGAAGAAGGTCTCGCCGTCGCGGATGAAGCGGGCGCGGATTTGCTGCAGGCGATGCCCGTCGCCGGCGAATGCCGCGTGCTGTGCTTCTCCCCGGACCATGCCCGCACCTTGCCGGAACTCGGGTTGCCTGAACTGCGCGCGGTCGTGCGGGCCTGGATGGCGCAGTCCGCCGACATGGGCGCCCGCCACCGCTGGGTGCAGGTCTTCGAGAACAAGGGGGCGGCGATGGGCTGCTCCAACCCGCATCCGCACGGACAGCTCTGGGGCCTGGACCAGTTGCCCGACGAGGCCGTGCTCGCCGACACGCATCAGCGCGAGTACCTCGATCGACACGGTGAACCGCTCCTGGTGCGGTATGTCCGCGACGAGCTCGCCTCAGGCGAACGCGTGATCGTCGAGACTGAACACTGGGTCGCCGTCGTGCCGTACTGGGCCGCGTGGCCGTTCGAGACGCTGCTGCTGCCGAAGGCGCCCACGCTGCGCCTCGATGCGATGACGACGGAACAGGCGGACGATCTCGCCGTTGCCGTCCGTCGCCTCACGACGCGCTACGACAACCTGTTCCAGTGCTCGTTCCCGTATTCGATGGGCTGGCACGGCGCGCCGCATGGCGCCGGGCAACCGGACGACGACGCCAACCGTCACTGGCAGCTGCATGCGCATTTCTATCCGCCGCTGCTGCGATCGGCGACGGTGCGCAAGTTCATGGTCGGCTTCGAGATGCTCGGCGAGGCGCAGCGCGACCTCACGCCCGAGACCGCCGCGCAGCGGCTGCGCGAGGTCAGCGACACGGTGCATTACCGGCAGGCGCGACGCGCCGCGCAGGCGGAGGGCGCATGAGCCACGATGTTCAAGCGACACCGCGTGAGCGCGCGGTGCAAGGGTTCGAGCGTGCCTTCGGCCGGAGGCCGGAGCGCCTGAGCCGCGCGCCGGCGCGCGTCAACCTGATCGGCGAGCACACCGACTACAACGAGGGTTTCGCGATGCCCTGCGCGATCGACCGCGACACGGTCGTGGCCGCGGCGCACCGCGACGACGATGTCATCGAGGTCATCGCCTGCGACCTGCCTGCCGAGACAGGCAGTTCGGGCCTCACCGCTGGCATCGCCAGGGCCGGTGAGGGCAACGCGGGCGGCGATGGCGCTCTTGGCGCACGAGGCCGCTTCCGCATCGGCGAAGCGGCGGACGTCACGGCCAGTCCCCAATGGTTGCGCTATGTGCAGGGCATGGTCGCCGTGCTGCGCGAGCAGGGCCACGCCGTGGGCGGCGCGACGCTGTCCATCGCGGGCAACGTGCCGCAGGGCGCGGGGCTGAGTTCCTCGGCCTCGCTGGAGATGGCGATCGGCCATGCGTTCTCCGCGCTCAACGGCTGGACGCTGCCGTCGACGACGATGGCGCTCGCCGGCCAGCGTGCCGAGAACGTCTACGCCGGCTGCCGCTGCGGCGTGCTGGACCAGCTGTCGTCCTCGCTCGGCGTGAAGGGCCATGCGCTGCTGATGGACTGCCGCAGCCTGGAGGTCCGTCCGATCCCCATGCCCGAGGACATCGCGGTGCTGGTCGTCGATTCGAAGATCCAGCGCGGCCTGGTCGACAGCGAGTACAACCTGCGCCGCCAGCAATGCGAGGCCGCGGCCAAGGGCCTCGGTGTGAAGGCGCTGCGCGACGTCGACGACGCGTTGTGGTCGCGCCTCGGCGGGCAACTGGATCCGGTGGTGCGCCGCCGCGCGCGCCACATCATTTCCGACAGCCACCGTTGCGCCGGCCTGGCCGACGCGCTGTCGCGCGGCGACTTCGCCGCGATCGCCCAGCTGATGCGCGAGTCCCACTGGTCCATGCGCGACGACTTCGAGATCACCGTCCCCGCGATCGACGCGCTGGCCGCGCTGATGCAGGACGTCATCGGCGATCACGGCGGCGCGCGCATGACCGGCGGCGGCTTCGGCGGCTGCGTCATCGCACTCGCTCCGCGGGCCATGGTCGACGAGATCCGCGTGGCCGTCGAACGCGGCTACCGTTCGCCGGACGGCCACGCGGCGGAGGTCCACGTCTGCGCGGCGTCCGATGGCGCGGGAGTGCTCGCATGAGCGCGCTCAAGACCTTCGAATTGCAGTCACCGGACGGATTGCGCATCGCCATCACCGATGCGGGTGCGTCGTGGATGTCCTGCGTGGTGCCTGTGAACGGCGAGGACCGCGAGGTCCTGCTCGGCTACGAGACGCCTGAGGACTACTTGCGCCAACCCGGGTATCTCGGCGCCGTCGTTGGCCGCTACGCCAACCGAATCGCGGGCGCCTCGTTCGAACTCGACGGTCAGCGCTTCGCGCTCGACGCCAACGAGGGCCCGAACCAGCTGCATGGCGGCACCGGCGGTTTCCACCGCAAGGTGTGGGACGTGGCGCATCAGGACGAACACACGCTCGAACTGGCGCTGCGCTCGGAGGACGGGGACCAGGGCTATCCGGGTCGCCTCGACGTCCGCGTGACCTACCGGGTCGAAGCGCCGCTGACCGTCAGCGTGAGCTTCGAAGCCCGCACCGATGCGCCGACGCTGGTGAACATCAGCAGCCATGCCTACTTCAACCTCGACGGCTCGGGCCGCGACATCCTCGATCAGCAACTGCAGATCGCAGGCAGCCGCTACCTGCCGGTGCGTGTCGACCTGATCCCGACCGGCGAGCAGCGCGACGTCGAGGGCACGCCCTTCGACTTCCGCCAGCCGCGCCGCATCGGCGATGCCTTGGAAGCCTTGCGCCGCCTCGACGTGCAGCCGGCCAGTCATGACCATTGCTGGCTGATCGACGAACCGGACGGTGAGGGCGCCGCCGCGGTGCTGCACTCGGGTGACGGCCGGCTGGCGCTTTCGTTGCATAGCGATGCGCCAGGCCTGCAGTTCTACGCTGGCGAGTTCCTGCCCGAGACGCCCGACCGCCAAGGCCGTCCGCACATCAAGCACGGCGGCCTCGCCATCGAGCCCGAAGCGCTGCCCGACAGTCCTCATCATCCCGAATGGCCGCAACCCGGGGCGGTGCTGCGTCCGGGCGAGGTCTACCGCCATCGCCTGACCTACCGCTTCCGCCCTTCGACCTCATCGTCCTCTTCGGCCACCCTGGCCGCGCTGGCCGACAAGACCTGACCCCGAGACCCTCATGAGCAAATCCACCTCCGCTCCCGCCCGCTGGACGCCCGAGCAGGCCCACGCCTGGTTCAAGGCGCAGCCCTGGGCCCTGGGCGCGAACTTCCTGCCCGCCTCCGCGATCAACCAGCTCGCCATGTGGCAGGCCGACAGCTTCGATCCCGGACGCATCGACCTTGAACTCGGCTGGGCCGCCGGCCTGGGCATGAACACGATGCGCGTGTTCCTGCACGACCTGCTGTGGGCGCAGGACGCCGAAGGCTTCAAGGGGCGCATCGACCAGTACCTGGACATCGCCGACCGCCACGGCATCAAGACGATGTTCGTGCTGTTCGACTCCTGCTGGGATCCGCATCCGAAGCTGGGCCCGCAGCGCGAGCCCATTCCCGGGGTCCACAACTCCGGCTGGGTGCAGAGCCCGTCCGCGACGCAGCTGGCCGACCGCGCCACCTGGCCCGCGCTGCGCGCCTATGTCGAGGACATCGTCAAGACCTACGGCCAGGACCCGCGCGTCACCTACTGGGACGTCTGGAACGAGCCCGACAACCAGGGCGGCGGCATGGGCTACTACCTGCCGCGCGAGGCCAAGGACAAGATCGCGCTGGTGGCGGAACTGATCCCGCAGGTCTTCGACTGGGCGCGGGCGCAGCAGCCGTCGCAGCCGCTGACCAGCGGCGTGTGGCTGGGCGACGACTGGAGCCCCGAATCCAAGGAACTGAACGCGGTGCAGCAGGCGCAGCTCGCCGGCTCCGACGTCGTCAGCTTCCACGACTACAACTGGCCCGAGAAATTCGAGGCCCGCATCCGGCAGCTGCAGGCCTACGGCCGCCCGCTGATCTGCACCGAGTACATGGCGCGCAGCCTGGGCTCGACCTTCGACGTCACGCTGCCGATCGCGTGGCGCGAGGACGTGGGCATGCTGAACTGGGGCTTCGTCGACGGCAAGAGCCAGACGAAGATGCCGTGGGACTCGTGGAAGAAGCCCTACACGATCGATCCGCCGCTGGTCTGGTTCCACGACGTGCTGCACACCGACGGCACGCCGTACCGGGTCCGCGAGGCCGAGTTGTTGCGGCACTATGGGGCTCTCAAGCGCTGAAGAATCCAAAAGAACCAGCCCCATAAAAATAGAGCCAGCGCTGCAATTCGGGATGCAGCGCTAGGCGCAAACCGGAGCCATGGCAGCGCTATGGCGAGGATTTGCAACGACGCGGGGCGCCCGAATTGGGCAGGAGACGTATGACTGCAAGCATTGAATTCGCGGGCGTGGCCAAGCGCTACGGGTCCGTTGAAATCATCCCGGACTTCTCGCTCACCATCGGTGCGGGCGAGTTCATCGTGCTGCTCGGCCCCTCGGGCTGCGGCAAGTCGACGTTGCTGCGCATGCTGGCGGGGCTGGAGAGCGTCTCCGGCGGCCGCATCCTGCTGGCCGACCAAGATGTCACCGCGCTGCCGCCCGGCCGTCGCGGCCTGGCGATGGTGTTCCAGCAGTACGCGCTCTACCCGCACATGAGCGTGTTCGACAACATGGCCTTCGGCCTGCGCAACATCGGCGTCGCGGATGCCGAGGTTCGCCGCCGCGTCGAGGACGCCGCACGCATGCTGGAGCTTGACACGCTGCTGCAGCGACGTCCCGCGCAGCTGTCCGGCGGTCAACGCCAGCGCGTCGCGATCGGCCGCGCCGTGGTCAAGGAGCCCAAGGCCTTCCTGTTCGACGAGCCGCTGTCCAACCTCGACGCCAAGCTGCGCAACCGCACGCGCATCGAGCTCGCGCGGCTGCACAAGCGGCTCGGCGCGACGATGGTCTTCGTGACCCACGACCAGGTCGAGGCGATGACGCTGGCCGACCGCATCGTCGTGCTCAACGGCGGCCGCATCGAGCAGGCCGGCGCGCCGATGGACATCTATCAGCGTCCGCGCACGCGCTTCGTCGCGGGCTTCGTCGGCAGCCCGTCGATGAACTTCCTGCCGGTCGAGCGGATGGCCGATCAACAGGGGCGCATCGCCGTGCGCCTGCCCGGTGGTGCGACGGTGACCACGCAGATTGCGTCGACGTCGATGGCGGGCCGACTCGAGATCGGCGTGCGGCCCGAGGGCCTGCGCCTCGCCGCCGACGGTCCGATCGCCGGCTGCGTCGAGCTGCTGGAGCGCCTGGGCGAGCGCAGCCTCGCGCACGTCGGACTGGGCGACGGCACCGTCGTCGTTGCGGAAGTCCCGGTGAACAGCACGCTTGCGATGGGCGAGACGGTGCGCCTGCGTCCCGATCTGGAGCAGGTGCATCTCTTCGACGGCGCGGGCCTTGCGTATCACGCCGAACCGCCACTGGATGGCGTGCCGATCGAAGCGCTGGTGGCGGGCGCCACCGCGGCGGAAGTCCGATGAGCGCCGCGACGCTCACCGCCAGCGCCGCCGCGAACGAGGCGGCTGAGGTGGTCTCGGGCGCGGAGCCGCCGCGCGGCGCGCTCGGCCGCTCCGCGATGGACGGCCCGGCCTGGGTCGGCTGGGCCTTCATCGCGCCGTTCGCGCTCTGCTACCTCGGCCTGCTCGCGGCACCGGTGCTGGAGGGCTTCTGGCTGTCCTTCAACGCGGTCGACCTGCTGACCGGCAAGGGCCAGTTCGTCGGGCTGGCCAACTTCCTCGACCTGGTGCGCGACGAGACCTTCCTGCTTTGCGCGCGCAACACCATCTTCTTCGCGGCGATCTGCACGCCGGCCTTCGTCGGCCTGGGCCTGGCGCTCGCGCTGGTGCTCAACCGCCCCGGCCGCACCGGCGCGTGGCTGCGCGGCACCTTCTTCGCGTCCAACGTGTTGTCGGTCACCGTCGTCACGCTGATCTGGCGCCTCGTGCTGCTGCCCGACCGCGGCCTGCTGAGCCAGGGTCTCGCGGCCTTCGGCCTGCCGGACCTCGCGCCGCTGAGCAACGAATCCCTCGCGCTGCCCTTCATCGCGCTGGTCACGCTGTGGTGGGGCATCGGCCTGCCGATGATGCTGATCCTCGCCGCGCTGCAGCAGATCCCGCCCGACCTCTACGAAGCCGCCGCCCTGGACAACGCCAGCCGCTGGCGCAGCTTCCGCTTCATCACGCTGCCGGCGCTGCGCCGTACGCTGATCATGGTCGCCATCATCCAGGTCATCGGCCAGCTGCAGGTCTTCGGGCAGGCGCAGCTGCTGACCAACGGCGGCCCGAACAACAGCACCCGCACTCTGGTGATGTTCATCTACGAGGCGCTCTTCGACCAATGGGCGCTGGGCTACTCCGCCGCGGCGGCGCAGATCCTCTTCGTGCTGATGGTGCTGGGCGTGTCGTTCCAACGCTGGGCCGAGCGCCGTGAAGGAGCGCAAGCATGAGCGCCCGCGTCTGGCAGAACGGTCCGTGGGACCGCGTGCTCCTCGGCTCGGCCATCGCGCTCGCCGTGCTGTGGATGCTCCCGCTCGCGTGGGTCTTCGCGCTGTCGCTGAAGTCCAACGCCGTGCTGATGGAGCGCACCGACGCGATCCTCACCACGCCTTTCACGCTGCGCAACTACGCGGACATCCTCGCCAACCCGGCCGTGTTCCGCTGGGTGCTCAACAGCTGCATCGTCGCGCTGGTGCAGACGGCGCTGGTGCTGTTCATCTCCTCGCTGGCGGGCTACGGCTTCGCGCGCTGCGAGTTCCCGGGCCGCCGCATCGCTTTCGCGCTGGCGCTGGCCGGCCTTGCGGTGCCGGAGCCGGCGGTCGTGATCCCGCTGCATCGCATCTTCGCGGAGCTCGGCCTGCACAACAGCTACGCCGGGCTGATCCTGCCGCGTCTGGCCGCGCCCTTCGGCGTGTTCCTGATGACGCAGTTCTTCAAGGCGATCCCGCGCGAGCTCGAAGAGGCCGCGCTGATGGACAACGCCTCGCGCTGGAAGATCTTCTGGCGCGTAATCCTGCCGCAGACGCTGCCGGCGCAGGCGACGCTGGGCATCTTCAGCTTCCTCGCCGCCTGGAACGACTACCTGTGGCCGCTGATCTCCGCGACCCGCCCCGAGATGTACACACTGACGCTGGGACTGGCGGCCACGCAGACCAACTTCGCGCAGTCCGAGGGCCTGGGCTTCCTGATGGCACAGGCGGTCTTCGCGGCGCTGCCGGTGCTGGTGCTCTACGCCTTCTTCCAGCGGCACATCGTCGCCGCGGTGGCGGGAGGGAAGGCGGCATGAAGCAGCACCGCATCGAGCCAGGCGCGACCCTCCGTGCGCGCGCGCCGTTGCGCCGGCTCGCCGTCGCCGCGTATCTGAGCGTTGCCGCATATCTGAGCGTCGCCGCCATCGCTGCCTCCGCGCAAGGGCAAGCGGGGCAGGGCGGTGAAGTCCACATCACGCTCGCCCGCTTCTTCGGCAGTTGCGACGCCGAGTACGGCCAGGTCACCGACCCGTCCAAGGCCAGCAGCGAGTGCGGGATCATCACCGCGCTCACCAACCGCTTCAACGCCCGCGAGGCCGGCCGCATCCGCGTCGACACGCAGGTCGTGGAGCACTCGGCCTACTACCAGCAACTGGGCGCGCGCATCGTCGGCGGCGACCTGCCGAGCATCGCGATCATGCACAGCTCGGTGCTGGGCGATTTCGCCAAGCGCGACCTGCTGCAGCCGCTCGAGAACGGCTTCGCCCGCGAGGGCGTGGACATCGCCGACTTCACCCCGCATGCGCGCCACGGCGTGACCTTCGGCGGTCACGTCGTCGCGCTGCCGTACGACTCGCACGCGGCGCTGTGGCACATCAACCTCGGGCTGATGAAGCAGGCGGGACTCATCGATGCGAAGGGCCATGCACGGCTGCCGACCTCGACGGCGGAGGCGCTCGACCAGGCGCGCGCCTTCAAGCGCGCGACCGGCAAGCCCTACTTCGTCTGGCTGACGCTGAACGATCCGAGCTTCTTCGCGCGCTCGGTGCTGGGGCTGGTCGCGCAGCAGGGCGGCACGCTGTTCCCGCGCGGCGACCAAGCCGTCGATCTCACGACCCCGCAGGTCCGCGAGGCCGTGCAGTTCATGCGCACCGTCTACGCCGAAGGCCTGTCGACGCGCCACATGGACTACAGCGCCGCGCTGCAGGCCTTCATGGCCGGTGCGGGCGGCGTGATGCCCAACGGCACCTGGCTGCTGGGCGATCTCGCCACGCGCGCGGCCAAGCCCGGCAATCCGCTGAGCAGCCAGTACGAGGCCGTGCCCGAACCGACGCTCTTCACGCAGCCCGCGACCTGGGCCGACAGCCACGTCTGGGTGATGCTGCGCAACCCGCGGCAGACGCCGCAGGAACGCGCCGCCGCATTGCGCTTCCTGCGCTTTCTCAACGACGAGAGCCTGGCCTGGGCCCGCACAGGACAGCTGCCTGCGCGGCAGTCGGCCGTCGACAGCGCCGCGTTCAGGTCGCTGCCGATGCGTGCATCGCTCGGACCGGTCGCCGCGCATGGCACCGGACTGCCGACGACCGTCGCGCGGCAGTCCCGCGTGATGGGCCTGCTGGGCGACACGGTGGCTTCCATCGTCGTCTCCGGCGAGCCGCTGGACACGACCTTGGCGAAGGGCCAACAGCGCATCAACCGCCTGCTGGAGCGCGAATCGCGCTTCCTGGGCGCGGCTTCCAGCGAGACCGGCGTGGCGTCCACGGCACAGGCCGACGTCTCTCATGGTTTGCGCTAGGTTTATAACGAATTAATTTGTGAATAATCACAAAAACCGAACGCTAAGGTCCTGAAAGACCGTGTCGGAATGCCTGGTTCCCGCGGAGATCCCGCGAGCCGGGGCGATGACCAGCACAAGCACGTGCCGGCAGGCGCCGAATCTCGTCGAATGCTGCAAGAAAAGTTGTTTGTATTAAAACCCGGCCCGGACCAGGCGCGCGTTCCTCCCCGCGCACCGGTCACGAGGTCCTAGGAGACAACAATGAATCGAATCCCCAACTCCCTCCGGCTTTCGCCGATCTCGGCCGCGGCCTGCCTGACGCTGTGCCTGGCCGGCCAGCAGGTCCTGGCGCAGGACGCGCCCAAGCCTCCCGAGACCGCGGCATCGGGCGCCGCGGGCACGAAGCTGGAACAGGTGGTCATCGTCGGCCAGCGCGCCAGCCGCGCGGCGGCGGTGCAGACCAAGCGCGACGCCGACCAGGTCGTCGAGTCCATCGTCGCCGACGACATCGGCAAGTTCCCCGACAACACAGTGGCGGAAGCGCTGCAGCGCGTGCCGGGCGTCCAGACCGTCGTCAACTTCAACAACGAGATCGTCAACCCGCTGATCCGCGGCATCGGCGACATCATCACGACCGTCGACGGCCGCGAGATGTTCACCGGCGTGGGTCGCGGCTTCGCGTTCCAGGACCTGCCCGCGGAAGCGATCTCGCGCGCCAACGTCTACAAGTCGGCCGGCGCCAACCTCATCGAAGGCGGCGTCGCCGGCGCGATCGACCTGCGGCTGCGCAAGCCGATGGAGTTCGCCAAGGGCCTGACGCTGGTCGTCAACGGCCGCGCGAGCCAGGGCGACTATGCCGACAAGCTCAGCACGAAGCTGGGCGTGCTCGGCGCCTACCGCACCAACACCGGCGCGGGCGAGATGGGCGGCCTGATCGACATCTCCTACGCCGACCACAAGTTCAACCGGCCGATCTCGTTCAACTGCGACCCGCGCTCGGGTACCAACGGCCCGCCGGGAGCGGCCGGCATCGTGCTGCCGACCTGCGTGGGCGGCCTGACCGACACGGGCAACTACCAGCGCCCGCAGGTCAACGCGTCCTTCCAGTGGCGCCCGAACCAGGAGAACGAGTTCTACGTCGACGGCCTCTACGCGGGCTACCGCGCGAAGTTCGCGACCTTCTTCATCTTCTCGGACATCTTCGCGGCGCAGAACATCACCAACGCGAAGGCCAGCGACGACTGCTTCGACGCGCACGTCGACGGCGCGGGCTTCCTCGGACCGTCGTCGCTGCCGGTCCAGCGCCTGTGCAACGGTGTGTCCGCGACCTTCAACAACGTGCCGGGCTCGACCAGCACGCAGGCCAAGACGGCCTCGACCGACCAGCGCGTGCTGGCCGGCGGCTGGAAGTACAACGCGGGGCCGTTGTCGATGAACCTCGACCTGTCGCGGATGGAGTCGACCAACAGCAACCGCAACATCATCGTCGACATCGGCAAGCCGATTAGCGCGGTCGACATCGTCGTCAACAACGGCGGCTACGGCACGACCAACATGCCGGGCAACCCGCTCGGCCAGGCCGCGGATTTCCGCTTCGCCAACTCGCTGTTCCAGGACATCAACCGCGCCAAGTCCAAGCAGGATGCGGTGGCCTTGAACGGCAACTACGAGCTGGGCGGCTTCATCACCAACGTCGACTTCGGCGCCCGCGTGACCAAGCGCGAATCGCACTGGCGCGCCAATGCGCCGGGCGGCCCGAACGCGCCGGGCGGCAACCGCGTGACGCTGGTGAGCAGCGCGTCGCAGCTGCCCAGCAACTTCCTGATCCAGGCGCCCAACTGCATCCCGCAGATCAACAACTGCTCGCCGTGGATGACGCCGAATCCGGACTACCTGCGCGACAACACCGACGTGCTGCGCGCGCTGTACGGCGGCACCGCGGGTGACCCGGGCTACGACCCGCTCAACAACTACGACAGCGACGAGAAGACCTATGCCGTCTACGTGCAGCCGCACTACGAGACCAAGCTCGCCGGCCTGCCGCTGGACGGCGTGATCGGCGGCCGCTTCGTCCGCCTGGAGCGCGACATCAGCGGCGCCGGCCGGGTCAACGGCGTGGTGACGCCGCAGACGGCATCGTCGACGGCCTCGCGCTTCCTGCCCAACTTCAGTGCCAAGCTGGAGGTCGTGCCCAACCTGCTGGTCCGCGCCACGGCCGGCAAGACGATGTCGCGTCCGGCGCTGGGTGATCTGAACCCGTCGCTGACCTATTCGATCCCGACCAACGCCAACATCCGCCCGAGCGGCAGCGGCGGCAATTCGGAGCTGAAGGACCAGACCAGCACCGCGTACGACCTGTCCATCGAGAAGTACTTCGGCAAGGGCAGCTACCTGCAGGCGGCGGTCTACCACCGCGTGCTGAAGAACCGTGTCGTCCGCTCGACCGCGCCCGAGGTCATCGACGGCGTCGAGTACGACATCAGCCGCCCGCGCAACCTGGGCAAGGCGACGCTGAAGGGGCTGGAGCTGAGCGGCCAGTACTTCATGGACTTCCTGCCGGGCGCGTTCAGCGGGCTGGGCGTCTTCGGCAACTACACGCTGGCGGACAGCGAGGTCAACACCAAGACCGATCCGCTGTTCGGCAAGCCGTTGCTCGGCGTGTCCAAGCACAGCTACAACGCCGGTCTGCTGTACGAGAAGTACGGCTTCACCAGCCGTCTGACCTACACCTGGCGCAGCAAGTTCAACGAAGGCTCCTTCGGCTGCCTGCTGGCGCCGTCGGCGGAGAACGGCATGGCCGTCGCGGCCTGCGACCCGAACGTGCCGCCGACCTACAACCGCGTCAAGGACTACGGCCGGCTGGACTTTTCGATCGGCTACGCGTTCAGCGAGAAGCTGAGCGTGAGCTTCAACGCCAACAACCTGACCGGGTCGAAGTACTACAGCTACTTCCAGAACGAGAGCTTCCCGCATGACATCCGGTCGGATGACAAGTTCTACGGGCTGAGCTTCAACGCGAAGTACTGATCCTTCAGTCCTTCCACCGCCGCTGGCCCTCACCCCCACCCTCTCCCGCAAGCGGGAGAGGGAGTGAGAGTGCACCGAGCTGACCTGGTGGCTCCCTCTCCCGCTTGCGGGAGAGGGCAGGGGTGAGGGCCAGCGGCCGTCGCATACAAAGGAGTTTTCATGCGTCAAGCTCGTCCGGCAGCACGCCGACGTTTCGTTCTCGGTTCCGTGGCCCTGGGCGCGGTCGCCGCCATCGGCGCGATGCCTGCTGCCTTTGCCGCCGACAAGAAGATCGTCCTCGGCTTCTCACAGATCGGTGCGGAGTCGGAATGGCGCACCGCCAATTCCGCCTCCATCAAGTCCGCAGCGAAGGAGTCCGGCATCGATCTCAAGTTCGCCGATGCGCAGCAGAAGCAGGAGAACCAGATCAAGGCGCTGCGCGCCTTCATCGCGCAGAAGGTCGATGTGATCGCGCTCTCGCCGGTCGTGGAGACCGGCTGGGGCACGGTGCTGCGGGAGGCGAAGGCGGCCGGCATCCCGGTGATCCTGACCGACCGCACGGTGCAGGAGAGCGACACCACGCTGTGGGCGACCTTCATGGGCTCGGACTTCGTCGAGGAAGGCCGTCGCGCTGCGAAGTGGCTGACCGACAAGGTCAAGAGCCGCCCGGCGGGCAAGGAGATCCGCATCGTCGAGCTGCAGGGCACGGTGGGTGCGGCGCCCGCGCTCGATCGCAAGAAGGGTTTCGAGGAAGGCATCAAGGCCGACCCGCGCCTGAAGATCGTGCGCTCGCAGACCGGCGACTTCAGCCGGGCGAAGGGCAAGGAAGTCATGGAGGCCTTCCTGAAGGCCGAAGGCCGCAACATCGACGTGCTCTACGCGCATAACGATGACATGGCGATCGGCGCGATCCAGGCGATCGAGGAAGCCGGGCTGAAGCCGGCCAAGGACATCCTGATCATCTCGATCGACGGCGTGAAGGGCGCGTTCCAGGCGATGGTCGCGGGCAAGCTCAACGTGACGGTCGAGTGCAGCCCGCTGCTCGGGCCGCAGCTGATGCAGACGGTGAAGGACCTGAAGGCCGGCAAGGCCGTGCCGCGCCGCATCGTGACCGAGGAGGGCGTGTTCCCCGCCGAAGTCGCGGCGCAGGAACTGCCCAAGCGGAAGTACTGATGACCATCGTGCTGGAGGCACGCGGCGTGGCGAAGGCCTTCCGCGGGGTGCCCGCATTGGTGAGCGCTGCGCTGACGCTGCGCGCCGGGGAAGTGCAGGTGCTGATGGGACAGAACGGCGCCGGGAAGTCGACGCTGATCAAGATCCTCGCCGGCGTGCAGGATCGCGACGCGGGGACGATCGCGCTCGATGGGGTGCCCTTCGCGGCGCGATCGCCGCTGGAGGCGCAGCGCGCCGGCATCGCGGTCGTCCATCAGGAAGTCCAGCTCTGCCCGAATCTCTCGGTGGCGGAGAACGTGCTCGCAGGACGCTTCCCGCGCCGCTGGGGCGGCGTGGCGATCGACTGGCCGAAGGTGCGCGAGGAAGCCGGCGCGGCGTTCGCGCGGCTCGGCGTCCAGGCCGATGTGCGGCGGCCGCTCGGTGACTTCCCGGTCGCCGTCCAGCAGATGATCGCCATCGCCCGCGCGCTGCATCAGCGGGCGCGGGTGCTGATCCTCGATGAACCCACGTCGTCGCTGGACGAGGCGGAGACGGCACGGCTGCTCGCGATGGTCCGGCAGTTGCGCGACGAAGGCGTCGCCGTGCTGCTCGTCACCCACTTCCTCGACCAGGCCTACGCGGTGGCGGATCGCTTCACGGTGTTCCGCAATGGAGAGTTCGTCGGGGAGCGGCCGGCGGCGGAACTGTCGCGCATGGAACTGGTCCATCTCATGCTCGGGACCGAGCACGAGGACAAGGCGTCCGGTGGCCCCGCTCAGTCAATCGCGTCGCATGCTCCGCATTCCTTCGCGGAGCCACCGGACGCCTTGTCCTCCGAGACGCCTGCGCACTCAGGAAGAGGCGCGGTGCCGGCGCTGGCGCACGGGGGTGGCTCCCTCTCCCGCGCCGCGGGAGAGGGAGGGGGTGAGGGCCAGCGGCCATCGATCCTCGCTGCCCATGGGCTCGGACGCCGGGGCGCGGTCGAGGACATCGACCTTCACCTCGCCGCAGGAGAAGTGCTGGGTCTGGCGGGTCTGCTCGGCGCCGGCCGGACCGAAACCGCGCGGCTGCTCTTCGGCGCCGATCGCGCCGATACCGGCGAGATCCACGTCGACGGCGCCGCCGTCCGACTGCGCAGCCCGCGCGACGCCGTCCGCGCCGGCATGGCCTTCTGCCCGGAAGAGCGCAAGGTCGACGGCATCGTCGCCGAGCTCAGCGTGCGCGAGAACATCGTGCTGGCGTTGCAGGCGCGACGCGGCGTGTTCAAGACGCTGACCGCCACGGCGCAACGCGAGCTCGCACAGCGCTTCATCGCCCGGCTCGGCATCAAGACCGCCGACGCGGAAACACCGATCGGCCTGCTCTCCGGCGGCAACCAGCAGAAGGCGATCCTCGCCCGCTGGCTCGCGACGGAGCCGCGGATCCTGATCCTCGACGAACCCACCCGCGGCATCGACATCGCCGCGAAGCAGGACCTGATGGACCAGGTTCTGTCGCTGTGCCGGCAAGGCATGGCCTTGATCTTCATCTCGTCGGAGCTGCCCGAGGTCCTGCGAGCAAGCGATCGCATCACCGTGCTGCGCGAGCGCCGCCAGGTGGCGGAGCTCGACGCGCGCGGGCTCGACGAGGAGCGCCTGCTGCACGTGATGGCCGGCGCGGAGAGCCGCGCATGAGTGCGTCCTCGAAATCCAATCACCACGCCGGCGCCCGCCACGCCGCGTACGTCCTGCTTGCCCTCTGGGCGCTGAACGCGGTCCTGAATCCGCAGTTCCTGAGCCTGCGCTGGCAGGACGGCCATGCCTACGGTCCGCTGATCGACATCCTGAACCGCGCGGCGCCGCTGATGGTCGTCGCGATGGGCATGACGCTGGTGATCGCGGTGCGCGGGATCGACATCTCGGTCGGCGCGGTCGTCGCCATCGCGGGTGCGGTGGCAGCCTCACTGGTGACGCAAGAGGGCGCGACGATGCCGATGACGGCGGCGATCCTCGGCGCGCTGGGCACCGCGGCGGTGTGCGGCCTCTTCAACGGTCTGCTCGTCGTCGCCGGCGGCATCCAGCCGATCATCGCGACGCTGATCCTGATGGTCGCCGGACGTGGCATCGCGCAGCTGATCACCGACGGCCAGATCATCACGATCTATCACGAGCCGTACTTCTTCGTCGGCAGCGGCTTCCTGCTCGGCCTGCCGTTCGCGCCGTGGATCGCGCTGGGCGTCGCGGCACTGTTCGGGCTGCTGAAACACAAGACCGCGCTCGGCCTGTTCCTCCAGGCCAGCGGCGCCAACCCGGCGGCCGCGCGGCTCGCGGGCGTGCACGCCGCGGGACTGATGCTGGCGGTCTACATCGCGTGCGGCCTCTGCGCCGGCGTGGCCGGACTGATGATCAGCGCCAACATCAAGAGCGCCGACGCCAACAACGCGGGCCTGATGCTGGAACTCGACGCGATCCTGGCGGTGGCGCTCGGCGGCACCTCGTTGCTCGGCGGTCGCTTCAGCCTGCGCGGCAGCCTGCTGGGCGCGCTGATCATCCAGACGTTGACCACGAGCATCTACGCGCTGGGCATTGCCCCCGAGGTGACGCTGGTCGTGAAGGCGGCCGTCGTCTTCGCGGTGTCCATCAGCCAGGCGCCGGTGTGGCGCTCCTGGCGCGAGCGCTGGCATCGTCGCGCGGGAGCGACGTCATGAGCGGTGTCATGAACGCCCGCTCGCTCGTGCATGCCCGCGACCTGCCGAGCTGGGCTTCGTTGCTGCTGCTGGTCGTCGGCACGCTGGCCGGCGCCTCCGCCTATCCGGGATTGCTGTCGAGCCAGGTCCTGCTGAACCTGCTGATCGACAACGCCTTCCTGCTGGTCGTCGCCGTCGGCATGAGCTTCGTGATCCTGTCCGGCGGCATCGACCTGTCAGTGGGTTCGGTGGTGGCGTTGACGACCATGCTGCTGGCGCTCGGCGTCGAGCGCGCGCATCTGTCGCCGCTGGTGCTGATCCCGCTGCTGCTGCTTGGCGGTGCAGCGTTCGGCGCGCTGATGGGCGCGGTGATCCACGTCTTCGCCATCCCGCCGTTCATCGTGACGCTCGCAGGACTCTTCCTTGCGCGCGGCCTCTGCTACCTGCTGAGCGTCGATTCGATCCCGATCACCGACGCGACGCTCACGGCGTGGTCCCAGGCGCGCTGGTCGCTCGGACCGCTCGGCGAGATCACGCCCGGCGCCGTCTGCGCGCTCGCCGTGCTCGCGCTGGCGGTGGCCGTGTCGCGATCCACGCCGTTCGGCCGCGCCGTCTTCGCGCTCGGCGGACAGGAGGTTTCCGCGCGCCTCATGGGCCTGCCTGTCGCCGCCACGCGCATCGGCGTCTACGCGCTCAGCGGCGGCTGCGCCGCGCTCGGCGGTGTTCTCTTCGGCGTCTACACGCTGTCGGGCTACGGCCTGCACGCGCAGGGGCTGGAGCTCGACGCGATCGCCGCGGTCGTCATCGGCGGCGCGCTGCTCAGCGGCGGCATCGGCCATGTGCTGGGCGCGCTGACCGGCGTGTTGATGCTCGGCCTGATCCAGACGCTGATCCTGTTCGACGGCACCCTGAGCTCGTGGTGGACCCGCATCGTCATCGGCGCGCTGTTGGGGCTGTTCTGCGGTCTGCAGCGCGTGATGGTGCTGTGGCACAGCCGCTCGTCGCGACGACCTTGATTCCCGGCCGGGCCACGCGTGGACCTCCGTGGATCCCCGCCGGCGCGGCGCTTGAACGTCTTCATCGGAACAACGAGGAACTGATCGATGTCATCGAAGTCTCCCGCCCGGATCGCCGCGATGCTCGCGGCGGTCGCCGCCCTTGCAACCGCGGCAACGACGGCCACGACGGCGAAGGCCCAGCCCGCGCAGGACGCGCAGGCCGTCGTCGCGCCCGCGCCGCACGTGCGCCTCACCACGCCTTGGACCGACGAGGCCCTGAAGGCCCCGATCCCGTTCCCCGAGTACCCGCGCCCGCAACTGGTCCGCGCCGAGTGGCTCAACCTCAACGGGCAGTGGGACTACTGGGGCGGGAGGGGCGCGCCCGACGCGCGCCTGGCGCCAGCCTCGGCGCCGCGCTTCCCCGAGAAGACCGAGCGCGTCCGCGTCCCGTATCCGGTGGAATCGATGCTGTCCGGCGTCGAACGCCTCGGCGAGGTGAACCTCTGGTACCGCCGCAGCTTCGAGGTGCCCGCCGCCTGGAAGGGCCGGCGCGTGCGCATCAACTTCGGCGCGGTCGATCGCCTGGCGACGGTCTACGTCAACGGCACGCGCGTCGGCCAGCACGAGGGCGGCTACACGTCCTTCGGCTTCGACATCACACCGATGCTCAAGCCCGGCCGCAACGAGCTGGTGGTCGCCGCCTTCGACCCGAGCACCAACGACGGCACGCTCGGCAAGCAGTCGCTGAAGCCGGGCGGGATCTTCTACACGCCGAGTTCCGGCATCTGGCAGACGGTGTGGCTGGAGCCGGTGGATCAGGCACACATCGCGAAGCTCGACATGACGCCGGTGGTCGGCGAGCAGCGCCTCGCGCTGACCGTGCGCGCCGGAGAAGCGAAGGGCCTGCAGGTCGAAGCCGTCGCGCTCAAGGACGGTCAGGTCGTCGGCCGCGTGCGCGGCGCCGCCGACCGCGCGCTCTCGCTGCCCGTACCGCAGCCGCGCCTGTGGTCGCCCGACGATCCCTTCCTCTACGACCTGAAGGTCACGCTGCGTCGCGACGGCAAGGTGGTCGACCAGGTCGACAGCTACTTTGGCATGCGCAGCATCGAGGTGGGCATGGTCGACGGCGTGCCGCGTCCGCTGCTGAACGGCAAGTTCGTGTTCCAGTTCGGCCCACTGGACCAGGGCTTCTGGCCAGACGGTCTCTACACCGCGCCGACCGACGCCGCGCTGCGCTTCGACCTCGAGGCGACGAAGCAGCTCGGCTTCAACATGGTCCGCAAGCACATCAAGGTGGAGCCGGCGCGCTGGTTCTACCACGCGGACAAGCTCGGCCTGCTGGTGTGGCAGGACATGCCGCAGGCCTGGGACGCGGAGACCGACAAGGCCGTGCGCGCCAAGACCGAGGTCGAGTGGCGCGAGATCGTCGACCAGCTGCGCTCGGAGACGTCCATCGTCACCTGGGTGATCTTCAACGAGAGCTGGGGCGACTTCGAGCACCGCCGCATGGCCGCGCAGTTCCGCGCGATGGACCCGACGCGGCTGATCAACGCCCACTCCGGCATCAACTTCGCGCCGCATGACGAGGGTGGCGGCGACCTGATCGACCTGCACGACTACCCCGGCCCCGCCGCGCCGACGTATCAGCCGTGGCGCATCGCCGTGCTCGGCGAGTACGGCGGCAACAGCCTGAAGGTGCCCGGCCACATGTACCGCCCCGAGTCGAAGTGCTGCTACCACCTCTTCGACAGCGCGGCCGCGATCAACGACGCCTACGTCGCGCAGGTCGACAAGCTGCGTGGCTTCCGCGCCGACAAGGGCCTGAGCGCCGCGATCTACACCGAGACGACGGACGTCGAGGAAGAGCTGAACGGCTTCTTCACCTACGACCGCCGCGTGAAGAAGCTGGACTTCGACCGCGTGAGCCAGGCCAGCAAGGCGTTGATCGACGGTCGATGACAACCTGACCCCGGCGGTGGCCGCAGAGCCGCCCCATTCCCCTGACCGGCGCCGCTTACCTCGCCGATCGACGACAGCAACGCGGCCCGCGTGGCCGCACATGGAGACACGCATGAGCAAGTTCGCTTGGAGTGGGTGGCGCTGGCTGCTCGCGATGGTGATGGCGGCGACGGCCTTCGTCGCCGGTCCGTCGCAGGCGGCGGAGACGGTCCTGGGCAACCAGGACAGCTTCTACCCGCGGATGATCCGGCTGGCCGCCAGCGGGGGCGCCAACGGCCGCCTGATCGCGTCCTACGACCTCGGCGGCGCGCAGTCGCTGATCTACGAGAGCACCAACCAGGGCACGACCTGGACCCAGGTCGGCAGCGTCACCGTGCCCGAGCCGTGGCACTGCTGCAGCGGGATGTGGGAGGTGCCGCAGCAGTTGGGCTCGACCGCGCCCGGCACGCTCTTCTGGGCGACGACGACGCGCAACGGCAGCGCGTATTCGATCCGCATCTACCGCAGCACGGACGTCGGCCGCACCTGGACCTCGCACGCCATCGCGGCGACGGGCAGTGTCGGTACCTGGGAGCCGGAGTTCTCCGTCGACAGCGCCGGCCGGCTGCTGATGTTCTATTCGAGCGAGGAGTACAAGTCCGGCGGCTTCAACCAGCTGATCGCGCACAAGGTCTCGACCGACGGCGGACTCACCTGGAGCGCGGACACGATCGACGTCGGCATCAGCGACAACGGCGACCTGCGGCCCGGCATGCCCATCGTGCGCCGGCTGCCCAACGGCAGCTACGTGATGAGCTACGAGATCTGCGGCTCGCGCAGTTGTGACGTGTACATCCGCACCTCGTCCAACGGCAGCAACTGGGGGACGGCGAGCAACATGGGCACGCGTGTCGAGTCGACGGCGGGCAACCATTTCTCGCATGCGCCGACGGTGTCCTGGATGAATGACGGCAGCCCGCAGGGCCGGTTGCTGCTGATCGGCCAGATCGTGCGCCGCAACGCCGGCAACGCGATCAACGACGACGTCAACGGCCGCATCTACATGTTCAACACGAACGGCGGCGCCGGCCCGTGGACCGAAGCGGCCGCGCCGCTGGTCACGCCGAACTTCGGGACCGACCCGTGCAGCAACTACAGCAGCCAGTTGCTCCCGTCGGCGGACGGCACGCGCGTGCTGCAGATGGCCAACATCGCCTGCCGCGTGCAGTTCGCGAGCGCACCGCTGAACCATCCGGTCGCGGACGGCGTCTATCGCCTGGTGGCGAAGCACAGCGGGCAGGTGCTCGACGTGACGGGCTGCTCCACCGCGACCGGCACGCAGATCGAGCAGTGGAGCTGGGTCGGCGGCGACTGCCAACGCTGGCGCGTCACCAACACCGGCAACGGCGACTACACGCTGACGGCGCAGCACAGCGGCCAGCAGCTCGACGTCGACGGCTGTTCGACGGTCAACGGCGGCAAGGTGCAGACCTGGACGGTGGTCAACAACAACTGCCAGAAGTGGCGCATCGAGCCGGTCGGCGACGGCTACTTCCGCGTCATCAACAAGAACAGCAACCTTGTGCTGGACGTGGACGCGTGTTCGACCGTGGCCGGCACCAAGGTCCAGCAATGGAGCTGGATCGGCGGCGACTGCCAGCGCTGGAAGTTCGAGCGGGTGAGCCCGAACAACGTTGCCAACGGCACCTACAAGGTGATCGCGAAGCACAGCGCACAGGCGCTCGACGTGGCGGCCTGCTCGACCGCAGCGGGCGGTCTCGTCCAGCAGTGGCCGTACAGCGGTGCCAACTGCCAGCGCTGGAACGTCACCGCGACCTCGGACGGCTTCTACGAGCTGACCTCGGTGAACAGCGGCCTGAAGCTCGAGGTGCAGGACGCCTCGCTCGCGATGGGCGCGCAGGTGCGGCAATGGACGTCGAACAACGCGGCCACGCAGCGCTGGGGCCTCGAGAACGTCGGTGCGGGCTACTGGCGCTTCATCAACAAGAACAGCGGTCGCGTGCTCGACGTGGACGCGTGTTCGACGACCAACGGCGCCAAGGTCCAGCAATGGGAATGGCTGGGCGGCGACTGCCAGCGATGGGCGATCTCGGCGCCGTGACGGCGCGTTGAGAAGCCATCGTCCAGGATCGAATCGGCAATGCAGACAAGGAGAGAGACATGAGACGAATCCGGGCGCTTGCGGGCGCGATCCTGGCGATGGCCGCGGTGTCGACCGCCGTGGCGCAGATCTCGGCGGCGCAACCCGTCGTCGTGGCGAACCCGGCCCACACGGCCGGGCCGCCGAGCGCGGCCGCGCTCGCGAAGACCGGCCCCGAGGCCTACCTCTTCGCCCACATGACCGACGCCCGCTACGGCGTGCTGCACTACGCGGTGAGCCTCGACGGCCTGCACTGGAACAAGCTCAACGGCGGCAAGGCCGTCAACGAGGAGTACCACGGCCACCCGTCGATCGCGCAAGGTCCGGACGGGCGCTTCTACCTGGTCGGCAACAAGAGCGACGACGATCCCGACATCCGCTTCTGGGTTTCCGACGATCTGATCAAGTGGCAGGTCTTCGGCACCTACCGGCCGGACCTGTCGAAGGTGGCGGGCCTGCCCAACGCGATGCAACGCATCGGCGCGCCCAAGCTCTACTTCGACAAGCCGTCGAATCAGTTCGTCGTGCTGTGGCACACGGCGACGGTGCCGGGCGTGCCCGAGGATCCCGAGCGCTACTGGTCGAGCCAGCGCACGCTCTATGCGCTGTCGCCGGACCTGAAGCGCTTCGACGCGCCGCCCAAGCGGCTGTTCAAGTGGGAGATCGCGACCATCGACACCTTCCTGATCGCGAATCCGGAAGGCGGCTACTGCGCGGTGATCAAGGACGAGCGTTATCCGTCCTACATCTGGACGACGGGCAAGACGATCCGCATGACCTGCGCGCAGGAGCTGCTCGGCCCATACCCCGAGCCCGGCCCGGCGCTGAGTCCCGCGTTCCGCGAGGCGCCGACGCTGGTCCGCGCGCCCAACGGCATCGACTGGTTCCTGTACTACGAGCAGTACGCGGGCAACGGCTACGGCCTGTCGATGGCGCCGCGTCTCGAAGGCCCGTGGGTGGAGGTCTGGGGCAATTCGCGCCGCAAGGAGTGGGACCGCTTCGAGATGCCGGCGCAACTGCGGCACGGGTCGATGATGCCGATCACGAAGGCGCAGTACGAGGCGCTGCGCAAGGCTTATCCGGAGAAGTGACGCTTGCACCGGCCGTGCAAGGACTCCGGGCCATCCCTGAATTGACCGTCGTCCCGACTGCCTCTATGCTCGCGTCATGAAAGCGCTTTCAAGCGCTGGCCTGAACACGACAACAAAGGTAGTTCGATGACGGAGACAACTTCAGCGGGCGCGCGCGCGTCCCTGCGATGGACCCTGTCCGCCAAAGGCGCGGACCTGGCGAGCTCGACGCGCCTCGCGGCGCAGCCTGAGCTGGCGCTGCAGCCGGTGGCGCAACTGATGGCCGATGCCGCGATCGCGGGCATGCCCAAGCTGGTGGTGAACAGCGCGCGGCGCTTCCAGCGCATCGAGGGTTTCGGCGGCGCGTTCACCGAAGCCGCCGCGACGACCTGGCAGAAGCTGCCGCCCGCCGAGGCCAACGCGCTGCTGCGCGCCTACTTCGACGTCAACGCGGGCCACGGCTACACGTTCAACCGCGTCCACATGAACAGCTGCGATTTCTCGCTCGGCAACTACGCGCATGCGGACGTGCCCGGCGACGAGGCGCTGGCGCACTTCAACATCGACCGCGACCGCCGCGCGCTGCTGCCCATGATCCAGGCGGCGATGAAGGTCGCGCCGGGCCCGATGAAGCTCCTGGTATCGCCCTGGAGCCCACCCGCGTGGATGAAGACCAACGGCCAGATGAACAACGGCGGCAAGCTGCTGCCGCAGTACGCGAAGGCCTGGGCGCAGTGCTACGTGAAGTTCATCCAGGCCTATGAGGGCGAAGGCGTGCCCGTCTGGGGCGTGTCCGTGCAGAACGAGCCGGACGCCGTGCAGCGCTGGGACTCGTGCATCTACAGCGCGGAGGAGGAGCGCGACTTCGTCCGTGACCACCTCGGACCCGCGCTGCACGCAGCCGGGCTGCAGCGCATCAAGGTCGTCATCTGGGACCACAACCGCGACCAGATGGTGCAGCGCGCCGACGTCGTGTACTCGGACCCCGAAGCCGCGAAGTACGTCTGGGGCTGCGGCTTCCACTGGTATGTCGAGGACCACTTCGACCACGTCGGCCTGCTGCACGACGCGTATCCCGACAAGCAGCTGCTCTTCACCGAAGGCTGCCAGGAAGGCGGCCCGCACATCGGCTCGTGGAACACCGGCGAGCGCTACGGCCGCAGCATCCTCAACGACCTGAACCGCTGGACCGTGGGCTGGATCGACTGGAACCTGCTGCTCGACGAGACCGGCGGGCCGAACCATGTCGGCAACCTGTGCAGCGCGCCGATGCTCGCGGACCGCGAGCAGAACCGGCTGATGCCGCAGAGCTCGTACGACTACCTCGGCCACTTCAGCCGCTTCATCCAGCCGGGCGCCTTCCGCGTGCTGTGCTCGGCGAGCAGCCAGGACCTTGAATGCACCGCGGCCGTCAACGAGGACGGCAGCATTGCCGTGGTCGTGATGAACCGCAGCGAGCGGGAGCACCGCTTCTCGCTGCGCATCGACGGCCTGGCGGGCGTCGCGGCGCTGCCGCCGCGCTGCATCGCGACCTACGTGCTGCCGCGCTGAGGGCGACGTGGACCGGCACTCCGCCCTCGCCGCCATGGACGCCCTCCACGGTGACCGCTCGGGGACGTCCTCCCCGATGTCCTCCACGGCGTATGCCTGTGTCGACGCGCTGTACGTGTATCCGGTGAAGTCCTGCGCCGGGGTGCGTGTGTCGGACCTGCGCTTCGACGAGGACGGGCGGATCGTCGGCGACCGCGAGTGGATCGTCGTCGACGCGCGCGGCGAGCTGGCCTGGCTCGGCTCGCACCCGAAGCTGGCGCTGCTGCAGCCCAAGCTGCTGGATGACGCGTTGCTGCTTTGCGCGCTGGGGCAGCAACCCCTGCGCGTGGCGCGTGAGGCGGAAGGCGCGGCAACCTACGCCTTGATCTGGAATCCGGAGGAACGCCGCATGGTGAGCCATCGCGGCCGGGATGCGGGCGCCGTGGCGGCGCAGTTCCTGCGCGAGATCACCGGGCAGGACCTCCGTCTCGTGAAGCTCGACCGGGGCGCCGCGCTGGCGACGGCACCGAACGCGCTGCATGCGGTCTCCACGGGGTCGGTGGTCGAGCTCAACGAGCGCCTGGCGGCGGACGGACTCGCCCGCGTCGACGTGCGACGGCTGCGGCCCAACGTCGTCCTGCGCGGCATGCAGGAGGCGCTGGTGCCGTTCATCGAGGAACACCTGATGCAGCTGGTCTGGCGGGACGGCGAGGGCTGGTGGCGTCGCATGACGCACGCGGCGCCCTGCGAGCGCTGCGTCGTGCCCGACGTCGATCCGGACACCGGCGAGGCGCAATCCGGCATCGCCACGGCCATCGCGGCGCTCAGCGCGCAGCGCTGGCCGGGGTTGGCGTCGCGCTTCGGCGTCTACCTGCGTCCGCCGACCGGCGGCTCGCTGAGCGAAGGCACGGTCATGACGATGGAGATCGACTTTTGAGCGCGGACCATGGACAGGGCGGACGGAGCGGCCGCGCCGGTCGCGGCCGCCCGGGGCTCACCCGTCGCGGCATGCTCGCGGCGATGACGGCGCCGGCGTGGTCGGGCGTGCTGGTCGTGCCGGCGCTGGCGCAGACGCGCGAGGTGCTGACGATCGCGGCCTTCCCGCTGATGGACGAGATCGCCAAGGCGGCAATCCCCGCGTGGCAGGCGATGCATCCCGACGTGGAGCTGCGCATCCTGATGCGCCAGTACACCGACCACCACACGGCGATGACGACCGCGCTGTCGACGGCGGTGGGGCTGCCGGACGTGATGGCGCTGGAGTCGAGCTTCGTGGGCCGCTTCGCGCAGGGCGGCGGGCTGGACGACCTGCGGCAGGCGCCGTTCGGCATCGAGGCCTACCGGCAACGGCTGGTGCCCTATGCCTACGACCAGGCCGTGGCGCGCAGCGGCGCGGTGGTCGCCGTGCCCGCGGACATCGGTCCCGGCACGATGCTGTATCGCAAGGACATCATCGATCGCGCCGGCGTTGCGCCGGAGGAACTGACGCGCAGCTGGGACAGCTATGTCGCGACCGGCGAGCGCATCAAGGCCCGCACCGGGGCGTACCTGATCGCCAACGTGCAGGAGATCAAGGACATCCTGATCGCCGACGGCCTGAAGCCGGGCGAGGGCATCTACTTCGACACGGAGTCCCGCGTGCTGGTGAACTCGCCGCGCTTCGAGCGTGCGTTCGAGGTCTCGTTGCGCGCGCGTCAGAAGGGACTCGATGCGAAGGTGCCAGCGTGGTCGAACGACTGGGGCGCCGGCTTCAAGCAGGGCCGGCTGGCGACGGAACTGTCGGGCGCCTGGCTCGTGGGTCAGCTCAACGCGTTCGTCGCGCCCGAGACCAAGGGGCTGTGGCGCGCGGCGTCGCTGCCCGGTGGCTCGCACGCGCCGTATGGCGGCACCTTCTATGCGATCGCGCGCAAGTCGGCGCCGTCGCGCAAGCTGCTGGCGTGGCGCTTCATCCAGATGATGACGCTGGACCCGCAGCGGCAATTGCAGGCCTTCAAGTCCTACGACGCGTTCCCCGCGCTGCGGGACGTCCACGACGACCCGTTTTTCAGCGAGCCGGTGGACTTCCTCGGCGGACAGCGCGCGCGGCTGCTGTGGCGCGACGACGCGCTGCGCATCACGGCGCTGCCGGTGCACAAGCAGGCCAAGTTCGCGGAGGAGGTCGTGCAGACCGAGCTCGACAAGGTGCTGCGCGGACAGAAGACGATCAAGGCGGCGCTGGCGGATGCCGAGCAGCTGCTGGAGCGGCGCGCGAAGCGCTGATCAACCACAGACACGGAGACCTGGTTCATGAAGCAACGACTGACGCGTCGCTGGGCGGCGCTGCCGCTGCTGGCGGCCCTCGCGATCGACAGCGGCGCGGCGTTCGCGCAGGCGCAGACGGCGACGGGGAAGGGCGGCGCGGCGACCGGTCCGATCGGACTGCCGGCGGGGTACGCGCTGGTGTGGTCCGATGAATTCGACAAGGGCGCGCTGCCCGACGAATCGAAGTGGGCCTACGACACCGGCATGAACAAGCAGGGCTGGCACAACCGCGAGAAGCAGTACTACTCAGGCCCGCGCGCGGAGAACGCCGCGCTGAAGGACGGCCGCCTGGTGATCACGGCGCGCAAGGAGTCGCTGTCGTCGCAGGCCGACTGGGGCGGGCAGAAGTACACCTCCACGCGGCTGATCACGAAGGGCAAGGCCGAGTGGACCTACGGCTACTTCGAGATCCGCGCGAAGCTGCCCTGCGGCCAGGGCACGTGGCCGGCGATCTGGATGCTGGGCAGCCAGGGCGACTGGCCGGCGTCGGGGGAACTCGACATCCTCGAGCACATGGGGCAGAAGCCGGACTGGGTCTTCAGCACGGTGCACACGACGTCGGGGCACGGCGGCCATGGCGTGGGCGACGGGCGCAAGCTCGCCACGGCCTGCGGCGAGTTCCACAACTACCAGATGCTGTGGACGCCGAAGGAGATCCGCTTCGGCATCGACGGCCAGGTGCACGCGGCCTATCCGAACCTGGGGAAAGGAACGGCGCAATGGCCGTTCGACAAGCCGCAGTTCCTGATCCTCAACCTCGCGATCGGCGGCGACCTCGGCGGCGAGATCGACGACAGGATCTTCCCGATCGGGTATGAGGTCGACTACGTGAAGGTGTATCAGGTCGGGAAGTGATGACGGCCGCCCCGGCCGGGCCGCATCATGCCGACAGGACTTCCGCCACCTTGGCGCTCAGTCGCGCGGCGATCTTCCGGTAGCCCCCGGCGTTCGGGTGGATCTCGTTGAGCCAATCGTTGCTGTTGCCGATCTCGGCCGGGTTGGCGCGGACCAGCGTATTGCGCGTGTCCACCACATGGACACCCGTCAACGCCTGGCCGGTGGTGGACGCCTGGTCCAGGCTCAGCAGCGCCTCGGCCAGCGCGTCGAACATCAGGTCGGTGACGCGTTGCTGCATGGTGACGGACAGCGCCAGGCCGCTCTTGGCGAAGGCCTTGAAGATCCAGGGACCGGTCAGCTTCTTCGCCCCGAAGAACATCGTGGGCGCATTGCGCGGCGTGGCGTAGTCATAGGTGTGCAGGAAGATCGGGCTGTCCGCGCTCTTGCTCTTGGGCGACCGCCACAGGGCGTGCAGCGTGCCGATGTCCTTGCGGATGCCGTCGAGCACCGCGTTCAGGACGGACCAGTCGATGTAGCTGGCCGGATCCTCGGCGGAGAGCCCCTTGGGAAGCTTCGAGACGATGACCTTCGCCGCGTTGTCGATGAGGTCGTTGCCGCCGGCGCTCAGCAGCAGGCCGTGGAACGCATAGCTGAAGTTCGGCTTGGCGACGAACTTCCTGAAGTCCGGGTTCTCGACGATGTCGGACATGCGCTTGATCGTGTCGCCAGGCTCGGCGATGCTGAGGATCTGGGTCCAGCGCGGGAGCCGCATGTCGTTCAACAGGTTCGAGGAGGGGATCCCGCCGATCGAGAACCACGAGTCGCCTTCGGCGATCAGGTGCCACGCGTACTGCGCATCGTTGGGATCCGCCGGCGGACTGCCCTTGCCGATCTGGATCGGGAACAGGAGGTCGGCCAGGAGGGAGAGGTCGGTGCTGGTAGCGGGCATCGTCGGGCGCCTTTGAGCGAGATGAGGGCGCGCGGATTCTGGACAGGGGGTGGTCGCGACGCATCATCAAGATTGACGATGCCCGGAACAACGCAGCAGCAGGACGTTGCTCCGGGCGAAAGAGAGGCAGGGGCGGATCAAGCGCCTGCCAAGGTCTCCGCCAACGCCACCGCATCCGCCCCCGCCGGAATCCGCATCGGCGCCTGCGGATCCGTGACGGCGCGCCAGACGGCCTCGGCCACGTCCTGCGCGTGGGTCACCGGCGTCGATGCATCGCGCACCGCGGCGAAGACGCGATCGCGGAACGCCATGTAGGCCTCCGGCACGCTGTCGCTCATCAGCTTGCGCGCGTTGTCGCCGAAGCTCGTGCCGGGCGATCGGCCCGGCAGCACGAGCCGCGCGCGGATGTTGAAGGGCTCGAGCTCCAGCGCGAGCGACTCGGTGAACGCATTCACCGCCGCCTTGCTGCCGGTGTAGACCGAGAGCAGCGGCAGCGACCTCAGCGTCACGCTCGACGTGACGTTCACCACCACGCCGGCGCGGCGCTCGCGGAACTGCGGCAGCACGGCCTGCGTCATGGCGATGGTGCCGAGCACATTGGTCTCGTAGAGCGCGCGGGCGTTGGCCATGTCGACGGCCTCCAGCGGCGACAGCAGGCCGACGCCGGCGTTGTTCACCAAGGCATCGATCGGACCGGCGTCCCACAGGCATTGGCGGATGCTGTCGGCATCGGTGACATCGAGCGGCAGCACGCGCAGCAGCTCGGAGCGCGGCAGCAAGTCCTCGCGCGGCGAGCGCATCGTCGCGACGACGCGCCAGCCCTTGTCGAGGAAGAAGCGCGCGGTCTCGAGGCCGAAGCCCGACGAGCAGCCGGTGATCAGGACGGTGGAAGTGCGGGACATCAGGAACTCCTTCGGTAGGGGATGTCCGGACGATAGGGAAGGACCGCCGGACTGGCTACACTGCGAAGTCCATTCCTTTGTCGAGATCGTCCAGATGGTCGACCCGTTGGCGGAAGTCGTTTCCCTGCTGCGGCCGCAGGCGCCGTTCTCCAAGCTCGTGGTGGCCTCGGCGCCGTGGGCCGTGCGCCGCAGCGAGACGGGCCGGCCGTTCTACTTCGTCGCGCTCGAGGGCTCCTGTCAGCTGACGATCGACGGGCCCACGCGCAGCGAGACGATCACGGTGCACCAGGGCGATTTCGTGTTGCTTCCCGCCGCGCGCAATTTCGCGACCTCCAGCCTCGATCGCCAGCCGCCGCGCGAGGGCGAGCCCGTCACGACGCCGATCGCGCCCATGCCCGGCGGCGCGCGCATCGGCGATCCGAATGGGGCGGTGGACATGAGGATGCTCGTCGGAAACTGCGTCCTCGGCTCGCCGGACGCGGAGCTGCTGGTATCGCTGCTGCCGCAATGGGTTCACGTGCGCGGAGAGAGCCGCCTGTCGACGCTCGTTCAATTGGTCGGAGACGAATCGCGCGCGCATCGGCCGGCGCGCGAGATCGTCATGTCGCGCCTGCTGGAGGTGCTGCTGATCGAGGCTTTCCGCTCGACGGCCAGCACGGCGGAGTCGCCGGGCCTCGTGCGCGGCCTGGCCGATCCGAAACTGGCGCAGGCCCTGCGGCGCATGCATGAATCGCCCGCGCTGCCGTGGACCGTCGTCGAGCTCGCGAAGGAGGCGTCGATGTCGCGCTCCGCCTTCTTCGAGCGCTTCAGCCGTGCGGTGGGCGTCGCACCGATGGCCTACCTGCTCGCGTGGCGCATGGCGCTGGCCAAACAATGGCTGCGGCAACGCGAGCTGTCGATCGCGGAGATCGCCGAACGCGTCGGCTACAGCGCCGTCGGCCCGTTCGGCGTGGCGTTCACACGGCACGTGGGCATGCCTCCCGGAAGATTCGCCAGAAACGTCGCCCAGAACCTTGCCCTGCACGAAAGCATGAATGTCGAAGTCTGACCTGTCGAAGGGCGCCACGCTGCTGGGTCTCGTGGCCATCCTGTTCTGGAGCACCACCGTCGGGGTCACGCGCAGCACGATCGAGTTCCTCGGCCGGACTGGCGCCCCCGCCGTCCTGTTCACGGTGTCCGCGCTGCTGCTCCTGCCCACACGCACGTCGCTGCGCGAGCTGCCGCGTCGCTATCTCTGGCTCGGCGCCGCGCTGTTCGTCGGGTACGAGCTGTGCTTCGTGCTGGCGCTCGGATTCGCGCGCTCGCGCCACGAGGCGATCGAGGTCGGCATGGTCAACTACCTCTGGCCGAGTCTCACCGTGCTGTGTTCCGCGATCGCCGATCGCAAGCGGCTGAACGTGTTGATGCTCGCGGGATTGGGGCTGGCCCTCACGGGGGTGATCACGGCGTCCTCGCCGCCGGACGGACTGTCGCTCGGCCGCTTCTTCCACAACGCGGCGTCGAATCCGCTCAGCTACGGCCTCGCGTTCATCGGCGCGATCGTGTGGGCCCTCTACAGCGTCTGCACGAAGCACATGTCCCAAGGCAAGAACGCGCTCTGGTTCTTCATGGCGCTCAGCGCGGCCGGCTTCTGGATCGTGCACGCGCTCGATGCGGAGCGTCCGCCGATGAACTGGTCGACGCATGTCGTCATCCAGGTCGCGCTCGCGAGCGCGGCGGTGACGCTCGCCTACCTGTTCTGGAACATCGGCGTGCTGCGCGGGAACATCCACGTGCTCGGCCTCGCGGCGAACGGCACGCCGCTGATGTCGGCGCTGTTCGCGTCGGTGCTGCTGAGCGCGCCTCTGCCTATCATCTTCTGGACGGGGGCGGCGCTGGTGGCCGTGGGCTCGCTGATCGCCGGGGCCGGTCTCAGATCCGCGCGCCCCGCCGCTTGAACAGGGCGTTCCCAGGCTGATTCGCTTCGACTGCCGGTCGGTCCGGTGCTGTCACAACCGACCTATCCAGGTCATCGCGCGCCGCAACTCTGCAAAGTCTGACGCCGCACCTGCGGCGTGTGCGCAACGGGCACTTCGGCGCCTGAATTCCGCACCCCCCAGACAGGCCTTTAATGATCGCTGTTGTGATCTTTGAAGGTGATGAGGCGATGGGGACGAATGAGCTTACCGAGAGGGCCGAGGCGGCGGTTCAGCGGTTCGAACGCAACGGCTACTTCCCGTTGCTTGAGGACCTCGATGAGGGCGAGCGAGCCTGGCGTCTGCAACACGCCCGAGAAATGGTGCGGCAGATCTACATCGCCGACCCGCGACTGTTCGATGGCGGTAGCGAGAAGCAGGTCAAGGTGCTCATCCGATTGCTGGATCGCCTGGCGGTATCGAGCGAAAACGATGCGTTGATCGATGTGCTGAACGGCGCGCTGGATCTGGATCCGGTAGCAACGGCTCGGCTTGCCGGGCACCTCCGCCGCTCATCCATGGAGAACATCGCCGCGTCCATCGAGGTCTTGCAGCGGCGCGAGCTCGCGGTGCAGAAGCTGAGGCATCTGATGACGGAGCACTATCGCGATGTGCTTGAGACGCCGGACCTGCAGCGGATCATCGAGAACAACACCTGGCTGTTCGGGCCTCGATACGAAACGCTGGGAGCGGAGGATGACAGCTTCACCAAGATCGCGAAGGCGATCCGCGACAGGGTGGTCGGGCGCCCGGAGTTGGACGAAGAGGACGTTGATTGCGTGGACGATCTGGTCGCGGCGAAACGCCAACCGGACCTCTTCCTCGCTCGCAAGTTTCCGTCCATCGATTCTCTGGGCCGTCAGATCTACAAGTTCGTCGTCATCGAAATGAAGCGACCGGCCATCTCGCTCAACAAGAAGCACCTGCGTCAGTTGGAGGATTACGCCGAGATCATCAAATCGATGGCCGACTTCGATTCAGAGCTGATGCATTTCGAACTCATCCTGGTCGGCCGCAGGATCTCTTCGAAAGACAGTCGAATCAGGAGTCGCCTCCACGGCAATGTTGTGCGGGGAGACCTTGGCCTGATCGAGGACAACCCCAACCTGAAGCTGTACGTCATGAATTGGACGTCCCTGCTCGCCAGCTTCGAACTGAGTCACAACTTCATGTTGGAGAAGCTGAAGCTCAAGCGAGCCGAGCTTGTGGGGAAGAGCAAAGGCGAACTGGTGGCGGAACTGCAAGAGGCGCATTGAGCAACGCAAGCGCTCGGCTCAATGAAAAACGCCCGCTGGCGCGGGCGTCTTGGGTATCGGGAAAGGGCGGTCAGACGTTGAACAGGAAGTTCAACACATCGCCGTCCTTGACGATGTAGTCCTTGCCTTCCGCGCGCATCTTGCCGGCGTCCTTGGCCGCCTGTTCACCCTTGAACTGGATGAAGTCGTCGAAGGCGATCGTCTGCGCGCGGATGAAGCCGCGTTCGAAGTCGGTGTGGATCACGCCCGCCGCCTGCGGCGCCGTGTCGCCGACGTGGATCGTCCACGCGCGCACTTCCTTCACGCCCGCCGTGAAGTAGGTCTGCAGGCCCAGCAGCTTGAAGCCGGCGCGGATCAGGCGGTTCAGACCCGGCTCGTCCTGGCCCATCTCGGCCAGGAACATCGCGCGGTCCTCGTCTTCCATCTCCGACAGCTCGGCCTCGGTCTTCGCGCAGATCGCCACCACCGGCGCGTTCTGGCCCGCGGCGTATTCCTTCAGGCGGTCCAGGAAGGGGTTGTTCTCGAATCCGTCTTCCGCCACGTTGCCCACGAACATCGCCGGCTTGGCCGTGATCAGGCACAGCGGCTTCAGGATGACCAGCTCTTCCTTGCTGAAGTCGATCGACCGCACCGGCTTGGCCTGGTCCAGCGCGACCTGGCACTTCTCCAGCACCTTCACCAGCGCCGCCGCGTCCTTGTCGCCCGCGCGCGCCACCTTGTTGTAGCGGTGCAGGCTCTTCTCCACCGTCCCCAGGTCCGCCAGGCACAGCTCGGTCTGGATCACCTCGATGTCGGAGATCGGGTCCACCTTGCCGTTGACGTGGATCACGTTCGGATCCTCGAAGCAGCGCACCACGTTCACGATCGCGTCCGTCTCGCGGATGTGCGACAGGAACTGGTTGCCCAGGCCTTCACCCTTGGACGCGCCCGCCACCAGACCCGCGATGTCCACGAACTCGACGATCGCCGGCACGATGCGCTCCGGCTTCACGATCTCCGCCAGCTTCCCCAGGCGCGGATCGGGCAGCTCGACGATGCCGACGTTCGGCTCGATCGTGCAGAAGGGATAGTTCTCGGCGGCGATGCCGGCCTTGGTCAGCGCGTTGAAGAGGGTGGACTTGCCGACATTGGGCAGGCCCACGATGCCGCATTTGAGGCTCATGGTTGGCTTTCGGGGGAAATGCTGGAAGCTGGAGTGGCCTGCGGCAGCGCGCGGGCGAAACCGGCATTTTAGTCAAGCGCCGCTCCCGTCGCCGATTCAGCCTTCGATCCCGCCACCAACCCGCTGCCGTGCCCGCTGCTGTTCCTGCGGCCGTGCCCGGCGCCGGCCCCGTCGCCCATCGGGTGGTCGGCACCGTCTGGAGGCCCGCCCGGGACCGCCCCATGGCCCCTGCCTACAATCGCCGTCCATGGAAAAGTTCGATGTCCTGGTGCGCGGCAACGGCTGCGTCGGTCGCAGCCTGGCCCTGGCGCTCGGCGCCCGCGGCCTGCGCGTGGCGTTGCTGGCCCGGCCGACCACCGCGCCGTCCTCCGCGGACGTCCGCGCCTATGCGCTCAATGCCGCCTCCGTCGCGCTGCTCACCCGGCTGCGTGTCTGGGAAGGCCTCGCCGAGGACGCCCGCACCCCCGTGCACGACATGCGCATCCACGGCGACCGCGCCGGCGCGGAGCTGCACTTCAGCGCCTGGCAGCAGGGCGCGGGCGAGCTCGCCCACATCGTCGACGCCGCCGCGCTCGAGGACCAGCTCGACGCCGCGCTGCGTTTCTCCCCGCATGTGCAGCGCGTGACCGAGCCTGTCCCCGCCACGCTGCAGGCCCTGTGCGAAGGCCGTGACACCGGCGCCGCGCAGGAATTCGGGGTGCACTACGAGCGCCACGACTACGGCCACCTGGGCGTCGCCACGCGGCTGATCGCCAGCAAGCCGCATCAGGGCCAGGCCTGGCAGTGGTTCCGCTCGCCGGACGTGCTGGCGCTGCTGCCCTTCGACCGCCCGGAGCCCGGCCACAGCTACGGCCTGGTCTGGTCGCTGCCCAAAGACGAAGCCCGCCGCCTGCTGGCCGCCGGTCCGGCCGAATTCGAATCCGCCCTGCTGGAAGCCACCGGCGGTGCCGCCGGCTCGCTGAAGCTCGCCGGCGAGCGCCAGTCCTGGCCGCTGCAGCTGTGCCGCGCCGACGCGCTGTGCGGCCCCGGATGGGTGTTGCTCGGCGACGCCGCCCACCTGGTCCATCCGCTGGCGGGGCAAGGCCTCAACCTCGGTCTGGCCGACGTGGAGGCGCTGGTCGACGTCATCACGCGCCGCGAATCCTGGCGCGGTCTCGGTGACGACAAGCTGCTGCGCCGCTACGCCCGCGCCCGCATTGCTCCGACCTGGGCCATGGGCGAACTGACCGACGGTCTGCTGCGCGGCTTCGCCAGCCAGGCGCCGGTGCTCGCCCGGCTCCGCAACGAGGGCCTGCGCCTGGTCGATCGCGCCGGCCCGCTCAAGAAATGGCTCACGGCGCGCGCGCTCGGCCACTGAACGGTGTCATCCGTTCACCTGAAAGCCCTCGAAAGTTCACATGATGTCCACGCTGTTCCCCTCGCTCTCCCGCAAGACCCTTGCGCTGGTCGCCTCGCTGGCCGCGCTCGGCCTGTACGGTTGCTCGGCCCAGGCCAACGAGGACACCATCCGCAAGAACCTCGCCGCGGTGATGCCCAAGGAGATCAAGATCGATGAGGTCCGCCCCAGCCCGATCGCCGGCCTGTGGGAAGTCCGCATCGGCAGCGAGATCCGCTACACCGACGCCGCCGGCCAGTACCTCGTCGAGGGCGAGATCCTCGACCTGAAGAACCGCAAGAACATCACCCAGGAGCGCGTCGAGAAGCTCACCGCGATCGACTTCGCCTCGCTGCCGCTCAAGGACGCGATCGTCTGGAAGAAGGGCGACGGCAAGCGCCGCATCGCCGTCTTCGCCGACCCGAACTGCGGCTACTGCAAGCGCTTCGAGAAGTCGCTGCAGGAAGTCGACAACATCACCGTCTACACCTTCGTGATCCCCATCCTCGGCGGCGACTCGCCGGAGAAGTCGCGCACCATGTGGTGCGCCAAGGACAACACCGTCGCCTGGCGCAACTGGATGATCGACGGCGCGATGACGGGCCCGGCGGATCCGAAATGCGACAGCTCCGCCATCCAGCGCAACCTGGCCCTGAGCCAGAAGATCCGCGTCAACGGCACGCCCGCCATCCTGTTCGAGAACGGCACCCGCGCTCCGGGCGCGATCAGCCCGCAGCAGCTCGAGCAACGCTTCCAGGCGATCCAGGAAGCGGACAAGACGCAGAAGAAATCCTGAATCCCAGAAGCAGTCCTGATCCCGATCGAGCCCCATGAGCGACCGCACGCCCCACCACGCCGCCCCGGTGCACGCCGCCTCGGCCTCCGTCAACCCGATCGCCGCGCGGCTGGGTTATGCCGGCCTGATCCCGTTCGTGCTCGGCGCGGCGCTGGTCTGGCTGGTGCGGGAGGACGCGCATCCCTACGTCACCGACGGCCTGTCGCGCTACGCGGCCATCGTCATCACGTTCCTGGGGGCGATCCACTGGGGCCTGGGCATGCGCCAGACCATCCCGTCGCCCGCGCCCTTCATCTGGGGCATCGTGCCGGCGCTGCTGGCCTGGATCGCCTCGACGATGCCCCCGTACGCGGGGCTGGTGATCGAGGGTTTCCTGCTGATCGCCTGCTACATCGCCGACCGCAAGCTGTACCCGTCGCTGGGCGCCTCGGCGTGGCTGACGCTGCGCTTCCGGCTGAGCGCCGTGGCGGCGCTCAGCTGCTTCATCGCCGCCCAGGGGACCTGATTCCCCAGAACCCGCAGGGGCGTCGATCCGGACGAACCCTGGCCCGGGTCACTTGAACGAGAACCGCCCAATCGCGCACCACGCGCGCGCCGGGCTTGGTAGGCTGTTCCTCATGACCGCTCGCCCCACGATCCATTACCGCATCGCCGTCGCCGACCTGCACGCGCATCGCTTCGAGGTCACGCTGACCGTGCCGGCGCCCGAGCCGCGCCAGGCCTTGAGCCTGCCGGTCTGGATCCCGGGCAGCTACCTGGTGCGCGAGTTCTCGCGCCACCTCGGCGCCGTGACGGCACGCCAGGGCCAGCGCGAGGTCCTCGTGACCCAGACGGCGAAGAACCGCTGGGAATTCGAGTGCGCCGGCCGTGGCGCGCTGGTCATCAGCTACTCGGTCTACGCCTTCGACACCTCCGTGCGCGCCGCCTTCCTGGACGCGCAGCGCGGCTTCTTCAACGCGACCAGCCTGTGCCTGCGCGCGCACGGCAAGGACGACCTGCCGCACCGCGTCGAGCTGACCGGCCTGCCCGAGGGCTGGGACGTCGCCACGGCGATGGCCCCGGTCGAGGACGCCCCGCTGCAGTTCGAGGCCGCCGACTACGACGAACTCGCCGACCATCCGTTCGAGCTGGGCCCGTTCTGGCGCGGTGAATTCGTCGCCGGCGGCGTGCCGCACGAACTGGTCGTGTCCGGCGCGCTGCCGATCTTCGACGGCGAACGGCTGCTGCGCGACGCGCAGAAGATCTGCGAAACGCAGATCGCCTTCTGGCACTGCGGCAAGAGCAAGCCGCCGATGTCGCGCTACGTGTTCCTGCTCAACTGCACCGACGACGGCTACGGCGGCCTCGAGCACCGCGCCAGCACCGCGCTGATCGCGGCGCGGCGCGACCTGCCGCGCCTGGGGCAGTCCGAGACCAGCGACGGCTACGTGAAGCTGCTCGGCCTGATCAGCCACGAGTACTTCCACACCTGGAACGTGAAGCGGCTGCGGCCGGACGTGTTCGAGCGCTACGACTACGAGCAGGAGAACTACACCGAGCTGCTGTGGTTCTTCGAGGGCTTCACCTCGTACTACGACGACCTGTTCCTGGTCCGCGCCGGCCTGATCGACGAGGCCCGCTACCTGAAGCTGATCGCCGGCACCCTCACGCAGGTGCTGGGTGCGCCGGGCCGCAAGCACCAGAGCGTGGCGCGGTCCAGTCTCGAGGCCTGGACCAAGTACTACCGCCAGGACGAGAACACGCCCAACGCGGTCGTCAGCTACTACGCCAAGGGCTCGCTGGTGGCGCTGGCCCTGGACCTGTCGCTGCGCGGCGCGGAGAAGTGCGAGAAGCCGCAGTCCGTGGACGACCTGATGCGCGGCCTGTGGAAGGACACCGGCGGCGGTCCGGTCAGCGAGGCGAAGATCCTGCAGAAGCTGGTCGACATCGGCGGCGAGGCGATCGCGCAGAC
Organism: Roseateles sp. GW821-FHT09G03; assembly: GCF_059416045.1. Taxonomy (NCBI): domain Bacteria; kingdom Pseudomonadati; phylum Pseudomonadota; class Betaproteobacteria; order Burkholderiales; family Sphaerotilaceae; genus Roseateles; species Roseateles sp. GW821-FHT09G03. Next base: position 470,063 of record NZ_JBWKOK010000003.1, read on the forward strand.
GTTGTCGACCTGGGTGCACGGCACGGAGGACCTGCCGCTGCCGCAGCTGCTGGAACGCGTCGGGGTGCGCTGGTGCCTGGACAAGCCGACGCTGGCGCAGCGCCTGGGGCTGCGGGTGACGGAGAACGACGGCATCGTGACCGTCAAGAACGTGCTGCTCGACAGCGCCGGGCTGGCCGCGGGACTGAGCGCGGGGGACGAGATCGTCGCCTGCAACGGCTGGCGCGTGCGCAAGTTCGAAGACCTGCCGCTGACGCTGAACCACATCGACCCGCAACGGCTGGAACTGCTGGTGACGCGTGACCAGCGGATGCTGACGCTCGCCCTGACCCTGCCGACGCAGGACAGCGCCGCGCGGCCGGTCTGCCTGGGCCTGCTCGACAAGGCGCCGGCGCGCGCGCAAAGCCTGCGGCGCGCATGGCTGGGTGGCTGAGACGGCGGCTCGCCCTCGAGCTCCGGCAAATCCGGGACGCCGGCCGGGCGGTCGGCCGCGGGATGTCGGTGGTGCTGGCATGGACGCGTGCGGGCTTGGGGCGGCTGGCCGACCCGCGCCGCTGGCGCGACGCGGCGCGCGCCGTCCGCCGGCATCACGTGGCGCTGGCCGCGCTCACGGGTGCCGTGATCGGCGCGCATCTCTGGCTGTTGAGCGGCGCCCGTCAGCTCCACGACGAGTGGGCGCCGGCGATCCCAGAGCCGGAGCGGCTGCAGGCGGCCTTCATCCGGGAACTGGCGCCGGCCCCGCCGCCATCGCCGGCGACCACGCCGCCCAAGGACGGACCGCAGGGCACGCCGCCCCCGCACATCGAATCGATGCCGGCGCTCGGCGAAGGCCCGGCGCCCTTGCCGCGCGATCCGGCCGCCAGCGAGCCGCCGCCTGAACTGCAGGCGCTGGCGATGCCGCCGGCGCTCGCCGTGTCCGACGCGGCCGGCGAGTGGACGCCGGGCATCGAATGGCCGCTGTCGACGGAACTCGACTACCAGCTGACCGGCGATTTCCGCGGCCCCATCTACGGCGATGCCCGCGTGCAATGGCTGCGGGACGGCGCGCACTACCAGGTCCACCTCGAAGCCTGGATCGGCCCGAAGATCGCGCCCCTGATGTCGCGCCGGATGAGCAGCGACGGCGAGATCACGCCGCTGGGCCTGGCCCCGAAGCGTTTCGACGAGGTGACCGGCGGGCTCGCGGGCGGGAGCCGTCAGTCGACGCTGCTCTTCGACCTGGGCGGTGTGCGCCTGGCCAATGGCCGTCGCGCGCCGGTGCCCGATGGCACGCAGGATGCGGCCAGCCAGTTCGTGCAGTTCACCTGGCTGTTCCTGACCGGCCGCCAGGCCGCGCAGGGCGATCTGCTGATCCAGCAACCGCTGGCATTGCCGCGCAACGTGCACCTGTGGCGCTACAAGGTGCGCGGGATGGAGGACGTCGCGACGCCGCTGGGCCAGATCCCGGCGTGGCACGTGGACTCCGACATGGACATGGAAGACACCCGCGGCGACATGCAGGCGGAGTTCTGGCTGGCGCCGTCGCTGCAGTACCTGCCGGTGCGGGTGCGGATCTGGCAGAACCGGCCGAAGGATGCGCGCACGCACATCGACCTGGTGCTGAAGTCGGCGCCGAAGCAGGCGCTGGCGCCGGCTCAGCCGGCCCCGTCGGCGTCGGCCACGAGCCGCTGAGCGTCAGGGCGAGCGGACCTCTCCGTCTGCTTGCGCCTCTATAGTTGCCGCCATTCGAGTTCAAGGAGACATCCCATGATTGCAGCCCTGACCGGCGTGACGTTCGAGAACATCCTGGTGGAGGTCGCCGGCACCGGTGACCGCAAGACCGGAGTGATCCGGCTGAACCGCCCGAAACAGCTGAACGCGCTGAGCGACCCGTTGATGGACGAACTGGGCCGCGCGCTGCTGGTCTTCGACGCGGACGACGGCATCGGCTGCATCGTGCTGACCGGCAGCGAGCGCGCCTTCGCGGCGGGCGCGGACATCCCGACGATGGCGCCGCACACCTTCATGTCGGCGTTCAAGAGCGGGCTGATCTCGAAAAACTGGGAAACCATCCTGCAGGTGCGCAAGCCGGTGATCGGCGCGGTGGCAGGTTTTGCCCTGGGCGGCGGTTGCGAGCTGGCGATGATGTGCGACTTCATCATCGCGGCGGAGACGGCGCGCTTCGGCCAACCGGAGATCAAGCTGGGCATCATCCCCGGCGCGGGCGGCACGCAGCGCCTGCCGCGCGCGGTCAGCAAGAGCAAGGCGATGGACATGCTGCTGACCGCCCGCATGATGGATGCGGCCGAGGCGGAGCGTGCCGGACTGGTGTCGCGCGTGGTGCCGGCGGAGCAGTTGATGGCCGAGGCGCTGACGGCGGCGGAGACGATCAACGGCTTCAGCGGCCCGTCGACGATGCTGATCAAGGAGCTGGTCAACCTGGCCTACCAGGGGCCGCTGACCGACGGCGTCGCGATCGAGCGCCGCTACTTCCATGCGCTGTTCGGCTCCGACGACCAGCGCGAAGGCATGGATGCCTTCCTGGCGAAGCGCGCGCCGGCGTTCAAGCACCAGTGACGCTGGGCAGGTGGGGGCCAACCGTTCCAGGATCAGTCCAGAGACGGCTGCGGTCCCTGCCTAGGCAGCTTCTTTTTGAAACAATCCTTGATTCCGACCGCTGTACGCTAAGTGTGCGGTTGGGGGATTGTTGACAATCCGTGAACGGATCTTTCCAGATTGCCTAGTGTTTCCCCTAGGCGGCGGCGCCTAGAGTTCAACCCATGGACGACGCGGAGTGCGGAGTCCGGTGCAACGAACCGACTAGGAGCCCGCCATGAACACCCTGATCAAGACCACCCTGATTGCCGCCGCCTTCCTGACCGCCGGCGCCACCTTCGCCGCCGAACCGGTCCAGAAGACCCGCGCCGAAGTCATCGCCGAGCTGCAAGCCGCTCGCGAATCCGGCGAAATCGGCGCGCTGAGCGCCGAACAAGCGGGCGTCGGCTCGCTGGAGAACGGCCTCAACGCGCCGACCTCGGCCCAGATCGCCGCCAAGAAGGCTGCCGTCAAGACCGCCGCCAAGAAGGGCGCGACGACTGAAGGCGCTTCGGCCAAGTAAGGCCAACGCTTCCCCCTCGACACTGCCGGATGCACCGGCCGGCCAGGGGGAGCCAAAAGAAAAGGGACACCCGAGGGTGTCCCTTTTGCATGGGCGTTTGACGCTCAGCCTTCGCGACGCAGCGCCGGGAAGAGGATCACGTCGCGGATCGACGGGCTGTCGGTGATCAGCATCATCAGACGGTCGATGCCGATGCCGCAGCCACCCGTCGGGGGCATGCCGTACTCCAAGGCGCGGATGAAGTCGGCATCAAAGAACATCGCCTCCTCGTCACCCGCATCCTTGTTGGCGACCTGCGACTGGAAACGCGCGGCCTGGTCCTCGGCATCGTTCAGCTCGGAGAAGCCGTTGGCGTACTCGCGGCCGGTGATGAAGAGCTCGAAACGCTCCGTGATCGTCGGATCCGCATCCGAGGCGCGCGCCAGCGGCGAGACCTCGACCGGGTAGTCGACGATGAAGGTCGGCTCCCAGAGTTTCTCTTCGACCGCGGCCTCGAACAGGCCGAACTGCAGCGCCGACAGGCCCCAATGCTTGGGCGCTTCCTCGCCGAGTTCCTTGAGCTTGGCGCGCAGGACCTCGGCGTCATCGGCTTCGGCTTCGGTCACGCCCGCGTGCACGATCAGCGACTGACGCACGGAGAGGCGCGTGAACGGCTTCTCCAGGTCGACTGGCTTGCCGGCGTAGGTCACCAGCGCGCTGCCGGTGGCGGCGCGCGCGGCGTGGCGGATCACCTCCTCGGTGAAGCTCATGACCTCCTGGTGGGTCCAGAACGCCGCGTAGAACTCCATCATCGTGAACTCGGGGTTGTGCCGGACACTGATCCCCTCGTTGCGGAAGTTGCGGTTGATCTCGAAGACGCGCTCGAAACCGCCCACCACCAGGCGCTTCAGGTAGAGCTCCGGCGCGATGCGCAGGTACATCTCCTGGTCCAGCGCGTTGTGGTGCGTGATGAAGGGCTTGGCGTTCGCGCCGCCCGGGATCGGGTGCAGCATGGGCGTCTCGACTTCCAGGAAGCCGTTCTCGACCATGTACGAGCGGATCGACGATACGGCCTTGGAACGCGCCACGAAGCGGTCGCGCGCCTTGCCGTCGGAGATCAGGTCGGCGTAGCGCTGACGGTACTTCTGCTCCTGGTCGGCCATGCCGTGGAACTTGTCCGGCAGCGGACGCAGCGACTTGGTCAGCAGGCGCAGCGTCGTGACCTTGACCGACAGTTCGCCGGTGCGGGTGCGGAAGAGCGTGCCCTCCGCGCCCAGGATGTCGCCCAGGTCGAAGTGCTTGAAGTCGGCATAGACCTCTTCGCCCAGCGCGTCCTTGGACAGGAACAGCTGGATCGCGCCGGTGGCGTCCTGCAGCGAGGCGAAGCTCGCCTTGCCCATGATGCGCTTGAGCATCATGCGGCCGGCCACCGTCACCGCGACGGCCTGCGGCTCGAGCTCTTCGTTGGGGAGCTCGCCGTACCGGGCCTGCAGCGGCTGCGCGCGGTGCTGCGGTTTGAAGTCGTTGGGGAAGGCCGCGACCCCCTTGGCCTTGGCTTTTTCGCGGACGGCGGCGAGTTTCTCGCGGCGTTCGGCGATCAGCTTGTTCTCGTCTTGGGCGGGCGCCGGCGTGTCGGTGCCGGTCTGGGGGTCTTGGGGCTGGCTCATCGTGGGCTGCAAAAAAGGCAGGGCGCGATTTTAGGCTCTTAAAATCGCGCCCCATGCCTCAGTTCCCCATCCTGGACCGCCCGGTCCGCGTCGCCCTGGTCGGTTGCGGCCGAATTTCGAAGAATCACGTCGACGCGCTGACCCGGCATCAGGGTCGCGCGGAGCTGGTCGCCGTCTGCGACACGCGCCCCGAGGCCGTGGCCGCCGCGCTGGCCCAGACCGGCCTGCCCGCGGACCGCGGCTTCGCGTCGCTGGACGCGCTGCTGGCGGGCTCCGATGCCGACCTGATCGTGCTGTCCACGCCCAGCGGCCTGCATGCGCAGCAGGCCATCGTCTGCGCCCAGGCCGGCCGCCACGTGCTCAGCGAGAAGCCGATGGCGACGAAGTTCGAGGAAGGCCAGGCCATGGTCCGCGCCTGCCGCGACGCCGGCGTGAAGCTCTTCGTCGTCAAGCAGAACCGCCTGAACGCGACCGTGCAACTGGTGAAGAAGGCGCTGGAAGAAGGCCGCTTCGGCCGCATCTTCATGAGCACGGTCAACGTGTTCTGGACCCGCCCGCAGAGCTACTACGACGCGGCCCGCTGGCGCGGCCGCTGGGACATGGACGGCGGCGCCTTCATGAACCAGGCCAGCCACTACGTCGACCTGCTGGACTGGCTGGTGGGCCCGGTGGACAACGTGCACGCCTACACCGCCACGCTGGACCGCGACATCGAGGCCGAGGACACCGGCGTGCTGGCCCTGCGCCTGCGCCACGGCGGCCTGGCCAGCATCAACGTGACGATGCTGACCTATCCGCAGAACCTGGAAGGCTCGATCACCATCCTCGGCGAGAAGGGCACGGTCAAGATCGGCGGCACCGCCGTCAACAAGATCGAGCACTGGACCTTCGACACGCCGCATCCCGACGACGAGCTGGTGAAGAACGCCAGCTACGAGACGACGAGCGTTTACGGCTTCGGCCACGCCGCGTACTACGACAACGTCATCCAGACGCTGCGCGGCGAGGCGCAGGCCCAGGTCGACGGCTACGAGGGCCTGCGCTCGCTGGAGCTGCTGGTGGCCTGCTACCGCAGCGCGCGCGACGGCCAGCGCGTCGGCCTGCCGCTGGTGTTCTGACATGGCGTTCTGGCAGCACGCCTCGGCCGTCGTCGACGACGGCGCGCAGCTCGGCGACGGCACCAAGGTCTGGCACTTCAGTCACGTCTGCGCCGGCGCGCGCGTCGGCGACGGGTGCTCGCTGGGGCAGGGCGTCTACGTCGGCAACGACGTGACGATCGGCCGCAACGTGAAGATCCAGAACAACGTGTCGGTCTATGACGCGGTGACGCTGGAGGACGACGTCTTCTGCGGCCCGTCCATGGTCTTCACCAATGTCTACAACCCGCGCTCGGCGGTGCCGCGCAAGAGCGAGTACCGCCGCACGCTGGTGAAGCGCGGCGCGACGCTGGGCGCGAACTGCACCGTGGTCTGCGGCGCGACGATCGGCGAATACGCCTTCGTCGGCGCCGGCGCCGTCGTCAAGGGCGACGTGAAGCCGTATGCGCTGATGGTCGGCGTGCCGGCGCGACAGATCGGCTGGATGAGCCGCCACGGCGAGAAGCTCGACCTGCCCGTCGACGGCCGCGGTCGTGCGACCTGCCCGGCCGGCGGCGATCTCTATGAACTCGACGGCCAGACGCTGACGCTGGTCACGCCCCAGGATCCCCAGCCATGAGCCTTTCCTTCATCGATCTCAAGGCCCAGTACGCCGCGCTGAAGACGACGATCGACGCCCGCATCCAGCGCGTGCTGGACCACGGCCAGTACATCATGGGCCCCGAGGTCAAGGAGTTGGAGACCGCGCTGGCGACCTACGTCGGCACGAAGCACTGCATCACCGTCGCCAGCGGCACCGAGGCGCTGCTGATCGCGCTGATGGCGTTGGACCTGCAGCCCGGCGACGAGGTCATCACGACGCCGTTCACCTTCGCCGCGACGGTCGAGACCATCGTGCTGCTGGGCGGCGTGCCGGTGCTGGTCGACGTCGAGCCCGACAGCTGCAACCTCGACGCGTCGCTGATCGAGGCGGCCATCACGCCGCGCACCAAGGCGATCATGCCGGTGAGCCTCTACGGTCAGGTCTGCGACATGGACGCGATCAACGCGGTCGCGGCGAAGCACGGCCACATCCCCGTCATCGAGGACGCGGCGCAGAGCTTCGGCGCTTCCTACAAGGGGATGAAGAGCTGCGGCCTGTCGACCTGGGGCGCGACCAGCTTCTTCCCGAGCAAGCCGCTGGGCTGCTACGGCGACGGCGGCGCCCTGTTCACCGACGACGACGCGCTGGCGCAGGCCGCGCGCGAGATCCGCATCCATGGCCAGAGCCAGCGCTACACGCACACGCGGGTCGGTGTCGGCGGCCGCATGGACACGTTGCAGTGCGCCGTGGTGCTGGGCAAGCTGGAGCGATTCGACTGGGAGATCGCGCAGCGCCTGGCGATCGGCGAGCGTTACCAGCGCCTGATTGCCGGGCTGCCGGTGCAGCGCCTCGCGGTGCGCGAGGATCGCGATTGCGTCTGGGCGCAGTTCACCGTGCAGCTCGACCGGCGCGATGAGGTCGCGGAAGCGCTGAAGCAGGCCGGCGTCCCGACGGCGGTCCACTACCCGAAGCCGCTGCATCGCCAGCCGGCGTACGAGCAGCGCTGCCGTGTCGCGACGCCACTGCCCAACGCCGAGGCCGCCGCGCGGCGCGTGATGAGCCTGCCGATGAGCGCCGACCTGAGCGAGGCGCAGCAGGACCAGGTCGTCGCAGCCCTGCGGGCGGCGTTGACCTGACCGCCCCGATGCTGATCGGCTACACGCTGGATGCAGTCCGCGCCCGGATGCGCGCGCGGGTCGCCGCGTGGCTGGGCCTGGATGTCGGCACCCGGGCGCAGATCCATCCCGGCGCGCGCGTGCGTTGCGGCGCGGGCAGCATGCTGGGCGCGGGATCCATCCTGTACCGCGACGTCCAGATCCTCGCCACCGGCGAGGGCCGCTTCACGATCGGCGCGCGCAGCCACATCGCGCCGGGCGGCTACCTGCTGGTCGGCGACCAGCGTCTGAGCATCGGCGACGACGTCGCCATCGGCCCCGGCCTGATGCTGTTCTGCGAATCCAACGCGGTGACGGCCACCGGCCTGTTCCGCGACCACTACAAGCGCGGCGAGATCCGGATCGGCAGCAATGTGTTCATCGGCGCCCGCGTGACGGTGCTGCCGGGCAGCTTCATCGACGACGGCGTCGTCGTCGCGGCGCACGCGGTGGTGCGCGGCCACCTGCCCAGCGGCTGGGTCTACGGCGGCGTGCCGGCCCGGCCGCTCCACCGGATCGACGGGGCCCGTCCGCCGTCGACCGGCCCGTGAAGGGGCACGTCGCCGGCGCGCTGCGCTGGCGCGACCTGCCCGGCGCGCTCTGGCACTGGCTCCGCCGCGGCGAGGCCAGCGCCGAAGACTTCCGCGCCGCGTTCGCCCGCAGCCTCGGCCTGGATCCGTCGCAGGCCGGCGAGGTCCGCCTCTTCGGCACCGGACGCGCGGCGCTGCATGCGTTCACCGCGTCGCTGGACCTGCCGATCGGCTCGGAGGTGCTGCTGCCGGGCTACACCTGCGTCGTGGTGCCCAACGTGTTCATGCACCTCGGGCTCGCGGTGCGCTACGTCGACATCGCGCGGGACGATTTCAATCCGACGCCCGATGCGATCTCGAACGAGATCGGACCGGCGACGCGCGTCGTCGTCGTGCCGCACAACTTCGGCCTCGTCACCGAGGGCCTGGACGCGCTGCGGGCGAAGCATCCCGACGTGGTCTTCATCGAGGACGCCGCCCACGCCTGGGGCAGCACCGACGCGATCGGCCGCACGATCGGCACCTTGGGGCACGCGGCGTTCTTCAGCTTCGAGTATTCGAAGCCGTTGACCACCGGCATCGGCGGCGCGCTGGTGATCCACGACGCCGCGTCGCGCGAACGCTTCGCGGCGCGCATGCCGGCGCTGCGGGCGCCGACGACCTCGACGGTCTTCAAGCAACTGCTGACGCTGTGCTGGCACCGGCTGACGATGAGTCTGCCGCGCCCCGCGCTGCAGGCGCTGATCGCGCTGCTGCGGGCGCCGTCGCGGATGCTCGGCGTCGTCGCGAAGACGCCGGACAGCGAGGTCGCCGGCGAGACGGAGCCCGACTACCGCGCCGGCCTGCACCCGTTGAGCGCGGCGATCGGACTGATGCAGGCGCGCTGCTTCGACGAGGTCCACGCGCTGCGCCGTGCGCAGGCGTCGGACTACGACGCGCTGCTGACGAACCTGCCGGGCTGGGAGTGGCCCGTCCGCGCGCCCGGCGCCGTGCTGCTGCGCTATCCGCTGCTGCTGCCCGATGCCGCGACGCGCGATGCGGCGATCGCGGCACTGGAGGACGTCGGCATCGTCGGCGGCACCTGGTTCGACGACGTCGTCCATCCGCGCGGCAGCCGCCGTTTCGGCTACACCGCAGGCGAGTGCCTGAACGGTGAGCGCGCCGCGCGCACGGTGCTCAACCTGCCTTTGGGTCGTCATGCGCGGTTGAGCCCGTCGCAACGCGCCGCCGTGCGCGCGATCGCGGAACGCCACGGGGGCAAGTCCCCATGACCGTCCGCCGCCGCTTCGCGCAGCTCGCCGGCGCCTCGATGTTCACGCAGGCGATCCCGATGCTGATCGCGCCGCTGCTGACGCGCTGGTACGGCGCGGAGGCGCTGGGCCACTGGGCGTTGTTCGTGGCGCTGGCCGCGAACCTCGCGACCATCGCCAACGCGCGCTACGAATTCGCCATCGTCCTGCCGCGCCGCGACGGCGAGGCTGCGCTGGTGCTGCAGCTGGCGCTGTGGATCGCCTTCGGCATGGGCCTGCTCACCGCGGTCGGCGCCGGCGCCTGGCACCTGCTGATGGCGCATCACGCGAAGCTCGGCGGGCGCTGGGTTTCGCTCGATCAGTTGGACCCGTGGCTGCTGATGCTCGCTCCGGTGGTGGCGCTGGCCGGCATGCAGCAGGCGCTGAGCCTCTGGAACAACCGGCAGGGCCGCATCGACGTGATCGCGCAAGCGCGGGTGCTCCAGCAGAGCGTGATGGCGGCGGCCCAGGCCGCGGCCGCGCTGGGCGGATTCGCCAGTGTTGCGGCGCTGGTGCTGTCGCAAAGCCTGGCCGCGCTGCTCGCGCCGCTGTGGCTGCTGAGGCGTGGCGCCCGCTGGCGCCGTGCGACACGCCTGGACCGGGCCGGCAAGACCTGGCACTGGCGCCACCTGCGTCGCCTGGGCTGGCGCTACAAGCAGTTCCCGCTGCTCAACAGCCCGCATGCCTTCGTCAACGCGGCACAGGAGACGCTGGTGCTCGCGATGATCGCCGCCTGGGCCGACGCAGCAACCGCCGGCTACTACGCGCTGATGGTGCGCCTCGTGAAGGCGCCGGCGACGCTGGTCGGCGGCGCGTTGTCCGAAGCCCTGCTCGGCGAGCTCGCCCGGGACTGGCAGCGGGGCGTCGACCTGCGTCCCCGCCTGCTGCGCGGCATCAAGCTGCTGGCGATGGTCGCGCTGCCCTGCATGGTCGTGCTGATCGCCGTCGGGCCCGCGCTGTTCGGCTGGCTGCTCGGCGCGGACTGGGCGCGCGCCGGCGAGTACGGCCGGTGGCTCGCCCCCTACGTCGCGGCGCATTTCATCGCCGCGCCGCTGACGGTCACCCCCATGGTCACCGGCCGCCAGCGCGGCGCGCTGGTCTTCAGCCTGGTCGGCAACGCGCTGTACGTGCTGCCCGTGGCGCTGGTGCTGAGCCACGGCGGTTCGCTGACGACGGCGCTGGCCGCCATCGCCGTGCTGCTGCCGATCTATTTCGCCATCTATCTGGCGTGGCTGGTGCGCGGCTCGACGCCGCGACCCGCCCTGCACGGAGTGCCTGCATGAGACTGGTCCTGATCGGGGACGGCGAGAGCCCCCACCTGCTGAAATGGGCGCGTGCGCTGTCGCAGCAGCGCGAGCTCGAACTGTGGGCGGCGTCCACGCGCGGCTTCGCGCCCGAGTTCCAGTTCCTGATCCCCGAGGACCGCCGCCTCGCGCTGAACACCGATCCCGCGCATGCAGGCGGCAACATCGCCGTGCTCAAGCAATTGCCGGCGCTCGGCGCCTGGCTCAAGAAGATCGACGCCGACTGGCTGCACGCGCACTACCTGACCTCGCACGGCACGCTGGCCTGGGCCGCGCGGCGCGGCTGGAAGCTGCGCGCGAAGATCGCCGGCTCCGCCTGGGGCAGCGACATCCTCGTCACGCCCGAGCAGGGCTGGCCCTACCGCTGGCTCACGACGCAGGTGCTGAAGGCCTGCGCGATCACGACCTCCGACTCCGAGCACATGAGCGCCCGCATGCGCGAGCTCGGCGCGGCCGAGGTGATGACCTTCCCGTTCGGGCTGGAGCAGCTGCCCAAGCAGAACTTGCGCAAGCAGCCCTGGCTGTTCTTCACCAACCGAGGGCTGGAGCCGATCTACCGGCCGCATCGCGTGATCGAGGTCTTCGCCGCGATCGCCGCGAAGCAGCCCGAGGCGCGACTGGTCGTCGGCAATGACGGCTCGCTGCGTGACGCCATGGTGGCGCAGGTCGCGTCACTCGGCCTGGCGGACCGCGTCGAATTCATCGGGCGTGTCGATGCGACCACGCAGGGCCGCCGCTACGCGCCGGCCCGCTGGTTCCTGAGCCTGCCGCAAAGCGACTCGGTGTCGGTCTCCGTCCTGGAGGCGATGGCGCATGAGTGCCTGCCCATCCTGTCCGACCTGCCCGCCAACGACGAGGTGCTGGGCACCGGCGGCATCGCCAGCATCGATGCGGCGATGCACCCGAACGCGAAGCTGCTGGGCCGTCACGGCCTGATCCTGAAGGACGGCGACGACCTGACGACGCTGGCCGATCGCCTGCAACTGATGGTCGGCCAGAGCGATGTCGCGGGCCATTCGGTCGACGCCGATCGCCTCGGTGCCGCCAACCGCGCCTGGGTCGCCGAGCACGCGATGTTCGGTCCCGCCGTCAAGAACTTCATCGAGCGCCTGAAGCGCCTCTGAGCCTTCCAGCCCTTCAAGTTCTTCAAGCCCTTCGAGCCGCCCGAGTCATTTCCTTCTTCCCATGAAGCTGCTGCTGATCAACCACTACGCCGGCTCCCCGAAGCACGGCATGGAATTCCGACCGTTCTATCTCGCCCGCGAATGGGTCCGGAACGGGCACCAGGCGCTGATCCTGGGCGCGTCGTACTCGCATGTCCGCACCACGCAGCCCGAACCCGGCATGGCGGCGATGAGCGGCGTGAACTACCTGTTCTACGACACGCCCGAGTACCAGGGCAACGGCACGGGCCGGGTCAAGAACATCTGGTCCTTCTGCCGCCAGGTCTGGAAGGACGCCGACATCCTGGCGCGCGAGTTCGCGCCGGACGTCGTGATCGCGTCCAGCACCTACCCGATGGACATCTGGGTCGCGCGCCGCGTGGCGAAGCTGGCCAAGGCCAAGCTGGTCTACGAGGTGCACGACCTCTGGCCGCTGTCGCCGATCGAGCTGTCCGGCATGTCGAAGTGGCACCCGTTCGCGATGCTCTGCCAGAAGGCGGAGAACGACGCCTACCGCGACGCCGACGTCGTCGTGTCGATGCTGCCGAAGGTCCATCAGCACATGGCCGCGCACGGCCTCGACCTGAAGAAGCTGCACATCGTGCCCAACGGCATCACGCTCGATGAATGGTCCGAACACGGCGAACCGCTCGAGCCCGCGATCCAGGCGCACCTCGACGCCGAGCGGGCGGCGGGGCGGACCGTCGTCGGCTACGCGGGCTCGATGGGCGAGCCCAACGCGTTGGATGTGCTGCTGGATGCGGCGAAGCTGACGAAGGATCTGAGCTTCGTGCTCGTCGGCGGTGGACACTTGCGCGACAAGCTCGAAGCGCGCGTGCGCGACGAGGGCCTCACCAATGTCGCGATGTTCCCCGCGATCCCGAAGGCGCAGATCCCGTCGCTGCTGAAGGGCTTCGACATCGCCTACATCGGCTGGCAGCGCACGCCGATCTACCGTTTCGGCATCGCGCCCAACAAGCTGATGGACTACATGATGGCGCAGCGGCCGGTGCTGCATTCGGTGGAAGCGGGCAACGATCCGGTCGCCGAGGCCGGTGCCGGCCTGACGGTGCCGCCGCAGGATCCGAAGGCGGTCGCGGAGGGCCTGCTCAAGCTCGCCGCCGTCCCGGCCGAGGAGCGCGCCGCCATGGGCCGGCGCGGTCGCGAGTTCGTGCTGGCGAATCACACCTATCCGGTGCTGGCACAGCGCTTCATCGACGCGGTGTCCTGAGCCGTCGGCCTCGTTTCCAGCGTCCGGCTTCCCGCAGTACTTTCCTGATTCCCGCAGTCCCCCGCAGTCCCGATCAACGCAGTCCTCACCACGGCCCTTCGCCGACGACGACATGACCCAGGACCGAGAACTCCAGGCCATCGCCCAGCGTTACGCCCGGCGCGACCAGCGGCTGGCCGGGCTGGAGCGCTACAGCCTGCTGCGCCCCGAGGTCTGGCAGATGCTGCACGAGCGCCAGGCCGCGATGCTGCGTCTGCTGGCCGCGCACCGGGCGTCGCTGGCGGATCCGACGGTGCCGCTGAGCAGCTGGCGGATGGCCGAGGTCGGCTGCGGCGCCGGCGGCAACCTGATGGACATGCTCCGCCTCGGCCTGCAGCCGCAGCACCTGACCGGCATCGAGCTGCTGCCCGAGCGGCTGGAGGCCGCGCGCGCCGCGCTGCCGCAGCAGGTGCGGCTGCTGGCGGGCGACGCGTCGCAGGCGGAGGTCGAAGCCGGCAGCCAGGACCTGGTGCTGCAATCGACGGTGTTCTCCTCGATCCTGGACGACGGCCTGCAGCGCCGGCTCGCCGAGGCGATGTGGCGCTGGGTGGCGCCGGGCGGGGCGGTGCTCTGGTACGACTTCATCGTCGACAATCCGCGCAATCCCGACGTCCGGGGCGTGCCGCTGAAACGCGTGCGCGCGCTGTTCCCCGAGGGCCGGATGGCGGTGCGCCGCGTCACGCTGGCCCCGCCGATCGCGCGTGCCGCCTGTCGCGTCCACCCTGGCGCCTACCGCGTCCTCAACACGATCCCCTTCCTGCGCAGCCACGTGCTGGCGCTGATCACCAAGACACCATGAGCACCAACGATCCCAAGCCCGAGGCCAAGCTCCCGTTCCTGCCGTTCGCGCTGCCCGAGCTGGGCGACGAGGAGATCGCCGAGGTCGTCGACACGCTGAAGAGCGGCTGGATCACGACCGGCCCGAAGGCCCGTCGCTTCGAGCAGGCCTTCGCCGAATTCCTCGCCGAGCCGCAGATCGAATGCATCGCCGTCAACTCCGCGACCGCCGGCCTGCACCTGGCACTGGAGGCCCTGGGCATCGGCCCCGGCGACGAGGTCATCACGACGACGCACACCTTCACCGCGACGGCGGAGGTGGTGCGCTATCTGGGCGCGGACGTGAAGCTGGTCGACATCGACCCGGCGACGATGAACATCGCGATCGACCAGATCGAGGCCGCGATCACGCCGCGCACGAAGGCGATCATTCCGGTGCACTACGCCGGCCTGGCGGTGGACATGCTGACCTTGCTGGACATCGCGCGCAAGCACGGCCTGAAGGTGGTCGAGGACGCCGCGCACGCGCTGCCCACGACGCTGGAGAAGGAGCTGATCGGCACGATGGGCAGCAACGCCACCGTGTTCAGCTTCTACGCCAACAAGACGATGACCACGGGCGAGGGCGGCATGCTGGTCACGCGCGATCCGGAGCTGGCCAAGCGCGCCCGCGTCATGCGCCTGCACGGCATCAACCGCGATGCGTTCGACCGCTTCACCGCGAAGGTGCCGAGCTGGTACTACGAGATCGTCGCGCCCGGCTTCAAGTACAACCTGACCGACATCGCCGCGGCGCTGGGGCTGCACCAGCTCAAGCGGCTGCCCGCCTTCCAGAAGCGCCGCGAGCAGATCGCGGCGCGCTACTTCGAGGCGCTCGCCGACCTGCCGCTGATCCTGCCGCCGAAGGCGCCCAACGAGGACGTCCACAGCTGGCACCTCTACGTGCTGCGCCTGTCTGACGCGACCGACGTCTCGCGCGATCTCTTCATCGAGCGCATGTTCGAGCAGGGCATCGGCTGCAGCGTCCACTACGTGCCGCTGCATCAGCATCCGTACTGGCAGGAGCTCTACAGACTGACGCCGGAGATGTTCCCCGAATCGCAGAAGGCCTACGAGCGCACGGTCACGATCCCGCTGTACACGGCGATGACCGACGAGCAGGTCGAGCGCGTGATCGTCGCGGTGCGCCGCAGCCTGGGCTTCTGAGCCACCACGGCGGAAACGGGACGGCCGATGGCCAAGCGACTCTTCGACATCCTCTGCGCCGGTGTGGGCCTGCTGCTGCTGAGCCCGCTGCTGCTGGCCGTGGCGGTGTGGGTCAAGGTGGACTCGCGCGGGCCGGTGATGTTCCGGCAGGAGCGGGTGGGGCGCTTCGGGCGCACCTTCCGCATCCACAAGTTCCGGACGATGCGCGTCGACGCGCCGGCGCTCGGTCCGCAGATCACGATCGGCGACGACGCGCGCATCACGCGCAGCGGCCGCTGGCTGCGCGCGAGCAAGGTCGACGAGCTGCCGCAGCTGTGGGACGTGCTGCGCGGCGCGATGAGCCTGGTGGGGCCGCGGCCCGAGGTGCCGCGCTACGTGGCGCTGTACCCGGAGGAGCTGCGGGCGCTGGTGCTGTCGGTGCGGCCGGGCATCACCGATCCGGCCTCGCTGAGCTTCCGCAATGAGAGCGAGCTGCTGGCGCAGGCCGAGGATCCCGAGCGCGAGTACGTGGAGGTCGTCATGCCGATGAAGCTGCGGCTGGCGGCGGACTACGTGCGCAATGCCAGCCTGGGCGGCGACATCCGGCTGATCCTGGCGACGCTGGGCGCCATCAAGGCCTGAGAGAACAAGAGAACACGATGAACTGGTTGTCCCTGGATGCCTTCCTGACGCGGATCCGCCCGTACCGCGAGGCGCTTGCGCTCGCGCTGGACATGGTGGCGGTGGCGCTCGCATGGCAGGCGACCTACCTGTTCCGGCTGGGGTTCGAGCGCTGGTTCGAAGCCCGGCCCGACTACGACCACTGGGTGATGCTGGGCATCGTGGCACTGTACGGCGCGCTGCTGAAGCTGTTCCAGGTGCCCAAGGGCATGTGGCGCTTCAGCGGCTTCGGCGAGGTCAAGCGGCTGGCGGCGGTGTGCGTCACCGCAGGTCTGATCGCCGCGGTGGCGGTGCTGATGGCGCAGCTGACCAAGGTGCCGCGCGCGGTGCTGGCGCTGCATCCGGTGTTCACGCTGATGGTGCTGGCGATGATCCGCATGGGGTATCGCATGCTCTACGAGCACATGCGCAGCCGCATCAGCGGCAGCGCGCTGGAGCAGCGCCGGGCGCTGGTGATGGGCGCGGGCGATGCCGGGCGCCTGCTGGTGGCGGGGATCCAGCATCAGCAGGGCTGGGTCGTGGTGGGTTATCTGGACGACGCGCCGGAGAAACGCGGCGCGCGCGTGGCCGGGGTGCCGGTGATCGGCGTGCTGGAGGACGCGACCCGGCTGGCGGACATGCATGGCATCACGCACGTGATCGTGGCGATGCCGGCGGCGACGACGGTGCAGCGGCGGCGCGCATTGGACTTGGCCGGGAAGACCGGGCTGGCGGTGCTGACGGTGCCGAGCAGCCAGGAACTGCTGGCGGGGCGCGCGGTGAACCAGGTGCGGGACATCGAGCCGGAGGACCTGCTCGGCCGCGAGCCGGTGGAGCTGGACGAAGGCGGCATCAGCGAGTGCATCGGCGGCAAGGTGGTGCTGATCACCGGCGCGGGCGGCTCGATCGGGTCGGAGCTGTGCCGGCAGGTGGCGCGGTATGGCCCGTCGAAGATCGTGCTGTACGAGCTGAGCGAGTTCGCGCTGTACCGGATCGAGCAGGAGCTGAGCGAGAAGTTCCCGCACATCCCGCTGGTGCGGCTGATCGGGGACGTGAAGGACCTGGAGCACCTGCGCTTCACGTTCGGGAAGTACCGGCCGCAGATCGTCTTCCATGCGGCGGCCTACAAGCATGTGCCGTTGATGGAGGAGGAGAACGCGTGGGCGGCCCTCCGCAACAACACGCTGGGGACGTATCACGCATGCACGGCGGCGGCTGAATCAGGGGCCGAGCGCTTCGTGATGATCTCGACCGACAAGGCGGTGAATCCGACGAACGTGATGGGGGCGACGAAGCGAGCTGCTGAGCTCGTCATCAGCCACATGGCCGGGCAGGGGCATGCGACGAAGTTCATGGCGGTCCGCTTCGGCAATGTGCTGGGCTCGAGCGGGAGCGTGATTCCGAAGTTCAAGGAGCAGATCGCGAAGGGCGGGCCGGTGACGGTGACGCATCCGGACATCACGCGCTACTTCATGACGATCCCGGAAGCGGCGCGGCTGGTCGTCCAGGCCGGGGCGATCGGGGAGTCGGGGCAGGTCTTCGTGCTCGACATGGGAGAGCCGGTGAAGATCGTGGATCTGGCGAAGACGATGATCCGGATGTCGGGGCAGGGCGCCGCGGACGTCAAGCTGGCGTTCACCGGTCTGCGTCCCGGCGAAAAACTATACGAGGAACTCCTCAGCGACAGCGACCGGACGCTGCCCACGCCCTTCGATCGCCTGCTGCTGGCGCGTCTGGACGACCCGATCACGCGACCCGGCGTGGACACCTTGCTCGCCGCTGCCCGCACGTCGGGCAGCCGCCCCGATGCCGAGGCCCGCCATCTGTTGCAAATGGTTCTCGGCGGAGAGTTCCGATCGGGGCTCGCACAGGGTCGATGACATTGATGTGAAAATGCCGCCTCAAGCAAACGATGACGCACAGACGTTAGAGGGAAGCCAGGGGGTTGCATGAATGTTCGACATCTCGGTGCGGTGGCACTGATCCTGTGTGTGCCGTTGAGCGCCCACGCCTACGTGGACCCAGGCTCCGGCATGTTGATCTGGCAAGGGCTGATCGCCCTGGTCGGCGCGTTGATCGTGTTCGTGCGCAATCCGATGGCGTCGTTGAAACGCCTGATCGAGCGCTTCAAACGCAAATGAGGGATCCGGCCGCCCGCCTCGTGATGGAGGCGGATCGCGTGGTGCGCGAGCTGCGGGAGCCGTTGGCGCCCACGCATTTCCTGCGTTCCGATCTGGCTCGCCGCTGGCGTGAGCAAGGCGACCTCGTCGACTTCGAGATCCTGGACGACCGCACGGTGTCCGCCCGACGGGTCACGTTCGTGAGCCTGCCGCCGGAATGGTGTGACCTGCAGCTGTTCCAGGCGGCCGAACTGACGCTGCGCCTGCAACGGGAGGCCGTCGAGGCGGGTTTCGACCTGAAGGACGCGTCCGCCTGGAATGTCATCTTCGACGGCGGACGGCCAGTGTTCTGCGACCTCATGTCCTTCGAGCCGCTGGGCGACAAGCGCTGGTGGGCTGCGGGGCAGTTCGCGCGACACTTTGTACTGCCGCTGCTGCTGTCGCGGCGGCGTGGTCTGCGCGCTCACAAGAATTTCCAGGCCTGGCGGGATGGCGTCCCGCACGAGGTGGCTCGCGACATGCTGGGGCTCGCACGGTTTTTCGGCCGCTACTGGCCGCTGATGGCAGGGGCCTCAGCCCCGGCGCCCGGCGCCGTGGTGGCCGCCGATGGCCGACGCTCGACGGGCGGCGATCTTGCGCCGGTCCGGCGCTTCCGCGAAGGGTTGCATCAGTCGCTGTCGTGGATGCTCCGCGGGGTCGATCCACGCCGGGGTGCAGGTGCCGCTACCACCTGGACCCACTACACCAATGAACGCGCCCACTACAGCGATGTCGACCTGGAGGCCAAGCGCACGCAGTTGACACGGTGGCTTGCCGCGCAGTCTCGCGAGTGGGTGCTGGACTTCGGGTGCAATTCGGGCGAGTTCTCGCGTCTGGCGGCAGCGACTGGGTCGCGTGTGATCGCGGTCGACGCCGATCACGGCGCCGTGCAGGCGGGGGTGAGGCAGGACAGCGCCCGCATCCACTGGGTCGTGGCGCCGATGGATGATCTGCGCGGGGGCTACGGATGGTCCGGCACGGAGCACCCGGGCCTGCCGGAACGTCTGCGCGGTGGCGCCGACATGACGCTGATGCTGGCCCTGCTGCATCACCTTGTGATCGGTGCGTCGATTCCGCTGCAGCGCGTGGCCGAATTTGCCGCGTCCTGTACGCGGGACGCGCTGGTGGTCGAGTTGATCGAGCCGACCGATCCCCAGATCATCCTCATGCGATCGCAGCGGCAACGCGAGGACGCGTTCCCCGCGGTGGAGGTCCAGTTGCGGGCCTTTCTTGACGCTGGATTCGTCGTGCAGGAGCGGGTGCCGCTCCCCTCTGGAGAACGGGTGCTGGTCCTGCTGAGGCGGACCCGTTGAAGCGCCGACCGCTCCGGAAATGAAGCATCGGCTGCTTGTCCTGACCGTTCTGGTCTGGCTGTCCGCGCTGGCGGAAGTCACCATGCGCGACCGCTATCACGACATGCTGGCGCAGGTCGACAATTTTGCCTGGCTGTCCGCCTTCCCGATCCTGGTGGTGGGCGACCTCCTGGTCACCGCGGCCCTGCGGCGATTCGGCTGGCGCGAGGCTGGCGGCGCGTACGCGGGTCTTTCCGTCCGGCACTTCCTGCTGGCCGTGGGGCTCTGGTTGTGGATGGTGCCGGGCAATGGGCCCAAGCTGGCCCATTTCGTCGAGGCGCTCATCGCATCGGCAGGCGCCTGGGGCCTGTTCTGGCTCTGCGACCACCGCTGGGGGGCGGGTCTGCGGCGTTGGGGTGCGTCGCGCGGACCCGTTGCGCTGACCGTGGCGGCCATCGCCTTCGTCGCGGCGCCGCCGATCGTGCTCGCGGCGCGCTCGCACCAGGTGTCCTGGCCCGACGCGCGCCATGGGGCTCAGGAGCGCCCCGCCCCTGGAGGCGCGAGCGCCGGGGACGGGCAAGTGCTGGTGCTCATCCTGGATGAACTCAGCGACAAGTCCGCGGAGCCGGTGGTGCGCGCGCTGGCCGACGAAGGTTTCTTGGTCGCCCGCCGTGCCCTCGCGCCCGTCGGCGACGCCACGGCCAAGGTCATCCCCGCGATGTGGCTGCGCAGGCCTTTTCCGCAGGCGCGACCCTGTGGCGTCGCGGCGATCTGCAGCGGCCTTGACCTGCTGGACTTCTCGAATGTCGACGTGAGCTGGCCCGATGTCGACGTGGTCGGTTTCTATCACCCGTACTGCGCGATGCGAGGTCTGCGGTGGTGCCGGAGGGTGTCGCCACCCTCGGCATTCGGCGATGCCCAACGGGTGGCCTGCGCGCTCAGCCGCCGGCTGCTGCTGCCGCCGGCGGAGAGTTGCCAGCGCGCGCGGAATACGCCGTGGCTCGATCTGGTGGCGCGCGCGGAATCTGCGTACTGGGACGCGCCGTTCTGGGAGCGCAAGGGCCTGCTGTTCGCGCATCTGCCGATCCCGCATCCGCCGGGTCCGGACCCCGAGGCGACCCTGGTGGCCCACTACGCCGCGGGCGTCGCCCATGCAGCCGCCCTCGTCGCGCGGTCGGCCCGCCAGTTGAAGCAGGTGCGCGACGCCGCGGCGACCGCGCCGACCTGGATCGTCATCACCTCGGATCATCCGTTGCGGGTCCGCGAGTGGTGCACGAACGGTGCCTACTCGCCACGGCGCTGCGCGGGTGCCGACACCCTGGCCGACGACGCCGTGCCTCTCATCGTCGGGGCCTTCGGCGAAGGTGCGGCCGCTGCCGATCTGAGCCCCTATCGCTCCAACCAGCAGTTGTTCGATCTGGTGACGGCCTTGCGGTTGCCTGCCGACAAGGGCCCCGATGAAACTGGACGACAATCCGAGCCACCCCAGGGGCGGGATCGGCCCCGGACCGAGCATCAGTGAGAGCGCAATGAACAGGACAGAAATGGCGGACCACATCGTGGCCCGTCTCGAAGACGCCATCGATCAGCTCGCGGCGCAATGGCGCGCCAGCGGCAAGGTATCCCATTGCTACATCGACGACGTGCTGCCGGTCGACGTCGCCATGAAGATCCGGGACGCTTATCCGCGCGGGGAGAACATGCGGATCCGCAAGACCTTGCGGGAACTGAAGTACGTCGCGGCCCAGATGGATGCCTACGATCCGATCCTCGAGGAGGCTCTGTATGCCTTCCAGGACCCGCGCGTCGTCGATCTGGTCGGACGCATCACCGGCCTGCAGAAACTGCAGCCGGACGAGCTGCTGTATGCGGGAGGCATCTCGATGATGTCCCGAGGGCACTTCCTCAATCCGCACCTGGACAACTCGCACGACAAGGATCGGCAGTTGTATCGGGTGCTGAACCTGCTCTATTACGTCTCGCCCGGCTGGTCGATGGACCATGGCGGCAACCTCGAACTGTGGCCCGAAGGCATCGAGGGGGGCCAGACGACCGTGGAGAGCCGGTTCAACCGGCTGGCCATCATGATCACCAACCGGCACTCGTGGCACTCCGTCTCCCCGGTGAAGTCCGACGACATGCGCTGCTGCGTTTCCAACTACTACTTCTCCGAGGCGCCCGCCGACGAGCAGGCGTACTTCCACGTCACCTCATTCCGTGGACGCCCGGAGCAACGTGTGCGCGACCTGATGCTGCGCGCCGATGCCGGGCTGCGGATGTCGCTGCGCAAGCTCTTCCCCAAGGGTGCGGTCCAGACCAAGCACTACTACAAGAAGTGATCGGTCGCTGAGGACGCCGCGACCCTCCGGGCGGGCCGACCGCCCCGTCCGTTCGACGATCTAGCGGGGGAGCCGGCGCATGGCGGCGGCGTTGCGCTGGCGCCGGGTCTTGTCCAGGAACCAGCCCCATTTGCTGAAATACCGCATCGCCGAGGCGAGGTGATACCCCAGCAGCTTCCTGTTGCGATAGGAGCCCTTGCCATAGGCGTGCGTGGCCTGCACCGCGGGCAGGAAGCAGATCTCGCCGCGGTCGCCCAGGCGGCGAACGAGGTCCACATCCTCCATGTACATGAAGTAGCGCTCGTCGAATCCGCCGATGGCGGTCAGGTCGGCGGTCCGGACCATGAGCATGCAACCTGACAGCGTCGGCACGATGCTTGGGCGGTCCAGGGGGAGGCTCCGCAGCTCATAGGTCCGGTTCAGGCGCTCGCGCATGCCGGACGGCAGGAAACGGCGGGCAAACAGGTCGAAAGGCGTCGGCAGCAGCTTGCAGAGGTGCTGCGGCGTTCCATCCGGAAAGACGATGCGGGGCATCAGTGCCGTGACGGCGGGAGACGTCCGCATGGCCTCGCGCAGCGCCGGCAGGACGGTCCCGTCGAACTCGACGTCGGGATTGAGCAGGAGATGGACGCCGTCCTCCGCCAACTGGCGGATCGCGACGTTGTGCCCCGCGCCGAATCCCAGATTCCGCTTCGTATGGACATGCCGCACCCGCGGATGCGAGAACCACGTGCTGCTGAGCGGGATCGGCGAGTTGTCCACCACGTGCAGCAATCCGTCGTCCGCGCCCTCGATGTAGGACGCGATCGCCTTCTCGAAGAGCTCGGGCGGGTTGTTGAAGAGAACGAGCGAAGCAGTCAGTCGCATCGGGGTCACATCATCAGGAAGAAGGCCAGGTTCCGGATCGGTCCTACCTTGCCGAAGCCGGCGCGCCAGGCGCGGAACTGGCGCAGCAGAGGCGGCACGCGGTCGAGCGTTCCGTACAGGCGCAGCATCGGGAGGTCGGGATGATCCGCGGGAAGGCGGTCGGCGAGTGCCAGCGCCTGCAGGCGCGTCTGGTGGAGGCGGGCGCGATAGCCGGCAGGACCGCGACGCAGTTCCCGGAGCACGGTCATGAGGCCGCCCTGCTTGGCCCCGACCTGGTTGCGCCCGTGCTGCCGGTAGGCGATGCCGGGACGCCGGATGTGGCCGATGCGTCCAAGCGCCAATGCCAGGAGCATGAACCACCAGTCGTGCATGGCGGCACGCGCGGGGATCGGCAGCGCCGTGGCGAGGACGGCGCGGTTGACGATCATCGAGCATCCCGGCGTCGGGTTCTGCGCCAGCAACTGGGCGAGCGTCGGCAGGCGGCGCCCGTCCTGTCCCTGCAGCTCGAGCAGGGACGGGTGGAGCAGGCGGAGTTCCGCGTCGACGACCTCCAGATCGCAGTAGACGGCGATCGGGGTCTGCGCGCCGGTTTGCGACTCGAGCCGCTGCATCTCCTGCACCGCGTCGGCGATCTTGTGCGGGAACCAGATGTCGTCCTGGTCCGCCGGCATGGCGTAAGGCGCCTCGGTGTGGCGCAGGCATTCGGAGAAGTTGCCGTTGACGCGCAGGTTGCCCAGCGTGTCCTCGACGACCTTCAGCGGTCTCTGCCCTTGCTCTGCCCAGCGCCGCACGATCGCGAGCGAGTCGTCTGCGGAGCCGTCGTCGCGGACGACCAGGCGCCAGTCCTGGAATGTCTGCTTGTCCAGGCTCTCCAGGAATTCGGGCAGATACGCCGCGCCGTTGTACAGGCCGAGCGCGATATCAACTTGATGCATGGTGACGCAACGACGGGCCGCGAAGGCCCGCCAGATGGAACAGATGAGCGGGGATGAGCACGAGGATGGACGCGAGCAGGATGCTCGACAGGGTGGACAGCGCGTAGTCGACGTCGCCGCTGACGCTGATCAGCGAGAAGTACAGCAGAAAGGCCAACAGTCCGGCGAAGAAGCCGCGATGGGGGCGCTGGTAGAGGTGAGCCTGCAGCCAGCCTATCGTCAGTCCCAGCACGCCCGAATAGACGACACCCCACCAGCCGAAGAAGTGGAAGCCGAAGACGTTGTGACGCGGGTTCGGGCCGGCGAGGTAATCCAGGCCGGGGAAGATGATCTCGGTGAACTGCAGCCCCATGTTCTTGTAGATCCAGTCGCCGGGGATCACGCGGAAGGTGCTGAGCGCGCCCCCGAACAGACCGATGACCGGGTTGTCGCCCTGGACGTAGCGCATCGTGTCGTCGACGTAGGCGTAGATGTAGATGTCGCCGAAGCTCACCAGCCGGAACGCCAGATTCAACAGCACCTGCTCGGCGTCACCCTGCGACTGCACGGCCAGGACGGCGAAAGAGAACACCGCGGCCGCGGCGAATGCGATGACCCCGAGCCGGCTGCCCATGAAACTCGTCTGCGACCGGTCGGAGACCAGGATCCGGACCACGAAGTAGACCTGCAGGATGCTGAGCAGCGCGCCCTTGGATCCCGAGAACGCGATGTACACGAGCAGCCAGGTCACGACGCCCAGCGTCATCCAGGTCGCGCGCGATCGGAACTTCGTCCAGAGCAGCAGGCCGGCGAAGCTCAGGATGAAGAAGGCGCCGGTCTCGAAGCGTTCGATGATCCCGAGCCCGCCCGAGCCCGCGAAGGCGCCCAGCCGCGAGGCGTTGAACAGCGGGATGCCGGTCAGCCCCCACTTGACCGCGGTCGCCGAGAAATGCACCAGCAGCGCGAAGAAGACCACCCAGTTCACGAGCGCGTACGGCGGATCGAAGGCCGGCGCGCGCGCGCCGGCGTTCATCCGCTTGACGTACAGCAGGGCCGCGTACAGGGCCGCCTGCGACGCCATGTAGTACTGGAGGTGCCCCACGCGGATGTCGCCGTTGATCCACATGAAGGTGACCAGCGTGAAGCCGAACCAGTCGGCCAGGATCACGAGGAACAGCGGATCGAAAAGATTGACCGCGAGCCGGCGCGCCAGCCAGTAGTGCAGCGGAGCGAAAAGCAGCAGCAGCGCGAGATAGGTCTCGAGCTGGTCCGAGATGGTGACGAGGTAGAGCAGCGGGCTCATGGGCGCAGCAGCAGGTTCCGGACTTTCACCATCAGGTTCCGGACACGCTTGACCGGACCGTACGGCCAGCCGAGGTGCCGGTCGATCAAGGCGAGGCGCATCGACTCGAACTTCGTGTCAGGCCGGCTGGAGGCGCCGGCGTCCTCGAACAGGGAGACCGCCAGCGGCATGTGCCGGAACGGCACGCCCGCGCCCCAGAGCTCGATGTTGTATTTGTAGTCGGCCAGCAGGCCGGCATCGAGGTCGTACGGCTTGGACCGGAAGACCTCGGCGGGATAGAAGATCGCCTGGTGGCAGATGTTCTGCTGCATCAGCCGGTAGGTGCTCATCTCGCCGCAGTAGGCCCGGCCCGAGGACTTCAGGATGACGTCGCCGTAGAAGACGGAGCGCGCATCGTCGAGCCGGGCGGCGACATGCTCGAGGATGTCCGGCGCGGTCAGCGTGTCGTCGGCGCCGAGGAAGAGCAGCCAGCGCCCGCGTGCGAGCGCGAGGGCCTTGTTCATCGCATCGTAGATGCCCTTGTCGGGCTCGCTGATCCACGCGGTGATGTGTGCCTCGTGGCGGCGGAGGATGTCCAGCGTGCCATCGGTGGAGCCCCCGTCGATCACCACGTATTCCATGTCGGTGAAGGTCTGCGCGGCGACGCTGCGGATCGTGGCGTCCAGTGTCGCGGCGCCGTTGCGGACCACCGTGGCGATTGTGATCAGGGGGCGATCACCGGAGGTTGGCAGTTGCGGCGGCAGGATGTCCTGACGTGCCGGGCGGTCGGTAGCGGTGGTCATGGGGCAGGGCTTGTACGGAACGGTGCGCTTACCGCGTGGCGGCGTCGCGATAGAGGTCCAGGTATTGGCGTGCGACGGTATCGTAGGACCAGAGACGCTCGGCACGCGCCCGTGCGTGCGCGGACATCGCGGCCCGGCGCGCATCATCGCGCAGCAGCGCCAGCATCGCATCGGCGAGATCGCCGCTGTCGAACGGCCGGGCCAGGAGTCCGCTGTCGCCGTGCGCCACGACGTCGCGCAGGCCCGTGGCATCGAAGGCCACGACGGGGCAGCCGCAGGCCTGGGCCTCCGAACCGGTCTGCCCGAAGGATTCCTGCCGCGAAGGCACGACCAGCAGATCGGCCGCGCTGTAGAGCGCCGACAGCGTGTAGTCGTCGTACACGTGCCCCATCCAGTGCAGGGGCATGCCGAGGCGGGGAGGATCCGGTGGCTCGCTCTGCCCGAACAGCACGGCCTCGACGCCGGGCTGTTCCCGGGCGACCTTGGCCAGCGCCGGCTGCAGCAGGTCCCACCCCTTGTAAGTGAGCTGCGTGCCTTTGATGGCACCGAAAAGAACCAGGGGCTTGTCGACGGGCAGGTTGAGCAATCGGCGCGCCGCCGCCCGGTCCATCGGTTTGAACCGGGACAGGCACAGCGGATTGGGAATGACCGACACCGGCCAGGACTTCATCAGGGCACTGCCCGCCACGCATTGCGCCAGCCACCGGCTGGGCGTGACGATGTGCATCGGGGTCTTCCAATGCGCCTGCTTGCGCCGCCATGCCCAGCGGTCGACGTCGAAGCGGCCGGTCTTCAAGGCAGGTTCGTACCCCTGGCGCCAACGGGCTGCGGCGGTGTCCTCGGCGAGGTGCTCCGCGCCGCAGAAGGCCCACATGTCGTGCAGCGTCCAGACGATGGGCTTGCGGATCCGGCCGATCGTTTCCACGGACAGGAAGCCCGCGCAGATCCAGTGCAGATGCACGACGTCCGCGAGTTCCGCGTTGATCGCGGCGGCCCGGATGCGCCCTGACCAGCCGGTCGACCGCGGCATGGGATCGGGCATCGCGCCGAGACGCAGCGGGAGACCGTCGAGCGTGGGCGAGATCACTGCCGCCAGCCGCGAAGTCAGCCGGGGATCGGCGCCGCGCACGGTGATGTCATCATTCGTCTTGTCGGCCACGACCATGCGCGACGTCGCCTCCTGCGAGGCACCGAGTGCCTGGTGGATGCGCGAGGCGGCACGGGCCGCGCCGCCAAGCCTGTCGCCGGAGTAGTGGACGACGCGAAGGAGGTTCATGACGGACGCGCCCGCTTTCCCCGGAGCAGCCGGTAGGCGGTCTTCAACCACGCGTAGGTGCCAGAACGCACCAGCCAGTCCGAGAACTTGAGCTTGAGCGCATGGCGGTCGTGGAAGTCCGGGTAAAGATTCTGGATCTCCAGGATCGGCATGCCGGTGGCACGCATGGGCAACAGGAACCGGAACGACGAGATCTTGCGATGGAAAGCCTGCTCGAACCGCAGGTTCGCGCGCTGCGCGGGGCCTGCAGGCAGGTGTCGGCGGTACACGGCGATCTCATACGGAATCTGCCGGTAATACACATCCAGCAGGTTGTAGCTCTTGGCCGCCATGCGCAGGGCGACCAGAGGGAAACCCGGGATCATGATTTTCGGCGTCCGGCCCCCCAGATGCCGGTCGTCCAGCAGTGAGAACCAGTAGCAGCCGTAGCCGTGAGCGGTGCCGAACAGCGCCTCGAAGTGAACCGCCTGCAGGTGGGCAGAGCGCACCAGGACGGCGCCGAACATGCCCTTGTCCCGCAGGTCGTCGAATGCCTGGAAGACATCGCCGTAGGTTCCGGCGGGAAGTTTGAAATGACTGCCGACGACCCGGTCCGCGGCATCGATGAGGACGCCGTTGAAGATGGCCAGATCCGGGGCTTCCTGGTCGATCAGGGTCAGCAGCCGGGGCAGCTCGCCGTCCAGGAAGTGGTCGTCGTCGCCGAGGAAGTAGAGGTAGTCCCCGGCCGCCATGTTCCGCACGGCATACATGCTGGCGTCGATCGGGAGCCGCCGTGGCTGTTTCTGATAACGCACCCTCAATCCGGGAGGGGCCTCGGCGAGCAGGGCGTGCAGCGCGGAATAGTCCTCTTCGGACGCGTTGTCGGAGATGCATATCTCCACGCGCTGTCGATCCCAATCCGCCTTGAAGATCGATCGCAGCGCTCCGCACAGGAGGTCGCAGCGGTTCAGCGTCGGAATGCAGATGCTCAGCGTCGGTGTCGTCGGGGAACTCATGAGCGGAGCGTCTTCAGGATGCGGAGCGAGCTGCACTGCAGACGGAACAGGTCGGGCGCGAGCACGGCGTTGACGAGAAAAGCCTGCACGAATTGCGAACTGACGGTGGCGATGGCGGCGCCGTACGCGCCGTAGCGCGGTGTCAGGACCAGGTTGAGGAGGAGTGCCGTCACCGCGCCACTCAACGCCTGGTGAAGGGCGAGCTTGGACCTGCCTTCGTTGATCAGCCAGACGCTCTGCATGACGCCCAGGCAGACCGGGATGAAGGTCAGCGCGTGGATCATGAGGATAGGCGCAGAGGCTGCGTACTGGGCGCCGTAGAGCAGGCCGACGAACTGTCGGGCACCCAGTGCGTTCAGCGCCACCACGGAGAGCGACAGACCCCACATGGCGGCGAAGGCCTTGAGCAGGATCCGGCGATGACCATCGCCGCCGGCGGCCCGCTGGCGGGAAACGATGGGGGCGATGCTGCTGCCCAGCGCCATCGGGATGAAATACCACATCTCCGACAGCGTGGCCGCCACGCTGTAGAGCCCGACCTCTGCACTGCCCGCCGATTCGCGCAGGAACACGACGCTGACCCGCATGTAGAGCAGGATCGACAGTCCCGACAGCAGCAGCGGCCAGGACTGCGTCAGCAAGGTGCGCGCCAGCGCGCCGTCCCACTCCCAGCGGCGCTCGGTCCGGTAGCCCGAGTAGGCCAGGCCCAAGGCCACGGCGGCCAGGCCGGTTTCCAGGGCGTTGGCGGCGGCGAAGGCCGGCAGAGTGGCGCCGAGCTGGATCAGCAGCACCTTGAATGCGGCTGTCGCCAGGTAGGACGCGATCTTGGCGACGACGGTCCGGCGGCTCTGGATCCTGCTCTGGAACCACAGGTCGATCACGTCGGACACCTGGAAGAGCATTGCCAGGCCCGCCAGGAGCACGACGACCGAGGTCGTCACCTCCTCCCGCTGGAACAGCGTGATCCATGCACCCAAGGCCAGATAGGCCACGCCTGCGGCCATGAGTCGAAGGCGCAGCGCCGTGCCCAGGACGCGGTGGGCCTGGGACGGCATGGCGGCGATGTCGCGCACGACCAGGTTGTCCAGCCCGAGGAGCGACACGGCCTGGAACATCGAGATGAAGGCGATCGCATAGGCCAGCGTGCCGTAGCGCTCGGGACCGAGATAGCGGGCGACCCAGGCGCTGACAAAGATGGCCACCAGGAACCGCGTCAGCTTGTCCGCCAGGAGCCAGGCGACATTGGTGCTGAACGCCCGGGCCTCGGGCCGGTGCTTCAGGAAGGCGGGGAAACGGAATCCGGTCATGAGGCGGAGCCGCGGGCGACACCCGACAAGCGTGGACTGCGCGCCGACGCGCGGCGGTGCGTCACAGCTCGATCGGCGGATGGGCGACGGTGTCCACGGGGTCGTAGCGCCGATCGGTGTAGGCCATGAGGAGGTAATCGCGCCCATCGACGCCGATCAGCGAATGGGCCACTCGCGGATTGATCCGCACGGTGATAGGCGCGTCGTCGCTGAGCAGCAGGGAGGCGGACTCGCCCGTGTCGACGTGGCGCAGGTTCAGCTTCACCTGGCCTTCCAGCAGGGTGAACCACTCCGTGGCGATGTCGTGATAGTGGTTGGCGCGAGTCTTGCCCTGATCGCCGCGGATCACATAGATCTCGCCGAACGCCACGGGCAGGTCCGGCTCGAGGCCGGTCATCGTCTTCAGGAAGAAGCCGCGCTCATCGACCAGCTTGCGACGTTCGATGATTTGATAGAGATCAGTGCTCATGGAGGGCCAGAACGGTCTTCTCGACAGCGGTCTGCAGATCGGTAAAGGGCAGGTCGCCCAACAGTGCGCGAAGTCGGGCGTTGTCCGCCACGCATCGCATCGGATCCTGGGCCCGGTAGGGCAGGGCGCCGAACTTGAGCGCCGGTGCCAGTCCCAGCTGCTCCAGCGCCGCGGCCACGTAGCCGATGAACGAGCGCAGGCTGATGCCTTGTCCCGTCCCGACATTCAATGTCCGCAGTTCCGGGGCTGCCGGAGTGGCGACGAGGCGATGCAGCACGGCGAGCAGGTCGGGCACGAACATGAAGTCACGCAGTTGTTCGCCACCGGTCAGGGGGATCTCTTCGCCGGCACGCGCCTTGCGCGCGATGAACGGGATGAGCCGCTCGGCAGGTTCGCCCGGGCCGAAGATGTTGAACAGCCGCAGGAAGGTCAGCGGTAGGGTGTCGCCATATTGCTTCAGGCTGTAGTGGAGCGTGGTCTTGGAGATCGCGTAGGGCGACTTGGGATCGAGCGGAGCCGATTCGTCCAGCTGCCGGGTCGAGTCCGCGTACTCGTAGGCGGTGCCGAACAGGAAGGTCTGGGCGGCCAGCCCTTCCTCGACCAGCGCATCCACGAGATGGAGCGCGCCGACGGTATTGACAGCCAGGAGTTCCGACAAGGTGCTCTGGTCTCGCGTCACGCCGAGCGAGGCGAAATTGAGCACATGGGTGGGACGGACCTCCCGCACCGCTGCGCGCACGCTCGCCTTGTCGCGCAGATCAACGGTGAGGCCCTGGTCCGGGGCATGCCTGCGGCCACTCAGCGCGATGATCTCCGTGCCGGGCGGCGCGGCATCCACGAACGCGCGACCGAGAAAGCCGTTGCCTCCGGTGAGCAGGATGCGTTGCGTCATCACGGGGCCCTGAACTGGTTCAGTCATCGCGTTGGAAGGCGTCGATCTGGGCCAGCGTGCAGGCGCGCATGTCCTGCCCCGACCGCCATGCGCGATGCCAGTCGATGATGCGTGCCAGCGCGGTCTCTAGCGTCCAGCGCGGCGCCCATTGCAGACGCTGCCGTGCCTTGGAGATGTCCAGCTTCAGGAAGCTGGCCTCGTGGGGGTGATCGCCGGGCTGCAGCGTCCATGTCGCGCCGTCTCCCCAGGATTCGCACAGGCGTTCGACGATCCATTGCACCGGGCGGGCGTCGTCGTCGCGCGGACCGAAGTTCCAGCCTTCCGCATCGGCCTGACCGTGCGTGTACAGCCGCTCGGCCAGCAGCAGGTAGCCCGACAGCGGTTCCAGCACGTGCTGCCAGGGGCGGATCGCGTGCGGGTTGCGGATCAGGACTGGCGTGCCGGACTGCAGCGCGCCGAGGACGTCCGGGATCAGGCGGTCGAGCGCCCAGTCACCGCCGCCGATGACATTTCCCGCACGCGCCGTCGCCATGGCGATGCCGGCGTCCTTGAGGAAGGACTTGCGGTAGGCCGAGGCGACCAGTTCCACGCAGCCCTTGCTGTTGGAATAGGGGTCGTGGCCGCCCATGGGTTCGTCTTCGCGATAGCCCCAGACCCATTCGCGGTTCTCGTAGCACTTGTCCGTCGTGACGTTGACGATGGCCTTGACCGAGCCGGCATGACGCGCCGCCTCGAGGACATGCACCGAGCCCATCACATTGGTGGCGTAGGTCTCGACCGGCTGCTGGTAGGACAGGCGCACCAAGGGCTGCGCCGCCATGTGCAGGACGATCTCGGGACGGAACTCGTCCATCTGCGCCTTCACCGCCGCGAAGTCGCGGATGTCGGCGTTCCGGTGCTCCATGCCGTCGGCGACGCGTGCGACGTTGAACATCGCGGGCTGCGTCGGCGGGGCCAGCGAGACGCCGCGCACCACGGCACCCATCGACTGGAGCCACAGGCTGAGCCAACTGCCCTTGAAGCCGGTGTGCCCCGTCAGCAGGACTCGCTTGCCAGCCCAGAACGTCGGCGAGGTCCGCTGCGTCGTGCTCATGGCCACATCTTCCAGGGCGCCTGCCCTGACGCCCACAGCGACTCCAGCAGATGCTTGTCGCGCAGCGTATCCATCGGCTGCCAGAAGCCCGTGTGTTCGTAAGCCATCAACTGTCCGGTCTCGGCCAGCGTGTTCAGCGGCTCCTGTTCCCAGGTCGTCGCGTCGCCGGTGATGTGATCGAGCACCGACGGCGAGAGCACGAAGAAGCCGCCGTTGATCATGGCGCCGTCGCCCTTGGGCTTCTCCTTGAAGCTCATGACCTGGTGCTGGCGGATGTCGAGCGCGCCGAAGCGGCCGGGCGGGTAGGTTGCCGTGAGCGTGGCGGCCTTGCCGTGCGACTTGTGGAAGGCGATCGTGGCGGAGATGTCGATGTCGCCCACGCCATCGCCGTAGGTGAAGCAGAACGCCTCTTCGTCCTTGACGTAGTCCGCCACGCGCCGCAACCGTCCGCCGGTCATGGAGTCGTCGCCGGTATCCACCAAGGTGACGTTCCAGGGCTCGGCCCGCTTGTGATGCACCTCCATGCGGTTGTGGCGCATGTCGAAGGTGACATCGGACATGTGGAGAAAGTAGTTGGCGAAGTATTCCTTGATGACGTAGCCCTTGTATCCGCAGCAGATCACGAAGTCGTTCACGCCATGGTGGGAGTACATCTTCAGGATGTGCCACAGGATCGGCTTGCCGCCGATCTCCACCATGGGCTTGGGCCGCGTGGCGGTTTCCTCGCTCAGCCGGGTGCCCAAGCCGCCGGCCAGAATCACTGCTTTCATCGAGAGATCCTCAGAATCGATGCGTCCTGCGTGCCGGCGACGGTCTGATGCGCCGGCACGCGCTCATTCGTTGTAGTCGTAGGCCTGGTAGCCGGCCGCCTTGACGAGGCTGTCCCGCTTGGCCGACTGGTAGTCCGCCTCGACCATCTCCGCGACCAGTTCGCGCAGCGTGGTCTTGGGGGTCCAGCCCAGCTTCTCCTTGGCCTTGGTCGGATCGCCGAGCAGCGTCTCGACCTCGGTCGGACGGTAGTAGCGCGGGTCGACCCTGACGATGACGTCCCCGACCCGGCACGTCGCGCGCGACGGATCGCCGATGCTCGTGACCGTTCCGATCTCCTGCTCGCCTTCGCCGCTGAAGCGGATGCCAATGCCCAGCTCGGCGCAGGCGAATTCGACGAACTGGCGCACGCTGTACTGGACGCCGGTGGCGATGACGAAGTCCTCGGGCCGGTCCTGCTGCAGCATCAGCCACTGCATCTCGACATAGTCCTTGGCATGGCCCCAATCGCGCAACGCGCTCATGTTGCCCAGGTGGAGACAGTCCTGGAGGCCCAGTGCGATGCGGGCGATCGCGCGCGTGATCTTGCGGGTGACGAAGGTTTCGCCGCGCAGTGGACTCTCGTGGTTGAAGAGAACGCCGTTGCAGGCATACATTCCGTAGGCCTCGCGGTAGTTCACCGTGATCCAGTAGGCGTAGAGCTTGGCCACCGCGTAGGGGCTGCGCGGATAGAAGGGCGTCGTTTCCTTCTGCGGGGTCTCCTGGACCAGGCCGTAGAGCTCCGACGTGCTCGCCTGGTAGAACCTGGTCTTCTTCTCCAGGCCGAGGATGCGGATCGCCTCAAGGATGCGCAGCGTGCCGATGCCGTCGGCATTGGCGGTGTACTCCGGTGTTTCGAAGCTGACCGCCACGTGGCTCATCGCGGCCAGGTTGTAGATCTCGTCGGGTTGAACCTGCTGGATGATGCGGATCAGGTTGGTGCTGTCGGTCAGGTCGCCGTAATGCAGCTTGAACCGCTGGTTGTCGACATGCGGGTCCTGGTAGAGGTGATCGACGCGATCCGTGTTGAACAGGCTGGCGCGCCGCTTGATGCCGTGGACTTCATAGCCCTTGTCCAGCAGCAGTTCCGCCAGATAGGCGCCGTCCTGACCGGTGATGCCCGTGATGAGGGCGACTTTTCGTTGCGACATGTGATGGATCTCGGAAAGGGGGTTCAGGTCCGGAAAGGCGCGCTCTCGTATGCCCGACGGATACCTTCGGGCAACGTCGTGCGCGCGCGCCAGCCCAGCGCGGCCAGTCGGCCGACATCCAGCAGTTTGCGTGGCGTCCCGTCGGGTTTGCTGCTGTCGAAGACGATGCGGCCGTCGAAGCCGACGACGCGCATCACGGACTCGGCGAGCTCGCGGATCGTGACGTCTTCACCGGTGCCGACATTGAGCAGCGGACCGGTGTAGCCCTGTTTCATCAGGAACACGCAGGCTTCGGCCAGATCGTCGACATAGAGAAATTCGCGACGTGGCGTGCCCGACCCCCAGACGACGTATTCCTTGTCGCCGCGGAGCTTGGCCTCATGGGCTTTCCGGAGCAGGGCCGGCAGCACATGGCTGTTGGCGAGGTCGTAGTTGTCGTTCGGGCCGTAGAGGTTGGTCGGCATCACGCTGACATACTCACGCCCGTATTGTCGGTTGTAGCTTTCGGCCAGCTTGATGCCGGCGATCTTTGCGATCGCATAGGGCTCGTTGGTCGGTTCCAGCGGTCCGGTCAGGAGGTATTCCTCCTTGATCGGCTGGGCACAATCGCGCGGGTAGATGCAGCTCGAGCCCAGGAACATCAATCGCTGCACGTCGGCCTGGTGCGCGCCATGGATCAGATTGGCCTCGATCATGAGGTTCTGGTACAGGAAGTCGGCGCGGAATTGATTGTTGGCCTGGATCCCACCGACCTTCGCGGCGGCGATGAAGACGTAGTCCGGCTTTTCGGCGGTGAGGAAACTGGCTACGGCGCGCTGGTCCAGCAGGTCGAGCTCGTCGCGCGAGCGGGTGATGACATTCAAGTAGCCTTGAGTGTTCAGTTGCCGGACCAGAGCGCTGCCCACCATGCCACGGTGACCGGTCACGAAAATCTTGGCGTTCGGGTTCATGCTTTGTCGAACTGTGGAACGACCGCGACGCCGCGCGTCGAGGTCCTTCAGGTTGTCAGCGATATCGTGCCGCGCGTGGCGGGCCGCGATAGGTTCTATCGGGACGGGACAGGCAGCAGGCTGGCCCGCTTCAGGCCGCGCCGCGCCGCGTTCGGCGCAGCCAGGATGCCAGGATCCAGATCGACAGCAGGATGAAGGTGCCGACCGCCACCCCCAGCGCCAGGGCGGCCCGCTTCGGCTTGCTCTTGTACTCCGGCGGCGTTGCCACGTCGACCACCTGGATCACGCTGCCTTCCCGGCTTTCGTCGAGACGTGCCAGTTCGAATTGCTTGGAATACAACTCGAACAGCGCTTCCTGATACTTGAACTCGCGATAGCGACCCAGGTAGTCCGAATCGTTGGCTCGTGTCGTGCTGCCTTCAAGCTGTGCCAGTTGGCTGCGCAGGGCCGACAGCATCGTGAGTTGCTGCTGTACCTCGGACGAGGTGTCAGCCATGGTGCGACGCATGGTCTGCAGACGGACCTCTGCCGTCGTGGTCTCGGCCTTGATGCGGGCATAGGCCTCGGCCGCGGTTCGCGGCTCGGCCTTCATGGCGTTGGCATTGAAGCCGCCCGACTGCAGCGCTTTCTGGGCTTCCGCCAGACGTTCGTTCGTGCGCTTCAACTCGGTCTCGAAGAAGACCCGTCGCTGTTGTGCCTCCGTCAGTGCCAGTTCGCCCATCAGCCGGCGCAGCTCGGCGACGTATTGATTGGCGATGTCGGCGGCCAACTGCGGCTCGTGGGCGTCGACTTCGATGGTGATCAGTCCGTCCTTCTTGCCGAGCGAGATGGTCG
Source organism: Roseateles sp. GW821-FHT09G03 (assembly GCF_059416045.1). NCBI lineage: Bacteria > Pseudomonadati > Pseudomonadota > Betaproteobacteria > Burkholderiales > Sphaerotilaceae > Roseateles > Roseateles sp. GW821-FHT09G03. The sequence goes on from NZ_JBWKOK010000003.1 coordinate 505,248, forward strand.
TGCTCTGCTCCAGGCGGCGGCGCGCGAGGAAGCGGTACTTGGCCTCGTAGAGCTCCATGAGCTTGAACCGTTCGACCAGCCGTTCCTCGACATTGACGCTGCGCAGCAGAGCGATGTACTGGTCCGCCGAGGTCTTGCCGCCCAGGGATCCGCCGGAGATGCCGGCCAGGGCGCCGAGCGAGGCCATGGCAGCCGTGGCGGCGCTCTGCTGAGGCTGAGGCGGCAGGAATACCGTCTGCGCGGTGAATGTCGGGCTCATCAGGAACGAGATGCCCAGCATCACGGCCCCCGCTCCGATGGATCCGCCGATGAGCCGCTTCCAGCGCTGCGCAAGGATGGCGATCAGGTCAACAGGTCCGAAGCCGGTGTTGTCGAAGGGGGCGCTGGCGGGCGGGGCTGCCAGGTGTGGGGTGCTCACGAAGGTCTCTCCTCAACCAGGCGTCAGTTCTTGATCGTCTGCAACGCCGCGATGCCCAGACCGAAGTTGGCCAGGATCTGCGTCCAGTCCTTCGCGTCCTGGATGAAAGTCGACTTGTTCATCTCTTCGGGCACGAAGACCGTGTCGCCAGGCAGGGCCTGGAGGCTGGCAAGGCTGGTGCCGTAGCCCAGCCAACCGCTGCTGGCCTGGCGCGCGCTCACGACCGTGCCGTTCGCGCGGATCACGAACGCACCGCGAGCATCCGCGCCCCGGGTCGGCCCACCGGCCAGCTTCATCACGTCGTCCACCGTCGCACTGCTCTGCAGCAGGAAGCTGCCAGCATTGAACACGCTCCCGAACACGCCTACCGTCGAAGGCTTGGACGGCACCAGCAGCCGATCCCCGTCCTCCACCGTCAGCGTGGGCAGCAGCCGTGCATCGGGTTCGAGTTGCAGCACCACGCGACCGCTTGGGCGCACTGCCCTCAGCCGCGCCACCAGACGCTCGGTTCCGGCGGCGCGCTGCGCAATACCCGCCGCCTCGTCCGCCGTGGTGGCCCGCTGTGTGCTGCTGTACTTGGTGAACTCGGTTTCCAGGTCCCGCAGGGCCCGGTCATAGTTTTCCTGCTGCGACTGGCGCACGCTCTCACGCGAGAAGTCGGTGCCGAAGACGTATGCCTGCGGCGTCAGACCGCCGGCTGCCGCGATGGCATCCTGCAGCGTGCTCGTCGGCGGAAGGACGTACTCGCCCGGGCGGGCGACTTCGCCTTCCACCGTCACGCGCTTGTACTGTTTGCCCAGCGGCAGCGCTGCATTGACGCTGCTGAACACGCGCACCACGTCGCCGTTGCTGGCCACGGTCTTCTGCTGCGCCGGCAGTTGCAGTTCACGCACGCGACGATCGTTGCGGTCACTCAGTTGCTCGATCGACACCCGCGAGCGGTCAGCCACGGCACTGAAGCCGCCAGCCATCGCCAGCACATCGTCCACTGTCTCGCCCGGCTTGAGCTCGACGATCGACTGCTTGTTCACGCTGCCCAGCACAGCCACCTGCGGACCGATCGGGCCGATATGGATCACATCCTCGGCCTGCAGCGCACGGTCGCTGGCCTTGTCGCCCTTGAGCAGCAGGTCATAGGCGTCGAAGTTGGCGACGACCTGGCCGTTGCGGCGCAGTTCGATCTGGCGGAAGCTGCCGGCCGCGGAGGGGCCGCCGGCGCGTATCAGGCCGTTGACGATCGTGGCCAGGCTGCTGACCGTGTAGGCACCGGGTCTGGCGGTGAAGCCGGTGACGTAGATGCGGATCGTGCGCAGCTTGCCCAGCGATGTGCTGACCTGGAAATTCTTGAACACTTGCGCAATGCGGGCACGTACGACATCGTTCAGATCGCCGTTGCGCACGCCGGCCACCAGGATCGGGCCTACGCGCGGAATGGTGACGCGACCGGCGCGGTCCACCGTCAAGCGCAGGTCGGCATCCACCGAGCCCCAGGCAGTGACCTGGATCTCATCGCCGATGCCGATCAGGTAATCGGCCGGCGCTTGACGCGGGCCGTCGACCTCGGAGGACTGTTGGCCTCGCGAGGACCGATCGTCCAGTATCAGGTCGGCGCCGAGCCGGCGCACGATGTTGTCGGCGGAGATCGTCGAGACCTTGCCGATCGCGCCCATCTGCGACTGCGTCACGGTGCCGATGTCTGCCAATCCGGCGTCGGAGCGCCGCAACTGCTCCAAGGTCAGCGGATCGGTCAGGTCAATCCCCAACAGCTTGTTGACGTAGATCTCGAATTCGCCGGGCACGTATTTCGGCGCGCGACTCTGCGGAGTCTGTCCCTGCTGCTGCTGCTGCTGGCTCGCGTCTTGGGCGTTGCGATTCGTCGGATTCAGCCGGACTGGCCCGGAGATTTCGTTGCCCTGTTCCGACGCGGTCTGGACGCCGTTCGTCGTGACCTGCGCGAATGCGGAGGCTCCCATCAGGCAGGTCACCAGTGCCGCCAGCACGGGCTTGTGGAAGGAGGGGCGCGCGCGAGTCGTCGACACCGGCGAAAGGGCGCGTTGGGCGCGAAGTTCCATGCGTGATCTCGTCTCAGATGAACTTGGCCGCCCACGACAGACCTGGATCCAGGGGTGTCGGAGCGACCAGCGGCGCATTCTATGGCAGCGCTGTTGCGCCAAAACCGCCTTGGGCCTGAAGCCCATCGTTACACTGCCGCCCATGTTGTATTTGCTCATCCCGTTCGCGCTGGCGGCGGCGATCACGCTCTACGTGGTGCACTCGTCGACGGTGCACGGTCACCTGTCCGCGGACCACGACCTGTCCGGTCCGCAGAAGTTCCACGCCCGGCCCGTGCCGCGCATCGGCGGCCTCGGGATCTTCGTGGGCCTCGTCGGCATGGTCGCGCTCGCCTACGTCCTGAAGCACCCCCAGGCCAAGACCGGCCTGCTGCTCCTGCTCAGCGGCCTGCCCGCCTTCGCCGCCGGCCTGATCGAGGACTTCACCAAGAAGGTCTCCCCGCGCGAGCGCCTGATCGCCACCGCGATCTCCGCCGGTTTGGGCTGCTGGCTGCTGCAGGCCATGATCTCCCGCACCGACATCCCAGGCCTGGATTTCATCGTCGGGACCACGGTCGGCGCGGTGCTCATCACGATCTTCGTCGTCGCCGGCGTGGCCAACTCGGTCAACATCATCGACGGCTTCAACGGTCTGTCCTCGATGTGCGTCAGCCTGATGCTGCTGACGCTCGCCTACGTGGCCTACCAGGTCGGCGACACCGAACTCGCGCTCTGGGCGCTGGCCGGCGTCGGCGCCATCCTCGGCTTCTTCGTCTGGAACTACCCCGCCGGCCTCATCTTCCTGGGCGACGGCGGCGCGTACTTCATGGGCTTCTATCTGGCGGAGATTGCCATCCTGCTGATCCACCGCCATCCGCAGGTGTCGCCGCTGTTCGCGCTCATGGTGTGCATCTACCCGGTGTTCGAGACGGTCTTCTCCATCTACCGCCGCCGCTTCCTGCGCAACACCAGCCCGGGCGATCCGGATGGCATCCATCTGCACTCGCTGATCTACCGCCGCCTGATGCGCTGGGCGATTGGCGCACGCGACGCGCGTCTGATGACGCGCCGCAACTCGATGACGGCGCCCTACCTCTGGACGCTGTGCCTCTCGTCGCTGGCGCCCGCGCTGCTGTTCTGGGATTCGACGCCGATGATCGGCGCGTGCATGGTGCTGTTCGGGGTCGCGTACGTCGCGCTGTACTGGCGCATCGTGCGATTCCGGACGCCGAAATGGATGGTCTTCCGCGGCGACCAGCGCAAGCTCCCCGACCATTCCGCGCAGTGATCCCTCATCGATCCGCGTGCGCGGATCGGTGGTTTCCCGGGGCTTTCGGGGGCTTGGAGGATAATCCGCGCCCATGACCGACACCACCCCGACGCCAAACCCTCTTTTCGACACGCTGCCGCTGGACCCCAAGCTGCTGCGCGCCGTGTCCGATCAGGGCTACGCGACGATGACGCCCATCCAGGCCAAGGCGATCCCGATCGTCCTCGCCGGCCGCGATGTGATGGGCGCCGCCCAGACCGGCACCGGCAAGACCGCCGCGTTCTCGATCCCGCTGCTGCAGCGCATGCTCAAGCACGAGAACGCCTCGATGTCCCCGGCTCGCCACCCTGTGCGCGCGCTGGTGCTGGCCCCGACCCGCGAACTCGCCGATCAGGTCGCCAACAACGTCAAGGCCTACGCCAAGCACACGCAGCTGCGCGTGGCCTGCGTCTTCGGCGGCATCGACATGAAGCCGCAGACGCTGCAGCTGAAGGCCGGCGTTGAAGTCCTGATCGCCACGCCCGGCCGGCTGCTCGACCACATCGAAGCCAAGAACGCCGTGCTGAACCACGTCGAGTATGTCGTGCTCGACGAAGCGGACCGGATGCTGGACATCGGTTTCCTGCCCGACCTGCAACGCATCCTGAGCTACCTGCCCAAGGCGCGGCAGACGCTGCTGTTCTCGGCGACGTTCTCGCCCGAGATCAAGCGGCTGGCGCAGAGCTACCTGCAGGATCCGGAACTGGTGGAGGTCGCCCGCCCGAACGCGACGGCGTCGACCGTCGAGCAGCGCTTCTTCAGCGTCGACGACGACGACAAGCGCGCCGCGGTCAAGCAGCTGCTGCGTCAGCGCGAGATCCGGCAGGCGATCGTGTTCGTGAACTCCAAGCTCGGCGCGGCACGCCTGGCCCGCTCCTTCGAACGCGATGGTTTGAGGACCGCCGCCCTGCACGGCGACAAGTCGCAGGACGAGCGTCTGAAGTCGCTGGAGGCATTCAAGCGCGGCGAGGTGGACTTGCTGGTCGCGACCGACGTGGCCGCCCGCGGCCTGGACATCGCCGATCTGCCGGCTGTCTTCAACTTCGACGTCCCGTTCAATGCCGAGGACTACGTGCACCGCATCGGCCGGACCGGCCGTGCGGGTGCGTCGGGGCTGGCCTTCACGCTGGTGACCAAGGGCGATGCCCGATTGGTCGGCGAGATCGAGAAGCTCATCAAGCGCAAGCTGGACCTGGAGCCGATCGAACTCGAAGGCGAACGTCGCCGTTTTGATGGCGATCGTGGCGAGCGCAGCGACCGTGCCCCGCGCGGCGAGCGTACCGAGCGGGCTCCGCAAGGCGAGGGTGGCGGCGAGCCGCGTCGCGACTTCCGTCGCGAACGCGAAGATCGTCGGGACGAAGCCTACGGATCGCACGGGTCGCATTCGCACGCACCGGCGCGTGCGCCGCGCCAGGCGTACGACCCGCTGTTCGACAAGCCTTATGAGGCCACCCAGAGCACCGACGTGCCGGCCTGGGAAAAGGGTCCGGCCAACGGGCCGCGCGGCGCCCTGTCGTCCAACATCAAACCGAAGAAGAGGGTCGCTGCGCTGTTCGGCGCCAAGCCGCCGCCGGTGACGGCCGACAGCGAATCCTGATCAACGAATCCTGATCAGCAAGTCCTATCGGAGCATCCTGGTCGGTGAGTACCGATCAGCGTGTGCCGAGGATCGCGAACACCGCCGGCACCTTGTCCGGTAACGCCCTCGGTGCCTGGCGCCATTGCTCGACCGTGGCCGTGTGGGTCCACGCATCCTTCAGGCTCAGTCCGCAGCTGACCGACAGCAGCGAGCCCGGCCTCAGCGCCGCCAGCAGCGCCTGCAGCAGCGCGCTGTTGCGATAGGGCGTCTCGATCATCAGTTGCGTCTGCTGCTCGCGGGCCGAGAAGGTGTCGAGCGCCTTGATGCGCGCGGTGCGTTCGGCCGCGTCCAGCGGCAGATAACCCACGAAGGCGAAGCTCTGGCCGTTCAGTCCGCTGGCGGCGAGGGCCATGAGCAGCGAACTTGGTCCGGTCAGCGGCACGACCTGCACCTTCGCCGCGTGCGCTGCGGCGACCAGCTTTGCGCCCGGATCCGCGACGGCGGGCATGCCCGCCTCCGAGATCAGACCGATGTCGTGACCGGCCATGGCCGGCTCCAGCAGTGCCAGCCAGAGCTTCTCTTCGCTTGACGATGCCGTGGCGGCGCCAGCCGCGGGGCCGCGCCCCTTCTGCGGGCGCGGGAGTTCCTCGATGTGCTGCTCCTGCAGCGGCACCGCCAGCGGATGGATCGCGCCGACACGCTTGAGGAAGGCGCGCGTGGTCTTGGCGTTCTCGGCGGCCCAATGCGTGATCGCGGCGGCGCGCGCGAGCACCGCGTCAGGAAGGACCTCGCGCAGGTCGACCTCCTGGCCGTTCATGCCGAAGTCGAGGGTGTTGGGAACGAGGAAGAGTCGGCCGCGGGTCATTGGTGGTCTCGGAAGTTCTGCTTCAAGGCATCGGGTTCAAGGGGCGCGTTCAACGTCCAACGTTCGACGTTCAGGGCAGCAGGCTCAGCACGTCCAGCCCACCCCGGCGCAGCAGCGCGGCGGTGCGGATCAGGGGCAGGCCGATCAGCGCGGTCGGGTCGTCGGACTCGATCGCATCGAGCAGCGCGATGCCCAGACCTTCGGCCTTGGCGCTGCCGGCGCAGTCGTACGGTTGCTCGGCGCGGAGGTAGCGTTCGATCTCGGCATCGCTCAGATCGCGGAAGCGGACGCGCACTGGCGCAAGATCCTCCGCAACGAATCCTGTCGCTTCGCAGACCACGGCCAGTGCCGTCTGGAATACGACGGTGCGACCGCGCATCGCGCGCAGCTGTTCGACGGCGCGCTCGTGCGTGCCCGGTTTGCCGAGCGGCTGGCCGTCCAGATCCGCGACCTGGTCCGAGCCGATCACCAGCGCCTGCGGGAAACGCGCCGCCACCGCGCGGGCCTTGGCCAGGGCGAGCCGGCGCGCGAGAGCGTCGGGCGCTTCGCCCGTTCGCGGGGTCTCGTCGACGTCGGGCGCCGCCGTTTCGAACGGCAGCCGCAGGCGCTCCAGCAACTCTCGCCGGTAGCGGGAGGTGGAGCCCAGGATGAGCGGGCGGGAGGCCCCGGAAGCATCGGTCATGGGGGCGGATTCTCCCATCGAGGTGGAGGCCGCTCGTACACTTGCGCCCCATGAAACCGCGTTCGTTTGATCCACTGAAACTCGATGTCGGCGTCTTTGCCCGCGAAGGCGGCACGCTGGAGGGCGAGTGGCCCGCCACCAGCCTGACGCGCTTGGCCGAGGCTGCCGCGCCCGAGTCCGATCCGGCCCAATGGCCGCCCGTGTCCTGGTCCACGCATGGCGAACTGCGCACGCCCAAGGGCGGCGAGCCGCAGGCGTGGCTGGAGTTGATCGCCGAGGCCCAGGTCGCGGTGACCTGCCAGCGCTGTCTGCAGCCGGTGCGCGAGGACCTGGCGGTGTCGCGCTGGTTCCGCTTCGTCAAGGACGAGGACATGGCGGCCGAGATGGACATGGACTCGGACGACGACGTGCTGGCACTGCCGCGTCATCTGGACCTGCGCGAGCTGATCGAGGACGAGCTGCTGCTGACCTTGCCGGTCGTGCCGCGCCACGACGTGTGCCCGGAGCCGCTGCCGCACGCGAACGTCGAGGAAGACGAGGCGCCGCCGGAAGAGCGGCCCAACCCGTTCGCGGCGCTGGCGGCGCTGAAGAAGGGCTCCGGCGGGAAGGCTTGAGGTCCAGGTGGGCACCCGCACGGCGTTCGGGTTCGCTGGATTTGCGAGCCCGAAGGGTGCTGTGCTATAGTTTCCGGCTTTCCCGGATCGAAGTGCGGTCACGTGATTGGGCTGATTGGCTCAGCGTGGGTGCGCAACCGGGACCGAGGCGTCGGTAGCGGAGCATCCTTGTCGGATCCGCGGTACAGCTCGAGTTCTCTCGAGAGCCCGAGCAACCTCGAATCACCAGCCAGCCGAAGCCTTTAGGAGAATCCATCATGGCCGTTCAGCAAAACAAGAAGTCCCCCTCCAAGCGTGGCATGCACCGCTCGCACAACGCCCTGGTCACCCCGGGCACCGCGATCGAGCCGACCACCGGTGAAGTGCATCTGCGTCACCACATCAGCCCCAACGGCTTCTATCGTGGCCGCAAGGTGCTGAAGACCAAGGGCGACGCCGCCTGATCGATCCGATCAGCCGGTCCGGAGGGCTCCCACGGGCCTCCCGCCTGGTCTCACCGATTGAAAAAGCCCGGTTCCGCATCACGCGTCGCCGGGCTTTCGCGTTTCTGTTCCTTTCCCGATCCGTCCTCTGGACGGCCTCCCTTGTCGCGCACGCTTCTTGCGGGGTCGCTACAGTCGCACCTTCGACCGGTGTTCTTCTCAGGTTTCGATGACCGCAACTCCCGCCACCCGCTCATCGCCTTCCGCCGAGCCGCTCCGCCTGTCGGTGGACTGCATGGGCGGCGATCACGGCACCCAAGTCACCCTTCCGGCTTGTCAAGCCTTCCTCGCCGCGCATCCGCAGGCGGAACTCGTGCTGGTCGGCCTGCCCGACGCGCTCAAGGCCGCTGAATCCTGGCCGCGCACGCGCATCGTCGCGGCCAGCGAGGTCGTCAGCATGGACGATCCGATCGAGGTCGCCCTGCGGCGCAAGAAGGATTCGTCGATGCGGGTGGCGCTCTCGCAGCTCAAGCCGGGCAAGGATGGAACGCCCGCGCAGGCGCATGCCTGCGTCTCGGCGGGCAATACCGGCGCGCTGATGGCGGTCGCCAAATACCTGTTGAAGACGCTCGAGGGCATCGACCGTCCGGCCATCGCCACCGTGATGCCCAACCAGATCGGCGGTTTCACGACGGTGCTGGACCTCGGCGCGAACGTCGATTGCGGCCCGGAACACCTGCTGCAGTTCGCCGTCATGGGCAGCGCGCTGGTGTCGGCGGTGGACGGCAAGGAGAACCCCACGGTCGGCCTGCTGAACATCGGCGAGGAAATGATCAAGGGCAACGAGACGATCAAGCGCGCCGGCGAACTGCTGCGCGAGGCCGCCTCGCACGACCAGTTGAACTTCCACGGCAACGTGGAAGGCAACGACATCTTCAAGGGCACGACGGACATCGTCGTCTGCGACGGCTTCGTCGGCAACGTGGCGCTGAAGACGGCCGAAGGGCTGGCCAGCATGATCTCCAGTTTCATCAGGGCGGAGTTTTCCCGCAGCTGGTGGACCAAGGCGATCGCGCTGCTCGCGATGCCGGTGCTGCAGCGGTTCAAGGACCGCGTCGACCATCGCCGCTTCAACGGTGCCGCGCTGCTGGGGTTGCGCGGCCTGGTCTTCAAGAGCCACGGCTCGGCCGATGCCTTCGCTTTCGAGCAGGCATTGAACCGGGCGTATGATGCGGCCCGCAACCGGCTCCTAGACCGGGTTCACGATCGCATCGTCGCGACGCTGCAGGCGCTCCCAGCGTCTGCCAATGAGGAGGGCGGCGATGCAGGAGACACGGCGGCCACCGCCGCCCACGCTGCATGACCACTGCTTCCACGCGCCACGCCCGCATCCTCGGTACGGGCAGCTACCTCCCCGCGAATCGCGTCACCAACTCGGCCCTGGCGGAACGCCTCGCCCGCGACGGGATCGAGACCTCGCATGACTGGATCGTCGAGCGGACCGGCATCCATGCCCGTCACTTCGCCGATCCGCACGTCACCTCCAGCGACCTGGCCCTGCCGGCGTCGCTCGCCGCGCTCGAATCCGCCGGCGTGCGCGCCGACGAGATCGACCTGATCATCGTCGCCACGTCCACGCCGGACATGGTGTTCCCCTCGACCGCCTGCCTGCTGCAGCAGAAGCTCGGCATCCATGGCTGTGCCGCCTTCGACGTGCAGGCCGTGTGCTCGGGCTTCGTGTACGCGCTGACGGTCGCGGATTCGATGATCAAGACCGGCGCCGCGACCAAGGCGCTGGTGGTCGGTGCGGAAGTGTTCTCGCGCATCCTCGACTTCAAGGACCGCACGACCTGCGTGCTGTTCGGCGACGGCGCCGGCGCCGTGGTCGTGGGTGCCAGCGACGAGCCCGGCATCCTCGCGAGCGAGCTGCATGCGGACGGCCGCCACGTCGACATCCTCTGCACGCCGGGCACCGTGTCCGGTGGTGAGATCCTCGGTCATCCGCTCCTGAAGATGGACGGCCAAGCCGTATTCAAGCTGGCCGTGGGCGTGCTGGAGAAGGTCGCGCGTTCGGTGCTCGAGAAGGCCGGCCGCACCGATGCCGACATCGACTGGCTGATCCCGCACCAGGCCAACATCCGCATCATGCAGGGCACGGCCAAGAAGCTGAAGATGCCGTTGGACAAGCTGATCGCGACCGTCGACGAACACGGCAACACGTCCGCCGCGTCGATCCCGCTGGCCTTCGACGTCGCGGTCCGCGCGGGCAAGATCAAACGTGGCGACACGGTGATGCTGGAAGGCGTCGGCGGCGGTTTCACCTGGGGCGCGGTGCTGCTGGATTTCTGATCGTCGAAGCCGTTCCGGCGCCTGATCGTGGCGGCCGGATCCGCCCGCGCAGCAGCGGCACACGAGGTGCCGCGCTGCTGTCACGCGCGCTTCTCCCTCCTCATAGATAGTCTCGGACTCGAACCATGAGCAAGAACTTCGCAATCGTCTTCCCCGGCCAGGGCTCGCAGTCCGTCGGCATGCTGGACGCCTGGGGCGATCATCCGGAGGTGGTCCGCACCTTGGCGGAGGCCTCGACCGCGCTGGGCGAGGACATCGGTGCGCTGATCAAGAACGGTCCGAAGGAACAGCTGGATCTGACGACCAATACCCAGCCGGTGATGCTGACGGCCGGCATCGCCGCGTATCGCGCCTGGATAGCCGAGACCGGCCTGATGCCTGCCGCTGCCGCCGGCCATTCGCTGGGCGAGTACACGGCGCTGGTCGCCGCGGGTGCGCTGAGCCTGGCCGATGCGCTGCCGCTGGTGCGCTTCCGCGCCCAGGCGATGCAGGAAGCCGTGCCGGTCGGCACCGGCGCCATGTCGGCCATCCTGGGTCTGGACGCTGCGGTGGTCCGCGAGGTCTGCCAGAAGATCGCCGCCGAATCGGGCGAAGTGGTCGAGGCCGTCAACTTCAACGACCCGAAGCAGACGGTGATCGCCGGATCGAAGGCGGGCGTGGAGAAGGCCAACGAGGCTCTCAAGGCGGCCGGCGCGAAGCGCGCGCTGCCGCTGCCGGTGTCGGCGCCTTTCCATTCCAGCCTGATGAAGCCGGCCGCCGAGCGCCTGCGCGAGAAGCTCGCCGCCGTGTCGTTCCAGCGCGCCGCGTTCCCGGTGATCAACAACATCGACGTGGCCGTGACCGACGACGCCCAGTCGCTGCGCGACGCGCTGTTCCGCCAGGCCTTCGGTCCGGTGCGCTGGGTCGAGGTCATGCAGGCGCTCAAGGCGCGCGGCCTGACGACGGTCATCGAATGCGGCCCCGGCAAGGTGCTGGCCGGCATGGCCAAGCGCATCGACGCTGATCTCGTCAGCGCCACGGTGCTGGACCCGGCTTCGCTGGCCGAGGCCAAGGCGCTGCTGGCCTGAGCCGGCGACCTCCTTCCTGAATCCCTCTCGAGGTTTCCCATGTCCGATAACAAGACCGACAACAAGCACGTGGCGCTGGTGACCGGCGCCAGCCGTGGCATCGGCCGCGCGATCGCGCTGACGCTGGCCCAGAAGGGCTTCGTCGTGATCGGCACCGCGACCGGCGAGTCCGGCGCGCAGGCCATCACTGAAGCCCTGGCGCCGCACGGCGGCCGCGGCGCGGTCCTGAACGTCAACGACGGCGCGGCCGTCGACGCGCTGATCGATTCGATCGTCAAGCAGGATGGCGGCATCCAGGTGCTGGTCAACAACGCCGGCATCACCAAGGACGTGCTGTCCATGCGCATGAAGGACGAGGACTGGGACGCCGTCCTGGACACCAACCTGAAGGCCGTGTTCCGCGCCAGCCGCGCCGTGATGCGCCCGATGATGAAGCAGCGCTACGGCCGCATCATCAACATCACCTCGGTGGTGGGCGCGTCGGGCAACGCCGGTCAGGCCAACTACGCGGCCGCCAAGGCCGGCGTCGCGGGCATGACGCGTGCCCTGGCCCGTGAGCTCGGCAGCCGCTCGGTCACCGTCAACTGCGTCGCCCCCGGCTTCATCGCGACCGACATGACCGAGGTGCTGCCCGAGGCGCAGAAGACCGCGCTGCTGGCCCAGATCCCGGCCGGCCGCCTGGGTGATCCGGCCGAGATCGCTCATGCCGTGGCGTTCCTGGCGTCCCCGGAAGCCAGCTACATCACGGGCGTGGAGCTGCACGTCAACGGCGGCATGTACATGAATTGAGGTGGACGCCGCCCCCCGTGGGCGGCGGGCCACCCACCGGATTCACCCGGCCGGTGTAGGGCTGATAGAGTGCGAGCGCGCGCCGTATCCATCGTGGAAGACGCGCCTCGGGAGGTCCGACTAGGGGCGCCACTCTAAGGCCTTAGAATCCCGGGTTGTTCTAGCAAACCACCCCCTCCTGGAGGAGTCATGAGCGATATCGAAGCACGTGTCAAGAAAATCATCGCCGAGCAGCTCGGCGTGCCCGAAGCCGATGTGACCAATGAAAAGGCCTTCGTCGCCGATCTGGGCGCTGATTCTCTGGACACCGTGGAACTGGTGATGGCCCTCGAAGACGAGTTCGGCATCGAGATCCCGGACGAAGAGGCCGAGAAGATCACCACCGTGCAACTGGCCATCGACTACGCGGTCAAGCACCAGAAGGCGTAAGCAAGCAGCATGAGCCGTCGTCGCGTCGTCGTCACCGGACTCGGCCTGATCTCGCCCGTGGGCAACACGGTCGAGCAGGGCTGGGCCAACATCGTGGCCGGTCGGTCCGGCATCGACACCATCACCCGTTTCGATGCCAGCGTCTTGTCTTGCCACTTCGCGGGCGAGGTCAAGGACTTCAAGGTGGATGAGTACATCCCCGCGAAGGAAGCCCGGCACATGGACACGTTCATCCACTACGGGCTGGCCGCCTCGCTGCAGGCGGTCCGCGACGCGGGTCTGCCCACCGGCGACGCGCTGAGCCCGGAACTGGCCGAGCGCATCGGCGTGCTCGTCGGCTCGGGCATCGGCGGTCTGCCGATGATCGAGGAGACCCACGCGGAACTGACCAATCGCGGCCCGCGCCGGATCAGTCCGTTCTTCGTGCCGGCGTCGATCATCAACATGATCTCGGGCCACGTCTCGATCCAGTGCGGCTTCAAGGGCCCGAACCTGGCCATCGTGACGGCGTGCACGACGGGTCTGCACAGCATCGGCACGGCCGGTCGCATGATCGAGGCGGGCGACGCCGACGTCATGGTCGCCGGCGGCTCGGAATCGACGGTGTCCCCGCTGGGCGTCGGCGGTTTTGCCGCGGCCCGCGCGCTGTCCACCCGCAACGACGACCCCAAGACCGCGTCCCGCCCCTGGGACAAGGATCGCGACGGCTTCGTGCTGGGCGAGGGCGCCGGCGTGCTGGTGCTCGAAGAGTACGAACACGCCAAGAAGCGCGGCGCCAAGATCTATGCGGAACTGGTCGGCTTCGGCATGAGCGCCGACGCGTATCACATGACCGCGCCCGACGTGGACGGCCCGACGCGCTCGATGCGCAACGCGCTGCGCAACGCCGGCCTGAACGCGGACCAGATCCAGTACATGAACGCGCACGGCACGTCCACGCCCCTGGGCGATGCGAACGAGACCAACGCGATCAAGCAGGCCTTCGGCGCGCATGCGAAGAGCGGCCTGGTGGTGTCGTCGACGAAGTCGATGACCGGCCATCTGCTGGGCGGCGCCGGCGGCATCGAGTCCGTCTTCACCGTCAAGGCGCTGCACGACCAGGTCGCCCCGCCGACGATCAACATCTTCAACCAGGATCCCGAGTGCGACCTGGACTACTGCGCCAACGAGGCGCGGAAGATGCCGATCGAGTACGCCGCGAAGAACAACTTCGGCTTCGGCGGTACCAACGGCACGCTGATCTTCAAGCGGGTCTGATCGCTTGAGCTGCTGAAGACGTTCCGCACCTCAAGCACCTGAACCACGAGAAGGACGGCGACCCATGACGCCGGACCGATCGCCATCACGCCGGGCCACTGCCCGGCGTTTTTCATTGGCGGACGATCCGCGCTGGATACGGGTTCAGCGCGCGGTGCTCTGCGGTGGCGTGGCAGCGGCGCTGGTCGCGGTGGCGCGCCATGCGGGGGTCGACGACAGCCTCGGTCTCTGGCTCAGCCTGCTGATCGCGAGCCTGGCGGGTGCCGCGATGCCCGTCCGCGCGCCGGCCCGGGCCGCGTTGCGATGGGACGGGGCGCAGTGGTGGTGGCAGCGCGCGGGAGAGCCGCTTGCCATCACGCCGGACGTCGTCATCGACCTCGAACAGTGGATGCTGCTGCGGCTCAACGCCGTGACCGGCGCTGAAGGCGTTCGCGGCCCCAGGCCGCCCGAGCGTTGGATCGCGTTGTCGCGGCGCACGCACGAGGCGCAATGGGCGTCGCTCCGGCTCCACCTCTTTCTCGCTGCAGCCTGACACCATGTCCTTGTTGAATTCCGGGCATGATGTGGGCCTTTCGTTTTTGCATCGCCACCTGCGAGTGTTCATGCTCAATTCCGACCGCACCTGTTCCCCTCGACGTCTTGCCCTGGCGCTCGCCGGTGCCGCATTCCTGAGCGCCTCGCTGGGCGCGGCCGCCCAGGTGGCCACGCAAGCGGCGACGAAGCCTGCAGCGCCCGCGACGGCGGCCGCCCCGGTCGTCGGCTCGGTGCCGGTTGCCGCGCCCGAACTGGCGCGTGCGTTGCCGGACTTCAGCGCCCTGGTCGAACAGGCCGGCCCGGCCGTCGTCAACATCCGGACGTCGGAGAAGGTCAAGGTCGCCAACGCGCAGATCGACGAGCAGATGCGCGAACTGCTGCGCCGCTTCGGCATCCCCGTGCCGCCGCAGCGTCGTGCGCCGCCGGGAGCGGCCCCGGCGCCCGCGCCCACCCCGGACGACGACGATGACGACGATGCGCCGCAGCGTCGCGGCCTCGGCTCCGGATTCGTGATCGGCGCGGATGGTTTCGTGATGACCAACGCGCATGTCGTCGATGACGCCGACGAGGTGACGGTGACGTTGACCGACAAGCGCGAGTTCAAGGCCAAGGTCGTCGGCCTGGACCGCCGCACGGACGTGGCGGTGCTCAAGATCGAGGCCAGCAACCTGCCGATGCTGCGCATGGGCGATGTGGGCAAGCTCAAGGTCGGTGAATGGGTGATGGCCATCGGTTCGCCGTTCGGCTTCGACAACACGGTGACGGCCGGCATCGTCAGCGCCAAGGCGCGCGACACTGGCGACCTGCTGCCGCTGATCCAGACCGACGTCGCGATCAACCCGGGCAACTCCGGCGGTCCGCTGCTGAACCTGCGCGGCGAGGTGGTGGGCATCAACTCGCAGATCTACAGCCAGTCGGGCGGGTTCATGGGCATCTCGTTCGCGATCCCGATCGACGAGGCGATGCGTGTGGCCGACCAACTGCGCGCCGGCGGTCGCGTGACGCGCGGCATGCTGGGGGTCTATCCGGACGACGTCAGCAAGGAAGTCGCGGAGGCCATCGGCCTGGGCAAGCCACTGGGCGCCTTGATCAGCCGCATCACGCCGGCAGGCCCCGGCGAGAAGGCCGGCCTCCAGCTGGGCGACGTCATCACGAAGTTCGATGGCAAGACCGTGG
Organism: Roseateles sp. GW821-FHT09G03; assembly: GCF_059416045.1. NCBI lineage: Bacteria > Pseudomonadati > Pseudomonadota > Betaproteobacteria > Burkholderiales > Sphaerotilaceae > Roseateles > Roseateles sp. GW821-FHT09G03. Next base: position 520,789 of record NZ_JBWKOK010000003.1, read on the forward strand.
AGAAGGCGGTCGATCTGCGCCGTCTCGCCGCGGCGACCAAGCCGGGCACCAAGGTGCCGTTGCAGGTGTTCCGCCGTGGCGCCTACAAGGACCTGACCGCGACGCTCGATGCGCTGCCGGACGACCGCGCCGCGGCGACGCCGGAAGCGGAGGCACCGGCCGCGACCGGCGCCTCGGCCTGGGGTCTGACCGTCAGCGAATTGACCGACGCGCAGCGCAAGGAACTCAAGGTCGACGGCGGTCTGCGCATCGACACCGTCGATGGCCCGGCCGTGCGCGCGGGGCTGAAGACGGGTGACGTGATTCTCTCGGCCAACAACGCCGAGGTGAAAACGGTCAAGCAGTTCCAGGCCGCGTTGGCGAAGCTCGAGAAGGGCAAGTCGCTCCAGATGCTGGTGCGTCGGGGCGAGGTCGCGACCTACGTCGTGCTGAAGCCGGGCAAGGGCTGAATCGGCCCCCCGTCAACCCACCGCCGGCATGGGGCTTTCCGCAATGCGGGAAATCGGGCCGGCGGCGCGTGATCCGGTGCACAACTTGACGTCGGTTGGTGCTTGCTAACGGATGTGACCAAGGCGGGGTATTGGTGCCCCGCTCCGCTACAATCGAGCCGCGTTCGGCCAGCTTTGTCGCTGTTCCGACGGTGAATCGGAAGGCATCATTTTGATGGGCTCAGCGATCCACAGGATGTCCTCAAGTTTTGTGGATAACCTGTGTACAAAATCGCTGTTGGCGAAGGGCAACGCGCGAGAAGCTCGCATCCATGCGGTTTCCAGGGCGGGGCTTTTGGCTACAATGAAAGCCCAACAAGCAGTTGCCATACGTTTTGTTGGAAGGCGCGTCACCGTTTAGACGTGCCTTTTTTTTGTGTCCCGTTCAGGCCCTGCGAAGGGCTTGCATCACCGCCTCGACCGACCGTCCCCAGCATGTTCAGCATGCATCAGCGTGCGCCGCTCGAGCGTCGCTGAGAAGTGGCGGACGAACCGCGCGGTCTCCGTCCGAGTCCATGAACCACATCCGCAATTTCTCCATCATTGCCCACATCGATCACGGCAAGAGCACGTTGGCCGACCGGATCATCCAGCGCTGCGGCGGGCTGTCGGACCGGGAGATGGAAGCGCAGGTCCTGGACTCGATGGACATCGAGCGTGAACGCGGCATCACGATCAAGGCGCAGACCGCCGCGCTGCAGTACAAGGCCGCGGACGGTCAGGTCTACAACCTGAACCTGATCGACACCCCGGGACACGTGGACTTCTCTTATGAGGTGAGCCGATCGCTGTCCGCGTGCGAAGGCGCGCTGCTGGTGGTCGACGCCAGCCAGGGTGTCGAGGCCCAGACGGTGGCCAACTGCTACACCGCACTGGAGCTCGGCGTCGAAGTCGTGCCGGTGCTGAACAAGATGGACCTCCCGTCGGCCAACCCGGACGGCGCGAAGGCGGAGATCGAGGAAGTCATCGGCATCGACGCCACCGACGCGATCCCGTGCTCGGCCAAGACCGGCATGGGCATCGACGAGATCCTGGAGGCGGTGATCGCCCGCATGCCGCCGCCGCAGGGCACGGTCGAGGCGCCGCTGCGCGCGATGATCATCGACTCCTGGTTCGACAACTACGTCGGCGTCGTGATGCTGGTCCGCGTGGTGGACGGCACGCTGAAGAAGAACGAGCGCATCCGCATGATGGCGACCAACGCCATCTACCCGGCCGAACATCTGGGCGTGTTCACGCCCAAGTCGGAGAAGCGCGACCAGCTCAACGCGGGCGAGGTGGGTTTCATCATCGCCGGCATCAAGGAGCTGTCCGCGGCGAAGGTGGGCGACACCATCACGCTGGAAAAGAAGCTCCCCAACAACCTGGGTCCGGCCACCGAGGCGCTGCCCGGTTTCAAGGAGATCCAGCCGCAGGTCTTCGCCGGCCTGTACCCGACCGAAGCGAGCGAATACGATCAGTTGCGCGACGCGCTGGAGAAGCTCAAGCTCAACGACGCCTCGCTGCGCTTCGAGCCCGAGGTGTCGCAGGCGCTGGGCTTCGGTTTCCGCTGCGGCTTCCTCGGCCTGCTGCACATGGAGATCGTGCAGGAGCGCCTGGAGCGTGAGTTCGACCAGGACCTGATCACGACCGCGCCCAGCGTGGTGTACGAGGTCCAGCTTGGCGACGGCGAAGTCATCGAGGTGGAGAACCCCTCGAAGATGCCGGAGCAGAGCAAGATCGCCGAGATCCGCGAGCCGATCGTGACGGTCCACCTGTACATGCCGCAGGAGTACGTCGGCGCGGTCATGACGCTGGCCAACCAGAAGCGCGGCGTGCAGCTGAACATGGCCTATCACGGCCGCCAGGTCATGCTGACCTACGAGATCCCGCTGGCGGAGATCGTGCTGGACTTCTTCGACAAGCTGAAGTCAGTCTCGCGCGGCTACGCGTCGATGGACTACGAGTTCAAGGAATACCGCGCGTCCGACGTCGTCAAGGTCGATATGCTGATCAACGGCGACCGCATCGACGCGCTGTCGCTGATCGTGCACCGGGCGCAGTCCCAGTTCCGCGGCCGCCAGGTGGCGGCCAAGATGCGCGAGATCATCCCGCGCCAGATGTACGACGTGGCCATCCAGGCGGCCATCGGCGCCAACATCATCTCGCGCGAGAACATCAAGGCCCTGCGCAAGAACGTGCTGGCAAAATGCTACGGCGGTGACATCAGCCGCAAGCGCAAGCTGCTGGAGAAGCAGAAGGCCGGCAAGAAGCGCATGAAGCAAATCGGTTCGGTGGAGGTGCCGCAAGAAGCCTTCCTGGCCATCCTCCAAGTCGAAGAATAAGTCTCCGCATGAAAGCCATGAGCGCACTGACCGGGTTGCTGTACGTGACCCTGATCGCCTACCTGGGCGGCTGGTACCAGGGCTACTGGAACGGCAACTTCTCCCTGCTGCTGCTGATCCTGACCACGGTGACGCTGGCGTACTGGCTGGCCGAGCGCTTCCACTTCCAGCCCTCGCGCGAACGCGCGGCGGAGCGGCTGGCCAAGAACGACGAACAGCGCCGCGCCTCGCTGGCCGCGCAGGGCATCCAGCGCGTCGACGGCGACGTCGAAGGCGCCCGCGAGGAGATCCTGCGCCAGCCCTGGTGGCTGGACTGGACCGCCGGCCTGTTCCCGGTGATCCTGATCGTCTTCCTGCTGCGCTCGTTCATGTTCGAGCCGTTCAAGATCCCGTCCGGCTCGATGGTGCCGACGCTGCTGATCGGCGACCTGATCCTGGTGAACAAGTTCCACTACGGTGTGCGGCTGCCGGTGATCAACAAGAAGATCATCAGCAACAACGACGTGCAGCGTGGCGACGTGGTCGTGTTCCGCTACCCGCAGACCCCCAGCGTCGACTACATCAAGCGCGCGGTCGGCCTGCCCGGTGACGAGATCGCCTACCTGAACCAGAAGCTGTACGTGAACGGCAAGCTGATCGAGACGGTCTCGCAAGGCGAGTACTTCGACGAAGATCCGAACTCGATGCGTTTCCGTCCGCGCTTCACCGAGAAGCTGGGCGCGGTCGAGCACCAGATCCTGGTGGATGCGCAGTCGCAGGGCAACATCAGAAAGCAGTACGACTTCCCGTACAGCGAAAACTGCAAGTACACGCTGGAAGGCGTGACCTGCAAGGTGCCGGCCGGCCACTACTTCATGATGGGCGACAACCGGGACAACTCGATGGACTCGCGCTTCTGGGGTTTCGTGCCGGATGAGAACATCGTGGGCCGCGCCTTCGTCGTCTGGATGAACTTCGGCAGCCTGAAGCGCATCGGCAGCATCCAGTAACCGCGGCTGACATACACCGGCTGACACACCGATTCACGGACTGCCGGCCAACGATCGACTACTCTGTTCCAACAACAACCGGAGCGATACGTGATGAGGGCACGGAAGATTCAACGGGGCATCAGCCTGCTGGGACTGCTGTTCTGGGCGGTGATCATCGGCGGCGGGTCGGTGATCCTGCTGCGCGTGGTGCCGACCGTGATGGAGTACTACACGATCCAGCGCGCGATCGACAAGATCGCCAAGGACGGTCCGTCGACCGTGCCGGCGGCGCGCGACTCGTTCGAACGCACCAAGCAGATCGAGTATTCGATCGTCAGCATCGAGCCGAAGGACCTGATCATCACCAAGGTCGACGACAAGGTGAAGATCAGTTTCGCCTACGACAAGGAAGTGCCCCTGTTCGGCCCGGTGTTCCTGGTGATCAAGTACAAAGGCGAATCGCACTGACCCCACTGACCGCATCGACCATCGCGTCCACGACCGTCCATGACACCGCAAGCGCTTGACGCCCTCCAGCAACGCCTCGGCTACCGCTTCAAGCAGCCGGGTCTGCTGCAGCGCGCGCTGACGCACCGCAGCTTCGGCCAGCAGCACAACGAGCGGCTGGAGTTCCTGGGCGACGCGGTGCTCAACCTGACGGTGTCGGCGCTGCTGTTCGACCGCTTCGCCGGCTCCGACGAAGGCGACCTCACCCGCATCCGCGCGCACCTGGTGCGCGAGGACAGCCTGCACCGGCTCGCCCTGATCCTGCAGATGCCGGAGGCGCTGCGGATGAGCGAGGGCGAGGCCCGCGGCGGTGGCGGCCAGCGGCCGTCCATCCTGGCGGATGCGCTGGAGGCCGTGATCGGCGCCGCGTTCCTGGACGGCGGCTACGAGGCCGCGCGCGAGATCGTGCGCGGGCTGCTGGGCGAGACGATCGCCGCCAGCGGCATCGAGCAGTGGGCCAAGGATTCGAAGACGGCGCTGCAGGAATGGCTCCAGGCGCGCAAGCTGCCGGTGCCGTCCTATCGCATCGCCGAGACGCGGGGCCAGGCCCACGCGCAGACGTTCACCGTCGAATGCGAAGTGGCCTCGCTGACGCTGTCGCGCCGCGGCGAGGGCCGCTCGCGCCGGATCGCGGAGCAGGAGGCGGCCCGGCAGGTGCTGGACGAACTGCTCGCCGGCGATCGGCCCGGCACCGGCCTGCGCGACTGACGCGGAGCCTGCGATGAACGCACCGAAGCCTCCGAGGACGCCGAAGCCGGCGTCCCCGACCGATTCCCTTTCCGATGCTTCTCTTTCCCTTCCCCCTGTTTCCGAGGATCCCGATCTGAACGCCCCGCACGACCCCGACACGCCGCTGGACCACGACGCCGACGCCACCGCCCATGACGAGGGCGACGACATCGACAGAGACGACGAAGGCGAGGACGGTGAAGAGGACGGGGAGCTGCCGGAGGTCCAGGGCGGCATCGGCGCGATGCCGTACGAGGGTGACCTGCGCTGCGGCCTGATCGCGATCGTCGGCCGGCCCAACGTCGGCAAGTCGACGCTGCTGAACGCGCTGGTCGGCCAGAAGGTGTCGATCACCTCGAAGAAGGCGCAGACCACGCGCCACCGCATCACGGGCGTGCGCACGGTCGACGAGGCGCAGTTCGTCTTCGTCGACACCCCCGGTTTCCAGACCAAGCACAGCAGCGCGCTGAACCGCAACCTGAACCGCACGGTCCAGGGCGTGCTGGCGGACGTGGACCTGGTGCTGTTCGTCGTCGAGGCGGGCCGCTTCGGCCTGGACGACGCGAAGGTGCTGTCGCTGTTGCCGCAGAACAAGCCGGTCGTGCTGGTCGCCAACAAGCTGGACGCGGTGACCCGGCGCGCCGAGATGATGCCGTGGCTCAAGAGCATGCAGGAGCGCCGCAACTTCACCGAGTTCGTGCCGCTGTCGGCCAAGAAGGACTCGGACGTGCAGCGCCTGTTCCAGATCCTGAAGCCCTACCTGCCGAGCCAGGAATGGTTCTACGAGGAAGACGCGCTGACCGACCGCAGCGAGAAGTTCATGGCTGCGGAGATGATCCGCGAGAAGCTCTTCAGGCTGACCGGCGACGAGCTGCCCTACGAAGCCACGGTGATCATCGATCGCTGGGAAGAGGAGGGCAACCTGCGCCGCATCGCCGCGACCATCGTGGTCGAGCGCGACGCCCAGAAGGGCATGATCATCGGCCAGGGCGGCGAGCGCCTGAAGCGCATCGGCTCCGAGACGCGTCAGGAACTCGAGAAGCTGTGGGACGCGCGCGTGTTCCTGGAGCTCTGGGTGAAGGTCCGGTCCGGCTGGGCCGATTCCGAAGAGCACTTGAGAAGCTACGGCTACGAGTGATCCGCCTCCGCGGTCGCTGAAGACATCCGCAGACATCCCGCATGGCCACACGCGCCCCGAAGCCGCCCGCGACGCAGGCGGCTTTTGTTTTGCACCACTACGACTGGAGCGAGACCAGCCTCGTGCTGGACCTGTTCAGCCGCGAGCACGGCCGGCTGGCGGTGGTCGCGAAGGGTGCGAAGCGGCCGTACTCCCAGCTGAGATCGGTGCTGTTGCCCTTCCTGCGGCTGCAGGTGACGCTCTCCAAGCCGTCGAAGATGAACGAGGACGGCGCGGCCGAGGTGCAATCGCTGCGCGGCGCGGAGTGGGTCGGCGGCCAGACGCTGCCCAGCGGCGCCGCACTGTTCAGCGGCTACTACGTCAACGAGCTGCTGCTGAAGTTCCTGCCGCGCCAGGACCCGCAACCGGAGCTTTTCGACGCCTATGCGGCGCTGCTGCCGCAACTGCGTTCGGTGGACGACGCGCACGCGGCGTTGCGGGCCTTCGAGCTGAAGATGCTGTCGATCTGCGGCCTGCTGCCCGACCTGAGCGTGCTGTCGACGACACAGGCGCCGCTCGATCCGGAGCGGCTCTACATGCTCGCGCCGGAGTCCGGCGTGATCGTCCCGACGCATGACGCGCCGCAATTGACGGGGCAGGCCTTCATCCAGCTGCAGGCGGCGATGCTGCACGGCAGCCAGGCGGCGCTGCAGCAGGCCTGCGAATTCGCGGGCCCGGCGCTGAAGCCGCTGTCGCGCGCGTTGCTTCACTATCATCTCGGGCATCGTCCATTGCGGACGCGGCAAGTGCTGCTCGACGTCCAGAAGCTGCTCACATGAACCCGCTGATCGCTCCCGAATCCGGCCGCCACGACGCGCGATGCGCGCTCTCGGTCAACGTCAACAAGGTCGCGCTGCTGCGCAACACCCGGCACCTGGGCATCCCCAGCGTGACGCGCGCGGCGCAACTGTGCCTGGAGGCCGGCGCGCAGGGCATCACCGTGCATCCGCGGCCCGACGCGCGCCACATCCGCGCCGACGACGTGCGCGAGCTGGCCGCGCTGATGAAGGCCTGGCCGCAGGCCGAGTACAACATCGAGGGCAACCCGACGCAGAACCTGATGGACTTCATCCGCGAGGTGAGGCCGCACCAGGCGACCTTCGTGCCGGACGGCGAGGACCAGTTCACTTCGGACCACGGCTGGAACCTGCCGGCCGATGCCGAGCGGCTGCGTCCGATGATCGCCGAGTGCAAGTCGCTGGGCGTGCGGGTGAGCCTGTTCATGGACCCGCTGCCGGAAGCGATGATCCACGTGGCCGCCGTGGGCGCGGATCGCATCGAGCTCTACACCGAGACCTGGGCGAGCGCCTTCGGCACGCCGCGGGAGACCGAGGTGGTCGCCGCCTTCGCCGCCACGGCGCGCGCGGCGCTGGCGCAGGGCCTGGGCATCAACGCCGGCCACGACCTGAACCGCGACAACCTGACGCGCTTCCTGCGCGAGGTGCCGGGCGTGGCGGAGGTCTCGATCGGCCACGCGCTGATCGCGGACGCGCTGGAGCTCGGCTACACCGAGGCGGTGCGCGACTACCAGCGCTGCATCCAGCGCGCGTACGTCTGATTGCATTTCAGCACGCAACGCCCACACAGCGGGCACCAAGCGCGCACGCGCTGCGCATGAAAGGGTCGCGATGATCTACGGCATCGGCACGGACGTCTGCGACATCCGGCGCATCCGGGAGACCTTCCAACGGCGCGGCGTGCGCTTCGCCGAGAAGGTGTTGGGCCCGCACGAGATGGAAGTGTTCCGCGAGCGCTACGCCAAGGTCGAGGCACGCGGCATCGCCTACCTGGCGACGCGCTTCTCGGCCAAGGAGGCGTTCTCGAAGGCGATCGGCATGGGCATGCGGATGCCGATGACGTGGCGCGCCTGCGAGATCGTCAAGGCGCGCAGCGGCAAGCCGGGCATCCAGCTGCACGGCGCACTGGCCGAGTGGTTCGAGGCCAAGGGCTTGAGCGCGCATGTCAGCGTGAGCGACGAGACCGACTATGCGACGGCGTTCGTCGTCGTCGAGACCCGGGATTGATCCCAGCGATATCTGAACGCGCCTGAACACGCGATGGCGCGCGACCGACGAGAGACAACGAGAGACAACGAGAGAGACAGCCAATGACCGAGCACCTGCATTCCCCCGTGATCCTGGACATCGCCGGCACGACGCTGACGGCGGACGACCGTCGCCGCCTGGCGCATCCGCTGACCGGCGGGATGATCCTGTTCGCGCGCCACTTCGAGAATCGCGCGCAGCTGACGTCGCTGTGCGCCGAGGCGAAGTCCATCCGCCCCGATCTGCTGATCGCGGTGGACCAGGAGGGCGGCCGGGTCCAGCGCTTCCGCACGGACGGCTTCACGGCGCTGCCGGCGATGCGCGCGCTCGGCGAGCTGTGGATGGACGACGCGATGCGGGCGATCCAGGCGGCGACGGCGACCGGCCTCGTTCTGGCGCTGGAACTCCGGGCCTGCGGTGTCGACATGAGCTTCGCACCGGTGCTGGACCTCGACCACCAGGATGAGGGCCGGCAGTCGATCAGCCCGGTGATCGGCTCTCGCAGTTTCCACAGCGACCCGCGCGTCGTCAGCCTGCTGGCGCAGAGCCTGATGCAAGGCCTGGCCCTGGCGGGGATGGGCAGTTGCGGCAAGCACTTCCCCGGACATGGCGCGGTGAGCGTCGATTCGCACGTGGGTGTGCCGGTGGACACGCGCTCGCTGAAGGCGATCCTGGCCGAAGACGTCCGCCCCTTCGAATGGCTGAGCCTGAGCCTGTCCGCGGTGATGCCGGCGCACGTGATCTACCGCAAGGTGGACAGCCGGCCGGCGGGCTTCAGCCAGCGCTGGCTGCAGGACATCCTGCGCGACCGCCTGGGCTTTGCCGGCGCCGTGTTCAGCGACGACCTCGGCATGGCCGCGGCGCGCGTGATCGAAGGCCGTCCGGTGGGCTACACCGAGGCGGCGCTGGCGGCGTTGGGCGCGGGCTGCGACCTGGTGCTGCTGTGCAACCAGAGCCTGGAGCAGGGCGGCCGCGCGATCGACGAACTACTCGACGGTCTGGCCGACGCGCAGGCGAAGGGCACGTGGTCGCCGGCGATCGACAGCGAAGCCCGCCGCGCCGCGCTGGTGCCGCAATCCGCGCCGCTGACGTGGGATGAATTGATGCTCGCGCCGCGGTATTTGGAAGCGCTGGCGCGCCTGCCCTGAAGCGGGCGCTCAGAACAGGTTCTGGAACACCAGCCGCAGGAAGGCCGCGTTGCGGCCGCCCGGGATGGCGGGGCCGCTGACCGTGCGCATCACGCCGCCTTCCAGCCGCGCCGTCACGACGGTCATGCCGACGCCAACGCCGACAGCAACCCATCGCGCGCTGAACTGGCCCGCCCCGTCGGACAGGCCGGCGACGTCCATCAGCAGCAACGGACGCACGGCATGGAGGCTGGCCTTGTCGATGACGAAATGCGCGGCGGGACGGACCTCGTCGAAGGCCGCGTCCGCCTCGCGTTTCGCCTCTTCGCTCGACTTGCCTTGCGCGACGAGCGTCGCGACCAGCATCGACGGGCCGCTCACATCGAGCTGATTGCCGAGCAAGGTCTTCAACGGGATGGGTGGCATGGGCTGGCCGCTGCTGTCCGTGTCACCCAGGTCCACGCGTTCGTCCGGGATCAGCGGCGAAGACCAGGCCTTGATCGGGACGGCGACCTGCGCGTTGAGGTGCCAGTACCGCGTGCCGCCGCGCTGACCGGGCAGTCCCGCCTGGCCTTGCCCCGCGCTGCGCAGCAACGGTCCGTCCGGCGCGCGGCTCAGCGCGGCACTGCCCAGGCCGTCGTACAGGAACTGCCCTTTCGCGCCGCCGCCGTAGAAGCGCTCCGCCGCCGGCGCGCGATCGGACACGCGGCCGGCGCCGGCCATCACCTCGAGTCCCCAGGTCGGTCCGCTGCCCAGCGAGAACTCGCGCGCATAACCGATCCGCGCCGACCAGCGCGCGAGCGACGCGACACCGTCAGGCCGCACGCGCTCGGCCCACAGGCCAGCGCGCAGCACACCTTCGGCGCGCGGGACCATCCACTCCGTGAGCACGCGCGCGGTCAGGCGGCGCGTGTCGGTGCGGGTGTCCATGCCATTCGCGAGCGAGGTCTCGTCCCGCCCCGCCTGCCAGGAGCCGTCAAGTGCCACCCGCACGCCGATCGCCGGTTTCATCGTGACGCCGAGCCCCGCTTCTCCTGCGCTGCGCTGCAGTTCGCCGTCGAGCACCGGCTCGCGCCGGTCGATCGCGTTGGCGAAGACGCGGAACTCCTGAACGACGTCTTGCGGATCGCGCGGGGCCGGTTGATGGCGGTACTCCAGCCGCCCCTCGCTGCGATGGAAGTCACTGCGGGTCGACTGCTCGTGGCGCAGGCTCAGGCCCATCGGCGACCTCGCCGCGTCCGACAGCGGCAGCGGCATCCGCACGGACGCGGTGACGGTGGGGCCGAAGGCCTCGTCGTAGCCGGCGCCGACCTGAGGATCGAAGCGGCGCAACGCCGTGGGCACCTGGTCGTACAGCGAGGCCGTGCCGGCGCGCGGGATCGGCAGCACGTTGTCGCCCAGTCGCGCGAGGTCGACGCGCACGTGGTACGGCTCCAGCGTGACGCCGGCGGTCGGTCCTCCTCCCGGGCACTCGTCGCCGCGGCCGGGAGACACGTCGTACTCGACGCCGATGAAAAGCACTTCGGCCTGGCCTTGCTGGCCGAGCACACCGGTCGCGGCGGGGCCGGTGCCGATCTGCTGCCGGAGCGCGTTCATCGCGGCCGAGATCCTGTCGTTCGTCAGCACATCGCATGGGGCGATGGGCAGGGTCGATGCATCGGCCCAGCGGCTCTTGATGCGGACGTAGCGGACGCGCAGATCCGGAGCGGCCGCACGCGGCAGCGTACCCGGCGCGGCCAGACGGCTCGATGCGCCTGGCGGTCCGTTGAACTCGATCGACAGGGGCGGCGGCTCCGCGCACCAAGCGAGCGGCGTCAGGCCGGCGGACGTGGCCAGCGCGACCACGCCGCCCAGCAGCCGACGCCGCGGCGGGGAGAGACGCCGTCGCATGGACGTGCTCAGAACTCGATCTTGAGCACGTCGGCCATGGCGCCGTGCAGGGCTGCCTTCTGCTCGTCCGTCGGGGGCGTGGTCTTGCCGGCGACGGCGCGGGCGGCGGGGTGTACTTCCTGGACGAGGACCGAGGCCTGTTCCGGCTTGACGCCGTCGCGCGCCATGGTGGCCACGGCCTGGCTTTCCACGGGCGTGCCGGCGGTATAGGAGACGTGGACGATCTGCACTTCCTTGTCGTCGACGATCTTGTACAGGTCGAAGACCAGCTTCCAGATCGGGTCGGCGGTCGGGGTGCAGGAGCGCTCGACTATGACCTTGAACTTGAAGCCCGACTCCGGGCTGAAGACCATCACCTCCAGCAGGAAGGGCTTGCAGATCTTGCCTTGCGGCGCGATGGGCACCACGCTGATGTTGGTCGTGTCGGGGGCCTTGTCGCTCTTCTTCACTTTGACGGCTTTCTTCGTCTTGTCGGGCTTCGCCGATTTGGCGAGCTTGTCGGTCTTGGCCATGGCGGGCTCCTCAGGAGTGTTCCCGAGCGCGGCGCATCCGGCCGGACGGTCGCCTCGAGGAAGACTGAGAGCCTAGCCACGCGCGACGCGAGCGATATCCCTAAGGCCGATAGGACGGGCCCCTGAACCGAGGGGCGAGAGGTCGGGGCGATGGCGTTGCGCCGGCGTTGCTAAACGCGCGGTCGCGATGACCGAAAGGAATGCCGATCGGCCGTTCAGCGGCAGTCGACGGAGCGGATCGTCATCATGGCGCCAGGGTCCTTGCGCATGGTGGCCGTGCACTGGGCATAGCCGGCGAGCGGTCGCGTCAGCACGAGCCGGGTACCGATGTAGCTGCAGATCGCGAGCGGGCGATCCAGCGTCGAGACGTTCCAGATCAGCGTTTCGGTGACACCGCCTTTGGCGTCGCGCCGGGTCTTCACGTCGTCGTAGATGGCGCCTTGATGCTCTTCGATGGGGCCCTGGTTGATGCGGAAGCCGCCGAGATCGTGTTTCGCCTGAGGCACCTCGCGTGACGCCGTGAAGCCTTCGGGGACCTCCGCGGCCTCTTGCTTGGTGGAGGCCCACTCGGCGGGGCAACTGAACGGCTCCGGCTTGGCGTAGACCTGCAGGCAGGCGAGTGCGAGAAGGAGTGCGACTGCGGTTCTGGGCAAGGACATGGTCACCATTGGATCGTTGCGTAGGCGGAGCCGCGATGCAGATAGTCGTTCCTCTGCTTGCGAGCGACAGGATCGAAGTAGACCTTGCGCTCCTGGATGAACTGCAGACCGCGGTACTGCTCGATGATCGTAAAGCCGACGACGACACCGTTCTCAAGAACTGGCTTGCCGAACAGGCCTGCGTGCTGGCCCGAATTGTTGTTCGGATAGAACCCGCGTGCGTCCCAACCCGAAGCGATCGGGGTGCCGGCGGTGAGCGTCGCGACGACGGCGGCTGTCAACGCCATTCCCTTCTGCCAATTGTCCGGCTGAGTACGTGGCGCACCGGCGAGTTGCTTCACGAGTTCGGCGCATTGCACGGCACCGTCGTCGCGCAACTTGACCGGCTTGTCGATGAAGCGATCCGGGTCGGGGACGACACCGAAATGCTCGAAGTAAGTACGGGTCGCAATGGCGTCAGCGGGCATGGCAAAGTCGCATCGGAGAGTGATGAGGGACTCTAGTCATCCGCTTCAGGAAAAGCCGATGTCGAAGGTCATCGCTCCGCAAGCAGAAATGAAACAGCGCGAAACGGCGATGCACATGCGTGATCTTCCGGTTGTTAACCGATTGCCGATCTACATCCACGTCGAACCAGACGCGGCATTGCCCGTGCTCGCGGCGCGCGCGCCGTTCCGCGCCGTGATCGTGGCCGAGGTCGCCGTGACCGCCAGCCAGCAGAATCGCATCAGCGATTGGCTCGTGTTCGGTGGATGCCTCTATGCGATGGCGTGGGGCGTGGCAGCGGGCAGTTGGGACGATGCGATGGACTGGCCCAACATCGCGAGATTCGATGGCGGCGATGTGCCGGCGAATGCGTTCGTCATGACGACCTGGCACGACGATCAGCCACTGAGCGACGTCTTCGACTTCGCGATCCGATGCGCCAGTCACCCAGTGGAGCCTGTGGATGAACTGATCGTCATCCACGTGGCCTCCGTCGCGGACCCGGATCGGATCCACGCTGCCTTTGGAATCGCATTGACCTACAAGTTCGAGGAGCCAACATGACGAGCAACGATTTCCGCCTGGACCGCGCCATCGCGCGGCGACTTGCCTTCGCGGCACTGGCGATGTGCGCAGCATCCTCCGCCCATGCGCTCGACTGCGCGAACGCCGTGAGCACCGTCGACATGAACGACTGCGCCGCGCAGGAGCAGCAGCAGGTCGAGAAGCAGCTCAACGACGTCTATCGCCGAGTGCTGACGGAGACGCCGGCAAAGGTGGGCGGCGCCAAGCCCGCGAAGCCGAAGGACAGCCTCGTCGCCGCGCAGCGCCTGTGGGTGAAATTCCGCGAGGCCGATTGCAAGGCGGTGCTCGACCTGTGGTCCGAGGGCTCGATCCGCAACCTCCAGTACCTCGGCTGCATGCGCGATCACGCGCAATTGCGGATCAAGCAGCTTGAGGCATTCAAGACTCAGCCTTGAGTTCCTGCGCCCGCGTCGTCGTGCGCCGCATGGCATCGCTGCGTATCGATGCCTGAGGCAGTCATCCGCTCCGGCTAGACTCGCCTCCAAACTCACCCACAACGATTCGACCAGGGAGCGGGCCAGCATGTCGCTGACCATGGAGGGCGTGCTGGCGCTGGCGCCGGACGAGGCATCGGCGAAGGCCGCGCGGGGACTGACCTCGCCGGCCAAGTGGCCGTTGCTCGGCGCCGATGACACCGCCGTGTGGGGCGAATGCCAGGGCAGCGGGTCCAAGCCGTACCAGACACAGGTCGACCTCAACGGACCGGCCTTCCGCTGCTCCTGTCCCAGTCGCAAGTTCCCCTGCAAGCATGGCCTCGCGCTGCTGATGCTGCGGGCGCAGGACGCCTCACGCTTCACCGCCGGTGAGCAGCCCGCCTGGGTCTCCGAGTGGATCGCCTCGCGCGGCGAACGCGCGCAGAAGAAGGAGGAGCGCGACCAGCAGGCCGTCGAGCGCGCCGCCGAACGCGCCGCGCAGATCGCCGACGGCGTCGATCCCGCGCAGGCCGCATCGGTGCTGGCCGACCCCGACACCGCGCTCAGGCGCGAGTCGCAGCGTTGGCGCCGCATCGAGGACGCCGCTTCCGAATTGCAGCGCTGGCTCGGCGATCAGGCCGGTCGCGGCCTCGGCGCGCTCGACGATGCCGCGATCCGCGGCTGGCGCACGATGGCGGCGCGGATGGTCGATGCCCAGGCGCCTGGTCTTGGCCAGCGCATCGTCGCCGCCGCGGAGGGCTGGCGCGTCGGCGCCGACTGGCCGGAACGGACACTCTCGCGGCTCGGGCTGCTGCAGCTCGCCTGCGAGGGCCTCGCCCGCCGCGCGGCGCTGCCCGAACCCGTCCAGGCGGATCTGCGCACCGTCTGCGGCTGGCCGCTCGACCAGGCGGAGGTGATCGCCACCGGCGAACGCGTCACCGATCGCTGGGCCGTGCTCGGTGTGATCGTCGAGGAGCGCGAGGGACGGCTGAACGAGCGCCGCGTCTGGCTGCAAGGCGCACGCTCAGGCCGGCGCGCCTGGCTGCTCGATCACACGCACGGCGGTCGCGGTTTCGAGGGCATGTGGGTGCCCGGCATCGCCGCCGATCTGACGCTCGCCTTCTATCCCGGCAACGCACCGTTGCGGGCGCTGATCGCCGAGGCCTCGCCGCCGCCCGAGCCAGAAGGCACGGCCAGCGCCACGCGGCTCGGGGGCTCGGGCGCCTGGCAGGACCCCTGGCAGGACCCTTGGCAGGACGAATGGCAGCGCGTCGCCGAACGCGTGGCCGCCAATCCCTTTGCGCTGCTGCATCCCGTCGTGCTCGCGCATGCGACGCCGGTCGCTTCCGAGGCCGGCCCGCATCTCACCGCGGACGGCCGAGCCGTTCCGCTGCTGGTCGGTGACGCCGACTGGTGGTCGCTGATGGCCGTGGCGGGTGGTCACCCGCTCGCGGTGATGGGTGAATGGGACGGCCGAGGCCTGCGTCCGCTGACCGCGTGGCAGTCGGGAACCACCGGCCCCGCCTGGTCGAGGAGCGCCGCATGAGCGCCTGGACACCGCTGTTGCCCGTCGCGATGGTGGGCACCGATCGACAGTCAGGGGTGCTGCCTGAATGGCCGGGTGAGATCGGCAAGCTCGTGGCGCAGGTCGCGGAGACTGCGGGCGCGACGGGAAGCCCGGCGGGTCATGTCTTGCGTGCGATGGCCATCATCGCGCCCTGCGAGGCCGCCGGTACGCAGGACCGCGTCTGGACCACGCCGCTGCCAGAGGCCGCCGCGGTCGATCGCCTGACCGTGGCGCCCGAGCGCATCGAAGGCATCGAGGGTGTCACCGGTGAGCTGCGCCCGCTGTTGCGGTGGGCGCTGACCGAGGCGCCCGGGCGGCTTCAACAGCAGGCTTTCGTGGATCTGGCCGCAGCGGGACTGCGCCTGCCCGAGATGCTGCTGCCGCTGGCGCTCGACGTCGGACGACGTTCGGTCGCGCTGCGTGCCCCGCTGCTGCCGGTGCTCGGCGAGCGCGGACTGTGGCTGGCCCGTCAGCGCGAGGACTGGTTGTACGCCGCCGGCGCAGGCGGCGATGCGCCCGGCGAGGCGCACTGGACCGAGGGCACGCTGGAGCAGCGCCGCGCGTTCCTGGCGCGCGAGCGCGCCGCCGATGCCGCCGCAGGCCGCCGCCGCCTCGAGGCCGCGCTGACGGAACTCTCCGCGAAGGAGCGCGCCGATCTGGTCGCGCAACTGGCAGTCGGACTGGGCATGGACGACGAGACGCTGCTCGATCGCTTGCGTGCCGATCGCAGCCGCGAAGTGCGCGACGTCGCGCTCGACCTGCTGCTCCGCCTGCCCGACGCCGCGCATCCGCGCCGAGCCGTCGAGCGGCTCTCGCCGCTGCTGCGCCGCGAGCGCGCGCTGCTGCGACAGCACTGGGTGATCGACGCGCCGGAGGCTGCGGCCGCCGACTGGTCGCCCGATCAGATCGTCGCCGCCCGGCCGCCCTCCGAGAAGCTGGGCGAGCGCGCCTGGTGGCTCTATCAGTTGGTACGCCAGGTCCCGCTGGTCTGGTGGACCTCGACGACCGCCATGACGCCCGCCGGGCTGCTCGGCTGGGCCGCCAAGACCGACTGGGCCGACGCCCTGACGCGTGGCTGGTTCGACGTTCTCGCCGCGACGCGCGACGTCGAGTGGTGCGAAGCCTTCCTTGACGCCCTGCGGGCGTCCGCCGCCAGTCCGGCGCAGGCCAACGTCCCGCTGCAGATGCATCAGACCGCGCAGGCGCTCAACTGGCTGCCGCAACCCCGTCGCGAGCGCCACTGGCTGCGGCATCTGCAGCAGGGCTCGTTGCCGTTGTCGGCGCTGATCGCGGCGGCGAGCGGCGGCGAGACACTCGGCGCAGAGCTCTCGCAGGCACTGACGGAGCAACTCCTGACGCGCGCCCGCGCCGGCACGCTGAAGGACGACTACGCCGTCCGCGCGATGCTGGTCGATTTCGGCGCGGTGGTGCACGCCGACAGCCTGCCCGCCTACGCATCGCTGGCCGACGTCCGCGCCGCCGACGAGACCGCCGCCCACGCGGAGCAGCTGCAGGCCGTCGCACAGACGGCCGCGCTGCGTCGCGCCTTGATCGCCCTGGCGACGCCGTCGACCGTGTCGAGCGCCCGCCCGCACGCGACCCCCTCCGATTCGATCCCGAGGACCTCATGACCACTTCCACCGAGACCTCCACCGCCTCGCAGCTGCTGCGCCGTCATGCGGAGCACCAGTTCGCCGAGGAGCTTGCCGAGCTGAAGCGCCAGGACACGCACACGCGTCCGGAGAACTGGGCGATGTCGCCGTGGGCCGTCCTGCGTTACCTGATGGGCGGCACGCTGGAGAACGGCTTCGAGGTCAGCGCCAAGTACATCGGCGACGAGCGGCTGATGGAGATTGCGATCGCCACGCTCGCGACCGACCGCGCGCTGCTGCTCTACGGCGTGCCGGGCACCGCGAAGTCGTGGGTGTCGGAACACCTGTCGGCGGCGGTCAGCGGTGATTCGACGCTGCTGATCCAGGGCACCGCCGGCACCGGCGAGGAGCAGCTGCGCTACGGCTGGAACTACGCGCAGCTGCTGGCCAACGGCCCGAGCGAGGCGGCGCTGGTGCCCAGTCCCATGATGAAGGCGATGCGCGACGGCAAGATCGCGCGCATCGAGGAACTCACGCGCATCCCCGCGGACGTGCAGGACTGCCTGATCACCGTGCTGTCGGAGAAGACCCTGCCCGTGCCCGAGCTCGGCTCGGAGGTGCAGGCCACGCGCGGCTTCAGCGTGATCGCCACCGCCAACAACCGCGACAAGGGCGTCAACGAGTTGTCCGCCGCGCTCAAGCGCCGCTTCAACACGGTCGTGCTGCCCGTGCCGGCGAGCGAGGACGCCGAGGTGTCCATCGTCGTCAAGCGCGTGGCCGAACTGGGCGTCGCGCTGCAGCTGCCCGCCGAACCGCCGGCGCTCAAGGAAGTGCGCCGCATCGTCCAGATCTTCCGCGAGCTGCGCAACGGCAGGACCGAGGACGGCAAGACGCAGCTGAAGTCGCCCAGCGGCACGCTGTCGACGGCGGAGGCCATCTCCGTGATCAACAGCGGCATGGCGCTGGCCGGGCACTTCGGCGACGGCGTGCTGCGGCCGCGCGACGTGGCGTCCGGCCTGCTCGGCGCGATCGTCAAGGATCCCGTGCAGGACCAGGTCGTCTGGAACGAATACCTCGAGACGGTCGTCAAGGAACGCACCGAGTGGAAGGACCTCTACCGCGCCTGCCGCGAGCAGTCCTGAGCCCCCGGCTTCCATTCCTCATTCCCGAGCCCCTGACTCTTCACGAGCGGCCATGAGCGATCCGGTCCATTACTTCGGCGTGCGGCACCACGGTCCGGGCTGCGCGCGCAGCCTGCTGGCCGCGTTCGAGGCGCTGAAGCCCGACTGCGTGCTGATCGAAGGTCCGCCCGAGGCGGACGGCCTCGTCGCCGCCGTGCTCGATCCCGCGATGGCACCGCCGGTGGCGCTGCTGACGCACGGCGTGGAGGAGTCCGGCCGCGCGGTCTACCACCCGTTCGCGAGCTTCTCGCCGGAGTGGCAGGCCTTGCGCTGGGCCGGGCTCGCGGGCGTGCCGGTGCGCTTCATCGATCTGCCGGTCGGAATCTCGCTCGCGTTGGAGAAGGCGAGGGAAGAAGAGGCCGCGCAGGGGCCAGAGGCGCCTGAACCCGCCGAAGGGGAATCCTCGGAGACCTTGGATTCGCCCCAGGCATCCGGGGCGCCCGAGGCATCCGAACCACCGAGGGACGAAGCAACGGAAGCGCCGGCCGAGCGCACGGCGCGTCGCGGCGATCCGCTGGATTGGCTTGCGCGCGCGGCGGGCTACGCCGATGGCGAGACCTGGTGGAACCACATGGTCGAGGAGCGTGGCGACGGCGAGGACCTCTTCGCCGCGATCTCCGAGGCGATGACGACGCTGCGCGCCGAGTCCGGCGACGACGAGACCCTCGATCCCCGGACGCCGCGCGCCCGCCGCGAGGCGATGCGCGAGGCCCACATGCGCCAGTGCATCCGCGCGGCGCGCAAGGAGGGCTTCGAGCGCATGGCCGTCGTCTGCGGCGCCTGGCACCTGGGGGGCCTCCAGGCCGAGGTCACCGCGAAGGCCGACCAGGCGCTGCTCAAAGGACTCCCCAAGCTCAAGGTCACGAGCACCTGGGTACCGTGGACCTACCGGCACCTCGCGCGCGCGAGTGGCTACGGCGCGGGCATCCAGTCTCCGGGCTGGTACGAACATCTATGGCTGAGCGGGCTTGACGGCGAGCGCCGTCCCCGCGCGATCGGCTGGCTGGCGCGCGTGGCGCGACTGATGCGCGAGCGTGACCTGGACTGTTCCTCCGCCCATCTGATCGAGGCCACCCGTCTCGCCGACACGCTGGCCGCGCTGCGGCAGCGGCCCGCGCCGGGCCTGGACGAACTGCACGAGGCGACGCGCACGGTCATGACGCTGGGCGACGACGCCGTGCTCGGCTTCATCCGCGATGAGCTGGTCATCGGCGATCGACTGGGCAGCGTGCCGGCCGACGTGCCCACGGTGCCGCTGCAGCGCGATCTGGAACAGCTGCAGAAGTCGCTGCGCATGAAGCCCGAGGCGACGCAGAAGACGCTGGACCTCGACCTGCGCCAGCCCAACGATCTGGCGCGCAGCCATCTGCTGCATCGACTGCGACTGATCGACCTGCCGTGGGGCGAGATCGCGCGCACGGGCAAGTCCTCGCGCGGGACCTTCCATGAGATCTGGACGCTGCAATGGCAGCCGGAGTTCGCGCTGCGCCTGATCGAGGCGAGCCGTTGGGGCCAGTCGGTCGCACACGCCGCGACGACCGCGGTGGCCGAGCGCTGCGGACAATCGGCGACCTTGGCCGCGCTGGCGGAGCTCGTCGATCGCGTGCTGCTCGCCGACCTGCCGGACGCGGTGACGATCGCCTCGCGCGCGCTGCACGACCACGCTGCGGTGACGGGCGACGCCGACCAGCTGCTGGGCGCGTTGCCGCCGCTGGCCAATGTCTTCCGCTACGGCAACGTGCGTCAGACCGACGCGGCGATGGTGGGCGATGTCTTCGACGGCCTCGTGACGCGCGCGGCGATCAGCCTGCCGCTGATGGGCGATTCGCTGGACGAGGCCGCGTCGGAGCAGGTCCGCGACCGGCTCCTCGGCGCGCAGGCGGCGGTGCGGCTGCGCGACCCGGGCCGCCAGTCCGAGCCCTCGACGCAATGGCGCGCCGCCATCGCGCAACTGGCCGGCCGCGAAGGCGCGCACGCGCTGCTGCGCGGCCTGTGCACGCGGCTGCTGCTGGACGACGGCCTGATCACGGCGGACGACGCGGGCACGGCGATCTCGCTGCAGCTGTCGCGCGCGGCGGAGCCGGCCAAGGCGGCCGCGTGGCTGGACGGCTTCCTCAACCGCAACGCCGTCGTGCTGCTGCATCACGACGGCGTCTGGCCGCTGGTCGATGCGTGGCTGAGCGGACTCGACGACGAGCACTTCATCCGCGTGCTGCCGCTGGTGCGGCGCACCTTCGCGCACTTCGATGCGGGCGAACGACGCGACCTCGGTCAACGCGCGGCGCGCAATGGCGGCGGTGCGGGCGCCGTGATGGCCTCGGCGGAATGGGACGAAGCGCGCGCGGCGCTTCCGCTGCCGTTGCTGCGACTGATGCTGGGAGTGGACGCATGAGTACGAGCGATGCGGATCGCCTGCGCCGCTGGCGCCTGGTGCTCGGCGGCGAAGCCGAGGAGAGCTGCGGCGCCTTGGGCGGCGATGCGATGGAGATGGACCAGGCGCTGAGCGCGCTGTACGGCGACGGCGGCGGCCTGGGTGACGACCGCCGCGGCGGTCGCGGCAACTCGGCGCCGCGCGTGGCGCGCTGGCTGGGCGACATCCGGAAGTACTTCCCGAGTTCCGTCGTGCAGGTGATGCAGAAGGACGCGCTGGAACGGTTGAATCTGCGCGACATGCTGCTGCAGCCCGAGATGCTGCAAGGCGTGCAGCCCGACGTGCATCTGGTCGCGAACCTCATGGCCCTGTCGCGGGTGATCCCGGCGGGGACGAAGGACACCGCGCGCCGCGTCGTGCGTCAGGTCGTCGACGAGTTGATGAAGCGCCTCGAGGAACCGATGCGCGCGGCCGTGACCGGCGCGCTCGACCGCAGCCAGCGCAACCGCCGGCCGCGCCTCCCGGAGATCGACTGGCACCGCACGATCCGCGCGAACCTGCGTCACTGGCAGCCGGAGCTCCGCACCGTGATCCCCGAGACGTTGCACGGCTACGGTCGCAAGGCGCGGCGCCCGCAGCGCGAGGTGGTGCTGTGCATCGACCAGAGCGGGTCGATGGCGAACTCGGTCGTGTACTCGAGCATCTTCGGCGCGGTGCTCGCGTCGCTGCCGGCGGTGAGCACGAAGCTGGTCGTCTTCGACACGGCGGTCGTCGACATGACCGAGCAGCTCGACGATCCGGTCGATCTGCTGTTCGGCGTCCAACTGGGCGGCGGCACCGACATCAACGGCGCGGTGGCGTATTGCCAATCGCTGATTCGCGAGCCGCGCAACACGATCTTCGTGCTGATCTCGGATCTGTACGAAGGCGGTGTCGAGCCGCAACTGCTGCGCCGCGCGGCGTCCCTGGTCGAGAGCGGCGTGCAATGCGTGGCCTTGCTCGCGCTCAGCGACGAGGGCGCGCCGGCCTACGACCGCGCGCTCGCGGCCAAGCTGGCGGCACTGGGCGTGCCGTCGTTCGCCTGCACGCCGGACGCCTTCCCGGGCCTGATGGCCGCGGCGATCCGGCGCGACGACATCGGCGCGTGGGCGGCGGGGCAGGGCATCGTCACGGCGGCCAAGGGCGCCTGAGCCGCCTCAGCGCCCTTCGGCCGCCTGCGCCATCTTCGCGAAGTACGCCGACTTGCCGGTCCTGTTGAGCTGATACCAGGCCTCGAGCGTGTCGGGCTCGTAGATGTCGAGCGTGTCGAAGATCGCTCGCGCGAAGTCCAGCGCCGACATGCCGCCTGCGGTGAGCAGGCCGCGGTCCGACACGACGGGCTCGTCGACGTAGCGGTCGCTGCCGGCGTATTCCTCGACGCCCTTCAGATAGGACAAGGCATTGCTCGTGTGCTGCCGGTCGTCAAGCACGCCGAGGCGCGCGAGGCCCGCCGTGGCGCCGCAGATCGCGGCGACACGCTTGCCGGCATCGAGGAATTCCTTGGCCTTCTTCGCCGCTTCCATGTGCTCGCCCTTGTCCCAGCCCGCGCCGCCGGGAAGGATCAGCAACTCGCTGTCGTCGGGGAACAGCGTCGACAGGCGGATGTCGGGCATCACCGACAGGCCGCCCATCGAGCGCGTCAGGTTGGCGCCGGCGGCGGCGACGGTCTTCACCTGCCAGTCGCCGGGCGTCTTCTGGAATTCGGGCGTGTTGATGCCCGCGACCGCGTAGGCGGCCTCCCAGTCGGCGAAGCCCTCGAAGAGGTAGAGATGGACGGTACGGGTCGGGGTGTTCATGCCGGGAAGGCGGCAAGGTACGTGCCCGGCCGCCGGCGCGCAGGCCATGCCGCCCATGTCCGGCGGCCGCGACGCCGAGGCGATCAGCCGGGGAGCTTCTTCACCATGAAGAACTTCGAGCCCGCCACGCCGTGGCCGGGGATCTCCAGCTGGACGACGTAGCCGAGGCGCTCGTAGAACGGGCGGGCCTGGAAGCTGAAGGTGCTCAGGTAGAACGTGTCGCAGCCGCGCTCGATCGCGCGCTGCTCGAAGGCGCGGACGACGGCGCCGCCGACGCCGGCATGACGGTGCGCGGCATCGACCCAGAGCTGCTTGAGTTCGCAGCAGCGGCCGAGCGTGCGCCCGATTGCGCCGCCGATCACGCGGCCGCCAGCGTCGTATGCGGCGCTCGACAGCCCGCGCTGTCCGTCGAAGGCGCCGTGATCGCCGAAGGCCTCGTTGTGCTGGTCGAGACCGGCCTCGACCAATGCGGCCAGACCCGGCTTGGGATCGTCGAAGGCGGCGGTGGTGAAGGCGGTCATGAGGCGTGATCGAACAGGGACTCATCGGATGTTACGCGGCGATGCGAGCCGTCCAGCCCCTGGAGAAACCGCGCATGACGGCATCACCGGGCGTGCGCGACACTCGTCGGATGGATCTCACTGTTGTCTCCTTGCGCGACGGCGAAACGCTCGGCGATCGCTTCCTGAAGGTCAACCATGCGGGCGAACACGGCGCCGTGCACATCTATGCGGGACAGATCCTGATGGCGCGCCTCACGGCCCCCTCGATGCTCCCCGCGCTCCGCGAATTCAAGGCGCATGAAGAGGGTCACCGGGCGATCTTCTGGGGCGAGCTGCAGCGACGAGGACGACCGCGATGCCGCAGCTACTGGCCGTGCGCCCTCGGCGGCTTCGTGCTGGGTCTCGTGACCGGGTTGCTCGGCCGCCGGGCGATCGCGGCGACCACAGTCGCCGTCGAGCGGGTCGTGCTGACGCATCTCGACGCCCAGGTCGCCTGCCTGCAAGGAAAGGACGACGCAGCGGTCAACGCCATCGGCGCCATCGTGGCCGAGGAGCGGGAGCATTGCGATGCCTTCGCCGATGAACTCGGAGAAGGCTCGCTGTGGGTCAAGTTGCTGACGCCGGTCGTGGCCGCATCGACGAAGACGGTCATCTGGCTCGGCTTGCGGTTGTGAGGTCCTGGGACATGACTCCCTTCCCCGCGCTGGACGCGCTGCCACTTCGCCTCGAGCCTGTCTCCGTCGAGCACGCTGAAGAGATGCACGCGGTGCTGGCCGATCCGTCGATCTACGAGTTCCTCAATGAGGACGCGCCGCCCACGCTTCAATGGTTGCGCGAGGCCTACGCGCGCCGTGCGAAGGGCCAGTCGCCCGACGGCGATGAGCTGTGGTTCAACTGGATGATCCGGCGCGACGACGGGCGCTTGATCGGCTACGTCCAGGCGACGACCGGATGGCAGGACACCTGCTGGATTGCCTACGTGCTGACGACCGAGGGGCGGGGGCAGGGTCATGCGACGCGCGCGGTCGCCGCGATGATCGACTACCTTGGCCGATCGCACGACGTGAGTCACTTCTCGGCCGCCGTCGACAGAGCGCTTGACGTCGAGCGCGTGAGCTATTGGCCCGCCGTTTTGTTCGATCCCGTGTCGAAGCGGGAGATCGACACCCACGTGCGTCTCAAGGTGGGACACGGCTTCGGATCCCGGGACATGGATGACCTGCCTCTGGACGGGCTCAGGATGATGCTGCTGGACGGACGAGACTGCTTTGTCAGCCCGGAGCTCAAGGCCGTACTCCAGGACAGTCGCTTCCGCTACCTGAGGTTCAGCAAGGGCATGCAGGCCTACGGCGCATCGGCCTGACGGGCGTGCATGGCGCCTGCGCTGCGCGTCAGCGCAGCTGCGTCAACATCGCCTCCAACGCCGGCTGCGACAGCTCGCCGGTGCGCTTGCCGACGAGTTTCCCGGAGGCATCGAAGAGCAGGGTGGTGGGATAGCCCACCTGCTTGAAGACCGCGCTGGCCTGGCGGTGCTCGTCGATGGCGACGCCACTCATCGTCAGGCGTTGCTGGCCCAGCCACTTCGCGACGTGGGCCGCGTCCTCGCCCTGGTTGATGAAGACGAAGCGCACGTCTGGCCGGTCGCGCTGCGCCTGCGCCAGCATCGGCATCTCGCGGATGCACGGCCCGCACCAGGTCGCCCACAGGTTGATCAGCACGGGCTTGCCTCGCAGTCCGGCGAGATTGATCGGCTCCCCATTCAGCTGTTCGAAGCGCAAGGCTGGCAGCGGCTCCGCGGCGGGCCGCATGGCGAGCTGGATCTGTCCCGCGACCACGATCGCCGTGCCCAGCGCCAGCGGCACCGTCGCGGAGAGCCGCATCGCCGGCACGTTCCGCAGCTGGAAGGTCGCATACATCCACATCGCGATGATGCCGACCTCGGGTGACCAGCCACCGTCGCGCAGGTTGAAGATGCTGAGCGGGTGCTCGACGTACAGCTCCTTGTACTGGTAGAGGAAACCGAGCCGCGCGAACACGATGGCGACCCAGAGGCTGCGCCACAGCAGCGGTCCCGCGTCCTGCCCGCGCTTGCGCGCGAGGAACGCTGCGACTGCCAGCGATGCGGCCACGGCCACGCACAGGTGCAGGAAGGCCCACGGCAGCACCAGGGGGCCGATGGCGACGGCCTCGTTCATCGAGGGTCGTCCGGTGCGCGAGTGCTCGGGCGGTCAGTCACCGGGACCGTTCAGGTCGCGAAGATCCCGTCCGTGGAGGCGAAGCCCTTGACCTCGATCGGATTGCCCGACGGGTCGAGGAAGAACATCGTCGCCTGCTCGCCGGGCTGGCCGGCGAAGCGGATGCTGGGCTTCAGCACGAACTCGACGCCGCGCGTCTCCAGCCGGTCCGCGAGCACGCGCCAGTTCGGCATCGCCAGGATCACGCCGAGGTGCGGCATCGGCACCATGTGGTCACCGACCTTGCCGGTGTTGCCCGTCTGGAACGGCTCGCCGAGGTGCAGCGAGATCTGATGACCGAAGAAGTCGAAGTCGACCCAGGTGTCGGTGCTGCGCCCCTCCTCGCAGCCGAGCACGCCGCCGTAGAAGGCGCGGGCATCGTCCAGGTCTCGCACGTGATAGGCCAGGTGGAACACGGATCGCATGGGGACTCCCGGGCAGGGGTGATCGATCGGACGATCCTAGCCCCGAAGCCGCGCCCGCTAACATCTGCGCTTCCTGTGTCGTGCGCTAGGGAGATCGGTGTGGATGTGACCAGTTGGTTGGGCTTTGTCAGTGTGGCGCTGTTCGTCACCTTCACGCCGGGGCCGGCGGTGCTGATGGCGATCTCGAATTCGCTCAGCGTCGGGCCGCGACGGGCGATGGTCGGGTCGCTGGGCAATGCGATCGGATTGCTGGCCGTGTCCGCGGCGACGACGGCCGGGCTCGGCGTGCTGCTGAGCACGTCGGCCCAGGCCTTCCTGGTCGTGAAGCTGCTCGGCGCCTGCTACCTGATCTGGCTGGGCATCAAGCAGTGGCGCCAGGGCGCGCGGATGTCGATGACCACGGGCGATGCCGCTGCCGCGGAGGTGGCCGGCCTCTCGCGTCGGGCGCTGTTCCTGCGCGGCATCATGGTCGCGCTGACGAACCCGAAGGCGATCCTGTTCTTCACCGCGCTGTTCCCGCAGTTCATGAACCATCCGGAGACGGCGCTGCGCGACTTCGTCGTGCTGACGGTGACCTTCTCCGCCTGTGCGGTGCTGGCGCATGCGTTCTACGTGCTGCTCGCGCGGGCGCTGCGGCGCGGGCTGGCCTCGCCGACGCGGGTGAAGCTCATGAACCGCACCTTCGGCGCGTGCTTCGTCGCGCTGGGCGTCAGCCTGATCGGCTGGCGCGGCCGGACGCAGTGAAAGGGGCGCAGCGATGTTCTCTCATCTGTTCGTCGGCATCACCGACTTCGACCGGGCGCTGGCGTTCTACACGCCGGTGATGGCGGCGTTGAAGCAGCCGCAGCGCTTCGTCGATCCGGCTTATCCACGGGCGGGCTGGCAGTCCGCGCAGACCGTGCGGCCGCTGTTCCTGATCGGACGCCCGCTGGAAGGCGAAGCCTGTTTCGGCAACGGTCAGATGACGGCGTTCATGGCCGGGTCGCGTGCGATGGTCGACGAGGTCCATGCCGCGGCACTCGCCCACGGCGGGACCTGCGAAGGCGAGCCGGGTCTGCGTCCCCAATACCACCCGAACTACTACGGCGCCTACTTCCGGGATCCGGATGGGAACAAGCTGTGCGTGGTGTGTCATGACGCGCCGCCGGCCTGACCGGCCATCCAATTCAAGGTGGTGATTCATATGTTCCCGACATCCCTGTTCAGGCTGGGCGTGCTTGTCGCCGCGCTCACGGTGGGCGTGCCCGTGCTGGCAGCTCCCGCTGGCCCGGCGTTGCCGAAGGACGTGACTGGCTTCCTCCAGGATCGGGAGGGCTGCGATCACTTCCGTGGCGAATCGGGCGATGGCGACGAGGAACGGCAGAAGGACATCGACTGGAACCTCTGCCAGAGCTGTACCGGGACCGACGCCAAGCTTGCGGCGTTGAAGAAGAAGTACCGCGCGAATGCGACCGTGATGCGCGCGCTCCAATCGCTGGAACCGAACATCGAGATCACGGATGTGGAAGAGATGAAGCGCTTCTGCGCGACGACGCGCAAGCCCGCGTGGGCGAAGTAGCGATCAAGGAGTCCGTCATGCCTCTGCCTCGCACTGTCTGCTGGATCCCGGTCTGGAACGCCGCGCAACCGGGCGTCGGCATCGAGCATCTGCTGCTCTCCGACGGTCGTGCCGACGGTGTCGTGATCGCGGTCGACGAAGAGGTCGGACCGTTCCGGCTCGCCTACCGGTTGAGCTGGGACGAGTCGTGGCGATTGCGCGAAGCGACGCTGTCTCTCGTCGACGACGAAGGCGGTGCCTTTCGCTCGATGCGTCTGAGGTCCGATGGCGACGGTCATTGGCAGGACGGCGAAGGGCGGGCTCTGGCCGAGCTCGATGGCTGCCTCGACATCGACATCTGGCCCACGCCCTTCACCAACAGCTTCCCGATCCGGCGCGTGCCGTTGACCATCGGTGAGCGGCGGGAGTTCCGCATGGCCTGGGTTGATGGCACGGCGCTGACAGTCCGGCCGCAGGCGCAGGCCTATACGCGGCTCGAAGAGCGGCTCTATCGGTTCGAGTCGCTGGACGGCTCCGGCTTCACTGTCGAACTGCCGGTCGATGAAGACGGCCTTGTGATCGACTATCCCGAGCTGTTTCGCAGGGTTTGAAGCGTCACGAAAGCAAAGCCCCGGAAGTGACTTTCAGCCGGCCGTCCGTCCTCGGAAGCATTGCTCTGGTCGCTAGCATGTCCGTATCGCCATTCCTGCACCGCGTGCCATGCCCAAGTTCTCCGTGATGACCTGCGCCGAGGCGGCCGAGCGATTCGCTCTGTCCTCGTCGTCGATGAACTACCTCCGCGATCTCTCCCGTTATCACGTGCTCGTCTGCGAAGGCGACTGGCACCTCGACACGTCGCTGGTCCTCGATTGGCCAGGCTGGGGTGACGCACAGTGGCTGGCCCGCGTCGGCATCGAGCAAGGCGCAGACGCATTCGAGATTGCCGGCATCGCCGTGATCGGCAACCTGCGGATCGGTGGCTCGGTGCTCAACGTCAACACCGACGGCGGGCCGTTCCTCGTCGTCACCGGCAGTCTGACCGCGCGCTCGATCGCCAGCGGTGGCGCGACCATCACCGTCCACGGCGACGCCGACATCGCCGAGGCGGTCGTCAGTTGCTACAACCATGGCGAGCTGTGGCTCAAGGGCCGCGTCCGCACGACCTTGTGGCTGCAGGACGACCACATGATGAGCGCCGGCAAGCTCGAAGCCCTGGTGACCTTCGATGCCCGGGAGGAACTGGACCACGAGGACTACGAGGAAGTGATCCGCACGATGCCCGACGGCAGTGAGCAGTACGTCGATGTGCAGAACGTGCCCGAGGGCCTGCGCGACCTCGTCGTGCCCGAGGTGGTGGCGTACAGGGACCTGTGGGAGCGGGTCTGCGCGGGGCAGCCGATCCTGACCGACGAGGCCATCGCGCGCCGGCCGACTTGATGGGCACGGCCATGACGCTGCGAGATCGTTTCCTCGACTATCTCAATCGCTACGCCGCCAAGGACCTCGACGGCATCGCCGCGATGTTCTCGGAGGACGTCACGCTGCGCGACTGGAATCTCTCGGTGAAAGGACGCGATGCGGCCATCGCGGAGACGCGCAAGAACTTCGAGTCAGCAGCATCAATCCACATCGAGGTGCTGCGGACGCTGGAGCACGCGAGCTCGGTGGCCGGCGAGCTGCGCATCCTCGTCGACGGGCACATCGAGCTGTTCGTCGTCGACGTGCTGGACTTCGACGCGCAAGGCCGGATCACGGCGATCCGGGCCTTCCTCGGGCGGGGCGACTGAACTCGCCAGACTTGTCCGACTTGCCCGACTTGCCCGATTCTTCCCGCGTCACTCGTCGGCGCCGAGCCGCACCACCAGCGCTGCGGCACTCGCCACCGTCGCCAGTCCCGTCACGCCGATCCAGCCCCAATGGGTGAGCAGCACGCTGCCCAGCGCCGCGCCGGTCGCCATGCCGATGAACATGCCCGTGAACAGCAGCGCGTTGAGGCGGCTGCGCGCGGCCGGGTCGAGGCTGTAGACGATCGTCTGGTGCGCGACCAGCGCGGCCTGCACGCCGAAGTCGAAGACGATCGCGAGCACCACCAGCACGACGATCGCCGCGCCGCGGTCCAGCCAGGCCGTCACCGACATCACCGCGAAGGACAGCGCCACCAGCAGCGAGCCGAGCTTGGTCACCACGCCAGGGCCGCGCTTGTCGGCGAAGCGACCCGCCAGCGGCGCGGCCAGCGCACCCGCCGCGCCCGCCAGGCCGAAGGCGCCCGACACCGCGCTGCCCAGGCCGAAGCGCTCGTGCAGCATCACCGCGAGCGTCGACCAGAACGCGCTGAACGCCACCGCCAACAGCGCCTGCGCGATCGCGGCGCGACGCAGCGTCGGCAGCGTCTTCCACAGGCCGCCGAGCGAGCGCAGCAGCGCGCCATACGTCGTGCGCATCGCCGGCGGTGACGACGGCAGCCAGCGCCAGCTGGCCAGTCCCGTGACCGTCAGTGCCAGCGCCGCCAGGCCGTAGACCCAGCGCCAGCCGAACGCCTGCGCGATCACGCCGCTCATCACGCGCGACAGCAGGATGCCGAGCAGCAGTCCCGTCATCACCTGGCCGACGATGCGGCCGCGATGCTCGGCGGGGCTCAAGGTCGCGGCCATCGGCACGACGTCCTGCGCCAGCGTCGCTGTCAGGCCCAGCACCGCGCTGGCCACGAGGAAGGGCGCGAAGCCCGGCGCGAACGCACACAGCAGCAGCGTGGCGATCAGCAGCACGAATTTGGTGAGGATGACCTTGCGGCGGTCGAAGCGGTCACCCAACGGCGTCAGCAGCAGGATGCCGGCGGCGTAGCCGAGCTGCGTCAGCATGGGCACGGCGCCGATGCCGGCGGTCGAGGCGTGCAGGTCCTCCGCGAGCGGCGCGAGGATCGGCTGGCTGTAGTACAGCGATGCGGCGCCGAGGCCCGCCGACGCCGCCAGCAGCACGATCAGCGGCGTGGACGGGATGGCGGGGTCGCGCGGCGCGGCGGCGGCGTTCGAAGGCATGGGAAGGCTGGACATCGCAACTCCCGGAGGATGGTTCAAGATGGCGTGAAGAAGAAGGGGGAGGGTGCGGGTGAGCACCGAATGACCCGCATTCTTCGGATTCAGGGCCCTGACGGGAACCGGGCCGGCTCGCACAGCGCCCATACGCACGGCGTATAAAGCGGGCCATGAACGACGCCAACCGGGACAGCGGCCAGGACCGCCTCGCGCTGCTGCAGACCTTCCTCCGCGTGGCGGAGGCCGGCAGCTTCTCCGCTGCCGCGCTGCAGCTCGCGACCACGCAACCGACCGTCAGCCGCCGCGTGCAGATGCTGGAATCACTGCTCGGCGCGCGGCTGGTGGAGCGCTCCACGCGCGGGCTCCGGTTGACCGAGGAGGGCGAGCGCTGCGCCGCGCAGGCTCAGGACCTGATCGATGGCTGGCAGTCCCTGGCGGAAGAACTCGAGGGCGGCGAGGAGCTGTCCGGCACCCTTCGGCTGCGCGTCCCGCACGCCTTCGGGCAGAGTCAGCTGATCGAGCCGCTGGCGGCCTTCCTCACCAAGCATCCGCGCGTGTCGGTGGAGTGGATGCTGCAGGACCAGTTGCCGGACTTCAGCCGAGAGAACGTCGACTGCTCGCTGCTGGTCGGCGAGATCAGCCAGCCCAACCTGATCGCCACGCAATTGGCCGAGATCCCCCGCGTGCTGGTCGCCACGCCGCAGCTCGCGAAGAAGCTGCCGAAAGGCCTGGGCAAGAAGCCGCCGGAGGAGATCGCCGAACTGCTCGGCGCGCAGCCGTGGCTGGCGCTGCTGGCGTTCTATCGCGACGGCGTGGACCTCCGTGCCGCGGACGGCGAGGAACGGATGCACATCGCGTTCCGGCCGCGCCTGGGGACGGACAGCCTCTTTGCGCTCATCGAGTCAGCCCGCCGGGGCCTGGGCTTTGCACTGGTGTCTCAATGGGCGGTCTTCGATGACATGGCCGAGGGACGGCTGGTCCGTGTCCTGCCCGAGTGGTGCGCGAGCCCGCTGCCGATCTCTCTGGTCTATCCGTCACGGCGTCTCCAGCCCGCGCGCCTGCGCGCGTTCCTGCAAGTGATGCGCGACGTCATTCCGACGATGCGCGGCATGCGCGAAGTCCGCCGCCGCGCCAGGACGTGAGTGCATCCACCGATCTGTCCAGGTTGCTCCCATGAACTGTCGTAGAAAGAAGAAGACCGCCTGAGGGCGGTCTTCTTCTTTGGGCTGTCGAACAGCGCGAGCCGTGATCAGCCCTTCGTCGCGGGCTTCGCCGGCGCGGCCGGCTTCTTCGCCCCCGGAGGCAGCGCCTTGCCCGTGCTGGTCATGGCCATCTCCATGTCCATGCGCATCTTGTTGCCCTGCGGGCCGGCCATGTCCACGCCCATCGTCATCGCCATCGTGCTGCGCACCATC
The DNA here is from genome assembly GCF_059416045.1 of Roseateles sp. GW821-FHT09G03. Lineage (NCBI taxonomy): Bacteria > Pseudomonadati > Pseudomonadota > Betaproteobacteria > Burkholderiales > Sphaerotilaceae > Roseateles > Roseateles sp. GW821-FHT09G03. The sequence goes on from NZ_JBWKOK010000003.1 coordinate 552,394, forward strand.
AGGCGATCCGCGAGCCGCAGGTCCATCTTGCCGCGGCCCGAACCGCTCATCACGCCCTCGACCGGGCGGCCCGCCGGCGACGACGCGTCCGAGGCCGGCTGCGCCGGCGCGGCGAAACTCATGTCCATCCGCACGTCGATGTCGAACGACGCGACGCCCTTGTTCACCGACGTCAGCGTGTACTTGCCCAGCAGCTTGCCCGTCTTGGCGCCGGTCATCGGCAGGTTCATGTCGATCGGCATCTCGAGCGTCTCGCCGACCTTCAGCGACTTGCCGTTGAACTTGCGCATCCAGTCGAAGCTCTGGTTGAAGATCTTCTCCTGCATCTCCTTGCTCAGCGCCTGCGCCTGCGCGGCATTGGACAGCTCCAGATCGATCTTCCCGAACTGGTCGTCCTTCAGCTGCGCGCTGAAACGCATCGGGCCCTGCTGCGGAATGGGCCGCGTCTGGCCGGTGCCGTCACGCATCTCGCTCTTGAGCGTGGTGACCTCGGCATTGAGCGTGTAGGCACCGTCGGGCGCCTTCGCCGTCGTCGACAGGTCCTGGCGCATGCCCATCTTCATGGTGATCGGCATCGAGGCCTTCATCTGCGCCATCTGCGCTTGCTGCTGCTCGGTCGCGTTCGGCGGCAGCGCCATGGACATGTTCATCTTCATGTCCATGGCGATGTCGACCTGCTGCCGCGTCGACGGCAGCGGCACCATGTTGAGCTTGACGCTGTCCTGCGCCATCGCGGCGGGCACCGCCACCGCGGCCTGCACCGCGAGCGCGGCGACCAGTGAAAGGATTCGTGCCATGTCTGTCTCTCCCTGAATCTGCGTGAGTCCGCTTGAGCCGAGGGGGCCTCAGCCCCGGTAGTTGTCCTGCATCCGGTACCCGCGCGCATAGAGCGCGAAGAGCAGCGCCGCGAGCAGCGCGAAGCCGGCGAAGAAGAACATCTGGAAGGCCGTGACGCTCGTGCCCGTCGACTGGATGTAGGCCGTCACCGCCGCGCCCTTGACGCTGGAGTTGGCCAGCAGCACCCACAGGTTGCCGATCGTCACCGACAGGTTCCAGAAGCTCGTGATCACGCCCTTCATCGCCAGCGGCGCCTGACTGTAGGCGAACTCCAGGCCGGTCGCCGACACCAGCACCTCGCCCAGCGTCAGCAGCGCGTAGGGCAGCACCTGCCAGGTGATGTCGACCGCGTGGCCGCCGTCGATCCACAGCTGCAGGCCGCCGACCACGATCCAGGCGATGCCCGCGAACGCGATGCCCGCGCCCATGCGGCGCAGCGCCGTGACCTTCAGGCCCATCTTGGCCAGCAGCGGATACAGCACCAGGTTGTTGAACGGGATCAGGATCATGACCAGCGCCGGATTCAGCGCCTGCATCATCGAGGACTTGAACCACTCGGGCTTGGCCATCTGGTCGGCCTGCAGCACCCAGGTCGAGGCCTTCTGGTCGAACAGGGACCAGAACGGCGTGACCAGTGCGAAGAGCACCAGCAGGCGCAGCACCGTGCGCACGCCTTCGACGGCCTCGGCCGGGTGCACCGCGCGGGCGCGCTCCAGCTGCATCCAGGCGCCGACGCCGCCGAAGCCCATCACCAGCACCAGCGCCGAGCAGAACGCGATCACGAAGCCGAGGTTGGGGGTCAGCGCCAGCGCGCCGATGGCCAGCACCACGCCCAGGCCGGCGACGATCAGGCCACCGCGGCCCTGGCCGGGCGCCTGCGACAGCAGCGCCGTGCGCACGACCTTCAGGAAACCGTGCGGGTCGCGGTGCGACTCGCCGGCCGGCACGTGCGTGTACTTGCGGCGGCCGCTCCAGAAGATCAGCGTCGCGATGAACATCAGCGCGCCCGGAATGCCGAACGCGACGCTCGCGCCGAACTTGTCCAGGAAGATCGGCATCAGCAGCGACGCGAAGAACGAGCCGAAGTTGATGATCCAGTAGAAGGCATCGAAGACCTTCTGCGCCAGCGTGCGGTTGCTCTTGTCGAACTGGTCGCCGATGAACGAACTCACCAGCGGCTTGATGCCGCCCGAGCCCAGCGCGATCAGGAACAGGCCGAAGTAGAAGCCGCGCAGGTTGTTCTCGAAGATCGCCAGGCAGGCATGGCCGGCGCAGTACACCAGGCTCAGCCAGAAGATGGTGTTGTACTTGCCGAAGAAGCGGTCCGACAACCAGCCGCCCAGCAGCGGGAAGAAGTAGACGCCGATGACGAAGGTGTGGAACACCTCCTTGGCCTCGCCCTTGCGCAGCGGCTCCGGGATGGCCAGCAGCAGGCTGGTCATCAGGAACACCGTCAGGATGTTGCGCATCCCGTAGAAGCTGAAGCGCTCGCAGCCCTCGTTGGCGATGATGTACGGGATCTGCGGCGGCATCTTCGGCGCGGCCTTGGCGCCGGCCGCGTCGCCCGGCCGGGCGGCGATGGTGGACGTGTTCAAGAGTCTGTCTCCGTCATGTCGCGGGGCGCTCGTGACGCCCCAAAAGGAAAGCCGCCGGGCAGGGCCTCGGCGGCTCGGCGGCGAACACCGGTAGGTGTCCGCCGCGATCTTCAGTCGATCAAGCCTCGAACGGAAGCTTGATCTGGTTGAGATCCTTGCGGGTCTCGACCAGGACCAGCGGGCCTTCGTCGACCACCACCGCCGGCACGGGTTCGCGGCCCAGCGGCGCGGCGGCCGGCTCGGCAGCGATCGCGGCCTTGGCGGCGGCGATCTTGTCGGCGTCGCTGTTGACCCAGACCAGGCCGGCGCCTTCGGCGACGGCGCTGAGCTCGGTCATCGGCAGCTCGAAGCGGGGCACCGCGGCCGGCGCCGGCGCTGCTGCTGCGACTGCAGGAGCGGCGACCGGAGCCGGGGCAGGGGCCTGGATCGGAGCCGGCGCTGGAGCGGCAGCCGCCACCGGTGCTTGCACCGGCGCCTGCTTCGGCTCGTCGCCCAGTTCCAGCTGACGCGGCGCGGCGCCGGCATCCAGGACGATGCCGTCCAGCGCGGCGATAGCCGGCGTGGCGGCGACGTCGCCTTCGGCAGTCACGCCATCGGCCGGTGCGCCTTCGCCTTCGCGGCGGTCACGGCGATAACGGTCGCGACCACGGCCACGACGGCGGCCCTGGCCTTCCGCGCCTTCTTCGCCAGCCGGGGCTTCGCCCTCGACCACCGGAGCGGCAGCGGACTCGGCGCCCTCGGCGAACGAGGTCTCGCCGGAGTGCGCCTGGCCTTCGACCAGCGTGCCTTCGACCTGCTCCGCACCCTCGACGCCTTCGGCGCCGCGATCGCGGCCACCGCGACGACGGCGACGACGGCCTTGACGCTCGTCGCCGGCTTCGCCCAGCGGCGTCTCCAGCGGTTGCGTGTCGGCGAACGCGATCGGCGACTCGACATTGGCAGCTTCAGTGCCGGCCAGCGCGGTCAGTTGCTCTTGCGAGGCATCAGCGGGGCGTTCCTCGCGACGGCGACGGCCTTCGCCGCGCTCGCCCCGGTCACCACGCTCGCCGCGTTCCGGGCGATCGCCCCGTTCCGGACGATCACCGCGCTCGGTGCGTTCCTGACGCGGCGCGCCGTCGACGGCCTGTTCCGGCTTGTCGGCACGTTCGTTGCGGCGCGGACGGTCACCGCCGCGCTCGCCACGGTCGCCACGCTCTGCGCGTTCACCACCGCGCTCGGCACGGTCACCACGCTCGGCGCGATCGCCGCGTTCCGGACGCTCGCCGCGGCCTTCCTGCTGCGGCTTGCCTTCACCGCGCGACTTGCTGTCGCGGGCCTTCTGTTCACCGCGCTCGCCGCGTTCACCGCCAGCGCGTTCACCACGCTCGCCGCGCTCACCGCGTTCGCCACGGCGGTTGCGATCGCCGCCACGGCCGCGATCACCACCGCGTTCGCCGCGTTCACCGCGCTCGCCACGTTCCTTCTTGGCGGGCTCGGCCGCCTTGGCTGCGGGGGCCGGTGCCGGCGCGGGCGCCGGTTCTCCACCGAACAGGCTCTTGATCCAGCCGAAGAAGCCACCACCGGCGGCCACGGGCGCGGCCGGCGCAGGCGCCGCCACCGGGGCGGCGGCCACCGGCTCGACGGCCTTGGGCGCGGCAGCGACCGGCATCGGGGCCGGCTGCTCCGGCAGGATGCCCTTGATCAGCGGCTCCTGCTTGTTCTTCTTCTCGGCGCCGCGGCGGGTGATGCTTTCCTCTTCCTGCTGCTCCTCGATCATCGTGTAGCTCGCCTGCAGGTTCTCCAGGCGGGGATCGTCGTGGCGCAGGCGCTCGAGCTTGTAGTTCGGCGTGTCGAGGTGACGGTTGGGCACCAGCAGCACGGTCACGCGCTGCTTCAGCTCGATCTTGGTGATCTCGGTGCGCTTCTCGTTCAGCAGGAACGAGGTCACTTCCACCGGCACCTGCACGTGCACGGCGGCGGTGTTGTCCTTCATGGACTCTTCCTGGACCATGCGCAGGATCTGCAGCGCGGAGGACTCCGTGTCGCGGATGTGGCCGGTGCCGTTGCAGCGCGGGCAGGTGATGTGGCTGCCTTCGCTCAGCGCCGGGCGCAGGCGCTGGCGGCTCAGTTCCAGCAGGCCGAACTTGCTGATCGAGCTGAACTGCACGCGGGCGCGGTCCTGGCGCAGCGCGTCGCGCAGGCGCTGTTCGACCTCGCGGCGGTTCTTGGACTCCTCCATGTCGATGAAGTCCACGACGATCAGGCCGCCCAGGTCCCGCAGACGCATCTGGCGCGCGATCTCGTCGGCGGCTTCCAGGTTGGTGCGGGTGGCGGTTTCCTCGATGTCGCCGCCGCGGGTGGCGCGCGCCGAGTTCACGTCCACCGAGACCAGCGCCTCGGTGTGGTCGATCACGATGGCGCCGCCCGAGGGCAGGTTCACCGTGCGGCTGAAGGCCGTCTCGATCTGGTGCTCGATCTGGAAGCGGCTGAACAGCGGCGCGTCGTCGCGGTAGCGCTTGACCTTGTGTGCCGTCTCCGGCATCACGTGCGACATGAACTGGTGGGCCTGTTCGAAGATGTCGTCCGTGTCGATCAGGATCTCGCCGATGTCGGCGGTGAAGTAGTCGCGGATCGCGCGGATCACCAGCGACGACTCCTGATAGATCAGGAAGGCGCCCTTGCCGCCCGACGCTTCGTCGATGGCGGTCCAGAGCTTCAGCATGTAGTTCAGGTCCCACTGCAGCTCGGCGGCGGAACGGCCGATGCCGGCGGTGCGGGCGATCAGCGACATGCCCTTCGGGTACTCGAGCTGGTCGAGCGCGTCCTTCAGCTCTTCACGGTCCTCGCCCTCGATGCGGCGCGACACGCCGCCGCCGCGCGGGTTGTTGGGCATTAGCACCAGGTAGCGGCCGGCCAGCGACACGAAGGTCGTCAGCGCCGCGCCCTTGTTGCCGCGCTCTTCCTTCTCGACCTGGACCAGCAGTTCCTGGCCTTCCTTGATCACGTCCTGGATCTTGGCGGAGCGCACGTCCGCGCCTTCGCGGAAGTACTGGCGCGAGATCTCCTTGAACGGCAGGAAGCCGTGGCGGTCCTCGCCGTAGTCGACGAAGCAGGCCTCCAGCGACGGCTCGACGCGCGTCACGACCGCCTTGTAGATGTTGCCCTTGCGCTGTTCGCGGCCTTCGATCTCGGTCTCGAAGTCCAACAGCTTCTGTCCATCGACGATGGCCAGGCGACGCTCTTCCTGCTGCGTCGCGTTGATCAGCATGCGTTTCATCAGTTCTCCTCCACGCCAGGGCATTGCCGCTGACGCGCGTACCTCAGAACCGCCGCCGGAGGTTCACCGGCGGGCGATTCGACCGATGCACGAGTAACGCGAAAGAACCAATGAAAGGATCGCCCTGGACTGCAAATTGAACGGCTCGTTCGACCGTTCAGCGATGCAGCGTTGGCGCGTGCGCCGCGGGCCCCGGGTCGGCTGTCTTGGTCCTCAAGCGCGCCGACTGAGGCGCGACCCGACCACGGCCGGAGCCTGGCGTGTGGACGAAGCCAACACGCGCTCGCAGGCGGCGGGGGGTGGAATGGACCGAAGAAAACATCCGGAATCGGAGCCTGGGTGCTGACGTCAGCGCCGGGGCCTTGCGGCCCGTCTTCTGTCGTCGTGAAACCTTGTTGTACTGCCCGCGCCGCCTGCCGACATCCTGGAATGCGACCGGCCTCGTGGGCATGGTTCTGACGATGTTGCTCTGCCGTCCGGCCTCGGCGCCTGCCCGCTCGCTTTGGGAAGCGGGCCCGACAACGATGACCTGACGTTGCATCACCAAAAGTGATGAGCAGCCTACTCACAATCGCTGCTCACTGCCACGTTCTCGCCGACCTCGGACGCGTGCGTCCGAGTAAAATGAGAAAAATCAAATACTTAGAACGGAAACGTGGCAAGCAGCATTATAGGGGCTAAAGCCCGCAAGGCCGCCCCAGGGACTGCCCGCAGTGCCGCGAGGAGGGCCGCGCCTCCGAAACCGGGGCCCAACCCCGGGTCCAGGCCGGGACCGAGACCGGGATCGGCACCTGCGCCGACACCGACGTCAGTCAAGCCGGCGGTGTCGGCTGAACCGGCCGCGCCGGCCCAGGTCCGTCAGTTGACCGTCGACGAGGGCTCCGCCGGACAACGGCTGGACAACTTCCTGATCCGCGAACTCAAGGGCGCGCCCAAGACCCTGGTCTACCGGATCATCCGGTCCGGCGAGGTGCGCATCAACAAGGGCCGCTGCAGCGCCGACTCGCGGCTCGAAGTCGGCGACGTGGTGCGCGTGCCGCCGGTGCGCCTGGCGGAGAAGCCCGCCGAGCAGGCCGCCGCCGTCCCTGCCCGCGAATTCCCCATCGTCTTCGAGGACGAACACCTGATCGTCGTCGACAAGCCTGCCGGCGTGGCGGTGCACGGCGGCTCGGGCGTGAGCTTCGGCGTGATCGAGCAGCTGCGGCGCGCACGTCCGCAGGCGAAGTTCCTGGAGCTGGTGCACCGGCTGGACAAGGAAACCTCCGGCCTGCTGATGATCGCCAAGAAGCGCAGCGCGCTGACGCACCTGCAGGACCAGCTGCGCGACCGCGAGACGGGCAAGACCTACGCGGCGCTGGTCGCCGGCACCTGGGCGAAGAGCAAGAAGGTCGTCGACGTCCCGCTGCTGAAATTCGTCGGCAGCGACGGCGAGCGCTGGGTGAGGGCGGTGTCTGATCCCAAGGATCCACAGGCAGACCAGGCCAAGCGGTCGATCAGCCTGGTGAAGGTGGTCGAAGCCTATCCGGGCAACGGCAAGGGCGGCGGCTACAGCCTGCTCGACGTCACGATCAAGACCGGCCGCACGCACCAGATCCGGGTCCACCTGGCCCATGAAGGCCACGCGATCGTCGGCGATCCCAAGTATGGCGACTTCGAGGCCAACCGCCTGATCGCGCGAGGGGCGTTGCGCTTCGACCGGATGTTCCTGCATGCGCGGCTGCTGCGCGTGGTGCATCCGGCGACCGGCGAGACCTTGACCCTGGAGGCGCCCTTGCCGCCGGAGTGCGAGAAACTCCTGGGCGCGCTGCGCCGTCCGGCGCCGTGACCTGACGCCCTGACGACCTTCCGCGGATCACCATGCCTCAACGCTTCGACCTGATCGTGTTCGACTGGGACGGCACCCTGTTCGACTCCACCGCGCTCATCGTGCGCTGCATGCAGGCCGCGTCGGCGGACCTCGGCCTGAAGCCGCCGTCGCGCGAGCGCGCCGCCTACGTGATCGGCATGGGCCTGATCGAGGCGCTGCAGTACGCGCTGCCGGGCCTGGACCCGGCGCGGTATCCGGAACTCGGCCAGCGTTACCGCCACCACTACTTCGCGTCGGCGCATGAGGTGACGCTGTTCGACGGCGTGCCCGAGCTGCTGCGCGACCTGAAGGCGCGGCACCACTGGTTGGCCGTCGCGACCGGCAAGAGCCGCCGCGGCCTGGACGAGGCGCTGGCCGCGGTCGACATGAAGACGCTGTTCGACGGCACCCGCACCGCGGACGAGACCGCCGGCAAGCCCAATCCGCAGATGCTGCTGGAGCTGATGCGCGAGTTCGGCGCCGAGCCGGAGCGCACGCTGATGATCGGCGACACGACCCACGATCTCCAGTTGGCGCGCAATGCCGGCTGCCCGGCGGTGGCGGTCACCTACGGCGCGCACGAACACGAATCGCTGCGCGGCTTCGAGCCGCTGCTGGTCGCGCACGACGTGCCGACGCTGCGCGAGTGGCTGCTGGCCAACGCCTGACCGCGCTGGACCGCCTCCCGATCTTTCCCGCTTCCCGGATCCCTTCCGCATGACCCCTGAGCAAGACCTGCCCCCGGTGCCGTTGTGTGCCTCCTCCGAGCTGGAGGAACGCGGTCGCGCGCATACCTTCGACGTGCTGCAATTCCGTCAGCCGGCCTCGGCCTTCGTGCTGCGCTTCGACGGGGAAGTCGTCGGTTACCTGAACCGCTGCGCGCATGTGCCGACCGAAATGGACTGGCAGGAGGGCGAGTTCCTGGACAGCAGGAAGGAATACATCATCTGCAGCATCCACGGCGCCGTGTACCACCCCCGGGACGGACGCTGCGTGACCGGCATGTGCGGCCGTTTCGGCCTGACCAAGCTCGACGTGCGCGAGCAGGACGGCCAGGTCTTCTGGTATCCCTCCCGCGACACGCGACCCGTTTTCGAGGATTGAATGAACCCCAACGACGACCCCAGCGCCGGCAGCGACCTGCCGCGCCCGATCCCCGACGCGACGGCGCGCCCGGAGGACATCCTGAAGGCCACGGCGCCCGCCGCGCCTTCTTCCGCGACGCCGGCCGCTTCGCAGGCATCGGCCGGCGGCGCGCCGCTGCCGGGCCGCTACGAGCACGTGATCGAGCAGTTCGCCCATGACTACCTGCGCGACCGCCGCAGCGACCGGCGCTGGAAGACCTTCTTCCGGCTGATCTGGGTGTCGGTGCTGCTGCTGTTCATCTGGTCGATGTTCGCGAGCAAGCATCACGGCGGCGCGACGACCGGGCCGCACACGGCGCTCGTCGAGGTGCGCGGCGAGATCGCGCCCGATACCGAAGCCAGTGCGGAGCTGATCAACGCCGCGCTGAAGGCTGCGTTCGAGGACCCGGGCTCGCGGGCGGTGGTGCTGCGCATCAACTCGCCGGGCGGCAGCCCGGTGCAGTCGGGCATCGTCAACGACGAGCTCAAGCGCCTGAAGGCGCTGCACAAGAAGAAGGTCTACGCGGTCGTCGAGGAGATCTGCGCGTCCGGCGCGTACTACATCGCCGCGGGCGCGGACGAGATCTACGTCGACAAGGCGTCGGTGGTGGGTTCGATCGGCGTGCTGATGGACGGCTTCGGCTTCACCGAGGTGATGAAGAAGGTCGGCGTCGAGCGCCGCCTGATGACGGCGGGCGAGAACAAGGGGATGCTGGACCCGTTCTCGCCGGTGACCCCGAAGCAGCAGGCGTACGCGCAGGCGATGCTGGATCAGATCCACCAGCAGTTCATCGCGGTCGTGCGCGAGGGCCGCGGCACGCGGCTCAAGGAAACGCCGGAGATGTTCTCGGGCCTGTTCTGGAATGGCGAGCAGGCGATCCAGCTCGGCCTGGCCGACGGCACGGGCAACCTCGACTACGTCGCCCGCGAGGTGGTGAAGGCCGAGGACGTCGTCGACTACACGCCGCGCGACAACGTCGCGGAACGCATCGCCAAGCGCTTCGGCGCGGCGATGGGCGAGGGCGCGGTCAAGGCGATGAGGTCGACGATGTCGATCCGCTGATCCGCTGATCCGCTGACCGGCGCTCGCCGGACCGGCGATCCGATCTCCTTCGGAAGAGGACTACGGCGCGGCATCGGTACCGCGCGTCGCGACGCGGCGCGCGGCCGGTGCGGCCCGTATCCGGCACGCCCGACGTGCCTCACTTCTGAAGGAGATTTTTTCATGACCACCGCATCGCAGACGACGCTGGGGAACACGTCGTCCATGGAAGACGGATTGCAGCAACTCGGCCGGGAGTTCGCGAATGAGCTCCTCGCCCAGTTGACCTCGTTCCACCAGCTGGGTGGGGCCTGGACCGAGGTCGACAACACGGTCCTGAAGGAGACGATGTCTCCCGCGCAGAACGAGGACTTTCGCGCGGCGCTCTCGAACATGTTCCTGGCCATGGACGTCGCCGCCCGCGTGGCGGCGACTGTCCAGACGGAGCAGCTCCTGCAGACACTGATCGACTCCCATCCGAGCGTGTTGGTGCAGTCGAACGCGGTCGTGTGATCCGACCCGTTCCGGGAGCGGCATGCGGGGCGCATGCCTGACAATGCAGGTTCGACCCAGCCAACGCCGCGGCCGCTGCTTCCAGCGGCTCGCGGCGCCGTCGCCAGGCCCGTTCGCACCCTGCATCCAGGACCGCTTCCATGAACATTGCCTCTCGCGGCGCCACCCTGGCGCTTCTTCCGCTGCTGCCGTTGGTGCTCGCCGCTTGCGCGTCGTCCACGACAACCGCGACGACCGCGACGACCGCGACGCAGATGGCGCCGGCGTCCTCCAGGACCGAGCCCGAATTCGTCCTGCTCGGCGAGCTGCACGACAACCCCGATCATCACCGCGCCCGCGCGGAACAACTGCGCCGGCTGATCGCCGAGGAGCCGAAGACGGTGATCGTCTTCGAGCAGTTCTCGCGTAGCGAGGACGCGGCCGTCGCGGCCGCGCGCAAGGCCGAACCCGGTGACGTGAACGCCGTCATCGACGCGGCGAAGTTCGATCGCAAGGGCTGGCGCTGGCCGCTCCATCAGCCGCTGTTCGATGCCGCGCTGCAGTCGGGGGCTGAAGTCCGTGGCGGCAACATCGATCGCGACCAGATCCGCAGGATCGTCCGAGAGGGCGACGCCGCCTGGCCCGCCGATCTGCTCGCACTGCGCGATCGCGCCGCGTGGAATGGGACGCAGCAGGACACGCTGCGCCAGGACATCCAGGACGGCCACTGCGGCGCGATGCCGGAAGCAATGCTGCCCGGCATGGTCCAGGCGCAACGCGCGCGCGACGCCGCGATGGCGCAGGCGATGCTCGACGCGCGGAAGTCGGGTGCGAAACGCGTCGTGCTGATCGCAGGGAATGGGCACGTGCGGCGCGACGTCGCGGTGCCGGTGTACCTGCAGGCGGCGGGCGTGCCGGCGTCGGACATCGACGCCATCGCGTATCTGGAGCCGGGTAGCGCGATGACCGCCGGGGGCTATGACCGCGTGGAGCGCGCGCCCGCGCCGTCGCGGGAGGATCCCTGCGCGCAGTTCAAGAAGTGACTGCGGGATGAGACCGCCCACCTGCGGCGGTCCGGGCGTTGGCCGCCATTGCATGGGGCCGCAGCCGGCTAGCGGCTGAACCCCAAGCAATGCCGTCCCCCATCACTGTCGTCCTCTCACGGTTTTGCGACCGGGGACGGCGAAGGGGGGAAGGGACGTGCTTATGCCAGGACGACCTCGACGCCGCGGCGCCGCAGTTCTCCGACGATGCCCTCGTCGGCTTCCCTGTCGGTGATCAGCATGTCGATCTGCTCGACCGGCGCGATCACCGAGAGATTGCGCTTCATCAGCTTGGAGGCGTCCGCGACCGCGACGATCTGGCGCGCGATCTTCATCATCTGCGCGTTGAGCTGCGCCTCCAGCAGATGCGGCGTCATCAGGCCGATCTCCGGATCCAGGCTGTCGACGCCCAGGAACAGACGGTCCGCGTAGAGGCTCTGCAACGCCGTCACCGCCTGCGGGCCGGACAGCGAGTACGAGTTCTGCCGCAGCAGGCCGCCCGGCATGATCACGTTCACGCCCGGCACCGTCGCCAGCAGCACCGCGATGTTCAGCGCGTTGGTGATGACGTTCAGCGACTGCAGCCGCAGGCCGCGGATCTGCTTGGCGATCTCTTCCGTCGTCGAGCCGGAATCGAGCAGGATGGTCTCGCCGTCGCGGATCAGCTTGGCCGCCTCGACGGCGATGCGCACCTTCTGCTCATGATGCAGCTTCTGCTTGACGCTGATCGGCACCTCCTCGGTGTCGCGATGCGCGAGCGCGCCGCCGTGCGTGCGCAGCAGCGCGCCCGTCGAGGCCAGCGCATTGAGGTCGCTGCGGATCGTCACGACCGAGATGCCGAAGCGCTCGGCCAGTTCCTCCACCGTCACCTTGCCTTGCGCCTGCACCTGCTCGCGGATCAGCCGCCGACGCTCGTCGATCAGCAACGCGGCGTCGGGTTTCTCGGCGATGGTGGAAGTCGTGGTGGTCATGGGAAACGGAAGCGATGAACTTTCGGATGATATCGATCCGGCGATGTTCGCAAGCCTCGGCCCGACCCTCAGGCTCCCTCTCCCGCTTGCGGGAGAGGGTACGGGCCAGCAGCCGTCGCAGGCCGGAGCCGCACACCGACCAGGCGGGCCGCGTACATGGCCGCGCCGATCTCCGGACCGAATCGCGGCGCGATCAGTGTCGCGCCCGGCACGTCGCGCGCGAGCGCGCGCCGCAGCGCATCGGTGACGGTGGCGCCGGCTTCGAAGACGCCGCCGGTGTAGGAGACCGGGACCTGCGCGTCCGCCGGCAGCGCCAACTGCCGAGCGATGGCGCCGGCGAGCGCTGCGAGCTCGTCGCCGGCGCGACCCAGCAGTGTGATCGCCTGCTCGTCGCCGTCGGCCGCCGCCGCGGACACGAGCCGGGCGAACTGCGCGAGCCGGCTGCGCGCCGCGTCACCGTTGATGGCCGCGCAGAGGTCCAGGTCGTGCGCGAGCTGGAAGTGTTCCCGCACCAGACCGAGCAGCGGTCCCGGCGCAGCGCGGCCATCGGCCATGCGCGAGAACAGCGCGAGGCCCTCGCGCGCCAGCCAGTAGGCCGAGCCCTCGTCGCCGAAGACTTCGCCCCAGCCGCCGGAACGCGCGCCGCGTCCTTGCCATTCGCCGTAGGCGATCGAGCCGGTGCCCGCGACCAGGCTGATGCCGTCGTCGCCGCCGAGCGAGCCCGCCCAGCTGCAGACCATGTCGTTGCCGACGACCGCGCGGGGCAGCGCGCCGGCGAGCAGGCTGTCGAAGTCCGCGATCAGCGCACTGTCCTCGCCGTGGGCCGGCAGGCCGGCGAAGGCGGAGGTCACCTGCGCCGGCGCCACGCCGGCCTGCTTCAGGGTCTCGGCGACGCCGTCGCGCAGCAGCGCGCGCAGCGCGCCGAATCCGATCTCCAGGTAGTAGCTGGTCGTCGTCGCGTGGCGGGCGAGCAGCCGGCCGTCGCCGTCCAGCAGCAGGAAGGAGGTCTTGGTGCCGCCGCCGTCGATGCCGAGGAAGATCGGACGGTCGGCGCTGTCGTGGATGCCGGGAGTCATGAGCGGGTCGGTGGACAGGTCGGAGGACGGGCCATTCACGGGGCGTTGCGCGTGTCGATGCGCGAGCGCCGGGTGGATCAAGGCGCCGAAGTGGCGAGCGGATGGATGATGACGCCGCTGACGACGCGCGTCACGGTGCCCGAGGCACTGGGATTGTCCGGCGTGATGCCCAGCTTCAGCGAGGCCAGCAGCGCCAGGCATTGCGCGAAGACCAGCGCCACCGGCGCCAGCGCCAGGTCGGGCGCGTTGACCGGCAGGTCGAGCAGCACGTCGTCCGCGGCCAGGGCGTCCTCGGCGTTCAGCGCCGAGGTGCTCAGCGCGACGATGCGGCCGCGGCCCTGGCGGCGCAGTTCGCGCAGCAGGTCCAGGTCGTAGCGGCGGGTGTAGCTATCGTTGGACAGCACGATCAGCACCAGCGTGCGGTCGTTCAGGATGGTCTTCGGGCCGTGGCGGAAACCCAGCGGCGAATCGGCCAGCGCGACCAGGCGGCCGTCGCTTAGCTCCAGCACCTTCAGCGCGGCTTCCTTCGCGAGGCCCTGCAGGCCGTTGCTGCCGAGCACGACGACGCGCTCGAAGGGCTGCGCGTTCAGCGCGTCCAGCCGCGCGGCCTCGGTCGCGAGCAGGTGGCGCGCCGCGTCGCCGAGTGTCTCGGCCGAGGGCAGCGCCATGCCGAAGGCCCAGGCCGCCGCCAGCAGCATGCCGGTGAAGCTCGAGGTCATGGCGAAGGCGCGGTCGTGCGTCTCGTCGGGCAGCAGCAGCACGTGGGCACGCTCGCGGTCGCCCAGACGGCGCGCCAGGGTGCCTTCGGCCGCGCAGGTGACGGCGAGGTGATGGCACTCGCCGACGGTCGCGTCGGCCAGTTCCACCGCGGCCAGGCTTTCCGGGCTGTTGCCTGAGCGGGCGAACGAGACCAGCAGCGTCGGCACGCCCGGCTGCAGGCATTGCGCGGGGTTGGAGACGATGTCGGTGGTGGCGATCGCCTCGACGCGGAGGCCGGGCTTCGCGCCCAGTTGCTGCAACAGCGCGGGGGTCAGGCATTGCCCGATGAAGGCGGAGCTCCCCGCGCCCGTCAGCACGATGCGCAGGTCCGGCAGCGCCAGCAGCGGCTGCAGGAAGGCGTCGATCGCCGCGCGCTGCGATTGCACCAGCGCGTGCACCGTGCGCCAGACCTGAGGTTGCTGGGCGATCTCGCGCGCGGTGTGCGGCGCGCCGCGGCGGTCGAGTTCGGCGGATTCGAAGTTGAGCAGGCTCATCGTGACAGGTCTTGTTCTGTGGGAAAGGGCCGGGTGTCGGAGCGGTTCAGGCGTTCAAGGCGCTCGGACGTCCGGGCGTTCAATCGTTCATGCGGCGCAGGCGGCGAGGTACGGACGCAGCGACTGCGCGGCGCCGTCGCGGAGCAGCTCCGCGGGGCGGTTGCGCAGGCGGCCGTCGCGGATCGCGTCGTACTGGCGCGGCAGGAACTGGCTCAGCAGCGTCAGCGGCGGCGGCGAATGCTCGAGCCGGTCCAGCAGCGCCGCGCAGGCGGTCTGCACCTTCGGATGCGCCCAGTAGTAGCGGATGCGGTCGCTGAGGCTGTAGGCCAGGTCGACCTGCAGGCGCGACGGGTCCTGGTAGTAGGGCGCCCAATGGCTGGGCTCCGCGCGCATCACGCCGAGCACGGTGTCGACCAGGTTCTCCTGGCCGGCCTGCGGGCCCAGCCATTCGCGCTCGACGGCCGCCAGCGCCCAGAGCGTCTCGCGCAGCGCGAAGGTCGCGCCAGGGCCGACCTTCAGGATGGCGAAGTGGTCGCGCGCGAGCTGGGCGATCCGCTCGGGCGTCTGGTAGTCGGTCGAGTGCGCCTCGAAGACCAGGCCCGGCTGCGACTCGATGAACGCGCTCAGCGCGCGCGCCTTCTCGGGCTTGTAGTCGATGACCTTGTGGTGGTCGAACTCGACACCCGGCTGCACGACCATCGCGATCACGCGTTCCCAGGCGGCGTCGAGGCCGGACTTCGCGAAGGCGTCGCGATGCAGCGCCAGCGTCGCCCCCGCCGCTTCGGGCGAGGTCACCGCCAGCTCGTCCAGGTCCTCGTGCGCGCCGCCCGGCACCGGCACTTCGGTGCCGATCACGTAGACGGGCGGCTCGCCGCGATCGGGCGTGTCGCGCCAGGCGGCCTCGGCGGCCAGGCACAGGCGCACCGCGCGGGCGGCGATCTCGGCTTCGGACAGCGGCACCGGATCGTCCGCGCAGGACATCGAGCAATCGAGGTGGATCTTGCGGAAGCCGGCCGCGACATACTGCGCCACCATCACTTCCGCCTTGGCCATCGCCTGCGCCGCGGGTTGCTTTCGCCAGGCATTGGGACCAAGGTGATCACCGCCAAGGATCAGCAGCCCCGGATCGACGCCCTCGGCCTTCGCGATCGTTTCGACGAAGCGGCGGAAGTCCACTGGCGTCATGCCGGTATAGCCGCCGTCCTGGTTGACCTGGTTGGAGGTTGCCTCGATCAGCGCGGGGCGGCCGAGCGCGCCGCACTCGCGCAGCGTCGCGGCGATGACGACGGGATGGGCCGAGCACATCGAGGGAATGCCGATGGCCGGAGCGGCCGTGCCGGCCGGGGATCCCGGCGCCGACTGCTTGTGGCGCCGCACGAGATCGAGCATGAGCTTCAAGGGGAATCCTTCCTGTCGAATGAGGGTGGGGCGGACGGCCGCCGGGGTCAGGCCTTGCTGTCCTTGCCGTCGCCTTCGGGTTGCAGGGCCAGCAGCAGCGCGGCGAGCAGTGCCAGCGCGACACCGGCCAGCTTGAAACCGCCCGGCGCGGCGCCGCTCATCGCCATCGACGCGAGCGCTGTCAGCAGCGGGGCGCCGGCGTTGACCAGCGGCGAGACGACCAGCGCCTTGCCGTAGCGGAAGGCGTAGACCAGCGTGAGCGCGCCGATCGCGTTGAGCACCTGGATGACGGCGGCCAGGCCGGGGCCGTCCCAGCCCCAGGGAATCGGCTTGGAGAAGTCCGTCATCCACAGCGCGGCCGGGATGCACAGCAGCGCGCTGAGGGTCATGTAGAAGAAGATGCTCTCCGCGCTGGCGGCGTTGTTGGCCGTCTTCAGGAAGAAGGCCTGCAGCCCCCACGCGGCCATCACGATGATGGCCAGCGCGAACCACAGTCCCAGCGCCTGGCTCTGCTGGCCGGGCTGGTAGTCGAAGAGCGGCAGTGCGAAGAGCGCCAGCACGATGCCGGCAACGCCGAGCTTGCCGGTACGCTCGCGCAGCAGTCCGAAGGACAGCGCGATCGTGACCCCCGGCGACAGCGACACGATCGGGAAGATCAGGTAGGCCGGACCGGACTCGACCGCGCGGAACAGCAGCATCTGCCCGCCCGCGCCCAGCAGGCCGACCGTCAGCCCCTGGATCACGGCGCGGCGGTCGCGCTGCAGCTGCCAGCCCGCGCGGGCCAGCACGAACAGGGCCGGCGGGATCATCGTCAGCGCCCACACGACGTAGACCAGCGTGTCCGGGAAGCCGCGTTCGGAAGACAAGCCCGTCAACGCGCCCCACGCGCCCCAGAAGAGGGTCGTGACAAGCGCGTAGGTCAGCCAATGTCGTTGCATGGGGGGTCGCTTTCTTTCTTGGAGGGGTTTCGACCGCTTGGAGGGGTGTCGAAAGCTTTCGAACGAAAGAATAGGGCAACGAAACCGGAAACACAACGGAAGAAACCGTGACGGGCCCTGAACAGGCGCATTTCGCGGGAAAACCCGGAGAATTCAGGCGCCATCGCGGTGCGTGGAAAGGATTGATTGGCTCGAATTCTTTCGACCGTCATCAATTCGAAAGAATAAACGTTGGTAAAAACGATATGCGAAATTAATCGAAAGACTACGTAGACTTGCGCCAAGCCGGTCAGAGGTCCAGGGACCGGCGCTCCGCGCCAGCCAGAACACGAGACAAGGCGCGCCTTCAGCGGATGCCCTCCGCCGGTCCCGGAAGAGAGCCCGGACGCGGCGGACAAGACAACAAAGGAACCATGAGATGCGAGCTCCCCTGTCTTCCCTTCTGAACGCCGGCTTCGCGCCGCGGCCCGTCGCCGCCGCCGCCGCGATCGCCGCCGCGCTGACCGCGATGGGCGTGGCCCAGGCGCAGGTCCAGCCGCCGGCCGCGGCCGCCTCGGCGCCCGCCGACGCCAAGGCGGACGTGAAGGCCAAGGACGCCGACCAGACGCTCGAGCGCGTCGAGATCACCGGCACCCGCGCCAGCCTGCAACGTTCGCTGAATCTGAAGCGCAGCGCGTCGGGCGTGCAGGACAGCATCAGCGCGACCGAACTGGGCCGCTTCCCCGATGACAACGTGGCGGACTCGCTGAGCCACATCACCGGCGTGTCGATCTCGCGCACCGCCGGCGGCGAAGGCCAGAAGGTCAGCGTCCGCGGCCTGGGTCCCGAGTACACGCTGACGACCTTCAACAACCGCATCCTCGCCACCGACGGCGAAGGCCGGGACTTCGCGTTCGACGTGCTGCCCTCGGACATCATCAGCGGCGCCGACGTCGTCAAGTCCGCGCAGGCCTCGGTGATGGAAGGCGCGATCGGCGGCCTGGTGAACCTGCGCTCGGCCAGCCCCTTCGACCAGCCCGGCCAGCACGGCCTGCTCCGCGTCGAGGGCGACCGCAACACGATGTCCAAGCTGAACGGCGGCAAGGTCTCGGCCACCTACAGCAACACCTTCGGCAAGGAGCTGGGCGTGCTGTTCGGCGTGGTCTATGCCGACCGCAAGGTCCGCACCGACACGGCCGGCAACGACGGCGGCTGGACGCGCAACCCGATCTCCGATCCGGCCGCGAACTGGACCGGCAATGCGTGGGGCGGCAACATCGACCCGAACGGCAACGGCGTGCTGGACAAGGACGAGGAAGGCCTGATCGGACCGGGCCAGTTCCGCGTCGGCACCATCCAGGAACAGAAGAAGCGCACGGCGCTCTCGGGCAAGGTCGAATGGCGGCCGAGCGACTCGCTCAAGGTCGTCGTCGACGGCATCAAGACGCGGCTGAACTCGCCGCAGGTCGGTTATCAGCAGTCCTTCTACACGCTGTTCTCGCCGGGCCGCTGGTCCAACATCAAGACCCAGAACGGCGTGGTCACCGGCTTCACGATGGACAGCACCGATCCGGAGCTGATGCTGAATCCGGAGCTGCTGAACCTGACCACGCACCGCGTCGTCGACAGCGCGGTCTACGGCATCAACGCCGAGTGGAAGGCCACCGAGACACTGAAGTTCAACGGCGACATCTACCAGTCGACCTCCAAGCGTCACTCGGGCGGGCAGGACACCTACACGGTGCTGCGCATGAACCAGCCCAACGTGACGACGGTGAACCTGACCGGCTCGCAGGTGCCCGACATCAAGACGACCTTCTCCGACGGCCGCGACCTGATCTCCGGCCTGGCCAGCGGCGCCTTCGGCCCGAGCGACTTCAACACCCACTACCTGGGCCTGAGCGGCGACAACATCGACGACAAGATCCGCGGCCTGACGCTGAACGGCGCGTGGACGGTGGACCGCTTCAACGTCGACCAGATCCAGTTCGGCGTGCAGGCCACGCGGCGCGACAAGAACCGCGACCTGGTGGACAACGCGATCAACGGCGGGGAGAACTACTACTCCGGCACCAACGCGATCAATGTCGGCCAGCTCGGCGGCAACGTGCTCAACGAGCACCTGACCCCACCCAACTTCATGAACGGCGTCAGCGGCAGCTTCCCGCGCTCGTTCCTCGGCTTCGACGTGCCCAACTACCTGGCGGCGCTGCAGGCCTACAACGGCAAGCCGCGTCCGGACGGCGGCACCTACGACTTCAGCCAGGCCGGCCCGGTCTGGAACCCGCTGCAGAGCTACCGCGTGCGCGAGAAGACGACCTCGTTCTTCATCGAGGCGGATCTCTCCGGCGAGAAGTGGAACGCGGACATCGGCGTGCGCCTGGTCAAGACCAAGACCACGGCCAAGGCCTGGGACGCCAAGATCGAGAGCCTGACCGAGAACGGCCCCTTCAACTACACGGCCGTCTATGCGGACCCGACCGAGATCGGCCAGAACGCCGAGTACACCTACGGCCTGCCGTCGGCCAACTTCGTCTGGCACTTCACCGACAAGCTGCAGCTGCGCCTGGGCGCGGCCAAGACGATGGCGCGTCCGTCGGTCGAGCAGCTCGCGCCGACCAGCACCACGGCCAGCGTCGCCTGGGGCGACTTCACGCAGGTCTTCGGCGGCAACGCCGATCTGAAGCCCTACAGCGCCAAGCAGTACGACGCCTCGCTGGAGTGGTACTACGCGCGCAACTCGGCGCTGACCTTCGCGGTGTTCCAGAAGGACATCAAGAACCAGATCACCACGAGCTGGGAGACCGGCGTCGACATCGGCGTGCCGGGCCACCTGTTCAACGTGATGAAGCCGATCAACGGCGACAAGGCCAAGGTCCGCGGCATGGAGATCGGCTTCCAGCACCTGTGGGACAACGGCTTCGGCGTGCGGGCGCAGTACACGCGCAACCGCTCCGACAGCTGGGTGGGCGGCGAGAAGCGCCCGCTGGAAGGCATCGCGCCGGCGACCTCCTCGCTGGGCCTGCTGTACGAGAAGGGCCCGTGGAGCATCAGCGCCACGGCCGACCACACCGACGACTTCGTGTCGGCGATCAACGTGATCGGCCCGGGCTTCAACGAGCGCGCCAAGGCCATCACCTGGCTGACCGCGCAGGCCGCGTACGAGGTCAACAAGTGGCTGCGGATCTCCATCGAGGGCCGCAACCTGACCGACGCCAAGCAGGAGTACACGCTGGGCGACGGCAACATCACCCTGCCGCAAGGCTACAACCGCTGGGGCAGGGCGTTCACGATCGGGGCGAGCATCAAGTTCTGATGCCGCGCTGATCGAAGAAGGACAGACGAGCAAGACAAGCAAGCAGGACAGACAGGAGACGCCGGACTGGGCCTTCCAGTCGGCGTCATCCTGTCGCCGCATTCGAGTCGGGATGTTCTTGAGAGGACGTTGGGCGTTCCACAACAAGCGGGCCGCGTTGCCGGCCCGATCCCAGGAGAACTCATGAAACGATCGCTGATCCGTTCGATGGCCACCCGCCTCGCCACCGCTGCCGCACTTGCGGTGGGCCTCACCGCCGCGACCGGCGCGCAAGCGCAGTCGTGGTGGAAGCCCGGCGTGAACACGACCTGGCAGTGGCAACTGACGGGCACGCTCAACACCGGCTACAACGTGGCCGTGTACGACATCGACCTCTTCGACACCTCCGCGCAGACGATCGCCGGGTTGAAGGCGCAGGGCCGCAAGGTCGTCTGCTACTTCTCCGCCGGCAGCTCGGAGAACTGGCGCGCCGACTTCGGCAGCTTCAACGCCGCCGACATGGGCAAGGCGCTGGACGGCTGGGCCGGCGAGAAGTGGCTGGACACGCGCTCGGCCAACGTGCGCGCGGTGATGCTGAGCCGGCTGGACCTGGCCGTCTCCAAGGGCTGCGACGGCGTCGAGCCGGACAACGTCGACGGCTACACCAACGCGACGGGCTTCCCGCTGACGGCCGCGACGCAGCTCGACTACAACAAGTACCTCGCCAACGCCGCCCACGGCCGCGGCCTGGCCATCGCGCTGAAGAACGACGTCGACCAGCTGGCGCAGCTCGAGCCCTACTTCGACATGGCCGTCAACGAGCAGTGCAACCAGTACGACGAGTGCGGCGGCTACTCGGTCTTCACGAGCAAGAACAAGCCCGTGTTCAACGCCGAGTACGCGTCCAAGTACAAGAAGAACACCAACGGCGCGCGCGACAAGCTCTGCACGAAGATGACCGCCGCGAAGATCCGCACGCTGGTGCTGCCGCTGGATCTGGACGACGCCTACCGCTACAGCTGCAACTGACCTTTCCTCCACTGTTTCCACAGTAGTTGATCCAATGACCCACATGACGAGAACTCCCGTCCGCGCCGCGCTGCCGGCCCTGCTGAGCGCCGCACTGACGGCCGTTGCGATGGCCGCCGCTCAAGGCGTCCTGGCGGCACCGAAGTCCAAGGACAACGAGGGAGCCCGCTACACGATGGCGGACTTCGCGAAGGTCCCGAAGATCGATTCGCACGTGCATCTGCACAACGCCGATCCGGCGTTCATCGACGCCGCGCGCCAGCTCGGCTTCAAGGTGCTGACGATCAACGTCGACTACCCGGACTTCCCGCCGCTGGACGAGCAGCAGCAGGCGGCGATCGAGCTGCGCAAGGCGCGTCCGGCGGACGTGGCATGGGCGGTGAGTTTCTCGTCGGAGACCTCGGATCAACCAGGCTGGCTCGATGCGACGAAACAGCGCGTCGATGCCGGCCTGCGCGCCGGCGCGGTCGGCGTGAAGGTGTGGAAGAACATCGGCATGAGCCTGCGAGACAAGCAGGGCAAGCTCGTCATGATCGACGACGCGCGCTTCACGCCGCTGTTCAGCTACTTCGAGGACAAGGGCATCACGATGCTGGGCCACCAGGGCGAGCCGCACAACTGCTGGCTGCCGCTGGACAAGATGACGGTCATCAACGACCGTGAGTACTTTGCGCACCACCCCCAGTACCACATGGCGCTGCACCCGGAGATGCCGAGCTGGGAAGACCAGATGGCCGCGCGCGACCGCATGGTCGCGGCGCATCCGAAGCTGAAGTTCGTCGGCATGCACATGGCCTCGCTGGAGCGCAACGTCGACGAACTGGCCGCGTTCCTGGACCGTTTCCCGCTGGCCAAGGTCGACCTGGCCGCGCGCATCGGGCAGCTGCAGTACCAGAGCCAGCGTGACCGCGAGAAGGTGCGCGCCTTCATGATCAAGTATCAGGACCGTCTGATGTACGGCACCGACGTCTCGCAACCGCCGCAACAATCGGGGGCCGAGCTGCTGAAGGAAGTCGAGCCGGTGTGGCGCATGCACTGGCGCTACTTCAACACGGAGGAGTCGTTCAAGGTGTCTGATCTCGCCAAACCCGTGAAGGGCCTGGGTCTGCCCAAGGTCGTCGTCGACAAGCTGTACCACCTCAACGCCGAGCGGAGCTACCCCACCGCCTGGAAGGCGGCTCAATGACCGGGCGCCGCGCATTCCTCCAGTGGCTGGGGGCGGCCCCGGTCGCGACGATCACGCCGAAGCTGGCTCTGGCCGCCACCGTCGCGTCGCCGGGTGCCGCTGCGGCGGCGCGGGCGGCCGATCTCGGGCGAGGTCATGTGCGGCTGCAGGATGAGCGGCTCTCGCTGCAATTCGATGAGCGCATGCGCAGCCGGATCGTCCGGCTGGGCGGCGCGCGTCCGCTGGCGCTGACCGGCTTCGATGCGGGCGAGCAGCTCGTCATCGCGGAATTGAAGCCCGTCGCGGCGGGCGCCGCGTTGCTCGGCGCCGAAGCGGCCGGCGCGCCGCCGCCCACGACGTCACGGACGCTCGAACGCTTCGCGCTGACGAGCGCGGTCCCGAGCAGCGGCGCCACGCCCTTCGGCGCGGGGCAACGCCTGACCCTCACCGGCAAGGCCGAAGGCGCCGCCGTCGAGAAGACGATGACGGTGACGCTGCTCGACGAGCACCCCGGCGTCGCGCTGATCGAGGTCGCCTTCATCAACCGCGCCGACAAGCCGCTGATGGTCCAGGGCTGGACCGTCGCGTCGCACCGCCTGCTGGCGGCACCGCGGCATGCGGGCGGGTGGTGGACCTACTCGGGCTCGACGCACACGGACCGGCGCGACTGGATGCAGCCGGTCAAGCGCGGCTTCGAGCAGCGCAATTTCCTCGGCATGGATTCGTCCGACTACGGCGGCGGCACGCCGCTCGTGGACGTGTGGCGGCGCGACCTGGGGGTCGCCGTCGGCCACCTGGACAAGCTGCCGCGCCTGGTCTCGCTGCCGGTGAAGGCGGTGGGCGAGCAGGTCGACATCGCGCTGCGCGGCGACGAGCCGCGCACGCTCGCGCCGGGCGAGACGCTGGCGCTGCCGCTGGCCTTCGTCGCCGTGCACGAGGGGGATTGCTTCGTCCCGCTGGACCGCTATCGCCGATTGATGAATGCGCAAGGCCTGATCGCCCCCGAGCCGCCGCGCAGCGCGCACGACGCGGTCTGGTGCGCGTGGGGTTACGAGCGCGATTTCTCGCTGGCGCGCGTGCGCGCCACGCTGCCGAAGGCGCAGGAACTGGGCCTGAAGTGGGCGGTGCTGGACGACGGCTGGCAGCGCCAGACGGGCGACTGGTTCGACATCGATCTCAAGAAGTTCCCGCGCGGCGAAGAGGACATGAAGGCGCTGGTCGCCGACATCCATGCGCGCGGCATGAAGGCGCGCCTGTGGATCGCGCCGCTGGCGGTGGCGCCGGGCAGCGACGAGCTGCACGGACACGCGGATCTGCTGCTGCTCGACCAGAACGGGGCGCCGCAGATGATCACGTGGTGGAACTCCTTCTACCTGTGCCCTGGCGCGAAGGGCACGCAGGAGCGCACGGCGGCGATGTTCCGCAAGATCATCCAGGACTGGGGCTTCGACGGCGTCAAGGTCGATGGTCAGCACCTGAACGGCGTCGCGTCGTGCTTCAACCCGAAGCACCAGCACAAGAAGCCCGAGGATTCGTACGAACACATGGCGGACTTCTACCGCGTGATGTTCGAGGCCTGCCATTCGGTGAATCCGGAAGCCGTGGTCGAGGTCTGCCCTTGCGGCACGAGCTACGCGTTCCACAACATGCCGTGGATCGATCAGGCGCCGGCGTCGGATCCGTTGTCGAGCTGGCAGGTGCGGCACAAGGGCAAGGCGCTGAAGGCGCAGATGGGGCGCTGGTCGGCCTATGCCGGCGACCACGTGGAGCTGTCGACCGGCGGCATGGACTTCGCGTCCGCGGTGGGCGTCGGCGGCGTGGTGTCGACGAAGTTCACGTGGCCGGAGGATCCGAAGCCGAAGGATTCGTTCCTGCTGACGCCGGAGCGCGAGACGCACTGGCGCAAGTGGATCACCGCGCACAACGCGAAGGGGCTGTCCGACGGCGCCTATCGCGGCGAGCTCTACGACATCGCGTTCGACAAGCCGGAGACGCACGTCGTCGAGAAGAACGGGGTGATGCACTACGCGTTCTATGCGCCGACGTTCGACGGCACGGTGACGCTGCGCGGGCTCGGCCCCGGCGTGTGGAAGATCCGCGATTACGTGAACGGGGTGGACCTGGGTTCGGTCGACGCGGCGAGGCCGACGCTGAAGGTGAGCTTCAAGGACAACCTGCTGATCGAGGCGGTGCTGAGCTCGGCGATCGAGCGCCCGCTGGCGCGCGCCGCGCGCTTGCCTTCGCGGTTGATCGGACGCGATGGTTTCGCGCTGGCGTCAGCGTGGGAAGAAGCGCCGGCGCTGTTCTTCGCGCACGACTGGCGCGGCCGGCCGTTGACCGGCACGCAGTCGACGCGCGTGCAACTGCTGCATGCGGAAGGCGCGCTGCACCTGCGCTTCAGCAGCCGCTACAACGCGCTGACGACGTACGAGCGCGAAGTCTCCGCAACGGACATCTGGCCGCTGTGGGAGCGCGATGTCGTCGAGGTCTTCCTGCAGACGCCGCAGGATGCGGGCACGGACCGCTATCGCGAGGTCGAGGTCTCGCCGAATGGGCTGGTGATGGACCTCGAGGTGCGCGGGCAAGGCCGCAAGCGCTTCATCGGCGAGAGCCTTGCGCGCACGTCGGTGGATGAGGTCCACCGCGTGTGGACCGCGGAGCTCGTGGTGCCGATGCCGCGCAGCGCGCAGTCGCTCGACGGCTGGCGGATCAACCTGTTCCGCGTCGAGGGGAACAAGGAGTCGCGGCAGTTCAGCGCGTGGAATCCGACGGGTAGCGAGAAGGCGAACTTCCATGTCCCGGCTGCATTTGGGCAACTCCGACTCGAAGCCTAGCCCTTCTTACTCCCTCTCCCGCTTGCGGGAGAGGGCAGGGGTGAGGGCCAGCGGCGGTGGCAGTGCTGAAGCCTTTTCGCTCTGGCAGCGAGCAGCTCAAGCGCCCGCAGCGGCCTTCTTCGTGTCCCCGGCCTTCTTCATCGGCACCGGATCCGGCAGGTCCTTCGCCTGCAGCATGCGGGCCTGGACGACGAGCTGGTTGTGCGCGTCGAGGAACGCCGCGGCGATGACCTTGCCTTCATTGCTGTTGGCCCAGCCCGCGCCCGCGGCGCCGCCGAGCTTGCCCAGCACCAGTCCGCCCATGCCGAGGTCGGTGACCCGCACCGACCCGGTCGCAGCCGCGACCTGCTCGGTCGTCTCGTTGTCGGTCAACAGCAGCGCGACCTGCGCTTCCTTGAGCTTGATGTGCTCGGCCGCCCCCACGAACTTGTTGAGCACCGGGATCATCCCGAGGATGCCGCCGACCTGTCGGCCTGCGTCCTGCTCGCTGAAGGTCAGGCTCGGGATCAGCGTGTACTGGGCTTCATAGCCCTTGCCCTTCTGCACGGTGCTGCCTTCCTTGCGAAGGATGCCGGCGTCCTTGAGCTCCTGCTCCTTGATCGTGGCCTTCAGGCCCGAGTTGCGATCGACGACGCGGAAGCAGCCGCTCTGCTGCGCGAGCAGTCGCACCAGCGGCAGCGGCGAATTCGGCAGGCCGTTGGGCGCGCTGATCGTGTAGCCGTTGGGGTTCTCCATCAGCGACAGCGTCGCGACCGGCGCATCGCACTTCATCAGCTCGCGGTTGGCCTTGCTGGCGCCGGCCGGACCGGCGGAGCCGGTGATCTCCGAGCTGCCGTCGCCCAGCGTCGCGCCCTGCTTGCCGCAGCCGGCGACCGCCGCCACGGCAAGGCAAGCGGCGATCACACCCCCCACGCGGGGCAGGGAAGGGCCGGTGGAGGCGAAGGAACGCGCGAATGCCATGGGGATCTCCTGAACGCAACGGCTGCTGGAACGGCCCGGACCTTATCCCAATTGCGGGCGAACCCGGCCCCCACTGATGGGTGGCTGCGTCGCGGAATGTCGCGTCGTGACGGCAGCTTTACGGGCGGTTACCAGGGGGAGGCGAGAATCCGCCCCTTCGGTCCCCCGCGACCGCACAAGATCCCCGAGGCTCTCCTCATGAACGACAAGTCCCCGAGCCGCGCCGTCGCGTGGCTGGTGTGCGCCCTGATCGCCGCCGCGCTGTACGGCAACTACTACGTCTACGACTCCATCGGCCCCGTCGCCGATGCGCTGCAGAGCCAGCGCGGTTTCAGCGACCAGCAGATCGGCCTGCTCAACGCGATCTACAGCCTGCCCAACGTCGTGCTGATCCTCGTCGGCGGCGTGCTCGTCGACCGCTTCGGCGCCGCGCGCATGACGCTCTGGACCGCGGCGGTCTGTTTCCTCGGCGCGCTGCTCACCGCGCTGAGTCCCAACTTCGCCGGCATGGCCGCGGGACGGCTGCTGTTCGGCATCGGCGCGGAGACCTTCGGGATCGCCACGCTGGCGGCGCTCGCCCAGTACTTCGTCGGCGGCAACGTCGCGTTCTCGATGGGGCTGGCGCTGTCCATCGGCCGGCTGGGCTCGTTCTCCTCCGACATGTCACCGACCTGGTTCCCCCATGCCTACGCGCAGGGCTGGCAGCCGCCGCTGATGATCGCCGCCGCGATGGCAGCGGCCTCGTTCGCCGCGGCGCTGGCCTACTGGACGATGGACCGCCGCATCGCCGCCTCCGCCAAGGGCGAGATCGAGAAGCAGGCGCAGCCCTTCGTGTGGCGCGACCTGCTGCACTTCGGCAAGGCCTACTGGTACCTGCTGACGCTGTGCGTGCTCTGGTACTCGGTGATCCTCGCGTTCCGCAGCACCTTCTCGATCAAGTACTTCCAGCACGCGCACGGCCTGGACCTGGCCTCGGCGGGCGCGATGAACAGCTACGTTTTCCTGGCGGCCGTCTTCGCGACGCCGGCCTTCGGCTGGCTGTGCGACCGCTTCGGCCGCTATGCGCCGTTCCTCGCTTTCGGTGCGGTGCTCCTGCCCATCGCGATGGCGACGATGGCGTTCACCTCGGCCAGCCTGTGGATCTCGACCGCGCTGATCGGCGTGAGCTTCTCGCTGGTGCCCGCGGTGATGTGGCCGCTGGCCAGCAAGCTGGTCGCGCCCGCGCGCTTCGGCACGGCCATCGGCTTGATGTGGGTCGCGCAGAACGCCGGCATCGCCGGGGCCAATCTCGTCGCCGGCTGGCTCAACGACCGCGCCGGCGCAAGCGCGCAGAACCCCGCCGGCTACGAGTCGATGATGCTGTTCTTCGGACTCGCCAGCGTCGGCGGCGCGGTGTTCGCGGTGATCCTGTGGCTCACCGCCGGCAGGCGGGATCAGGAGAAGGCGGCGCCGGCCCTCTGATCCAACCCACCCTCACAGGGACGGACACCATGACCGTGGAACTTCGGCCGGCGATCGATGGGGACGCGCTTGACGTGGCGAACGTCCTGATGGCTTCGCGCGAGGCCCACCTGCCGTACGCGCCGATGGCCCATCCGGCGCCGGAGGTCCGGGTCTGGGTGCGCGAGGTGCTGCTGCCCGCGGGCAACGTGACGGTGGCTTGCGAGGGCGAGCGGATCGTCGGCGTGCTCTCGACGTCGCAAGAGGCCGACGCGGCGTGGATCGAGCAGCTCTACGTGCTGCCGGGATGGACCGGAC
This sequence comes from Roseateles sp. GW821-FHT09G03, assembly GCF_059416045.1. Classification (NCBI taxonomy): domain Bacteria; kingdom Pseudomonadati; phylum Pseudomonadota; class Betaproteobacteria; order Burkholderiales; family Sphaerotilaceae; genus Roseateles; species Roseateles sp. GW821-FHT09G03. The sequence goes on from NZ_JBWKOK010000003.1 coordinate 580,285, forward strand.
GGGGCATCGGCGAGCGGTTGCTCGCGCATGCGCTGGCGGCGCTGCGTCGACCCGTCCGGCTGTACACCTTCCAGGCCAACGAGCGTGCCCGCGCGTTCTACGAGCGCCACGGCTTCATCGCCATCGGCTTCTCGGATGGCGCGGACAACGAGGAGCGCTGTCCCGACGTGCTGTACGAGTTGACCGGCGAGCGAGCGCCGGTCTCCGGCCAAGATCGGTAGACCGCGCCGACGCTCAAGGTTCCAGCACGTACAGCGACGACATCGTCGCCAACTGTTCCGGTGTCATGGCCGCGTAGTGCGGCTGCAGCGGCAGGGACTTCGCCAGTTGCCGCGTCGGCTCGTGGACCTCGCCTCTTCGAGCGTGACGCGATAACCGGCCTTGGCGAACAGGGCGGGGTATTCGTGGTGGCGCAGGCGGTTCTCGCCCTCGCACGTCAGCTGGTTGGTTTGTGTCTGCCGGAAACAGGGCTCCCCGGGAATGCGTGGGTCTGGTTCGACCTTGATGACTTCCTCACGACATGTCCATGCGGCCGGCGTTTCGGACTGTCCGCGAACGGGGTGTGTCAATGTCATCAACCGGTGAAATCGCGCTCGTGACTAACGGCGGGCACGATGATCGCAACCTGCCCGGCCGCTTCGCGGTCAAGGCGGGGTGTGGGCGCGTGGGGGAGAACTACATGGAGCCCACTGCCCGAACACCGGTGACTACCAACGATAAGGAGTGATCGATGCGCATGCTTTTCAGGACCGTGTTGACGGCGCTGTCGTTCGTGCTGCTGCTCGGCCTAATTGGCTGTGCCTCTCAACGCGCTTACATGGCGTTTGTTTACAGGAACGGTGGCACCTTGGATATCACGTCGATGACGGCCAGTTTTCCGGATGGCATCGTCGCGAAGGACTTGGTCACACGACCAGGCTCCGAAAGTTTGGCGCGGAGATTTGTCGCTCCTCCCCCTTGGTTCGATATTTCATGGACTACAGCTGATGGCGTGCGACGGGAGAAGCGCGTGGTGCTTGAAGGTAGATATACCAATCTCAAGAAGCTGGATGGCATCTTGATTCAGATTTCTGATGACCGTATTGAAGTATTTGAGACCAACATTGGCCAAAGCGTCTGGTCCGGTGGTCGGCAGATCTATTAAGAATTCCGCATCGGCGGACCGTTCAGCGACCTGAAGAAAGGTCAGCATGACGCACCCCACACACGCCAAACCCAAGGAATTGCAGAGAGCCCTGAAGCGGCTGATCTGCACTTGCTTGCTGGGAATGACCTCGGCTTTCGCGACAACGCCGTTCCGTGGAAAGGCGGACTTGCCGCCGCCCGAACCTGCGGCATCAGAACCTCGCCCGGAGGCCATCGGAACGCTGCTCAGCCAATTGCGAGAGGTCTGCGTTCGTGGATTGATCTTTGAGCCGGTGATGTTGGCGGATTATTTGCCGTTCTCCCTGAGCTGCGATGACGGCTTGTTGGTGCAACGCCAAGACAAGGCGCCTCCTCCGCTGGGAATGTATGCGTTCTACGCAAGGAACTTCTGGCAGGCGACGCCCACGCTCACGATGCGCTGGCAGTCGGTGGCTCCGCTGAGGATTGTCGCGCGCGATTTTCGCGATGCCTTCGGAAAGCCCGACAACATTGATGAAGTCCAGTCGCGAATCGCGGGCGGACGAGTCGAGATCTATGAGTCCTTTTGCAAAGCGAACAGCCAGTTGCTGGTCACCTATAGTGGCGGCAGCAATTTCGTCAATGCAATCGAGATCGTCAGCCGCTGACCCACGCTCATGAGATGGACCCTCTGCTTGCTTCTGTCCGTCATCTGCCTCTCGGCACACGCCTTGAGTTCGGCGCCGCCCAAGGAGCCTTGGGGTGTTGGCGTCACTTTTGAAGATGGATCTGCCGAACTCTCGGAGCAGCTTCAACAGGAGCTTCGGGCGGCGATCAAGGAGATTCCGCAGCGTTGCAACTACAAGCCCCCCGTGCCGGGTTACGCGACGATCGAGTACCGCATTGCGCCGGGTTCAATGCCGCGAGACGACTATCAACTCATCGGCAACCGGGTGCAGGAGCTTCGAAAGTTCCTCATCGGATTTCGGCCAATGAGGGTCGTCGTGTCCATCGAGGCATTGGAGCCGCCCCACGTGCTCTCGTTGGATGGTGTGGCGGACCATCGCGTCGGCGTTCGGTTCAACTGTATCTAGCCGCGGAAGCAGCCGGAAAGAGGATGCGTCCCATCAAGACATTGATCCTGTCTGTCACGCTGCTGCTGGCGGCGTGCCAGCAAATGCCAACGGGGGAAGCGTCGACGGACGCCGGTGCATCGCGCCGTTATCTCGCGACCGCGTCGCCGACCGAGGAGGCGATGCGCGATCTCCTCGCACGGCTGAGGAGTGCCTTGCAGAAAGATCTGCTGCGCCAGCCGGCATCGTTGGAGGAGCACTTCGGATTCAAGGTGCAGAACGCGGTGGAACTAGGCATGCGCACGGACAAGGCGGTGGCGTTGCCGGATCCGCCGATCTACCTGCGAGCCACCTTCGACGCGAAGAACGATCGCGGGCCGGTGCTGACGATCCCCTGGTACGGCGGGGGAGGGGCATCGATCGGTCACGCCGAGATCGCCGGAACGCTCGGCGCTCCGGCCAGGACGGTCCGGGGCCAATCCTTCCATTCAGTCCCGCTTCCGTTCACGGATGTGTACGTGGTCGGAGACCCGACACGTCTGATCGAGGTCAGGTACACACCGCAGGGGGTGGTGGAGGAACTGCGCATCAGGCAGATCGCAGCCTCCTCGGCGACCTCCGAGGGCCGCTAGCCGAAGCGACGCGCCGCAGCCTTCAGATGCGAGCGCACGACCAGTACGTGTCCCGGCAGGATCAGCGCGAGGTAGAACCGACCGAGCCGGTTGTGACAGTTCACCACCGTCGTCGCCACGGCTTCGCGCCGCGTCGATCCCTCGACGCGGCGGACCAGGATCGACAGCTTGAAGTCGAGGTGCTGGTCCTGCTCGCCGAAGATTGCTTCCTCGCGCGTGGCGGAGAGCACGCGGAAGATGTCGACGTGCTCGACGCCGATGTCATCGAGGTGGTGGCGCATCGCCGCGGAGGTCTTCAGCCCGAAGGGCTTCACTGCGGCGTCGCGGATCGCGAGCAGCGCGCGGAACCACCACGGCGGATCGGCCAGCGTCGCGCGGGCCAATGTCATCGCGTCGTCGGGCGCGTCGTCCGCCAGCGTGACGGCGAAGGCGTCGGCGAGATTCGCGCCGGCGTAGGTCGATGCGAGCTGACTCTCGCGCGGCGGCGTGACGCGGCGGACGATGGACATCGGGAAGCGACCGGGCCGTGGAGGAGCGGCGATCTTAGCGAGCCGCGGACGAGGCGGCCTCGGCGGGCGAGGCATCGCGCAGCGCGCGAGTCCCTGCCCAGGATGCCTGCACCTGCAGCAGGAGGTCCTGTTTCACCTCCACGCGATTCCAGAACTCCTCGGGGGTGCAGGGCGTGACGTGCTCGCCGCTGTCTCGATGTTCGAGGCGCACCTTCAGTTCACAGCCTGGGAACAACTTCCAGCGCGCGTCGGTCTTGCTGAGCACCACGAAGGGTTGCGTCTCAGGCCGACCGGCGGTCTCGTTGATGAGGTGGCCTGCACCGAACGCCACAGTGAAGAGCGCAATCCCATAGGCCAGGGGCGGGCCCGCAAGCACAAGAAGCACGATCTGCCCGAAGCGCAGGGGCGGACGATCCGCCTTGCGGGGCATCGTGATGACGAGCAGCAGGGCGAGCGGCGCGGCGACGTAGGCCGCCTTTCCCACCATCTCGCTGGACGGAGCGAATCCGGTGCTCGCGCCGTAAAGGGCGAGAAGCAAGGGCGTGGCCCAGACCAGCGACAGGAGTTCAAGACGCCAGCGAGGCAAGAGCGAGGACCAACGGGACATGAGGGGGACAGAAATGAAAAGGCTCCGGAGCCGGCCGATTGGACCAGCCCCGGAGCCTCGCGTCATTCGCCCCAAGAGGGGATCAGAGGATCACGACTTCGTGATCTTCACCGAGCGCAGGTTCCACCCCGGACCGTTGGCCTTCACCGCGATCTGCTGCTGGCCGGCCGGCAGCGTGACGCGGTGCGAGACCGTCGTCCAGTTCTGCCATCCGCCCGTCGAGGGCACGCCCACCGCGCCGTACACCGGCGTGCCGCCGGCCATCTCCAGCTGCAGGCTGCCGCCGCCGTTCAGGCTGGCGACGCGGTACTCGACCGTGTAGGTGCCGCCCTGCGGCAGGTTGAGGTTCCACACTGCCCAGTCGCCGGTGTCGATCCAGCCGAGGTTCTGGCCGCCTTCGCTCGAAGCCTCGAGCTGCATGCCCGATTGCAGCGCGAAGTTGGCCGCCTGCAGCGTCGTCGAGAACGCCGGCGTGCCAGCGTCCTTCTTGTAGACGCGCACGTAGTCCACGTACATCTTCGCGGGCAGCTTGCTCTCGTCGATGTTCCACTGCGGCCAGTTGCCGCCCACCGCCAGGTTCAGCAGCAGGAAGAAGTCGCGATGGAATTCCTCGGTGCTGTTGACGCTGTTGGTGATGTCGGCGACGTGGAACTCGCGGCCGTCGACGAACCAGCGGATGAAGCGCTCGTCCCATTCGACCGCATACACGTGATAGTCCGCGACGTTGGTGCCCGTGTGGCCGCCGTAGGAGGCGTGGCCGCCGTCCGGCCCCTGCCAGTGGATGGTGCCGTGGATGTCGGCGTCGGCATTCACGTGTTCCATGATGTCGATCTCGCCCGACGCGGGCCAGCCCACCGACGTGATGTTGCTGCCCAGCATCCAGAACGCGGGCCACATGCCGGAGCTCGACGGCGCCTTGATGCGCGCCTCGATGCGGCCGTACTTGAAGGTGGCCATGCCTTGCGTCGTCATGCGCGCGGAGGTGTAGCGCATGCCGCCGAAGTCCTCGCGCTTCGCGGTGATGACGAGTTGGCCGTTCTCGATGGTGACGTTCTCGCGCCGGTAGTACTGCAGCTCGTTGTTGCCCCAGCCGCCCGAACCGGTGCCGGTCTCGAACCGCCATTGCGGGCCGATGCCGTTGGTGAATTCGTCCTGCCAGACGAGTTGCCAGTTTTGTGCCTGCGCCGCCACGCCCGTCAGGGCGAGCGCGACCGCGGCGAGCGATCGAATCCAGCGTGTCATGGGATCTCCTCGGAACCAGTGGTGGGATGGAGGAGACGCGCGCGAAGGACAGGAGCGGCGTCTCCAGGGGGCCGGCCGCAAGGACCGGTGTCGACGCCCGAGATCAAGTAAGCCCGTGGGGCCGCTGGCGCGTCGCCGATCGCTCGTCGATGCGCCGCCGCCTCTCCGGCACGACTATCTGAAAGCGCTTTCAGTATGTCTCGCGGGAAAACCCTCGGAACTTCGCTTCGTTGGTGACAAGCGGTTGTCCGATGGCAAAGGGGCTGGCGACGCGGTATCCAGGTGTTGCCCGGGTGACCGGTCTGAGACGTGGCGAGTCGGGTCGGGGCGGGACGGCGCGCATTGTTGGGCCGCGTTGAATTCACATGCTCGCGGGGACGCCTCGACCGGCGGGGCCGGGATCCGAAGAATGCGGAGGACCAGCAACTCGAGAGTCCCCGCGATGGCCACCGTTCCCCTTGAGGTCTCCCGTCGATCGACGCCGCTCCGTGGCGCGGCTGCGCGCTTCGAGCCGGTGGCCTACGCGCTGCTGCGGGTCGCCTTCGGCGCCATCCTGTTCACGCATGGGCTGCCCAAGGCGCTGGGGACCTCGCACGGGTCGATGGCGGATCCGATGGCCGGCTCGATCCGGTTGATCGATCAGGTGATGGGCCTGCCTTTCGCGCCGCAACTGGCCTTGCTCGTCATGCTGCTGGAGACCGTCGGGGCAGTGGCGCTGGCGATCGGCTTCTGCACGCGCTGGGTGGCCCTCGCGTTCACGATGGAGATGATCGGCATCTGCGTCGCGCTCGGTCCCACTTGGCCGTGGATCGACCGTGGCATCGAGTACCCGGTGCTGATGGCGGCGCTGGCGGCCTACGTCGTCGTGCGGGGCGGCGGGGCGTATGCGGTGGATGGGCGGATGCTGAATCCGTCACGCACCGGAGCCAGGAAAGGGTAGTTCGGGATCGGAGGCATGACACGGGGCGGGCATCATGCCGCCCTGCGCGCCGGCGCGGCAGCGAGCCCCAGACTCGCGCCCCGGCCCGGCGCCTTGTTCATCTGCCTTCAGGGAGGAAATCTCATGTCCCAGCAACCGACATCGGCCACGACCGCGCCGACCGACACCACGTCCGACATCTCCGCGCGTTTCGCGCCGCCGCAGGCCCGCGTCGAGGCCGTCGCGCCCGAGCCGGCACTGGGCCAGCGGATGTGGTTCACCGTCTCGCCGGTCAAGCTGCTGGTGATGTGCACCGTCACGCTGCAGCTCTACGGCATCTACTGGCTGTATCAGCAATGGAAGCTGGTGCGCGACCGGGAGAAGACGTCCATCCTGCCGGCGATGCGCGCGATCTTCGGCGTGATCTTCATCTGGTCGCTGTTCGGTCGCGTCCGCGACTCCCAGTTGGGCGCGGGCGTGAGCGCGGGCTCTGCCCTCAATGCCGGCGGCATGGCGGCGGCCTGGATCGTCTTCACGCTGATGTGGAAGATGCCCGACCCGGTCTGGTGGATCGCGATGGTCGCGCCGGCCTTCCTGATGCCGGTGCAAAGCGCGATGAACGCCGTCAACGACGCCGTCACGCCGGGCCAGCCCCGCAACGATCGCTTCAGCGCGCTGAACTGGATCGGCGTCGTGCTGGGCAGCCTGTTCATCGTGATGGCGCTGATCGGCACCCTCATGCCGGCGCACGCCTGAGCGTTCCTCCAAGCCCGTGCTGCCAGTGACGGTGCTGTGGCTGGCCGCCGGGTTCCAAGGGTGTCGAGCGCGCCGACGCGCCGTGTGAGGTGCTCCGGGGGGGGGGGCAGGTCTTGCTCGTCGAGCGCATGGCAAGATGACCGCTACTGTCCACGAGGGCTTCCCCATGACGGCACGTCTCGCCTCCTGCAGTTGCGGTCAGCTCACGGCCCGGGTCGTCGGCGAGCCGGTCCGCATCTCCATCTGCCATTGTCTGAACTGCCAGCGCAGGACGGGCGGCCCCTTCGCCGAGCAGGCGAGGTTCTGTCGTCAAGACGTGACCCCGTCGGGCACGTCGTCCAAGTACGCGCTGACCGGTGACGAAGGCACCCGCGCGATCTTCCACTTCTGCCCGACCTGCGGCGCGACGGTCTACTACGAGATGGAAGCGATGCCGGAATTCATCGCGATCCCGGTCGGCGCGTTCGCGGAGCCGGGCTTCCCGGCGCCGACCGTGTCGGTCTATGAGGACCGGAAGCACGGCTGGGTCGTCCCGCCGGCGGACGCGGAGCACTATCGCTGACGGGTGAGTCCGGCCTCACGGGCCGAGGGTCACGTCTTGCCGCGGCCCGTTCAACGCACCAGCTTGCCGCCCACGCCGAGCACGGCGAAGTCCACGTAGCGCGACGGATTCTGGCCCTTGCCGAAGGTCAGGCGATGACCGCCGACGTCAGTCTCGAAGCCACGTTCCAGGGCCTCGCTCAGGGCCGCGGGTCCGGCGGCCGGCGTGCGTTCCAGCGCCTTCACGAGCGCGCGGGCGGCGATGAAGCCCTCGAGCGAGCGGGAGGACAGGTCCGTGTCCTTGGCGTTGCCGCGCAGGCGCTGGTAGTCGCGGACGACCTCGCGGTCGAGGCGGTCGTCCGTCGGCAGCACCAGCGAGAACGCGAAGCCGCGCGCGCGGTCGGGGCCGAGCTTGGTCAGCAGCGCCTGCACGTCGATGATGGACATGCCGTACAGCGCGGCGTGGCCGCCCGCGGTCTGGTACTTGTCGGTGAACTCGATGGCGGCCGCGGTGGTCGCGGCGAGGAAGATCACGTCGGGCGACTGCTTGATCATGTCGGCCACCGCCTTGCCGACCTCGACGGTGTTGCGCGCGTAGCCCGACTGCGCGACCAGCGAGAGGCCGTAGGTCTTCGCCGAGGCCTGTGCGCCCGCGAGCGCGTCGCGGCCCAGGCCGTCGTCCTGGTAGACGACCGCGACCTTGGTGCGGCCCATCTCGCCGAGCTGCTTGAAGAGGCGGTCGACTTCCTCGCGATAGCTGGCCTTGACCGGGTACATGCCGCGCGCGGTGATGATGCTGTTGGCGCCGGAGACCGCGCCGACCATGGAGACGCGGGACTTCTCCAGCACGCCGTCCTGCTTGAGCGCTTCCAGGTTGGAGGTGCCGACGGTGCCGATCAGCGCTGTGGGCGCATCCGAGCCGATCAGTTCCTTGACCAGCCGGACGGTGTCCTCAGGCTTGTTCGCGTCGTCGCGGGTGACGAGCTTGATCTTCTGGCCGCGGACGCCACCGCGGGCGTTGACCTCGTCGATCCACAGCTTGGCGCCGGCGCGGATCGCCTTGCCGGTGACCGCTTGCGGTCCCGTGAATGGTGCGACCTGGCCGATGACGATGTCGGCATGCGCCGTCGAGGCGGCCGCGAGGCACAGGAGGGTGATCAGGCGGCGGGCGCGGCGGGCGAAGGCAAGGGTCATGGTGGGTGCGGCGACAGGCGTGCAGGACCGACCATTGTGATCAATAGGATGATGGTTGCGGTAACAGTTGGGCGACTGGGAGAACGGCGGCCGGATGCGGCGACAAGCGGCAGCCGTCGTCCGAAAGAAGGTCTAGGGAGGCGAAGCTTCGCCCGGCGTCCAGTCCGGGCTGAAGCCGCCCAGCGTGGGGTGGTACATCTCGTCACCGGTGTGCTGCGTGAATTCGACGTTGAGCCGGTCCTCGCGCAAGCCGAGGATCTCGATGCAGTGGGCGCACAGCGCCTTGGCCAGCGCCATCCGCAGCTCGGCCGGTCGGCCGTGGCGGATGTCCAGCATCATCAGTGAGACCGGCACGGGCGGGCCGTCCGGATCGGGGATGCGCCAGACGCCGCCCTCGCCGAGCTCGCGGATCGCGACGCTGATGCGTCGGATGTCCACGGACATCATCTCGGCGTAGGTGCGGCTCATGCGCTCGGCCAGGCGCTGCTTGGTGGCGGCAGGGTAGTGGTCGTTGACGTCCAGTTGCAGGTACGGCATGGGCAATCCAGGTCTCGAGCCGAATGCGGCTATTGGGGGATGGGTTTCTGCGCTTCGGCCAGGGCCTCGCGCGCGGCGTCGAGCTGCTTCTGTTCCTTCGCGATCTTCTTCGGATCGCCCTTGGCTTGCGCGGCGGCCAGATCGGCCTCGCGACGGGTCACCTTCTTCGTCGCGGCGGTGATGTCGCGTTGCCGCTCGGCTTCGAGCGAGGCGTCCGTGCAATGGCGCTTGTTGGCCGCCAACGCCGATTGCAGGCCGGAGAGCTGACGGCGATTGTTCCTGGCCTTCGCTTCGGCGATCTGGGACTCGATGCTCGCGCGCTTGGCCGCGCAGGCGGGGGAGGGGGCGTCGGCGGCATGGGCCGCCGTTGAGACCGCCGTCGAGCAGGCGATGGCGAAGAGCGACGCGACCAGTACCTTCATGACGTTCTTTCCCTTGAAGCAGTGGTCGACCCAGTCTAGACCAGCGCAGGCGACGAACGGATCGATTACATGCAGGTACGGCTCTAGCATCGGACCATGACGCAAGCACCTACCCGTCGCCAGCTCCTCGGAGCGGCATTGGCGGCGCCAGCCGCCTCCATCGCCGCAACGGCTGGCCCGAGCGGCGCGCCCCGTTCGGCCGGCACGTCGTTCTCGTTCTCGCCACGGCGCATCGAGCGGATGCTCAAGAGCGTGGTGACCGACGGCCGTGCCGCGGGCGTGTCGGCGGTGGTCTGGCAGGGCGGGGCGGAGCGCTACTTCGGCGCCTTCGGTCTGGCCGATGTGGAAGCGCGAAGGCCGATGGCCCGCGACACCCTGGCGCGCATCTGGTCGATGACCAAGCCGGTGGCGTCGGTGGCGCTCATGCGCCTGTGGGATGCGGGACGCTTCCGGCTCGACGATCCGATCGCGCTCTACCTGCCGGAGTTCAAGTCCATGCGGGTCCATGCGGACGACGGTCGCGGAGAACGGCCGGCGGAGCGGCCCATCCTCGTCAGCGACGTGTTGCGGCACACGTCGGGGCTCACGTACGCGATGGAAGACGGCCCGGCCGATCGCGCCTTCCGCGCCGCGAATCCGCTCGAGACCTCGCGCGACCTGGCCGCGTTCAGCCGCGCGGTGGCCGCGCTGCCGCTGCGGCACGAGCCGGGCACGGCGTGGCAGTACGGGACCTCCACCGACATCGTGGCGCGGCTGGTGGAGGTGCTCGGCGACGAGCCCTTCGACGCGCACGTCCGCCGCCACATCCTGCAGCCGCTGGGCATGCGGGAGACGGACTGGACGCAGCCCGAGTCGCGGAAGGGCCGCCTGGCCGCAACGTACCGACTTCCCGACGGTGGCCCGCCTCAGCGAGAGCCGGACGTGCCCTTCACCTTCGCCAGCGGCGGCGCGGGTCTGATCGGGCCCATCGACGACTACCTGCGCTTCGCGCGCATGCTGCTGGGCGAAGGCGAGCTCGACGGCGTGCGCGTGCTGCGCCCGGCGACCGTGAAGGTCATGTTCGTCGATCACCTGGATCCGGCCATCTCGCCGCGTCATTTCCTGAAAAGTCCGGGCCTCGGGTTCGGGTTCGGAGGCTCGGTGCGCATCGCGCCGACGACAGCCGACGAGCCGGCCAGCGCGGTGGGCGAGTTCTCCTGGGGCGGCGCGGCGTCGACCCTGTTCTGGGTCGACCCGGCGAACCGGCTCGCGGTGGTGTTCTTCGCCCAGAAGGTCCCATTCGACGAGGCGCTGCATCGGGACGTGCGGCGGGCGGTGTACGGCTGAGAGAATGCCGCGATGAAATTCGATGTCGAGGTCTTCGCCGACTACTTCCAGTTCTACGTCCAGGATGGCGTCGTCGAGCCGTCCGCGCCATTGGACTGGACCGATGAAGACATCGAACACCGGGCGAAGGTGTCCGAGAACCTCGTGGTCATCTGTCCGCTGCGGAACATGGAGGTGCCGGTGACGGTGGAGGTCCACGCCAGCAATCCCATGCTCGACTGGAACGACTACGACCATGTCGTGCAGTGCGGACTTGCATTGCCTTCTGGCGTGCTCCAGATCCACGAGAGCACCGGTGGTGAAGTCCTTCGGATCGACATCGATCCTGGTCGCTATCACGTCCTGGCGATGTACGGCGGCTTGGACGCCATCGATGACCACGGGCTGGAAGGCGATGACTTCTATCGGATCGCCCTGTGGCCCGCGGCCGAGGTCGAGCCGTTGCGTGTCCTGAAGTCGTGGGCAGAGTGAACCTGCTGTCTGATTGGCCGCCACGGAATGCGCGCGTATCCAGGGCGAATCTGCCCCGTGCTCAGCCAACGTTGGCGGACTTGCGAACAAGGGCTGCAGTTGATGCTTCTTGATGTCTCCCACACGCCGCCGGAGCACGGCTGGTTGACCGTGACCTTCTCGACCTCGGATTCAATAGTCGTGGTCGATGCTTCCGATGCGGTGAACAATCCGATTCAGGACCTGGTGAGTGCGCTGGATGCGGCCTCTCTCGGTCGAGCGTCATCCGTTCATTGGTTCCTTGAACCAGGCGCATACGTCTTGGACCTCCAACCCAACGGCGAAGAAGTCGAACTCCGTCTGACGTGTCTGGACTCGCTGGAAGGGGATGACGGCGTCCGACAGATGGATATCTCCGGCCCGTGTGCTGCCATCCTCGCGCCCATTTGCCACTTGCTTCGCAGCATTGAAGCCGGGGGCTATCCGGCTTCGGATTGGCCCGAGGCGGACTTGGGTGGGCTCAGAATCGTCGAGCGTCGCTTGGGTCTCGCATAGGCGAAACAGCTTGCCATTGAGGAACTGGCTGAAGGGCAGTTGATTCCACTTGGTCAGTGTTGCCCGGAGATCCATGAGCACGCCGGCGATGCTGCCTCGGGAAGCCCTGGGCCAGTCCTTGCTAGCTCTCGCTCTCGCGATCCGCCTCGAACGCCGACATGAACTCGTCGGACGCGACGTGGTCCGCCACCGCGCGCAGGGCCGCGGCCGCCTCGACCCCTAGCACCGCCTCGAACCGCTGATTGACCTCCGACCAGCTCGCGAGCGCCGCGTGCAGACGGGCGATGCCGGCAGGCGTCAGCACGGCGCGCTTGACCCGCTTGTCGCGCTCGTCCGGCTGGAGTTCGATGAGGCCATCGCGCACCAGCGGCCGCAGCGCATGCGTCAGCGCGGAGATCTGGATGGCGAGATTCGTCGCCAGTTCCAGGAGCGTCGGTTCCACGCCCTGCTCACCGGCCTTGACCCGTTCGATCTCCGCCATCAGCCCCAGCTGCGTGGCCTTCAGGCCGAGCGGCACCAGCGCCGCGTCATAGATGCTGCCCAGGCGTCGCGCCGCCCGGCGCAAGGACGTGTTGTTGCACGCCGGCAGCACCCAGGTGGCTGGCTCCTCGGTGTCCGGCGCCTGGCTTCGCGGCGCCGCGCGGCTTCGGGTGTTCTTCATTCAGCGGGAAAAGTTGAGCACAAAACCATTGACAGACCCCAGAACCCCGAGTGTACATTTGAGCCCTCAATGAAATTCATTGAGTGCTCAACTGAATTCTCGAAAGATCCCCATGGCTTCCTCCAAGAAAACTGCCGTCGTGACCGGTGCCTCCTCGGGCATCGGCGCCGTCTACGCTGATCGCCTGGCCGCGCGCGGCTACGACCTCGTCATCGTCGCCCGTCGGGCCGATCGCCTCGCCGCGCTCTCGAAGGACCTCGCCGGCAAGCACGGCGTGACGGTCCGGACCCTGGTCGCCGACCTCGGGAAGTCCGAGGACGTCCGGAAGGTCGAAACGCTGCTGCGCACCGATGCCAGCATCGACGTGCTGGTCAACAACGCCGGCCTGGCGCGCCTCGGCTCGGTGATCGACGCGGCCGCCGACGGCACCGCGGAACAGATCGCGGTGAACATCGTTGCGCTGACCAGTCTGACGCAGGCCATCCTGCCGCTCTTCAAGCAGCGCGATGCCGGCACGATCATCAACGTGGCCTCAGTGCTGGCGCTTCACGCCTTGCCGATCAGCGCCATCTACAGCGGCACGAAGGGCTACGTGCTGAACTACACGCGCGGGATCCAGGATGAACTGGCGGCCGCGAATTCCAAGGTGCGCGTGCAGGCCGTCCTGCCGTCGGCGACTGCGACGGAGATCTGGTCGGAGCAGGTCTCCGGCGTGCCGCTGGAGGCGCTGGCGAAGGAAGTCGTCATGAGCGTCGAGGATTGCGTGGACGCCGCGCTGCGAGGTCTGGACCTGGGCGAGACGGTCACGCTGCCGTCGGTCGAGAACGGGGGCCTCTGGTCCGCGTACGACACCGCTCGCGCCGGACTGTTCGCCGCGACGCAAACGGGCAAGCCGGCGTCGCGCTACAGCGTTGCCTGACGGCCGCGCCGCTCAGCTCTCCCGAGTGGCCTGAGGCGTCTCGACGTCCTCGGCCTCGGCGCCGCTCAGCGATCCGAGCGCCCGACGCATGCCGCTCGCGCTCGGCGACTCGATGTAGACGCACTTCTTGTTGTGGCGCTTGCAGTGGTCCTTCACGCGCCAGTAGGCGTCGTGGCTGATGCAGCCGGTCTGGCAGATCACGAGGTCCGCCGCCGCCAGGCTCGCGTCGAGCTTGGAAACCGCGTCTTCCTCGCCGCCGTCGTGGTGGAGGAACCGGCCGCCGGTGCGCTCGATCAGTTGACGATAGATCGGCACCACCGCCGGCCGGCCGCCGACGCACAGCACCGAGCGCTCGTCCAGCGAGGGCAGCGCGCCGTCTGTGCCCGGTTGGGAATCGGCGTGCTGCGCCGTCCGCGTCTGCTGCTGCGCCAGTTGCCGTTCCGACTGTGCCAGCGCCTGCTGCAGTTCGTCTGCGCGGCGTTGCTCGCGCTCCGCCTGCTGGCGCGAGGTCAGCAGCGCGCGTTCCAGCTGATGGATGCGGTCCTGCTGCGTCTGCAGATGCTTGGCCTGTTCATGGCGATGGCGCAGGCCGGGGATGCTCTCCTCGAGTTGCTGCAGCTCGTCGCGTAGGCCCGCCGCCAGCGTGTCGCGTGCCAGCAGCTCGCCGCGCAGGCGCAGGCATTCGGCTTGCGAGAGTTCCAGTTCGCGAGCCCGCTCGGCGAGCAGCCGCGTGCTGCGCGACTGCGCCTGCGCCAGCTCGCGCGTCAGGATCGCGTGCTCGTCCTGCAGCTCGTCGAGCCGCTGCAGGTCCGCGCGATTCGCCGCGCCGACCTGGTGCTGCAACATGTGGATGTCGCGCAGCACCTGCTCCTGCAAGGCCGCGTCACAACGCGCATGCGTCAGCGCGCCCCACAACGCGCCGCCGACGTCGTTGCCCTGTTGCGCGGCGTTCCACCAGCGCGTCAGCGACTCCGCCGTCTTGTGCTGCGAGGACTGCCGCAGCGCGATCGAGAAGCGCTGGTCCAACTCCTTCTGCAGCATCTCGGAGACCGGCCCGCGACGCGCGCATTCGTTGATCGCGCCGCAGTGCATCTCGTAGTCGTTGACGAGCGCCTCTCCGCCGAGCATCTTTCCGAGCTTGCGGCGCAGCACCGGCATCGGCAGGCACACGCCGATCACCGGGCAGAGCGCCTGCGCTGGCAATTCCCACAGCCGGCGGCGGCGCGAGCCGCGCGGGACCGGCGTGTCGTCGGACGAGGACGATGACAAAGAGGACGGGGACAAGGGCGAAGCCTCACCGCGCGCCAGGGCTTGCGCGAGCGGCAGTCCCGCCACTGCGGCGGGCACGGTGTCGCCTTCCTGCATGAAGACGCCGCCGCCCGTCACCGCGCCCGCGGCGGAGGCCAGCAAGGGGGAATCGCCCGGCAAGCCGGAAGCGCCGGCATCGGCGCGCGCCAGCAGGCCCAGGAGCGATGTGGGGGTGGGCTTGTCGCACATGGGGTGGACTCCTTACTGCAAGGGGGACGCCTGGAGCGCGAAGCGCACCGGGTACTCGACCCAACTGACCAGGCGCTGGTCGCCGCGCCGGGCCGGGATGAAAGGACAGGCCTCGGCGACGCGACGCGCCGCCTCGTCCAGCAGGCGCCAGCCGCTACCGCCGGCCACGACGACCTCGGCCGCGTGACCGTCGGCATCGACCTTCACGCGCAGCACGACCTGACCCTGGATGCCGCGGTCGCGCAGCATCGCCGGGTAATGACGCGCGGTCTGTTGCGCACTGCAGGCCCGGTGATCGGCGGGCAACTGGGCGGGAGATTCGCTGTTCGTCGGCGTGGGGACGGCGGGAGGCGGCGTGGCCGCGGCGGTCGCGACAGCCGTCGCTACAGGCGCCATGGCGGCCGGGCGGGCCGGAGACGCGTTCTGATCAACCGCCGCGGCCGCAGGGGGATCGAACCGCAGCGGTGTCGTCGCGACGGCGGCCGGCGGCGTCGCCTCTATGTGCACAGGCGGCGGCGGGATGTCGGGCATCGGCGGGACGCTCAGGGCGGAGCGCGGCAGTTCGACAGGGATCGAGCGGGCGATCGTCGCGGCCGGCGTCGCCGCGGCAGGGACCAGGCGCGCGCTGATCTTCAGCGGCACCGGCCCGGGCGGGCGCTTGGGCGCGAAGGCGTTCACCAGCGCCAGCAGCATCGCCACGTGGATCGCGGCGGTCACGGCCCAGCCGCCCCAGCGCGGCATCCGGCCCGGCGGGCGCAGTGGCGGGTGAAGTGCGGTCGCGCTCATGCGCGCACTCCCACGGCGCCGCCGAGCATCGGCAGGATCGCGAGACCGTGCTCGTCTCGCAGCAGGCGCAATCGCGTGTCGTAGAGCTGTTCAAGCAAGGGCAGCGTCGCCGGCAGCGCGTCGCAGTCCGCCAGCAGCCGGCCCGACTTCAGCAGCCACAGCCGGTCGAAATGATTCATCGCGAGATTGAGGTCGTGCAGCACCGCGACCAGCGCATGGCCACGCTCCGCCGCGAAGTCCGACATCGCCGCCATCAGCGAGACGCTCAGTCCCGGGTCGAGCGCCGCGACCGGCTCATCGACGAGCAACAGTCCGTCGCGCGCATCCCAGGCCTGCGCGAACACGCGTGCCAATTGCACGCGGGCCTGTTCGCCGCCGGACAGCGTGTCGAATCGGCGGCCGTGCAGATGGTCGGCCTGCGCTTGCGCCAGGGCCGCGCGCACGATCGTTTCCTGGAGACCGTCGCCTTGCCGCGCGACGCGGCCCAAGGCGACGACCAGCTCGACGGGCAGTCCGAACGCGACGCCGTGCTGTTGAGGCAGCACCGCGCGGCGTTGCGCGAGCTCGGCCGGAGACCAGGCGGAGAGCGGTTGTCCGTCGAAGTGCAGCGCGCCCGAAGACGGCCGCAGCTCGCGCGCGATCAGCCGCAGCAGGGTGGACTTGCCGGCGCCGCTCGGGCCGAGGATCGCGATGCGTTCGCCCGGATCGACGCGCAGCGTCACCGGCCCGATCGTCGTGTTGCCGAGCGTCACGCGCACGTCCTGCAAGGTCAGCAGCGAGCCCATCACGCGCTCCCCATGCGGCGCACCGCGCCGCGCAGCAGGAAGAGGAACCACGGCGCGCCGATCAGCGCGCTGAACACGCCGACGGGGATCTCCGCCGGCACCGCGAGCGTCCGCGCGAAGGTGTCCGCCACGACCAGCAGCAAGGCGCCCGCGAGCATCGCGTTGGGCAGCACATGGCGCTGGTCCGCGCCGACGAGCTGCCGTGCCAGGTGGGGCGCCATCAGGCCGATGAAGCCGATGTTGCCGCACCACGCGACGGCCAGCGCCGACAGCAGCGCCACCATGGTGATGCACTGCCAGCGCAGTCGTTCGACATCGATGCCGACGTGCGCGGCCGCCGCCTCGCCAAGTGCGAGCGCATTCAGGCGCGGCGCGATCCGCAGCGCCACCGCGCCGAGCAGCAGCAGCGCGCCGCCCATCACCGCGGCCATGATCCAGTTGGCGCCGGCCAGCGAGCCGAGCGTCCAGAAATTGATCGCGCGCAGCTGTTCGTCGTTGGCGAGGAAGCTGCACAGGCCGACGATCGCGAAGGTCATCGCCTGCAAGGCCAGCCCGCACAGCAGCAACGCCGCGATCGATCCCGGCGCGAGCCAGCGCGACAGCCGGTCCAGCGAGAAACACACCGCCAGCGCGCCGCCGAACCCGACCAGCGGCAGCAGCCACAGGCGTGCTTCCGCGGGCAGCGCGGCGTGCAGGCCGGCGAAGACGGTGAGCGTGAGCGCGACGGCCGCAGCGGCGCCGCTGGTGACGCCGAGCAGGCTGGGCTCCGCCATCGGATTGCGGAAGAGCGCCTGGCTGAGGGCGCCGGAGAGGCCGAGCGCCGCGCCGACCGCGAGCGTCAGCCCGAGGCGCGGCAGCCGCAACTGCCACAGCACGTGCGCGCCGCCGGACTTGGGAGCGTCGCTCCACGGACCGTTGAGCCAATCCGCCGCCGCGATCGGCACCGCGCCGAACTGCACCGCCACAATGACCGTGAGCACCAGCGCCGCGGTCAGCAGCATGGGGCGCGACCACGCGTGCCGCACCGAGGCCGTGGCGACCGGCGAGGGTAGGGCGGATCCGATGGTGCTCATCGCGTGGTCCGTGGTGTGGTCTGTGGCTTGATTCGTCGCGCGGTGGGTCGTGGGGGCCGTCGTGCTTTCCGACGTCCGACGCTCACGCCGCCTTGCCTGCGCCTGTGCCCGAGGGCGCATGCAGAGCCTGGGCCAAGGTCGTCAGCGCCTTCGGCGTGCGAGGCCCGAAGCCGAGCAGCTCCATCGTCTCCATGACGACCACGCGCCGGTTCTGACCGGCCGGCGTCTGCGCCAGGCCCGGCAGCTTCAGCAGACCCTCGATGCCGCCGCTGGCCTCGAGGCCCTGCGTCGTCGCGAGGATCACGTCCGGCGCTGCGGCGATCGCGGCTTCCGGCGAGAGCATCTTGTAGCCCTTGGCTTCGCCGAGTGCATTGGTCGCGGCGGCGTAGCCGATCATCGCGTCGGCGGCGGTGTCGGAACCGGCGATGCGCGCCTGGTTCGCCGCGTTCGACAGCACGAAGAGCACGCGCGGCGCGCGATGGCCGGCGGCCAGCTTCGCGACCTGCGCGCGGCTCGCGGTCCATTCGGTCTGCAGCTGCTGCGACAGGGCCGCGGCCTGCTGCTGACGACCGAGCAGATCGCCGAGCGCCTTCGTCCGTTCGAGCACGCCTTCGAAGCGGTGCTCCGCGCGCAGCACGTGCAGCGGCACCTTCGCGGCCTCGAGCTGGCGCAGCACCGCGGGCGGGCCGGCTTCCTCGGTGGCGACGACCATCGTCGGCGCCAGCGAGAGCAGGCCTTCGGCGGCGAGCGTGCGCGCATACCCGACGTTGGGCAGCTTCGTCGCGGCGGAGGGATACAGCGAGGTGCTGTCGACGCCGACCAGCTCGCCTTGCGCGCCCAGCGCATAGATCAGCTCGGTCAGCGCGCCGCCGACGGCGATGACGCGCTGCTGCGCGGCCGACGCGCGGCCGCCGATGGACAGCAGCGCCGCGGCCGGCGCCAGCGACAGGACGTGACGGCGGCTCAGCACGGCACGGTCTCCGCGGGCGCGCCTTCCACGAGGCTCTCCAGCAGGTTGCGCCAGTCGCAGCGCTCGGCCTGGCCGGGCTTGCGTTCGCCGAACATCATCGCGATCGTGCGGCCCTGCGCGTCGAACAGCTCCAGCGAGCACACGAGTCCGTCCACCGTCGGCTTGCGCACCAGCCAGGCCGAGGCGATGTGATCCTCGCGCAGATGCAGGTTGAAGCCCGCATCCAGCACGTTGATCCACGGGCCCATCATCGCGACCTTGTTCACCGGACCGCTGTGGATCTGGATCATTCCGGGGTTGCCGACGAAGACCATGATGGACACGTTCTCCTGCGCGGCGCGGCTCAGCAGCTCCTGCGCGCTGGACAGCGCCAGCGGCTGCGCAAAGCGCGGCTCCGCCAGGCGCAGCGCCTGCGTGCGGCTCAGGCCGTGACGCTTGAGCAGGCCGAAGAAGTCGTGCGTGTCGCGCAGCGAGGCCCACTCGCTGCGGAAGCTCGCGACGTCGATGCGCGCGTCCGGCACTTCCGCCGGGTCCTGCCAGGCGTCGCCAGGCTCGAAGCCCGGCTGCTGGTCTTGCGCCAGGAAGCGCTCGACCAGCGCCTCGTAGGCGGCGAGGTCGCTTTCCGGCTTCACGAAGACCTTGTGGATGGCCTGGCCGGCGGCGTCGAAGAACTGCAGGCTGCGCTGCAGCGCGCCGTCGGACAGCCGCTCGGCGACGGCGAAGCCGTGGCGCCAGTGGCTGTAGAAGACGCGCAGGTCGATCGCGCCGCCCAGCACCAGGCCGACCTGACGCTGCGGTCCTTGCGCGCTGACGGCGGTGTAGACGCCGACCTTCTCGTGCACGCAGGACTCGTTGCGGGTCAGCGCCATGACCGGGCCCAGCGGCTCGAGCGCGGCGATCAGGTCCTGCCACTCGGCGCGCAGGCGGCGCGCGCGCAGCGGGGACTCGTCGTCCGCGAACGGGCCGGCGTGCGCGGCGAGCAGCTCGCCTTCGGAGATGCGCAGGTCGCTGGCGATGTCGCGGTGGCGGGCCTTGCGCTCCTGGCGCGCCGTGGCGAAGGCCTGACGCAGGGCGGTGAAGCTGGCATGCATGGGAACGGACTCCTGGTCAGAAATCGGCGCGCAGGGTCACCTGGAAGGCGCGGCCGGGGGCGGTGTAGCTGTCGATCACGGCCAGGGCCGCCGGCGTGGCGGCGCTGATGCCGGTCACGTCGCCCCAGCGCCAGTACTTCTTGTCGAAGAGGTTGGTGACGTAGGCGGAGATCGAGAACGTCTTGTCGAAGCGGTACGCGCCGCCGAGGTCGACGACGTCGTACTTCTTCGGCGTGTACTGGGTCGCCGTGCTGACGTCCGAGGGCTTCTTGCCGGAGCTGTGCAGCCAGCTGGCCTCGACGGCCCAGGGGCCGGACTCGTAGTGCGCGCCGATCTTTCCGCGCAGCGGCTGCACGCTGTCGAGCGGCGTCTCGACGCCGTTCTCGATGCTGTGGCCGCGCGACTTCGCCACCGAGGCGTTGACGTTGAAGGTCGGCGAGATGTCCCAGACGAAGCGCGCCTCGACGCCCTTGATCCGGGCCTGGCTCAGGTTGACGTACTGGAAGATCGCCGGGTCCGCGGGCGTGAAGGAGCCGCGCACCATCTCCTGCGAGATGAAGTCGCGGTAGCGGTTGTCGTAGGCGCTCAGCTGCCAGCGCAGCGTGTCGATCAGCTTGCCGCGCAGGCCCAGTTCCCAGCTGTTGGCGTGTTCCGCCTTGAGGTCGGGATTGCCGATGCTCTGGTAGCCCTGGACCGGATTGGCGAAGCCGTTGTTCACCTGGTCCGGGGTCGGCGCGCGGAAGCCCTGCGCCCAGTTCACGTACGGCTGGACGAGCGGCGTCGCGCGCCAGATCAGGCCGATCCGCGGCGTCACCGCCTGGTCCGACAGCGAGACGATCTGGCCGGCGTAGCCGTCCGGCTTCGGCGACAGCTTGTAGTGCTCGAAGCGCAGCGCGGGAATGATCGTGAAGTCGCCCGCCTCGATCTCGTCCTGCACGAAGGCGCCCGCGAGCGTGTACTTCGTGTCGGGGAAGGGCTTGCTCGGGAAGGTCTCGCCCGCCGGCGGGACCGTGCCGTCGCGCACGCCTTCGATCGTGTTGCGGCTGAGGTCGACGCCGTAGCTCAGGCGCTGGCTGGCGAGCTGCGTCTGCGCCTGCGAGCTCAGGCCGATCACGCGCTCCTTGTAGGTGCCCAGCCGCGTGCGGTCGGCGGCGGTGTTGCGGTCCTCGTAGGAGAACTGGCGCGTCTCGCTGTCTTGCACGTAGACATGGGTCGTCGTCTGCTGCAGCCAGGTCGCGTTGAGGTCTTCGTAGCGATGCTCCAGCGAGAACCGCGTGCGGTCCATCTTGTCGTGCGCGTCCAGCGCCAGCACCGCCGTCGCCGGCAGCGTGCCGGCCGCCGGCGGCGCGGTCACGGCCGTCAGCACGTCGGTGTCGATCTTGCGCTCGCGATACTCGAGCGTGCCCATCAGGCGGTGGTTCGCGTTGACGCGGTAGCCGAGCTTGGCCATCACGCTGCTGGTATCGACGTCGGTCGGATTGGGCTTGGTGCGGGTCGCGTTGGCGGCGCCGTTGTCGCCTTCGTTCTTCGTCTCGTGGCCGCGCTGGACCGATGCCTGCACGAGGCTGCTCCAGTCGCCGGCGCCGAAGGCGACCGCGGCGCTGGCGCGCTTGGAGTCGTCGACGCTCAGGGCGCCCAGGCGCGCGAAGCCGGCGAAGGTCTTGCCGTTCACCAGCAGGTCCTCGGGCGACAGCGTGCGCAGGCTCAGCGCGCCGGCCAGGCCGTCGCTGCCGTAGGACGTGGACGTCGGCCCGCGCAGGACTTCGACGCTCGCCAGGCTGTTGAGGTCGACGAAGTCGGCCCGGCCGCTGGCGAACGCGCCGAACGCAAAGCTCTGCGGCAGGCGGATGCCGTCGACCATCATCAGCACCCGGTTGCCTTCCAGGCCGCGGATGTTGATGCCTTCATTGCCCGAGCGGCCCGTGGACGCGCCCGCTGCCGTGAAGCGCGGGGTCATGGCCTTCACGTCGAGGTCGACCTCGTCGGACAGCAGGTCCTTCAGGTCGCGCGCGTCGCGACGGTCGAGCTGCTTGCGGTTCTTCACGGTGACCGTGTTGGGCACCGCGTCGACCGAGCGCTCGGTGCGGGTCGCGGAGACCGTCAGTTCACCGAGTTGCTGGGGGTTCTCGGCGGTCGAAGCGGTTGGCGAGGTCTGGGCGAAAGCCAGCGGGAAGGCCAACGACAGGGCGAGCGCGACGGGCGTCGGGCGCAGTTGCATGGTGACGAAATCCTTGTAGTTCTTGGGATCTCGCACGGGCTGGCACGACGCGGGCTGGTGCGGGCGGGCGGTCCTCGCGGACGGCCGGCGGTTCTGGGATGGAGGGAAACGGAAACGGCGACGCGGATCACGGGCGGGCGGGCCGGTCCTCGGCCGGCCGCGCCGCCCAGCGGATCACTTGGTCAGGATGAGCTTGCCCAGCGACGTCACGCGCAGCCGGTAGAGCGAGCCGGCGTGTTCGATCTCGACCTCTCGGTCGTTGCCCATCAGCGCCTGGCTGCTGATGCGGCGGCGCTGGACCAGCGGAACCGCTTCGCGCGGCGAACCTGCGGCGACCCGTGCGCTGTCCAGCGCAACGGCTTGCAGGGCTTCGAGATGGGGGTGGTGGTGGGCATTCATGCGACGCATCTTAATGAGAACGATTCGCAATAGCAACCAAGAATCGCGGCGATTGTTTTTTTCTTGATGGATCGCCTGCTGGAGTGCCTCGGGGAGGGTCCTCTCTCAGAGGGCCAGCGACGGAAACGTGCTGCGAATACTTCGCATGCAGAGCGGGGCCGCCGGGTCTTGTCCCCATTCGCCGTAGGGATGAGGACAATGCACGCCATTCCACCGAATTCCAGGAGAAGAACATGAAGGGCGACGCCAAGGTCATCGAGTACTTGAACGCGCAGCTGAAGAACGAGCTGACCGCGATCAACCAGTACTTCCTGCACTACAAGATGTACAAGAGTTGGGGCCTGGAGCGTCTGGCCAAGCACGAGTACGCCGAGTCCATCGAGGAGATGAAGCACGCCGACAAGCTGATGGATCGCATCCTGCTGCTGGAAGGCCTGCCGAACCTGCAGGACCTGGGCAAGCTCTACATCGGCGAGAACGCCGTCGAGGCCCAGCATTGCGACCTGAAGATCGAGATGGGCAGCCATCCGCTGCTGAAGGAAGCCATCGCCTACTGCGAGAGCGTGCGCGACTACATCTCCCGCGAAGTGCTCGAGGAGATCCTCGCCGACACGGAAGAGCACATCGACCATCTGGAGACCCAGATCGAGCTGATCGCGCAGATCGGCGAACAGAATTGGCTCCAAAGCCAGATGGGCGAAGCCAGCTGACTGCCAGCCCGTCCATCCCGGGGTCCCAGCCGCCGCCAGGAACCCCGAAGCCCCGCCAGCCGGGGCTTTTTTACGTCTGGATGACGTCGGGCTGCCTTCCGTGTCGTTGTTCACCGACAGTTGTCCGACGCGCCGCAGGGGCTCTGCAATCTAATTGAGAGGGATTCGCGTTTGCGCTAGTATCACGGCCATCCCAGGTTCATCCTGACTCGCCGCCGCCATGATCGTCTGCCTCTGTCATCGAGTTTCCGACCGCGACATCCGCCGCAACGTGGCCGACGGCGTTCACAACTTCGACGTGCTCCAGGACGAGACCCAGGTGGCCTCCGCCTGCGGCAGCTGCCACGACTGCGCGCGCGACGTCTTCAATGAGGCGCTGCGCCACTGCGCGGCCGCACACGGCGTGACCTGCGCCACCTCTTCGCGCGTCATTCCGATCGCCCAACTGGCCGCCTGATTCCCCCAGCCGCTCAGCGGCTTCCAGACGAGCGCTGGACGAAGAAAAACCGCAGACCGGTCACCCGGTGCTGCGGTTTCTTTTTGGGCGCGAGGAAGCTGAGGAGAGGACGGGGGAGGACGCGATCGTCGCGTCCCCGGCCTCGCGTCCGGCCCGCCGATTACTTGGCGGCGGAGGCGCCTTCGGCCGGCTTCTCAGCCTTGTCGGCCTTCTTGTGGCCGGTCTTGTGCGCGGCGGCCTTGTCACCGGTGGCCTTGTGATGCTTCGCACCCTTGTGCTCGGCCTTGGCGTCGGACGCGGGGGCGGCCATCGCTGCCGGAGCGGCTTGCGTCGCGGGCGCCGCCGGGGTGGCGGTGCCTTGGGCCATCGCGGCGCCGGCAATCAGCAGGGCGGGGATCAGGGCCAGGGTCTTGATGGTCTTGAAGGCTTGCATCTGGTTTCTCCAGCGGGTTGAACAAGGTGAGCAGACAACGACGCCGCGACACCTTGTGTTGACAGCCAAGCGCAGCTTTGCAATGGGTTACGCAATCCGCACGGGTCCTTCACGGGTCAGGTATTGCGCGCTGTCGGACACGGGAGCCATCGGGCAAGATGCCGCGCACGCATTCAGGAGACGCCCGATGACCGCCCCTCACCACGCCTTCGACTGGACTCGCGGCTACGCGAGCCAACGCAGCCCGGTCTTCGCGCGCAATGTCGTGTCGACCTCGCATCCGCAGGCCGCGCAGGCGGGACTGCGCATCCTGGGGCAGGGCGGCAATGCCGTGGACGCCGCGATCGCGACCGCGGCCTGCATGACGCTCCTCGAGCCTTGCAGCAACGGCCTGGGCTCGGACGCCTTCGCGATCGTGTGGGACGGCAAGACCCTGCAGGGATTGAACGCCTCCGGCAGCGCGCCGCAGGCGTGGACGCCCGACTACTTCGATCGCAAGCACGGCGTCGGCGCTTCGTTGCCCCTGCGCGGCTGGGACGCGGTGACGGTCCCCGGCGCGGTGGGCGGCTGGGCCGCGCTCAGCGAGCGCTACGGCAAGCTGCCCTTCGCCGACCTGATGGCCCCGGCGATCGAGATCGCCGAGCGCGGCTACGCCGTGCCGGTGATCGTGCAGGGCAAGTGGCGCCTGGCCTCGAAGGTCGCGGACCTGGTGTCGCAACCGGGCTTCGCCGAGGCCTTCCTGCCGAAGGGGCGCGCGCCGGAGGTGGGCGAGGTGTTCCGGTTCGAGGCGGCCGCGCGCACGCTGCGACTGATCGCGCAGACGAAGGGCGAGGCCTTCTACCGCGGCGAGATCGCCGAAGCCACCGCCGCCTTCGCGCGCGAGACCGGCGGCGCGATCACCGCCGCCGACTTCGCCGCGTATGCGCCGGAGTGGGTCGACACGATCTCGATGGACTACGCCGGCCACACGCTGCACGAGATCCCGCCGAACGGTCAGGGCATCGCGGCGTTGATCGCGCTGGGCATCCTCAAGCAGTTCGACATCGCGTCGCTGCCGGTGGACAGCGCGGCCTCCCATCACCTGCAGATCGAGGCGATGAAGCTGGCCTTCGCCGACACCTACCGCTACGTCAGCGACGCTCGGACGATGGAGGTCCAGGTGGCGGAACTGCTGGACCCGGCCTACCTCGCCGAGCGCGCGAAGCTCATCGACCGGAACCGGGCCCAGGACTTCCAGGCCGGCAATCCGGTCAAGGGCGGCACCATCTACCTGACCGCCGCCGACGAGAGCGGCATGATGGTCAGCTTCATCC
The DNA here is from genome assembly GCF_059416045.1 of Roseateles sp. GW821-FHT09G03. NCBI lineage: Bacteria > Pseudomonadati > Pseudomonadota > Betaproteobacteria > Burkholderiales > Sphaerotilaceae > Roseateles > Roseateles sp. GW821-FHT09G03. Next base: position 605,463 of record NZ_JBWKOK010000003.1, read on the forward strand.
AGAGCAACTATCACGGCTTCGGTTCGGGCGTCGTGGTGCCGGGCTACGGTCTGTCGTTGCAGAACCGCGGTCACGGCTTCACGCGCGAGGCGGGCCACGCCAACGTCGTCGCGCCGGGCAAGCGGCCGTTCCACACCATCATCCCGGCCTTCCTGATGAAGGACGGTCAGCCGCAGATGAGCTACGGCGTGATGGGCGCCAACATGCAGCCGCAGGGCCACCTGCAGACGCTGGTCCGGATGGTCGATCACCGGCAGCATCCGCAGGCCGCCTGCGACGCGCCGCGCTGGCGCTACAACGCGGGGCTGTCGATCAACGTCGAGTCGACGATGGATCCCGGGGCCGTCGCCGGACTGCGCGCGCTCGGCCACCAGATCGCCGAGATCAGCGACAGCTACCAGGACTTCGGCGCGGGCCAGTTCATCTGGCGCCTCGGCGATCCGGCGGTGGAGGGCTATGTCGCGGCGAGCGATCCGCGGCGCGATGGCGCGGCCGCCGGCTGGTGAGGCCCCTGCCTTTCCTCACTTGTCGATGACACAGGGGCGCTGATAGCATCGACGCCTTCTTCCTCCCCGGAAGCTCTCACGCCACGATCCACGATCGGAGCCGATCCATGACCAAGCTGCTCGACCGCACCAAAGACGACGCCCTGGCGTCGGTGCGCGCGCTTGGCCAGGCCGGCTGGGCGCGACGACCGTAGGCGTCTTCACGACGCCCGCCGGCCCCGAATCCCCGAAGTCGGCCGGCCATCCAGGTCCTTGGCTTTCCGCGACCGCGACGCTGACGGCGTCCCGCTCGCCCGGTCCGTACCCGGCGCACGACGCCCCGCGCGGACCGCATCCGGAGTTTCATCATGTTGCCCAAGAGGACAACCACGTGGGTCGACCGTCTGCTCGACCGCCTGCTGGATCTCATCCAGCTCCCCGCCGGCGATTTGCTGCGCAACCTCGTCTACCGGCGCCTCTGGACGTCGATCCTGATCAGCTCGCTCGGCGGGCAGATCACGCTGCTGGCGCTGCCGCTGACCGCGGCCGTGCTGCTGCATGCGTCGCCGACGCAGATGGGCGTGCTGACGGCGATGGAACTCGCGCCATTCGTGCTGTTCTCGTTGCCCGCCGGCGTCTGGCTGGACCGCGTGCGCAAGCTGCCGGTCTACATCGTCGGCGAGCTCACGCTGGCCGTGGCCGTGGCCAGCGTGCCGATCGCCCACTGGATGGGCTGGCTGGGCATGCCCTGGCTGTACTTCGTCGGTTTCCTGCTCGGCACCGTGTACACCATCGCCGGCAGCGCCTCCCAGATCGTGCTGACGCAGGTGGTGAGCCGCGACCGGCTGGTCGAGGCGCATGCGAAGAATGCGCTGGCCTCCTCGGGCGCTGAAGTCGCCGGCCCCGGCGTGGCGGGCGCGCTGATCAAGCTGGTCGGCGCGCCGCTGGCGCTGGCGGTCGACGCGTTGCTGCTGGTCGCCTCCGCGGCGATCCTGCGCGGCGTCAAGGTCAACGAGACCCTGCATCGCCTCGAGGACGCGCATTTCTGGCGCGACCTGAAGGCCGGCGTCGCCTTCGTGCGCGGCAAGCCGATGCTGGTCGCGCTGGCCTGCGCGGTCGGCGGCTGGCAGATGTTCAACCAGGCGGCGCAGGTGGTGCAGATCCTCTTCGCGACGCGCGTGCTCGGGCTGTCGGCGCAGAGCGTCGGCCTGTCCTACATCGCGCTGGGCGCCGGCACGGTGCTGGCGAGCGCCATCGGCCACCGCGTCAGCGCGCGCCTCGGACCCGGCCCCTGCCTGGTCAGCGGCTTCGCGCTGTGCGGCATCGGCTGGGCGGCGCTGTGCGTCGCGCCGGCCAACGCATGGGGCGTGGCGGCCTTTGCCTTCACGCTGTTCATGTTCGGCATCGGCGCGGTGTTCATCTTCATCAACTTCCTGTCGCTGCGGCAAGCGGTGACGCCCGGGCCGCTGCTGGGCCGCATGACCAGCACGATGCGCTGGTTGATCCTGATCCCCGCCGGTCCTGGCGCGCTGATCGGCGGCTGGCTCGGCGAACACGTCAGCCTGCGCGCCGCGCTGGCCTTCGCCGGTGTGGGCGCCTTGCTGCTGTCGGCGCTGGCCTGGCAGGTGCAGGCCATCCGCTCGGTGAAGGTGCTGCCCAAGGTCGAGGACGAGGAGCCTCCGCTGGGCGCCGAAGCGATGCCCGGCATCCCTCCCGCGAGTCAGGCCAGCGGCACGAACCTGCAGCCGGCCAGCGGCAACTGATGGAGCCGCTCTCCACCATGCGAGTCATGCCTGCCGACGATCCCATCCTCATCGACGTCCCCGAGCGCCTGGAGACCTCGCGTCTCCTGCTCCTCTCGCCGCGCGCGGGCCTCGGGCCCGTGCTGAACCGGGCCGTCCTCGACGCCCAGGAGCATCTCAAGCCCTGGATGCCCTGGGCGCACGAGACGCCCAGCGTCGAGCAGTCGGAGGCGATCGCGCGGCGCATGCAGTCGCAGTTCCTGCAACGGCAGCACCTGGCGTACTACCTCCACGAACGCGAGGCGGACGGCAGTCCGGGTCGACTGATCGGCGGCGCGGGCTTGCACACGCTGGAATGGAAGGTGCGCCGCTACGAGATCGGCTACTGGATCGGCCCGGCGCACACGGGGCGCGGATTGGCGTCGGAGGCCGTGATCGCCCTGGCGAGACTGGCCTTCGGCCCCTTGCGCGCCCGGCGACTGGAGATCCGTACCGATTCGCGCAACACGGCCAGCCGCGCGGTCGCCGAACGCTGCGGTTTCTCGCTGGAAGGGCTGTTGCGCGATGACGCGATCAACGTCACCGGCCAGCTCAGCGACACCTACATCTACGGGATGATCTCGATCAACGAATTGATCGATCCCGCGCGCTGAACGGTGACCCCGACGACCGACGACCGTCGGCTCCGACCGTCGGCTCTGAAAGCCGGCTCAGGCCGTCGGGCTGAAGCGGTCGACGGCGTCGGTGATGATCCCGTCCACGCCGTTGGCGATCAGCCATTGCGCGGCGGCGGCGTCGTTCACCGTGTAGACCAGGGCCTTCATCTCGGCCTCGTGCAGGCGCGACACCAGGGCCTGATCCATCAGCGCGTAATGCGTGATGACGGCGCGGCAGCCCAGCGATTGCGCCAGCTGCAGCCAGCCGTCGCCCTCGAGCTTGTCGAGCAGCAGCCCGCGTGGCACCTGCGGCGAGGATTCGCGCGCGCCGCGCAGCGCCTCCGGATGGAAACTGCTGAACAGCACCGTGTCCGGCGCCGAGCCTTCCCACAGGCGCAGCACTTCGCCGCCGACGACCTCGCCGGTGCGGAACTCGTCGCCCGGCGTGGGCTTGATCTCGATGTTCAGCGCATGCTGGTTGCGGCGCACGAAGGCGGCGATGGCTTCGAGGCTGGGCGGCGGTTCACCCGCGAAGGCCCGGCTGTGCCAGCGGCCCGCGTCCAGCCTCGACAGTTCGCTCCAGGTGCGGTCCGCAGCGCGGCCCCGCGCATTCGTCGTGCGGTCCAGCGTCGCGTCATGAAGCAGGAAGGGAACGCCGTCGGCGCTCAGCTTCACATCGCATTCGAAGGCGCGGTAGCCGTGGCGCGCGCCTTCCCGGAACGCCGCCAGCGTGTTCTCCGGCGCCAGCTTGCCGGCGCCGCGATGCGCGACCCAGAAAGGCAGCGACCAGGGCCAGTTGCTCTCGTCGTCGAGGGTGGGTGTCCGGATCGTCATGTCGTTCTCCCTGGTCGTGGATCCTCGGAGCGAAGCAAGGCGAGGCGGCGTCGCGCTCAGTCGACGCGCTGTCCGGTCGCCGGATCGAACCAATGCAGGCGCTCGGCGGGCGCCTTCAACAGCACGTCGTCGCCGGGCTGCGGGGGCGTGTCGGTGCCGTCGATGCGCAGCGTGAAGGCGGCGTCGCCGAGGCGGCCGTAGACCAGCCGCTCCGCGCCCAGCATCTCGACCATCTCCACTTTCAGCGGCCAAGCGGTCGTTTCGCCAGAAACGATCTGGCCGTCATGCGGCAGCGCATGCTCGGGGCGCAGTCCGAGGATCAATTCCCCCTCGCGCGGCGCGGGCTGCGGCAGCGGCAGGGCGCTGCTGCCGATGATGAAGCGACGGCCCTCCACGCGGCCCTTGAGCAGATTCATCGCCGGCGAGCCGATGAAGCTCGCGACGAAGGTGGTCGCCGGGCGGCCGTAGACCTCGTCGGGCGTGCCGAACTGTTCCATGCGTCCGCCGTTCATGACGACGATGCGCTGGGCCAGCGTCATCGCCTCGACTTGGTCGTGCGTGACGAACAGCGAGGTCACGCCCAGCTCGCGGTGCAGCTTCTGGATCTCCAGCCGGGTCTGCACGCGCAGCTTGGCGTCGAGGTTGGACAGCGGTTCGTCGAACAGGAAGACCTGCGGGTCGCGCACGATCGCGCGGCCCATCGCGACGCGCTGGCGCTGGCCGCCGGAAAGCTCGCGCGGCTTGCGCTGCAGCAGGTGGCCGAGCTCCAGGATGCCCGCGGCCTTGTCGACGCGCTCGCGGATCTGGGCCTCGGACAGCTTGCGGATCTTCAGGCCGTAGGCCATGTTCTCGAACACGCTCATGTGCGGGTAGAGCGCGTAGTTCTGGAACACCATCGCGATGTCGCGGTCCGCGGGCTCGATCTCGTTGACGACGCGCTCGCCGATGGCGATCTCGCCGCCGCTGATCTCCTCCAGGCCGGCGACCATGCGCAGCAGCGTGGACTTGCCGCAGCCGGACGGGCCGACGATGACGACGAACTCGCCGTCGCGGATCTCGGCGTCGACGCCGTGGATCACCGGGTTGGCCTTGGCGCCGGTGCCGTACTGCTTGACGACGTTGCGCAGGGAAATGCTTGCCATCGGAGTGTTCTCTCGTTCTGCTTGTGGGCGCCTACCTGTCGGCGCTCATTTCTCGGCGTCCACCAGACCCTTGACGAACCAGCGCTGCATCAGCACGACGACCAGCGCCGGCGGGATCATGGCCAGCATCGCCGTGGCCATGATGATGTTCCAGTCGTTGGCCGCGTCGCCGCCGCTGATCATGCGCTTGATGCCGATGACGACGGGGTACATGCTCTCGTCGGTCGTGACCAGCAGCGGCCAGAGGTACTGGTTCCAGCCGTAGATGAACTGGATGACGAAGAGCGCGGCGATGCTGGTCTTCGACAAGGGCAGCAGCACGTCGCGGAAGAAGCGCAGCGGCCCGGCGCCGTCGATGCGCGAGGCTTCGACGAGCTCGTCGGGAATCGTCAGGAAGAACTGCCGGAACAGGAAGGTCGCGGTCGCCGAGGCGATCAGCGGCACCGTCAGGCCGGCGTAGCTGTTGAGCATCTTCAGGTCGGAGACGACCTGGTAGGTCGGCCCGATGCGCACCTCCACCGGCAGCATCAGCGTGACGAAGATGGCCCAGAAGAAGAAGTTGCGCGCCGGGAAGCGGAAGTAGACGATCGCGAAGGCCGACAGGAGCGAGATCGCGATCTTGCCCACCGCGATGACCATCGCGGAGACGAAGCTGACCCACATCATCTGGCCCACCGGGGCCTTGGAGCCGCCGCCGCTGTTGCCGAACAGCGCGGCGGCGTAGTTGTCCAGGAAATGCGAGCCCGGGAGCATCGGCATCGGGGCCTGGACGATCTCGGTCGCGGTGTGCGTCGAGGCGACGAACGCGATGTACAGCGGGAAGGCGACGATCAGCACGCCGAGCACCAGGATCAGGTGCGACAGCATCGTCAGGGCGGGGCGGCGCTCGACCATCAGTACTGCACCTTTTTCTCGACGAAACGGAATTGAAGGACGGTCAGCGTGACCACGATCACCATCAGCACGACGCTCTGCGCGGCCGAGCCGCCGAGGTCCAGCGCCTTGAAGCCGTCGTAGTAGACCTTGTAGACCAGGATGGCCGTGTCCTTGCCGGGGCCGCCGTGGGTGGCCGCGTCGATGATCCCGAAGGTGTCGAAGAATGCGTAGACGACGTTGATCACCAGCAGGAAGAACGAGGTCGGCGACAGCAGCGGGAAGGTGATCGTCCAGAACCGGCGCCACGGGCCGGCGCCGTCGATGGCGGCGGCTTCGAGCAGCGACTTGGGGATGGACTGCAGCCCGGCCAGGAAGAACAGGAAGTTGTAGGAAACCTGCTTCCAGACGGCCGCCATGACGACCAGCGTCATCGCATGGTCGGCGTTGAGCAGGTGGTTCCAGTCGATGCCCAGGCGCTGGAGGCCGTAGGAGACGACGCCGATGGACGGCGCGAACATGAACAGCCACAGCACGCCCGCGATCGCCGGGGCGACGGCGTAGGGCCAGATCAGCAGCGTCTTGTAGACCGGGCCGCCGCGCACGACGCGGTTGGCCATCGTGGCCAGCAGCAGCGAGACCGCCAGCCCCAGAACGGCCACCAGCAGCGAAAACACCGCCGTCGTCTTGAAGGAGGCGAGGTAGCTGTCGTCGTTGAACAGGGTCTGGAAGTTGGCCAGGCCGACCCACTCGGTCGACAGGCCGAAGGCGTCCTGCTGCTGCAGGCTCTGGAGCAGCGCCTGCGCCGCCGGCCAGAAGAAGAACACGCCGATCACCAGCGCCTGCGGCGCCAGCAGCAGCCAGGGCAGCCAGCGCGATCGGAATACCACGCGTTTCTGTTGGGACATCCAGGGTTGGCGCCGAAGGAGGAAATGGAGAGGAGGGGCGCGTTGAGCCCGGAGCGGCACGGCCGCTCCGGGACGTCAACCGGGGGTCAGGACTTGTTGGCCTTCTGGAAGCGTTCCAGCAGCTCGTTGCCGCGCTTGACCGCGGCGTCCAGGCCTTCCTTGGGCTGCTTCTTGCCGGCCCAGACCTGTTCCAGTTCCTCGTCGATGACGGTGCGGATCTGCGCGAAGTTGCCCAGGCGCACGCCGCGCGACTTGTCCGTCGTCTTGCGGATCATCTGCTGCACGGCGACGTCGGTGCCGGGGTTCTGCTTGTAGAAGCCGCTCTTCTCGGTCAGCTCGTACGCCGCCTTGGTCACCGGCAGGTAGCCGGTGCGCTTGTGGCTCTCGGACGCGACCTGGGCCTGCGCCAGGTACTGGAAGAACGCGGCCACGCCCTTGTACTCCGCGGGCTTCTTGCCCGACATCACCCACAGGCTGGCGCCGCCGATGACGGTGTTCTGCGGCGCCCCGGGCACGTCCGGGTAGTAGGGCAGCGTCGAGATGCCGAAGTTGAACTTGGCGCTCTTCTTGACGTTGGCGTAGAGACCGGAGGAGCCGGTCATCATGGCGCACTCGCCGGAGAAGTAGCTCGAGTCGGCGCTGTTGCCGCGGCCCTTGTAGACGAACAGGCCCTGCTTGGCCATGTTGGCCAGGTTCTCGATGTGGCGCACGTGCAGCGGCGTGTTGAACGCCAGGCGCGTGTCGAGGCCGCCGAAGCCGTTGTTCTTCGTCGCGTACTCGACGTTGTGCCAGGCGGAGAAGCTCTCCAGCTGCGTCCAGCTGACCCAGCTCGTGGTGAACGGGCACTTGGAGCCGGAGGCCTTCAGCTTCGCCGCGGCGGCGACGACTTCCGGCCAGGAGGTGGGCGGCTTCTCGGGATCCAGGCCGGCGGCCTTGAACGCGTCCTTGTTGTAGTGGAAGACGGTGGTCGAGCTGTTGAACGGGAAGCTCAGCATCTGGCCGTTCGGCGCGGTGTAGTAGCCGGCGACGGCGGGCACGTAGGCAGCGTTGTCGAACTTGGCGCCGGCCTGCTGCATCACCTGGCCCACCGGCACGATCGCGCCCTTGCTGGCCATCATGGTGGCGGTGCCGACCTCGAAGACCTGCAGGATGTGCGGCGCGTTGCCGGCGCGGAAGGCGGCGATGGCGCCGGCCATGGACTCGTCGTAGCTGCCCTTGTAGGTCGGGACGATCTTGTAGTCCTTCTGGCTGGCGTTGAAGTCCTTGGCCAGGTCGTTGACCCAGTCGCCGAGGGCGCCGCCCATCGAGTGCCACCATTGGATCTCGGTCTGCGCCGACGCGGCGGCGGGAGCGATCAGCGCGGCGAGCGCGACGGCCGATGTGGCCAGCAGGGAAGTCGGGAGGTGCTTCATGGGTCTCCGATGCTCGGGGAGGGTGGTTCTGCGGTTCGCGACGGACGTCGTCGGGTGGACGGTCCGCCGAGGGCCGGCGAGCTTATCGATCGATTGTGACACTGGCGAACCGTTCGCCGGGAGGTGGGCGGGGGTGCATCCCTAGAGTCCCTCGCCGGGGATTGCCCTCTGGCGCTGGGTTAGGATTCCGACCATTGCCCAGACCGGGCCGGCCGCTGATCGCGGCCATTCGCGAACGCCTCTTCCACGTCCGTGTCCAGCGGGCGCGGGGACCACAAGTCCCAGGGCGCTGTCCGGTCTCGGCCACAGCTCTCTCCGCTTGTCTTTCCAGCCTGGCATCGGTGTCCGCCCCCTGGACGCCGGCCTGCCGCAACCCCGGTGCGCGAGCACCTGGCCGCCATGAATGCACCGCATCTGCTGATGCCCGCCGACCCCGCGATGGCCGGCGACCTGAACCAGCCGCACGCGCCCGCCGCCCGGCTGCGCGAGATTCCGTACAACTACACGTCCTTCTCCGATCGCGAAATCGTCCTTCGCCTGCTCGGCGCCCGCGCGTGGGAGTTGCTGGACCAGTTGCGCACCGAGCGCCAGACCGGCCGATCCGCGCGCATGCTGTACGAGGTGCTTGGCGATATCTGGGTGGTGCAGCGCAACCCGTACCTGCAGGATGACCTGCTGGACAACCCCAAGCGCCGTGAGGCGTTGATCGGCGCGTTGCGCCATCGTCTGGGCGAAGTGCAGCGCCGCCGGCATCCGGAAGACGACGCCAAGCGCGACGCCTGGGTCGGTGAACTGCTGACCGCGGCCGAGGCGGCGGTGGGCGCGTTCTCCCACCAGTTCGAGCAGGTGGCCGAACTGCGCAAGCGCGCGGTCAAGGTCTTCGCGAAGATCACCGCCAAGGACAACGTCAAGTTCGACGGCCTGTCGCGCGTCTCGCACGTGACCGACGCGACCGACTGGCGCGTCGAGTACCCCTTCGTCGTGCTGACGCCCGACACCGAGGCCGAGATGGCCGCGCTGGTGGCCGGCTGTTTCGAACTGGGTCTGACGGTGATCCCGCGCGGCGGCGGCACCGGCTACACCGGCGGCGCGGTGCCGCTGGTGTGGAACAGCGCGGTGATCAACACCGAGAAGCTCGAGGCCATGCGCGGCGTCGAGATGCAGCGCCTGCCGGGCCTGGACCGTGAGGTCCCGACCATCTGGACCGAAGCCGGGGTCGTGACGCAGCGCGTGTCGGACCTGGCGGAGCTGCACGGCTTCGTGTTCGCGGTCGATCCGACCTCGGCCGAAGCCTCGTGCGTCGGCGGCAACGTTGCGATGAATGCCGGCGGCAAGAAGGCGGTGCTGTGGGGCACGGCGCTGGACAACCTGGCCTCGTGGCGCATGGTGACGCCGGACGCGAAGTGGCTCGAAGTCGTCCGCGTCAATCACAACCTCGGCAAGATCCACGACGTCGAGGTCGCCAGCTTCGACCTGCACTACTACGACGCGACCGGCAGGACGCTGGAACGCACCGAACGCCTGGACATCCCCGGCCGCACCTTCCGCAAGGAAGGCCTGGGCAAGGACGTCACCGACAAGTTCCTCGCGGGCCTGCCGGGCATCCAGAAGGAAGGCTGCGACGGCCTGATCACCAGCGCGCGCTGGATCGTGCACCGCATGCCGGCGCACGTGCGTACGGTCTGCCTCGAGTTCTTCGGCAATCCGAAGGAGTGCGTGCCCTCGATCGTCGACATCAAGGACTTCATGTTCGGGGAGATGAAGAAGCCGAACGGGGCCATCCTCGCCGGCCTCGAACATCTGGACGACCGCTATCTGAAGGCCGTCGGCTACGCGACCAAGAGCAAGCGCGGCGGTCTGCCGAAGATGGTGCTGATCGGCGACATCGTCGGCGACGATGCCGATGAAGTCGCGCGCGCCACCAGCGAGGTCGTGCGCCTGGCCAACGGCCGATCGGGCGAAGGTTTCGTCGCGGTCAGCGCCGACGCGCGCAAGAAGTTCTGGCTGGACCGCAAGCGCACGGCGGCGATCTCCAAGCACACGAACGCGTTCAAGGTGAACGAGGACGTCGTGATCCCGCTGCCCCGCATGGGCGAGTACACGCTGGGCATCGAGCGCATCAACATCGAGCTGTCGCTGCGCAACAAGCTGGCGCTGGTCGACGCGCTGCGCACCTTTTTCGCCAACGGCAACCTGCCCCTGGGCAAGGGCGACGACGCCGGCGAGATCCCGAGCGCCGAGCTGCTCGAGGACCGCGTCGCTCAGGCGCTGGCGCTGCTGGACGAGGTCGGCCTGCAATGGCGCACGTGGATGCAGGAGCTGGACCTCCCCCGTGACGGCGAGCGACCCTACTTCGAGCAGCTGCAGGACTACACGCTCCGCGCGAGCTGGAAGCGCCAGATCCTGAAGCCGTTGCAGGACGTCTTCGCGGGCGGCGCCTTCGCGCCGATCGTGGCGGAGTGCAAGCGTATCCACAAGGAGGTGCTGCGCGGCCGCGTCTGGGTGGCGCTGCACATGCACGCCGGCGACGGCAACGTGCACACCAACATCCCGGTGAACTCGGACAACTACGAGATGCTGCAGACCGCGCACGAGGCGGTCGCGCGCATCATGACGCTGGCGCGCTCGCTGGACGGCGTGATCTCCGGCGAGCACGGCATCGGCATCACCAAGCTCGAGTTCCTGACCGACGACGAGCTGGCGGGTTTCGCCGGCTACAAGGCCCGCGTCGACCCGGAAGGCCGCTTCAACAAGGGCAAGCTGCTGCGCCCGGGGACCGGCGGCCAGGGCGGCCAGACCACCTTCGCCGACCTCACCAATGCCTACACACCCAGCTTCGGGCTGATGGGGCACGAGTCGCTGATCATGCAGCAGAGCGACATCGGCGCGATCAGCGAGTCCATCAAGGACTGCCTGCGCTGCGGCAAGTGCAAGCCGGTCTGCGCGACGCATGTGCCGCGCGCCAACCTGCTCTACAGTCCCCGCAACAAGATCCTCGCGACCTCGCTGCTGGTCGAGGCCTTCCTGTATGAAGAGCAGACGCGCCGCGGCGTGTCGATCAAGCACTGGGAAGAATTCGAGGACGTCGCCGATCACTGCACGGTGTGCCACAAGTGCCTGAACCCGTGCCCGGTGAAGATCGACTTCGGCGACGTCACGATGAACATGCGCAACCTGTTGCGCAAGATGGGCAAGAAGAGTTTCCGTCCCGGCAACGCGGCGGCGATGCTGATGCTCAACGCGACCAACCCGGAGACGATCAAGATCGCGCGGGCGGCGATGGTCGGCGTCGGCTTCAAGGCGCAGCGCATCGCCAACAGCCTGCTCAAGCGCGTCGCGCGCAAGCAGACCGCGGCGCCGCGGGCGACGGTGGGGACCGCGCCGATCAAGGAACAGGTCATCCACTTCATCAACAAGAAGCTGCCAGGTGGATTGCCGAAGAAGACGGCGCGCGCGCTGCTCGACATCGAGGACAAGGACTACGTCCCCATCATCCGCAATCCGCAGAAGACCTCGTCGGAAGCGGAGGCGGTCTTCTACTTCCCGGGCTGCGGCTCGGAGCGGCTGTTCAGCCAGGTCGGCCTGGCGACGCAGGCCATGCTCTGGCACGCCGGCGTGCAGACCGTGCTGCCGCCGGGCTACCTCTGCTGCGGTTATCCGCAGCGCGGGTCGGGCCAGTTCGACAAGGCCGAGAAGATCATCACCGACAACCGGGTGCTGTTCCATCGCGTGGCCAACACGCTGAACTACCTCGACATCAAGACGGTGGTGGTCAGCTGCGGCACCTGCTATGACCAGCTGCAGGGCTACAAGTTCGAGGACATCTTCCCCGGCTGCCGCATCATCGACATCCACGAGTACCTGCTCGAGAAGGGGATCAAGCTCGACACCAAGCAGGCCTACCTCTATCACGATCCCTGCCACTCGCCGATGAAGCTGCAGGAACCGATGAAGACGGTGAAGGCGCTGGTCGGGCCCGAGGTCATGAAGAGCGAACGCTGCTGCGGCGAGAGCGGCACGCTGGGCGTGACGCGGCCGGATGTGTCGACGCAGGTCCGCTTCCGCAAGGAAGAGGAACTGCGCAAGGCGGAAACGCAACTGCGCGACACCGGCAAGGTCGGCGCCGACGAGAACCTCAAGATCCTCACCAGTTGCCCGTCCTGCCTGCAAGGCCTCAGCCGCTACGGCGACGACATGCAGAACGGTCTGCTGGAGGCGGACTACATCGTCGTCGAGATGGCCCGCAAGATCCTCGGGGAGAACTGGATGCCCGAGTACGTGGCCAAGGCCAACAACGGCGGCATCGAGCGCGTGCTGGTCTGACGATCCGGCTCATCCGAAGCGCCAACGAAAAAGCCCGCCTTCCGGCGGGCTTTGCTTTTGGGCGCGCTGTTCGCGCCCGTCGAGTCCGTTGCGTCAGACCCGGAACTGCCCGACCTGCTCCACCAGCCGATGCGCCTGCTCCCGCAGGCTTTCCGCGGCGGCGGTGCTTTCCTCGACCAGCGCGGCGTTCTGCTGCGTGCCTTGATCCAGCTGGGCGACCGCGCCGTTGATGCGCGTCACGCCCTGCGACTGTTCCCGCGAGGCGGTGGAGATCTCTCCGATGATGTCGGTGACGCGCTTGACGCTGGTGACGATGTCGCGCATCGCTTCGCCGGTATCGCTGACGAGCTTGGCGCCGGACTCGACGCGCTCGCCGCTGGCCGTGATCAGGCCCTTGATCTGCTTGGCCGCTTCCGCGCTGCGCTGGGCCAGGTGGCGTACCTCGGAGGCGACGACCGCGAAGCCGCGGCCTTGCTCGCCGGCACGCGCCGCCTCGACGGCTGCATTCAGCGCCAGGATGTTGGTCTGGAACGCGATGGAATCGATCGTGCCGATGATGTCGCCGATCTGGCGGCTGGCCGCGGAGATCGCGTCCATCGTGGTGACGACCTGGGCGACGACGTTGCCGCCGCGCTGCGCGGCGCGGTCGGACTCGCCGACCAGCTGATGGGCCTGTGCGGCCGACGCGGCGGTCTGGCTCATCGAGCTGGCGAGTTCTTCCAGCGCCGAGGCGGTCTCCTGGAGATGGCTGGCCGACTGCTCGGTGCGCGCCGACAGATCGCGGCTGCCGGCGGCGACTTCCGCCGAGGCGGTGCCGATGGAATCGCTGGCCTGGCGCACCTCGTTGATGGTGCGCGAGAGCTGCAACCGCATGCGTTCGACGCCGGCAGCCAAGGCGCCGAGGTCATCCTGCTGACGCACGACCACCGGCCGGGTCAGGTCGCCGGCCGCGACCGCGGCGACGGCTTCGTTCAGGTCCGCCAGCGGCTGGCCGACCCAGCGCCCCAGCATCCAGGTCACACCCAGCCCCAGCAGCACGACGGTCGCGAGCATCAGGCCCCACAGCACCCACAGCGTGGTGTTGTGCGCCGCCAGCGCCTGGGCACGCGAGGCCTCGGCGACGACCCACCATCCGGTGGCCTGCGACTTGCGCGCCACCGCGAACGCGTCCTTGTAGTTCTCGCCGTAGACGGCCTGGACCTTCTCCAGCACGCCGTCCTGATCTTCGGTGAGCGTCTTGACGTACTGCTCGGCCTGGTCGGCCGGCATCACTTCCGACAGCTTCTTGCCCTGCGAGCGCGGATGCGCGCGCAGCAGCGCGTCGGCCGGCGTCTTGCCCGGATCGAGCAGGTACAGCCCGCCGGTCTCGTAGAGCTTGACCGCGTCGGCCATCTTCACGAGTTCCTGCTGCAGTCCGCGCATGTCGAAGCCGATGAACAGGATGCCGACGACCTTGCCGCCCGCGTCCTTGATCGCCGAGTAGCGCGTCATGTAAGGCACCTTGAACAGCGTCGCCGGACCCACATAGGTGTCGCCCGTCGACAGCTTGCCGAAGGCGGCGCCGGCGCGGTCCAGCGTCGTGCCGACAGCGCGCGAGCCGTCTTCCTTCTTGAGCGAGGTGGTGATGCGGATGAAGTCGTCCGTGCCCTTGCGCGCGAAGATCGTCGCCACGCCGCCGGTGCGGCGGGTGAAGCGGTCGACCGCGTCGAAGTTGCCGTTGAGCTTCTGGCCGTTGAAGGCCAGTTCCCCGTCGCCGTCCAGCGTGAAGGCGCCGCCTTCGAAGTCGCCGGCCAGCACGTCGTACAGCCGGTTGGCCGATTCCCGCGCCGTGCGGTCCAGGGCGTCCGCGACGCGCGCCACCGACGCGGCCTCCGCCGACATGTAGTCCAGCGTGCGCTGCTGCGCCTGATTGGTGAGCACCCAGGACAGGGCCCCGCAGATGAGGACCAGCAGGACCGCGATCGCGGCACTGGACCAGATGGAAACGCGACGGGCCACCGTCGCGCGCACGGCGTTGTTGTTGTTCATGACCGGACGGCTCCGCGATGAGGCGGAACGGAAGTGGTGGGGAGGCCTCCTAGCGCGTCGTTTTCGTTCTGTCTTTGCGCCGGGTCAAACTTTATTGCGTATGACAGCGTGTCGGCTCGTTTCGCTTACCGCCCTTCAAGGGATAACCCGGAGCTATTTCACGCTCACCGGAAGTAATCGCCGGGAGGTCCCTTCAGAGGAGGACAGCGCTATCAGTGCTCGGTCCGGCGACCGACCGGGCGGTCGGGAGTTGCGTCATGTCCAGGGGAATATGGCGAACAAGTCCCTCGAGAGAGACCCCGCGACAGAATCATTCGGCCGAGATGCCGCGGCTGCGGATGAGGGCATGCCATTTCTGCGTCTCGGCCTGGATGAAGCGCGTCAGCGAAGCGGCGTCGCCCGGCGCGACTTCGAGGCCGAAATCCTCCAGCTTCGCTTTCAGGTCCGGCTGCGTGAGCGCCTTCCCCAGCTCGGCGCCGAGGCGGGAGACGATGGCCTCGGGCGTGCCCTTCGGGACGAAGAGTCCCTGCCAGGCGCTGACGTCGACGCCGGCCACGCCGGTCTCGTCGAAGCTGGGCACGTCGGGCAGCGCGGCGATGCGTCTGGGCGCAAGCACCGCCAGCGCCTTGAGCTTGCCGGCGCGCAGATGAGGCAGGGCGGCGGCGGTGTCCAGCACCCCCATGGGCACGACGCCCGCGATCAGGTCCTGCGTCGAGAACGCCGTGCCGCGATACGGCACATGGACGATGTAGCTGTTGGTGCGGTCCTTCAGCAGTTCCATCGCCAGATGGTGCGGGCTGCCGACGCCGGGCGAGGCGTAGCTGTACTTGCCGGGCCTGGCCTTGATGGTCTCGAGCCATTGCTTCGCGGAACTGAAGCCGGCGTTGGGATTGACCACCAGCAGCAGCGGGAAACGGGCCATGAAGCCGACCGGCGCGAAGTCCGCCGGCGAGTAGGGCAGCTTCTTGTAGAGCGCGCTGTTGAAGACCATCGCGCCGTTGTCGCCGGTGAGGATCGTGTAGCCGTCAGGCGGCGACTTGGCGGCGTTGTCGGTGCCGATGATGCCCGCCGCGCCGGGCTTGTTGTCGATGATCAGCGTCTGCCCGAGCGCCTTGCCGAGCACCGGCGCCAACTGGCGCGCGAGGAAATCGGAGCCGCCGCCCGCCGGATACGCGACCACCCAGCGGATCGGCTTGGACGGCCAGGTGTCCGCGCGCGCCGCGGCGGGCCAGCCGAGCGCGCCGGCCGTGGCGCCCAGGGCGCCGGTGATCAGCAGGGAACGGCGTGCGGCATCGGTGGGACGGACGGGCATGGATGGGGTCTCCGGGTTGTCGTGCCGGCCATCGTAGCCAGCCGCCTGCGGAGCTCCCTCCCGGAACAACCCGATCAGCGTCCGTCGGCCATCGCCGCGCTGGCCGCGCCGACCGCCGAGCCGGCTGCCGGCGGCGCCATCTCGAGCAGCGCGATGCGGCCGTTCATGTCGTCGCGCGAGTCCTCATTGCGGAACGACACCTGCATCACGTAGAGCGTGTCGCGCGCCGCGCCCTGGCATTGGAGCGCGCGCACCGCCCGGCGCAGCGGGGTGCGATAGGCGAGGGGACCGCGGTCCTGTACCTCGGTGATGACATTGCCGTTCAGGCGGAAGCTGACCGTGGAGAGTCCTTCCTTGCCCTCGATGAACTGTACCCGGCTCAGGCGATCGCCGAGCGCCTTGTCGACGCCGGGGCAGGTGGCCCGCACGTCGGTGCGCGGGATCTCGCCGGGGCGGCGGCCGGAGATCTCGACGCGCTGCAGGTCGTCCGGCGCGGCGTGCGCGGTGCCGACGCCCAGGACGGCGAAGAGCGCGCCCGCGGCGAGGCCGGCAGCGGCGCGGAAGAGATTCGTGCGGACGAGGCGGGTGGTGCGGGTGGTGGCGTGCATGTCGTGCTCCTGAGGGCTGAGGAACCGTCGCGGCCCGCATCAAGGTGGCGGAACGATCGGTCTTTTTTCAGCGTAGGCAGCGCGAGCTCATCGACCAAGCGGATCGCGACCAAGCGTCGAAGCCGAGGGCCGGAGCGCCCGAATTCAGCGACGAAACGCAGGTCGCGGCGATGAGTTGAGAATCGACTTTCCCCAGTATCCATCGGGTCAAAAGTCATGCATGACTCGCGTTGGTGCGTCTCATGACGACACCGTGACAAGACCTGACCCCCGGCATGAGAGGACCGGCCCATGACTTCCGCGCGACCGTCCCGAAAGGCATGGGTCCCGAATGGCACGGGGCCTGCCGCGCCTCACGGCGGGCAGGCCCCGGAGGCCGCGACAAGGCCCGCGTCAGGGCCTCGCCGCGGCAGGTTCAGCGCGTCACCAGACCTTGATCGGATCCGCCGCCACCATCGCGTCGCCGCCCTTGCAGCTGAAGGCCTTGGCGAACTCCGGCATGTTGGACATCGGCGCCAGCACGCGGAACTTGCCCGGCGAATGCGGGTCGGTGCGCAGCTGGTTCAGCAGCGCTGCTTCACGCGACTTGTTCCTCCAGACCATGGCGTTGGAGAGGAAGAAGCGCTGCTCGGGCGTGAAGCCGTCGATCTTGTCGGTCTTCCCGGTGCGGCGCAGCGCGTTCTGCAGCGCGTCGAAGGCGATGGGCATGCCGGCCATGTCGGAGATGTTCTCGCCCAGCGTCAGTCGACCGTTGATGTGCGTGCCCTTGACCGGCTCGTAGCTCTCGTAGAGCGCGACCACGCGGTCGGCGCGCGCCTTGTAGTTCTCGGCGTCGGAGGCGGTCCACCAGTCGTTGAGGCTGCCGATGCTGTCGAACTGCCGGCCACGGTCGTCGAAGTGATGGACGATCTCGTGCCCGATCACCATGCCGATGCCGCCGTAGTTGACGGCGTCGTCGGCCTTCGCGTCGAAGAAGGGCGGCTGCAGGATGCCGGCCGGGAAGGTGATCTCGTTGAGACCGCCCGCCTGCGCGTTCACGATGTAGGGCGACATGGTCCAGCGCGTACGGTCGCTCGGGCGATCCAGATCCTTGATCTGCTCGCCGTGGAACCAGGCCGCGGCGCGCAGCTGGTTGCCGGCGAAGTCCTTCGGATCCAGCGTCATGCCCTCGTACTTCGGCCAGGTCTCGGGTGCGCCGATCTTGGGCTGCATCGCCTCGAGCTTCTCCAGCGCCTTGACCTTGGTCTCGGGATTCATCCACGCCAGGTTCTGGATGCGTGTCTTCATCGCGGCCTTGACGTCGCCGATCAGCAGCGTCGCGCGGCGCTGCGCTTCCGGCGAGAAGGCCTTGGACACGAACAGCTCGCCCAGCGCCAGTCCCAGCGGGCTGCCGCCGGTGCGGCCGCCGATCAGCTGGATGACTTCCTCGTTGCGCGGCATCGGCTGCTCCAGCCCGGTGATGGCCACGCCGCGGTAGTCGAAGTCCGCCTCGGCGTACGCCTTCGGCAGGCGGGCGGCGCTGTTCTCCAGCACCCGCACCCGGAGGTAGGTCTGCCAGGTGGCGAGCGGGACCTTCTCGGCCATCTGCGCCACGCGCGTCAGGAAGTCGGGCTGCGCGACGATCAGCCGCTCGACACCGCCGGCGCGCGTGTCGCTGCGCGTCAGCGCCTTCAGATAACCGTCCCAGGCCAGCCCCGGCGCCTTGCCATTGAGCTCGGGCGTGGTCATCGGGTTGTAGACCTTGAGGGGATCGCGCAGCTGCGCGCGCGGCGTCGTCGCATCGGCCAACTGGGATTCGAAGGCCATCAAGGCGTCGATCGCCGCCGGCGTGGCGTCGAACCCCGCCGACGACAGCAGTCGCTGCGCATACAGCCGGTAGGCCGCGCGCAGCTTCTTGGCGATGTCGGTGTCCTTGAAGTAGTCGTCGCGGTCCGGCAGGCCCAGGCCCGACTGGCCCAGCGTGAGTACGTTCACGCGGGTGTTCTTGACGTCGGCGCGCACGGACGCGCCCACCGGCGCCGCGATGCCGACGCGGCCCAACTGCGCCAGCGCGAAGGGCAGGTCCTCCGCCGACTTCATCGATGCGACGCGGTCCAGCAGCGGCTTGACCGGCTTGAGGCCCTGCGCCTCGATGGCCGCCCGGTCCATGCCGCTGGCGTAGTAGGCGGCGACCTGCTTCAGGCCCGGCGACTTCTGCAGCGCCGGCTTGGCCAGCAGTTCCGCCAACGCGTCGCCCAGCAGCCGGTCGTTGGCCACGCGCAGCGCGTCGAAGCTGCCGATGCGGGTGCGGTCGGCCGGCAGTTCCGTGCGGGCGACCCACGGGCCGTTCACGTACTCATAGAAGTCAGCACAAGGCTGGACGTCGGGCGAGAAGCTCGCGACGTCCAGCGCGCGGGCCGGAACCACGGACAGGGCCAGGGTGGAAGCTGCCGCGGCGGCAATCAGGCGTAGTGGAAACATGGTTATTTGTCACCGATGTGTGGTGAAAACGACAAGGCGCACAGGCTAATCGAGCCCCTCCGACCCCGCCATCCGAGGCGTCCCGCGCATGGCTTCCGGCACCCCGGGCACGCCGTTCGCGCGGGCTCGCAAACTCCGCGCAAACCTTACGAATCAGCGCGTTAGCCGTAAGAAAGGGGCGATTGGCGGATCAAAGTCTGCGTTTTGACACAAAAAGGTTATAGGGGTATTCCTTCCTGTTAACCCTTTCAGGTGGGTCGTTTGTCGCCCGACTGTCTTCCTACACTGCGTCGCACGCCAATCGAGTTGGGTCGGATGGCGTGCCCCACCAGAGGTGTCAACGCGCCAGGGTGTCGGGGCTTTGCTGGCGCCGGTGAACCCGGCGTCGATCGAGGAACTCTGGAGATGACAAGCATGTTGCGATTGAACAAGCTCAGCCTCGCGCTGGCTGTGGGTCTCGTCACGATGGGCGCTGCCCAGGCTGGCGTGTCGTCGGTGGACATCGACAAGGCCCCGCGGCAACTGAGCGAACAGACCGATCGTCTGATCGTGAAATACAAGGACGGCAGCACCGTCGTGCAAGGGCGCCTGGGCGCCGCCATCCAGGCGCAATCGGTGGCGAGCGACGCCATCGGCGCCCGTACCGAGCGCCTGCAGCAGCTGGCCGCCCCGCTGGGCACCCGCCTGTCGCTGGTGCGCCAGATGGGCACCGGCGCCCACGTGTTCAAGCTGGACCGCCGGCTGAACCTGCAGGACCTGCGCGAGCTGGGCGACCGGATCAAGGCCCAGGACGCCAACGTCGAGTACGTCGAGCCCGACCGCAAGATGCACGCGCTGATGGTGCCCAACGACAGCAGCTACGGCCAGCAGTGGGACCTGTCCGAGACCGCCGGCGGCATCCGCGCGCCGCAGGCCTGGGACCAGGCGACCGGCACGGGCGTGGTGGTGGCGGTGATCGACACCGGCTACCGTCCGCATGCGGACCTGTCGGGCCAGATCGTCGCGGGCTACGACATGATCGTGGACACCACGGTGTCCGTGGACGGCAACGGCCGTGACAGCGACCCGAGCGATCCTGGCGATTTCAACGCCGCCAACGAATGCCAGGCCGGCGACCCGGCCTCCACCTCGAGCTGGCACGGCACGCACGTGGCCGGCACGATCGCGGCCAAGACCAACAACAGCCTGGGCGTGGCGGGCATCGCCTTCAACGCCAAGGTCCAGCCGATCCGCGTGCTGGGCAAGTGCGGCGGCTACACCTCCGACATCGCCGACGGCATGACCTGGGCGTCGGGCGGCTCCGTGTCGGGTCTGCCGGCCAACACGACGCCGGCCAAGGTGCTGAACCTGTCGCTGGGCGGCGGCGGCGCGTGCGACACCACGACACAGACGGCGATCAACGGCGCCCGCTCGCGCGGCGCCAGCATCATCGTCGCGGCGGGCAACGAGAACCAGAACGCCTCCAACTCCAGCCCGGCGAACTGCTCGGGCGTGGTGGTGGTCGCGGCGACGGACCGCAACGGCTCGCGGGCCTACTACTCGAACTACGGTTCGATCGTGACCCTGGCGGCGCCGGGGGGCGACGTGCGCTCCAGCGCCAGCAACGGCATCCTGTCGACCTTGAACGCCGGCACCAGCACGCCGGGCGCCGACAGCTACGCGTATTACCAGGGCACGTCGATGGCCACGCCGCACGTGGCGGGCGTCGCCGCGCTGCTGTACAGCGCCAAGCCGACGGCCACGCCGGACGAGATCACGGCCGCGCTCAAGAGCAGCGCCCGGGCCTTCCCCGGCACCTGCAGCCAGTGCGGCTCGGGCATCCTGGACGCCAACGCCGCGATCACCGCGATCAAGGGCGGCGGCGGTGGCGGCGGCACGATCCCGGAGGTCGAGCCGAACAACAGCCGCACCGCGCCGCAGACGATCAGCGCGCCGGTCAAGGTGACGGGCAGCCTGTCGACGTCCGACACCAACGACTACTTCAAGGTCACGCTGCCCGCGGGCAAGACGCTGAGCGCGAGCCTGACCCCGGCCGCCGGCAAGGACTTCGACCTGTACCTGCAGAACAGCAGCGGCACGCAGCTCAGGGCCAGCGAGAACGGCGCCGGCGCCGTCGACAGCTTCACGTACACGAACAGCGGATCGTCCGCAGTCGTCGTGTACGTGCGGGCGCTCTATTACTCGGGCACCAGCGGTACGTACACGCTGAACCTGAGCTGGTAATGCGCTCGCCAGGACTTGCCACTCTCCTCGTTTGGTAAGCCGGGTGCCTCGGGCCCGAACGGGGCTCCCGTTGAATCCCGCCAGTGAAAGCTGGCGGGATTTTTTTGTCTGTCCTGGCGAAAGCCGCGCCGGCGTCGCCCGCCGGAGCGGCCCGCTACACTGCCACCCTCAATTTCCCACGCGTTCCCCGCGCGGTTTCATGGCCGGTCTCGCCCCCAATTCGCCGCTCCCCACCGACATCGTCGTGCACCAGCAGTCCAGGGTGCTGGAGCTCGCCTTCACGGATGGCGCGCGTTTCCGCATCCCGTTCGAGCTGATGCGCGTGCGCAGCCCGTCGGCGGAAGTGCAGGGACACGGTCCCGGCCAGGAGACGCTGCAGACCGGCAAGCGCGACGTGACCATCGTGGCGGTCGAGCAGGTCGGCCACTACGCGTTGAAGCCGACCTTCTCCGACGGTCACGAGAGCGGCCTGTTCACCTGGGCCTATCTGTACGAGCTGGGCAGGGACCAGGACGCGCTGATGCGCGATTACGAAGAGAAGCTGGCCGCTGCGGGCCTGGACCGCGACGCGCCGATGGCGAAGGGCGCAGGCGGCCACTCGCATGGCGGCGGCAGCTGCAGCAGCCATTGACCGCTCGCGCCCGCATGGCCGTCGCCACCGACGCTCCCCCATTCAGCAGGACCCCCTCATGAGCTCCACCCATTTCGGCTTCGAATCCGTCGACGAAACCGCCAAGGCCAAGCGCGTGCGCGGCGTGTTCGACTCGGTCGCCGCGCGCTACGACATCATGAACGACCTGATGTCGATGGGGATGCACCGCGCCTGGAAGCAGTACACGCTGGCGGTGGCCAACCTGAAACCGGGCGACCGCGTGCTGGACATCGCCGGCGGCACCGGCGACATGGCGCGCCTGTTCGCGAAGAAGGTCGGCGAGCGCGGCATGGTCGTGCACACCGACATCAACGAGGCCATGCTGCGCACCGGCCGAGAGCGTCTGATCGACGAGGGCATGGTCCTGCCGACCAACCTCTGCGACGCTGAGGCGCTGCCTTACAAGGACGGCTCGTTCGACCTCGTGTGCGTGGCCTTCGGCCTGCGCAACATGACGCACAAGGACCAGGCGCTGGCCGAGATGAACCGCGTGCTGCGCCCGGGCGGCCGGCTGCTGGTGCTGGAGTTCTCGCAGGTCGCGGAGCCGCTGCGCAAGCCCTACGACTGGTACTCCTTCAAGATCCTGCCGCGCATCGGCTCGCTGATCGCCGGCGACGCGGACAGCTACCGCTACCTGGCGGAGTCGATCCGCATGCACCCGCCGCAGGCCGAGCTCAAGGCCATGATGAAGACGGCGGGCTTCGGCCACGTGGACGTGCACAACCTGACCGGCGGCGTCGTCGCGCTGCACGCCGGCATCAAGTGCTGAGCGACGGCAACACCTGACCCGCACGCGCGAAGAAACAGGGCCCCGAGAGGGGCCCTGGCTCATTGGGGCGCGGACATCAGCGGGACGGCGTCAGCAAGGCGCCTTCCACTCCCGGAGTTCGGTCGCGAGGATCGGATGGCCGTCCTGTTCGGCGCGGCGGGCGAGTTCGTCGACGTTCCCGTCGGTGACGAACTCATGGCCGACGCCCTTCACGAGCTGGCCGTAGACGCTGTCGAGGTCGTCGGCGTCGATGTCGGTATCGGAGGTCGGGAACGGCGGCGTGTCGGCCGGCAGTTCGGGGCGGAACTGATGCGTCGAACGGGAAGGGGAGTGGGCCATCGGAGTGCTCCTTGAATCGATGAGTCGAGGGGAGGTCGTACGGAATGGCGAGGCCGTCGTCACTTCGGGCGGACGGCCTTGCGATTGGAACGGGGCAGCTTTCCCTCCCGCAACTGCTTGACCGCGTCGCCGACAAGGTCGGCCACGAGGCGGACCTCGTTCTGCAGGGCCTCGTCGCGGTCCAGCGCCTCATGGCTGTTGAAGTAGGGCTCGAAGTAGCCGATGTAGCGATCGAGCCGGGAGAGGTTGCCGGCGTCGACCAGACCCATCCAGTCCAGCCAGTCGCCGAGGTTGCGGCGTTGCGCCTCGACGCCGGCCACGTCGCCATGGACCACCAGGCCGTAGGCGCGACCCTCGAGGTGTTTGGGATAGTCCCAGCCGTTCTCCTCGATGGTCTTGGCCTCCTCGACCTTCTTGCCGTGGGTCGAGGTCGGATCGGGATTGCCGCCGTCGGCACAGACGAGACGATCGATCATCAGCTTCAAGGCGCTGGGCGACTGGTACCAGTAGGTCGGTGTCAGCAGGATCACGCCATGCGCAGAGACCCAGCGCTCGTAGATCTCGTTCATCCAGTCGCTGGACTGGTCGAGCGCGTGATTCGGATAGCAGCTGCAGGGCCAGTGGCAGAGCGGCATCGCGGTCGACACGCAGCCCTTGCAGGGGTGGATCTGCCGGCCGTATTCCGAGGTGATCAAGCTCAGATCGAGCACGTCGACGATCACGTCGTGGCGGGTGAGCTGTTCCTTGGCGATCTGGGTCATGCGCCAGGTCTTGGACATCTCTCCCGGACAGGTGCCGTCGTTGCGGTCGCTGCCGCAGACGAGCAGCACCCGCGAACGGGTCGCGGGATCGCTCCAGCGCTGCTGGGCCGTCTTGAGGCGCTGATGGGCGTCCAGCCACTCGACCGAAGTCTCGTACGACGGGTCCTTGAAGCCGTTGCCCGCAGGGCGGGTGATGGGCGACTTGCGGCCTTCCTTCATCGCATCGAAGGCAATGGTCTCCAGACGAGCGATGGCCTCGTGCTCGGCGCGATAGGCCGGGTCCTGGAAGCGGCGCATGAAGCGCTCGTGGAACTGCTCGCGGGTCAGCTCCGCGGGCTGCTGGCCCTTGCGGATCACGGTCATCGGCGGCCTCTCGGGTGGCGGTGGGGACAGTATTCGGCGGGGCCACGGCAGAGGGCCGTCGGACGGAGGAGGGTTTCGTTGGTGGTCTGGTCCTACGGCTCGTTATCCCGGCCACAACACGGAGATCCAGCCCGGTGCGGGACGCACCGACAGCGCTTCTTCCGCCCGAACCTGCACCCCCATCGTGCGGCCTTCCCCCTCAAACGCGGGGTGCGGCATTCCCGCCTTCGGGGTTCCCCGCAACCTGCTTGTCACGAAGCGACCCTACGCTCCGCCCGTTCCTTTTCGTGCGTGAAGTCAAGCGCACAACATCACACATTTGCTGACAAAGTTTTGCCGTAAACGTTTGCGCAAACTTTTGGTTCAACGATTTGACAGTCCGAGGGGTCGCCATGAAATTCAAATCCATCCTGCTCGCCGCAGGTCTCCTGCTGACCGGTCTGGCACACGCCGACACGGTGGCGCTGTGGGGCTTCAACGAAGTCGGCCGCAACGCCCAGAACCAGCCGGTCTATTCGACCAAGCCCACCTACACGGACCACGGCGGGGCGTTCCTGGACACGCTCGGCGTGTCCACGACCTTCGTCAGCCAGTCCGGCTCGTCGGACACCACCGGCGGCAGCATGGCGCTCAATACCGCCGGCTACGCGAGCCAGGGCACCGGCGACCGCACGACCGGCGTGCAGTTCTCGATCGACACCACCGGCTTCCAGGACATCGTCCTGACCTTCGACCAGCGCAACAGCGCCACCGCGTCCGCCTGGACCGCGCTGCTGTACACCCTCGACGGCGAGAACTGGATCGAGGCCACCACCTTCCGCATGCTGCGCGACAGCGTCTTCGTGAAGGGCCTGGGCTTCGACTTCAGCGACATCACCGGCGTCGACAACAACGCCAACTTCGCCGTGCAACTGGTGAGCATGTTCGCGCCTGGCACGCAGGCCTACGCCGGCACCGGCGGCAACTACGGCACCGCCGGCACCATCCGCTACGACATGGTGCAGTTCGCCGGCTCGCTGATCCCCGAGGTCGAAGTGCCGGAAGTGCCCGAGCCCGCTTCGATCGCGCTGACCCTGGTCGCGCTGGGCGCGATGGGCGTGAGCATCCGCCGCCGCAAGCAAGCCTGAACAACGCCGAGGAGCACACCCCATGAACTTCCGCACCCTGTTCCCCATTTCCGGACGCGCCGTGCTGCGCGTCACCACGCTGAGCGCGATGGCCGTCGTGTTGACCGCCTGTGGCGGCGGCCTCAACGGCGAGAAGTCGCAGACGCAGCAGCAGGCGGCCACGCCCGATGACCGCGCGACCGCGCTGACCGCCGATCCCTCGGCGAAGTACCCCGATCACCATGAGTTCGACGCCGCGCTCGACGTGCCGTTCACCGGCGCCGAAGCCACCGGCGCGCGCGAGTTCGCGGTCCACCTCGACTACGTCGGCGCCCCCGCCGGCACGCTGCTGGCCTACCGCGTCGAGCTGCGCTCGCCCGCCGGTGCTGTCGTCAAGCGCTGGAGCGGCGTCGAGAAGTACGCCGGCGACGTCAAGACCGTCGCGCTGAACTGGGCCGGCCGCGGTGACGCGAGCCTGCCGGACGGCCTCTACACCGCGACGCTGACCGCGCTCAGCGCCAAGGCCGACGCCGAACTGAAGAGCAGCGGCGGCGACGCGCAGTTCGCCGAGATCCTCGCCGCCCAGCAGGCCGGCGCGGACGGCCACGCGGTCGAGCAGAGCTGGAGCTTCGCCCTCGGCAAGCCGGCCAAGATCGCGATGGGCACGCTGCGTCCGCTGGCCGCGGGTGCCTCGGGCGAGGCCGACCAGCGCGTGCGCGCGCAGTCGGCGGCGGTCGGCGCGGGCTCCTGGCCCTACACGATCTACTACGGCAGCTTCCACGGCCAGACCAACGACTCCGACGGCGGCGGCGCCATCGGCAGCTGCAGCTCGTCGCAGCCGGCGCAGACCGGCGCCTTCGGTCCCGACGCGGCCTTCCCGTATGCCAAGGGCGCGGGCCTGGACATCT
The DNA here is from genome assembly GCF_059416045.1 of Roseateles sp. GW821-FHT09G03. NCBI lineage: Bacteria > Pseudomonadati > Pseudomonadota > Betaproteobacteria > Burkholderiales > Sphaerotilaceae > Roseateles > Roseateles sp. GW821-FHT09G03. Next base: position 631,367 of record NZ_JBWKOK010000003.1, read on the forward strand.
TCGCCAACACCGACCACAACCACTACTTCGACGGTTCGTCGAGCACCAACACCAGCGGCAGCGCCACCGCGGCCAAGGCGCGCTACCAGCGCGGCCTGCAGATCGCGACCGACTACACCGCGGCCAACCCCGGCTTCCTGGCCGTGTACGGCATGGAGTGGGGCGTGATCAACAACGGCGGCCACCTGAACATCTTCAACAGCAACGAGCTGTTCTCGTGGGAATACAACGCGCAGAACGAACTGTTCGGCGACCGCTACATCGCCAAGAACGACTACGCGTCGCTGTACTCGGTGATGCGCGCGCAGGGCCTGATCGGTCAGTTCAACCATCCGGACTCGAGCGGCCAGTTCATCATCAACGGCACCGACATGGCCTACAGCGCCGACGGTGACGAGGTGATGGTGATGTCCGAGGTGATGAACACCTCCGCGTTCTCGTCCAACACGACGGAAAGCGAGACCTCGCGCAGCTCCTACGAGGGCTCGTGGAAGAAGCTGCTGGAGCGCGGTTTCCACGTGGCGCCGGCGACCAACCAGGACAACCACTGCGCCAACTGGGGCAAGTCCTACACGAACCGCACCGCGGTGCTGATCCCCACGGGCACGGCGCTGAGCAAGGCTTCGCTGGTCGACGCGCTGAAGGCGCGCCGCGTCTTCGCGACGCTGGACAAGAACTCGCAGCTGATCTTCAGCGCCAACGGCAAGATCATGGGCGAGCGCTTCGACAACGCCGGCGCGCTGGCGCTGAACGTCGGGTTCTTCAACCCGAACGGCCGCACTGTCGTGCAGACGGAGATCTGGGAAGGCGTGCCCGGCCGCAACGGCACGGTCACCCTGCTGAGCAGCAACCCGACCGCGACGATCACGCCGGCCAACGGCAAGCACTTCTACTACGCCAAGGTCACGCAGGACGACGGCAAGGTGCTGTGGTCCGCGCCGATCTGGGTTAACCAGGGTGTGAGCGGCGGCGACACGACGCCGCCCTCGGTGACCGCCGCAGTGAACGGCACGACCGGCACGATCTCGTTCTCCGCCACCGCCAGCGACAACGTCGGCGTGACGCAGGTCGAGTTCTGGCTGGACGGCGCGCTGCGCGACATCGACACGACCGCGCCGTACTCGATCGACGTCAACTCGACGCAGCTGACCAACGGCACGCACAGCCTCGTGGCCAAGGCCTACGACGCGGCCGGTAACACGACGACCTCGGCGCCGGTGAGCTTCACCGTCAACAACGTGGTCGATGCGGCGGACGAAGTCGAGCCCAACAACACGATCGCCGCCGCGAACGCCGTCGGCAGCCGCAACCAGCTGACCGGCTTCATCGGCAGCGCCAGCGACATTGACTTCTTCAAGGTCACGCTCGCCGCCAACCAGCGCGTTCGCGTGGACATGACCGGCCCGACCTCGTCGAGCATCGACTACGACCTGTATGTGGTGAAGTCCACCGGCACGGGCCTGGCGCGCTCGGAAGCGGTCGGCAGCACGGAGTCGCTGACCTACCAGAACGGCGCGACCGCGCAGACGGTCTACATCAAGGTGATGTCGTACACGGGAGCTAGCACGACCTCGCCCTACAAGCTGACGATCAGCTATCCCTGATGCAGGAACACGGCCGCTGAGGGGCGGCCGAGGAGGAGGGGCGAACGCTCCCGCTCTGGCTTCCTCTCCCGCTTGTGGGAGGGGGCAGGAGTGAGGGCCAGCAGCCGTAGAAGCAAGAGAAAGGCGGTCCCGCGAGGGGCCGCTTTTTTTGCGTCAGTGCGCGGCGTGCGTCGCCGCTTGCGGTCGTTCCCCGCTCGATTCCCAACCCCCGCCCAGCGCAAGGAACAACTGGACCTGCTCGTCGATCAGCGTGGCCTCGGAAGCGGCGAGTGCGGCATCGCTGGCAGCGAGCGCGCGCTCGGCGTCGAGCGCGTCGAGATAGGCGACCTTGCCGCCCTGGTACAGCCGCCGCGCCTGTCCGGCGACGATCGCGGCTTCATCACGTGAGGCCTGCAGCGCCGCGCGGCGATCCAGCTCGCGGGCGTACTGGTTCAGGGCGGTCTCGGTCTCGCGCAGCGCGTTCAGCACCGTGCCGTCGAAGCGGGCCGCGGCCTGCCGCGTGCCGGCTTCGGCCTGCGCGATCCGCGCGTCGGCGACGCCGTTGTTGGGCAGCGTCCACGAGATCAGCGGACCGAGGCTCCAGCTCAGCGTGTCGCTCTTGCCGAAGCCCGCGAGCGTGCCCGTCGAGCCGGCCGACAGTCCCAGGCTGATCTTCGGATAACGGTCCGCGATCGCAACCCCGATGCGCGCCGTCGCCGCGTGCAGTTCGCGCTCGGCTTGCCGGATATCGGGACGGCGGCGCAGCAGCGCGGCGCCGTCGCCGACCGGGATCGTGCCCGCCACCTGCGGTGCGATACGGCAGTCGGCCAGCTCGCGCGGGAAGTCCTCCGGCAACTCGCCGGTCAGCGTCGCGAGGCGGTACAGCGCCGATTGCCGCTGCGCCAGCAACGGCGGGAGCGCCGCCCGCAGTTGCTGGAGCTGGCTGCGGGCGCGCGCCGCGTCGATCTCGCCGACGCGGCCGGCGTGTTGAAGTCGCTCGGTGACGTCGATCGCCTCGCGCTGCAGGTCGACCGAATGCTGCGCGGACGTGAGGCGCTGGCCCGTCGCGCAGGCCTCCGCATAGGCGCGCGCCGTGCCCGCCGCCACGTTCACCTTGACGAGGTCGAGCGCGGCTGAGGCGGCCTCGGTGCTCGCGTGCGAAGACTCGATCGCGCGGCGGATCTGACCGAACAGGTCGAGCTGGTACGACAGGCCCACACCGGCGCTGTAGCGGTAGGTGTCGGGCGGCACGTAGTCCTTTTTCAGCATCGACAGACCCGACGGGTGCCCGTAGCTCGGGCCGCCATTGACGCTGACGGTCGGCTTCTCGCCGCCGGCGACTTCGGATTCGAGGGCCTGGACGCGTTCGAGGTTCGCGACCGCCTGGCGCAGGTCGGTGTTGCGCGCGAGGGCCTGCTCCACCAGTCCGTCCAGCTTCGGATCGTTGAAAAGGCGCCACCAGTGCGGCGGCAGTGGCGTGGCATCGAAGGGCGCCGTCGTCCGATCGGCTTGCGCCGTTTCTGCGGCGCGCTGCTGCTCGAGCAACGGCGCCGACGCGCGCGGCTTCAGCACGGCGGCCTCGGCCGGCACCTTGTAGTCGGGGCCTTTCGGCGCTGTCGAGCAGGCGGCGAGCGCCGCTGCCGCGAGGAGCGCCAGGACGGGTCTGATCGCGCGGCTCATGATTTCACTCCGGCAAGGACCTGCACGGTCACCGTCTGCCCCGCGACGAGCCGCTCGCCCGCCGGCAGCGGATCGAGCTTCACCCGCACCGGCACGCGCTGCGGCAGCCGCACCCAGTTGAAGGTTGGGTTGACGCTGGGCAGCAGGTTGGCGCTGGTGCTGCGGTCGCGGTCGGCGATGCCGGCGGACAGGCTCTCGACGCGACCCGTCAGCGCGCGGCTCGCGCCCATCGGCTTGACCTCGACGGCGTCGCCGACGTGGATGCGGGGCAGCTTGGTTTCCTCGAAATAGCCTTCGACGTAGAGCGAGCCTGCGTCGACCAGTGCGAGCACCGCATGACCCGCCGTCGCGTAGGCGCCCTGGCGCAGGTCGAAGTTCGTGATCGTGCCGGCGGACGGTGCGCGGATCTCGGCACGCGTCAGGTTGAGCCGGGCGCTGTCGACGGCGACCTCGGCCTGCGCGACGGCGGCGCGCGCCTGATCGGCGCGGCTGCGTGTCTGCTCGCTCGCCTCCTGCGAGACCAGCGAGCCGAGTCCCTTGTTGCGATCGGCCTCGCGCAGCGCCTGCGCCAGCGCGACCTTCTGCGCCGCCAGCTGCGCCTGCGATTGCCGCAACGCGAGCTCGTAGCGCGCGCGGTCGACCTCGAACAGCAGCGCGCCGGCGGCGACCTGCTGGTTGTCCTGCACCGGCACGGCGGTGACCAGGCCAGAGACGTCCGGCGCGATCTGGACGACGTTGGCGCGCACGCGGCCGTCGCGTGTCCAGGGCTGGAGCTCATAACGGTCCCAGAGCTTGCCGGCCGCCCACAGGGCGCCGCCGACCACCGCGAGGGTCACGGCCGTCGAGATCACGCGGCGAAGGGGGAATGAGGAGGTGTTCATGTCGTCGGGGCCGGACATCCGGAGTGAGGCATTCGTTGATTCGGACAGGCGGGGCGGTCGCTGGTGCACAGCGGGAGTGATGACGGTCGCCGTCACCCCGGCCCATGAAGCATGTGCAGCGACGCGACGCTCAGGCCCCACAGCAGCAGCACGTAGACCGCGAGGTCGAACAGGGCCGGGTGCCAGATCCATCGATACGCGCCGGCCCACGCGAGCAGGCGCCGCACGGCGGACAGCGCCAGCAGCGCGAGCGCCGCGAGCGGCATCAGCCAGGGCAGGTAGAGCCCGAAGAAATCCACTGCGCCGGTCATGCCGGGTTCTCCTTGTTCAGATCGATCGGGTCGCTCGTATCGATCCCGTCCGATGGAGCGATCCCTTCAGAAAGCTCGATCTCATCAGACCGATCCGGTGCCTCGACGGGCAGGCGCGGTACCGGCGCCTGAGGAAACAGGGTGCGGCGCAGGCCCATCAGCGCGCTGGCGGCGGGGATCGCCTCGGGAGGCAGTGGCCGCGACGTGGGGTAGACCTCGATGAGGCGCGCGAGCGCCGTGTCCAGTCCTTCCAGCAACTGGTCGGGCGGGGAGGCGATCGCGTCGGGGTTGCCAGCGATGCGCGCGCGCTGCCAGTCCCCGATCGCCATCAGCAAAGGCTGCAGCGGCAGCGTGGCCTCGCCGGGCAGCCGGCCGCGCGCGCCTTGGAGTGCGACGAGGTCGGCACCCACGCGCAGGTCATGCAACGCGTCGTCGGTCGGGACGCCTGCGATCGAGCCACCCGCCTGCGCGATGCGCGGCGCCAGCAGCGAGATGCGGTCCAGCATGCGCAGCAGGTAGGCCTGCGCGCGGCTCGCGGAACGCGGCAGGCGGGCGAGGTCGTCGAGCTCACGCCAAGTCGCGCGCTGGATGCGGCGGGCGCTCCAGTCCGCGCCGACCGAGCGCATCAGCCGTGTCACGCGCGAGGCCACGAAGACGCCGGCCAGCTGGGCCAGCGTCCCGTTCACGAAGCTCGTCAGGTCGGCCTGCGCCGAGTCGTGCATCACCAGCGTGCCCATGACGCCGAACAGGAAGGGGAGCGCGGCCCCGACGGTCGATGGACGTCCGAGAAAGGCGCCGACCACCAGGAATACCGGCGCGCACAGCACCGCCAGGGTCCACATGTCCTGGACCAGCGGCAGCACGACGAGCACGAAGAACGCGCCGACCGGGATCGACCAGAGGGTCCAGGTGAGGAAGCCGTTGATGGCCGGCACCGGGTCGTCCATCGAGGCGTAGAAGCAGCAGAAGATCGCGGCCATCAGCGCGGCCCCCGACCCCGACGACCAGCCGGTGAGGATCCAGAAGGCGCAGCAGACGAGGGTCGCGATGAGCGCCGCCGCGCCAGACCACAGCGCCATGCCCAGGTCCACGTGCAGCTTGGGGCCGCTCGGTGCGGGCGACGTCCGCGTGGGCACCATGCTGCCCGCGAGGCCGCGATCGATGTCGGCCCTCAGCTGCAGGCCGTGCAGCCAGCCGTCGAGCAACTGGGACAGCCGCTCGGCGAGCGCAAGACGGAGCAGCCGGGCCCAGGGATCGTCGGCCAGGCTTTCGCGCGTCGCATCGCCCGTCAAGTCGGCGAGTTGCGCGCGCAGCGCCGGCAGTTGCGCCTGCGCATCGTCGGCGGGCAACGCCAACCAAGGACCGAGGCGGTCGAGCAAGGCCCGCACGTCCTCCGGCACGCCGCCATGCGCCTCCAGCGCCTGCAGGCGGTCCTCGATGCTGCCCAGCAGTGGCGTCAACGCGGCGACGCGGTCCTGCATTGCATGCACGGCCTCCGCCGTCCAGCGCAGGTGGCCGGTGTCGAAGGGGATGTGCGTGGACAGCAGCCGGAGTTGCGTGATGTCGCTGGCGACACGGCGGCGGTCCGCCTTGCCGTCACGACGCGAGACGATGTCCGTGAGCCAGTTCCGCGTGTCGCCCAGCGTGCGGTCCAGCAGTCCCAGGACCGATGTGGCCAGGCTGGTGGGCCAGACCAGGCTGTGGACCAGTGTGGCGGAGAGCACGCCCAGGCCGATCTCCTCGACACGCGCGACGGCGGTGTCGAACATCGACGTCGGTGCGTCCACCGACGGGAATCCGATCAACGCCGCCGTGTATCCCGCCAGCATGAACGCGTAGGCGCGCGGTGTGCGGTCGTGCAGCGACAAGGTCAGGCAGCCCGCGACCCACAGTCCCAGCGCCAGGCTCAGCAGCTCCGGCGCATGGGCGAATCGCGGCACCAGCAGCACCGCTGCCGTGCCCCCGACCAGCGTGCCGCAGAAGCGGAAGACGGCCTTGGACCGCACGGCGCCCGCCATGGGGTTGGCGACGATGTAGGCCGTCATCATGGCCCAGAAGGGATGAGGCTGGCCGGCCCAGCTGGCCAGGCACACCGCCAGCATCGCGGCGGCGAAGGACTTGACCGAGAAGATCCATTCGGCGCGCGTGAAACGCGGCTGCAGCACGACCGGGAGCTTCGGCAGGCGCAGCGACGGCACACGCAGCGAAGGGAAGGAGAGGGCGGGGAACTTCATGCCACGGACCTGCTTCGATGGCGGCGTCACTTGCGCCGCGGCGGCACGATCGCCTTCGGCGCGCCGACGCGCTCGGACAGCGTGGCGAAGACGCGCAGCGCGGCTTCGATGTCGGCGTCCGCGATGCCCTCGTAGAGCGCGTTGCGCAGGTCGCGCAGCGTGTCCTCGATCTGCTCGCAGGCGTCCGCGCCCGGCGCGGTCAGGTGCAGCGTCTTGGCCCGGCGGTCACCGGGATCCTCATGGCGCTCGATGAAGCCGCCGGTGATCAGCTGGTCCAGCGAACGCGTCAGCGACGGCCCCTCGATGCCCAGCAGCGTCGCGAGCTCGCCTTGCCGCAAGCCGTCGCCGCTGCGGCCGATCATCACCAGCGGCCAGGCGAGCGCCTGCGACAAGCCTACATGCGCCATGGCGAGGTTGGCTCGCGCGCGGTACGCGCGCTCCAAGACGGGCAGCGTCATGCCGATCGACATCAGCGCCGTTTCGCGGGCGGTGCGTGTCAGGGCGCGGGGCGGCTTGGGGTTCGAGGACGTCATGCCGGCGATTCTAATTAGTTAGCTTGCTATCTAATTCAGTAGGGTCATTCCGGTCGAACGCATGTCGCGCAAGCGGGCGAGGGCAAAGGAAAACGGCCGATCTCCCGATCGGCCGTTGCTTTTTCGCGTCGCGGGCTGTCAAGCCCGTGTAGCGACTTCGGGCGTCAGTCGCGCAGGGCGTCCGACGCCGCGGGTGTCAGTCCTTGTCCTTCATCGTGAGCATGCGGTTCGTGCGCAGCGCCACCAGCGTGACGATCGCGCCCGACAGCAGGTAGGCGGTCACCGCCCACAGCCCGAACTTGGCCGACAGTCCCAGCGCCACCAGCGGCGCGAAAGCCGCGCCGATGATCCAGGCCAGGTCCGAAGTCAGCGCCGCGCCCGTGTAGCGGAAGTGGGGCAGGAAGTTGGACGTCACCGCGCCCGAGGACTGGCCGTACGACAGCCCCAGCAGCACGAAGCCCACCAGGATGAAGATGTTCTGGCCCATGGTGCCGCTGTCCAGCAGGATGGGGGCGAACAGGCTGAAGATGCCGATCGTCGTGGCCAGCATGCCCAGCGTGCTGCGCCGGCCGATGCGGTCGGCGATCAGCCCGGAGATGGGCATCGCCCCCGCCGCCAGCAGGGCGCCGATGATCTGCACGACCAGGAACTGGGTGACGTTCTGGTCGCCGTACAGCATCACCCACGACAGCGGGAACACCGTGACGATGTGGAACAGCGCATAGCTGGCCAGCGCCGCGAACGCGCCGATGAACAGGGTGGCGCCCTGCTGCTCGAACAGCTCGTCGACGTCGCAGGGGTCGAGCTCATGCTCCTCGAGGTTCTTCTCGTACTCGTGCGTCACGACCAGGCGCAGCCGTGCGAACAGCGCCACCACGTTGATCGCGAACGCGGCGAAGAACGGGAAACGCCAGCCCCAGCTCAGGAAGTCGATGGTCGCCAGGCTGCTCCACAGGTAGGCGTAGAGCGCCGCCGCGATCAGGAAGCCGATCGGCGCGCCGAGCTGCCCCAGCATCGCGTACCAGCCGCGCCGGCCCTCGGGGGCGTTCAGCGCCAGCAGCGAGGGCAGGCCGTCCCAGGACCCGCCCAGGGCCAGGCCTTGCCCGATCCGGCACAGCGCCAGCAGGCCGATGGCCGCGCCGCCCCAGGTGTTGAACCCGGGCAGTACGGCGATCGTGCAGGTCGAGATGCCCAGCAGGAACAGCGCCACCGTCAGCTTCACGCTGCGGCCGAAGCGCCGCTGGATCTCCATCCCGACCAGCGTGCCGATTGGGCGCACCACGAAGGCCAGCGCCAGCAGGGCGAAAGCGTACAGCGTCCCCTCCAGCCGCTCCATGTGCGGGAAGAAGATCGACGGGAACACGAGGACCGAGGCGATGCCGTAGACGAAGAAGTCGAAGTACTCCGACGCCCGCCCGATGACCACGCCCACCGCGATGTCGCCCGGGGCGACCGCGTCCTGTTCCTCTTTCGTGGCCACCCCCGTGCCTCGCGGCAGCGGCTGGCCCACGGTCGCCAGGTGTTGCCCGGCTGTTGGAAGGGTGCTGCTGTTCATACGTCTCCTACCTGGGACAAAATGTCCAATAGTTAGCTTTGGTCAATCGGGCAAAATCTGCGCCCGGCGTGCAACGGTCGACAAGTGTCGTTTTCCCCTTTATCGCTTTCCCTTCGGAAGAAACCCCACCAGGTTTTCGATGACGGGATCCTCCTGCAAAGGTAAAGCGAAGGAGGGGGTTCCGCGTGAACTACGCCTGATGGTCTGCTGAGTCCCATGTACCTCAAAGCATCTGCAAAAACAAGTCCCGCCGGCCCCCTCCGGTCACTGGCCCGTCTCGGGCTGCTGGCCATGGCGCTGCCCCTCACCGCCTGCAACATGGTCGTGATGAAACCTTCGGGCGACATCGCGAACCAGCAGGCGCAGCTCATCGTCGCATCGACGCTGCTGATGCTGCTGATCATCGTCCCGGTGATCATCCTGACCCTGGTCTTCGCCTTCCGCTACCGCGCGTCCAACACCCAGGCGACCTACTCGCCGGAGTGGGACCACTCGACCCGGCTGGAACTGATCATCTGGGGCGCGCCGCTGCTGATCATCATCGCGCTGGGCGCGATGACCTGGATCAGCACCCACAAGCTGGACCCCTTCCGCCCGCTGGAGCGGCTGGACGCGCAGCGCGCGATCCCCGCCGGCGTCGAGCCGCTGAACGTCGAGGTCGTGGCGCTGGACTGGAAGTGGCTGTTCATCTATCCGGACCAGGGCGTGGCGACCGTGAACGAACTGGTCGCGCCGGTGGATCGCCCGATCCACTTCAAGATCAGCTCGTCCACCGTGATGAACGCGTTCTACGTGCCCGCCATGGCCGGCATGATCTACGCGATGCCCGGCATGCAGAGCCAGCTCCACGCCGTGATCAACAAGCCCGGCGTGTATGACGGCTTCTCGTCCAACTTCAGCGGCGACGGCTTCTCGCACATGCGCTTCAAGTTCCACGGCCTGTCGAACGACGAGTTCGCCGCCTGGGTCGAGCGCAACAAGGCCGACGGCGTCGCGCTGACCAAGGAGCTGTACCTCGATCTCGAGAAGCCCTCCGAGCGTCAGCCGGTGCGCCGCTTCTCCAGCATCGCCCCCGGCCTGTTCGACGCGGTCGTCAATCGCTGCGTCGACGGTTCCAAGATGTGCATGGGCCAGATGATGGCCATCGACGCCGCCGGCGGCGGCGGCAAGGGCGCCATCGACGGCCTGGCCAGCAAGCCCTGGAGCAACGAGCAGAAGCGGATCTTCGTGGCCGCGCTGTGCACGCCTGACAACGCGGGGCAGTACGCCTCGCAGTGGCAGGCCTCGGCCACCCGTAACTGACCGGCGTCCCCGGCGCGCGCTGTGAGCAGCCCCGCCGGGATCGCAAGCACTACCGAGATCCAAGATGATTGACGTCCAAAAGCTCATCTTCGGGCGCCTCAGCCTAGAGGCGCTTCCGCTGCACGAGCCGATCCTGATCGGCACCTTCGCGATGGTCGCCCTGGGCGGCCTCGTGATCCTCGCGCTGATGACCAAGTTCCGCCTGTGGGGACCGTTCTGGCGCGACTGGGTGACCAGCATCGACCACAAGAAGATCGGCGTCATGTACATCGTGCTGGGCCTGGTCATGCTGCTGCGCGGCTTCGCCGACGCGCTCATGATGCGCGCGCAGCAGGCCATCGCCTTCGGCGACCAGCTGGGCTTCCTGCCCCCGCACCACTACGACCAGGTCTTCACCGCCCACGGCGTGATCATGATCTTCTTCGTGGCGATGCCGCTGATCACGGGCTTCATGAACTACGTCGTGCCGCTGCAGATCGGCGCGCGCGACGTGGCCTTCCCGTTCCTGAACAACTTCAGCTTCTGGATGACCACCGGCGGCGCCATCCTGTGCATGGCCTCGCTGTTCGTCGGCGAGTTCGCGCGCACCGGCTGGCTGGCCTATCCGCCGCTGTCGGGGCTGCTCGCCAGTCCGGGCGTGGGGGTGGACTACTACATCTGGTCGCTGCAGGTCGCGGGGGTCGGCACGACGCTCTCGGGCATCAACCTGATCGCGACCATCATCAAGATGCGCGCGCCGGGCATGACCATGATGAAGATGCCGGTCTTCACCTGGACCTCGCTGTGCTCGAACATCCTGATCGTGGCCTCGTTCCCGATCCTGACCGCGGCCCTGGCGCTGCTGTCGCTGGACCGTTACGTCGGCACCAACTTCTTCACGACCGATCTTGGCGGCAACGCCATGATGTACATCAACCTGATCTGGATCTGGGGCCACCCCGAGGTCTACATCCTGGTGCTGCCGGCCTTCGGCATCTTCTCTGAAGTGGTGTCCACCTTCAGCCAGAAGAAGCTGTTCGGTTACGCGTCCATGGTCTACGCGACCGTCGTGATCACGATCCTGTCCTACCTGGTGTGGCTGCACCACTTCTTCACGATGGGGTCGGGCGCCAGCGTCAACTCGTTCTTCGGCATCACGACGATGATCATCTCGATCCCGACGGGCGCGAAGATCTTCAACTGGCTGTTCACGATGTACCGCGGCCGCATCAAGTTCGAGGTCCCGATGTACTGGACCGTCGGCTTCATGGTCACCTTCGTGATCGGCGGCATGACGGGCGTGCTGCTGGCGGTGCCGCCGGCCGACTTCGTGCTGCACAACTCGCTGTTCCTGATCGCCCACTTCCACAACGTGATCATCGGCGGCGTGCTGTTCGGCCTGCTGGCGGGCATCTCGTTCTGGTTCCCGAAGGCCTTCGGCTACAAGCTGGATCCGTTCTGGGGCAAGTGCTCGTTCTGGTTCTGGCAGATCGGCTTCTTCGTCGCCTTCACGCCGCTGTACGTCCTCGGCCTGATGGGCGTGACGCGCCGCATGAGCCACTTCGACGATCCGTCGTTCCAGATCTGGTTCCAGATCGCCGCCTTCGGCGCGCTGCTCATCGCAGCCGGCATCGGCAGCTTCCTGATCCAGCTGGTGGTGAGCTACTTCAAGCGCGACCAGCTGCGCGACTTCGACGGCGATCCGTGGCAGGGCCGCACGCTGGAGTGGTCGACCTCGTCGCCCCCGCCGCAGTACAACTTCGCGTTCACGCCGGTGGTCCACGACCACGACGCGTGGCACGACATGAAGACCCGCGGCCACCAGCGTCCGGTCGGCGGCTTCAAGGAGATCCACATGCCGAAGAACACCGGCGCCGGCGTGATCCTGGCCGGCCTGTCGACGCTGTTCGGCTTCGCCCTGATCTGGCACATGTGGCTGGTGGCGGGTGTCGCCTTCGCGGTGACCGTCATCGCGGCGATCGTCCACACCTTCAACTACAAGCGCGACTACTACATCCCCGCGGATGAAGTGGCCCGCACGGAAGAAGCCCGCACCAAGGTGCTGGCCGCCCAGGCCTGATTCCGCAGCGAGCGAACTCCAAATGCAAGCAACGACCCTGACGAACAACACCGGCGCGCCGGTGTTCTACGACAACGGCGACCACCACCCGCAGCACGGCACGCTGCTCGGGTTCTGGATCTACCTGATGAGCGACTGCCTCATCTTTGCGGTGCTGTTCGCGACGTATGCGGTGCTGGGCCGCAGCTACGCGGCCGGCCCGTCGGGCGCCGACCTCTTCGACCTGCCGCTGGTGGCGCTGAACACCGGTTTCCTGCTGCTGTCTTCGATCACCTATGGCTTCGCCATGATCAAGATGCTGGGCAACAAGAAGACCGGCACGCTGGCCTGGCTGGCGGTCACCGGCATCCTGGGCCTGTGCTTCCTGGCGGTGGAACTCTATGAGTTCGCGCACCTGATCCATGAAGGCGCGGGTCCGCAGCGCAGCGCCTTCCTGTCCTCGTTCTTCACGCTGGTCGGCACGCACGGCCTGCACGTCACCTTCGGCTGCATCTGGCTGGTCACGCTGATGATCCAGGTGAGCAAGCTGGGCCTGACCAAGGAGAACAAGCGCCGCCTGATCTGCCTGTCGATGTTCTGGCACTTCCTGGACGTGATCTGGATCGGTGTCTTCACCTTCGTTTATCTGATGGGAGTGCTGCCGTGAGCAACAGCCACCAAGACCACGGTCACGGGCACGATGCCCACGGCCACGACGATCACGAGGACGTCGGCTACCACGCCACCGTCAAGGGCTACCTGATCGGCTTCCTGCTGTCGCTGATCCTGACGGCGATCCCGTTCTTCCTGGTCATGACCAAGTCGATCTCGTCATCGGCGGCGATGGGCATCGTGCTGCTGGGCTTCGCGGCCGTGCAGATCGTGGTCCACATGGTCTATTTCCTGCACATGAACTCGAAGGTCGAGGGCGGCTGGTCGATGCTGTCGCTGATCTTCACGATCGCCGTCGTGGTGATCATGCTGGCCGGCTCGATCTGGGTGATGTTCCACCTGAACAGCAACATGATGCCGGTCCACGACATGCGCAACATGCCCTGATGACCGCGTTCCTCACGGAACCGCAGCGGCCGCGCCGCGGCATCGCCTTCTGGGCGCTGCTGCTGGGCGCGGCCCTTTCGTTTGCGGTGTTCATCGCGCTCGGCGTCTGGCAGGTGCAGCGGCTGGCGTGGAAGGAAGACCTGATCGCGCGGCTGGACAAGCGCCTGGCCGCCGCGCCCGAGCGCGCGCCCGGCGCGGACCGCTGGGACGCGATCACGAAGGACGGCGACGAGTACCGCAAGGTCGCGCTCACCGGCACCTTCGACCATTCGCGCGAGACGCTGGTGGGCGCGAGCACCGAGCTCGGCACCGGCTACTGGGTGCTGACGCCGCTGCGCACCGAGCGCGGCGACTGGGTGCTGGTGAACCGCGGCTTCGTGCCGCCGGAGTTCAAGGCCCGCGCGTCGCGCACGGCGTCGGAGACGCAGGGCGAGGATCGCGTCATCGGCCTGCTGCGGCTGACGGAGCCGGACGGCAGCCTGCTGCGCAAGAACGTGCCGGCGGAGGACCGCTGGTACTCGCGCGACGTCGGCGCGATCGCCAAGGCGCGCCAGGTCGTCGAGGGGCCGGTGGCGCCGTACTTCGTCGATGCCGCCGCAGCGGACGACCAGACGCGATGGCCGCGCGGCGGGCTGACGGTGGTGCGCTTCAACAACCATCATCTGCAGTACGCGCTGACGTGGTTCGCGATGGCGGCGATGCTCGCGGGCGTTGGCTTCTGGCTGTGGCGCGCGGAGCGCCGACGCGCTGCCAACCCCGGCGCGGCCCAGGACTGAGGCCGCGACCATGCCGCTGAGCCGTCCCGATCCGGACGACGACCACCCCGACGACAGCCGTTATCTGGACGGCGCCGCGGGCGCGCTGGGTATCGAGGACTCCTCGGGCGAAGGCGCGCTGCAGGCAGGCCGCAACAACCTCCAGCAGCTGGTGCAGCTGCGCTGGCTGGCGGCGGCGGGGCAGTTCGGGACGGTCCTGTCGGTGCACTTCGCGCTGCACATCCGGCTGCCGATGCCGGAGATGCTGACGCTGCTGGCGATCCTGGTGCTGTTCAACGTGGCCTGCTGGCTGCGCACGCGCTGGGTGCCCAGCGTGCGCAACGCCGAGCTCTTCGCCGGCCTGCTCGTCGACATCGCGGTGCTGAGCGGCCAGCTGTACTACAGCGGCGGCGTCACCAATCCCTTCATCTTCCTGTTCCTGCTGCAGATCGCGGTCGGCGCGGTGCTGCTGCCCTCGCGCTACATCTGGTTCACGGTGGCGGTGACGGGCGGCTGCTTCGTCGCGCTGACGCAATGGCACCAGCCGCTGCTGGTGCCGGACATGGAAGGGCTGGCGCTGCCGACGCACTACATCGGCGGGCTGCTGATCTGCTTCGCGATCAACGCGGCGCTGCTGGTGATCTTCATCCAGCGCATCGGGCGCAACCTGCGCCAGCGCGACGCGCGGCTGGCCGACCTGCGCCAGCGCGCCGCCGAGGAGGAACACATCGTCCGCATGGGCCTGCTGGCCTCGGGCGCGGCGCACGAGCTCGGCACGCCGCTGGCGACGCTGTCGGTGATCCTGGGCGACTGGTCGCGGATGGCGCCGTTCGCTGGCGATCCCGAACTGCGCGAGGAGATCGAGGAGATGCAGATCCAGCTGCGCCGCTGCAAGGCGATCGTCAGCGGGATCCTGATGTCGGCGGGCGAGCTGCGCGGCGAGGCGCCGACGGTGACGACGCTGCAGGTCTTCCTCGACGACCTGACGGCGCACTGGCGCGCGACGCGGCCCCATCACGGCCTCGAGTACCTGCCGGCACCGGACCTGCCGAAGGTGCGCATCGTGTCGGACGTCGGCCTCAAGCAGATGATCGACAACGTGCTGGACAACGCGCTCGAGGCCGCGCCAGGCCGTCCCGTGACGTTGCGCGCGCTCGCCGAGGACGGTGAGCTGGTGCTGCGCGTCAGCGACCGCGGCGACGGCTTCCTGCCGGAGATGCTGGAGCGCTTCGGCAAACCCTATCAATCGAGCAAGGGCCGGGCGGGCGGCGGGCTGGGGCTGTTCCTCGCGCTGAACGTGGTGCGCTCGCTGGGCGGAAAGCTGCAGGCGCGCAACCGGCTGGCGGAGGAGGGGGGCGGTGCCGAAGTGGAAATCCGGATGCCCCTGTCCGCACTGGCGCCCTTGGGACTCCCTGACAATGCTGCCCATGACCACGGATGACCTCGCCGCGGATACCGACCGCCTGCTGCTGATCGTCGAGGACGACGATGCGTTCGCGCGCACGTTGTCGCGCTCCTTCGAGCGCCGCGGGTACCAGGTGCTGCGCGCGACCAGCGTGGAGCAGGTGCAGAAGCTGCTGGCCGACCGCGGTCCGGAGGAGGCGCCGGAGTACGCGGTCGTCGACCTGAAGCTGGCGGGCGGCGGCTCGGGCCTGGCCTGCGTGCAGACGCTGCACGAGCACGACCAGGAGATGGTGATCGTCGTCCTGACCGGCTATGCGAGCATCGCGACGGCGGTGGAGGCGATCAAGCTGGGCGCGCGGCACTACCTGGCCAAGCCGGCGAACACCGACGACATCGAGGCCGCGTTCTCGCGCGCGCAGGGCGATGCCGAGGTCGAGGTCACCGACCGCGCGACCACGTCCATCAAGACGCTGGAGTGGGAACACATCCACGAGACGCTGGCGGCGACCGACTTCAACATCTCGGAAACCGCGCGGCGGCTGGGCATGCACCGGCGCACGCTGGCACGCAAGCTGGAGAAGCAGCGGGTGAAGTGATTCCGCAACACCGCTCGTTTTGGGCGCGTCGGAGCGGACTTATGCTTTTCTGACTGCGGTGATGTTGCCGCAGCGGAAGGAGCGTGAATGAAACCCTCTGAAGCACTCGCCTTGAAGCGGGATCAACTGGGCGCCATCGTGGCCCGCTATCCCACCACGACGAACCTGCGTGTCTTCGGTCCAGTGGTGCGCGGCGAGGACCGAGAAGGCGGTGATCTCGACTTCCTGGTTGACGCACTGCCTGGCGCCAGTCTCTTTGAACTAGGTGGTCTCCAACTCGATCTGGAAGAGTTCCTGGGCGTGCCTGTGTGTTTGCTGCTTCCCAGCGAGGTGCCGATCAGGTGTCGCAGCCAGGCGATAGCCGAGGCGCAGCCTATATGAGCGCTTTGGGGCTGATCGACCACCTGAATCACATGCAGGAAGCGGCGGCTCTCGCCTGTAGCTATGTGGACGGCATGAGCAAAGCCGATTTTCTGGCCGACAAGAAGACGCAGCATGCGGTGCTTTTGAATATCCTGGTGTTGGGAAGAAGCTGCCGCGCGCCTGCTGAAGGAGTATGAGCCGTTCGTGATGGCGCACGCTCTCGTGCCGTGGCGTCTCATGAAGGGCATGCGCAACCGCATCGCCCACAGCGCCGGCGACATCGATGTCAACGTGGTATGGGAGGCCATGGACGTGCACATCGTCACCCTGCTGGAACAACTTCCAGCGTTGCGAGTTGCCGCGATCAGCGAGGGCTGACGTTGGATCCAGAAACGACAGAAGGGGCCGGGAGGCCCCTTCGTCGTGATGAGCGTTCAACGCTCGGCTGAGCAGTGCTCAGTTCGTACGCGTCGCCTGCGGCGCGCGCATCACGCGCGACTTGCCGCCCGTGGTGACGATGATGACCGGCTCGCCGGAGGCGAAGTTCTCGTTGCCTTGAGCCTGGACGATCGCACGACGTTCGCCGTTGCGCAGCTGCAGCAGGATCTCGACAGCCTGTTCCTTCGTCGTGCTGCGCTCCACCGCGTTGCCCAGCGCCGCGCCGGCCACCGCGCCCAGCACGCCGACGATCACGCCCTCGCGGCTGCCGCCGACGCTGCCGCCGGCCACGCCACCCGCCACCGCGCCCGCGACGGCGCCGACGCCGCTCTGCGAGCCGTCCACCGTCACCGGCCGCCAGGACAGCACCGTGGCGTCCTGCACCTGCGACAGGCGCTGCGCGTCGCCGCGCTGGATCACGTCGGGATTCGTCGTCGTGCAGGCGGCCAGGGCCACCACCATCGTGGCAATCAGCAGCTTCTTCATCTCAGTTCTCCAATCGATGCACGGCCAACGAACAGCTGTGGGCCTACGTTGACCAGGCAACAAGTCTTTACCTCGACGGCATGCGGCATGCCGTACCCACAACGGGCATGAGACGACTCTACAGGAGTCGGCTTTGGAGGCTCTTAAGCAGAGGTGAACGACTGCAACGCCAGCGCGGGCAAGGCGCCGCTCACAGGCGGGGTGCAGTGCGGCCGATGACGCCGGGTGGCGGCGTGCGCTAGAGCAGATACAGGCGCGACGACTTCGGCACGCTCGCCAGCAGGAACTCCATCTGGTCGGCCACGATGCGGCGGCCGCGCAGGATCATGTCCTCGTGCAGGCTGGGCACGTAGGGCAGGTAGAGCAGCGCCATGTGCGCCTCTTCCGGCGTGCGGTTGCCCTTGCGGCCGTTGCAGGCGCGGCAGGCGGTGATGCAGTTCATCCAGGTGTCCCGCCCGTTGCGCGACACCGGCTGGATGTGCTCCCGCGTCAGCAGGTCGGCATGCAGCACATGCCCGCAGTAGGCACAGACATGCCGGTCGCGGGCGAAGAGCTTGAAGTTGGACAGCGCCGGCGCCTGTCGCCATGCACGGCTCGGGACCGCGCCGCGGACCGCCACGATCGGATGCAGCTCGATCCGCGATTGCAACCCGGTCAGCCGCTGGTAGCCGCCGCGCAGGACGTGGAAGGGCGCGCCCAGCGTCCACGCGATCGCGTCGCTGGCATACAGCACCGCTGCTTCCTTCGACGAAATCCAGGCCTGCGGTCGGCCCGAGATGTCCAGCTGCAGAACGTCCACGGTCATTGACCTCCTGCGACAGAGAGTAATCCAGTCGGAGGGGGCAACTCAAGTGCCGGACGGGCACGGTGGTGCCGCCGAGACGATATTTCAGCTGTTCGCCGAACTTAGGCGCCCGATGGCCGAGGTTCAAGTCGGGGAATGACCGGGATCTGCTGACCCGTTCGGGTCACGCCTGCCGGTCGCGCTGTCGTCACGCGCTCAGGCAGGCAATTTCCCCAATGCCCGGAGCTCGGCGACCGCCACCAGGCCGCCGGCGGACAGCGCGTCGTCCGGCAGCCGGGCCTGTCCCAGCCGCGAATCCGGCGCCAGCACGTCCAGCCGTTCCCGCAGCGTCGGCGTGTCGTCGCTGTCGATCTGGACGACGCACAGTTGGGCGTCGCCCGGCGCGCCGCTCCAGCCGACGAGGTCCGCGCCGTCGAGCCCGACGATCAGTTGCGCGGCCAGCGGAGGAAGCGAGGCGGCCGGGCCGGCGATCACGTGCACCACGACCTCCGAGCCGTCCCGCATCGCCAGCTTCACCGTCTGGTCCAACCGCTCCCGCAGCGCCGCCGCGGAGAGCGGTTCCGGCGCGGGCACCTCCGTCTGGCCGGTGAGATGGCGCAGCATCACGTCGAGTTCCTCGGCCTTGTCGAAGAATCCGTTCGCGCCCGCCGCCAGCACCGCCGCGCGGTACGCGTCGGTCTGGTGCGACAGCACGTGGACCTGCCCCGCATAACCCTGCTTGCGCAGCGCCTTCAGCACTGCCAGCCCGGAGCCACCCTGCGCGAGCGACAGGTCCAGCAGCACGGCGTCCGGCCGTAGGTGACCAATCAAGGTCAGGGCGGTGGCTTCGTCGGCGGCTTCGCCGACCACGCGCAGTCCGGGCACCGTGTCGAGCCGCTGCAGCAGCTGGCGGCGGATGGTCAGCGAGTCCTCGACGAGGACGATGGTCATGGGGATCGCGGTGGCTTGCATCGTGGCGTCGGGTTCACCGCGTCATGCGGTGTCCTCGGAGGGTCAGGGGTTCAAGAATCCGGTCATCCGGCGCGGCCGGCGTCAGTCGTCCAACGGGTCCAGGTCGCCCCAGCTCGTGCGGCTGATCGCACGCTTGACCTCGTCCATGAAGTGGCCCTGCGGGTTCGCCGGCGTGCGTGCGCCCGACGCCGGCGCCGGTGCCGCAGCCGCGTCGGCGGGATCGCGGACGGCGGTCGCGCGTTGCACGTGCCGGTTCAGCAGCTCGCGATCGCGCGTCGTCAGCTGCGAGGCCGCGACGACGATCACCGGGATCGCCGCCGTCAGCGGATCGCGCTGCAGCGCCTCGACGACGCCGATGCCGTCGACCTCCGTCATCAGCAGGTCCAGCACGATCAGGTCGGGCACGTGGCGCCGCGCCAGCTCGATGCCCTCCTTGCCGCCGGTCGCGCGCAGCACCGAGAAGCCCGGCTGCGACAGGTGCGCGCTGAGCGATTGCAGCTCGCCCGGCGCGTCGCTGATCGCCAGCACCAGGAACTTGCGCGTGGCCGTCGGCTTGAAGCCGAGCATCTCCAGTTCCTTGCTCAGCGCCTTGCGCGACACCGGCTTGTGGAGCACCGCCGCCGCGCCCAGCGACAGCGCCACCTCCTGCCCGCCATCCACCGACACCACCACCACCGGGATGTGCGCCCAGCCCGGCAGGTTCTTCAGGCGCGACAGCAGCTCCCAGCCGTCCAGCCCGCCCGGCAGGTTGACCTCGAGCGTGATCAGGTCGGGCCGCAACTGCGGCGCCAGCTCCAGCGCCGCCTCGGCCGACGTCACGTGGCGGACGCGGAAGCCCGCCGCGTTCAGCTGCGTCTGCATCAGCGCCGCGGCCGGCTCGTTGTGCTCGATCACCAGCGCCAAGGGGCTGGCGCCCGGCTCCTCCGGCAGGATGACGTCGGGGACCACCGGATCGCGCCACGGCAGCCAGCAGGTGAAGCAGCTGCCCTTGTCCGGCGCGCTGCTCACCGCCACCGCGCCGCCGTGCAGCTGCACCAGGCGCGCCACCGTGGCCAGGCCCAGGCCCGTGCCCTCGACCTTGTGCGTCAGCACGTTGCGGACCTGGTTGAACGGCTGGAACAGCTTGTCCAGACCCTCCGGCGGAATGCCGATGCCGTTGTCGGTGACGCTGATCTGGATGAATTCGCCGTACTCGCTGTCCGGCAGCTCCGAGCGCCGCCCGTCCGCGAAGCCCGGCAGCGCCTCGCGGGCGCGCAGCCGAGTCACGCGGCGTGCCTCGAGCCGGATGTTGCCGCCCTTGGGCGTGAACTTGGCGGCGTTGGACAGCAGGTTGTAGATGATCTGCCGCAGCCGGCGGCGGTCGACGCACAGCCGCTGGCCGCCGCCGACGCCGAAGAAGTCCATCTGGATGCGGTTCAGCCGCGCGCGTTCCTGGACGATCGCCAGCGCATCGCGCAGCAGCTCGTCGAGGTCGACCGGCTCGATGTCCAGGTCGACCCGGCCGGCCTCGATCTTGGCCATGTCGAGCAGGTCGTTGACCAGCGAGAGCAGGTGTTGCCCCGCGTTGTGGATGTGGTTGCAGAACTCGGACTGCCGCTCGCTGACCGGCCCGGCCGCGCCGTCGCGCATCAGCTGGGCGAAGCCGATCACCGCATTCAGCGGCGTGCGCAGCTCGTGCGACATCGTCGACAGGAACGCGGTCTTGGCGCTGCTGGCGCGGCTGAGTTCGGCATTGAGCTGTTCCAGCGCGTCGTTGCGCTGCTGCAGCACGGCCAGCAGCTCCGCGCGGCTGTCGGCCAGGTTGCGGGCGGCGCGCGCCTCGGCGGCCTCCATCGCGTTGCTGTGCAGCTCGGCATGGACGCGGCGGGCCTCGTCCTCGAACTGCTTGCGCCGCAGCTGCGCGCGCAGCCGCGCCTTGAGCAGCTCGACCTCGCCGTTGGCCTTGACGACGTAGTCGTCCGCGCCGGCCTCGAGGCCGGCCAGCATCGATGCCCGCCCTTCGAAGGCCGTCAGCAGCACGACCGGGATGTCGCGCAGGGCGGGCGCGGACTTGATGCGGCGGCAGGTCTCCAGCCCGCCGATGCCCGGCATCTGCACGTCCAGCAGCACGGCGTCCACCGGCTGCACCGCGAGCAGCTCCAGCGCCAGCTCGCCGGTGCCGGCGGCGATCACGTCGTAGCCGTCGTCGCGCAGCGTCGCGCCCAGTTCCGCCAGCACGTTGGCGCTGTCGTCGACCAGCAGCAGCCGTTTGGGGCCGAGCAGGCTCGCGCCCTGTTCGGGCAGGCTGGACTTGGCGCTGCGCAGCATCGCGGCGACGCGCGCCAGGATCAGGTCCACGTCGTCCTGCTTGCGCGCGAAGGCGTCGGCGCCGGCTTCCAGCGCGCGCAGTTCCGCTTCCGGTCCTTCGTCCGCGGTCAGCAGCAGGCAGGGCGTGTGGCGCAGCGCCGGGTCCAGCCGCAGCCGGCGGATCACCGCGGCACCGTCGATGCCCGGCATGTGCTGGTCGACGATGACCGCATTGGGCCGCAGCGCGGCGGCCTGGCGCAGGCCTTCCTCGCCGTGCGCGGCCATGTAGATGTCGTAGCCGTGCGGCTCCAGCGCTTCGCACAGCGCTTCGCGGAAGGTCTCGCTGTCGTCGATCAGCAGCACCGAGGCGACGTGCGGTTCCGGCGTCTGCACGCGCGCCTGCCGCTGGCGCACCAGCTCGCGCGCGCGATCCACGACGTAGGTGCGGTCGTAGGGCTTGCCGACGTACTCGTCCGCGCCATGCGCGATGCCGCGCAGCCGGTCGCCCGCCAGCGAGGCGTTGGACAGGATCAGCACGACGCACTCGCCGCCGCCCTGCGGCGTGGCGCGCAGCTCGGCCAGCCAGCTGCCGCCGTCGCCGTCGGGCAACTGGTTGTCCAGCAGGACCAGCGCGGGCATGCCGTCGGCCAGCGCGGCCCGGGCCTGCGCCAGCGTCGCGCACTCGACGCAGTCGAAGCCGGCGTCCTCGAGCGCCTCCCGCAGATCCATCCGGACCGTCAGGCTGTCCTCGACGATGAGGGTTCTCTTGTTCATGTGTGGGCTCCTCCCCAGTCCATGCCGCTCAAGCCCAACAGGGCGGGGCCGATGTCGGCCAGCGGCAGCACGCGCTCGGCGGCGCCCAGCTGGGCGGCCTCCCGCGGCATGCCGTACACCATCGAACTGGCTTCATCCTGTGCCAGCGTCGCGCCGCCGGCCCGCCGGATGGCGAGCAGGCCCTGCGCGCCGTCGCGTCCCATGCCGGTCAGCAGCGCCGCGGCCACCCCCGGGCCGAACTCCGCGGCCAGCGATTCGAAGAGCTCGTCCACCGACGGCCGGCACGAGTGCCGCGGCGGTGTGTGGACAAGCTCGATCTGTCCGCCGCGCACGACCATGTGCACGTCCGGCGGCGCCAGGACCACCTGGCCGGCCAGGTCGCGCAGGCGCTCGCCGCCGTGGGCGTAACGCACGCGGTGCGGCGTCTGCGCGTCCAGCCATTCGGCGAAGCCGCGGCTGAACACGGCGTTGATGTGCATCACGATCAGCACCGGCAGCGGCGCGGGCGCGGGCAGCGACTGCAGCACCTTCATCAGCGCGCCCGGACCGCCGGTGGACGCGCCCAGCGCCAGCACCGCGCGGTGCGGCATCGGCGGGGGCGCCGGCAGGCGCGCGGCGGGCCGGCCGCCGATGCGCGCCCGCACGTGCGTGATGACGCGGATGCGCGCCACCAGCCGCAGCAGCGTCACGTAGCGCTGCTCCCATTCGCCCTCGGGCTGGCCGGCGCTGGGTTTCTCCAGCACCTCGACGGCGCCGGCGGCCAGCGCCTCGTAGGTGCGCAGCAGCTCGCCGCGGTTGGTCGACGACGAGACGATCAGGATCGGCGTCGGGCAGTGGGCCATGATGGCCTCGGTCGCCGCCTGGCCGTCCATGCCGGGCAGCATCATGTCCATCGAGACGACGTCCGGCCGCAGCTGCTGGCACAGCGCCACGGCCCGCGCGCCGTCGTGGGCCTCGCCCACGACCTCGATGTCGGGCTGCGCGGCCAGCACCTCGCGGATGTGCGCCAGCACGGTGATCGAGTCCTCGACCACCAGCACGCGCAGCACCTTCGCCGACGGCGGCGCGCTGCCGCCCAGGCCGCCGATGCCGCCGCTCGATGCGCCCGTGCCGGTGCCCGTACCGCCGCTCATGTCGAGGCTCCTTGCAAGGGCGCGCCACTCGTGGCGGTGTCGGCCGAGCGCGCGACCAGCCGCGCGACCTGCGCGAGGAACTCGTTCTGCGCGAACTCGCCCTTGACGATGTAGCCGTCCGCGCCGACGGCCTTGCCGCGCGCGAGGTCCTCCGGCGCGTTGCGCGAGGTGACCAGCACCGCCGGGATGTCGCGCAGCGCCGCGTCGGCGCGGATGCGCGTCATGAATTCGAATCCGTCCATGCCCGGCATCTCCACGTCGCACAGGATCAACGCATACCGTTCGCGCTTCGCGGCCTCGAGGCCGTCCTCGGCGGAGGCGGCCATGTGCACGCGATACCCGGCGGCTTCGAGGATGCTCTGTTCCAGCATGCGCGTCGTCAGCGAGTCGTCGATGACCAGGATCGTGCCGGTGCGCGCCGGTGCCGCGACGGGACGCGGACGCGCCTGGCGCGCCGCGGCGATCAGGCCCTCGGGCGCGAGTACCGGCACCGGCTGTTGCGCCGCGTCCAGCGCCAGCCCGGAGATCAGCGGCGACACCGGCAGCAGCGTCGGCGGCGGCCGCAGCACGACGCTGGTCACGCCGTCCAGCGAATCCACGCCCAGCACCGCGCGCTGTCCGCCCGCGCGCAGCACCAGCGCCGAACGCGGCGGGGGCGCCGCGACGCCGGGACGCAGCGCCTCGGCCAGCGAGAGATGGGGCAGCAGTTCGTCGCCCACGGCCACGTGCGAGCCGGTCAGCACCGGGCGCTGCAGCACGCATTCGACGGCCTCCAGCGGGACCCAGGCCGACACGCTGCCGGCGCACAGCCGGATCGCGCGCAACGCGGCCAGTTGCAACGGCACGCAGAGCTCGACGGTCGTGCCTTCGCCGCGCCGGCTGCGCAGCGTCAGGCGGCCGCCGAGCCGGTCCGCCGTGTCGCGGACCACGTCCATGCCGACGCCGCGGCCGGCCAGCGAGTCGACACGACGCGCCGTGCTCAGGCCGCCGCGCAGCAGGCGGTCGATGAGCGCCTCGTCGTCCAGGTACGCCGCGCCGGCGATGCCCTTGTCGACGGCGGTGCGCCGCACGGCGTCCAGATCCAGTCCGGCGCCGTCGTCGGCACAGCAGAACAGCACCTCGCGGCCGCGGCGTTCGATGCGCAGCTCGATGCTGCCCTGCGGCGGCTTGCCGGCGGCGACGCGCTCGGCCGGCGGCTCGATGCCGTGCGCCACGGCGTTGCGCACCATCTGCACCAGCGCGCCGGAGATGGTGTTGAGCAGCGCCGCTTCGAGCTTCACGTCACCGCCGTGGCCCGTCAGACGGGCCTGCTTGTCCTGGGAACGGGCGGCATCGCGCGTCGCGCGCTGCAAGGGCGCGAACAGCTGCGAGGCCGGCAGCAGCCGCAGCTGCTCGGCGCTGTCGCGCAAGGCGACGAGCTCGCGCGCGAGCTGGCGCGCGCCGCGTTCGATCTGGTCCTCGATGCGGGCGAGCGGTCCGGCCAGCGTCTCCTGCTGGCCTTGCAGCGCGCCGCGCAATTCGCGCAGCAGCATGCCGGCGCGTTCCAGCGGCGCAAGGTGACCCTGCGTGCGCGCGATGTCGGCGAGCAGCCCGTCGAGCTCCTCGGGCATCAACTGCGGGATGGTCAGCAGCGCGCCGACGGGATCGTCGACCGGCTCCGGCTGCGACGCTGGCTCCGCGGCGGACGCCGGCCCGGAAGACGTCTCGGCCTTCGGGCTTGAGGCGGCGGTCCACGACCGGACCGGTGTCGGTGGCGCAGCCGCCGCGGGCGCATCGAGCGCCGTGATCGACTCCTCCGCCGCGTCGATCAGCGCCAGCAGCGCATCGAGTTCGGCGCGCCCCGGCGCGTCGCCGCCGTCGCGCAGCGGGGTCAGCAGGTCCTCGATCGCATGCGCCTGCGCCGCGATCGCGGGCAGGCGCACGACGCTGGCGGCACCCTTGAGCGTGTGGGCCAGGCGCAGCAGCTTGTTCGGCAGGTCGGGCGCGGGCGCCTGCTCGGCGGCGAGCACGGCCTCGCTCATCTGCCGCAGCAGATCGCGGGCTTCGACGCGGAAGAAGCGGTAGGGGTCCTTGGCCACGGCGCGGGTGTCCCGGTCAGGTGGGCTGGGCCTGCACCAGGCGCAGCAGGTCGCGCGACATCTCCGCCAGCTCGGTGGCCGTCTGCGAGGTCTGCCCGGAACTGGCCTCGGTCTCGCGTGACGCCTGCGCGGTGTTGGACAGCGCGACGTTGAGCTGCTCGACGGCGGTGGCCTGCTGCTTGGTGGAGAGCTCGATCTCGCGCGCGGCATCGGTCGTCGTGACCACCTGGCCGGCGATCTTGGCGAAGCTCGCCGCCACGTCGTCGAACTGGCGCGCCCCCGCGTCGACCGCCTTGGACCCGGTCTCCGTCGCCATCACGGTGGTGTTGACCGCGCCGCGCACGTCGTCGATCTGGAGGCGGATCTCCTTGGTCGATGCCGTCATGCGGTCGGCCAGCTTGCGGATCTCGTCGGCGACGACGCTGAAGCGCCGGCCGGCGTCGCCGGCCACGGTGGCCTCGATCGTCGCGTTGATCGCCAGGATGTTGGTCTGCTCGGCCAGTTCGCCCACCAGGTCCAGCACGACCCCGATCTGCTGGGACTTGCGGCCCAGGTCCAGCATGTGGTCGACGACGAGGTCGATCTGCCGCCGCATCGCGGCGATGCTCTCGCGCGCCGACTGCAGCGTGCCGTCGCCCGTGCGCGCCAGCCCGGCCGTCTGCTCCGCGATGACGACGACGCGCTGCGCGCTGTCGGCGATCTGGCGCGAGGTCGCCAGCAGCTCGGAGATGGTGGTCGAGATCTCGGTCATCGACGTGGCCGTCTCGCGCGCGCCGGCGGCCTGCTGGTTCGCGGCGGCCTGCAGCTCCGCCGAGGAGCGCTGCACGTGCTTCACGGCCGTGCCGACCTGGCCGCTGAGCGCGCGGCTCAGCGTCAGCGCCGCGATCAGCACCAGCAGCGCGCCCGCCACCGTGCCCCAGACGATGACCCCGCGCACGGTGGCGGCGGTGGATTCCACGTCCCGCGCGCGTTCGCGCAACACGTCGTTCTCCTCCTCCTCCATCTGGCCGATGACCGCCCTCAACTCGTCCATGCGGCGCTTGCCCTCGCCCAGCGACACCGTCTTCAAGGCCGCGTCCAGACCGCTGGCGCGGCGCGTGTCGATGCGGTCCTTGTGCAGCTGCATGAGCCCGTCGATCATCGTGGCCGCCTGGTTGAGCCGGGTCTGTTGCGCCGGGTTGTCTCGGATGGAGGCCTTGAGCTCCGCCAGTTCCCGCGGCACGTTGGTGAGCGCGCCGCGATAGGGCTCAAGGTAGGACTCCTCGCCGGTGAGCAGGTAGCCGCGCTGCGCGGTCTCGGCGTCCTTCATCAGGCTCAGCACCGTGCCGATGTGGCCCACCGCCGAGTGCGTGCGGCTCACCTGGTAGCTGGTCTGCGTCAGCACGTCCACGCCGCGATAGGACAGGATCCCGATGAGCAGCAGCAGCGCGAAGGACAGCGCGAAGCCCACCGACAGCTTTCTTCCGAAGGTCCACATGGCACGGTTCTCCCTGTCATCGGCCGGCGGCGCCGGCGCTTGTTGTCGTCGTGAAGGTCGCGGCGGGGGCGTCCTGGCCGGTGGCAGGGTGGACGTCCACCTGCGCGTGTGCCGAGACGGCCGCGATCAGGCCGTCGAGCTCGATCAGCGGGCGCAGCGCGCCGCCGCAGCGCACGGCCCAGCCGGTGCCGGCGGCGTCGCTCTGCTGCAGCCGGTCGCCGGCGGCGAGCCGCCACTGGCCGTCGAATCCCTCGAAGGCGAGCGCCAGCGGCGCGGCGCGCGCGATCGCCCACCAGCGGACGACGCCCGCGGGGCCGCGACCGATCAGCGCCTGCAGGTCGTACAGCGGCAAGACCTGGCCCTGATGACCGGCGAGTCCGAGCAGCCCGGGGGCGGCGGCGGGATACGGGGCGGCGGGCATGGCGGGTGTCAGTCCGGCCAGGTCGGCCAAGTTCAGGGCGAACGGGTCGCCGGCAATCCGTATGCCCAGCACGTCGAGCACCGCCTCCTCGTCGGCATGGCGGCGGGGCTCGCCGAACGAGCGGTCGAAGGACTCGCGCCATTCGGCGAGCAGTTCGCGGGACGCTTGCGTCATGCGCGGGTCTCCTGCATCTCGTCGCGGCACAGGCGCCGCAGGTCGTCGCGGTCGAAACCGCCGCCGAAGCGGCGCAGCCGCTCGGGCGATTCGTGAGCCAGCAGTTCCAGGGCGCGGCGCAGCTCGCGGTGCGCGGCGATGATCTCGCCCCGGCGCCGCGCCAGTAGGCCCAGGCGCAGATGTGGCAGGGCGAAGGCGGCGTCCTTGGCGGCGGCGCGCTGGTGGTGCCATTCAGCCGCGGGCAACTGGCCGCGCTCTTCCATCGCCAATCCATGGAGGAAGAGCCCCTCGGCCTGCAGCGCCGCCGGCGTGCCGGGCGCGATCAGCCGCGCGCAGGCGCGCAGGCCGTCTTCCACCTGGCCGGCTTCGATCAGCTGCAGCGCCTCGTCGAGCAGGGCCTGGTCGGCGTCCTCGCCTGGAGGCGGGAGGTCGAGGCACGAGACCGTGTCGCCAGCCCCGGTCGGCCCCGTCCGCTCCGGCGGATCCGCTGCCGCGGCGGCAGACGCGGACGCACCGTCCGCCCATGAGAAGGGCCACGACGGCGCCGTCTCGGGCGCTTCGCGCCGGTAGAAGAAGCACCCGTGCGCCTGTCGCAGCACGAGTCCGGCTTCCTTGGCCTCGGCGGTGCCGCGCAGGGTCTCGGCGTGGCCCAGGAACAGCACGCCGCCCGGCGTCAGCGCGCCGGTCAGGTTGCGGATCGCCTGGCGCAGCGCGGCGGGCTCGAAGTACATGAGCACGTTGCGGCAGAAGATGATGTCGAAACTGCCGGGCGCCCAGAACGCCGCGTCCGGTTGGCCGAGGTGACGCTGCGCGAAGCGCACGCGTTCGCGGATCGCCGGCAGCGGCGTCCACAGGCCGGGATCGTCGACGCGACGGAACCAGAGGTCGCGCTGCTCCTGCGGCGTCGCGCGCAGGCTCCACTCGCCATAACGGGCCGCCGCCGCCCGGGCCAGCGCGGCCGGATTGAGGTCCACCGCGAGCACGTCCCAGTCCACGCCCTGTGCCTGCAGGCCGGCGCGGTGAAGGGTGATCGCGAGGGTGTAGGCCTCCTCGCCGCTGGCGCAGCCGGCGGAAAGCGCGCGAAGCCGCCCGTGGTGCGCGGCGTCCGAGGTCCCGCGCGTCAGCAAGGGCAGCAGATCGAACCGCAGCGCGTCGAACTGCTCGGGATGACGGAAGAAGAAGGTCTCGCCGACGGTCAGCTCCGCCGCCAGCGCGTCGAGCCGGGCGCGCGTGGGCGCCAGCTCCATCTGGTCGAGGAAGCGCTCCGGACTGACCGGCCCCGCGACGCGCATGAGCGCCGCGGTGAGCCGGTCATCCTGTCGTTCGTCGAAGTGGAGTCCCAGCCGGGCGGCGAGCAAGGCACGCAGCCGCGGCAGCAACGGGGGAAGGTCGAAGGCGGCCGGCGCGGCGCGCGTCATGAGCCGGTCCCCGCTCTGGCCGGCGGCGTCCCGTCGCGCGGCGATCCATCGAGGTCGTGGAGCGCCGACAGCGCCTCTTCCGGCAGCAGTCGCGCCTGGTCGAGGACGGCGATCAGGTCGTTGTCGCGTTCCGCCAGCGCGGCGATGGCGCCGTGCTCGCGATCACGCAGCAGCGGGGGCAGGGCGCGGACCTCATCGGCGGACAGCACCTGCAGGCCGAGCACCTCGGTGACGGCGAGCGCGACGCGGCGCGTGCCGGCATGGACGACGACGTAGCGGCGAGGCAATGCCACGGCGCCTGCGGCATCGGTGGCAACGGCGTCGACGCCGAGCAGGGCGGCCAGGTCGAGGACCGGCAGCCAGTCGCCGCGGATGCGCGCCAGCCCCAGGACATGGACCACCGGCGACGCCAGCGGCCGCAGCGGCTGCGGCCGCAGCGTCTCCTCGACGGCGTCCAGCGGCAGGCCGCACAACCGGGCCGCCACCCGGCACACCAGAACCCGAAACACGCCAATCGCGCCGCTCGCGCCATTCGATGGCTTGTGCATTCTTCTGGCTCCCTGTTTGCGCCAGTCTATGCCGGCAGCCGGCGGGCCCGCATCGTCGAAGGTCACTCCGGCGCACGCGCCCCGCAGGTGACCCAGCGTCGCAGAGAAGTCGGACGCGCGGGTTCGGGTAAACCCGCGCACCGGCTTCGTCGTCCAGCGCACATCGTCGTGACGCGGTCATGCCGGCCTGTTGAACTCGGAAGGGCCCCCTGTTTTTTTAGGCCGGCATCACTAAAAAAGGGTGGTCAAGGATTGCGTTTCCGGCCCGGAACTGCTCAAAATAGAACGATCGTTCGTTTTATTATTCCGGGCACCGTGTCCACCTCCTCCTTCACCTCCGCCAAGCCTGTCGCCGCCAAGCCGCTCGCCTCGTCGCGCAGCGGCTCGCGCTCGCTGCAGAAGGGCGCGCAGACCCGGGCCGCGATCCTCGACGCGGCGCTGGGCCTGGCCTCGCACATGGGGCTGGAAGGGCTGTCCATCGGCGCGCTCGCCGATGTGACGAAGATGAGCAAGTCCGGCGTCTTCGCCCATTTCGGCTCGCGCGAGGAACTGCAGATCGCTGTGGTGCGCGAGTACCACGCCAAGTTCGAAGAGGAAGTCTTCTACACCGCGATCCGCCAGCCCCGCGGCCTGCCGCGCCTGCGCGCGCTGTTCGAGCGCTGGGTGCACCGCACCTCGGTCGAGGTCGATTCGGGCTGCATCTACATCAGCGGCGCCGTCGAATTCGACGACCGGCCGGGCCTGGTGCGCGACGCGCTGGTCGGCATGGTGCGCGACTGGCACGCCGCGATCCGCAAGGCCATCCTGCTGGCGCAGGAGGTCGGCCACCTCGTGCCGGACGCCGATCCGGACCAGATCCTCTTCGAGATGCACGGCCTGATCCTGTCGCTGCATCACGACGCGCGTTTCCTGCGCAGCGACGGTGCGCTGGCCCGGGCCCGCACGGGCCTGGAGCGCATCCTCGGCAGCTTCGCCACGCCGGCCGGCCGCAAGGCCGATGCCGAGTCGCGGCAGACACCTCCTCAAACCGCCGCCGCCGGCGCGACCGTGGCCGCGGCCCCGGGACGCAAGCGCGCCTGAGCGGGGCGAGTCCCTTTCGATCCTTTCATAGAACCATTCCTCAGGAGAGCCCTCATGCCTCAGTACAACCCGCCCCTGCGCGACATGCAGTTCGTGCTGCACGAGCTGCTGCACGCAGTCGACGAGCTGAAGCTGCTGCCCGCGCATGCCGAGATCGACGAGGACACCATCAACGCGGTGCTGGAAGAGGGCGGCAAGTTCGCGTCGGAAGTCCTGACCCCGATCAACCTGTCGGGCGACCAGGAAGGCTGCACGCTGGACAAGACCACGCACGAGGTCAAGGCGCCCAAGGGCTTCAAGGAAGCCTACGCGCAGTACGTCGAGGGCGGCTGGCCCGCGCTGTCGTGCGATCCGGAGTTCGGCGGCCAGGGCCTGCCCGTCCTGCTGAACCAGTTCATGTACGAGATGATGAACTCGGCCAACCAGGCCTGGACGATGTACCCGGGCCTGAGCCATGGCGCGTATGAGGCGCTGCATGCGCACGGCACGCCGGAGCAGAAGACCACCTACCTGCCCAAGCTGACCTCGGGCGTGTGGACCGGCACCATGTGCCTGACCGAACCGCACTGCGGCACCGACCTGGGCCTGCTGCGCTCCAAGGCCGAACCCCAGGCCGACGGCACCTACAAGATCACCGGCCAGAAGATCTTCATCTCCGCCGGCGAGCACGACCTGGCCGAGAACATCATCCACCTGGTGCTGGCCCGCCTGCCGGACGCGCCGCAAGGCTCCAAGGGCATCTCGCTGTTCGTTGTGCCCAAGTTCAACGTCAAGGCCGACGGCTCGCTGGGCGAGCGCAACCCGGTCTACTGCGGCGGCCTGGAACACAAGATGGGCATCCACGGCAACGCCACCGCGCAGATCGTGCTGGACGGCGCCGTCGGCACGCTGGTCGGCCAGCCCAACAAGGGCCTGCAGGCGATGTTCGTGATGATGAACGCCGCCCGCCTGGGCGTCGGCAACCAGTCCCTGGGCCTGACCGAAGTGGCGTACCAGAACGCCGTCGTCTACGCCAAGGACCGCATCCAGATGCGCGCGCTGTCGGGCCCGAAGGCGCCGGACAAGCCGGCCGATCCGATCATCGTCCACCCCGACGTCCGCAAGATGCTGCTGACCGCGCGCGCCTACGCCGAAGGCGGCCGCGCCCTGTCCGCCTACACCGCGCTGCAGCTGGACAAGGCGCTGGCCAGCGACGACGCCGACGAGGCCAAGGCCTGCGAGGACGAAGTCGCCCTGCTGACGCCCATCATCAAGGCCTTCATCTCGGACAACGCCTGGATCGCGACCTCGCACTGCATGCAGGTCTTCGGCGGCCACGGCTACATCCACGAGTGGGGCATGGAGCAGTTCGTGCGCGACTCGCGCATCAACATGACCTACGAAGGCACGAACACCGTGCAGTCGCTGGACCTGCTGGGCCGCAAGATCCTGGGCAACAACGGCGCGACGCTGAAGAAGTTCGGAAAGAAGATCGCCGAATTCGTCGAGGAAGAGGGCACCAGCGAAGCGATGCAGGAGTTCATCAACCCGCTGGCCGACATCGGCGACAAGGTCACCAAGCTGACCACCGAGATCGGCATGAAGGCCTTCCAGAACCCCGATGAAGTCGGCGCCGCCGCGGTGGACTACCTGCGCGTGGTGGGTCACCTGTGCTTCGCCTACATGTGGGCGCGCATGGCCAAGCTGGCGCTGGAGAAGAAGGACAGCGGCGATCCGTTCTACACCGCCAAGCTGGCGACGGCGCGTTTCTACTTCGCCAAGCTGCTGCCGGAGACCGCGAGCCTGATCCGCACCGCGCGCGCCGGTCTGAACCCGCTCATGGAAATGGACGAGGCGCTGTTCTAAGGACAGCGTCACGGGCGCCCCCTCGAGCGGGGCGCCCGCGTTCCCCTTCCAGCGTTCGCCAATAAAAATCGGAGAGAGACACGATGAAACCGCTGTTCGCCACCGCCGTCGCCCTGGGCCTCGGACTGTCCGCCAACCTCGCGCTCGCGCAGAGCGCCGCCACGACCACGCCGGTCGGCGTCTGGAAGACGATCGACGACGACACCAAGCAGGAGCGCTCGACGGTCCGCATCAGCGAGATCAACGGCGTGCTCACCGGCAAGATCGAGAAGATCACCGACCCGTCCAAGCAGACCGCCAAGTGCGACGAATGCAGCGACGAGCGCAAGGGCCAGCCCATCCTCGGCCTGACCATCCTGCGCGGCGTCAAGAAGAACGGCAACGACGCCGAACTCTGGGACGGCGGCGACATCCTCGACCCGGGCAACGGCAAGGTCTATCGCGTCCGCTTGCGTCCGGTCGACGGAGGCAAGAAGCTGGAGGTCCGCGGTTTCGTCGGCATGCCGATGCTGGGCCGCACGCAGACCTGGATCCGCGTCGAATAAAGCCATCGATGGACGCGCCGACATGAGCGCGCCGTACCAACCCCATTCCTACATCCTCGGGATGTTCATTGGAGAAACCATGAGTCGATTCCAAGTTCGCAAGGTCGCCGTGCTCGGCGCCGGCGTGATGGGCGCGCAGATCGCCGCCCATCTGGTCAACGTGAAGGTGCCGGTCGTCCTGTTCGACCTGCCCGCCAAGGAAGGCCCCAAGAACGGCATCGTGACCAAGGCCGTCGAGGGCCTGAAGAAGCTCAAGCCGGCGCCGCTGGGCGTGGCCGAGAACGCCGCGCTGATCCAGCAGGCCAACTACGAAGAGCACCTCGAGCTGCTCAAGGACTGCGACCTGATCATCGAGGCCATCGCCGAGCGCATGGACTGGAAGCTGGACCTGTACACGAAGATCGCGCCCTTCGTCGCGCCGCATGCGATCGTGGCGTCCAACACCTCGGGCCTGTCGATCACCAAGCTGTCGGAAGTCCTGCCGGAATCCATCAAGCCGCGCTTCTGCGGCATCCACTTCTTCAACCCGCCGCGGTACATGTACCTCGTCGAGCTGATCAACACGCCGACCACCAACCCGGAAGTCATCGATCAGCTCGAGAGCTTCGTGACCTCGGCCGTCGGCAAGGGCGTCGTGCGCGCCAACGACACGCCCAACTTCGTCGCCAACCGCGTCGGCATCGCCGGCATGATGGCCACGATGATCGAGGCCGAGAAGTTCGGCCTGTCCGTCGACGTCGTCGACGACCTGACCGGCAAGAAGCTGGGTCGCGCCTCGTCGGGCACCTTCCGCACCGCGGACGTGGTGGGCCTGGACACGATGGCGCACGTCGTCAAGACGATGCAGGACAACCTGAAGGATGACCCCTTCTACTCGACCTACGCCACGCCCAAGGTGCTGGCGGGCCTGATCGAGAAGGGCGCGCTGGGCCAGAAGGCCGGCGCGGGCTTCTACAAGAAGGTCGGCAAGGACATCCAGCGCCTGGACTTCGCCACCGGCGAGTACGTGACCGGTGGCGGCAAGGCCGAGGAGATCGTCGCGCGCATGCTGAAGAAGCCGGCCGCCGACCGCATCAAGCTGCTGCGCGAATCGAGCAACCCGCAGGCGCAGTTCCTGTGGTCCATCCTGCGCGACTCGTTCCAGTACGTGGCCGTGCACCTGGACACCGTCGCCGACACCGCGCGCGAGATCGACTTCGCGATGCGCTGGGGCTTCGGCTCGCAGCAGGGCCCGTTCGAGCTGTGGCAGGCCGCCGGCTGGAAGCAGGTCGCGGAGTGGGTCAAGGCCGACATCGACGCCGGCAAGACGCTGTCGAGCGCGCCGCTGCCCGCGTGGGTCTTCGAAGGCCCGGTCGCCGACAACGGCGGCGTGCACTCGAAGGACGGCTCGTGGAGCGCCGCCGAAGGCAAGTTCAAGCCGCGCGCCAAGCTGCCGGTCTATGAGCGCCAGGCCTTCCCGGAAGCGCTGGTCGGCGAAGGCGCCGTCGAGCCGCTGAAGGCCGGCACCGAGGAGTTCAAGAACGAGGAAGTCCGCGTCTGGTCGCTGGACGGCGAAGTCCTGATCGCCTCGATCAACGCCAAGCTGCACCTGATCAGCCCGACGGTCACCGAAGGCCTGCTCAAGGCCGTCGAGATCGCCGAGGCCAAGTACAAGGGTCTCGTCATCTGGTCGCCGGACGACGTGTTCTCGGCCGGTGCCAACCTGGAAGCGCTGATGCCGGTCTTCATGACCAAGGGCGCCAAGGGCATCGCCCCGGAAGAGAAGAAGCTGCAGGACATGATGCTGCGCGTGCGTTACGCCAGCGTCCCGGTCATCGCCGCGATGCGCGGCCTGGCGCTGGGCGGCGGCTGTGAACTGGCGGTGCATTGCGCCCGCCGCGTCGCGCACATGGAGTCCTATGTCGGCCTGGTGGAAGTGGGCGTCGGCCTCATCCCCGGCGGCGGCGGCCTGACCTACATCGCGCGCCGCGCGGCGGAGATGGCCTCGGCCGGCAACGCCAACGCGGACATCTTCGCCTTCCTCAAGGACGGCTTCACCAACGCCGCGATGGCCAAGGTGGCGACCTCCGCGCTGGAAGCGCAGAAGCTGGGCTACCTGCTCGACAGCGACATCATCGTCCCCAACAAGGACGAGCTGCTGTACGTCGCCACGGCGCAGGCCAAGGCGATGGCCGACTCCGGCTATCGCGCCCCGCTCAAGGCCAAGTTCCCGGTCGCGGGCCGTTCGGGCATCGCCACCGTCAAGGCCCAACTGGCCAACATGCGTGACGGCGGCTTCATCAGCGCGCACGACTTCCACCTGGCCTCGCTGATCGCCGACGTCGTCTGCGGCGGCGAAGTCGAAGCCGGCTCGCTGGTGACCGAGGAATACCTGATGTCGCTGGAGCGCAAGCACTTCTGCAGCCTGCTCGAGCATCCGAAGACCCAAGAGCGAATCATGGGCATGCTGCAAACCGGCAAGCCGGTCCGCAACTGATCCGAGCGGCACACAAGGAATTCATCATGAGCAAGCAAGTTCAAGACGCCTACATCTGCGCCGCCACCCGTCTGCCCATCGGCAAGTCGGGCCGGGGCTACTTCAAGAACACCCGTCCGGACGAGATGCTGTCGCGCGTCATCCAGGCCGCCATGGCCCAGGTGCCGGGCCTGGACCCGTCGGTGATCGAGGACGCCATCATCGGCTGCTCCTTCCCCGAAGGTGAGCAGGGCATGAACATCGCCCGCGTCGCGGCCGTCCTGTCGGGCCTGCCGAACTCGGTCGGCGGCGTCACGGTCAACCGCTACTGCGCCTCGGGCATCACCGCCCTGGCGATGGCCGCGGACCGCATCCGCATCGGCGAATCCGAAGTGATGATCGCCGGCGGCGTCGAGTCCATGTCCATGGTCCCGATGGGCGGCAACAAGCCCTCGTTCCCGCCCGCGATCTTCGAGCGCGACGAGAACATCGGCCTGGCCTACGGCATGGGCCTGACGGCCGAGAAGGTGGCCGACAAGTGGAAGGTATCGCGCCAGGCGCAGGACGAGTTCTCGCTGGAATCGCATCGCCGCGCGCTGGCCGCGATCGAAGGCGGTTTCTTCAAGGACGAGATCACCCCGTTCGAACTGAAGGACCGTCAGCCCGACCTGAACGGTGACGGCGTCATCGTCAAGAGCCGCATCGTCGACACCGACGAAGGTCCGCGCAAGGACACGTCGATGGAAGGTCTGGCCAAGCTCAAGCCGGTCTTCGCCGCCAAGGGCAGCGTCACGGCCGGCAACAGCTCGCAGACCTCGGACGGCGCGGGCGCGCTGATCGTGGCGTCGGAAGCCGCGGTCAAGCGTTTCGGCCTGACCCCGCTGGCGCGTTTCGTCTCGTTCGCCGTGCGCGGCGTGCCGCCCGAGATCATGGGCATCGGCCCGATCGAGGCGATTCCGGCCGCGCTGAAGCTGGCCGGCATCAAGGCCGAGGACCTGGGCTGGATCGAGTTGAACGAGGCCTTCGCCGCGCAATCGCTGGCCGTGCTGAACGATCTCGACAGCAAGGGCATCGTGCTGGACCGTTCCAAGGTGAACCCCAACGGCGGCGCGATCGCCCTGGGTCACCCGCTGGGCGCGACGGGCGCGATCCGTGCGGCCTCCGTGATCCATGGTCTGCGCCGCACCGGCGGCAAGTACGGCATGGTCACCATGTGCGTCGGCGCTGGCCAAGGCGCAGCGGGCATCATCGAGCGTCTGTAAGAAGCGCTCGGTTCTCCAAGTACGGTCTTCGGCGGTCAGTGACTGCGAGTGGGGCCGGAATGATGCTGGGGGTTCCCGGAGGGATGCCCCCTGCGTCGTGGAGAGCCCGCGCTTGGCCAAGCGCAGGCAGGCGCCCTGAGCAGGACGCCAAACGGCATCGGGGGAGATCGCGATGATCAGTTTCCGAGCGGAGGATGGTTTCGAGCTTCGAGGCCATCTCTACGGCGATGCGGCGACCGCGAAGGCGGGATTGCTGATCGCTCCGGCGATGGGTGTGGAGCAGCGGTACTACGCTGCCTTCGCGCGCTGGATGGCGGAGCAGGGCTGGCTGGTGCTGAGCTTCGACTATCGCGGCATGGGCGCCTCGCGTCCTGACGCGATGAAGCGGTCCTTGCGAGGGCTCGAGGCCGACATCCACACCTGGGCCGAGCGCGACGCCGCCGCGGCGCTGTCGCACCTCGACCACCTGCTGGGCGATCGACGCGAGATCCACTGGCTGGGCCACAGCCTGGGCGGCCAGATCCTCGGCATGCTCCCCAACCGCTCGCGCGTCTCGCGCGCCGTGACGGTGGGCTGCGGCAGCGGCTACTGGCGCGAGAACTCCATCGGCCTTCGCCGCTACGTGTGGTGGCTCTGGTACGTCGTCGTCCCGCTGGCGCTGCCGGCCTTCGGCTATTTCCCCGGCCGCAAGCTGCGCAAGGTCGGCGACCTGCCGCGCGGCGTGATGGCGCAATGGCGCCGCTGGTGCCTGGACCGCGACTACATGATGGGCGAGGGCGGCGACGCCTTGCGCGCGCAGTACGCGTCGCTCTCGGTGCCGATGCTTTCGCTCGCCTTCACCGACGACGAGTTCATGTCCCGCCGCAATACCGAGTCCCTGCATGGCTTCTACGCCGGCGCCCACCCGGAGATGCGCCGCATCGCCCCCAAGGACATCGGCGAGCGCCGCATCGGCCATTTCGGTTTCTTCCGCGATCGATTCGAGCGCAGCCTCTGGCCGCAGGTCAGCGCGTGGCTGGCATGATCGCGACATTCATTCGAACACCAGCCGTCGAGAGACGGTAGACCCCACGAGGAGAGTGCTCCATGAGCATCAAGACCGCCATCGTCAACGGCGTGCAGACCATCGAGATCGCACGACCGGAAAAGAAGAACGCGCTGACCCGCGCGATGTACCAGGAGATGGCCGACGCGCTGGTCACGGCCAACGCCGACAACGCCGTGCGCGCCGTGCTGATCCAGGGCCAGCCGCAGATCTTCACCTCGGGCAACGACATCGAGGACTTCATGGGCAGCCCGCCGCGCGATGAAGACGCGCCGGTCTTCCAGTTCATGCGCGCGATGGTCGGCTGCGACAAGCCGATCGTGGCGGCGGTGAACGGCGCGGCCATCGGCATCGGCACGACGCTGCTGCTGCATTGCGACTTCGTCTATGTCGCGGACGATGCGCGCCTGGCAATGCCCTTCGTGAGCCTGGGGCTGGTGCCGGAGTTCGGCTCCAGCCTGCTGGTGCCGCGCCTGATGGGGCCGCGCCGCGCCGCTGAGAAGATCCTCCTGGGCGACCCGTTCACCGGCGAGCAGGCGGTGGAATGCGGTGTCGCCAACGCGGTGCTGCCGGCGTCGGAAGTGGTGGCGCATGCGCGCCGCATCGCCGAGCGCTTCAACAAGCTGCCCCCGAGCGCCGTGCGCGAGAGCAAGCAACTGATGCGCCGCGCGTCGAAGGACGAAGTGCTGGCCACGATTCAGGCCGAGGCCGAGATCTTCGGCGCTCGCCTGCGCAGCCCCGAGGCGACGGAAGCCTTCCAGGCCTTCTTCCAGAAGCGCCAGCCGGACTTCTCGAAGTTCTGATCGGACGCGGCGATGCCGCGATGAAGGAAAGGGCGCCGAGGGCGCCCTTTCTGCTTTCCGAGACGCCTTGTCGACGGACCACCCTCATTCGCGCAATCGCCACCACTCGACCAAGTCAGTGCGGGCGCCGACTGCACGACAACGTGCGATTGGCACGACGGCGCCACGTCGGAATCATGAGCACTCCCCTGTTGATTGGAGTGATTCCTGATGAGCAAGAAGTCGAACGGAAAGAACGCGAAGCCAGCCAAGCGCAAGAGTCTGTGCGAGCGCTGCGGGCAGGTCGCCAAGGCGTCGGTGAAGGTCACCGAACCGCCGAGTTGGGCGCACAAGGTCGGCACCTTCGGGTTGCCGCGCGAGGACAGCTTGAAGGTGCATTCGCCAGAGGTGGCATTCGAGCTGGCGAAGAAGGCCGGCATCATCGACGACGAGGGAAACCTGATGCCGAGGTATCAATGAACCAGGGCCAGTTGATCCTCGCGTTCCACGGCTGCGATATCACGGTACGCGACAGGCTGGTGAAGGGACGCCTCGCGCGACTCACGCCGTCTGCCAATCGCTATGACTGGCTCGGCGACGGCGTGTACTTCTTTGAAGGAGACGCGGAACGCGCCTTGGGATTTGCGGAGGCGTCGCGGCAATGGCTCGTGCCGTCCAGTCACGGACGGCCAACAAACCACGCGTGAGGGCCTCATCATGACGGCGAAAACACGAAGAAGAATGAACAACGGACCCCTCGAGGCCCGTTGTCGTTCATGCGTGTCGATCGCTCACGCGGTCTCGGCCGGTCCGGCCACGCGCACCGGCAGGTCGTCCGAGTCACCCGCCTTGCCCGACAGCGCCACGTCCAGCGCGTCGTGGTCCAGCGCGTTCTCCCACTTCGACACGACGATCGTCGCCACCGCGTTGCCGACGAAGTTGGTCAGCGAGCGGCATTCCGACATGAAGCGGTCCACGCCCAGGATCAGCGCCATGCCGGCCACCGGCACTTCCGGCACCACCGACAGCGTCGCCGCCAGCGTGATGAAGCCCGCGCCCGTCACGCCCGCCGCGCCCTTGGAGCTCAGCATCGCCACCAGCAGCAGCGTGATCTGGTGGGTCAGCGTCAGCTCGGTGTTGGTGGCCTGCGCGATGAACAGCGCCGCCAGCGTCATGTAGATGTTGGTCCCGTCCAGGTTGAACGAGTAACCCGTCGGCACGACCAGCCCCACCACCGTCTTCTTGCAGCCGGCCTTCTCCATCTTCTCCATCAGCGACGGCAGCGCCGACTCCGACGACGAGGTGCCCAGCACCAGCAGCAGTTCGGCCTTCAGGTAGCGGATCAGCTTCAGGATCGAGAAGCCGCACAGGCGCGCCACGATGCCCAGGATCACCAGCACGAAGAACAGCGAGGTCAGGTAGAAGCTGCCCACCAGCATGCCCAGGTTGAGCAGCGAGGCCAGGCCGTACTTGCCGATGGTGAAGGCCATCGCACCCAGCGCGCCGATCGGCGCCGCCTTCATCAGGATGTGGACCATCCGGAACACCGGCGCGGTCAGCGATTCGAAGAAGGTCAGCACCGGCTTGCCGCGGTCGCCCGTCAGCGCCAGCGCGATGCCGAACAGCACCGCGACGAACAGCGTCTGCAGGATGTTGCCGTCCGCCAGCGCGCCGATCAGCGACTTCGGGATCACGTCCATCAGGAAGCTGACCAGGGTCAGGTCATGCGTCTTCTCGACGTAGCGATGCACTTCCTTCTGGTCCAGGTCCGCCACGTTGACGTTCATGCCGGCGCCCGGCTGCACGACGTTGGCCACCACCAGGCCGACGATCAGCGCCAGCGTGGAGAAGAACAGGAAGTAGACCATCGCCTTGCCGAACACGCGGCCGACCGCGCTCAGCTGCGTCATGCTGGCGATGCCGGTCACGATGGTCAGGAAGATCACCGGCGCGATGATCATCTTCACCAGCTTGATGAAGGCGTCGCCCAGCGGCTGCAGCTTCACGGCGAAGGCAGGCTCGAAGTAGCCGAGCGTGATGCCGATCGCGATCGCGATGACGACTTGCAGGTAGAGGTGGCGATACCACGGCACGGGCGAGGCCGGCGCGGCGGAAGCGGAGGGGGTCAGCATGGGGTACGGCTCCGGTTGCGGGTGGCCGCAGGCGCCGTCACCGGCGTGTCTGCGCACCCTGGCCGGGCAGTATCCCACCCACGAATTCACGAGGTGTGCGGGATCTACGTACTAACCCTGGTGCGCGAATGCCCATTCGCACCACGGGGCGCAGACCAGTCGGATGGCCCCATTCCAGGGCCGCGCCGTTCACCAACGGGCAACGAGGACGGCGACGGGGCCAGGCGCAGCGTGCCGCGCCCGGGCGGCGTTCAGCCCGCTTCGCCGAAGACGCGCGACTTGCCCTCGCGATCGATCGCGACGTAGGTGAGGTTGGCCTCCGTCACCTTCACCACATGCGGATTGGCCGGGTTGCGCTCCGCGAAGACCTCGACGTGCACCGTGATCGACGTGCGGCCGATCCGCGTGACCTGCGCATAGAAGCTCAACAGATCGCCCACCGACACCGGCTGCTTGAAGATGAACTGGTTCACCGCCACCGTCGCGATGCGGCCGCGCGAGATGCGCGCCGGCAGCACCGAGCCGGCCAGGTCGACCTGCGCCATGATCCAGCCGCCGAAGATGTCGCCGTTGCCGTTGGCATCCGCCGGCATCGGCATCACGCGCATCACCAGCTCGCGCGGGCCGATGGTCTCGGGCGACAGCAGCGGCGCGCCCGACGGGTGCGCGGCGGCGGCGTTGGCGGGGCCGGCGGCGCTGGCGGGGGCATTCGGATCGGTGGAGTCGCTCATGATGGGCAAACGGTGACAATGAGCGGCATTGTCGTCCAGCATGTCCGCCCTCGCCAGGGCGGGTGCCCGACTCCACGGCAAGGCCACGCTCCCTCTCCATGCGCCGTTCCACACTCGCCGGCACCGCGCCGACTCCCGCTGCCCCGTCCGCTGACGGCTCCGCCGCGTCCGCTGCTTCCCCTTCTTCCGCCGCCCCGCCCGAAGCGCGCGGCGACTGGCACACCATCGCCCGCCTGCTCCCGTACTTCTGGCGCTACCGCTGGCGCGTCGGCATCGCGCTGGCCTTCATGGTCGCGGCCAAGCTGGCCAACGTCGGCGTGCCGCTGCTGCTCAAGCAGCTGGTCGACAGCCTAGACATCCCCGCCGGCAGCGCGCAGGCGCTGATGGTCGTGCCGGTCGGCCTGCTGCTCGCCTACGGGATGCTGCGGCTGTGCACCTCGCTGTTCACCGAGGCGCGCGAGCTGATCTTCGCCAAGGCCACCGAGGGCGCCTCGCGCAGCATCTCGCTGCAGGTGTTCCGCCACCTGCACGACCTCAGCCTGCGCTTCCACCTCGAACGCCAGACCGGCGGCATGACCCGCGACATCGAGCGCGGCACGCGCGCCGTGCACGCGCTGATCTCGTACTCGCTCTACAGCATCTTCCCGACGCTGGTCGAGGTCGTGCTGGTGCTGAGCCTGCTGGCGGTGAAGTTCGACGTGCTCTTCGCCTGGATCACCGGCGCGGCGCTGGTGTTCTACATCGGCTTCACGATCGTCGTCACCGAGTGGCGCACCAAATACCGGCGCCTGCTCAACGAGCTCGACTCGCATGCGCACAGCAAGGCGATCGACTCGCTGCTGAACTACGAGACGGTGAAGTACTTCAACAACGAGGACTTCGAGGCCGCCCGCTATGACCAGAGCCTGGAGCGCCTGCGCCGCGCGCAGCTGAAATCGCAGCGCACGCTGTCGCTGCTCAACAGCGGGCAGCAGGTGATCATCGCGGTCGCGCTGGTGGCCATGCTGTGGCGCGCGACGCAGGGCGTCGTCGATGGCCGCATGAGCCTGGGTGACCTGGTCATGATCAACGCCTTCATGATCCAGCTCTACATCCCGCTGAACTTCCTCGGCGTGATCTATCGCGAGATCAAGCAGAGCCTGACCGACCTGGACAAGATGTTCGGCCTGCTGGCCCGCGAGCGCGAGATCGCCGACGCGCCCGGGGCCCAGGCGCTGCGCGTGGGCGGCGCGGCCGTGCGCTTCGACGACGTGCACTTCGCCTACGAGCCGCAGCGTCCCATCCTGAAGGGCGTGAGCCTGGAGATCCCGGCGGGGAAGAAGGTCGCCGTCGTCGGCCCGAGCGGCTCGGGCAAGAGCACGCTCGCGCGGCTGCTGTACCGCTTCTACGACGCGCAGTCGGGCCGCATCGCGATCGACGGCCAGTCGCTGGCCGAGGTCACGCAGCACAGCGTGCGGCGCGCGATCGGGATCGTGCCGCAGGACACCGTGCTGTTCAACGACACCATCGCCTACAACATCGCCTACGGCCGGCCCGAGGCGACGACCGAGGAGATCGAGGCCGCCGCGAAGTCCGCCCACATCCACGACTTCATCCGCCATCTGCCGCAGGGCTACCAGACCATGGTCGGCGAGCGCGGCCTGAAGCTCTCCGGCGGCGAGAAGCAGCGCGTCGCGATCGCGCGCACGCTGCTGAAGAACCCGCCGATCCTGATCTTCGACGAGGCGACGTCGGCGCTGGACTCGCGCAACGAGCGCGCCATCCAGGCCGAGCTCGAGGCCGCCGCGCAGGACAAGACCGTGCTGGTCATCGCGCACCGCCTGTCCACCGTCGTCGACGCGCACGAGATCCTGGTGATGGAGCAGGGCCTCATCGTCGAGCGCGGCACGCACGCCGCGCTGCTCGCGCAGCGCGGCCGTTACGCGCAGATGTGGGCCCTTCAGCAGGATGGTCAGGACCGCGCGGATCCGCAGGGATAAACTCCCGCGCCGTGGAAACCAAATGGCTTGAAGACTTCGTGAGCCTGGCGGAGACGCGCAGCTTCTCCCGCTCGGCTCAACTGCGGCATGTCACGCAGCCCGCGTTCTCGCGCCGCATCCAGGCGCTCGAGGCCTGGGCGGGCGTCGACCTCGTCGACCGCTCGTCCTATCCGACGCGGTTGACCGCCGCCGGCGAGACGCTGCTCGGCCAGGCGGTCGATCTGCTCGGCAACCTGCAGGCCACGCGCAACATGCTGCGCAGCCACCAGTCGGCGGGGCAGGACATGATCGAGTTCGCGGTCCCGCACTCGCTGTCCTTCAGCTTCTTCCCGCACTGGCTGATGGAGCTGCGCCAGCGCTTCGGCGAGGTGAAGTGCCGGCTCAATGCGCTCAACGTGCACGACGCGACGCTGCAGCTCAGCGAAGGCAACTGCGACCTGCTGGTCGTCTACCACCATCCCAGCCAGCCCTTGCAGCTGGACCCGGAGCGTTACGAATCGGTCTCGCTCGGCCACGAGA
Source organism: Roseateles sp. GW821-FHT09G03 (assembly GCF_059416045.1). NCBI lineage: Bacteria > Pseudomonadati > Pseudomonadota > Betaproteobacteria > Burkholderiales > Sphaerotilaceae > Roseateles > Roseateles sp. GW821-FHT09G03. The sequence goes on from NZ_JBWKOK010000003.1 coordinate 675,025, forward strand.
CGCTGGCCGCCTATGCGAAAGCTGACACAAGCGGCGCGCCGATGTTCCGGATTTCCGGACACCCGGGTCAGAAGATCCCGTTCCTCAGCTATGCCTCGGGCGCCTACCTCGGGCGATTGGTGGAGCTGATCGTCAAGGGCGCGGCGCAGCCGCTCAACTTCGAATCGGTCTTCGAGACCGACATGGCCGAGAGCCTCAAGGCCATGGCCATCGAGGGCCACGGGCTGGCCTTCCTCCCGGCCAGCTCGGTGAAGAAGGAAGTGAAGGCGCGCCGGCTGGTGCGGGCCGCCGAGCCCGGCCAGTACGAACTCAACATGGAGCTGCGCATGTACCGCGAGCGCCAGGGCTCGGCGCGGCGGGTCAAGCCGGTCGCGCAGGCGCTGTGGAACTTCCTGACCCATGCGGAGAAACTCGATGGCTGATTTCCTGACCTGAAGCAGGCACGGAACCTGCATACGTAAGCCACGCAACAAGTCGAGATGCGTGATACTCCCTACCCAGCAAAGCGACCGCTCATGGTCTGCTCTGCCGGTTGGGGGGCTCACTGTCAGAACCTCCCTCGAATCCGCTTTTTGAATCCGAACAAAGCAGGAGCATCTATGAAGAAGGCATTGCTGGTACTGGCCCTTGGCGCCGCGTTGGTTGGCGTGGCGCAGGCCGACACGCTCAAGAAGATCAAGGACACAGGCAGCGTGACCATGGGCGTGCGCGAGTCCTCGGGCGCGCTGTCGTACACGCTCGGCGACGGCAAGTACGTGGGCTACCACGTCGAGATCTGCCAGCGCGTGCTGGCCGACGTGCAGAAGCAGCTGGGCCTGGCCAAGCTGGACATCAAGTATCTGCCCGTGACCTCGCAGAACCGCGTGCCGCTGGTGCAGAACGGCACCGTGGACATCGAGTGCGGTTCGACCACCAACAACCTGACCCGTCAGAAGGACGTGGCCTTCGCCGTCACGACCTACGTCGAGGAAGTGCGCATCGCCGTGAAGGCCGATTCGGGCATCACCTCGATCGCCCAGCTGAACGGCAAGACGGTCGCGACGACGACCGGCACCACCTCGGTCCAGCTGCTGCGCAAGCATGAGCGCGCCAACGGCGTGGACTTCAAGGAAGTGCTGGGCAAGGACCACGCCGACAGCTTCCTGCTGCTGGAGTCGGGCCGTGCCGACGCCTTCGTGATGGACGGCCAGATCCTGGCCGGCAACATCGCCAAGTCGCGCAACCCGGCCGGTTTCAAGATCGTCGGCGAAGTGCTGTCGGTCGAGCCGATCGCCATCATGGTCCGCAAGGACGACCCGGCCTTCAAGAAGGCCGTGGACGACAGCATCAAGGGCCTGATGAAGTCCGGCGAGATCTCCAAGCTGTACGACAAGTGGTTCGTCCAGCCGATCCCGCCGACCAACACCAAGGTCGGTCTGCCGGCGACGGCCGCGACCAAGGACGCGTGGGCGAACCCGAACGACAAGCCGGTCGAGGAATACCTCAAGAAGTGATAGTCCTCGCCTGAGCACAAGGCGCCCCGCGGGGCGCCTTGTCGCAACAGGCCGTCGTTTTGAAGGATGGAGCACGCCATGGCGAGCTGGGATTGGCAGTTGTACTGCACAGACATGGTGACCGAGGAGGTCGCGCCGAAGTGTTTCGGCGCTCCCGGTTATGAGACTTACCTGGACGCGATGATCCACGGCTGGGGCTGGACGATGTTCGTCTCGGTCATCGGCCTGCTGGTCGCGCTGGTGGCCGGATCGCTGATCGGCGTGCTGCGGACGGTGCCCAACAGGAAACTGGCGATGTTCGGGGAGTCCTGGACGGAGCTGTTCCGGAACATTCCGCTGATCGTCCAGCTCTTCATCTGGTATCACGTGGTGCCGCGGCTGTTCCCGGTGCTGGACCTGCCGCCCGCCGTGCTGGTGGTGATCGCGATCGGGCTGTTCACGTCGGCGCGGATCTCGGAGCAGGTCAAGGCCGGCATCCTGACGCTGCCCAAGGGCCAGCGCTACGCCGGCCAGGCGCTGGGTCTGACGCTGCCGCAGACCTACCGGCACGTGCTGCTGCCGATGGCGTTCCGCATCGTCATCCCCCCGCTGACCAGCGAGAGCATGAACATCGTCAAGAACTCGGCGGTGGCCTTCGCGGTGAGCATTCCCGACCTGGCGCAGTTCGCGCTGCAGGCGTCGGAGCAGTCGAGCTTCGTGCAGATCTTCCTGCCCGTGACGATCCTGTACTTCGTCTCCGCCTACGCGATCAACCGCGTGGCCAAGGTCATCGAGTGGTACGTCCGCGTGCCCGGCATCCTGGGGGCGAAGTGACATGACGCAACTCGATTTCTCGTTCCTGACCTGGGACGTCCTGACGTCCTTCGTGGCCAAGGGCCTGTGGTTCTCGATCCAGCTGACGGTCTCGGCCATGATCGGCGGCATCGTGCTGGGCACGGTGCTGGCGCTGATGCGGCTGTCGGGCAAGTGGTGGCTGGAGCGGCCGGCGGCGATCTACGTCGACACGCTGCGCTCGATCCCGCTGGTGATGGTCATCTTGTGGTTCTTCCTGCTGATCCCGTACATCGCGGGGCCGCTGGGGCCGGAGAAGACGGCGCTGATCACCTTCACGCTGTTCGAGGCGACCTACTACTCCGAGATCATGCGTGCGGGCATCCAGTCGGTGTCCAAGGGCCAGGTCTTCGCCGGGTACGCCATGGGCATGACCTACCGCCAGACCATGAGCCTGGTGGTGCTGCCGCAGGCCTTCCGCAACATGCTGCCGGTGCTGCTGACGCAGACGATCGTGCTGTTCCAGGACACGTCGCTGGTCTATGCGATCGGCGCGTACGACCTGCTGAAGGGCTTCGAGGTCGCCGGCAAGAACTTCGGTCGGCCGATGGAGACCTACCTCTTCGTCGCCGTCGTCTATTTCGTGATCTGCTTCAGCCTGTCCATGCTGGTCCGCCGGCTGCAGAAGAAGATCGCCATCATCCGCTGAGGTCCGCTCCATGATCGAAATCAAGAACGTCTCCAAGTGGTACGGCCCGTTCCAGGTGCTGACCGATTGCTCCACCAACATCCAGAAGGGCGAGGTGGTGGTGGTGTGCGGCCCGTCGGGGTCGGGCAAGTCCACGCTGATCAAGACCGTTAACGCGCTGGAGCCGATCCAGGCGGGCGACATCGTCGTCGACGGCACCAGCCTCACGAATCCCAAGACCAACCTGCCCAAGCTGCGTTCGCGCGTGGGCATGGTGTTCCAGCATTTCGAGCTGTTCCCCCACCTGTCGGTGACGGAGAACCTGACGCTGGCGCAGGTGAAGGTGCTGGGCCGCAACATGACGGACGCCAAGACGCGTGGCCTGAAGATGCTGGAGCGCGTGGGTCTGATGGCGCACAAGGACAAGTTCCCGGGCCAGCTCTCGGGCGGTCAGCAGCAGCGCGTGGCGATCGCGCGGGCGCTGTCGATGGATCCGATCGTGATGCTCTTCGACGAGCCGACCTCGGCGCTGGACCCCGAGATGGTCGGCGAGGTGCTGGACGTGATGGTCCAACTGGCCAACGAAGGCATGACGATGATGTGCGTGACGCACGAGATGGGCTTCGCGCGCAAGGTCAGCCACCGGGTCATCTTCATGGACGCCGGCAAGATCATCGAGGACTGCACCCGCGACGAGTTCTTCGGCGATCCGGACGCGCGTTCGCCGCGCGCCAAGGACTTCCTGGCGAAGATCCTGCAGCACTGATCCCGGACGCCGCTGGCGTCCCGCGTACCGATTCGAAGGCCCGCTCCGCAAGGTGCGGGCCTTCTGCTTTCCGGGTCGCAACGGCTTCCGGCGAGGTTGTCACTCGTCCACGGCATGGATGAGCGAAAGACTCCTGGTTGAGGTCAGTGACGGCCGAGGGCCGGATCCCAACAATCGAGGTCTTCGCGATTCGACCGAAGTGTGTGGCGAGTCGCATCGGGCACGGCGGCGGAGTGCGGTTTTCCGCCAGTAACTGGATGGAGTGCGAATGAAGTTGCTTCAGCAATCAGGCAGGAACTTGGGGTCGAGGTGGACCAACGACCATGATCGGGTGAGCCGGCAAGACCTGGCCCGCCTTGAGCAAGAGATGCACGCGGGCCTCCGCGGTTTGCATCAAGAGATGGATGGACTGCGTACCGAGGTCAGGGGCGAGATCAATCACCTCCGGACGGAGGTAAGGGCGGACTTCAAGGGGGTGAATGAAGGCATGAACGGCCTCCGTGAGGTCGTGGCCAAGCTGGCCGGCGAGATGGACGGGCTTAGTCGTTCAGTGGGACTGCTCACGAAACTGGTGATGCTCCTCATGGCTGCTGCAATCGCAGCCGGTGGATGGAACCTCGTCCGGAACGGCGGCGAGCGGAGCGCAAGGCAGCCCATGTTGGCGATGGTCGACGCAACGGAGGACGGCGACTCGGAGTGAGGGAATAGGGCGGTGAGACAATCCTGCCCCATGAGCGAAACCCTTGTCCTGACCCGTCCCGACGACTGGCATGTGCACCTGCGCGACGGTGCCGCCTTGCAGAGCGTCGTCCCGTATACCGCGCGCCAATTCGCGCGCGCAATCGCGATGCCGAACCTGAAACCGCCGATCACGACGGCGGAGCAGGCCCTCGCGTATCGCCAGCGCATCCTCGCCGCCGTGCCCGCCGGCGTGGACTTCGAGCCGCTGATGACGCTCTATCTGACCGACCGCACCACGCCCGAGGACATCGCCGCCGCCAAGGCCGCAGGCGTCGTCGCGCTCAAGCTCTATCCGGCCGGCGCCACGACCAACAGCGATGCCGGCGTCACCGACATCCGCAAGACCTACGCGACGCTCGAAGCCATGCAGAAGGCCGGCCTGCTGCTGCTGGTGCACGGCGAGGTGACCGACGGCGACGTCGATGTCTTCGACCGCGAAGCCTTCTTCATCGACCGCGTGATGCAGCCGCTTCGCAAGGACTTCCCCGAGCTGAAGGTCGTCTTCGAGCACATCACGACGAAGGAAGCGGCGCAGTACGTGACCGGCGCCGACCGCTTCACCGGCGCGACCGTCACGCCGCAGCATCTGCTCTACAACCGCAACGCCATCTTCATGGGCGGACTGCGTCCGCACTACTACTGCCTGCCGGTGCTCAAGCGCGAGGAGCATCGTCTCGCGCTGATCAAGGCAGCGACTTCCGGCAGCGCCAAGTTCTTCCTCGGCACCGACAGCGCCCCGCACGCCTCGGTGATGAAGGAGAACTCGGTGTGCGGTGCCGGCTGCTTCACCGCACTGTCCGCGATCGAGCTCTACGCCGAGGCCTTCGAGGCTGCGGGCGCGCTCGACAAGCTCGAGGCCTTCGCCAGCTTCAACGGCGCCGACTTCTACGGCCTGCCGCGCAACACCACACAGGTCACGCTGCGCAAGACGGACTGGACGCTCCCCGATGCCGTCCCCTTCGGCGAGGCTGCGCAGCTCAAGCCGCTGCGCGGCGGCGAAGTCATGAGCTGGAAGCTCGACTGAGTCCGACTAGAACCGGTACTGCGCGGACAGGTAGAAGAACCGTCCGCGCGGATCGGTGTAGCTCGGGTCATACCCCGAGATGAAGAAGTAGGCCTGGTTCGAGAACGGCGGCGCCTTGTCGAACAGGTTCTTCACCCCCGCCCGGAGGGTGAGGGCGGAGGTGGCATCCCACCCGCCCGACAGGTCCCACAGCGAATACGCCTTGACCTTGTTCTTCCCCACGATCAGCCCGGTATTGGTATCGATCGCCGAGTTCTGATCGTCGTAGCCGCTGTAGAACGTGTTCGCGAGGTTCACGCTCCAGGGACCACGCGACCAGTCGAAGTTCAACCGATGCCGCCAGCGCTGCACGACCCCGTCGGTGACGAAGCGTCCGAGGTCGCTCAGGTAGGGATCGCCATTGCCCGTCTGCTTCTTCGAGCTCAGCGTCAGCGTCCCCACCAGCTTCACGCCGAAGCGTCCCCAGTCCGTCCCCGGTGAGCGGTACTGCAGCGTGAAGTCCAGCCCGGACGCCTTCTGCTTGCCGCGGTTCTCCTTGTGCAGCTCGATGTAGCAGATGTCGGAATCGGTCGGGTCGTAGTCGCAGCCCGGGAGGCCTTCATCCTCGTTGTAGCGGTGCACGAGCGGCTCGTACTTGTCGAGGTTGGCGAGGATCACGTCGTCGCCGATGGTGCTGATCAGGTTGCGCTTCTCGATGTGCCAGTAGTCGACGCCGACGCTGAGTTCCGGCGTCGGATCGGCCAGCACGCCGATCGAGAACTGCCGCGACTTCTCCGGCTTCAGGTTCGGGTTCGAGTAGGTCCGCGTCTCGAAGTTGTTGGCGCAGAAGCCGAGGTCGTTGTCGTTCTCGCGCATGCAGACGGGATCCGGCAGCGTCGCGGTCTCGCCCGTCTTCACCGAGCGGTACAGGTCGTTCATCGACGGCGCGCGGAAACCGGTCCCCGCCGACGCGCGGAAGGTCAGGTTGTTCATCGGTGCGTAGCGCACGCCGATCTTCGGATTGGTCGTCGCGCCCACCTTCTGGTAGTGGTCGTGCCGGAGCGCGAACTGCAGCTCGATCTGCTTGGTGATCGGCGCCAGCAACTCGCCATAGGCCGCCCAGACCTTGCGTGAATTGCTGGTGAACTGCGCGTCGCCCGGCGTCGGGTCGCCGAGGATGTTGTCCGAGATCAGCAGGTCGCTGGCGGCCGAGGACGACTTCTCGCGGCGCAGTTCCGCGCCCAGCGCGATCGCCAGATCGCCGCCTGCGAGCTGCATCAGGCTGCGCGTCGCCTTCACGTCCAGGCTGTCCATCGTGCCTCGCGCACGGCGCACTTCCTGGTCGATGTTGTTGTCGCGCAGGAAGGCGAGGCCGGCGGCGCTCGACGGGCCGAACGGATTCAGCAGCCCGTCGGCATAGGCCTGGTAGGTTTCCTCGTAGGGCAGGTAGCCGCGCACGTCGCGGTCGGACACGCGGTTGACGCTGTGGTTGAAGCCCCAGTCGTAGTCCCACGCGCCCACGGTGCCGGTCATGCCCACGACGACGCGGCTGCCGGTGCTGGTGAGCTCGCTCGCGCGCGGTCCGGCTTCCAGCATGCGGGTGCGCACGGTGATGAGGCGGTCGTCCGGCAACGCGTCGCCGAGGCCTGTCGCCGCCAGCGCCGGGATCATCGACACGTCGAGGTCGGCGTCGATCCGGTTGCTGGTGCCGACGTACCAGCTCTTGCTGCGCGTGTACGCGGCCTCGACGAAGAGCTCGTGCCGGTCGCCGAGCTTGAGTACGCCGCGACCGAGGAAGCTGCCCTTGTCCGTCTTCGGATAGAGCTCGAGGTCGCGCATGTAGTCGTAGGTGCAGCCGTCGACGCCGCCGATGCCGTCCGGCAGGTAGAGCGTGTGCGGCGGCTGGCAGTTGGGCGCGCTGAGGTTGATCTGGCTCGACGTGATCGGCTTGCCGTTGATCGTGAAGCCTTGCGACTGGAGGTAGTCGCGCTGGTCGCCGCTGAGCCGGATGTTGCCCGGGAACCCCGCAGACGACAGCAGGTGCGGCAGCCGCTCCGGGATGCGCAGGTCCGAGATGAAGTCGCGTTGCGAGGTCCGCAGCGCGCCGGTCTTCTGGAAGTCCAGCACGCCCATCACGTTGAAGCCGTCGCGCGCCAGATCGCCGTGGCCGGCGGCGATGGACGCAGTGCGCTTGCTGGCGCCGCCTTCGCCGGTCTTGCCGCCGTAGACATCGAGCTGCACGCCCTGGTAGTCCTTGCGGGTGATGAAGTTGACGACGCCCCCGATGGCATCGGTGCCGTAGATCGCGGAGGCGCCGTCCAGCAGCACCTCGACGCGCTCGATCGCCGCGGCCGGGATGTTGTTCAGGTCGACGCCGTTGTCGTCGCCGGGCGAGGCGAAGTTGGCCATGCGACGGCCGTTCAGCAGCACCAGCGTCGAGGACGTGCCAAGCCCACGCAGGTTGGCCGAGTTGAAGCCCATCTGATCGCGGAAGCCGCCGGTGCCGATGCTGACGCCGTCGGTCAACGCGTTGCTCATCGCGGAGACGGTGGCCATGATCTCGGCCGCCGTGGTGACGCCGGCCTTGACGATGTCGCTGCGGTTGATCACCTGCACGGGCAGCGCGCCTTCATCGGCGATGCGCCTGATCGCGGAGCCGGTGATCTGCACGCGCTGCAGCTTCTGCGCCGCTGGCGGCGAGGACGGCGCAGAAGCAGCGGCCTCCGGCGGCGCGACCTGCGCGTGTGCGGCACCGCACAGAGCGATCAGGGCCGCGGCCGCGCAGACGCGAGGCGCGAACGGCGGTCGAGGCCAGACGCGGCTGACGCGGCTGAAGCGACTGACGCGCGAAGTGCGGAGGGTCATGGCGGGCTCCCTGGGGCCGATGGGGGTGGCTCTGTCGGACCAGTCTAGGGAGCGGACCGTCACGGACAAGGGTGATGACCCGCGACAGTCGCGACGAAGCAACTGACCTGTGACCAATGGTCACCCGTTGGCGGGTGGGCGAGGCTATGGTGATGCGCAAAGCCGCCCCCGCGCGGCGGGAGGCTCTGACGATGTTCGATCGCTGTGTGCTGTGGCGCGCCACCGGTGCGCTTGTGTTGGCGTGGTCCGTGCTGCCGGCGTCGGCCGCGCCGCCCGCCTCTCCATCCGCCTCTCCCTCCGCCGCCTCCGCACAGCCCCGGGCCGTAGCTGCCGCGAAGCCTGCGGCACCAGCCGCCGCCGCAGCGGCTCCTCCCGCGTCCTCGGCCCAGGCAACGCCTGCCCCCCTGTCGGATGTCCCCATTAAAGGCCACGCCATGGCCATCGGCGGTGCGCTGAAGGCCGACAACGACGAAGTCTGGAATCGCCTGATCGCGCTGGCCGGCGGACGCGGCGCGCGCTTCGTGGTGTTCGGCACCGCGGCGGAAGATCCCGAGGCCAGCGCCAAGCAGGTCGTCGAGCAGCTGCAGCGCCGCGGCGCGTTCGCCGAGGCGCTGCCCGTCGCGCCGAAGTTCTCGTGGGTCGACCTGAGCAAGGTCGTGCGCGACGCCGCCCTGATCGCCAAGGTGCGCAACGCCAAGGGCATCTTCTTCACCGGCGGCTCGCAGGAGCGCATCGTCGACGTGCTCTACCCGGGCGGGCATTCGACGCCGATGCTCGACGCGATCTGGGAGGTCTATCGCAAGGGCGGCGTCGTGGCCGGCACCTCGGCCGGCGCGGCGGTGATGAGCACGGTGATGTTCCGCGACGCGCCCAGCGTCATCAGCATCCTCAAGGGCCAGTGGGAGGAGGGCAAGCAGATCGACCGCGGCCTGGGCTTCGTTGGGCCGGAGCTCTTCGTCGACCAGCACTTCCTCAAGCGCGGGCGCTTCGGCCGCATGGTGCCGCTGATGCTGGCCAAGAACTACAAGCTCGGTCTCGGCGTGGACGAGAACTCCGCCGCCGTGATCCGCGGCGACGAGGTCGAGATCATCGGCCACAAGGGCGCGCTGCTGGTCGATCTGAGCGAGGCGTCCTCGGACCGCAAGCTCGGCGTTTTCAACCTGAAGAACGCCCGGCTGACCTACCTCGACCATGGCGACCGGATGAACCTGCGCACGCGCGGCGTCACGCCCTCGCCGGTGAAGCTGCGCGGACAGAAGCTCGAGCCCGGCGCGCCCGACTACAAGCCCTACTACACGCTGCCGCAGTTCTACACGGACATGCTGGGCGACTCGACGATCTCCACGGCGATGTCCATCCTGATCGACAGCGTGCAGCCCGAGTTCCGGGGCCTGAGCTTCGAGGCCGCGCCCAAGGCCGGCGACACGCTGGCCGACCTGGGCTTCCTGTTCCGGCTCTACAAGGGGCCGGGCAGCATCGGCTGGAGCACCGACGAGCTCGGCCCCGAGGACTACACCGTGGTCAACCTCTACCTGGACGTCACGCCGGTGCGCATGCCGCTGCCGCTGTTCGGCCCCTGGCCCGGCGAGCCTCGGCAGAAGCAACCGGCGGCGGCCGAGGAGCCGCCGGCCGGCGAGCGTCCGCAGCAGTGAGGGACGGGGTGGCGGCGGGCCCCTGGCGCGCGGGCCGCCAGGGCGGCTGGCAAGGCCGTCCGGCACCCCGATTGCTGGCGGCGTCAGCAAAGCCGCTAGCATGCGGCGTCCGCTCTCACCTGCGCTCACCCGCGCAGCCGCTCTTCTCCTGGAGTCTCCTGCGTTGTCGCGAAAACCTCTCACCCCTGGGCGTGCCGCCGTCGGGGCGGTCCTGCTGCTGATCGCGGCACTGGGCCTGCCCGTCGTGGCGCAGACGCGCCCCGCGCCGGTGCCGCCGGCCTCGCCCGTCGTGCCCGCGATGCCGCCCAGCGCGCCCGCGATCGCCGCCAGCCAGGCGGTCCCGTCGGCGCCGGTCTCGGCCAGCGCCCGCCGGCTCTATGACCGCAGCCGCTCGCAACTGCTGCAGGTCCGCACGCTGTACAACGGCAGCCAGGCCTCGGTGGGGTCGGGTTTTGTCGTCAGCGCCGAAGGCCACGTCATCACCAACTACCACGTCGTCAGCCAGCACGCGCTGGAGCCGGAGCGCTATCGCCTCCAGTACCAGACGCCGGAAGGCGACGGCGGCGACATCGAGCTGCTGGACTTCGACGCCCGCCGCGACCTGGCGCTGCTGCGCATCGTGCGCAAGGGTGCCGATCCGGATCCCAAGGGGGTCGTCGCGCGCATGACGGCCACGCCGCTCGTGTTCCGCAAGGCCGAGCAGCCGCTGGCCAAGGGCGAGCGCATCTATTCGATGGGCAACCCGCACGACGTCGCGTTCGCCGTCGTCGAGGGCACCTACAACGGCCTGGTCGAGCGCAGCTTCGATCCGCTGATCTACTACTCCGGCTCCATCAATCCCGGCATGAGCGGCGGTCCGGTGATCGACGAGGACGGCGAGATCGTCGGCATCAACGTCTCGACGATGATCTTCGCGCAGCAGATGAGCTTCCTCGTGCCGGCGGAACATGCGGCCGCGCTGCTCGCGCGCAGCCGCAACGCCGCGCCGCTGAAGGGCGCCGCCTGGCCCAAGCTGCGCCAGCAGCTGATGGCCTACCAGGACGAGCTCTCGCGCAACTTCCTCGCGCAACCCTGGCGCACGCTCACGCATCCGCGCTACCGCTTCCCGATCCCGCAGGAGGAATACATGCGCTGCTGGGGCAGCGGTTCTTCCGCCGACGAGCAGGGCCTGCAGATGCAGCGCACGCAATGCCGCATGGAGCATGCGCTGTTCATCAGCGAATCGCTGCAGACCGGCTACTTCGGCGTCACCGAGGAGGTCTACGACGGCAGCAAGCTCGGCGCGGTCCGCTTCGCGGCGATCTACTCGGCGAGCTTCCGCAACGAGCGCCTGGGCGGTCCGGATCGTGACCGCACCGCGCCGTACTGCAAGGAGGACTTCGTCCAGCAGAAGGACGGTCCGCCGCTGCGCGCGGTCGCCTGCCTGCGCGCGTACCGCAAGCTGGAGGGACTCTTCGACCTGACCGTGCTGGTCACCAACGTGGACGCCTCGACGGAAGGCGCCCTCGGCCGCTTCGACGCCCGCGGCGTCAGCTTCGCGAATGCCACCCAGCTGACGCGTCACTATCTCCAAGGATTCGCATGGACCACGCCGCGGTAATCGAGATCGTCGACCGGGACGGTCATTGCCGGGAAAGCCACAAGGTGCGCGCGTGGCCGCTGCGCATCGGCCGGTCGCCCGATTGCGACCTCGTGCTCGCCGACCCGCACCTGGCCGGCGCGCATGCGCTGCTGCACTGGGACCGCGGCGAGCCCGCCGCCGAGCGCAGCGACGAGACCCTGGACGACCAGGCCGCGCCCGTGGCGGGCGGCCCCGTGCTGGAGCTGCTGCCCAGCCAGAACGGCGGATGGCTCGACGGACGCCGCCTCGTGGCGGGCAGCCGCGCGGCGTGGCCGTCGTCGGCGTTGCTGCAGATCGGCACCACGCGGCTGCGGCTGCGCACCGTGCTGGATCCGCTGCCGGCCGAGAAGCCGATGAACCGCGCCGACGAGCCCGTCAAGCGCGACGCGCGGCCCGGCTGGGCGCTGCCCGTCCTGCTGGCGCTGTGGGCGCTGATGCTGTGGGGCGCCAACTGGGCCGCCAACGACGGTTCCGCGAGCTGGGTCGACACCGTGAGCGCGCTGCTCGCGCCGATCGGCGTCGCGCTGATCTGGGCGGCGCTCTGGGCGCTCGTGACGCAGCTGTTCCGGCACTGGTTCGCCTTTGGCGCGCACCTGTGGCGGGCGCTGGTCGCGACCGTCGCGATGCAGCTGCTGGACCTGCTGCTGCCGCTGGTGGCCTACATGGTCAACGCGCCGCGATTGCTGGCGCTGGAGCCGGTGCTCATGTCCGTGGGCGCCGCGCTGCTGTTGTGGTGGCATGCGACCGTGGTGTGGCCGCGCGCGTCGCGGCGCGTGGCGATCGGCATCGGCGCGATGTGTGTCGTCGGCCTGGTGCTCACCGTGGGGCGGCGCACCGAACAGCAGTACTGGCTCGGCCCGAACTACATGGCGACCCTGGCGCCGCCGTCCCTGCGTCTGGCCTCGCCGAAGCCGGTGGACAGCTTCATCGACGGCATGGGCCAGCTCGAGGCCCCGTTGCTGAAGCAGGCGGAGAAGCGCAACGAGCAGGCCGGCGGCAGCGGCGACAACGAGGAGTGATCCTCAGTCCTCAGCGGTGACTCGCAGATGGGCAGCGGTCTTCCCAGAAGTGCAGTCAGCGAGCGCGGCTGGGGCCGGAATGTCAGGCCACCACCGGTTCAACTCGCCGTCAGCCGCTTTTCCATGAAGACGGACAGCGGGTCCTCGGCATAGCTGCCGAACGGTGCGCGACGGTCGTACCCCAGGGTCTCGTACAGCTTGAGCGCCTCCGGCTGGTGCACGCCGGTCTCCAGACGCGCCAGTCCGATGCCTTGTGCCCTGAGGTGGGACTCGAGCTCTTCCATCAACACCTTGGAGATGCCGCGTCCCCGGAAGTGCGGTTGGACGAACACCCGCTTGATCTCGCCGTACGGCCCCTCGGCGTCGTCGACGACCTTCACCGCCGCGCAGCCGGCCAGCCATTCCGCCAGCCACACGCCGATGAAGCGCACGCGCGGCTGGGCCAGCGCCTGCGGGTCTTCGAGGTGGTTGCTCTCGCTCGGGTAGAGGGCCGCCATGTACGCGTCCGACTGCGCCAGCAGGGACATCGCGGCGGGGCTGTGGGGGTCGAGAGGTTCGATCTGCATGGCCCGAAGGTAGCAACCGATGTGCCCAACCGGGCCGGATCCGCGAAAGACCCTGAAAAGATCTGCAAGCCAATGTTCGCTTGCAGGTTTGTCATAAGCGTGAAGCAAGCCGATAGGCCGGATTCTGTGCGCGGATCCTCTTGCGATTTTCCGCGTGACCGCCATTCATCTGGGCCGGGCATCACTGCCCGGCTCGGTGCCACCTACCCGCCAGCTCTGCGAGCCGCATCGACGCTGGCCTACTTGGTGTTGCTGCGCGTAGAGATTGCCCGTTTCACCCGATGCGGACTTGCGTCCGCACCGACTCGTCTCTGTTGCTCTGATCCTCGGCTTTCGCCGGGCAGCCGTTAGCTGCTACGCCGCTCTATGCAGTCCGGACCTTCCTCCAGTGCCGTGTTTCCACGATCGCACCAGCGGCGGTCTGGCTTGCTTCACGGGCAGCAGTTTACCTTGCGGTGCTGGCCGCTCAGAGGAGGCCGCTCAGCGAGCGGTGATCAGGACTGACCGGCGAGCAGGCTCTCGATCGTCTTCTGCACCGCCAGCGCCTCGGCAAAGCCGGGCAGGCTGTGCGAATGCCCGTCGAGCATCGCCGACCAGTGGCTGAGCTGATCGGTCATGCCGTTCATGCGCAGCGTCTCCGCGTCGCCCATGCTCTGGACGCGCTCGCCCTGGCGCTGCTGCGTGACGCCGAACCAGTCGCGCAGCTCGATCTCGCCTTCGCTGGCGCGCCACAGCATGCGGTTGTCGTCGGCACGCTCGCCGCCCAGGCTCGCGCTGATCGTCACGGGCACGCCGGCGGCGACCAGTTCCGCGTCCACCGCGAGTTCCGATCCGACACCGTCGTCCGGATACTCGACCCGGCTGCGCACGACCTTGGCCGGTCCCAGCACGCGTTGCAGCACGAAGATGAAGTGCGACAGCACCTCGCGCGAGAACCCGCCCTCGGCACGCTGCGACAGCCACGCGCCGGCACCGGCCTGCCAGGGACGCGGCCAGGCGGCGAAGCGCAAGTCGATGCTCACGCCGTGGAGGGCGCCCATCGGACGCCGCGATCCCGCGCCGAACGCCAGCTGCAGCTGCGCCAGGCCGGTCGAGGACGCCAGCGAATAATTGACCGCCGCCCGCTGCCGCTCGCGCTCGATGCGCTCGATGCAGGTGCGCGCGGCCTCGAAGTCGGTGGTCAGCGGTTTCTCGCACAGCACCACGAGGCCCGCGTCGAAGGCCTGCTCCGTCAGGTCGATGTGCGGCCCCGGCGGCGTCGCGATGTAGAGCCCGTGCAGGCCGGGCTCGCGGATCAGCGCCTCGGCGCTCGTGGCCGCGCGCAGCAGCGGATAGTGGACCAGCGCCTGCGCCAGGACCTCGGGGTTCTGATCCCAGACACGGGTCACCCGCAGCCGGGCGTGACCGGCCAGACGGGCCAGCATGCGCTGTCCCATCACGCCCAGTCCGACCACCCCAATGCTCAATACGCCTGGCACCACGTTCCCCGCCCGAAGTTCCGCAAAAGTCCCGCAGTGTAGGGGCCCCGCTACACTGCCGGTCATCGCGCGGGCCGCCCGGGCGACCCGCGCACGTTCCACCCGCAAGCGGCGTTCCCGGTCGGCATGACAGGTGTCCCGCGGATGGCCCGGCGTTATCGTCGGCAGCTTCCCCCGCACGCTCGCACCGCACCCACGCATGAACCCCGAAGCCAGCCAACTGTGGCGCGCCCCGCGCTGGGCCCTCGCCATCCTGCTGGCCGCGCTGGCCACGGTGGGGCCGTTCTCGATCGACACCTACATCCCCGCCTTCGCCGGCATCGCCCAGGCGCTGGACGCCACGCCGATCGAGATGCAGCAGACGCTGTCGGGCTACCTGCTCGGCTTCGCGGTGATGAATCTGTTCCACGGCGCCCTGTCTGACAGCTTCGGCCGCCGGCCGGTGGTGCTGTGGGGCATGGCCGTGTTCGCGCTGTCCTCGATGGGCTGCGCGCTGGCCGGCAGCATCGGCCAGCTGGTGTTCTGGCGCACGGTGCAGGGGCTGTCGGCGGGGGCGGGCGTCGTGGTCTCGCGCGCCATCATCCGCGACATGTTCCCGCCGTCCGAGGCGCAGCGGGTGATGTCGCAGGTGACGATCTTCTTCGGCCTCGCGCCGGCGATCGCGCCCATGATCGGCGGCTTCCTCTACGTGCATGCCGACTGGCACGCGATCTTCTGGTTCCTGGTCTTCGTCGGCGCGCTGCTGTTCGCGGTCACCTGGCGCCTGATGCCGGAGACCCTGCATCGCGACCATCGCCAGCCTTTCCATGTCGGCTCGCTGCTGCGGGGCTACCGCTCGCTCGTCGGCAGCCGCCGTTTCCTGCTGCTGGCGCTGGCCAGCGGCATCCCGTTCAACGGCATGTTCCTGTACGTGCTGGCCGCGCCGGTCTTCCTGGGCGAGCACCTGGGCCTGGCGCCGACGCAGTACTTCATCTTCTTCCTGTTCAGCATCGGCGGGATCATGGGCGGCGCCTGGCTGAGCGGCCGGCTCGCCGGCAAGATCGCGCCGCGCAAGCAGATCCGGCGCGGTTTCCTGATCATGGGTTTCACCTCCGTTGCCAACATCGTCTGCAACCTGACGCTGCCGCACAGCCCGCTGTGGGCCTTCCCGCTGATCAGCAGCTTCGCGTTCGGCTGGGCGCTGATGGTGCCGGTGGTGACGCTGCTGGTGCTGGACCAGGCGCCCGAGCGCCGCGGCATGGCATCCTCGCTCCAGGCCTGCATCGGCAGCGCGGCCAACGGCCTGGTGGCGGGCGTGCTGGTGCCGCTGGTGATGCATTCGATGCTGGCGCTGGCGGTGACCTCCGCGGCCATGATGTGCATCGGCCTGGTCGCCTGGACCTGGGTCAAGCGCGAGGTCTCCGCGCCGCCGGTTCCCGGCGCGTGACATCGGGACACCGGGCGGCCCTCAAGATGGCGGGCCAGGCTCCGAAATAGAAGAGCGATCCTTCTGTCGTTCCCGGAGCTCCCTTTCATGTCTGACCGTCCCGGATCCGGTGCCATGCTGCCGGCGGCCCTCTGCCTGTTCCTGCTGTTGCCGGCCACGCTGCACGCGGCCGAGCCTGCGCCCGCGCCAAAGGGCGAGGCTTCCGGCGAGCAGTTGCGCGACCGCTTGGCGGACCGTCTGAAGGAGGACGCCGCCGCGCTCAAGCTGAGCACCAAGCCGGCCGCCGCGCCGGCGGACGTGAAGACCGCGAACCCGGTCGACCTGCGCGCCCGCCGCGCCGCCAAGCCGGCCGCGGCGGCCTCCGCGGCGAAGTCGTCGACCCCGTGGTCCTACACCGGCGAGGGTGCCCCCGACAAATGGGGCCAGTTGCAGCCCGAGTTCCGGCAGTGCGCGATCGGCACCCGCCAGAGCCCGATCGACCTGCGCGACACGATCAAGGTCGACCAGGAGCGCATCCAGTTCGACTACAAGCCCAGCAGCTTCTCGGTGATCGACAACGGCCACACGATCCAGGTGAACGTGGCGGCGGGCAATGCCCTGACGATCATGGGCCGCCGGTACGAGCTGCAGCAGTTCCACTTCCACCGTCCGAGCGAAGAGCGCATCAACGGCCGCCAGTACGACATGGTGGCCCACCTGGTGCACAAGGACGCGGAGGGTCGCCAGGCCACGGTCGCCGTGCTGCTGGAGCGCGGCCAGGACCAGGCGCTGATCCAGACGGTCTGGAACTACCTGCCGCTCGAACGCGGCGACACCTACACCGCGCCGGTGCCCATCGACCTCACGCAGCTGCTGCCGCGGGACCAGGCCTACTTCTCGTACATGGGCTCGATGACCACGCCGCCCTGCAGCGAAGGCGTGCTGTGGCTGGTGCTGCGCCAGCCGGTGCAGGTTTCGTCGCAGCAGATCTCGGTGTTCTCGCACCTGTACCCGATGAACGCCCGTCCGCTGCAGGCGCAGTCGGGCCGCCTGATCAAGGAATCGAACTGAATCGGAGAAGGGCCGGTCCCTTCGAGTTCTGAGCCGCGGAAAGCACTGTTTCCGCTTTGGGCCGAGGCCGTGACCACCGTCACGCCTCGGCCTTCTTCTTGGTGTAAACCCTTGGTCTGCGGTAGCGCCACCCGCACAATGCCGGCCTCCTCCCCCAGGACTCCCACCATGTTGAAGACCATCAAATCCCGCCTGATCGCCATCAGCATCCTGATCGTGGTGGCGGCCGTCGCGCTCGCCACCTTCGCCAGCTACTGGGCCGTGCGCGATCACGCGCGCCGCCAGGTGCAGGCCCAACTGACCGATCTGGCCACGGCGAATGCCGCGGGGGTCGCCACCTGGGTGAAGACGCAGAAGGACGTGGTCGCCGCGATGGCGCCGGCCGCGCAGCTCGAGGACCCGCGCGCCGTGCTGACGCAGGCGCTGCAGTCGGGCCGGCTGGATCTGGCCTACGTCGGCGGCGCGGACAAGCGGATGATTTCCATCCCCGACCGCCAGCGCCCGGCGGAGTACGACCCGACCGGCCGCGGCTGGTACAAGCTGGCGTCCGGCACGGACCAGCCGGTGATCACCGCGCCCTACGTGGCGGCCTCGAGCAAGAAGCTGGTCGTGACCTTCGCGAGCGCGGTGCGCGCGGGCGGCGAGCTCAAGGCCGTGGTCGGCACCGACGTGGCGCTGGACGACATCGTCGCGACGATGAAGTCGATCAAGCCGACCGCGAGCGGTTTCGCGATGCTGCTGGACAAGCAGGGCACCGTGATCGCCCACCCGGACGCGGCGCTGACGCTGAAGCCGGTGAAGGACCTGTCCGCCGCGATCGACGGCGCGCTGCTGGCGACCGCGCACGGCGACGAGCCGACGCTGGCCGAGGTCGGCGCCAGCCGCTTCTTCCTGAAGGCCGTGGACGTGCCGGGCACGGACTGGGTGCTGGTCGCCGCCGCCGAGCGCAACGAGGCCCTGGCCGCGTTGTCCGACGTGCTGCGCAACGCGGGCCTGACGATGCTGGTCGTGACCATCGTCGCGGCGCTGGTCGCCGCGGCGGCCGTGGGCGCGCTGCTGAAGGGCCTGGCCGGCATCAAGCGCGCGATGAACGACATCGGCGCGGGGGAGGGCGACCTCAGCCAGCGTCTGCAGGTGCGTGGCGAGGACGAACTCGCCGACATCTCGCGCGGCTTCAACCAGTTCGTCCACAAGATCGAGCAGGTGATGCTGCAGGTGCGCGAGACCAGCCAGTCGATCGCGGTCGCATCGCGCCAGATCGCCGCCGGCAACCATGACCTGAGCCAGCGCACCGAAGAGACGGCGAGCAACCTGCAGGAGACGGCGAGCTCGATGGAGGAGCTCAACAGCACCGTGGCCAACAGCGCCGCGAATGCCGACCAGGCGCGGCAACTGGCCGACACCGCCAGCCGCGTTGCGCGCCAGGGCGGCGAGGCGATGGGGCAGGTGGTTGCGACGATGCAGGAGATCAGCACCAGCTCGCGCCAGATCGGCGACATCATCGGCACGATCGACGGCATCGCGTTCCAGACCAACATCCTGGCCTTGAACGCGGCGGTCGAAGCCGCGCGGGCGGGCGAGCAGGGCCGCGGCTTCGCGGTCGTCGCCAGCGAGGTGCGGGCCCTGGCGCAGCGGTCGGCCGGCGCGGCCAAGGAGATCAAGTCGCTGATCACGGCCAGCGTCGAGCGCGTGGACACCGGCGCGCGCCAGGTGTCGACCGCCGGCGAGACGATGAACGAGGTCGTCGGCAGCGTGCAGCGTGTGGCGCAGATGATCGGCGAGATCAGCCACACCGCGCAGGAGCAGAGTCACGGCATCGGCCAGGTGAACGTGGCCGTCGCGCAGCTGGACCAGGTGACGCAGCAGAACGCATCGCTGGTCGAGGAATCGGCCGCCGCCGCGGAGAGCCTCAAGGACCAGGCGCAGAAGCTGGCCGACGTGGTCGGTACCTTCCGCTTGAGCGGCTCGGCATCGACGTCCTCGACGACGTTCTGATCCCCACCGTTTTTACCCCCTCTCCCGCTTGCGGGAGAGGGAAGGGGTGAGGGCCAGCGGCCTTTGCAGGACGGCGATGCCCGGCGCGCTGCTCAGCGCGCCGGATCGACCGCGTGGAAGCGCAGGAACATGTCGGTCGCCGAGTCGGCCACCTGCCGCTGCTGCGTCTTGTCCAGCGGCGGCTGCCCCATCGTGATCTGCGGCCAGAAGGCGAAGCCCTTCACCAGCGCCTGCAGCTGAGCCGCCGCGAACGCCGGATCACCGTCCTTGAGCCGCCCATCGGCCATCGCCGCGCGGATCCACACCGTGAGCGCCTCTTCGCGGCCGCCGAGCCGGCACAGCATCTCCCGCGCCCGCTGCGGCGCGTGGATCGCCTCCGCGATCAGCACCCGCGCCAGGTCGAGGAACTGCGGGTCGTCGCTCATCGCCAGCTTCTGCTCGACCAGCGACATCAGCTGCTCGCGCAACGGGCGATCGGCGCGGTAGGTCAGCTTCAGCTTCGCCTCGGTCGCGACCCACAGCCGCTCCAGGATTGCGTCGAACAGCGCGTCCTTGCCGCTGAAGTGGTTGTAGACGGTCCGCTTGGAGACCTGCGCGCGGCCCGCGATGCGGTCCATGTTCGCGACCTCGAAGCCATGCTCGCGGAACTCCGCAATCGCGGCGTCGACGATCGCCTGGCGCTTGCGGTCGGTAAGGCGTACGCGCTCGGCTTCGCCGAGTGCGGCGAGTTCCTCGGGAGCGAGCGGCGCTGGCAGGGTGCGGGCGGCGTCGGAAGTCATGGAGGCAATCTTACACCGGGGAGTTTACTTTTCAGATCCAAGCGTCTAGACTGCCGAAAAACTACACTGTGTAGTGCAAGTTTTCAAATGCGCCCTCAGCCTTCCCGCCACCCCGTCGTCCGCACCGCGCGGCTGCCGCTCTCGCGCACCGTGCTGAGCAGCCTTGCCGCCGTCCTGATTGTTGGAGCCCTTGCCATGACCGCTTCCCGCGTGATGTCCTCGCCCGCCGTGGTGCCCTCGAATGGGGTCTCGGCCCCCGCGCCGGAGGGCACCCAGCCCGCCATCGAGCAGTCGCCTCAATGGGCGAAGGGCCAGTTCCACAATCCGGCCGTGGAGCCCGAGCAGGGCTTCTGGAAGACGATGGGCATCATGTGGGACTTCATGTTCCACAAGCCTGCCGGCACGGCGCCGGACGCGCCCATCGAGGTGCAGGCGCTGACCAAGGCCCAGTTGCTGGCCGCGCCGGACCGGACGCTGTTCCGCCTCGGCCACTCGACGGTGCTGCTGAAGCTGCGCGGCCGCTTCTGGCTGACGGATCCGGTGTTCTCGGAGCGCGCGTCGCCGTTCTCGTTTATGGGCCCGAAGCGTTTCCATGCGCCGCCGATCGCGCTCGACGAGTTGCCGGAGATCGAGGCGGTGATCCTGTCGCACGACCATTACGACCACCTGGACCACGACACCGTGCTGGCGCTGGCGCCCAAGGTGCGCCACTTCGTGACGCCGCTGGGCGTGGGGCAGCGCCTCATCGACTGGGGTGTCCCCGCGGCCAAGGTGCAGCAGTTCGACTGGTGGCAGGGCACGTCGATCGCAGGCGTGCAACTGACCGCGACGCCGGCGCAGCATTTCTCGGGCCGCAGCCTGAGCGACCGCAACTCGACGCTGTGGGCCTCGTGGGTGCTGATCGACGACGACCTGCGCGTCTTCTTCAGCGGCGACACCGGCTACTTCGACGGCTTCAAGACGATCGGCGAACGCTTCGGCCCCTTCGACCTGACCCTGATGGAGACCGGCGCCTACGACCCGCGCTGGCCCTACGTCCACATGCAGCCGGAGCAGACCATGCAGGCGCACGTCGACCTGAAGGGCAAGCGCCTGCTGCCCATTCACAACGGTACCTTCGACCTGGCGATGCACCGTTGGCAGGACCCGTTCGAGCGCATCAGCGCGCTGGCGCGGCTGCGCAACGTGGAGCTGGTGACGCCGGTGATCGGTTCGCCGCTGGCGATCGAACAGCCGGGGCCGACGCCGCAGTGGTGGCAAGGGGCTGCCGCCGCGTCACCCGTCTCCGCCAGTCCTGGACAACCGGCCTCGGCGTCGGCTTCCGCCGCAGCGCCCTGAGCTTCGCCTCACCGTCCCGAACCTCCCTCAAAAGCCCGGCCTCGCCGGGCTTTTTGCATTGATCCCACTTTTCCTCCACTTTCGGACGATTTCACGCCCATCCAGGCGGGTTGGCGGCGCGGCGGGCTCCCGCATCGGTGTGTCCCTCCCGGTGCCGCTGTCCCGGTTTCGGGTGGGTACGACACCCGGTTTGAGTTGATCCATCACTTGCACAGCAGTTCTTAAGTCCTTCATTTTGAACGACTTTTATTTCACGCACTGGCTTGAAAATGGGAGCTAAGTAATTGATTTGATTGGGAAAAACGCCAAATTACCTTGACCGGGGCGCGACCCGCCATTAAAGTGGGAGAAAGTGCAATTCGGTGGGGCAAAGTGGCGAATGTCGTGTTTCAGGGGGCGAGTGCCTTGGCGTTGGACGCCAAGGGGCGCTTGACCGTCCCTGCCCGGCACCGCGATGTCCTGCAGGCGCTGTGCGGTGGCCAGCTCACGCTGACCAAGCACCCCGAAGGCTGCCTGATGGTCTTCCCCCGTCCCGCCTGGGAACAGTTCCGCGACAAGGTCGCCGCGCTGCCCATGTCCGCCGCCGGATGGAAGCGCGTGTTCCTCGGCAACGCCCAGGACGTCGAGATCGATTCCGCCGCCCGCGTGCTGATCGCGCCCGAGCTGCGCACCGCCGCCGGCCTGCAGAAGGACACGATGCTGCTCGGCATGGGCAGCCACTTCGAACTCTGGGACGCCCAAGCCTACGCCGCCCACGAGGCCGCCGTCATGCAGTCCGAGATGCCGGCCGTGCTCCAGGACTTCAGCTTCTGACCGTCATGAGCGAGCAGTCCCCGTCCTCCGCCGCCCCCGCCTTCAGCCACACGACCGTGCTGCTGCACGAGACGGTGGACGGCGCCTTCACGATCCCCGACGGCATCTATGTCGACGGCACCTTCGGGCGCGGCGGCCACTCGCGCCTGCTGCTGTCGCGGCTGGGGGAGAAGGGGCGGTTGATTGCCATCGACCGCGACCCGGAGGCGGTCGCGGCCGCGACGTCCGGACAGACGCGGGTCGACGACCCGCGTTTCCACATCTGCCACAGCGCTTTCGCCGACATGGCCGCGCAGCTCGATGCGCTGGGCGTCGACCAGGTCGACGGCATCCTGCTGGACCTGGGCGTCTCCAGCCCGCAGATCGACAACCCGGAGCGGGGTTTCAGCTTCCGCTTCGACGGCCCCCTCGACATGCGCATGGACACGACGCGGGGCGAAAGCGCCGCGGACTTCATCGCCCGCGCCGACGTGGACCAACTCGCACAGGTGATCCGCGACTATGGCGAAGAACGGTTTGCTCTCCCGATTGCAAAGGCGCTTGTGGCTCGCCGGGAAGGCGGGCGCCCTGTCCGCACAACCGCCGAGCTTTCCCAGGTCGTGGCTGGTGCAGTCAAAACCCGCGAGCCGGGCAAGGATCCTTCGACGCGCACATTTCAGGCTCTACGGATATTCGTCAACGCCGAGCTTGAAGAGCTGCAGCAGGGGCTGAACGCCGCCTTGTCCAAGCTCAAGCCGGGCGGCCGGCTGGCGGTGATCAGCTTCCATTCGCTGGAAGACCGCATCGTCAAGACCTTCATCGCCGAGCACAGCAAGGAAGTGTTCGACCGCCGCGCCCCGTTCGCCGAACCCAAGCCGCAGCCGCTGCGCGCCATCGCGCGCATCAAGCCGAGCGAGGCCGAGGTCGCGGCCAATCCGCGCGCGCGCTCGTCGATTCTGCGCGTGGCCGAACGCACCGACGCGCCGCTCCCGCCACCGGTCGCCGAAGACACCGGCAAGCGCAAGAAGGGAGGCCGTCGATGATCGGCCGCCTGAACCTACTGCTGATCGTGGCCGTGATGGTGTCCGGCTTCTACATGGTGCGCAGCGCCTATGAGTCGCGCCGCCTGTTCACCGAACTCGACCGCGCGCAGACCGAGGGCCGCCGGCTCGATGCCGACTACCAGAAGCTGCTGGCGGACCGTCAGGCGCAGGCGACCAACCTGCGCGTCGAGCAGGTCGCGCGCGAGCGGCTGAAGATGCGTCCGATCACGCCGGCCATCACCTTCAATCCCGAGGCCCCCGCGCTCGAGGCCAGCGGCGTGCGCGGCCGAGCGCCGGCCAATGGGCAGACCACTGGGCAGGCGCCGGCGCAAGGAGCGGCGCGATGATCGGCAAGCTCCGCAAGAAGCTGGGCAACAGCGCCCGGAACGCCTCGCGCAACGTGTCCAGAAGCACCGCGCGGAACGGCTCCACCCGTGGCGTCAGCTATTCGAGCAGTCCGCTGCTGGCGTCGAAGACGCCGCCGTGGCGTTCGCGTTTCCTGGTCGCGCTGGTGGGGCTCGCCTTCACCGGCCTGCTGGCGCGCGCGGCCTACATCCAGCTGATCGGCGAAGACTTCTTCCAGCGCCAGGGCGAGGCCCGCTACGCCCACAAGATGGAGCTGCCCGCCAGCCGCGGCAAGATCAGCGACCGCAGCGGCCAGGTGCTGGCCGCCAGCGTGGCGGTGCCGTCGATCTGGGCCTTCCCGAAGGAAGTCGACACCGACCCCGACAAGCGCCGCCAGCTCGCGAAGCTGCTCGACATGTCGCGCGCGGAACTCGACAAGCGCCTCGATCCGGCCAACCGCTTCGTGTTCCTGCGCCGTCAGGCCGACGACGAGACCGCCCGCAAGATCAAGGAACTCGGCTTGAAGGGCGTGTTCCAGGACCGCGAGTACAAGCGTCAGTACCCCGAGGGCGAGGCCGCCGCGCACATCGTCGGCTTCACCAACATCGAGGAGCAGGGCCAGGAAGGCATCGAGCTCGCGTTCCAGAAGGACCTGCAGGGCCGCGACGGGTCGCGCTCGGTCGTGCGTGACCGGCTGGGCCGCGTCGTCGAGGACATCGGCGAGCGCGTGCCCGAGACCAACGGCAAGGACATCGAGCTGTCGATCGACGCGAAGGTGCAGTTCTTCGCCTACCAGCGCGTGCGCGACGCGGTGGCGGAGAACAAGGCCAAGGCGGGTTCGGTCGTCGTGCTGGACGCGCGCACCGGCGAGATCCTGGCGCTGGCGAACTTCCCCAGCTACGACCCCGGCCACCGGCAGAACCTGTCCGGCGAGCAGCTGCGCAACCGCGCGCTGACCGACGTCTTCGAACCCGGTTCGACGATGAAGCCGTTCACGACGGCGCTGGCGCTGGAGACCGGCCGGGTGCGTCCCGACACGCTGCTGAGCACCGGTCCGCGCAGCGTGGTCATCTCCGGCTGGTCGCCGACCGATGCGCACCCGCACGGCGACCTGACCGTGACGCAGGTGATCCAGAAGTCCAGCAACATCGGCGCCGCGCGCATGGCGCTGATGATGCAGCCGCGCGAGATGCACGAGATGTTCACCGCGATCGGCCTGGGCCAGCGGCCGCAGATCGACTTCCCCGGCGCGGTGACCGGCAAGCTGCGTCCGTGGAAGAGCTGGCGTCCGATCGAGCAGGCGACGATGAGCTACGGCTACGGCCTGTCCGCGTCGCTGCTGCAGCTGGCGCGCGCCTACACGGTCTTCGCGCGCGAGGGCGACATCATCCCGATCACGATGACCAAGCACGCGGCCGACCAGCCGGTGAACGGCATCAAGGTCTTCAGCCCCAAGGTCGCCGCGGACGTCCGCGGCATGCTGCAGATGGCGGCCGGCCCGGGCGGCACGGCGCCGCAGGCGATGGTTCCGGGCTACAGCGTCGGCGGCAAGTCCGGCACGGCGCACAAGCAGGAAGGCAAGGGCTACGCGAGCCACAAATACCGCTCGTGGTTCGTGGGCATCGCACCGATTTCCAAGCCGCGCATCATCGTGGCGGTGATGGTCGACGAGCCGAAGAACGGCCAGTACTTCGGCGGTGCCGTTGCCGGTCCGGTGTTCAGCCAGGTCGTGGCGCAGACGCTCAGATTGCTGGGCGAGCCGCCGGACCTCGACGTGAAGCCGCAGATCGTGGCGCAGCAACGGCTGCAAGCCGTCGACGAGAGTTTCTGAGCGGGCGCTAACCATGTTGATGCATCTGAAATCCCCCGAAGCCGCCGCCCGCTGGCTGCAGGAATGGACCCCGAGCGGCCAGCTGCGCACGGACAGCCGCGCCGTGGGCGCCGGCGACGCGTTCATCGCGTGGCCGGGTTATGCCAAGGACGCGCGGCAGTTCGTCGCGGGCGCGCTGGCGGCCGGCGCGGCGACCGCGCTGGTCGAGCATGCCGGTGCGGCCGAGTACGGCTTCACCGACGCGCGCATCGCGTCGCTGCCGGACCTCAAGGTCAACTGCGGCCGCATCGCGTCGGCGTTCTACGGCGAACCGAGCAAGCGTCTGAACGTGCTCGCCGTCACCGGCACGAACGGCAAGACTTCCAGCGCCTGGTGGATCGCGCAGGCGCTGACGCTGCTGGGATCGCGCTGCGGCGTGATCGGCACGCTGGGTGTCGGCCAGCCGCCGGTGCCCGGTGCGACGACGAACGCGACGATCGAAGCCACCGGCCTGACGACACCCGATCCTGTCCGTCTGCAGGAAGCCTTCAAGCGCATGGCCGATGAGGGCTACGGCGCGTGCGCGATCGAGGCGTCGTCGATCGGCATCGAGGAACACCGGCTGGCCGGCACGACCCTCCAGGTCGCGCTGTTCACCAACTTCACGCAGGACCACCTGGACTATCACGGCGGCATGGACGCCTACTGGGTGGCCAAGCGCAAGCTGTTCGACTGGGACGGCCTGAAGGCCGCGGTGCTGAACCTCGATGACCCCAAGGGTGTCGAACTCGCCGCCGAGCTGAGCGCCGCCGGCAAGCTCGACGTGTGGACCTACGGCCTCAACCGCGCCGATGCGCGCCTGAGCGCGGTCGACCTGCGCCATGACGCGAGCGGCCTGGCGTTCACGCTGCGCGAGGGCGCCGCGTCGGTGCCGGTGCAGACCGGCCTGATCGGCGACTACAACGTGTCCAACCTGCTGGGCGTGATCGCCGGGCTGCGGGCGCTGGGCCACGGCCTCGAGGACATCGCGCGCGTCGCCGCGCTGGTGACGCCGGTGCCCGGCCGCATGCAGCGCGTCGGCAGCGGCCGTGAGTTGCCGCAGCTGGTGGTCGACTACGCCCACACGCCCGATGCACTGGACAAGGCGCTGAGCGCGCTGCAACCGCTGGCCGCCGCGCGCGGTGGCGAGTTGCGCGTCGTGTTCGGCTGCGGCGGCGATCGCGACCCGACCAAGCGTCCCTTGATGGGCGCCATCGCGGCGCGGCTCGCGGCCCATGTCGTGCTGACCAGCGACAACCCGCGCACCGAGGACCCGCTGAAGATCCTCGCCGACATCGAGGCCGGCCTGCCGGCCGGTGTCGCGCGCGAGGTCATCGCGGATCGCGCCGAGGCGATCTCTCGCGCTGTCGATCAAGCGGGCGCACGCGATGTCGTGCTGGTCGCCGGCAAGGGCCACGAGGACTACCAGGAGATCCACGGCGAGCGCCGCGCGTTCTCCGATGTGCAGGCGGCGCGCGCCGCGCTGATCGAAAGGGCGGGGCTGTGAGCGACGCCACCCCGATCAACGCCGGCTCCGCCACTTCTGCGGCATCGAGCGCATCGAGCGCGCCGATGATGACGCTCGGCCGCGCATTCGAACTGCTGGCGCCACTGTTGCCGGCGGCGACGCTGGTCGGCGAGCCGTCCACGCCGCTGCTGCGCGTGCACACCGACACGCGCTCGCTGCGCACGGGCGACCTGTTTGTCGCGCTGCGTGGCGATCGTTTCGACGCGAACGATTTCCTCGCGCAGGCGAAGGACTCCGGCGCCGCCGCGGCCATCGCCGAGCGCGGCCTGGCCGACGCCGGCCTGCCGGGCCTGCTGGTGCCTGACGCGAAGGCCGCGCTGGGCCTGCTCTCGCAAGCCTGGCGCGAACAGCATCACCTGCCGGTGATCGCCGTCACCGGCAGCAACGGCAAGACCACGGTCACGCAGATGATCGCGTCCATCCTGCGCGCCTGGCTGGGCGACGCGGCGATGCTCGCGACCGAAGGCAACTTCAACAACGAGATCGGCGTGCCGCTGACGCTGCTGCGCCTGCGCCAGAACGAGGCCGTCTGGCATCGCGCGGCGGTGGTCGAGCTCGGCATGAACCACCCCGGCGAGATCGCCCCGCTGGCCGCGATGACGCAGCCGACGGTGGCGCTGGTCAACAACGCGCAGCGCGAGCACCAGGAGTTCATGCACACCGTCGAGGCGGTCGCGCGTGAGAACGGTGCCGTGATCGACGCGCTCGGCACGGCAGGCGTCGCGGTGTTCCCCGCCGAGGACCCGTGCGCGCCGGTGTGGCAGTCGCAGGCCGTGGGCCGCGCGACGCTGACCTTCGCGCTCCAAGGCCAGGCCGATGTGATGGGCCGCGCGCAGTGGGTCGCGCCGACCGACGCGACCGTGGCCGCCGGCAGCGCCGGGCATTGGGCGATCGAGATCCTCACGCCCGCCGGGTCCGTCCCTGTCGCCCTGGCGATGGCCGGCCAGCACAACGTGCGCAACGCGCTGGCCGCCGCGGCCTGCACGCTGGCCGCGGGCGCTCCGCTCGCGGCGATCCGCGACGGGCTGCAGTCGTTCAAGGCCGTGAAGGGCCGCTCGGCGCTGCAGACGGCCGTCTGGCAAGGGCGCCGCATCACGCTGATCGACGACAGCTACAACGCCAACCCCGACAGCGTCCGCGCCGCCATCGACGTGCTGGCCGAACTGCCGGGCGCGTCCTGGCTGATCCTCGGCGACATGGGCGAAGTGGGCGAGCAGGGCCCGGCCTTCCACCAGGAAGTCGGCGCACATGCCGCCGACCAGGGCCTGGCCGCGCTGTGGACGGCCGGCGCCGCCGCGCGCGACGCCGCGACCGCCTACGGCGCGGGTGCCCGCGCGTTCGACACCGTCGCCGAATTGATCGCCGCGCTCAAGGACGCGCCGCAAGTGCAGAACATCCTCGTCAAGGGTTCGCGCTTCATGAAGATGGAACAGATCGTGGCCGCCTTGCAGTCCGGCGGCCCAGGAGACCCCCATGCTGCTTAGTCTGGCCCAATGGCTGCAGGCCAATTACTCTGAACTCGGGTTCCTCCGCGTCTTCAACTACATCACCTTCCGCGCGGTGATGGCGGCGCTGACGGCGCTGCTGATCGGCCTGGCCTTCGGCCCCTGGGTGATCCGCCGTCTGACCGAACTCAAGATCGGCCAGCCGATCCGCGAGTACGGCGTGCAGCAGCATCTGGCCAAGAGCGGCACGCCGACGATGGGCGGCGTGCTGGTGCTGATCGGCATCGGCATCTCGACGCTGCTGTGGTTCGACTGGTCCAACCGCTTCGTCTGGGTGGTGATGCTGGTGACCATGGGCTTCGGCCTGGTCGGCTGGGTCGACGACTACCGCAAGGTCGTCAACAAGGACCCGGAGGGCATGCGCAGCCGCGAGAAGTTCATGTGGCAGTCGATCATCGGCTTGATCGCCGCGATCTACCTCGCCTTCAGCGTGTCGGAGACCAGCTTCCTCGGCGTCGTGCAGCTGTTCTTCCGCTGGGTCACGAGCGGCTTCTCGACCGAGCTGCCGCCCAAGGCCGACCTGATGCTGCCGTTCTTCAAGTCGATCAGCTATCCGCTGGGCGTCTTCGGCTTCATCGGCCTCTCCTACCTCGTCATCGTCGGCACCAGCAACGCGGTGAACTTCACCGACGGCCTGGACGGCCTGGCGATCATGCCTGTGGTGATGGTGGGTTCGGCGCTGGGCGTCTTCGCCTACGTGACGGGCTCGTCGGTGTACAGCCGCTACCTGCTGTTCCCCTACATCCCGGGCGCGGGGGAGCTGCTGATCTTCTGCGCCGCGCTCGCGGGCGCGGGGCTCGCGTTCCTGTGGTTCAACGCGCATCCGGCGCAGGTGTTCATGGGCGACGTGGGCGCGTTGGCGCTGGGCGGCGGCCTGGGCACGCTGGCCGTGATCACGCGCCAGGAGATCGTGCTCGGCATCATGGGTGGCGTGTTCGTCGCCGAGGTGCTGTCGGTGATGTTGCAGGTGACCTGGTTCAAGTACACGAAAAAGAAGTACGGCGAGGGCCGGCGCATCTTCAAGATGGCGCCGCTGCACCACCACTTCGAGAAGTCGGGCTGGAAGGAGACGCAGGTCGTCATCCGGTTCTGGATCATCACGATGCTGCTGTGCTTGGTCGGCCTGGCCAGCCTGAAGCTGCGCTGAGCGGGAACGGAACGACGATGTCCTCCCTCCACTTCCCGGCGCTCTTCCAGGACCGGCACGCGTTCGTGCTGGGCCTGGGCGACTCCGGGCTCGCGATGGCGGCCTGGGCCGCGCGCCTGGGCGCGCGCGTCACCGTCTGGGACAGCCGCGAGCAGCCGCCGCAGCTGGCCGCGCTGCGCGAGCGCCTGCCGGACGCCGCGTTCGAGCATGGCGAGTTCTCGCCGGCACTGCTGGCGACGATCGACCACAGCTGGGTGCTGCTGAAGAGCCCCGGCCTGTCGCCGCTGGACGCACGGCTGAAGCCGCTGTTCGAGCGCGCCGAGGAGATCGGCCTGCGCGTGCGCGGCGAGCTGGAACTGTTCGCGCAGGCGCTGGCGGAGCTCAAGACGCTGTACCGCTACGAACCCGGCGTGCTCGCGATCACCGGCACCAACGGCAAGACGACGACCACCAGCATGACCGCGCTGCTGGTCGAGCGCGCCGGCCGCCGCGTCGCGATGGCGGGCAACATCGGCCCGACGCTGCTCGGCACCTTGAGCGATGCGCTCGACAAGGAGCCGATGCCTCAGCCGAAGGAGGACGAGCTCGCCGCCGAGGCCGATGCGGCCGACGCTGCGGATGAAGCCGTCGTCGACCTGGCCGTGGAATCTGTGGTGTCGACGGAGCCCGGCGAGACGGTCGCGATCGAAGACGTCGGCGACGTGCCCGAAGTGCCGAATGCCGACGTGCTGCTGGAGTCCTTCGACACGAACGAGATCGAGTCGAGCGACGCCGCCGATTCGACAGCGCCGGTCGATGCCATCGAGTCCGCTCAGCCGGTTGAGCCGGTTGAGCCGGTGGCGCAGTCCGCTGCTGCGCCAGCATCGACCGACGACCGCACTGCGCTCGAAACCGTCGCCGAGCTGCTCGACGAGCAGCCGCTGCCGATCAAGCCGCCGCCGCCCAAGCCCGCCGAGTTTGAGGTGCTGCCGCAGGTCTGGGTGCTGGAGCTGTCGAGCTTCCAGCTCGACGGCGTGAAGGGCTTCGAGCCGAGCGCCGGCGCGGTGCTCAACATCACGCAGGATCACCTCGACTGGCACGGTGACATGCCGGCCTATGCGCGCGCCAAGGGCCGCATCTTCGGCGAGCACGGCGTGCTCGTGATCAATCGCGACGATCCCGAAGTCGAGGCACTCGTGCCCGCGCCCATCACCGTCAAGCAAGGCCGCGGCCGGCCGGCGAAGCTCGTCGAGCGCGACGTCGTCCGCTTCGGCCTGGATGCGCCGCGCCGTCCCGGCGACTTCGGCCTGCTGGTCGAGAACGGCATGGCGTGGCTGGTCCGCGCCCGTGAACAGGAAGAAGAGCTGAAGGGCCTGAAGCGCCGCAAGGACGAGGAGGAAGACCTCATCATCCAGCGCCTGATGCCCGCTGACGCGCTGCGCGTGCGCGGCCGCCACAACGCCGCGAATGCGCTGGCGGCGCTGGCGCTCGCCACGTCCATCGACTGCCCGCTGGCGCCGATGCTGCACGGCCTGCGCGAATACCGTGGCGAGCCGCACCGCGTCGAGTTCGTCACGTCAATCAAGGGTGTCGACTTCTACGACGACTCCAAGGGCACCAACGTCGGCGCGACCGTCGCCGCCGTGATGGGCCTCGGCGCCGACCGCGCGCCGGCCAAGCTCGTGATGATCCTGGGCGGCGACGGCAAGGGACAGGACTTCTCCCCGCTCGCCACACCGATCGCGTTGCATGCGCGCGCGGTGGCGCTGATCGGCCGCGACGCGCCGCAGATCGAAGCCGTGCTGCAGGACTGCGGCGTCGTGATGCATCGCCACGACTCGCTCGAAGCCGCCACGCACTGGTCGCTCGCGCAGGCGCAGTCGGGCGACAGCGTGCTGCTGAGCCCGGCCTGCGCCAGCCTGGACATGTTCCGCAACTACGCCCATCGCGCCGAGGTGTTCATCGCCACCGTGCGCGAGTTGGCCGAAGACGAGGGCCTCATCGGATGAGCGGCGCCTCCTTCTTCGAAACCCTGAGCGAGCGCGTGCGCGCGCTGGCCTCCCGTCGTCCGACAGCGGCGGGCGCTGGCGGCGCGGGCAGCGTCGACGTGCCGGTGCGCGACTGGGTCTCCACGTCCGCCGGCCAGCCGACGCGCCTGCTCGGCTTCGACCTGACGCTGATCTGGGTCGTGCTGTCGCTGCTCGCGCTGGGCCTGCTGATGGTCTATTCGGCGTCGATCGCGTTGCCGGACAACCCCAAGTTCGCCAAGTACCAGCCGATGCACTTCTTCGTGCGCCAGAGCCTGTTCATCGCGATCGGCCTGCTGTCCGGCTGGATCACCGTGATGGTGCCGGTGAGCTTCTGGGAGCGTCATGCGCCCAAGCTCTTCGTCGTCGCGCTGGCGCTGCTGATGATCGTGCTGATCCCGCACGTCGGCAAAGGCGTGAACGGCGCGCGCCGCTGGCTGCCGCTGGGCGTCATGAACTTCCAGCCCTCCGAGCTGGCCAAGCTGGCCATCGCGATGTACGCGGCCAACTACATGGTCCGCAAGATGGAGGTGAAGGAGAACTTCGTCCGCGCCGTGTGGCCAATGGCCGCCGCGCTGGCCTTCACCGGCATGCTGCTGCTGGCCGAGCCGGACATGGGCGCCTTCATGGTCATCGCGGCCATCGCGATGGGCATCCTGTTCCTGGGCGGCGTCAACGGCCGCATGTTCTTCCTCAGCGTGGCGGTGCTGATCGGCGCCTTCGTGCTGATGATCACCTTCAGCGATTTCCGCCGCGAACGGATCTTCGCCTACCTGAACCCGTGGGACGAGAAGTACGCGCAGGGCAAGGCCTACCAGCTGACGCACTCGCTGATCGCCTTCGGACGGGGCGAGTTCTTCGGCCAGGGCCTGGGCTCCAGCCTCGAGAAGCTGCATTACCTGCCCGAGGCCCACACCGACTTCCTGCTCGCCGTCATCGGCGAGGAACTGGGCTTCATCGGCGTGGCCATCGTGATCTTCGCGTTCTTCTGGCTGTCGCGCCGGCTCTTCCACATCGGCCGCCAGGCCGTCGCGCTGGACCGCGTCTTCGCCGGTCTCTACGCGCAGGGCATCGGCATCTGGATGGGCGGCCAGGCCTTCATCAACATGGGCGTGAACCTCGGCGCGCTGCCGACCAAGGGCCTGACGCTGCCGCTGATGAGCTACGGCGGCTCGGCCACCGTCCTCAACTGCGTGGCACTGGCGATCTGCTTGCGAATCGACATCGAGAACAGACAACTGATGCGGGGAGGGCGGGCATGAGCACGCGCCACCTCGTCGTGATGGCCGCCGGTACGGGCGGCCACGTGATTCCCGGTCTTGCCGTCGCCGCCGAGATGCAGCGCCGCGGTTGGACCGTGTCCTGGCTCGGCACCGAAGCCGGCATGGAGAACAAGCTCGTGCCGCCGTCGGGTCTGCCGATGGACCGCTTGTCCTTCGCCGGCCTGCGCGGCAAGGGCCTGAAGCATTCGCTGCTCGGCGTCGTCCGCCTGTTCAAGGCGCTCGGCCAGAGCGCGCACGTCTTCAGCGCGCGCAAGGCGGATGCGGTACTCGGCATGGGCGGCTACGTCTGCTTCCCCGGCGGCCTGATGGCCTGGGTGATGCGCCGTCCGCTGATGCTGGTGAACGCCGATGCGGCGTTGCTGCTGTCCAACAAGGCGCTCGCGCCGGTCGCGAAGAAGATCGCCTTCGGCTTCGACGGCCTGGCCGCCGCGCAGCAGAAGAAGAGCGTCGTCACCGGCAATCCGGTCCGCGTCGAGATCGAGGACCTGCCCGCGCCCGAACTGCGCTTCGCCGATCGCAACGGTCCGCTGAAGGTGCTGGTGGTCGGCGGCTCGCTGGGCGCGCGCGCGATCAACGACGTGCTGCCGCAGACGCTCGCGCTGTGGGACGAGCATCAGCGCCCGATGGTCACGCACCAGACGGGCGAGGCCAACTTCCCGCTCGTGCAGGCCGCGTACGCGAAGGTCGGCGTGCAGGCCGAGGTCGTGCCTTTCATCAACGACATGGCGCAGCGTCTGGCCGAGGCCGACGTGGTGATCTGCCGCGCCGGCGCGGTGACGGTGTCCGAGCTGTGTGCCGCCGGCGTCGCCAGCATCCTGGTGCCGTTGGTCGTGAGCACGACCTCGCACCAGCGCGACAACGCGCAGTACATGGCGCAGCATGCGGCGGGCACGCACCTGCCGCAGGGCGAGCTCAGCGCGCAGGCGCTGTTCGACCTGCTGCAGCAGCCGCGCGAGCACTGGCTGGCGATGGCGTCCAAGGCGCGCTCGCTGGCGCGTCCGCGCGCGGCGGGCCGTGTGGCCGATGAACTCGAGGCGCTCGTGAACGAACGCGACGCCAAGTCGGGCAACGGAGCGCGCGCATGAAGCACGCCCTCCAACGCATCCACTTCACCGGCATCGGCGGCGCCGGCATGAGCGGCATCGCTGAACTGCTGGTGGCCCAGGGGTATCGCGTCAGCGGCTCCGACCAGGGCGAGAGCGACACCACGCGCCGCCTGCGTTCGCTCGGCGTCGATGTGAAGATCGGCCACGCCGCCGAGCACGTCGGCACGGCGCAGGTGCTGGTCAAGTCCAGCGCGATCAAGGCCGACAACCCCGAGCTGATGGCCGCCCACCAGCATGGCATCCCCGTGCTGCTGCGCGCGCAGATGCTGGCCGAGCTGATGCGCCCGCGCATGGGCATTGCGGTCGCCGGCACGCACGGCAAGACGACGACCACCTCGCTGCTGACGACGGTGATGCAGCAGGCCGGACTCGATCCGAGTTATGCGATCGGCGGACAGCTGCTGGCCGCGGGCGCCAACGCGGCGCTGGGCGGCGGGCTGCACATGGTCGTCGAGGCGGACGAATCCGACGCTTCCTTCCTGCATCTGCTGCCGCAGCTGGCGATCGTCACCAACATCGACGCCGACCACATGGACACCTACGGGCACGACATGGCCCGTCTGCGTCAGGCCTTCGTCGACTTCCTGCACCGGATGCCCTTCTGGGGCGCGGCGGTGCTGTGCGGCGACGATGAGGGCGTGCGCAGCATCGTGCCGATGCTGTCGCGGCCCGTGATCCTGTACGGACTCGACGCAGGCAATGCCGTGCGCGCGACCGACGTCGCGGCCGAGGCTGGCGGCGGCATGCGCTTCGTCGCGCTGCGCCGCGATCGCCAGGGCCGCGAGCTGCCGCCGTTGAAGGTGCTGCTGCGCCTGAACGGCCAGCACAACGTGCTGAACGCGCTGTCGGTGATCGCGATGGCGATGGAGCTGGGCGTCGACGACGCCGCGCTGCTGCAGGGCCTCGCGAATTTCGGCGGCGTGGGCCGGCGCTTCCAGTCGTATGGCGAGTTGCCGGTGGCACGCGCCGACGGCTCGACGGCCGAAGGCACCGCGCTGCTCATCGACGACTACGGCCACCACCCGGTCGAGATGCAGGCCGTGCTCAAAGCCGCGCGCGGCGCCTATCCCGGCCGCCGTCTGGTGCTGGCCTTCCAGCCGCACCGCTACACGCGCACCCGCGACTGCTTCGAGGAATTCGCCGACGTCCTCGCGCAGGCCGACGGCGTGCTGCTGACCGAGATTTATGCCGCCAGCGAGTCCCCGCTGCCCGGCATCAGCGGCGAAAGCCTGGCGCGCGCGGTGACCGACCGCGGCACCGCGGCCGGCTTCGTCGGCGACTGGCAGGGACTGCCGCAGGCGATCGCCCACCAGGCGCGCGCCGGCGATGTGGTGATCGTGATGGGGGCCGGCTCGATCGCCGCCGTTCCCGCGCGCACCGTTGAACTCATGACGAAGGGAGGCCGCGCATGACCACGGACCTCGACAACGCTTCCGCGTCCCCGGCGCCTTCCGCGCTGTATCAACACCTCGCCATCGACCGCATCGATGCGAAGTCGCTCGGCAAGGTCGCCGTGCTCTTCGGCGGCGACTCGGCCGAACGCGAGGTCTCGCTGATGTCGGGCAGTGGCGTGCTGGCCGCGCTGCAGTCGGAAGGCGTCGACGCGCACGCCTTCGACCCGGGTCAGCGCAACCTGCTCGAACTCAAGTCCGAAGGTTTCCAACGCGCCTTCATTGCGCTGCACGGTCGCCACGGCGAAGACGGCACGGTGCAGGGCGCGCTCGAATTGATGGGCATCCCGTACACCGGCTCCGGCGTGATGGCCTCGGCCATCGCGATGGACAAGATCACCACCAAGCGGGTCTGGCTGGCCGACAAGCTGTCGACGCCGCGCTGGGTCAGCCTCAAGCGCGGCGAGCTGCAGCGCGAGCGCGTCCGCGCGGTGCCCGATGAACTCGGCCTGCCGATCTTCGTCAAGCCGCCGCACGAGGGATCCTCGATCGGCGCGAGCAAGGTGATGGGCTATTCGGACATGCAGGCGGCGGTCGAACTCGCCGCGAAGTACGACGCCGAAGTGTTGTGCGAGGAATTCGTCGACGGTGCCGAGCTGACCTGCCCGGTGCTGGGCGAGGGCGCCGATGCGATCGCGCTGCCGGTCATCGAGATCCGCGCCGAGGGCGGCAACTACGACTACCAGAACAAGTACTTCACCGACACGACCCAATACCTGGTCGGCCAGTTGCCCGCCGACGAGCAGGACCGCGTGCAAGACCTGGTACTGGCGGCCTACCGCTCGCTGGGCGCGCGGGGCTGGGGGCGCGTCGACGTGATGCGCCGCAAGTCCGACGGCCAGCTGTTCCTGCTGGAGATCAACACCTCGCCGGGCATGACCTCCCACTCGCTGGTGCCGAAGGCGGCCGCCGCCGTCGGCATCTCCTACCCGAAGCTGTGCCTGTACCTCCTGTCGCAATCGCGGCTGGACAGCCAGGCCTGAGCCGGCCCTCAACGACCACGCAGACGCACGAGCGCACGAGACCCGAGCCACCGCCATGGGCGCCACCTTCACCCACACCGCCAGCCCGCTGCCGCCGGACATCCGCGTGATGAACGGCGTGGCGGGTCTGTTGCTGGCCGTCGTGGCGCTGGCCGCGGGCGTGGTGGGGGTGTACTGGCTGGCGCGGCAGCCGGCGTTCTCGATCAAATCGATCACGGTCGAAGGCGACGTGAGCCGCAACAGCGGCGCGTCGCTGCGCGCGAACGCGCTGCCGCGGCTGAGCGGCAACTTCCTGACGATGAACCTGCAGCAGGCGCGCGCCGCCTTCGAAGCGGTGCCCTGGGTGCGCCACGCCACGGTGCGGCGCGTCTGGCCGCTGCACCTGGTGGTCGCGCTCGAGGAACACCGCCCCGCCGCCTATTGGGAAACCAAGGCCGACAACGCCGACGCCGACAGCGAGGCGGTCGTCGATACCCGGCTGGTCAACAGTTTCGGCGAGGTCTTCGAGGCGAATCTCGGCGACGTCGAGGACGAGGACCTGCCCACGTTGGCCGGTCCGGCCAAATCCTCGGCCGCGATGCTGGCGATGTGGCGGCAACTCGATCCGCTGACCCACGGAAAACTGGATGAAGGTGTCGCCCGGCTGGATTTGTCCGGGCGGGGTTCCTGGAAAGCGACGCTGGAAAAGGGCGCGATCGTCGAACTCGGCCGGGGCAGCGAGGCGGAAGTCGTCGCCCGGTATGGCCAGTTCATCGCCAGCATTCCCCAGATCACCGCCCGCTACCGCACCGCGCTGGTATCGGCGGACCTCCGCCACGAATCCGGATATGCGGTCCGGCTGGCGGGCGTGACGACGGTTACCACTGCGCCCAAGGGCGCCAAGAAGAATTGAGGACAGGCATGGCCAAGGAATACAAGGATTTGGTCGTCGGGTTGGACATCGGCACCGCCAAGATCATGGCGGTCGTGGCCGAGGTGATGGGGGACGGCCAATTGCGGATCGCCGGTCTGGGCGTCGCGCCCAGCCACGGTCTGAAACGCGGGGTCGTGGTCAATATCGACGCTACCGTCCAGTCCATCCAGCAGGCCCTGAAAGAGGCCGAAATGATGGCCGACTGCCGGATCTCGAGGGTTTATACCGGGATTACCGGCAGCCATATCCGCGGCCAGAACTCGACCGGGATGGTGATCGTGCGGGACAAGGAAGTCACGCCGGTGGATGTCGCCCGGGTGGTGGAAACCGCCAAGGCCATCAATATCCCCAACGACCAGCGCCTGCTGCTGGTCGAACCCCAGGAATTCGTCATCGACGGTCACGAGGTGAAAGAGCCGATCGGCATGAGCGGCGGCCGGTTGGAGGTCAAGGTCCACATCGTGACCGGCGCCCAGAGCGCGGCGGAAAACATCGTCAAGTGCGTCCGCCGCTGTGGGCTGGAAGTCGAGCAACTCGTTCTGAATCCTAGCGCTTCCAGTTTGGCAGCACTAACTTCCGACGAGCGCGACCTGGGCGTGGCGCTGGTCGACATCGGCGCCGGCACGACCGATGTGGCGATTTTCACCGGCGGTTCGATCCGCCATACCGCGGTGATTCCGATCGCCGGCGACCTGATTACCAGCGATATCGCGATGGCGCTGCGCACCCCGACCAAGGATGCGGAGGAAATCAAGGTCGAGCACGGCGTGGCCAAGCAATTGCTGGCCGATCCGGCGGACCAGGTCGAAGTGCCGGGTTTGGGCGACCGGGCACCCCGCATGCTCTCCAAACAGGCTTTGGCCGGGGTCATCGAACCCCGGGTCGAGGAAATCTTCTCCCTCGTTCACCAGGTCATCCGGGAATCCGGCTATGAGGAACTGCTGTCCTCCGGAATCGTCCTGTCGGGCGGTTCGTCGGTGATGCCGGGGATGGTGGAACTGGCCGAGGATATTTTCCTGAAACCGGTACGCCGGGGAAATCCGACCTACAACGGCGCGTTGTTCGACATGGTGGCCAATCCCCGTTCGGCCACCGTGATGGGATTGTTGGAGGAAGCGCGCCTGTCGCGCACGCGGGGATTCAAGGCGGCGCAGCAGGCGGGGTCCGTGAAGACCTTGTTCGGCCGCGCCAAGGACTGGTTCCTGGGGAATTTCTAAGAAGCTGGCACTGACCGG
Source organism: Roseateles sp. GW821-FHT09G03 (assembly GCF_059416045.1). Classification (NCBI taxonomy): domain Bacteria; kingdom Pseudomonadati; phylum Pseudomonadota; class Betaproteobacteria; order Burkholderiales; family Sphaerotilaceae; genus Roseateles; species Roseateles sp. GW821-FHT09G03. Next base: position 713,462 of record NZ_JBWKOK010000003.1, read on the forward strand.
CTCACGCTTTCTTTACGACGTTTGAGGGTTTTGCCCCCTAAAAAAGGGTGGATCCCACTTCTATTTTGCTGATGGCAGCTGCACAATATGGACAGGAGGTTTGATATGGCGATCGAGATGATCGAAGAGTTTGATCAAGGCACCCAGATCAAGGTGATCGGCGTGGGCGGCGGCGGCGGCAACGCGGTCGAGCACATGATCAGCCAAGGTGTCCAGGGCGTGGAATTCATCGTGGCCAACACGGATGCCCAAGCCCTGAATCGCTCCAAGGCCGATCAACTCCTGCAACTGGGCCATACCGGCCTGGGCGCCGGTGCGAAACCCGAGGTCGGCAAAACCGCCGCCGAGGAAGCCGAGGCGCGCATCCGCGAATCCATCACCGGCGCGCACATGCTGTTCATCACCGCCGGCATGGGCGGCGGGACCGGCACCGGTGCCGCGCCCGTGATCGCCCGCGTGGCCAAGGAAATGGGCATCCTGACCGTCGGCGTGGTCACCAAGCCGTTCGAGTTCGAAGGCAACCGCCGCGGCAAGGCCGCGGACCTGGGCCTGCAGGAACTCGAGGCCAACGTGGACTCGCTGATCGTCGTGCTGAACGACAAGCTGCTGGAAGTGCTGGGCGATGACGTCACGCAGGACCAGGCCTTCGCGCACGCCAACGACGTGCTGAAGAACGCGGTCGGCGGCATCTCCGACATCATCCACATGCCGGGCCTGGTCAACGTCGACTTCGAAGACGTGAAGACCGTGATGAGCGAGCCGGGCAAGGCGATGATGGGCACGGCCGTCGCGGCCGGTCCGGACCGCGCGTCCAAGGCCGCGGAAGGCGCTGTCGCCTGCCCGCTGCTGGAAGGCATCGATCTGTCCGGCGCGCGCGGCGTGCTGGTGCTGATCGCGGCCAGCCGCAACAACTTCAAGCTGGCCGAGAGCCGCAACGCGATGACCGCGATCAAGCGCTACGCCGCTGAAGACGCGCACATCATCTACGGCACCGCCTACGACGAATCGCTGGGCGACCAGCTGCGCGTCACCGTGATCGCGACCGGCCTGAGCCAGCGCGCCGCGGCGCGCCAGCAGCCGCAGCTGGTCGTGCAGCAGCCGCAGCTGCGCACCGGCACCGACAACATGCCGGTGCTGACGCAGCCGGTGGTGATGCCGGGCTCGGCCGCCGCGCAAGGCACGCCGGCCGCCGCGCCCATGTCCTCGACGGACTTCGGCGGCATGAGCGTGCCCAGTGTCTGGCGCCACGGCCGCACGGCCGCGGCCAAGGTCGAGGCCCTGTCGTCCAACGGCATGGACGAGATCGAGATCCCGGCCTTCCTGCGCAAGCAGGCGGACTGAGACCGACCGCTCTCGAACGCCATCAGCTTCAAGGCCGTACCCGCATCGGGTACGGCCTTTTTTCGTCTCGCGGTCGTCGGGGTGGCGATGGCGGATGCCCGCATTCAAGGGGCCCGGAGGCTCTTGTTGCAAATGAACGCTCGTGCCGTTCGGTGAACTTCGGCACACTGGCGCGCGATCACAAGACAGAGCGGATGCATGGTCCACGGTGAGGTTGGGGAAACGACGTCGACCGCGCGCGCGCTTCGGGCGCGAGCGTGGGTGCGACGTCCGTCCACGCCGTGGCTGATCGCGTTGCTGGCCAGTCTGGTCCTCGCGCTGTTCGCATTGATGCCCGACGTGGGACGCGCGCAAGGCGGTCAGGCCGCGCATGCGACCCACGCGGGACCGCCAGCGCAGGTCGCGCGCGCGTCGCCGCTCGGACCCGCGAGGCCGGTGCCCGAGGCGGCGACGCCTCCCCGCGCGCAGCGTGCGACCGAGGCGGAGGTCGCCACCAGCGACTGGACCCAGGATCAGCTCAAGGCCTGGTGGCGCGCGCTGCGCGTCATGGACGGCGCGAACGGGGCGCTGCCGCAGGGGCTGCTGCCGCCGGAGGATCCGGCGTCCTGGCAACCGGTCCTGCTGCCCGAGGTCCAGCAGCGCGAGGCCACGCAGAACACGAGCGACGCGCGCTTCCAGATGCGCTGGTACCGCGTCCGCTACGCCGCGCCGAACGGCCGCTGGCCGACCAGCGTCGCGCTCTACATGCCGCGGCTGGTGGCGCTGGCGGCGGCGGTGCTGGTGAAGACCGACGACGGCTGGCGGCCGGTCTTCGACAACCAGTCCGGCGCGCGCGAGCAGTGGGTGCGGCCGCTGTGGGTGGTCCTGCCGGCGGCGCTGACCGAGATCCAGCAGGCGCGCGAGATCGAGGTCGTCATCGCGGTGCCGGTGATGCAGGCCGGCTACTACTCGGTGTCCAGCGTGTGGCTGGGCGCGCGCGAGGACCTCGAGCCGCGGCACGACCGCCGCTGGGTGCTGCAGATCGGCGTGCCGCAGGCCACCGGGCTGACGCTGGTGACGCTGGGGCTCTTCGCGCTCGTGCTGTGGGTGAAGCGGCGCGAGGATTCCTCCTACCTGCTGTTCTCGCTGGCTACCGTCGCCTGGCTGGTCCGCAACCTGCACTACCACCTGGACCTGCCGCGCACGCGCGACGCGCTCGAATGGTTCTGGTGGGTCACGCACGCGTCGATGTCGTGGGTGATGCTGCTCACCTTCCTCTTCGCGCTGCGCTTCGCTCAGCAGCGCTTCTCCCGCTTCGAGCGCGGCATCGCGCTCTTCGTGCTGGTGTCCAGCCTGGCGGCCATGCCACTGTGGGGCAACGGCTTCGACGCGCTGGTGCTGCTGCACATCTGCAACGCGGTCGTGGGCCTGGCGGGCACGGGCTTCGTGGCCAGCGTGGCCTGGCGCCAGGGCACGCGCGAGCTGCGCGTGATGGCCGCGGCGCTGGTGATCGGCGTCGTGCTGGGCGTGCACGACCTGGGGCTGCTCGCAGGCTGGTGGTGGCCGGAGCACATCTACCTGATGCCCTTCGCGACGCTGGTGATCCTGGCGAGCTTCCTGTACGCGGTGCAGTTCCGCTACATCGAGGCACTGCGGGGCGTGGAGCGCGCCAACGGGGAGCTCGGGCAGCGCCTGGAGGAGCAGAGCGTGCAATTGAGCGCCCAGCACGACAAGCTGCGCGAGGTCGAGCGCCAGCAGGCGCTGCTCCTGGAGCGGCAGCGGATCATGCAGGACATGCACGACGGGCTGGGCTCGTCGCTGCTGTCGGCGATGGTGGCGGTGGAGCAGGGCACGATGCCGCAGGAGCAGGTCGTGACCGTGCTGCGCGAATGCGTGGACGACCTGCGGCTGGTGATCGATTCGCTCGAACCCGTCGGCCACGACATCGTGTCGCTGCTGGCGACGATGCGCTACCGGCTGGGCAAGCGGCTGCAGCTGGGCGGGCTCAAGCTGGAGTGGGACGTGCACGACCTGCCGACGCTCGAGTGGCTGGAGCCGCCCGACGCGCTGCACGTGCTGCGGCTGATGCAGGAGGCGCTGACGAATGCGCTGAAACACGCGAGAGCGTCCCGGGTGAGGGTGGTGACACGAGATCTCGGCAAGCGCGTGGAGATCCGTGTCGAGGACGACGGCGAGGGCTTCGACGTCGCCTCGATCGCGCAGGGCCGCGGGCTGCGCGGGCTGCAGCGGCGAGCGAAGGTGTTGGGCGGTTCGCTCCGGGTGGACAGCAGCCCCGGGCACGGCACGGTGGTGACCTTGCGGCTGCCGGTGGCGGTGGCCGATCACGAGGCCGTCATCCAGGCCGGCGTCCAGCAGGGTTGACCCCGATTTGGGACAATGCACGCATGATCAAGCAACGCACCATCAAATCGCTGACCCGCGCGGTCGGGGTCGGCATCCACAGCGGCCAGAAGGTGGAGATCACGCTGCGTCCGGCCGCGCCCGGCACCGGCATCGTGTTCCGGCGCGTCGACCTGGCGCAGCCGGTCGACATCCCGGTGAACACGCACAGCGTCTGCGACACGCGCATGGCCACGACGATCAGCCCGCAGGGCGATCCGGGCCAGCCCAAGGTGCAGACGATCGAGCATCTGCTCTCGGCCTGCGCGGGCCTGGGGCTGGACAACCTGCTGATCGACATCAACGCGGACGAGGTCCCGGTGCTGGACGGTTCGGCGGCGAGCTACGTCTTCCTGCTGCAGTCCGCGGGCATCGAGTTGCAGAACGCGCCCAAGCAGTTCCTGCGGGTGAAGAAGCCGGTGGAGGTGCGCAAGGGCGAGGGCAAGAGCCTGATGTGGGCCAAGCTGGTGCCGCACCACGGCTACACGCTGAGCTTCCAGATCGAGTTCGACAACCCGGCGGTGTCGGCGACGGGCCAGCAGTACGTCTTCGACATGGGCAGCGGCCAGTACAAGCGCGAGATCGCGCGGGCGCGCACCTTCGGCATGACCAAGGACATCGAGCTGATGCGTTCGCGCGGGCTGACGCTGGGCGGCAGCATGGACAACGCGATCGTGGTGGACGACTACCGCGTGCTGAACGCCGAGGGCCTGCGCTACGACGACGAGTTCGTGAAGCACAAGATCCTGGATGCGATCGGCGACATGCAGGTCGTGGGGCATCCATTGCTGGCGGCGTACACCTCGTTCAAGGGCGGGCACGCGCTGAACAACCTGCTGCTGCGCGAGCTGCTGTCGGACGCCGAGGCGTACGAGATCGTGACCTTCGAGGACGAGCGCGAGGCGCCGGCGGGGTTCGCCGAGCTGGCGCCGGCGTGGTGAGCCCGAAGGACCGCTGACAGTGCTCGTCTTCCGTCTCGTCTTCGCGCTGCTGCTGGCGGCAGGTCTGCTGTGCTTCGCCATCTACATCGGCACGAAGCAGCCCATCTGGCGCCGGCGCGGCATCCTGCTGATCAAATGGACCGTGATCGCCGGCATCGGTTTCTTCGCGGTGCTGATCCTGGAGCGGCTGGTGCTGCTGGTGTGACCGCCGCGGCGAACGCCGCGCCGCATCAATGAGAAAGGGCCGCCGGAGTGATCCGGCGGCCCTTTCCTCATGGGCGGCATGAGCCGCCGCCGCGCCCGCTCAGCGCGTGATGATCGAGTACGTGACGCCGGCGTCGCCCGCCGTGGCGCTGCCCACCTGCACCAGGACCACGTGACGTCCCATCGCGCTGTGGAACACCCGCATCGCGTAGCTCTGCCGTCCGCCGATCTGCGGCAGCGCCAGATCGGTGTCGGGCAGGAACAGGCCGCTCGTGTACCGCTTGTAGCTCGACGGGTAGGTCGACGTGTTCCCATCGACGATCAGCGTCTCCTCCGTCGCGGCGAAGTTGCTCAGGCTGGCGACACCGGTGGTGAGGCCGCTCACCCGACCCGCGTGGCGCAGATCGCTGGTCCGGAAGTAGTTGCCGGACCAGGTGAACACGTAGTCCTCCGACTGCGTCAGATGGAGTGGCGACCCCAGCGCGTAGTCGCCGTGGTACGGGCCGTCGCTCATCGATGTGATCCGGTGCGTGGCCGGGTCGAACACGAAGTAGTGCAGGTCCGTCGGCGTGCCGTCGTTGCCGTCGACGATCCCCTTGTTCAACTTGCTCACGAAGACGCCGTTCGTGGAGGTGCCGGCCATGTAGCCGGCGTCGGTGTTGGCGGGAACCACGTCGCCGGTGCGGCCGTTCAGCATCTTGAGCGGCTGGTTGAAGGCGAAGTCGCGCTTGCAGCAGGCCATGACGTAGCCGGCGTCATCGACCATCACCGAGTTCCAGACGCCCAGGGTCGACGAGGTGCGGATCAGGGTGACGGTCTGCAGGTCGATCAGGCTGACGGCGCCGCTGTGCAGCGCGGCGGCCAGCTTGCCGTCCGCGCTGACGGCCAGGGCGCTGGCCGCGGCCGGCAGGGCGACCGACTCGACGGTCCCGGTGAAGGGGTCGACGAGGCGCAGGCTGTTCGGGTTGGTGCTCAGGATCACCAGCTTGTCGAGCCCGGCGTCATACCGCGCGTCGATCGGCGTGAAGGTGAGCGGCACGCTGCTGGCCTGTGCCGCCAGGACCCGCACTTCGACCGCGGCGCTGTGGACGAGGCGGCCGTCCGACACGGAGACCGTCGCGACATAGGTGCCGGCCATGTCGGGCACGAAAGCGAGCGCCGCCTGGTTCGGGCTGGCGATCGTCGCTGCGCTGCCGGTCGGCCGCGCGTCGAGTGTCCAGCTGTAGCTCAGGGCATCCCCGTCACGGTCGAAGCTGAGGGCCGCCGATGCGCGCGCGGTGTCGCCGGCCAGCACCGTGAGGCGCGATCGGTCGATCACCGCGACCGGGGCGTCATTCCCGACGTTGACGGTGATCGAGCGTTCGGAGAAGGCACCGGCCGGGTCCGTCACCCGCAGGCGGAACACGAAGGCGCCATCCGCGTCCACGGTGATGGTCGGGTTGGCGGCGCTGGACGACGACAGCGCCGCGGCGCTGCCGGCCGGTCCGCTGTCGAGGGTCCACAGGAAGGTCAGCGGATCGCCGTCGGCATCGAGGCTGTTGCCGCCGCGCAGCGTGAGCTGCGTGTTGCGCGGCACGCGGATGCTCGGCGCCGAGGGCAGGGCCTGCGGCGTGGCGTTGGTCGAGATCGCGGCCACGGGACGGCGGTTGTTGACGCGGACCAGAATGGCGGACGTGGTGCTGGCACCCCGGGCGTCGATGACCGTCAGTTGCAGCACATAGTCGCCGAGCAGGTCCGGCGACAAAGTGACCGCGATGGCCGTGGACGACGACAGCGTCGCGGCGCTGCCGGCAGGCGTGCTCAGCAGGTCCCAGCGGCGGCTGGACAGGTTGTTGTCGGGGTCCGAGGACGGGGTGCTGTCCAGCTGGTAGATGTAGCCCACCGTGGCGTTGAAGATCTGGTAGCCCTGGCCCTGCGCCACCACCGGCGTCACCGATTCCACCACCACCGGCACCGGCGCGCGGTTGTCGGCGGTGAAGGTATGGATGGATTCATAGGAGGCGCGGCCGTCGCTGCCGGTGACCTTGACGCGGTAGGTGCCGCCGAGGTCGGCGACGAAGCGCGCCTTCCTGCTGCCGTCCAGGACCAACGATGCGGTGCTGCCGGCGGGCTTGTCCATGAACGCGAAACCGACGGACACCGTGTCGCCGTCCGGATCGGTGCTGGCGGTGGCGTCCACCAGCACCGACGCACCGACCGTGAGGGTCAACGGCGCCGCCTGCGCCGGCACCACGGTGAAGGTGGGCACCACGGTCGCGCTGGGCATCGGCGCGCGGTTGTCGGCTGTCAACGGATAGGTGGTCTCGAAGCTGGCGCGGCCGTCGCTGCCGATGACCTTGACGCGGTAGCTGCCCAGCAGGTCGATGTCCAGGCGCGCGCGCTTGCCGTCGATCACGAGGGCGGCCGAGCTGCCGGCCGGTCGGGCGACGAGCTCGTACCGGATCGTCACCGCATGCCCGTCCGGGTCCGTGCTGCCCTCGGCGTTGAAGAGGGCCGTGCCGCCGACGCTGACGCTCTGCGCGGCCTGCTCGGTGGGGGTGGCTGTGAAACTGGGTTCGACCACCACGTTGCCGGTCGGCGGCCGGTTGTCGACGGCGATGGACAGCTGCTGCGTCGTCTGACCGCCGCGGCCGTCGTTCAACTTGAGCGCGACGGTGTAGGTCCCGATGGCATCGGGCGAGAACTGCAGGGTCTTGGCCTTCGTGTCGGTCAGCGTGACGGCGCTGCCCTCGGGCTTGGCGACCAGGCTCCATTCGAAGCTCAGGGCGTCGCTGTCGGGATCGCTGCTGGCGCTGGCGTCCAGGCGGACGATGCCGCCCAGGGTCACGCCGAGACCGATGCCGCCGGCCGCCGCGGCGCGCACGTCGCCGCTGCCCAGGATGCTGGCCTGCGGCGGCTTGTTGTTCGCGACCGGCGCGGCGGTCTCCGCGGCGCCGCCGCCACCGCCGCCACAGGCGCTCAGCGCGGACAGGACGACGGCAGCCAGCAGGGCGCGACGCGCCCCGCGAAGGAATCGATGCATGAGGAGAGCTCCCTGAACGCCGCGAGATCTGACGCCTCGGGCGCCGCGGATTCTAGGGAAACGGGCGCCTTTCGCCCCGACCTGAACGCCGGGTTCGCACCCCTCATTCGCGGAGGGTCAGTCCATGCCTGTGCGATCTGCGCCTCCCCGGCTCACTCCTCCAACGCCTGCAACTGCACCAGCCGCTGGTAGATCCCGCCATCGATCGCCATCAGCTCGTCGTGCGTGCCGCGCTCGTCGAGGTGACCGTGGTTCAGCACCACGATCTGGTCGGCCTCGCGGATCGTCGACAGCCGGTGCGCGATCGCGATCACCGTGACCTGGCCCCGCAGGGCGCGCAGCGCCTCGCCGACCTGCGCTTCCGTGGCGCTGTCGATGTTGGCCGTCGCCTCGTCGAGCAGCAGGATGCGCGGATCGCCGGCCAGCGCCCGCGCCAGCGCGATCAGCTGCTTCTGCCCCGTCGACACCGCCAGCCCGCCGTCGCCCAGCCGGCTGTCGTACCCCTGCGGCAGCGCGCTGAGGAACTCATGCGCGCGCGACGCGCGAGCCGCCGCCTCGATCTTCTCGTCGGAGATCGCGCGCCCCATGCGGATGTTCTCGCGCACGCTGCCGGCGATCAGGTAGGGCTCCTGCGGCACCAGGCCGAGCGCGGCGTGGAAGGTCTCGTCGGGCAACTGGTCGAGCGGCAGGCCGTCGATCAGGATGCGCCCCTGCTGCGGCTGGTAGAAACGCAGCAGCAGCGCCAGTAGCGTCGACTTGCCCGAACCCGTGTGGCCCGCGATGCCGACGAAACTGCCGGCCGGAATGTCGAGGTCCAGGTCCCGCAGCACCGGCTGCTCCGGCTTGTAGGCGAACTGCAGGTGCTCGAAGCGGATCGCACCCGCGCCGACGACGAGATCGGGCCGGTAGGAACGCGGCTCACAGGGCTCGCGCAGCAGCGCCCGCACGCGCGACGCGGCCACCAGCGCCTGCTGCAGCTGGCTGAACTGCATCGTGATCTGGATCAGCGGCTCGACGACGCGCGCGATGTACGCGAGGAACGCGTACAGCAGACCGACTTCCAGGCCCGACAGCTCGCGCAGCCCGAAGCCGTAGATCACCGTGACGATCAGCAGCACGTTGAGCAGGTCCAGCGCCGGCCGCAGCAGCCAGGCGTTGGCGCGCAGCTCCTGCACGCGCGCCTCCAGCTGCGCCCGGTTCGCGGTCTCGTAGCGCGCCGCGAAGCGCTGCGCCGCGCCGGCCGACTGCAGCATCGCCATGCCCGCCATGCTCTCGGCCATCTGCGCGTTGAGCTCGGCGCGCAGTGCGCGGGCCCGCTGCACCGGGCCGCTGCTGGCGCGCTGGTAGAGCCAGATGATCCCGGAACTCGCCGGCACCAGCGCCAGCACGATCAGCATCAGCCGCCAGTCCAGCCACGCCATCGCCACCAGCGCGCCGGCCACGACGATCGTCGAGTCCAGCATCACGAACAGGACCTGGCGGTACAGGTTGTTGACCGCGTCGGTGTCGTTGGTGATGCGGCTCAGCAGCTGGCCGGTGATGCTGCGGTCGAAGAAGGCCATCGGCTGCGCCAGCACGTGCGCGTAGACCTGCTCGCGCAGGCGCAGCACCGAGCGCCGCGCGACCGAGGCCATGCGCCGCAGCTGCGCGTAGCGCAGCAGGCTCGCGGTCCAGCCCGCGAGCAGCATGGCGCCCAGCAGCAGCGCCATCGGGCCGAGGTCGAAGTTGCGCGTCAGCACATGCGCATCGATGAAATGCTTGCCGAGGATGGGCCCGATCGCTTCGAGCGCCGCCGCGACGACCAGCCAGCCCAGTCCCTTCACCAGCCCGCGGCGCTCCGGCGCGGCGGCCTGCGCGAGCAGCGCCAGCGCTTCGCGCGGCGAGTGGTCGTTCCTGGCGCTCTCGGCGCCCTGAACGTTCGGGGCGCTCCGCACGCCTTGCGCGTTCTTCGCCTCGCGCGCGGTCTTGCCGTCCTTGCCGGACGCGGTCTCAGGCGGCGTCAAGGCTGGCCTCCAGTTGTTGGTAGCGCCACTGGCCGGCATACCAGCCGCCCAGCGCGAGCAGCTCGTCATGACGGCCGCGCTCGACGATGCGCCCCTGCTTCAGCACGACGATCTCGTCGGCCTCCATCACCGCCGACAGGCGATGGCTGACGACGGCGAGGCTGCGCTCGGGATGCCGTTGGCGCAGTTCGCGCCAGTGGTCGAGGATCTGCGTCTCGGTGCCGCTGTCGACGGCCGACAGCGCATCGTCCAGCAGCAGCACCGGGGCCTCGGCCAGCAGCGCGCGTGCGATCGCGACGCGCTGGCGCTGGCCGCCGGACAGCGTGACGCCGCGCTCGCCCACCAGCGTCTCATAGCCCTGCGGCAAGCGCGCGATGTCGTCGTGCACGGCGGCGAGTTCGGCCACGGCCAGGATCTGCTCGCGCGTCGCGTCCGGACGGGCGAGGGCGATGTTGTCCGCGACCGAGGCCGAGAACAGGAAGGGCTCTTGCGGCACCCAGGCGAGCGTGCGCCGCAGCGCATCGAGACGGATCTCCGGCGCGGGGATGCCGCCCAGGCGCACGGTGCCCGCGTCGGGTTCGTACTGCCGCAGCAGCAGCCGCAGCAGCGTCGACTTGCCCGAGCCCGTCGCGCCGACGATGCCCAGCGTGCGGCCCGGCGGCAGAGTCAGCACGATGTCCTCGAGCGTCGCCCGTGTCATGCCCGGATAGTGGAAGGAGACGTGGTCCCACGTGATGCCGGCGTGCGCGGGCACATCGCCCGTGCCGGTATCCACCAGACCGACCGGCGCGTCCAGCACCGGCTGCAGGCGCGACCAGGCGGCGCGTCCGCGTTCCAGCAGCGACAGCACCCAGCCCGCCGCGAACATCGGCCAGATCAACTGGCCGAGGTACATGGTGAACGCGGTCAACTGGCCGATGCTGATGACGTCCGTGCCGACCAGCCATGCGCCGGCGCCGAGCGCGATCACCGTCGCCGCGCCGAGCGACAGCCCGACGGCGGGTTCGAACATCGCCTCCCAGCGCTGCGCCTGGAAGGCGGCGTCGCCGGCCTCGCGGGCCAGTTCGCCGAACTGCTCGCGGCTGCGGCGCACGAGGCCCAGCGCCCGCACCGTGCGCACGCCGGCGAGGCTGTCCTGCACCTGCTGGTTCAGCGTCGAGAAGCGCTTCAGCGAGTCGGCGGAGGCCACATGGATCCGCGACGAGATGCGCCAGAACGCGTAGGCCATCAGCGGGAAGGGCACGAGCGCGGCCAGTCCCAGCCGCCAGTCGACGCTGATCGCCATCATCCCGAGCACCAGGATCAGCGTCAGCGAGCCGTCGAAGGCGGCGAGCAGCGCCTCGCCCGCAGCCATCTCGATCGCGTCGACGTCGTTGGTCGCCAGCGCCATCAGGTCGCCGGTGCGCTGCGCGTGGAAGAACGCCGGGCCCTGATTCGTCAGCTGGGCGTACAGCCGCATGCGCAACTGGCGGCCGAGTTCGTAGGCGGTGCGGAACAACGCCAGCCGCCAGCCGACGCGCAGCAGGTAGATCGCGAGACCGGCGAGCACGAGCAGGCCGAGCTGGCCGACCAGGTCCCAGCCAGCGATGCGGTGCGACACCAGGGCGTCGACGACATGGCCGACCTGCCGCGGGATCCAGACCGTCAGGACGGCGATGGTGCTGAGCATCAGCGCGCTGGCCGCGTAGGGCCGCCAGTGGCCGCGGATGTGGCCGAGGATCAGGCGTGAGAGGGACGACGACATGGCGGCGCATCCTACCCGCCGGGTCCTGACCGCCGGAAGGTCAGGGCCATGGCCCGGGCGAGCCGCAAGCGAGTTTCAAGCGAGCCTCAAGCGAGCCTCAAGCGAGCCTCAAGCGAGCCTCAAGCGAGCCTCAAGCGAGCCTCAGGCGCTCAGGGCGATGACGACGCCCGCGCGATCATGCCGATGCGCGCGTGGACCAGATCGGCCAGCACGCGCAATCTGCGCTCGTCGAAGCTGCCGCTCAGCGCATAGGCGAGCTTGCCGTCGATCCAGTAGAGGCTGCGCGTGGTCTGGCCCGCCTCGACGCGGCGCATCAGGCGGAAGGCCACGGGTGCCTCGGGCGAGCTCGCGCCGGTGCTGACGTAGAGCGTGAAGCGCTCGCCGGCCTCGTTCTCGTACATGAACTGCGCGCGGGCCAGCGCCGCACCGGCCGACGCGGATGTGCCGGCGGATGCGCCGGCGGATGCGGTGAGGGAGGCGTCATCGCTGGCGGGCAGCAGGCGGCCCCCGACCAGCTTCCAGCCGTAGTCGCGCAGTACCGGCGCATACAGCGGCTGGCCGAGCCGCTTGCTCAGCCACTGCATCAGGTGGTCGGCCTGGTCCGCGCCGACTTCGACGGGGTGGCGTTTCTCGGGCTGGTAGACGGCGTGCGCGATGGCGGCATCGCGGACGTATTCGGGAATCGACGGATCGCGGCCGGCGGCGCGCGCGGCCGCGTCGGCGGCGGCCATCGCCGCGGCCTCCTTCTTGCCGTACCACCAGGCATGACCGCCCCAGCCGCCGGCGACACCGGCGCCGAGTCCGACGGCCAGCAGCAGTGCCGCCGCCCAGGCGCGCGGCCAGCGCGACGCGTTCGCGGCGGTCGGCGCTTGCGGGCGCAGCGCGGAGGTGAGTGAGGGGGGCACGGGCTCGTCGAGCCAGTCGCGGTGCAGCGCCTTCAGCGACTCGCGCTGTTCGCGCCAGCCGAGCACCTGCTGTGCGGCGCGCGGGTGGCGCAGCAGCCAGTCCGCCACCCGCGCGGCGCGTTCGGGCGGCAGTTGTTCGTCCACATACGCGTGGAGAGTGGATTCGTCGAAGTCGATGTCGTCGGGCGTCATGGTGCGGCGCTCATTTCACCACCCGCAGTGGCGGGCGGCCCGGTGCCGCGCCGTCCATCGACAGGCGCAGCCGTTCGCGGGCGCGGGACAGCCGCGACATCACCGTGCCCATCGGCACGTCCAGCACGCGGGCGGCGTCTTGGTAGCTGAGTTCCTCGACGCAGACCAGCAGCAGGATCTCGCGCGCGGTCGCCGGCAGGGCCGCCAGCGCCCGTTCGAGATCGAGCCGCATCGCGACACGCTGCTGCGGTTCTTCGATGGCCGGTTGCGGGGCGTCGTCTTCGTCCAGCGAATCGTGCAAGGCCTCGCGCGCGTCGCGCCGCTGGTTCAGGTAGAGGCGGTGCATCAAGGTCAGCAGCCAGTTGCGCAGGGCGTCCTGGCGCGTGGGGCCGGGCTCGGCATGGAACAGCGCGCCCTTGCGGGCGGCGCGTTCCAGCGTGTCCTGCAGCAGGTCGTCCGCCCGGGCGTGGTCGCCGCACAGCAGCCGCGCGTGGCGGCGCAGGCGGGGAAGCAGCGGGAGCGCTTCGTCGAGGACCAGGGGCATGGGCGGGACGATCTGCAGGTCAGGGCGGTGCTCAGGGTTTCGCGGTGTGCCAGACCTGGTTGACGCCGTCGCCGCTGCGCTCGCCGGGCTTGGCGTCCTTGGCCCAGAAGTACAGGGGCTTGCCCTTGTAGGCCCATTGCTTGGAGCCGTCGTCGCGGGTCACGATGGACCAGTCGCCGGCGGCCTTGTCCTCGGCGCGGGCCATCAGCGGCGGCCAGTTGGTGGCGCAGCCGCCGTTGCACACGCTCTTGCCGCTGCCGGCGGTGTCCTTGTCGAAGGTGTAGAGCGTCATGTCGTTGGGGCCGACCAGCGCGTCGCCCTTGGCGGTCGCGGGGGCGGACTGCGCGGCGGCGAGGCCGGCGGCGGCCATCAGGATGGCGGCGGCGGTGAGCTTCAAGGTCTTCTTCATGCGGAGTCTCCTGGGTTGAGATCAGGTGGTGGGTATTGCATGAACACGGTGGGCGGCCCACTTATTCCAACTGACTTTCGTCCACCCTCCGAGGGATCGCCACGCCGGGGGCAGGCCCTTAGGATCCGGTGGTCCCCGATCCGGGGGCGTCCATGTTCACACGAGAGAGAGGGAGTGCCATGAATTTCGGCGATTCGATCCAGACCTGCCTGCGCAAGTACGCGGATTTCAGCGGGACCGCGAGCCGGTCCGAGTACTGGTGGTACGTGCTCTTCGTGGTGCTGGGGTCGGCGATCCTGGGCGTGATCTCGAACAAGCTGAGCGTGGTCTTCTCGCTGCTGACGCTGCTGCCGTCCCTCGCCGTGGCGGCGCGCCGGCTGCACGACATCGACCGCAGCGGCTGGTGGCAACTCATCGGCTTCGTCCCGCTGATCGGCTGGATCGTGATGATCTACTGGCTCGTCCAGCCGAGCCAGCCCAACCGGTATGGCGCGGGCGCGGCGACGACGACGGTGTGATGGCAGTACGCGGCCGGGTCCAGAGATGGGACTGGTCGCAAATCAGAAGCGCTTGGCAAGTCCGGCCTGCTGAAGTACCGCGTTCGCGGTGTGACGAGACTTGATCTTGTGATCCACCGGAAAACGAAGAAGACTCGTTGGGGAGTACCAGATGTCATGGTCTCCCTTTCCGTGGCGCACGAATTGGCATCCCGCAGCGCGCAGCATCCGGACCAGCTCCGGAGTGAAGCTGGCGACCATGTGATTCAGCGGGCGTGAATTTGCGCCACGCTCACGCGTCGCGCGAGCAGTTCCATCGACAGTTCCGGGCCGTCGGGAAGGCGGCCGTTGGCCTCGAGCAATTCGGGCACGAGGACTTTCAGCTTCGCTTCGAGCGCCTCGAGCGTGTCCGCTTCAGTGGCAAGACCTGGCACGTCGTCCGACGTGGCAACCCAGACCGATACCTCGGGGTCCCATTCAGCCTGGATGAGCAGTGGGCGGTTCATTCGCGGATCGTACGCCACCATCATTTGGATCGAATGCATGCGTTGACTCCAGCGGTCAGTGGTTTCTTGGGGGTTTCCGGCACGAGGGCGGACGCCGAAGTCACAGATGCTAGGAGGGCCGGTCGCCGGCGTCATTGACTTCGGTTTGCCGAAGATGGGGGGGACAAGCTAGCCTGTGATCCCGAGTTCAAGTGATCTCGCCCCCGACTTCGTCGCGCAAGGAGACCCCAGCATGACCGATCGCGCCCAGGCGCTTGCCGCCCAGCTGATCCGCAACTTCCATGAAGCCGAGCTGACCTCGTTCAAGCGGGAGCCGCTGTATGAGTCCCGCTTCGCGCGCCTGGCGCGCGGGACCGCCGCGCGCAAGCTCGGCGCGTCCTACGACATCGTCGAGCCCGGCAAGACCACCTGCCCGTACCACCTGCATTACGCGCAGGAGGAGATGTTCATCGTCCTCGAGGGCAGCGGCACGCTGCGCGTCGCCGGCGAGCGCCTGCCGATCAAGGCCGGCGACGTGATCTTCATCCCCGCGGGGCCCGACTACCCGCATCACATCATCAACACCTCGGACGCGCCGATCCGCTACCTCTCCATCAGCACGATGGAACAGCCGGAGATCTGCGTCTACCCGGACTCCAACAAGTTCATGGCCGAGCATGGTCCCGACAAGGCGGATCGCCCCTTCGAGGCCATCCGCAAGGTGGGCGAGGGCGACCTCGACTACTGGCAGGACGAGCCCTGAATCCGGCCGCCCGGCTCAATGCGGCTCAATAGGTCCGCGAGCCCTTGAACTGCGCGTGCTGGCGCCGCTGCAGCGTCGTCTGCTTGCCCATCGCCTCGAAGGACACGCGCGCATGCGCGTCCATGATCGCGATGCCCAGCGCGTCGGCCGCGTCCTTGCCCGGCTCGCCGGGCAGGCTCAGCAGCCGCGCCACCATCGCCTGCACCTGCGACTTCGCCGCGCCGCCGTGCCCGGTGATGGCCTTCTTCATCTGCACCGCGGTGTACTCCGACACGTGCAGGTCGCAGGACACCAGCGCCGTCAGCGCCGCGCCGCGCGCCTGCCCCAGCAGCAGCGTGGACTGCGGGTTCACGTTGACGAAGATGATCTCCACCGCGGCGCAGGTCGGCTGGTAGCGCGACACCACCTCGCGGATGCCGTCGTAGAGGATCTTCAGCCGCCCCGGCAGGTCGCCGGTGGGCAGCGCGTTGGTCTTGATCGTGCCGCTGGCCACATACGCCAGCCGCGGCCCGTCCGAGTCGATGACCCCGAAGCCGGTCGTCTGCAGGCCGGGGTCGATGCCGAGGATGCGCATGCCGTCGCCTCCTTCAAGGGTCAGGTGCCGGCGCGGAAATACCACCGCACCGAATGGAAGAACACCGGCGCCGCGAAGCACATCACCGCGATGCGGTCCAGCAGCCCGACCGCGCCCGTGATCGCGCTGCGGTTGCCCCAGGCGTTGATGCCCGCGTCCCGCTTGAGCGCCTGCATCACGAACACGCCGAAGCTGCCGCAGCCCGCCGCGACGAACGCGGCGATCGCCGCCTGGCCCGCCTTGAACGGCGTGATCCAGTACAGCAGCGCCCCCGCGAGCGCCGCCGCGAACGCGCCTATCCACCACGCCTTCATCGTGAACGAGCGGCTGATCCGGCGCGCCACCGGCTTGGCGCGGAAGCGGCTGGTCGCCATCGCCTGCGCGATCTGGCCGCAGGCCACCACGGCCACCAGGAAGAACAGCAGGAAGGCGCCGCGGCCCTCGTACTTCGGGATCTCCAGCAGCAGCAGCGCCGGCGCGTGCGACAGGCCGTAGACGCACACCATGATGCCCCACTGGATCTTCGAGTTGCGTTCGAGGAAACGTTGCGGATCGTCCGCCAGCGCGCTGGCCACCGGGATCGCGAGGAACCCGTAGACCGGGATCAGCACCGAGAACAGGTCGAAGTGGCGCGTCCCCACCAGCACGTACTGCAGCGGCAGGATCACGAAGAAGGCCATGATCAGCCCGCGATGGTCGGCGCGGCGGGTGTGCAGCAGCGTGATGAACTCGCGGAAGGCCAGGAACGAGAACACCGCGAACAGCAGCGTCGCGCCGACCGGTCCGGAGACCCACGCGGCCCAGAACAGGCAGGCGCCGACCCAGACCATGTTGAGCTCGTGGCGGAAGCGCGCCCAGCGCGCCTGCCAGGCTTCCTGTTCATCGTCGGGGCGCTCGCGCAGCGACCACAGCACCGAGCCGATGCTCACCAGCAGCAGCGCGCCGAACAGCACGACGAACAGGAAGGCCACCTGCTCGCCGCTGTTCAAGGATTTGAGCCACCTCATTCCTTCCACCCTCCGGGACGCAGCGCCATCACCGCGGCGCGGGCGCGTTCCAGGAAGGCGCGCTTGTCCTCGCCGGGCTCGATCCGGATCGGCGCGCCGAAGGTGACCGTGCACAGGATGGGCACCGGCACGATCTCGCCCTTGGGCATGACGCGCTGGACGTTGTCGATCCAGGTGGGGATGAGCTGCACGTCGGGGAACTGTTCGGACAGGTGGTAGAGGCCGGCCTTGAAGGCCTGCGGCGCGCCCTTGTTGGAGCGCGTGCCCTCCGGGAAGATGACCAGCGAATCGCCGCCCTGCAGCGTGTCGACCAGCGGCTCGAGCGGATCCTCGTCGGGCGTGGCGCGCGTGCGGCTCACGTAGACCGCGTTGAACACGGCGCTCGTGAGCCAGGTCTTGAGTCTGGAACTGGTCCAGTAGTCGCGCGCGGCGATCGGGCGGGTCCGCGCGCGCAGTTCGCCGGGCAGCGAGGCCCAGATCAGCACCCAGTCGAAGTGGCTCTGATGGTTGGCGAAGTAGATGCGTTGTTCGGACGTCGGGGGACAGCCTTTCCAGTGTCCCTGCGCGCCGGTGATCAGGCGCGCCAGCCAGGACAGGAACAGGCCGGTGATTTCGGCAAGGACCATGCGGCGGATTATCCCGGACTGTGGATGAGGCGATTCCAAAGCTCAAATGAGTCAGTGGAGTTGCCTTCGATGGCCTTGATGAGTCATCGCGTTCGAGGGGCGGATGTCTGGACACTGCGAGCACGCCTTCCCTCTCGTCAACGGACACTTCGATGAGCACCCAGACACCAGCCCCCCTCCTGGCGCGGACGCCCGCCGCGCCCGCCTCTTCCCTCCAGCCACCGGCGCCTTCCGGCCGACGCGCGGCAACGATCCTTCAGGCGGATGACACCGTCGCCGCAGTGCCCGAGGACGGCAGCCCTGGCGACGTGACGTCGCAGGAGCCGCCGTCGACCGAGGAGCCACTCGCGCCCGCGCTCACGCCCGCGCCCGCGCTGGTGTCGGCCTCGGATGTCGTCGCGAGTGATGCGGCGGCGGACGCCAAGGCCGAAGACACCGCGTGCCGGCAGATCCATGTCGACGGCACGGAGGGCGATTGCAGCCCGGGTCTTGTATGGCCGTGGATGGTCGCTGGTGCAGCGGTCCTGCTGGCCGGGTCTGGCGGTCACGGCAGCGAGGACCACACCCCCGTTGGCGTGCAGCCGCCCCTCACACCGGTGGCCCCCATCACACCGGTGGTCCCCATCACGCCGGTGACGCCTCCCGTGCCGGTGACACCCCCCACGCCAGTGGTCCCCGTCGTCCCGGCGCACCCCGACGTGCACGCGCCGACGCTGACGCTGGCGCACGACAACGGCGCGCTGACGAACGACGGCTTGACCAACGACGGGACGGTCGCCGTCTCCGGCCTGGCGCCGGGCGCGACCTGGTTCTATCGGGTGAACGACGCGGCCGGCTGGACCCAGGGCCAGGGCGACCTCGTGCCGGGCAGCGCGCTGGTCGCGGGCCAGAACGTGATCGAGGCCTACCAGGTCGGCGCCGACGGCCAGCATGGGCCGTCGAACAGCCTGGCCGTGACACTGGACCTCGCACCGCCGGAGGCACCGTTGCCGGAGACGAGCAACGGCCTGCCGTTGATCAATGCGCAGGACAGTCTGCTCATCCATCGGCTGGAAGACGCCAAGATCTGGGAGTACCGGATCGATGGCGGCGCCTGGGTCGGAGGGAAGGGCGACTCGCTGGCGACAGACGCGTTGCACGAAGGCAGCCAGACCGTCGACGTGCGCCAGACCGACCTGGCCGGCAACGTGAGCGAGGTCGCCACGCTCGCGGTCACCCTGGACTCCGTCGCACCGGACGTCCTGCAGGCAAGCGTCCACAGGCAGGATGGCACCGCGGCGGCAGGCAACCTGATCAATGCCAGCGGTCAGGTGTCGCTCGACAACCTGGAGGCGAATGCCACCTGGGAGTTCAAGCTCAACGGCGACGACCATTGGCGCCCGGGCTCGGGCACGCAGTTGCCGACTGCCTTGCTGGCGGAAGGGACCAATGCCGTGGACGTCCGGCAGATCGATGCCGCCGGCAATGCGGGCGCGGAGCGGACGACGGCGGTAGTGCTGGACACCATCGCGCCCGTCGCCCCGACCCTGAAGAAGGTGTTCCCCGGCACGCTGGACAGTCTGGCGGACCATGTCGACGTGACGCAGCTCGAATCCGGCTCGACGTGGTGGTACCGGGTGGACCGGCAGGGCGATTGGGTCCAGGGCAGCGGTTCCGCCGTGTCGGTCGATGTGTTCGTGGATCCCCCCGATACCTTGAGGTATCACACCTTGGAGGTCTATCAGATCGACGCTGCGGGCAACCAGGGTCTGGCGGCGTCCACGCAAGTCAAGACCTGGACCCCGCCGCCAGCCGGCATCTGACGCCGCCGGCACGCCGAGTGCCGGTTTGCGCCGGTCGATCAGCACGCCCCGCTTCGCGGGGCGTTTTCATTTCTCGCATGACGAGCTGGGGCGGCTGCACATGGCGCGCGGGGCGCGTCGCTGGAGGACCCGGTCTGATGTGTCGGCCCGAGGTTCCACTCAAGTAGGTTGGTTTCAAGAGAAATCACACAAGAACCGGTCATCGTCTTCGATGGGTGGATCCCAAGACACTGGGGGCCTTCTCCCTATTTCCGTTACCCAGCAAGCCGATGACGACCCCGATCCCTGTTCAAGCCAAAGCCGATACGACGAGCGCGAGCGCGAGCGCGATTCCGCCGGCGCCCGCGGTGTTACCCGTTCCCGCCAAGTCCCCTCGCGCCGGAGCCCCGACTCCCAGCACTACCCGTGCCCCCCAGGACCGCCAGCCCGACGATGCGATGGCGACGGAAAGGGCGGACGGCGGAGGCGAGGTGCGCGGCGCCACCGATGCGCCTGAGCCGAGTGGTGATGCGCCTCCCCCGACTGCGGGCGAAGCAGGCCGCGTTGCCGGTGCCGACGTCCGCGCCGATGTGGATGCGGACGCAGACGCGGCGACGCGCCAGGCGGAGTCGTGCCGACAGATCCGCGGCGACGGCACGGAGGAGGATTGCAACCAGTCCGCCGTGTGGCCGTGGATGATCGCGGGCGCCGGCGTGCTGCTGGCCGGCGCGGCGGATGCCGGCGCTCACGGCAGCGCCAGCCCGGCCAGCGACAGCCATGCGACGGCCGCCGCGCCGGTTCCGCCGCCGGCTCCTGCTCCGGCGCCGGCTGCGGG
>NZ_JBWKOK010000004.1:0-79064 GCF_059416045.1 Roseateles sp. GW821-FHT09G03
CCCTCTGGAACAGTGGGCAACGATTCAATCCAGCGATGCTCTCGTCCCTTGGAGCTTGAAAGGAACCATAGAACCTCGAACAGACGGCGCCCCAAGTCAGTCCGGGGCTCGACCACTCCGCCGGCCCCGGGCGACCTTGCGCCGTCTCCACGTCCGCCTTCGCGCTCGCGCTCGCGCTCGCCTTCGCTTCGTCAGCGCTCAGCAGCAACGGCCGGTGCGGGAGCTGTAGCGCGCCTCCTGGCGCTCGCGGAAGAAAGCCTCGTAGCTCAGCGGGGCGTCGTCCGGGTGCGTACGGGCCATGTGCGCCAGATAGGCGCCGTAGTCGGCACCGATCAGTTGCTGGCGCACGCCGCGCGCCATGTAGCGCCCCGCCTGCAGGACATCGGACGCGGTCGACAGCGCGGCTTGCGCCGCCTGCGCCGCGACCTCGGCCGCCTGCTTAAGCATGACCACCCGCCGTCGCGCCTTCAGGCATGCGCTCGAACGGCGTTTCGTGAACCGACGGTTTGCGCTCGGCTCGCGCCTTCAGCACCGCCTTCACGCTGTACACGAGCACGCTCACGACCACGAACATGAAGAGCCCGCACAGCGCCGCGTCCAGACGGTCGTTGAAGATCACGCGCTCCATCGCGTCCAGGCTCTTGGCCGGTGCCAGCACCTTGCCCGCCGCCAGCGAGTCCGCGTACTTCGCGGCATGCGCCAGGAAGCCCACCTTCGGATCGTCGCTGAAGATCTTCTGCCAGCCGGCCGTCATCGTGCAGATCAGCAGCCAGGCCGCCGGCAGGATCGTCGTCCAGGCATAGCGGTCCTTCTTCATCTTGAACAGCACCACCGTGCCCAGCAGCAGCGCGACGGCCGCCAGCATCTGGTTGGCGATGCCGAACAGCGGCCACAGCGTGTTGATGCCGCCCAGCGGATCCACCACGCCCTGGTACAGGAAGTAGCCCCAGGCCGCCACGCACAGGCCGGTGGCGATCAGGTTGGCCGGCAGCGATTCGGTGCGCTTCAGCGCCGGGACGAAGGTGCCCAGCAGGTCTTGCAGCATGAAGCGGCCGGCGCGCGTGCCGGCGTCGACAGCGGTCAGGATGAACAGCGCCTCGAACAGGATCGCGAAGTGGTACCAGAAGGCCATCATCGCCTTGCCGCCGACCACCTGATGCAGGATGTGGGCCATGCCAACCGCCAGCGTCGGTGCGCCGCCGGCGCGCGCGAGGATGGTGTTCTCGCCGACGTCCTTGGCCGTCTGCACCAGCATCTCCGGCGTGATCACGAAGCCCCAGGTGGAAAGCGTCGCGGCCACCTGGTCGGGGGTCGTGCCCACGAGCGCGGCCGGGCTGTTCATCGCGAAGTAGACGCCCGGCTCGATGCACGAGGCCGCCACCAGCGCCATCACCGCGACGAAGGATTCGGCCAGCATGCCGCCGTAGCCGATGAAGCGGGCGTTGACCTCGTTGTCCAGCATCTTGGGCGTGGTGCCCGAGCTGATCAGCGCGTGGAAGCCCGACACCGCGCCGCAGGCGATGGTGATGAACAGGAAGGGGAACAGGTTGCCCGACCACACCGGGCCGTTGCCGGCCGCGAACTGCGTGAACGACGGCATCTGCATCGGCGGGGCGACGATCACGATGCCGATGGCCAGCGCGATGATCGTGCCGATCTTCAGGAACGTGGACAGATAGTCGCGCGGCGCCAGCAGCAGCCACACCGGGATGCTGGCGGCGACGAAGCCGTAGCCGATCAGCATCCACGTCAGCGCCTTGCCGTCGTAGGTGAACAGCGGCGCCCAGGCGGGGCTCTCATGCACCCACTGGCCGCCGATGATGGCCAGCATCAGCAGCACGAAGCCGATGATGGAGACCTCGCCGATGCGGCCCGGACGGATGAATCTCAGGTAGACGCCCATGAACAGCGCCACCGGGATGGTCGCCGCCACGGTGAAGGTCCCCCAGGGCGAACCCGCCAGTGCCTTCACGACGATCAGCGCCAGCACCGCCAGGATGATGATCATGATCATGAAGGCGCCGAACAGCGCGATCACGCCGGGCACCGTGCCCATCTCCTGCTTGACGAGGTCGCCCAGCGAGCGGCCGTCGCGGCGCGTCGAGATGAACAGCACGATGAAGTCCTGCACCGCGCCGGCGAAGATCACGCCGGCCAGGATCCAGAGCAGGCCCGGCAGATAGCCCATCTGCGCGGCCAGCACCGGACCGACCAGCGGGCCGGCGCCGGCGATCGCGGCGAAGTGGTGGCCGTACAGCACGTACTTGTGGGTCGGGACGAAGTCCAGGCCGTCGTTGTACTTCCAGGCCGGCGTCTTGCGGGTGGGGTCCAGGCCCAGGACCTTGGTGGCCAGGAACAGGCTGTAGTAGCGGTAGCCGATCAGGTACACGCAGATCGCCGCGACGACGACCCACAACGCGCTGACCGCTTCACCGTTCGCCAGCGCGACGGTGGCCAGGGCGAAGGCCCCGAGGATGGCCACGCCCGCCCAGGCGAGGTGGCGACTCATGTTCGACATCGATGTCTCCTTTTATCGTCGCGCGCCCGGCGGCCACGAAGGACGTCGACACGCGCGGGCTGTCTTGCGGCGGCAGTTTCCGTTCCTGTGACGTTTCTCACATCCGTTGCACGGACTAGGTCCGGGACGTGGGAGCACGTAGGGGTCAACCCTCAGACCCCACGGTCGCCTCCGGTGGCTCCCACCGCGTGGCCTTCACCGCCCCCATCCGCACGATCCCGCGACTCAAGGCGTCCGCCAGGTCCTCTCCCCGCTCGAACATGTCCATGGCGGTCGCGGCCCGCCACGACCGTGCCTCCGAGATCCCGGCACGCGGAGCATCGGAAACACCGCGGACCAGTTCCGGATGCAGGCACTGCGCACCAAGCATCGTGATCGGCAGTCCCACACATTCGGTGTTGAAGGCGGCTCGTAGCGCCGTCGGGCTGACGCGAAGCGCGCGGGCCACGCGTTCAAGGTTGTTGCAGCGCAGCGCCTTCTCGCGCAAGTGGTGGTTCGAGAACATCACGCGCAGAAGATCGATCGGCGGCCGGTAATCGCAGGCCCGGGACTTCTTTCCCAGTTTCTCGAAGGAGGCTTGACGGTTCGACTCCGCGGAGTCGGCGGACAAGGGCGGCGGCTCGAAACGCCGCGCCAGCGGATGCCGCATCGTCAGCCGTTCCGCCATCGCCGGCTGGCTTCGCAAGTGGCGGACCAGACCCGCCCGCAACGCGATGCCGTCGCGGCAGCAGTCCGGCGCCGTCTGTCCGCGGGACTCGTGACAGCGTCGGGACGCCTGGGCCGCCAGTTCGAACACCAGGCTGGCCCAGAACGGCCGGCTGACCTGCATCACCGGATGGGCCTCGCCGCCGACGTCGCGCACTTCACCGAGGCCGATGTGCGCACTGCCGTCATACGCGAAGAATCCGCAGAGCCAGGGACGGCAGCACGCGGTGGACCCCGCGTCCGGATCCTGCGCAATCAGGACGCGTCCCGCCTTGCACCGGTCGAAGAACGCCCAGCTGACCAGCGGCGCCATGCCGGCCGGAAAGATGCCCATCCCCTGCAGGCAGACGCCGATGTCGAAGAGGAAAGCCGCGTGGTGATCGGGCTGGTCCGTCGACACCCAGGTCTCCGGCCCTTCGAGTTCAGCCAGCCAGCGGTGGGCCCCAGCGGACGGCGCGGGACCGGCTTCCGCGGCAACGGACGGGGGCAGGACAGCGGGCCGCTGGTCGGGCGGCATCGAAGAGGCGCTTCGGAAAGCACCGGATGCAGAGGGCAACATGGCGCGGCAGGTCGGGAGGAAGCTCCCTCTGTCAGCGCCCGCGTCACGCCGGTTTCACCGCCCGGTTCTTCACGCGCTCCGTCCAGCGCCAACCTGGCGCCAGCGCCCGTCAGACGGGATCGCGATGCAGTCCGCGCGCGTGCTCCACGGCATAGCGGATCAGCTCCGCCTGGCCTTCGAGGTCGAGCTTGCGCTTGATGTTCTGACGGTGGGTCTCGACGGTCCTCACGGACAGGTCGAGGGTGCGAGCGATCTGCTTGCTGGATTCGCCGCGGGCGAGCGCGGAGAGGATCTCGCTCTCGCGCGGCGAGAGGATGGGCCGGGGCTGCTGGCTGCGGAACATCCGCTTGGAGACGCCCGGGCTGAGGAAGGTGCCGCCGGCCGCGACCGCGTCGATCGCCGCGACGATCTCGCCCGCCGGCGCATCCTTGAGCACATAGCCGCGCGCGCCGGCCTGCAGCGCGCGCTGCACGTACTCGGGGTTGTCGTACATGCTGTACATCAGCACGCGCAGGTCGGGCACGCGTTCCAGCATCGTCTGCGCGAGCTGGATGCCGTTGTGCCCCTTCAGGCCGACGTCCAGCAGCACGACCTGCGGCTGCGTGGCGATCAGCATCATCATCGCCTCCTCCGCGGTGCCGGCCTCGCCGACGACGAGGTAGCGCACCTCGCCCTGCAGGCGCGAGCGCACGCCCTCGCGCACCAGCGGGTGGTCGTCGACCAGCAGGATCCGGACGGGCGTGGTCGTGCCGGCCGATGCGGCCGCGGCGTCGGCGGCGGTCGCATCGGCCGCGGCGGCCGTCGAGGTGCTGGAGGACGGGTCGGTAGTCATGGCGAGGGATTGTCGCGCGCCAGGCGGCTGATCGCCGACGCGGGCACGATGGCCTCCACCTGCGTGCCGTGGCCCGGACTGGACTGCAGGTCCAGGACGCCGCCGACCGAGGCCATCCGCTCGCGCATGTTGCGCAGGCCGATGCCCTGGCTGGGATCGGCGCGTTCGGCATCGGCGGGATCGAAACCCGTGCCGTCGTCGAGCACGCGCAGCAGCACCGCGCCCCCATCGCCGCGGGATGGCTCCGGCGCGAACTCGAGCGCCATCTCCACGCGCGCCGCGCCGGCGTGCTTGGCGACATTCGTCAACGCCTCCTGCGCGACGCGGAACAGCACCGTGTTGAGCAGCTCCGGCAGTTCGCGCGGCGTGCCGGAAACGCTCATGGCCACGGACACCGCGCCCGCCTCGTCGAACTCCCGCGCGAGATGCTCCAGCGCGGCCGGCAATCCCAGCGTGTCGAGCAGCGCCGGGCGCAGGCGATGGGACAGGCCGCGCACCTCGCTCAGGCTGGCGTTGAGCCGCTCCAGCGCGCGCGGCAACAGCGTGGTCGAACCCGCCTGCTGCGCCGATTCGATCAGCAGCTTGGTCGACACCAGGGTCTGGCTGACGCCGTCATGCAGCTCGCGCGAGAGGTGCGCGCGCTCGTCCTCCTGCGAACGCACGACCTCGTGCGCCAGCGCGCGCAGCCGGGCCTCGGACTGGCGGTGTTCGCTGAGGTTCAAGGCCAGCGCGGACGCGCTGATCAACGCGACGCCGAACACCGCGATCGCCGCGATGCCCCACATCGTCCGCGCGATGTTGGCCTGCGCCTCGCGGTCGAGCTGCTCCAGCGTCGCGCGGATGCCGTCCAGGTACAGGCCCGTGCCCAGCATCCAGTTCCAGCGCTCCATCGCGACGACATAACCCAGCTTGGGCGCCATCTCGCCGCTGGACGGCTTGCGCCAGAGGTACTCGACATAGCCGCCGCCGGCCCGGGCCTGTTCGACCAGCTGCTGGATCGTCGGCCGGCCCAGCGGATCGCGCAGGCCCCACAGGTCGCGGCCCAGCAGCTCCGGCTGGCGCGAATGCATCAGCACCCGGCCCTGCAGGTCGTAGACGAAGAAATAGCCGTCCTCGCCGTAGTCGAGCGAGGACAGCAGCCGCAGCGCCTCGCGCTTGTCGCGCTCGACATCGGCGTCGGTGGTCCGCGCGGCGATCGCGGGCGAGCGCTCGTACAGCGGCTGCAGCGTGCTGACGGCCAGTTCGACGTAGTGGCGCAGCTCATCGCGGCGCGCGTCCATGTAGGCGCGCTGCACGGCGGCATGCTCGCGGGCGAGCAGCTCGCGCTCCTGCTGGCGCACCGCCACCGCGATCAGCAGCAGCGAGGCCACCAGCGGCAGCAGCGCCAGCAGCAGGATCTTCACGCGCAATCTCATCGGGCCGTCATCCGTTCATCATCGGGTCGTCATCGGAAACGCATCGAGCGCGGCTCCCCGGGCCGCACTCTAGCCGCACGGCCAGGCCTCGGCGGGCGCTACAGTTGCGGGTTCCGCCCGACGTCTCCGTCACGCAGTCTCCATCCCGCAGCATCCATGGCCACCAAGTCTCCGTCCTCGTCGAACAACCGCCTGATCCAGTGGCTGGCGATCGCCCTGCTGGTCATCGTGGCCGATCAGTTCACCAAGGTCCTGATCCTGCACAGCTTCCAGTACGGGGACAGTCACTACGTGCTGCCCTTCTTCAACCTGGTGCGGGTCCACAACACCGGCGCGGCGTTCAGCTTCCTGGCGGGCGCGTCGGGCTGGCAGCGCTGGTTCTTCGTCGGACTCGGCGTCGCGGCGACGATCTTCATCGTCTGGATGCTGCGCCGCCACGGCCACCAGACGCAGTTCGCGTGGGCGCTCAGCCTGATCCTGGGCGGCGCGGTGGGCAACATCGTCGACCGGCTGCTGCACGGCTACGTCGTCGACTTCATCCAGCTGCACTGGGCCGGCTGGTACTACCCGTCCTTCAACATTGCCGACAGCGCCATCACCATCGGCGCCGTCCTGCTGATCTGGGACGAACTGCGCCGCGTCAAGCGCGGCTGAGCACCGGGCGCGCGGGAGCGCGCCCTCCCCCGAACGCCCCTCGGACCGAGGGTTCCTCCGGAGAAACGAGGCTGGCGTCCGCACGCCCGCCCGCATAGCCTTTGTCCTGAAGAGGGAGGCCGTCACGCGGGCGCGGACGGTTCGGCACGCGTGGGCCTTCGACGTGACGAAGTGGACATCGCGACCATGGACAGG
This sequence comes from Roseateles sp. GW821-FHT09G03, assembly GCF_059416045.1. Lineage (NCBI taxonomy): Bacteria > Pseudomonadati > Pseudomonadota > Betaproteobacteria > Burkholderiales > Sphaerotilaceae > Roseateles > Roseateles sp. GW821-FHT09G03. Next base: position 6,879 of record NZ_JBWKOK010000004.1, read on the forward strand.
ACACGGCCGACGGCGACAATCCGCTGCGACCAAACGTAACCAAGAACAGGGCCTCGCCCCCATGCTCGACTTCTCCTGCCTGACCCACTATGACTGGCTCGATGTGCCCATGTGGGTCTACGACCAGGAGCGTCAGCGCAACCTCTGGGCCAATGCCGCCGCGCTGGGTTTCTGGCGCGCCGACAGCGCCGAGGAATTCCTCTCCCGCGATCTCAGCGACATGAGCCCCTCGGTCGCGGAGCGGCTGGCGGTGACCGCCGCCGATCACACGCAGGGGAAGCTGGTCCGCGAGCAGTGGACGCTCTATCCCAAGGGCCAGCCGACGACGGTGATGCTGGTCTCCCGCGGCATCCGCACGCCCGACAAGCGCCAGGTGATGCTGTTCGCGGCGGACTCGCTGGTCAGCGGCGTCGACAAGAGCCTGCTGCGCGGTGTCGAGGCGCTGCAGCACACCTCCGTGCGGATCGCGGTGTTCTCGCTGCGAGACGGCAGCGTGCTGATGCGCAATCCCGCCGCGGCGATGTGCTTCAACGGCCTGCGCAAGACCATCGGCGCGACCGACTTCAGCGCGATCTTCCCGGAACCCGACCTGGCGCGCCGCATCGTCGCGCAGGTGCGCGGCGGACAGACCTTCGGCGCCGAACTGGAGATCAACACCGCCAACGGCCGCCGCTGGCACGCCGTCGATGCGCGCCCGATGCGCGACCCGGTCAGCGGCGAGGTCGTGCTGCAGCTCAACGCGCGCGACATCGGCGACTTCAAGGCCACGCAGGCGCAACTCGAGGCCGCGCGCGAAGCCGCCGAAGCCGCCAGCCAGGCCAAGAGTTCCTTCCTGGCCAACATGAGCCACGAGATCCGCACGCCGATGAACGGCGTGCTGGGCCTGACCGAGCTGGTCCTGCAGACCGAGCTCAACGAGCGCCAGCGCAAGTTCATCGAGCTCGCGCACAGTTCGGCCAAAGGGCTGATGGTCATCATCAACGACCTGCTGGACATCGCCAAGATCGAGGCCGGCCGCGTGATCATCGACCAGGCGCCGTTCAGCCTGCACGACTGCCTGCGCGAGGCGCTGCACCCGCTGCTGCTGCAAGCGCACGAGAAGGGCCTGCAACTGCACGCGCGCGTGCAGCCGGGCGTGCCGCAGCATCTGCTGGGCGACGCGCTGCGGCTGCGCCAGATCATGGTGAACCTCGTCGGCAACGCGTTGAAGTTCACCGAGAAGGGCGAGGTCCGCGTCGACATCCAGCGCGTGGACAGCGATGGCGGCGGCGCCGAGCCGGCCCACGCGGGTCCGCTGCGCCTGCGCATCGCGGTGCACGACACCGGCATCGGCATGACGCGCGAGCAGATCGCGCAGATCTTCAGCCCGTTCACGCAGGCCGACGGCAGCATCACGCGCCGCTACGGCGGTACCGGCCTGGGCCTGACCATCGTGAAGCGCCTGGTGGAGCTGATGGGCGGCGAGGTCCAGGTGGAGAGCCAGCCCGGCGCGGGCTCCTGCTTCAGCTTCGAGATCAAGGTGTCGCAGCCGCTGGTGCTGGACGAGGTGCTGCGCACCGAGACCGTCGACGTGGACGTGCATGAAACGACGGCAGGTTCCCTCGATGGCGAGCCGGCCACCGACTTCGGCGCGGACACCGTGCCCGCGGGCCTCGACGATCTGCCCGCGCCGCAACGCATCGTCACCGACGAGCGCGACACTGAACTCAGGGAAGCCAGGGAGCCCAGGCACGACTCCCGGGCCGACGACAGCGCCAACGACGCGCTGCTGGACGCGGAGACGGTGGCGGCCGATCTGGATCCACCGCTCTCCGCGGCCACCGGTTCAAACCAGCAGCACGCCTGAGCCTGTCGTCGTGCGGGCTTCCAGCTCGCGGTGGGCGCGCTGCACCTCGTCGAACGGATAACGCTGCTCGACCTCGATCTTCACCACGCCACGCTCGACGGCATCGAACAGAGCGCCTGAAATCTCCTGCGTCGCCTCGAGCGACGAGAGGTGCACGAACAGCGACGGCCGCGTCAGGTAGAGCCCCGACGCCGACAGCGCCTTCAGCGGCACCGGCGGCACCACGCCGGACGCGTTGCCGAAGCTGACCATCAGTCCGAAGGGCCGCAGGCTCGCCAGCGAGCCTTCCCAGGTCGACGCGCCGACCGAGTCGTAGACGACCTTCACGCCCTGGCCGCCGGTGATCTCCTTGACGCGATCGGCGAAGTTCTCCTTCGAGTAGTTGATCGCGAACTCGGCGCCATGATCGAGCGCGAGCTGGCATTTCGCATCGCTGCCGGCAGTGCCGATCAGCCTCAGCCCGAGCGCCTTCGCCCACTGGCAGGCGATCAGGCCGACGCCGCCCGCGGCCGCGTGGAACAGCACATGGTCCCCGGGCTGCAGGCCCCCCTGCGGCAGCGTGCGCTGCAGCAGGTACTGCACCGTCATGCCCTTGAGCATCATCGAGGCGCCCTGCTCGAAGCTCAGGAAGTCCGGCAGCTTCACGACGCACTTCGCCGGCATCACGCGCGCGGTCGCATAAGCGCCGATCGGCTGGCTCGCGTACGCGGCACGGTCGCCGACCTTCAGATGGGTCACGCCATCGCCCACCGCCTCGATGACACCCGCCCCCTCCATGCCGATCCCCGTCGGCAACGGCAGCGGGTAGACGCCGCTGCGGTGGTAGATGTCGATGTAGTTGAGGCCGCAGGCCGCGTGGCGGATGCGGATCTCTCCGGGGCCCGGGTCGCCGACCTCGACGGATTCAATCGTCAGGACCTCCGGTCCGCCGGGTTGCGAGATGCGCACGGCTCTGTCGCTCATCAGGGTTCTCCTCAAGGGGGGGATGTCGCTCGCGCGTCGCCCGACGCGCCGATCGCGGCTATCGTGCCAGTCTCGCGACTCCAGCGCTTCGCCGCAATGACGTTGACCCCACGACTGGCCCTGATGCTGACGCTGCCGCCGCTGCTGTGGGCGGGCAACGCGGTCGTCGGGCGATCGGTCGGGCCGCTGGTGCCGCCGCTGCTGCTCAACGCGACACGCTGGACGCTGGCCTTCGTGCTGCTGGTGCTGATCGCGCGGCCGGCGCGCGCGCTGCTGCAAGACCTGACCCCGCTGCGCGCCCGCTGGGGCTACTTCGCACTGACCGGTCTGCTGGGCATGGGCTGCTACAACGCGTTGCAGTACCAGGCGCTGCACAGCTCCACGGCCCTCAACGTCACGCTGATCGCCGCGAGCCTGCCGGTCTGGATGCTGGCCGTCGGCGCCCTGCTCTACCGCGTGTGGCCGACGCGCCGCCAGTTGGCCGGCGCAGTGCTCTCGCTGGCGGGCGTGGCGCTGGTGATCTCGCGCGGTCACCTGGAGCGTCTGGCGCAGGTGCAGTTCGTCGTCGGCGACGTTCTCATGCTGCTGGCCGTGCTCAGTTGGGCTTTCTACAGCTGGCTGCTGGCGCGGCCGCCCGCGCACATGCAGGGCGAGCGCCGTCCCGACTGGGACTGGGCCGCGCTGCTGATGGCGCAGATGCTGTTCGGCCTGGCCTTCGGCTGGGCCTCAGCAGGCGTGGAACAAGCCGTCGGCGTGCCGCCGGTGCAATGGGGCTGGCCGCTGGTGGCGGCGCTCCTCTACGTCGCGATCGGGCCGTCGCTGATTGCCTATCGCTGCTGGGGACTGGGCGTGGCCCAGGCGGGGCCGACGCTGGCGGCCTTCTTCGGCAACCTCACGCCGGTCTTCGCGGCGCTGATGTCGGCCGCACTGCTGGGCGAATGGCCGGCGTGGTTCCACGGCGCGGCCTTCGCGCTGATCGCGGCGGGGATCCTGGTCTCCTCAGCCAAGCGCTGAAGGCCCGTCGAGGGGAAGCGCCGGCCTCGCGAAGCCGGCGCCGACGATCAGAACGTCCCCGGGTACGACCCGCCGTCCAGCAGGATGTTCTGCCCGGTCAGGTAGCCCGCATGCGCCGAGCACATCAGCGCGCAGATCGCGCCGAACTCCGCCGCGCTGCCGAAGCGTTGCGCCGGGATCGCGCCCATGCGCTTGGCGCGCACGTCGTCGACCGGCTGGCCCGACTTCTGCGCGCCGGCGGCCATCGTCTTCTGCAGACGCTCCGTGTCGAAGGCGCCGGGCAGCAGGTTGTTGATCGTCACGTTGCGCCCGGCGATGCGCGACTGGCGCGCGATGCCCGCGACGAAACCGGTCAGCCCCGAACGCGCGCCGTTGGACAGGCCCAGCACGTCGATCGGCGCCTTCACCGCGCCCGAGGTGATGTTGACGATGCGGCCGAAGCCGCGACCGGCCATCTGGTCGACCGTCGCCTTGATCAGCGCGATCGGCGTCAGCATGTTGGCTTCCAGCGCGGCCAGCCACTGCTCGCGGTCCCAGTCGCGGAAGTCGCCGGGCGGCGGACCGCCGGCGTTGTTGATCAGGATGTCCACCTGCGGCGCGGCGGCCAGCGCGGCGGCGCGACCAGCTTCGGTCGTGATGTCGCCGGCCACGGCCACGACCTGCACGGCGGGGTTGAGCGCGCGCAGCTTCGCGGCCTGCGCCTGCAGCGCCTCCTCACCGCGCGCGGTGATCACCACGTTGACGCCTTCGGCGGCCAGCGCCTCGGCGCAGCCCGCGCCCAGGCCCTTCGAGGCCGCGCACACCAGGGCCCACTTGCCCGTCAGTCCCAAGTCCATGTCGATCTCCGTTCTTGATTCGTCGGCTCAGCGCCGCTGGCGCGCGAGCAGCCACACGCCGCCCAGCACCAGCACCGTGCCCGCGACGACCCAGCCGGTCAGCGGTTCGTCGAGGATCAGCACGCCCATCAGTATCGTGGACATGGGGCCGACCATGCCCGTCTGCGCGGCGACACCCGCCCCCATGCGTTCGATCGCCATCATGACCATCAGCACCGGCGCGAAGGTGCAGGCCAGCGCGTTCAGCACCGACAGCCACCACACCGCCGGCGCGAGATCCGCCAGCCCCGACACCGGCCGCGTCAGCAGGAACTGCGCGATGCAGAAGCCGCAGGCGACCGACGTCGCCAGCCCGGTGAGCCGCATGGCGCCGAGGCGTTTGACCCATTCGCCGCTGTAGACCAGGTACAGCGCGTACGACACCGCGCTGCCGAACACCAGCGCGCCGCCGAGCCACACGTTGGCGCCCGCCACCTGCAGTTCGTGCCCGAAGACGAGCAGGACGCCGGCGTAGCTGACCGCCAGCGCGCCCGCCTGGCGCAGCGTCACGCGGCGTCCGAACATCGCCCACGAGAGCAGCAGCACGATGGTCGGGTTGAGGTACAGGATGAGCCGCTCGAAGCTCGCGCTGACATAGGCCAGGCCGGCGAAGTCCAGGAAGCTCGCGAGGTAGTAGCCGCTGAAACCCAGGCCGAGCACGGCGAGCTTCTCGCGTCCCGTGAGCGCCGGCTTGCCGCGGCCGGCCCACCAGGCCAGCAGCAGGAACAGCGGCAGCGCGAGCAGCATGCGCAGCATCAGGAGGGTGATGGCGTCGACGCCGTGGCGATAGGCGAGCTTGACGATGATCGCCTTGCCGGAGAACCCGATCGCGCCGCCGACGGCGAGCAGCAGCCCGCTGAGCGGCACGCGCGCGGAAGCCGCATCGGAAGGGGCGACCGGCGCCGCGGAAGGGGAACTGCTCATGCGGCCGATTCTAGGAATCGGGGCGCGGGCCGCATTCGCGAAGGGGCAATGCACGCTTGCCCACCTTGTCCCCTGCCCTGTCCCTTCCCGCGTGAATAGTTGCGAGCCGCGCCGCCAATGTGCGGTGGCGCCCTCAAGACCTGGCCCCATGACGCCGAAGTCCGGAAGCGCCTGCCGCGCCATGAAGCAGCGGACGGCAGCAGTGGGGATAGGAAATGACAAGGGACCGCGCGTCGACGGACGTGACAGGTTCCGGACCTGCGAGGGACCCTGCCGATGAGATACACCGAGAGCATTGCCGCCAGCGCGCAAGCGTTGCGCACCGCCTTGCCGTTGATGTCGAGACAGCGTGCCGCGCTGCATCCGGTCACGTATGCCGTCTGGTACGAGCATGTGACCGCGATGAACGGCGCGCTCAGCCGCGAGTTGATGGGGCTGACCCAGGACGGCGCGACGCTGGACGAGCCGCAGACCTGGGCGCTCTATCGCAAGCACATCGCCGAGCTCGACGAGCAGATGGCCGTGACGCTGGCGCAGGACGTCGGCGACGTGCTGCGCGGCGTCTCCGACTGCACCGACCAGGCCGGGCAGCAGGTGCAGCAATACGCGCGAGCGTTGCAGGGCTGGGAGCGCTCGCTGCGCAACGCGGCGCCGGGGCAGCATGTCCAGGTGCTGGCCGCCGCGCTGCAAGGCACGCACGACATGGGCCACGCGGTCCACGGCCTGGTGGCGAAGCTGGAGGCCAGCCGCCAGGAGGTCGCCTCGCTGCGGCAGGAGGTCCACCGGGCCCGCAGCGAGGCGCTGCTGGACCCGCTGACGGGACTGAGCAACCGCCGCGGCTTCGACCGCGCGCTGGCCGATTGCCTGCGGAGCCCCGATGCCGGCTCGCCGACGGCCCCCTGCCTGCTGCTGGGCGACGTCGACGATTTCCCGGCGCTGCGCGAGCGCCTCGGTGAAGCGCGCCTGAACGACACGCTGCAGCAGGTCGCCAACACCGTGCGCAGCATCGCCCAGAGCCACCACGTCGCCGCGCGCATCGAAGACGACGAGTTCGCGCTGCTCATCCCGGGCGCCGGCCTGCACGAGGCCTACACGCTCGCCGAGCAGTTGCGCCATGGCGTTGCGCAGCTGCAGGCGGATGCGGACCGGCGCCTGAGCCTGTCGGTGGGCGTCACGCAGCTCGGCCAGGGCGAGAGCGCGCGGGACTTCATAACCCGCGCCGACCAGGCGCTGCAGGCGTCGCGCGCCCAGGGCCGCAACCGCGTGACCGTGCTGGCGGCGGATGAGCGTTTCGCCGCATGAGGCCGTCACCGTCGACCCGCATAATCCGTCGTCACAAGGGATGGACAGAGGGACGGACGTGGCCCTGATGAAGACTTCTCTGCGCAGTGCCGTGATCCTGGCGCTGCTGGCGGGCCTGGCCCTGCCGACCGGCGGCGTGCTGCTGTACGAGCAGCAGCTGAGCCGCCGCGTCGTGATGGAGGACCTGCAGCGCGACCTGTCGCGCGTGTCGGAGGTGCTGGCGCTGTCGCTGGCGGAGCCGATCTGGCAGGTTTCGCCCGACCTGGCCGAGCCGATGGTGAAGGCGCAGGTCGACGATCCGCGCTTCGTCTCGGTGGTCGTGACCGAGAACGCCGCGCAGCAGGCCTTCGTCGAATTCCATCGCGGCACGCCCGACGATGCGATGACGCTCAGCGAGACACGCCCCGTGCTGCGCGACGGCCGCGAGATCGCCAAGCTGACAGTCGTCATGAGCGCCGAACCGCTGATGGCGCGCAAGCGCGACGATCTCTGGAACGCGCTGTGGCGCAGCCTGCTGACGCTGACGGTGTCGCTGGCGCTGATCCTCGTCGTGATGCAGCGCCGCGTGCTGCGCCCGATGGCCCGCTTGTCCGAGGCGGCCGACGAACTCGCGTCGGGACAGCTCGACAAGCCGCTGGCCTTCGGCGGCGAGGACGAGATCGCCCGCGTCGGCAAGGCGATGGAGCGCATGCGGCTCGCGCTGCTGAAGGCCTTCGACGACCTGCGGGGTCATGCCAGCACGCTCGAGGACCAGGTGGCGCAGCGCACCGCCCAGCTGACCGAATCCAACGCCGACCTCACGCAGGCGCTGGCCAACCTCAAGACGGCACAGCGCGAGCTGGTCGAGTCGGAGAAGCTGGCCTCGCTGGGCCGGCTGGTCGCCGGTGTCGCGCACGAACTGAACACGCCGCTGGGCAATGCACTGACGGTGGTGTCCGCGCTCGAGGACCGTTGGGGCAAGCTCGACCGCATGCTGACCGACAACACGCCGATGCGGCGCAGCCAGCTGGAGGAACTCGTCAAGGACACGCGGCGCGGCCAGGACATCCTGCATCGCAACGTGCAGAAGGCGGCCGACCTCGTGCGGGACTTCAAGCAGGTCGCGATCGACCAGACCAGCGACACGCGGCGCGACTTCGAGCTGGCGCAAGTGGTGGAGGACGTGCTCGTGATGGTCGAGCCGAGCTTCAAGCACACGCCCTTCCGCATCGTCACCGACCTGCAGCCGGACCTGCGCATGAGCAGCTATCCCGGCGCGCTGGGTCAGGTCTTGACCAACCTCTTGATGAACACGCTGGTCCACGCCTTCGAGGGCGAGACGACAGGCGAGGTGCGCGTCAGTTGCCACCGGCTCGACGAGGCGATGGTGGAGCTTTGCGTCGACGACAACGGCCACGGCATGGACGCGTCCATCGTGCGCCGGATCTTCGATCCCTTCTTCACGACCAAGCTCGGCAAGGGCGGATCGGGCCTGGGCATGCACATCGTGCACAACATCGTAACGAACGTTTTGGGTGGCCAGATCGAGGTGATCTCACGGCCGGGCGAAGGCACGTGGATGATGATGCGATTGCCGGTCGACGCGCCGCTGCGCGCCGCCAGCGAGGACCGGGTCGGTTGATCCGTCCCCGGGTCCGCGACGCTGACTGCGTCGCTGAGGGCGTCGCTTACTGCGAAGCGCCCGACGCGGCCACGGAAGCCGCTTCAGCCGGCAACGCCGCGGAGGCCGCCGCCATCGCCGCCGAGGCCGCGTCGCTCGCGGCCTGATCCGCGTGGCCACCGGTCACGTCGTGCTTCTCGCCCGTCAGGTCGATGTTGCCGCCGCTCTTCATCAGCACGAACAGCGCGATGGCAGCGAAGACGATGAATCCAACGACGATTTTCCACATGGTTCCGTGATCCTCTTGAGGTTGCCGGTCGCGACAGACTGACCGGGTCGGAGGCCATTGTGGGAAGCGAGGCTGACAGCAGGCTGAGCGCCGCCTGTATCCAGGCGTGACGCGGGTCGGCTCAGCCGATCTGCTCGATCGCATAAGCGATCGCACGCCACGTCGGGTCGCTGCTGGTGGACAGCACCCGCTCGACCAGCGGCCGCCACTCGTGCTGGCCGCCCGCCAGCCGGTCGACCATCGCGAACACCAGCGTGGCGGCATCGGCCTCGCCGGAATGCTGCTCGCTCGCGAGCTCCGCGCGGCCCACCGAAGCGTCCCCGCCCAGCAGCGCGCCGACCGCCATCAGCACCTTGACGGCCCGCTCGTCGCCCAGGTCGAGCGCGAGCGCCGCCGCGATCGGCGCGGCCTCGTCGTGGCGGCCGATCCGGCTGGCCAGCAGCAGGCACGCGGACAGGATGCGTCGCCCGGTCCAGGACGCTTCCGGCGCGGGCAGCACGGAAGCAAACCCGCCGCCGCTGCCCGACATGGGGTCGAACGGGGCGGTGCTGTCGAAGGAAGGAGGGGACTGCAGGTACATGGTGGTTGCTCACGGGTGGCCGCTCTCGATGAGCCTTGCATGCCGTCGAGACGATCGACGCTCGCATCGCGAAGTCTTCGCCCTCGACGCGAAGCAGCGCAGCCCGCGCCGATCTCCGCAATGCCTTCGTGATGTCTTCGTGACGTCTTCGGAGATCGGGACGCAGCTTCGGATCCGACCGGCGGCGCGCGCACGAGTGCCCAAGATGGCCTTTTGTCGTCAGCAACCCCAGAAGGAGACCTGCCATGTCCGTGAGCTTCCAGACCCAACCGCTCGGAGGCCTTGGTGGCCTGGGCGGCCTCGATTCCCTCGGCCAGGCGGGAGGCCTCCAGGGCCTGTCGCAGGCGCCGGGCGGCGCGGCCGAGATCCAGGCCAGACTGACCGAGGTGATCCTCCAGATCCTCAACCTCCTGATCAACGAGATCATGAAGGCGCTGCAACAGCAGCAGCAAGGCGCGCAAGGCGGTGGTGGAGGCGGCGGCGGTGGCCCGTCGGGTGCTTCGGGCACGGGTGCCCCGCAGGGCGTGGGCGGTCCCCAGGGCGCATCGGGCGCCGGCGGCCCGCAAGGCGCGTCCAACCCCTACCAACCGAACAACGCCTATCAGGCCCAGCAACCGTCCTATGCGCCGCCGGTGTCGAACGCCGGCTCGCCGTCGGGCGTGGGCGATGTCTCCTCGACCAGCGGCGGCAAGGGCCCCGCCGGCATGCCCGCGGAGCTGTGGAAGGACTGCCAGGAGGCCGGCAGGAAGACCGGTGTCGACCCCTACATCCTGGCCGCGCAGATGGAGAAGGAAAGCCAGTTCGGCAAGGGTCTGAACGGCAGCCCGAGCGCGGGCGACGGCCTGATGCAGGTCGAGCCCGGCACCCGCCAGGCCTACGCCGGCAAGTTCCAGGAAAAGATGGGACACGCCTACGACCACAACGATCCCAAGGACCAAGTCGCCATGGCCGGCGTGATCCTCGCGGACAAGGGCGGCGACGCCACCAACATGCTGCAGAAGTACAACGGCGGCGACAACTGGGCGCCGGGCGCCACCGACTCCTACGGCCGCGAGATCAAGGCCGCCGAGTACGCGTCCTCGGTGCTTGCGAAGGCGCAGCAGATGAAGGCTGCTGGCTGAAGCAGAAACTGAAGCGCGGAAAAGAACAAGGGCGGCCTCTCGGCCGCCCTTGTCGTTGGCGGCATCGGCGCCGGAGCGCCGATGCCATCGTGCTTGCGCTCGCTCAGTCGCGGGCGTAGATGTCCACGTCCTTGGTCTCGCGGACGAACAGCAGGCCGATCACCAGGGTGAGCGCGGCGATGCCGATCGGGTACCAGAGGCCGTGATAGATGTTGCCGTTCTGCGCCACCATCGCGAAGCTGATCGACGGCAGCAGACCGCCGAACCAGCCGTTGCCGATGTGGTACGGCAGGCTCATCGAGGTGTAGCGGATGCGGGTCGGGAACAGCTCCACCAGCATCGCGGCGATCGGGCCGTAGACCATGGTCACGTACAGCACCAGCACCGCGAGGATCGCGATCACCAGCGGCGTGTTGACCTTGGCCGGGTCGGCCTTGGCCGGGTAGCCCGCGGCCTTCATCGCGTCGCCCAGGTCCTTCTTGAACGCGGCGATCTTCTTCGTGCTGTCCTCGTCGAACTTGTGGCCGCCGGCGGTCAGCGTGGCGGTCGGCGCATCGATGACCTTGTCGCCGATCTTGACCTGGCCGGTACCGGCCGCGCCGGGCACCGTCTCATAGTTCGCCGCGGCTTGCGCCAGGGCGCGCTTGGCGATGTCGCAAGGCGTCGTGAAGTCCACGTCGCGCGCGATCGGGCTGCCCTGGAAGGAGCACTGCGCCGGATCGGTCGTCAGCGTGATCTGCGCGGTCGCCTGGGCCTTCGCCAGGTCCGGGTTGGCCGCGTTGGTCAGCGCCTTGAACAGCGGGAAGTAGGTCAGGATCGCCAGCAGCAGGCCCGCCATGATGATCGGCTTGCGGCCGATCTTGTCGGACAGCGTGCCGAACACGACGAAGAACGGCGTGCCGATCAGCAGCGCGACGGCCACCATGATGTTGGCCGCGGCCGGATCGACCTTGACCACGCTCTGCAGGAAGAACAGCGCGTAGAACTGGCCCGTGTACCAGACCACGCCCTGGCCGGCCACCAGGCCGAACAGCGCCAGCAGCACGACCTTCAGGTTCTTCCACTGGCCGAAGGACTCGGACAGCGGCGCCTTGGAGGTCTTGCCTTCGGACTTCATCTTCTGGAAGGCGGGCGACTCGTTCATCGACAGCCGGATCCACACGCTGATCGCCAGCAGCAGGATCGACACGATGAACGGGATGCGCCAGCCCCAGGCCGCGAAGGTCGCCTCGCCGAGCGCCGTGCGGGTGCCCAGGATGACGATCAGCGACAGGAACAGGCCCAGCGTCGCCGTGGTCTGGATCCACGAGGTGTACGCGCCGCGCTTGCCGTGCGGGGCGTGCTCGGCGACGTAGGTCGCGGCACCGCCGTATTCACCGCCCAGCGCCAGGCCTTGCAGCAGGCGCAGGCCGACCAGGATCACCGCCGCGGCGGGACCGATGGTCTCGTAGGTGGGCAGCACGCCGACGATGAAGGTCGACAGGCCCATGATCAGGATGGTCACCAGGAAGGTGTACTTGCGGCCGATCATGTCGCCCAGACGGCCGAACACCAGCGCGCCGAACGGACGCACGATGAAGCCCGCCGCGAACGCCATCAGCGACGCGATGAACTGGGCGGTCGGATCGAGACCGGTGAAGAACTGCTTGCCGATGATCGCGGCGAGCGAGCCGTACAGGTAGAAGTCGTACCACTCGAACACCGTGCCCAGCGAAGAGGCGAAGATGACCTTCTTCTCTTCGGCCGTCATCGGCGCATTGGTGGTCACTGCGCTTGCAGTTGCCATGGGATTGTCTCCTCGGGATTTCCCAGAGCCATCGACCGATGGCCCTTGGGGCGCGACTATCCGAGCGCGCTCTGACCCGTTTCTGACGACTTGCTTGCCTCAGACTGACAAACCCGGGTCGAACCCTTGCTTCGGTTTTCTCGATGCGGAATTTCGGCCTCTGTGCGCCGCAGCAGAGGGTATGTCCCTACGGCGACATTCGAGGGTGAAGCGCCTTCGCTCAACCGCGCTGCACGCCCACCGGCAAGGTCCGCGCGGCATCCCACGCCGGACCGTCGAACCATGCGTCGCCATCGAGGTAGCCGGTCAGCATGTCGATCGCGTCGAGGCCCCAGAACAGCTTGTCGTCGACGGCCATTGTCGGCACGCCGAAGACGCCGCGCGCGACGGCGGCGTCGGTGGCTTCGCGCAGCGCGCTCTTGACCTCGGCCGAGGCGGGATCGCGCATGGTCGCGAGATCCGCCGACAGCTCGGCGAGACGCTGCGGATCCGCCGCATCGAGCCCGCCGCGCCAGACATGGTGGAAGACGCGCTCGACCGCGTAGCGGCCCGGCGTCTGGTCCGCCGGCGCGGTGGCCCACAACAGGCGCAGCAACGGCAGCGGGTTGAACGGGTGCGCCGCCGGCAGGTCCAGCGGCACGCCGAGCCGGTGGCCGAGCCACGACACCTGGCGGTAGGTCCAGTCGCGCTTGCCGGGGATCTCGGCCGGGCCCTTGTGGGCGAGCGACTTCAGCATCGCGCCGAAGAGGATGGGCAGGTACCGGACCGCGACGCTGCGACCGGCCAGCGCCTCGGGCAGACGCTCGAAGGCGAGCGCCGCGTAGGGCGAGATCGGGTCGAAGTAGAAATCGATGGTGCGCATGGTCGGAGGTTTCCTCGTCGCGTCGCTGTCTACGCCCTCTCCCGCGGGGCGGAAGCGGGTCGGGGTGAGGTGGGGGCGTGGCCGTGCGCCGCCCTCAATCGCGCAGCGGCGCCGTCGCGAGGGCGCCGTGAGACGCGAGCAGCGCCCGACGTTCGGGCAGCAGGTTGAGCAGCCGGATCCGCGATTCATCGTCGGATTTGCTCCAGCCCGCGATCTCGGGGATGGTGCGCGCGCAGCCGCGGCACAGCGCGGTGGGCTCGTGCATCTTGCAGATGTTGATGCAGGGCGAGGCGACTCGCCCTTCGGGCGTGCGCGCGACGTTGTCGGCGGTGACCGGCATCAAGGTCGAAGCGCTCATGACTGGGCCACCTCGATCACCGGCGCGCCGGTCAGCGCGACCAGCTGTTGAGGCGTCATCAGGAACACGCCGTTCGGATGGCCGGCCGCGGCCCAGATCGCATCGAAGCGGAACAGCTCCTGGTCGATGAACAGCTGCGGCGGCGCGCCCTCCTCCGCCGGCTGGAAGCCCAGCGGCGACACGCCGCCAATCGAGAAGCCGGTGCTGGCCTTCACATAGTCGGCATCGGCGCGGCCGAGCTTGCCGGTGTGGACCTCGAGCTTGCGCTCGTCGACGCGCTTGTCGCCGGACGCGATCACCAGCACCGCGGCGCCGTCGGACTTGCGCTTGAAGACGACGCTCTTGGCGATCTGTCCGAGCGCGACGCCGAGGGCGTCGGCGGCCTCCTGCGAGCTGCGGGCCGAGACCTCGAGCCAGCGCGGCTCATGCTCGTGGGACAGCGCGCGCAACGCCGCGCGCACGCGGAGGAAACCGTCGGGACGGGCGGTGTCGGTCGCTGCCGGGGCCGCCGAGGAGGCCGCAGGGGAAGTCGTGTCGCTCATGCCGCGCATTGTGCCAAGGCCCTGGACGCGCGATTGGCGCATCGTCGCGAGACCACCGGTCGCGCACTTCGGTATGGTGCGAAGGTCCCGACATGGGGACAGGCCGGGAGATCGAGTCGTGGAACTGCGCCAGCTGAGGTACCTGATCGGCGTCGCCGACGCCGGCAGCCTGCTGAAAGCCTCCAAGCTGCTGCACCTGGCGCAGCCCGCGCTGGGCCAGCACATCGTGGCGCTGGAGGAGGAACTCGGCGCGACCTTGTTCATCCGCTCCAGCCGCGGCATGGCGTTGACCGACAACGGCCGCCGCTTCGTCGAGCATGCGCGCAAGGTGCTGGCGGAACTCGAGGCCGCCAAGGCATCGGTGCTGGCAGACGGACAGCACCTCGCCGGCGAAGTCATCCTGGGCCTGCCCACGACCGTCGCGCTGGCGGCCACGGTGCCGCTGCTCCGCCTGGTCCGGACGCGGCTGCCGCTGGTGCGGCTGCGCATCGTCGAAAGCCACAGCGGCTTCCTGCGCGAATGGTTGCAGGCGGGGCGGCTGGAACTCAGCATCCTCTTCGAGGACCGCCAGGAGCCGTGGCTGTCGCAACGGCAGCTCCTCACGGAACAACTGGTGCTGGTGGGCGCCGCGGGCGCCGGCGCGCAAGCCCTGGCACGCGAGGTCTCGCTGCGCGAGTTGAGCCGGCTGCCGATGATCCTGCCCAACACCGAGCACGGCCTGCGTCGCATCATCGACGCCGCCTGCCGGGCGAACGGCGTCGCGCTCGACGTGGTGGCCGAGATCGACTCGCTGCCCGCGGTGAAGAGCGCCGTCGCCGCGGGACTCGCGTACACGATCCTGTCGCCGGGCTCGGTGAGCGAGGAACTGCGGCAGGGCCGCCTGCGCCAGGCCGTGATCCGCGATCCGGAGATCCGGCGGACCATCTGCAGCTGCTTCGCGCTGACCCGCTCACCCGGCCCGGCGGCGCGCGCGGTGAGCGACCTCGTCGACGAGGTGATCCGCGAACTCGTGCTGACCGGTCAGTGGCCCGCGACGTTGGCCGGTCACGTCGTCATGCCTTGAAGCATCGACGCTGGCGATGGCTGAGGCTCAGCTCATTTCCCCGCGCTCGCGGGCCTTGATCTGGCATTGCGCAGGAAGAATCCCAACACCAGCAGCAGCACCAGTCCCTGCGCCGTCAGGCCGATCACCGACGGATAGACGCCCAGCACTTCCAGCCGCGGCGCGGACAACGCACTCGGCGCCAACCAGCCCGCTTCCTGCAGCGCGGCCACGCCCTTCCCGGTCAGGACGACCGCCAGGATGGCCACCAGCCATGAGCTCACGGAGAAGAACTTCCCGATCGGCAGCCGGGCGCTGTAGCGGAGCAGGAGCACCGTGATGAGCACCAGGCAGAGCACACCCACGCCCAGGCCCGCCAGGATCGCGCCGTCATTGCCCTGGCCCCACAGCGCCGCGTAGAACAGGATCGTCTCGAACACTTCGCGATAGACCGCCACGAAGGCCAGGCCGAACATGAAGAAGGCGGACCGGCGGCCGAGCGCCTCGGACATGCGCTCGCGCAGGTAGGCCTGCCATTGACCTGCCACGCTCTTCTGATGCATCCAGATGCCGACGCTCAAGAGCACGACGGCGGCGAACAGGCTCGACAGGCCCTCCGTGACCTCGCGGTTGGCGCCACTGATGGAGACCGCGTAGGTCGCGATGGCCCAGGTGACGCCGCCCGCGGCCAGCGCGCCGATCCAGCCGGCATGCACGTACGGCAGCACGTCCGGACGCTTGGCCTGACGCAGGAAGGCGATCATGGCGACGACGACCAGCAGCGCCTCGATGCCTTCTCGCAGGAGGATGGTCAGGCTGCCGAAGAAGGCCGCGGTCGAATCGGCGCCGGACGCGGCCAGCACGTGGTCCGCGTCGTTGAACAGCCCGTCGATGCGGGCCGCGGCGGCTTCGACATCCTGGACCGGCGCCTTCGACGCGATCAGCGAGCGGTACTGGCCCATGGCCACTTCGATCTGGTCCTTCAGGGATCCCTCACGGGCCGCCAGCGCTTGTTCGTAGGGTTCGACGCCGTCGAGATAGGACGACAACGCGAGCTCGGCGGCCTCCTTCTGATGGCCTGCCTTGAACGCGGCCACGCTTTGATGCAGGCGCTCGCGCGCCAAGGTGAGGCGGTTAGCGCGAGGCGAGGCCAGGGCCTCGGGATGCGCATGGAGATAGGCCATCGTGGCGGCGGCCTGCTCGTCGCCGAGGGAGCCGGCGAGCTCCGCTTCCGTCAGCCGGACGAAGTGGTCCATGCCGGTCACCTCGTCGCGGACCTTCTGCGACGCCTTCCAGAGTTGCTGCCCCTGCTCGCGCTGCCTGTCGTCATGCGCGAAGGTGCCCAGGTACATTGCGACCGCCCATCGCTCCTCCTCGGAGAGTTGACCGAACGCCGGCATCGCCGTTCCGGCGATCCCCTGGCTGGCCGCCTGGTACAGGGCGAACACGCTGCGCTGGCGCGC
This sequence comes from Roseateles sp. GW821-FHT09G03, assembly GCF_059416045.1. NCBI lineage: Bacteria > Pseudomonadati > Pseudomonadota > Betaproteobacteria > Burkholderiales > Sphaerotilaceae > Roseateles > Roseateles sp. GW821-FHT09G03. Next base: position 23,446 of record NZ_JBWKOK010000004.1, read on the forward strand.
GCGGTCGTGGTTGGTGAACGCGATCGGCTTGGGGTCCAGCTGCTTGGCCAAGGGGCCGTTGCCATGACCCGATGCGCCATGGCAGGCCGCGCAGTTCGCCGCATAGACCGAGGCGCCCAGCTTCAGGTCGGGCAACACGCCGGGGGCGAGCGGAACCGGGTACACCGCGATCAGGTGCGTCGCCAGGGCCTTGGCCAGGCCGCCGACCTTGGTGGCATCGGACTTGGCGGCGATCTCCGCCTGAAGGGCCTCACTCTCGCGCAGCAAGGTCGCGCGTTCGGGCTTGTCCTCCAACGCGGCGATCTTGTCGTGCGCGGTCTGCGCGAACTCGCGCATCTCGTCGTACTCGGACTGCGCGACGATCTTGCCGTCCTGCACCGCCCCCGGGTAGTCGACGGCCAGGTAGTCCAGGATCTGCCACACGCGGCGCACGTCGGCCTCCGCGGCGCTCGCCGTGCCGCCAACGACCAGGCCGAGGAGGATCAAGCCGGCGGTGAGGATCTTGTGCACGATCCGGAGTGCGATCTGCGGATCGACGTGAGTGCGACTCATTGCTGTTCCCGAGCGAAAAAGTGGCCCGACGTGCGGGCCCGAGGCGTGCGTCAAGCGCGGGGTGGCGCGAGAGCCGCCCCGCCATCAGGAGACCGAGTATGGCCGCCTGGAGCGCCGGAAGGTTTCGGGAAGCTTGCAAGGCTGGGCGATCGTGCGGGTCTTCGTCAGGACCTTCGTGAGGATCGTTGTGAGGATCGTTGTGAGGCGGGCGAGACGACGCCGCTAGTCCGGATCGGACTAGCGCCTAACCGACATCCGTATTTCCCAGCGGCGGCGCGCGTCCGTAGGCTGCTTCCATGAAAGGAAGCGCCTCCATGAGTTCTGAGCCCTCTCTCCCCGACGAGCGTTTGCCGTTGTCGGATGTCCTCGTGATCGACCTGTCGCGGCTGGTGTCGGGCAACGTGCTGACGCATGTGCTCGCGGACCTCGGCGCGTCGGTCGTGAAGGTCGAGTCGCCGGAGCGCGGCGACGACCTGCGCGCCTGGCAGCGCCAGGGCGTCAGCACCTACTGGATGGAATACAGCCGCAACAAGGACAGCGTCGCGCTGGACTTGCGGTCGGAAGAAGGCATGGCCTCGCTGCGCTCGCTGATCGCGCGCGCCGACATCCTGGTCGAGAACTTCCGCCCCGGCACGCTCGAGAAGATGGGACTGGGGATCGACGCGCTGCAGCGGCTGAACCCGCGGCTGATCGTGGTCCGCATCTCCGGCTGGGGCCAGACCGGTCCGTTCGCGAAGAAGGGCGGCTTCGGCTCGCTGATCGAGGCGATGAGCGGCTTCGCCGCGATGAACGGCCACGCGGACCGGCCGCCGGTGCTGCCGCCCTTCTCCCTCGCCGATTCGGTGGCGGGCTTGCATGGATCGACGGCCGCGCTCGCCGCGCTGCTCCGCCAGCGCGTCAATCCGTCGCCGACGGTGCAGGAGATCGACCTCTCGCTCTTCGAGCCGCTGTTCTCGATGCTCGGCCCGCAGGCCTCGGAGTTCCAGCTCACCGGCCAGGCCACGCAGCGCTCCGGCAGCCGCTCGCCCACGCATGCGCCGCGCAATGTCTACGCGACGAAGGACGGACGATGGGTCGCCTTGTCCGCCGGCATGGCGGGCACGCTGCAGCGGCTCTTCGCGGGCATCGGACATCCCGATGCGCTGAAGGACGAACGCTTCGCCACGCATGAGGCGCGGCTGGCCAACATCGATGCGCTCGACGATCTGATCCAGGGGCATCTCTCGACGCTCACGCTGGCCGAGGCGCTGTCGTTCTTCGAGGACCGCGACATCACCGCCGGCGAGGTCTGCGACATCGAGGACCTGCTCCAGCACCCCTACATCCTGGAGCGCGAGCTGCTGCTGGACACGCCGACGCCGGACGGCCGCACGGTCTCCGTGCACGCCGTGCCCTTCAAGATCAACGGCGCACGGCCGCCCGTGCGCCGGCCCGCGCCGGCCCTCGGCCAGGACAACGACAAGTGGCTGAAGGAACAATGATGAGCGCCGCCACTCGCAGCGGTCAGCGCTCGCCTCGTGCCTATCGCTCCTACCTCTTCGTTCCCGCCGACAACGAACGCCTGCTGCAGAGCGCGTTGAACAAGACGCCCGATGTCGTGATCCTGGATCTCGAGGACGGTGTGCATCCGAGCAGGAAGGCGAGCGCACGCGCTGGCGTTGCCACCGCGATCGGGCGCGTGCACGCGGGCGGCAAGACCGCGGCGGTGCGCATCAACGGCGCGCTGAACACCGCCATCGACGACCTGCGCGCCGCCGTGTCGCCGGGCCTGCGTCTGCTGGTGCTGCCGAAGGTCGAGCACGCCCGCGATGTCCAGCTGCTCGCCGGCGTTGTCGACGAGCTCGAACGTGCGACCGGTCTGCCGGCGGGCGAGGTCCGCTTCCTGCTTCAGATCGAATCCGCCGCGGCGCTGCCCCGACTCCACGACATCGCCGCCGCCTCGCCGCGCGTCCATTCCATGATGCTCGGCAGCGAGGACTTCTCGCTCGACGTCGGCGGCCTGCCGACGCCGCAGGCCCTGCTCACGCCGAGCCTGATGGTGCTGTACGCGGCCCGCGCGGCCGGCGTGCTGCCGGTGGGCTTCGTCGGCTCCATCGCCAACCTCGGCGGCGTCGACGAATTCGAGGCCTTGCTGCAGGAAGCGCGCACGCTCGGCTTCCGCGGTGCGGTGGTCGTGCATCCGAAGTTCGTCGACGCGATCAATGCCTGCTACACGCCGACGGCGGCGCAGATCACGCAGGCGCGCGCCATCGTTGCTGCCTTCGCGGTCGCCGATCGCGAGGGTCTCGGCGCGACCAAGCTCGGCGATCTGATGATCGACAAGCCGGTGGTCCTGCGCGCGAAGGCCCTGCTCATCGAGGCCGGCCTGGATCCCGTAGGCGACGGTTGACTCCCGCGGCTTCGACTTTTCCCGCGAATCCCAGACAACAACAGGAGACAACGTCATGCTGACGAAGCGAGAGTTCTGCGCCTTCACCGCCTTTTCCGCCCTGAACGCCGTCGTGCCCGCGGCGCGCGCGCAGACCTATCCGGGCAAACCGGTCACGATCGTCGTGCCGCAGGCCCCGGGAGGCACGAACGACGCGGTGGGCCGCATCCTGGCGCAAAAGCTCACCGAGAAATACGGGCAGGTCTTCAACATCGACAACCGCGCCGGCGCGGGCGGCAACATCGGCACGGAGCTCGCCTCGCGCGCGCCGAAGGACGGCTACACGCTGCTGCTGACGATCAGCAGCACGCAGGCGATCAACCCGGCGCTGTACCGGCGCACCGGCTTCGACCCGGTGAAGGACTTCGATCCCATCGCGCCGATCGGCGTCGTGCCCAATGTGCTGATCGTCCATCCGAGCTTCCCGGCGAAGGACCTCAAGGGCTTCATCGCGGCGGCCAAGGCGAAGAGCCCGTCGTACCAGTACGCGTCGGCCGGCAACGGCTCGCTGAACCATCTGCTGGGCGAAATGCTCAACCGCTCCGCCGGGCTGCAACTCGAGCACGTGCCGTACAAGGGCGTCGGCCCCGCGTTGACCGACATGCTGGGCGGCCAGGTGAGCGTCGGTTTCGCGAGCCTGCCGTCCTGCCTCGAGTTCGTGCGCGCCGGCAAGCTCGTGGCGCTGGGCGTGAGTTCGCCCAAGCGCTCTTCGGCGCTGCCCGACGTCCCGGCGATCGGCGAGGTCGTCCCGGGATTCGCGGGCGAGTTGTGGGTCGGACTCTTCGCGCTCCACGGCACGCCGGACGCGATCACGAAGCAACTGGCCGAGGACGTGACGGCGGTGATGAATGCGCCCGATGCGCTCGCCAAGCTCAAGGCGCTGGGCGTGGAGCCGCTCAGCGGCGGCCCGACCGCGCTGGCGGCGATGCTGAAGCAGGACATCGCGCGGTGGGAGCCGATCGTCAAGGCATCGGGCGCGCGTGTGGACTGAGACGGGGCATGCAGCAGGACGGTCGCCAGGACGCGAGGGGATGCGAGGCGATGCGGGGCGGAGCGGGGCGAGGCGTTCATCCGGATTAGGGCGAGCGCTCTCCTGCGGCGCGCGACCTTGCGTTATGGTCCGCGCCCATGACCGACGTGAAGAGCCCTTTCGAGCCTGAGTTCACCACCGCCCTGTGCGAGATCTTCGAACAGCTGATCACCTTCAACCAGGTGCTCGGCGTGAAGATCGACGAGCTGCAGCACGAGATCGTGCGGGCGCACATCCCCATGCGGCCGGACCTGGTCGGACACTACGCCCACAACCGGCTGCACGGCGGCGTGATCAGCGCAACGCTCGATTCGATGGGCGGTCTCGCGGTGATGGCGGCGATCGGCGCGCGGCATCTCGACGAGCCGCCGCAGCAGCGGCTGCAGCGTTTCGCCAAGCTCGGCACCATCGACCTGCGCGTCGATTACCTGCGCCCCGCCATCGGCGCGCTGTTCCGCTGCGAGGCCGAGGTGATGCGGCTCGGCAGCCGCGTCGCCAACACGCGCATGGCCTTCACCGATGAACAGGGACGCTTGCTGGCGACGGGAGCGGCGGCGTACATCGTGTCGTGAACTACAACGGGCTGATCCGATAGGCGCATCGTCGAGCGCCGGCCAGCAGATGCTCGGTGCGCTCGACGGTGAGTCCGGGGCCGAGGCAGCGCTCGAACAGCGCCAGCTCCGAGCGGCAGAAGCCCTGGCAGCTTTGCGCGGCCGCGCAGATCGGGCAGTGGTCTTCCACCAGCAGCCAGTCCTTGCCGACGCGCTCGGCGCGCGCCATGTAGCCCTCTTCCGCGCGCAGCCGCGCGAGCTCGCGCACGCGGTCGCCCGTCGTGCGGCACCGGTCGATCGCCGCGCGGTAGCGCAGCTCGCTCTCCCGCTCGCGCGCGGCGATCAGTTGATCGAGCCCCGCCTCGCCGAAGACCGCACGCGCTTGCTGGATCAGTTGCACCGTGAGATCGGCGTGCCGATCGGGAAACCGCCCGTGCCCCTCCGCCGTCAGCGACCACAGCTTGCGCGGCCGTCCCGCCTCGCCGCGCTGGTCGTCCTGCGACTCGACCAACCCCTGTTCCTCCAAGCGCGCGAGCAGCTTGTGCGCGCCCATCGGCGTGATGGCGGCGGTCGCCGCCAACGCGGCGGCCGCCTGCGGCCCGCGGCTCTTCAGCTCGAACAGCAGCCGGTCCTCGTTGCCCTGGCTCATGAATGGCGCCTCGCAAAGCGGATGAAGCCGATCGCCGCGCCCAGGCACATCGTGCCGCCCAGCAGCATGATCCAGCGCGCCGACAGCATGCCCAGCGCGCCGCCGATCAGCGCGATCAAGGTGTTGGACAGGCAGAACACCGTCGTCAGCAGACCCATCACACGACCCTGGCCATACGCCGCGAAGCGGTCCGACATCCACGCCGGCATCAGCGCGTTGTAGAACGACAGCGGAATGCCCAGCAACGGGATCAATGCGAGACCCATCCACGAGGGAGCGAGGCTCAGCGCCAGCAGTCCGATGGCCGCGACGACCGCGAACCGCGCCGCGCGATGCAGCGGCGTCGGCCCTGAACCGATGCGCGCCGCGAAGATGCTGGCCGCCGTCATCGCGGCGCACTGCACCGCCGTGACGAGCGCGATGCCGCGGCTGTCCAGGCCCGCCTGCTGCAGCATCCACAACGGCGCGAACTCATACAGCGCATTGACGCCCAGCGTGTAGGCCAGTTGAAGCAGCGCGAGGTGACGCAACACCGGGTCCTGCGCGATCAGCCCCAGCGACTGCTGGCGCCGCATCGCGGCCAGCATGCCGCCCTCCGGCTTCATGGCCGGGCGATCGTCAGGCAGGCCCAAGCCGAGCAGCACCAGGCACGGCAGCATCACGACGGCGGCGACGATGAACGGCACCGCCTCACCCCACGGCAGCGTCAGGCCGCCGAGCAGCGGCCCGACCAGCCAGCCGATGTACAGGCTCGCGTTGAGCCACGCGAAGCTGCGCGTGCGCTCCAGCTGCGGATGCCAGTCGGCCAGCAGCGCCCGCACGACGGCGACGTTGCCTTCGGTCAGGCCCGTCGCGAAGCGCGACAGCACGAATAGCGGATAGTCCCGCGAGGCCAGCGCGAAGGCGCTCAGCCCGTAGCCGACGAGCGTCGCGGTGATGGTGACGCTCAGCACGCGCCGCCGGCCGTAGCGATCGGACATCGGCCCGATCACCAGGCTGCCGACCAGGATGCCGGCGGGGTTCACCGCCAGCGCCAGGCCCATCAGCAGCTCCGGGCGCAAACCGAGGAAGTGAGTGAAGTCGTCGACCGGCCCGCCGACGAAGATCGGCGCCAGGATCGGGTACGGCAGCGCGACGCCGGCGGTGCTCATCAGCGCGAGTGCGCAGACCGCCCAGAGCAGCAGATGCGGATGGCGCAGCGGCGCGGGCGAGGCGGACGTCGCGGAGGACTCGGTGGAAGACAGCACGGCGCTCATTGTGCGGCCCCTTCGCGACGCAGACACAAGGCATAGCCGGGCCAGCCGCGATGGCGCCACTCCTCGCGCGCCGCATCGGCGACCTTGATGCGGTGGTCGTTCATCGACGCGTGCAGCGACGGCAGTTCACGGGTCCAGTCGTCCTCCGTCGCGCTGCCCGCATGCACCAGCGCCCAGGCCGGCGCGGGACGAAGTTCCGACAGATAGGTGCCCAGCCACGCGCGCCAGACGGTGCGCAAGACCTGGCCCTCGTCGATGTCCACGCCGCGCGAGGCAGCGGCTTCCAGCAGCACACGCACCGCGTGCGTGCCGGTCACCAGGTGCAGCGATGCGAACTGGTGCCGCGACAGATAGGCCGCCAGCGAGGCCTCGGCCAGTGCGTCCAACGTCAACCGGGGGCGCTCCACGTAGCCGTCGAAACCGGGCAGCGCCAACGCATGCTGCATCCTCGTCGTGATCAGCGTGCCCGGCATCGGCGGCATCGCCAGCGCGGGATCGGCGCGCACGGCGTCGATCACGTCGCGCAGGCTCTCGCGTCCCCGACCTGCCGGCACCGGCGCGCCGAGCGGGCTTTCCAGCCCGATCGTCGTCTTCAGTGCCGCATCCAGTTCCTGGCGGTGACCGGCCTGCAACGCATACGCGAGCCGGATCGCGACATGGAAGGCCTGGGCTTCGGGCGCGGCCAGCACGCGGCGCAGCGCGTCCTCGACGGACGGCGGCGGCGCACCGTCGTCGTCCGCAGGGCGCGACAGCGGCGCCCAATGGTCGATGTGGCGCTGCAGCGCCTCGCGCGGCGCGCCCAGCCGACCCAGCGCGCCGAGCGCCATCGGCAGGTGGTTGAAGAGCGGCATGGACTCGGTGCCGTACATCGGACCGAACTTCACCGACTGATCCAGCGCCTCGTGCAGACCCGCCGGCCACGGTGGCCCCTTGAGCTCGAGGGCGTTGCCGTCCGGATCGAACAGGTAGAGCGACGGGCCCTCCCCCTCCGCGCCATAGCGCGAGCCGTAGGTGTCGACGGAGACGCCTTGCGACGTCAGCCAGCGGCGCAGCGCGGGCTCGTCGAGCGTCTCGACGCGCAGGCAGAAGTGGTCGACATTGCGCCCCTCAGTGCCAGGCCCCGCGCCGCCGACCCGCCCCAGCTTGCCGTCCAGTGGCACGAGGTCGATCAGTTGGGCCCCGGCGCGCAGCTGCACGAGACCGATCTCCTCCTGGCGCCGCTCGACGGTGCAACCCAGCAGGTCCACGTAGAAGTGCAGCGCGGCCGGCAGATCGCGCACGCGCAGCACGAGGTGGTCGAGTCCCTGGATCTTGATCATGATGGCGAGCTCCTTCTGCTTGCTTGTTGTGGCTTCGGGCATGGTCTCCAGCGTTGTGGAGGCGTCGCCTCGGACGGGGCGTTGAACGCCGTGCCGCCATGATCGCGCCGGCCGTCAAATAAATAAACTTTTAGTTGATTAACATCTTGATCAACAGGGAGACCCGACAATCGGGGCATGGCTTTCCGACCCCTCCCCCTCCCCGACGCCATCCCGGGCCGGCTGTGGCTGCAGTCGATGCCGGGCCGCCGCGAGTCCTGGGGCGCCTTCCTCGACGAGGCGCGCCTGAACCAGCTCAACGTGGTGGTCTGCCTCAACCCGCTCGAGGAAGTCGCCGAGCTCTCGCCGCCGTATCACAAGGCGATCGCCGAGGGCCGCCTGCCCTTCCGCTGGCTGCACGTGCCGATGCGCGACTTCGGCCTCGCGTCGGACAGCGCGGCGTTCCGCCAGGGCGTGGAGCACATCGCGCAGGGGCTGCGCATGGGCGACCGCGTGCTGCTGCATTGCGCCGCTGGCATGGGCCGCACCGGCACCATGGCCGCGTGCGTGCTGAAGCGGCTGGGCGCGCCGGCGGCGGAGGCGCTCGAGGCGGTCAGCACGGCCGGATCGAATCCGCAGTCGGCGCTGCAGTCGGGGTGGATCCACCAGTTCTGAACGGCGACGACGTGTGGACGACGCTCCGACGACTCCCCGATGAAGCTTCAACGACGCCTCGATGATTGATCCGACTCTGCCGTCCCGGCAATCGCTGACCATCGTCCACGCGGACACGTGGCGTGTCGTCGTCGACAAGCCGTCGGGTCTGCTGTCCGTGCCTGGCCGCGGCGAGGACAAGCAGGACTGCGCCTGGGCACGCGTGGCGGCCGAGTTCCCGGACGCGTTGATCGTGCATCGCCTGGACCAGTCGACCTCCGGCCTGATCGTCTTCGGTCGCGGCGTGGCGATGCAGCGCGCGCTCAGCGAAGCCTTCGCCGCGAGGCTCGTCGACAAGCGCTATGAAGCGGTCGTGGCGGGCCTCGTCGAGCGCGACACCTTCGAGATCGACCTGCCGCTGATCGTCGACTGGCCGAACCGCCCGCGGCAGATGATCGATCACGAGCGCGGGAAACCCAGCCTGACCCGCGTGCGGGTGCTGGATCGCGATGTCGCGGCGGGCACCACGCGCGTCGAGCTGGAGCCGGTCACCGGCCGCTCGCATCAGTTGCGCGTGCACCTGCTGGCCGTCGGCCACCCCATCCTCGGCGACGCGTTGTATGCGCCGCCGGAAGTCCTCGCGCGGGCGCCGCGCCTGCTGCTGCACGCGCGGGACCTCAGCCTCCCGGCAGTGCTCGACGCGCCGGCGCTGTCACTGCATTCCCCACCCGATTTCTGAACGCGCGACGCGCACCCCATCCTTTGACACAGGAGCGTTTTCAACATGTCCACGACCGCTTCCAACGACGCTGCCCAGCCTCGTTCCCTCACCGTCATCACCGGCAGCTCGCGCGGCCTGGGCGAGGCGCTGGCGCGCCAGTCGCTCGAAGCCGGCCATGTGGTCATCGGCATCGCCCGGGGCCGCAGCGAGGCGCTGGAGCAGTTCGCCCGTGAGCGCGGTCTGCCGCTGCAGCAGTGGCAGGTCGATCTGTCGAGCCCGCTGACGATCGCGCAGCACCTGGCCGATTCGCTGCGCGCGCAGTCGCGCGAATGGACCAGCGCGACGCTGATCAACAACGCCGGCGTCGTCACGACACCCGGTCCCATCGACGGCGAGTCGCTGGAAACCCTGTCCTCCGCGCTGCGCGTCGGCCTGGAGGCCACCGTGCTGTTGAGCGCAGCCTTCCTCGACGCCACCCGCGACTGGCCCGCCGATCGGAAGGTGCTGAACATCTCGTCCGGCCTCGGCCGCCGGGCGATGGCCGGCAGTGCGCTCTACTGCGCGGCCAAGGCCGGCATGGACAACCTCAGCCGCGCGATGGCGCTGGACGAGGAACACAAGGCCGCCAAGGGGGAACGCGCCGCACGCGTCGTCTCGCTCGCGCCGGGCATCATCGACACCGACATGCAGGCCCAGCTGCGCGGCGGCGATTCGACGAAGTTCCCGGACCGCGACCGCTTCGCGGCGTTCAAGGCCGAAGGCCAGCTGGCCAGCGCGGAGGACACTGCGGCGAAGGTGCTGAAGTTCCTCGCCAGAAACGACTTCGGCCAGCAGGTGCTGGCCGATGTGCGGGACGCCTGAGTCCAGGCCTGGTCAGCCGACGAGGTTCGCCAGCGTCAGCAGCGCCAGCAGCATCATCCACAGCACGACCGAACGCCACACGAGCCCGACCACGCTCTGCAGATGGCCCAACTGCGGTGGCACCCCGGCGGTGGAGCCTTCCGCGCTCGTCGCGTCGATGTCGCCGCCGGACTCGAAGGTCTTGCTGCGGTCCGGCGTCACGCCTGGCGCGGCGCTGCCGCCCAGCTGCACGCCGACAGCCCCAGCGGCGGAGGCGAGGATGATGCCCTCGTTGTCATGGGCCCACAACGCGGAGTCGCGGCGCCAGGAACTCACCGCCTCCTCGAAGTTTCCGACGATCGCAAAGCCCGTCGCCGTCAGGCGCGCGGGGATGTGGTCGATCATCCCGAACAGCTTGCGCGACAGCTCCATCAGGCGCTCGTTGGTCGGCGCGTCCAGCGTGCGGCTCTTGAAGGCCCAGTAGCGGCCGGCGAATTCGGCCATCCGGTACAGCACCGCGCCGGCCGGGCCCAGGCCCAGCGTCGAGAACAGCACGAACCAGAAGAACACGCCGAAGACATGCCGGTGCGCCGCCAGCAGCGAGTGCTCCAGCACGTGTCTCAGCAGCTCGGTGCGCGGCAATTCGCTGGCGTCGAGGTGACGCCATTCGGCGAGCAGGCGGCGGGCTTCGAGCTCGTCGCCGCGCTCCAGCGCGTCACGGATGTCGGTGAAGTAGTGGCTGAACTGGCGGAAGCCCAGCGTCAGGTAGAGCACCAGCACGTCCATCGCCAGCGACAGCAGCAGGCTGTAGGGCCGCACGAGCGCGTAGATCGCCCCGACGAGCAGGGCCGGACCGACGACGGTGATCGTCCACACGACGGCCGCATGGTGCGACCGGCCCGCGTCGAAGTTGCGCCCGGTCCAGCGCACCCAGGCGATCATGCCTTGGTGGACCGGATTCCCGTGCGGCAGAGGCTTGAGCTGCTCGCACACCAGCGCCAGCAAGACCGCGAAGAAGTTCATGGCCCGGGATGATAGCGGCCCGCACACCCTCCGAAGGGGGATCGGTGTCCCCCCGCCCGGCGCCGTGACTCAGACCTGCAGGAAGCGGTAGAGATTGCGCAACATCGCGGCGGTCGCGCCCCAGATGAAGAACTCCTTCGACGCGTCCGCCGTCAGCGTCACGTCGGGGTCCGCATTCGACACCGCAAGACCTGGCCCCGTCCACGGCATCGACAGGAATTGCCGGCGGCCTTTCAACGGTCCGCCATCGCCCTCGGCCTGGCCCGCGGCCTCGCCTGCGTCGTACTCGAAGGTATGGCGCTGGTGGTGCGCCGGGTTCATCAGGAACTCCAGCGGTACCTCGAAGGCTTCCGCCACCTCGAAGGCATCCAGCCGCAGCGAAAAGCCCGGACGGATCAGGCCAACCACCGGCGTGACCTCGTAGGCCGTCACCGTGCGGTAGACGGGAAGCTGGCCGATCAGATCCACGTAGCGTTCGTCGAGGCCGATCTCCTCCTCGGCCTCGCGCAGCGCGGTGCGCTCGGGCGAGCCGTCCTCCGGCTCGGCGCGGCCGCCGGGGAAGCTGATCTGGCCGGCGTGGTCCCGCAGGTGCGCGGTGCGTTGCGTCAGCAGCACGTGCAGGCCCTCGGCGCGCTCCACCAGCGGGATGAGCACGGCGGCCTGCGTCGTCGTGCGGCCCGGGAAGATGCCGCCGTCGCCGGGCAACTCCGGCTCGATGCTCTGCGGATGGAGGAAGCGATCACGCAACCAGTCCGGCGTCAGGCGCTCGCGGGGAACGGCGGGGAGATGCGCATCGGTGCCGGTGACGGGGATGGCGCGGGGATCCTGGATGGCGGGACGGCTGGCGGGACGGCTGGAAGAAGGCGTCGACATGCGGCAGGGACGTCCGGTGCGCCGGACTTGTTCGTGGGCGCTCGAGGCGCGAAGCCCCGATTGGACGCCAGAAACGACAAAGCCGCTCCGGGCAGGGCCTTGGAGCGGCTTTGGGGGTGGCTTGCGCCGAGGATCAGGCGGCGACCGTCTTGATGGCCAGCTTTTCCTTGATACGCGCCGACTTGCCCGAACGCTGACGCAGGTAGTACAGCTTCGCGCGACGGACGTCGCCGCGGCGCTTCACTTCGATCGAAGCGATCAGCGGGCTGTACAGCTGGAACGTACGCTCAACGCCTTCGCCGCTCGAGATCTTGCGGACGATGAAGTTGGAGTTCAGACCGCGGTTGCGGCGGGCGATCACGACGCCTTCGTAGGCCTGCACGCGCTTGCGGGTGCCTTCGACGACGTTCACGTTCACGATCACCGTGTCGCCAGGGGCGAACGCGGGGATGGTCTTGTTCAGGCGAGCAATTTCTTCTTGCTCGAGGGTTTGGATCAGATTCACGAGGATCTCCTGTGATCTTGCCGGCGCGAATCAGGATGATTCCAGGTCAGGCCGCCATCGAATGAATTCTTCGGCGCCGCCCGCGTGGGGATTCAACCAACGGTGTCAAAGCACCGCCCTTGCCCCATCAGCCCAGTAGAGGATCGGAAAACCCGCGATTATAGACGCAGCGGGGCGATCGTCAAACTCCGCCCGGCTTGGCCGTCGTTCAGCCCCGGGCGGTGCGCAGCGACGCGAGGAACTTCTCGTCCTTCTTGTCGAGCTTGCCGTCGCGGCGCGCGGCCTCGATCAGCTCGGGCCGGCGCCGCTGCGTCAGCGCGAGCGACTGCTCGCGCCGCCAGCGGGCGATCTCGGCGTGATGGCCGGACAGCAGCACCGGCGGCACCGGCAGCGGGCCCTCGGGCGTCTCCAGGACCTCGGGGCGGCTGAAGTGCGGGCAGTCCAGCAGGCCGTCCGAGAAGCTGTCCTGCTGGTGCGAGGCGGCATCGTTCAGCACGCCCTCCTGCAGACGGGCGATCGCGTCCAGCATCGCGATGGCCGGCAGCTCGCCGCCCGAAAGCACGAAATCGCCGAGGCTGATTTCCATCGTCACGTGGCGGTCCAGCACCCGCTGGTCGATGCCTTCGTAGCGGCCGCAGAGCAGGATGGCGCCCTCGCCTGACGCGAGTTCACGCGCCAACGCCTGGTCGAGCTTGCGCCCGGTCGGACTGAAATGGATCACGGCCGGGGCGCCTGGATGCGTGCTCGCGCGATCGGCCGTCACAGCGGTCAGCGCACGCTCCAGCGGCGCGGCCAGCATCACCATGCCCGGACCGCCGCCGAAGGGGCGATCGTCGACGCGACGGTAGTTGTCTTCGGCGTAGTCGCGCAGCTGCCAAAGGCGCACGTCGACCTGCTTGCTCTCGTACGCGCGACGCGTCACGCCGACCCGCAGGAAGGGATCGAAGAGCTCAGGAAAAAGGGTGAGAACGTCGAAGCGCATGGGCATCAGGCCCGGCGGCTTCAGTAGTCCAGATCCCAGTCGACCGGGATGACTCTGGCGGTCTTGTCGACGTCGCCGACAAACGCGTTCACGAACGGGATCAGGATTTCCTCGTCCGGCTTGACCGGCGCGGTCTTGCCCGCGGGCAGGATGCGCAGCACGCAATGCGGGCCGGTGTCGATCAGGTCGATCACCTCGCCCAGCGTCTGGCCGTCCTTGTTGACGACGCTCATGCCGATCAGGTCGACCCAGTAGAACTCGTCTTCGCCGGCATCCGGGAACACGCTGCGCGAGACGAAGATGCGGGCGCCCTTCAGCGCTTCGGCGCCGTTGCGATCCGCCACGCCTTCGACCTGGGCGACGATGCCATCCGCGTGATCGCGGACGGAAAGAATCTTGAGCACGGGGGGCACGACATGCGGCTTGCCCGGCAATGCCTTCTCGCTCGGTTTCATGAACCAGTGGCGAGAGGCGAAGAGCGCCTGGGCATCGGGGGAATGGCTGAGGATCTTCAGCCAGCCCTTGATGCCCCAGGCGTCCAGCACGCGCCCGACTTCGATGGCGTCCTCCGGAAAGGCCGGGGAACTCTCGATCACGTCGTCAGGCGCCTGCTTCATCGACTGCGATCCGGAGGATTAGGCAGCGACGGCGGCGGCCGGAGCGGCAGCCGACTTCTTGGCCACGTCGACCAGGCGCGCGACGGCCGGCGACAGTTGGGCGCCGGTGCCGACCCAGTAGGACACGCGGTCCTGGGCGACACGCAGGCCTTCGGCGTTGCCGGTGGCGACGGGGTTATAGAAACCGACGCGCTCGATGAAGCGGCCATCGCGACGATTGCGGCTGTCGGTCACGACGATGTTGTAGAACGGACGCTTCTTGGAGCCACCGCGGGAGAGTCGAATAACGACCATGATCTATCCTTCAGGTTTTGAGCGTTCCACCGCACCAGGGAGACACACAGGGGCAAGCAGACAATTGGATCGACTTCTCAAGGGGCACGCGTGTGTCGCGAAAGATCCCCACGAAAGGTCGACAGCGGCCCTGTAGATACGCCCCCGGACCGTCATCACCCAAGCTCCGGATCAGGAAGCTTCGAAGCGTGACAGCCACACCCAGGGGCCAGCGCCAAAACCCAGCATTATAAACTCGCGTTTGACGCTTTGTCCTCCTCCCCCAATGACGACGACCACCAGCAGTTCCTCCCCTCTCCTGATCCGCCCCAGCCTGGAGGGCGATATCGCCTCGATCCAGCAGATCTACGAGCACGCGGTGCTGCACGGCACCGGCACTTTCGAGACCGACGTGCCCGACCGCGCCGAGATGGGCCGACGCCGCACCGAGGTGCTCAGCCGCAGCCTGCCCTACCTGATCGCGGAGCGTGACGGGCAGGTGCTCGGCTTCGCGTACGCCAACTACTTCCGCCCGCGGCTGGCCTACCGCTACTTCGTCGAGGACTCGATCTACCTCGCACCCCAGGCCCAGGGCCAGGGCGTCGGCCGCCTGTTGCTGGCCGAACTGATCGCCCGCTGCGAGGCGGCCGGCGCGCGCCAGATGGTGGCCGTGATCGGCGATTCCCAGAACCTCGGTTCGATCGGCGTGCATCGCAGCCACGGCTTCGAGGACATCGGCGTCATGAAGGCCGCCGGCTGGAAATTCGGCAAATGGCTGGATGTCGTGCTGATGCAACGCCAGTTGGGTCAGGGTGACAGCAGTTCGCCCACCGGTGCGACACCCGCGGCCACGGCGGCCTCGCCGGCGGCGCCTTCCGCTCCCGCCGAGACTCCGGCCGCATGAGCGCCGTCGCCCCTGACGCCGGCGGCGCGGCGGACTTCAAGTCCAAGACCGTCGCCACCTGGCTGAGCTTCGCGCTCGGCAGCCTCGGGGCGCATCGCTTCTACCTGCACGGTTTCAGCGACAAGCTCGCCTGGCTGCATCCGCTGCCGACGTTGCTCGGCCTCTATGGCGTGCATCGCATGGACACGCTTGGCCAGGATGATGTCGCCGCCTGGTTCCTGATCCCGCTGCTCGGTCTGATGATCGCCCAGAGCATGCTGGCGGGCATCGTCTACGGCCTGATGCCCGACGAACGCTGGGCCGACCGCTTCAATCCCGGCCAAGCGGTGCGCAGGACCGGCTGGCTGCCGATCCTGGGCGTCATCGCGTGTTTGATGGTCGGCGGCGCCTGCCTGATGGCGACGATCGCCTTCTCGGCGCAGCGCTACTTCGAATCGCAGGTCGAAGCCGCCCGCGAGATCAGCCAGTAGCGCCTTTTGCTCAGAACAGCGTGAAGCTGATCCAGTAGAACAGCCCGGCGATGAACGCCGACGCCGGGATCGTGAAGATCCAGGCCCAGACGATGTTTCCGGCGACGCCCCACCGCACTGACGACGCACGCTGCGTCGAGCCCACGCCGACGATGGCGCCGGTGATCGTGTGCGTCGTGGACACGGGGATCCCGAGCGAAGTCGCCAGGAACAGCGTGATCGCGCCACCGGTTTCCGCGCAGAACCCGCCGACCGGTTTCAGCTTGGTGATCTTCTGCCCCATCGTGCGGACGATGCGCCAGCCGCCGAACATCGTGCCCAGGCCGATCGCCAGGTAGCAGATGACGATGACCCAGGTCGGCGGCGAATGCTCGCCGGCGCCTGCGTAGCCGGAGGCGATCAGCAGCATCCAGATCAGGCCGATGGTCTTCTGCGCGTCATTGCCGCCGTGGCCCAGGCTGTACAGCCCGGCCGAGACCAGCTGCAGCCGCCGGAACCAGTTGTCCACCCGCAGCGGCGAGCTGCGTCTGAACAGCCACGCCACCGCCACCATCAGCAGCGAGCCCAGCAGGAAGCCCAGCAGCGGCGAGACGAAGATGAACAGCACGGTCTTGCCGATGCCGCTCATGATCAGGCCCTTGGTGCCCGCCTTGGCGATCGCCGCGCCGACCAGGCCGCCGATCAGCGCATGCGACGAGCTCGACGGGATGCCGTAGAACCAGGTGATGACGTTCCAGGCGATCGCCCCGATCAGCGCGCCGAAGATCACGTGGTGATCGACGATGCCCGCATCGATCGATCCCTTGCCGATCGTGGCCGCCACCTTCAGTTCGAAGAACAGCACCGCGATCACGTTGAAGAAGGCCGCGAACAGCACGGCCTGCTGCGGCTTGAGGACGCCGGTCGACACGACCGTCGCGATCGAGTTCGCCGCGTCATGGAAGCCGTTCATGAAGTCGAAGGCGACGGCCAGCACCACGAGCATGGCCACGACCCAGAAGGCCACGTGCATCGTTCCCATGGGAGACGCTCCGCGACCGGGTCAGGAATTCTCGAGGACGATGCCCTCGATGAGGTTGGCGACGTCCTCGCAGCGGTCGGAGATCGACTCCAGCTGCTCGTAGATCGCCTTGAGCTTGATCAGCTCGCGCACGTCCTCCTGTTCGCGGAACAGCTTGGACATCGCGGCGCGCATCACGCGGTCGGCGTCGGACTCGAGCTGGTCAATCTCCTCGCAGGCCTTGATGGCGGCCTCGGCGGTCTTGGGCTCGCTCAGCTTGGGCAGCAGCGTCACGGCGTGCTTCACGCGCTCGCAGCACTTGGCCGACAGCTCGCCCAGGCGCAGCACTTCCTCGGGGATGGAGCGCACGTCGTAGAGCTGCATCGTCTCGCTGGAGTCCTGCAGCAGGTCCAGGATGTCGTCCATCGCGTTGATCAGGCCGTGGATCTGCTCGCGGTCGATCGGCGTGATGAAGGTGCGGTGCAGCAGCCGGTTCACCTCGGCGGTGACACGGTCGGCATGGTGCTCGGCCTTGTCGACCTCGGCGGCGTACTTTTCGCGCAGCGTCAGGTCGTTGTAGTTCTGGATCATGAGCATGAAGGCGCGCGCGCCTTCGACGATCTGCGTGCCGTGCTCATTGAACAGTTCGAAGAAATTGCCCTCTCGGGGCAGCAGCTTGCCGAAAAACATGGGGGAGGCTCCGCGCCGTGCGATCCGCGCCGGATCGTCACAATTGAGTCATTTCCGTGTCACGGAAAACCCGCGAGTGTAGCGGTCCGTGGCCCGTTGGAGCCATACCCCAGGATTGGCGCCTACTCCCCCACCCATCCGGGGAGCGGGAAATCAGCTGCGGAAGATGAAGTAGACGGCGCCCATCAGGCACAACCCCGCCCAGATGTAGTCGGTCTTGAACGGCTGGTTCATGAAGAACATCGAGAACGGCACGAACACCGCCAGCGTGATCACCTCCTGAGTGATCTTGAGCTGCGCCAGCGTGAAGCCGCCCTGGTAGCCGATGCGGTTGGCCGGCACCTGCAACAGGTACTCGAAGAGCGCGATGCCCCAGCTGATCAGCGCCGCCACGTACCACGGACGCGCCGCCAGATCCTTCAGGTGGCCGTACCACGCGAAGGTCATGAAGACGTTGGACAGCGTCAGCAGGACGATCGTCTGCCAGCCGGCGGCGGTTGCGAACATGGAGAGGTCTCCCGAAGAGTTGGAGGGGGCGCGACGCGGGTGCGACGTTCGCGCGATTCGTCAGGGAAGGCGCAAGGGCGCGCCTTCGCGCTCGACGACCTGATCGGCGACCGCGGGCAGATGCTCCGCCAGCCCACCCAAGCCCGGCGCGTCCAGCGCCGGCTCGAGTTCCAGCAGCGGGCGCAGCACGAAGGCACGCTGGTGCAGTCGCGGATGCGGAACGATGAGCCGGTCCAGGTCGATGGTCTCGTTGCCGTAGAGCAGCAGGTCGAGGTCGAGGGTCCGCGGCGCATGGCGGAACGGCCGTTCGCGCCCGTGGCGAAGCTCGATGGCCTGCAAGGCCGCGAGCAGCGTCAGCGGCGGCAAGCTCGTCGCCACGCGGGCGACCGCATTCAGGTAGTCGGGTCCCTCGCATCCGATCGGCGCGCTGCGCCAGGCGGAGGAGACGGCTTCCAGGGTCAGGTCTTTCACGTCGGCGAGGTCGGCCAGCGCCGCTTCCAGCGTGCGCCGCAGATCGCCGAGGTTGGCGCCCAGGCCGACGTAGGCCGTGATCATTCGTCGAGGACGTTGCTGCGGGACTTACTCGTCGCCGGACGGGCCGGTCTCCGTCGACGCACCCGCGCCGCCGGCACCACCCGCCGCCTTCGGCTTGCGACGGCGACGGCGCTTCTTGGCGGGATGACCGGAGCCGCCCTCGCCTTCCGCGGCGTCGACCGCTTCGGCGTCGATGGGCAGACCGGCCGCCGACTCACCGCTGACCGGCATCGTCGAGGGCGTGCTCACGGCGCCGCGCGGCACCGAGTGCACGCGTCCGCCGCCCGCCTTGGGCTTGCTGCGCGGACCGCCCTGGCGCTGCGTCTCGCGCGCCAGTTCCAGCAGCGCGCGGCGCTCGTCTTCAGTACCCAGCGCGAAGTCTTCCCACCAGTCGGCCAGGGCCGGATCGATCTCGCCCGCCTCGGCGCGCAGCGCCAGGAAGTCGAAGCCGGCGCGATAGCGCGGCTGCTCGATCAGGCGGTGCGGACCGCTGCCGGTGCGGCGCTCGAAGCGCGGCTGCATCATCCAGATCTCGCGCATGTCCGCCGCAAGCTTGCCGCGGCCGGAGATGTCGCCGACACGCGCGTCGAAGACCAGATCGATCGCCTGCTGCAACGCAGCGACTGCCCCCTCGCCGCCGTCGATCAGGCGCGTCCAGCGCTGCTGGACCTCGCCCCACAGCATGCAGGCGAGCATGAAGCTCGGCGCCACCGAGCGGCCTTCCTCGACGCGCTTGTCGGTGTCTTCCAGCGCCAGGCGGACGAACTTGCCGTGCACGTTGTCCGGCAGCGCGCCGTCCTTGTCCAGCACCGCATCCAGAATGGGGAACACGCCGCGCGCCAGGCCCTGCTTGCGCAGCTCGTCGATGCTGGCCAGCGCGTGGCCGGTCTGCAGCAGCTTGATCATCTCGTCGAACATCCGCGACAGCGGCACGTTCGCGAGCAGCGGCGCCATCGTGGCGATGGGCGCGCGGGTCTTGGGCTCGATCGTGAAGCCCAGCTTCGCGGCGAAGCGCACGGCGCGCAGGATGCGGACCGGGTCCTCGCGGTAGCGGCTCTCGGGATCACCGATCATCCGCAGCACCTTCTTGCGGGCGTCGGCCAGACCGCCGTGGTAGTCGACCACCAGCTCGCGCTCCGGGTTGTAGTACATCGCGTTGACGGTGAAATCGCGTCGCGCGGCGTCCTCGATCTGCGGACCCCAGACGTTGTCGCGCAGCACCCGGCCGGACGCGTCGACGACGTGCGACTTGCCTTCGAGCGCGCCCTTGGACGTCTTCTCGTTGCCCTGCACCTGCTCGGCGTCGTCTTCCTTGAGCAGCGCGCGGAAGGTCGAGACCTCGATCACCTCGTGCTCGCGGCCGCGGCCGTAGACCACGTGGACGATGCGGAAGCGCCGGCCGATGATGAAGGCGCGGCGGAACTGGTTCTTCACCTGCTCCGGCGTCGCGTCGGTGGCGACGTCGAAGTCCTTGGGCCGGCGGCCCAGCAGCAGGTCGCGCACGGCGCCGCCGACGATGAAGGCCTCGTAGCCCGCGTCGGTCAGGCCCTTGACGACCTTGACACCGCGCTCGTCGAGCAGCGCCGGGTCGATGCGGTGTTCCTCCGCCGCGATTTCCACGCGCTTGCCCAGCGGCGTGGCGGTGCTTTCGGACTTGCCCAACAACTTGTTGATGAATTTCTTGATCATTCGAACAGCTTCAGTATCGGCCAGCCGCGCTCGCGCGCCAGCGCCTCGAGGGCCGAGGTGGGGTTGGTCGCCACCGGATGACTGACCCGCTCCAGCAGCGGTAGGTCATTCATCGAGTCGCTGTAGAAATGCACGCGCTCGAAATCCTCCCAGCGGTGCCCCTGCGCCGCCAGCCATTCGTTCACGCGCACGATCTTGCCCGCCTGGAAGGACGGGGTCCCCTGCACGCGCCCGGTGAACGACCCGGTCGCGTCGCGCTCCAGCTGCACGGCGATCAGGTGATCGATGCCGAAGGCCTTGGCGATCGGCGCGGTCACGAATTCGTTGGTCGCCGTCACCACGACCACCAGATCCCCGGCGTCCAGGTGGCGCTGCACGAGTGCGCGCGCATTGTCGCGCAACATCGGCGCGACGATCCGGGCCATGAAATCGGCGCGGGCCGCCTCGGCCTCGGCCAGCGGCCGGGCGCGCCAGACGGAGGTGGCGAACTCGACGTACTCGTCCAGGTCGAGGTCCCCGCGCTGGTAGTCCGCGTAGAAACCGTCGTTGCGGGCGGCCCAGGCGGCGCCGTCGGCCCAGCCGATCTCCACCATGTAGCCGCCGAAGGCGTGGTCCGAGTCCTGCGGGATCAGCGTGCCGTCGAGGTCGAACAGGGTCAGGTCCACGGGTCTTGTCCTTGAAAAACCTTGAAATCGATGCAACCGGCGGCGTCGCCCTCAGGCGAGCGCCCCCTGGTCGGCGAGCATCTGGCGCAGCAGCGGCACGGTGACCGCCCGCTTGCTGGCCATGGCGAATTCGTCCAGCCCATCCAGCAGCGTCATCAGGTGCTTGAGGTCGCGGGCGTAACGGGTGAGCAGGTAGTCCATGACCTCGTCGCTCAGCGCGATGCCGCGCCGGTCGGCCTCGCGGCGCAGCACGGCGCGCACCTCGGCCTCGGACAGCGGCTGCAGCGCGAAGGTCGGCCCCCAGCCGAGCCGGGTGCGCAGGTCCTCGCGCAGGTTCAGGTCGATCGGCGGCGCGGTGCCGGTCGAGACGACCGCCAGGCCCAGCGTGGCCGCCTCGACGAACAGCGCGAAGGCGGCGTGCTGCTGGCCCGGGTCGAAGCGCTGGGCGTCGTCGAGGAGCAGCAGGCTCGGATGGGTGGGCAACTCCCAGGGCAGCGGGGTGTCGGCGTCGTACCAGCCAACCTGCGCGCCGGCCTGCTGCCAGTGACGCGCGAGCGCGCGCAGCAGGTGCGTCTTGCCGCTGCCGGGCGGCCCCCACAGGAAGACCGGCGGCGAGCCCGTCCCGAGCGCCAGCACATGCGTGAGGGCCGCGGTGTTGGCACCGGTGAGGAGCGTGTCAAAGGTGTAGTCGGGCTCGGGACCGAGCGACAGCGGGATCTGCTTCAAACCACTTCAGCGTTGGATGGCGGGGCGACGTCGGCAACTCGGAGGTCGGCGACAGGGAGGCCGGCGACAGGGAGGTCACACCCTCAGGAAGAATGGGATTCTAAGCGGCGCCCGACGACCCCTCCCCCGTCGGCACCCTCAATGGAGGGTGCCCGGTCCGCCACCCGCATCGCGGAGCTGCTGCAGGCACTGCTCGAGCTCGGCGCGCTCGACGCGGTCGTCGGGCAGCAGCGCCACGAGCTTGCGCTGGATCGCCAGCAGCCGGGGCAGGTCCTGCTGGTCCATGTGGATCTGCTTGAGGTTGCGCAGCATGCGCGCCAGGATCTGCCGCGGCGGCGCGGTGCCCAGGAAGGTGTCCAGCGACATCGGCTCCTCCGGCATCAGGCCGGCGCGTTCGCGCCAGGGGCTGAGGAATTCGTCGAGCTCGCCGCGTCCCAGCGAACGTCCGCTGAACGGGTCCAGCACGACCTCGCCCTGCGGCAGGCGCAGCTTCATCAGGAAGTGGCCGGGGAAGCTGACGCCCTTGACATGCAGCCCGACGTGCGAGGCCAGCTCCATGTAGATGATCGCCAGCGAGATCGGGATGCCGCGACGCGTGGCGAGCACCTGGTGCAGATAGCTGTTGCCGACGGCGTAGTAGTCGTTGACGTTGCCCGCGAACCCCAGTTCGCCGTGGAAGTACTGGTTGAGCATCCGCAGCCGGTGGCTGGGCGGCGCGTCGGCGGGCAGGCGGTGGCGCAGCCGTTCGCCGAGGCGGTCCAGCTCCGCCATCACCTGCTGCACGTCCAGCCGGGGCACCTCGTCGAGCGCGATCGCCGTGGCGGCCTCGGCCAGGTTCAGCGTGTCGTCGTCGGCAACCAGCGTCGAGAAATAGTCCAGCGCCGACGGCACCGTCCACTGCAAAGGCGAACTCATGCGTCCGAGTCTACGCCCGGCGCGCGAACTGGCGCAGCTTCACGCCCAGCAGCAGCAGCACGGCAAAGTACAGCAGCGCCGAAGCCCCCAGGCTGAGCGCCATCCACCCGGCGCGCGCCAGCTCGAACTGGAAGCCCTTGCCGCCAACCCAGGCGAAGTGCCCCGCCAGCCACCATTGGAGCGCGCCCATCGCCGCGCTGGCGACGAGGACGCGCAGCAGGAACAGCATCCAGCCGGCTTCCGGCGCATAGGTCCCGAGCTTGCGCAGCCCGCGCAGCAGCAGCAGCGCGTTGACGACGGCCCCCAGGCCGATCGACAGCGACAGGCCGGCGACACCGATCTTGAATCCGAAGACGAAGATCGCGTTGAACACCTGCGTCAGGATCAGCACGCCGACGGCGATGCGCACCGGTGTGCGCATGTCCTGGCGCGCATAGAAGCCGGGCGCGAGCACCTTGATCGACACCAGCCCCATCAGGCCCAGTCCGTAGCCCATCACGGCCTTCGCGGTGTGGGCGACGTCCTCCGCCCGGAAGGCGCCGCGCTGGTAGAGCACCGCCACCAGCGGCTCGGCGAAGACCAGCAGCGCGACCGCGCAGGGCAGCGCCAGCAGCAGGGTCAGGCGCAGGCCCCAGTCCAGCAGGCCCGAATACTTCTGCGTCTCGCCCTTGGCCGTGCTGGCCGCCAGTTGCGGTGTCAGCACGACGCCCAGCGCGACGCCGAGCAGCGCGATGGGGAACTCCATCAGGCGGTCCGCGTAGGTCAGCCAGGACGCCGCGCCCTCGCCCACCGCGATCGCGATCTGCGTGTTGATCAGCAGCGAGAGCTGCGCCACGCCGACGCCCAGCAATGCCGGCCCCATCTTGCGCAACACCTGGCGCACGCCCTCGTCGCCGGCGGCGCGGCGCAGCCCGGCGAAATTGAGCGCGAAACGCGGCATCAGGCCGACACGCCGCAGCGCCGGCACCTGGACCGCCAGTTGCAGGATGCCGCCGATCATGACGCCCAGCGCGAGCGAGTAGATCGGCTCGTAGCCGTAGTGCGCCAGCACCGGCGTCAGCCCGTAGCCGCAGGCCAGCGAGGCCAGGTTCAGCAGCACCGGCGTCACCGCCGGCACGATGAAGCGCTTCCACGTGTTCAGGATGCCGGCCGAGAGCGCCACCAGCGACATGAAGCCGATGTACGGGAACATCCACCGCGTCATCACGACGGCGGCCTCGTGCGCATCCCTGGACAGCCCCGCTCCCAGGGCCCAGACCAGCACCGGCGCACCGATCACGCCGATCACGCAGGTCACCAGCAGCGCCCAGAGCAGCACGGTCGCGACGGCATCGATCAGGTGGCGGGTGGCCTCGTCGCCGTCCTTGGCGCGCGCGGCGGCCAGCGACGGCACGAAGGCCTGCGAGAACGCGCCCTCGGCGAACAGCCGCCGCAGCATGTTGGGGATGCGGAACGCCACGTTGTAGGCGTCGGTCATCGCGTTGGCGCCGAACAGCCCCGCCACCATCTGTTCGCGGACCAGGCCCGTGATGCGGGACAGCAGCGTGAAGACCGAAACGACGGAGGCGGTGCGGAGCAGGTTCATTCAGGCGCGGCGCGGAGCCAGTACTGGGGGCCGTGTGGGAGGCGGAACGGGGATGCGGCCGGAGCGGGACGCCCCGGCGGAAGACCGCGCATTATGGGTGTCCCGGTGCGGGCGCCATACTCCGGATTTGGTTTTTCAAATCCTGGCTGCTATACTCGCCGTCTTTGCACCAACTGGACAAATAACACAATGGCAAGCTCTTCCAAAGCCAAGAAGAAAACCGTGCGTCTGGCCTCGGGCCGCAAGCGCGCACGTCAAGACGTCAAGCTGAACGCCGCCAACTCGGCGCTGCGTTCGAAGTTCCGCACGGTCATCAAGAACGTGCAAAAGGCGATCGTCACGGGTGACAAGGCCAAGGCCGCCGACCTGTTCAAGACCGCCCAGCCCGTCATCGACTCGGTCGCCGACAAGGGCATCTTCCACAAGAACAAGGCTGCTCGCCACAAGAGCCGCCTGTCTTCGAAGATCAAGGCGCTCGCCGCCTGATAGCAAGATCCAGCTCTGGTGCACGAACAAAGCCCGCCGACAGGCGGGCTTTTTCGTTGGGGCCTCCGCCCCGTTCAGAGCGGCATCGGCGTCGTGATCTGTCCGACGACCTCGCGCACGTGGAGCCAGTCCACGACATTGCGCGCGACCCATTCCCCATCATCGAGCGGCAGGTCGTGCCCCGCGTGCCGGTGCAGCCGCAAGGGCGCGCCCCAGGCCCGGCTGATGGCCTGCGAGCAGCGCCAGTCCACGAGCGAATCCCCCTGGCTGCACAGCAGCAGCATCGGCGGCTCGGGCTTGGCGAGGCTGGCGCGGTAACGCGCCGCCGCCAGCAACTGGCGCAACGCATTGCGCCGCCGCACCGGATGCTGCCGCTGGATCGAGACCCAGTCGTCGATCACCTGGTCCGGCTGACGCTGCATCCGCGTCGTCATCTGCAGCACCTTGGCCTCGCGCCGGCGCAGGCTCAGCCGCGTCAGGCTCAGCAGCAGCAGCGACCAGTAGTTCGACGGCCGCAGCCGCCGGAAGAACGCACTGAAGGGCCGCAGGCTGGTGTTGATCAGCACGACGCCGTCGAGCTCGCCCGGATGGCGCGCCGCCCATTCGCTGGCGACCATCGCGCCCAGCGACATCGCCAGCACCTGATACGGCGGGGGAACGCCGCGACGCCGAAGCTCCGCGCGGCATGCCTCCATCATCGCGTCGACATGGGTCGGGCTGCTCTGGCGATGCTTGTCGCCGTTGCCGGGCAGGTCGAGCAGCTCCAGCCGGGCCTCCGGCTGCTGCACCCGCAGCGCGCGCAGCAATCGCGCGGGGAAGTCCCCCCAATGGCCGCTCTCGCGGGTCAATCCGCGCAGCAGCACCCAGGTGTGGACGCTCATCGGGCGGTCCTCCGATACCAGCGAATCAACGCCTGCTCCCCGTGATCGATCCTTGTGTCCGGCCCCGGCAACCACCGGAAAGCGCTCTGCGTCGCGCGAGTCATGAAATCCATCCAAGCCATATGCCGACGCAACACCCGCTGTTGTCTATGTTCGATCAGCGGATTGAACATGCCGTGGCGGGAGAGTAGCTGGCGCGGGTTTTTCTTCACCCACAGCCATGACCCCATTTCGAGCGTCATCGGCAGGAAGATCCCTCGATCAAGGGAGAGGGACTCGTCGTAGAGGTGGTCCCACAGGTCGCCGTGGGTCAGGTAGTGCCTGCTCTGCGGCTCCATCACGTAGGGATGCGGGGACAGGCATTGATCGAGCACCTCGCACAACGCGTGGATCTCGGCGAGGTGGTGCATCGGCCGGCGCGTGCGCGCATAGGGGAACCAGATCCGGTCGCGCAGGCCGAAGCCGCTGTGGAAGTCGATGGCCACGGAGATCGGCCGCCCCAGGAGTTCATCGCGGACGAATCGGCACAGCGCGTCGCTCTCGACCTGCAGGGGCGCGCCGGCGGGTCCGCGGTAATACGGCAGATGCCGGGTCAGGCGATGCCCGCCGACGAGGAAGGGTACGCCATGGTCCGCGTCCTGCGGCGCGTTGCGCATCAGGTCGACACCCTGCGGATTCGCGCGCGAACCGGCCAGCACCCCGCCCGGGTTGACGACGGGCAGGAACACGAGCCGCAGCGATTCGAGCTGCTGATGCAGGCTCAGATCCCAGCGCAATCGACGCACCAGGCTGCCGAGGTAGGCCAGCACGACCTGCGCGCCGATGCGCTCCAGCCCATGGACCCCGCCGATGAAACCGAGTGCGGGCACGCCGGGGTCAGGATTGCCCAAGGTCACGCCGATCACCGGCAACGGGCTGCCGACGGTGTCCACCGTCGCGAGTTCGCGCGCTTGCAGCAGGGCCCCGCCCTGATCGATCAGGCGCAGCAGCTGCTGCATTTCCGGCAGGACGGCCGCGGCCCGAGAGCCCGCGTCGGCGGTGAAGACGGCCATGTCCAGGGAGCCCGGTGGGGAGGTCGCGGCGAACCGCTCAGCGTAGACGCAAGGCCGCGGACCGGCGATGGCCCGATCGGGCCAGCGCCACCACCTGTTCAGGGGAGCGGGAGCGGGACGGCGCTCCCCGCCGTCAGGCCTTGCCGGACTCCCGGTCGCCCGGCAGCAGGCAGGCGTCGACGACCTGCAGCTTGTTGTCACGGGCGAAGTTCATGACGAACTCCCAGGCCATCGGTTCGACGGACTTCAGCGCCTCGTTGACGATCACGCACTTGACGCCGTCGATGACGCGCGGCACGCAGTAGGGGGAGTAGCCGAGGTAGGCGTCGCGGCCGCTGCGCGTGCCGCCGGGACGGAAGCAGGACATGGCCCCAGCCAGACGTTCGGCCCAGTCGCTCGGGCGGAAGGTGCGGCCATCCGTGGTGATCCCCTGGATGAACACTTCTCGCGGCTTGGGCTGCTCAGTCATTGGCTACGGTCTCACGCGTCCCGGCAAAAACTCTATTGTGCCTTGGATGTGTTGCGCCGCAGCACACGTGGGCTTCTGCTCGCCCCGCAAACCTCCCCGCTGGTCAGCGCGGCTTCCATGCCTGTGCAGGAGGAATCTCCTCACGCCCCAGGGTCGACCCGTAGAATCGATCGGCTCACCCACGCGGCCCACAGCCGCCTTCCTCGACCCTCCCACGTTTTGGAGACTTGATGAACGCCCCGGACTCCTCGTTCGCCGCCCCGACCGAACCCCATGTGATGCACACCTACGGCCGCCTGCCGATCGCCTTGTCGCACGGCGAAGGCGCCTGGGTCTGGGATACGGCCGGCCGACGATACCTGGACGGCCTCGGCGGGATCGCCGTCAACACGCTCGGACACAACCATCCGAAGCTGGTGGCGGCCTTGCGGGACCAGGTGGGCAAGCTCATCCACACGAGCAACTACTACCACGTCCCGCTGCAGGAGCAGCTCGCAGCCAAGCTCTGCGCGCTGTCGGGGCTGACCAACGCCTTCTTCTGCAATTCCGGCCTGGAAGCCAACGAGGCCGCGCTCAAGATCGCCCGCAAGTACGGCCATGACCGCGGCAACACGAACCCCGAGGTCATCGTGTTCGAGAAGGCCTTCCACGGGCGCTCGATCGCGACGCTGTCGGCCACCGGCAACCCGAAGGTGCAGGCAGGCTTCGGCCCGCTGGTGCCGGGCTTCGTCCGCGTGCCGCTGAACGACATCGAGGCGATCCGCAAGGCCATCGCCGAACACCCGAACGTGACCGCGATCTTCCTGGAGACCATCCAGGGCGAAGGCGGCATCAACCCGGCGCACATCGATTTCCTGAAGGCCCTGCGCCAGCTGTGCGACGAGCACGACCTGCTGCTGATGCTGGACGAAGTCCAGTGCGGCATCGGCCGCACCGGCAAGTGGTTCGCGCACCAGTGGGCCGGCATCGTGCCGGACGTGATGCCGCTGGCCAAGGGTCTGGGCTCGGGCGTGCCGATCGGCGCGGTGGTATGCGGCGACAAGGCCGCCAAGGTCTTCGGCCCGGGCAACCACGGCACGACCTTCGGCGGCAATCCGCTGGCGATGCGCGCGGGCGTCGAGACGCTGACGGTGATGGAAGAGGACGGCCTGCTGGCCAACGCCGCGACCGTCGGCGCCGAGCTGAAGGCCGCGATCGAGC
The DNA here is from genome assembly GCF_059416045.1 of Roseateles sp. GW821-FHT09G03. Lineage (NCBI taxonomy): Bacteria > Pseudomonadati > Pseudomonadota > Betaproteobacteria > Burkholderiales > Sphaerotilaceae > Roseateles > Roseateles sp. GW821-FHT09G03. Next base: position 51,471 of record NZ_JBWKOK010000004.1, read on the forward strand.
ACGGCCTGGCGGGCGAGGCTGGCCTCGTCGAGGTCCGCGGCCACGGCCTGATGATCGGCATCGAGCTGGACCGTCCCTGCGGTGTGCTGCTGACGCAGGCGATGGAAGCAGGCCTGCTGCTGAGCGTGACGGCCGACAAGGTCATCCGCCTGGTGCCGCCGCTGATCCTCACGAGCGAGGAAGCCGCCGAGATCGCCGCGCGTCTGGTGCCGCTGGTGAAGGCCTTCCTGGCCGCACCCGCCGCGACACCATGAAACCGGGGAACACGCTGATGCGTCACTACCTGCAGTTCAAGGACCTGCGCGCGGAGGAGTACACCCACCTGTTCGAACGGGCGGCGACGATCAAGCGCCGCTTCAAGAACTACGAGAAGTACCAGCCGCTGCAGGACCGCACGCTGGCGATGATCTTCGAGAAGGCCTCCACGCGGACCCGCGTGAGCTTCGAGGCGGGCATGTACCAGATGGGCGGCTCGGTGGTGCACCTGACCACCGGCGACAGCCAACTGGGCCGTGCGGAGCCGATCGAGGACAGCGCGCGCGTGATCAGCCGCATGGTCGACATCGTGATGATCCGGACCTACGAGCAGACCAAGCTGGAGCGCTTCGCGGCGCACTCGCGGGTGCCGGTCATCAACGGGCTGACCAACGAGTACCACCCGTGCCAGATCCTGGCGGACCTGTTCACCTTCATCGAGCAGCGCGGCATGGACCGACGCGGCGCGATCGACATGGACTGCCTGAAGGGACGCGTGGTGGCCTGGGTCGGCGACGGCAACAACATGGCCAACACGTGGCTGCAGGCGGCGGAGATCCTGGGCTTCACCGTGCACGTGAGCACGCCCAGCGGCTACGAGATCGACCCGGCGGTGGCGGGCATCAAGGACACCCGCTGCTACAAGGTCTTCAAGGATCCGAAGGAAGCCTGCCGCGGCGCGGACCTCGTGACGACGGACGTGTGGACCAGCATGGGCTACGAGGCCGAGAACGAGGCGCGACGCACGGCGTTCGCGGACTGGTGCGTGGACAAGGACATGATGGCGCAGGCCAAGCCGGATGCGCTGTTCATGCACTGCCTGCCGGCGCACCGCGGCGAGGAGGTCGCGGCCGACGTGATCGACGGTCCGCAGTCGGTGGTCTGGGACGAGGCCGAGAACCGCATGCATGTGCAGAAGGCGCTGATGGAGTACCTGCTGCTCGGACGCATCGGCTGAGCGCCCTGCCCCGCTCCTGAAATGACAAGGCCCGCCAAGTGCGGGCCTTGTGCCATCCAGCCTCGATCGCCGCCGCTACTTCGGCGCCACGATCGCCTTCAGGCCTTCCTCGTACGACCCGGCCGGGTAGTGTTTCTGCAGCGCCTTCCATATGGTGCCGGATCGCGCGTTGCGCTCCAGCGCGTCGCTCAGCACCTCGCGGTCCTTCGCCGGCAGGTGCCGCGACAGGTAGATCCCGCTGTCGGTCCAGTTGAGCTCCGCCATCGCCTCCAGGCGCAGGCGGTCCAGCAGCGGCCGCGTCTTCGAGTCCTGCAGCAGGGTGCCCGCCAGGATCGACGGCGCCATGACCGTCACATCCGCCAGGTTGCGCTCCAGCGTGCGCACCACCGCCGCAGCGTCGGCCTCCACCACCAGCCGGCGCTGCGCCTTCAGCGTCCTCAGCAACTGCTGGTAGGGCTCGCCGTAGTCAAAGCCGCGCACCACCGCCACGCGCAGTTCGCGCCGTTCGCCGAGTTCGGCCAGGCTCTCGACCGGCGCACGGTCCGACGAGATCGAGATCAGCATCGCCCGCGCCTTCATCATCGGAATGAAGTCGCCGTGCAGGTCGCGCTGGGAGGTCCTGGTCGCCGGCACCAGCAGGTCCGCACCGCCGCCGGCGTACATCGCCTCGACCCGGGCCCGCGGCACGACGCCGAAATCGAACTGGCAGCCGGTCTCCGCCGCGACCTTGCGCAGCAGGTCCGGATACACCCCGCTGACCTCGCCGCCCGAAGTCACCACGCTCATGCCGATCGGCGCCACCGGCACCCGGATCGGCCGCGAGCAATCCGCCCGCGCGGAAAAGGTCGCCAACGTGAACATCAGCCCCACCGCCAGGCCGCTCGCCGCGCGCCTGGCCAGCCGCGGACCGCCCCGCCAGGGACCGCGGGCCCAGCGACCAATCGCCGGCACCCACCCGGATTCCAACGTGTTCATCTTTTTTCTCTCCCGTGCCGGAACTGCCGGCGGCGCTGCGCTCCTGCCACATCGCCTCCCTGGCGTCCCATGTCGTCGGCCAGATTAGCAAAGCCCGGCGCGACCACAACGCGTCAAACCCGCGAGTCCCCCACGCCATCGCCCATCCGGAGGGGGCTGGCCCCTCCGCTTCGGGGGGACTTCCGTCCGCCCCTCGCCGTCTTGCGAAGGTTGACGTCAGCCATGCGTGGCATCCTTGCCGTTCGCACCCATGCCGTTTCCATGAAGACTGCTCTGATCTCCGACCTGCACGCCAACCGGCAAGCCTTCGAGGCCGTCATCGACCACGCCCGGCGGCAGGGCGCCCGGCATTTCGCACTCCTGGGGGACTACGTCGGCTACGGCAGCGACCCCGGCTGGGTCGTCGACCAGGTGCGGGCGCTGCGCGCCGAGGGCGCGATCGTCGTCGCCGGCAATCACGACCTCGGCGTCACGCAGGGGCCGCGCCCCACGATGAACGACGACGCGCGCGCCGCCATCGCCTGGACGCGCGCGCGGCTCACCGACGATCAGATGGCCTTCCTGGCCTCGCTGCCGATGTCGGAGGAGGAGGACGACTGCCTCTACGTGCACGCCAACGCGTTCGATCCGACCGGCTTCGCCTACGTGCAGGGCCGGCTGGAAGCGATGCGCAGCCTGCACGCGACCGAGTGCCGCTACACCTTCTGCGGCCACATGCATGAGCCCATGCTCTACCACCTCTCCGGCACCGGCAAGGCGGGCGACTTCAAGCCGCAGCCCGGCGTGCCGATCCCGCTCCTGCCCAACCGGCAGTGGCTGGTCATCCCCGGCGCCTGCGGCCAGCCGCGCGACGGCAACCCGGCGGCCGCCTATGCGCTGTTCGACCACGACAGCGAGGAACTCAGCTTCCAGCGCGTGCCCTACGATGTCGAAGCCGCCGCTGCCGCGCTGCGCGCCGCGCCCGGCCTGCCCGCCGGCCTGGCGGACCGGCTCGCGCAACGCCTGGTGGCGGGTCGATGAGGCCCGCTGAGGATCGATGAACGACGCCCACCCGACGCACGCTTCAACTTCAGTCCCCGTTCCTATCACCTCGCCGCTGCAACCCGGCCAGGTGCTGGACGGCTTCGTGCTCGAGGCGCGCCTGCACCAAGGCGGCATGGCCAACCTGTGGCAGGTCCGGCGCCAGGATCCTGCCGATACCCCTCCCGCCGAGGACTTCCCGCTGATCATGAAGGTCCCCCGCATCAAGGGCGGCGAGGACCCGGCCAGCATCGTCGGCTTCGAGGTCGAGCAGATGATCATGCCGGCGCTCAAGGGTCCGCACGTGCCGCGCTTCGTCGCGCGCGGCGACTGGCGCCGGCAGGCCTACATCGTCATGGAGCGCATCGAGGCCGAGAGCCTGCGCCCGCGCCTGGACCAGGCGCCGCTGCCGCTGGTGGAAGTCGTGGAGATCGGCATCCAGGTCGCGCACGCGCTGACCGACCTGCACCGCCAGCACCTGGTCCACCTCGACATCAAGCCCAGCAACATCCTGCTGCGCCCGGACGGCACCGTGGTGCTGGTCGACTTCGGCCTGTCGCGGCACGACTTCCTGCCCGACCTGCTGGAGGAGGAGTTCTCCCTGCCCATGGGCACCGGCCCCTACATGTCGCCGGAGCAGGTCCAGTTCGTGCGCAACGATCCCCGCAGCGACCTCTTCGCGCTGGGCGTCATGCTGTACCACCTCTCGACGGGCGAGCGGCCTTTCGGCCAGCCGACGTCGGTGCGGCAACTGCGGCGGCGGCTCTACGTCGATCCGATCCCGCCGCGCGCGATCCGACCCGAGTTGCCGCCGTGGTTCCAGGAGATCGTCCTGCACTGCCTGGAAGTGCGCGCCGAACGCCGCTACCAGAGCGCGTCGCAGCTCGCGCTGGACCTGCAGCGGCCGGACGCGGTGCCGCTGACGGCCCGCGCGCACAAGCTGCAGCGCAGCGGCATGGTGCGGCGCTTCAAGCGCTGGTTCCTGGCGATGGGCGAGGAGCCGCAAGCGCCCACCTCCGTCGGCGCACAGGTCGCTCGAAGCCCCGTGATCATGGCCGCCGTCGACGTGCTGGGCGCCACGCCGACGCTGCTCGAGGAACTGCGCGAGATCGTGCGCCGCCTGATGCAGACCGAGCCCGGCGCGCGCCTGGCCTGCGTCGGCGTGATGAAGACCAACCGCATCGGCATGGACGAGCTCACCGACGCGCAGGGCCGCAGCCATCATGTGCAGCAGCTGATCGCGCTGAAGAACTGGGCGCATCCGATGACGCGGGAACTGGCCCTCGAAGACGGCCGGCTGACCTTCCACGTCCTGGAGGCGCCCGACGCCGCCGATGCGCTGATCGAGTTCGCCGCGAAGACCGGCGTCGACCACGTCGTGATGGGCGCGCGCGCCAGCTCGATGATGCGGCGCTACCTGGGCAGCGTGTCGGCGCAGGTCGTCTCGCAGTGCGCCTGCACCGTCACCGTCGTGCGCGAACCCGTGCTGCCCGACGATACGCCCGCGCCCGACAGCACCCTGATCAGCCCCTCGGCATCGAACTGAGCTGGCGGATCCCCGCCGCCGGTTTTCACCCGCCCTCGCCTGCCCTCGCCTGCCCTCACCCGCCATGTCCGCCTTCGCCGACAACCCCTGCACCCGCTGCGGCGCCTGCTGCGCGAGCTTCCGCGTCGACTTCTCGCGCCACGAGTTGCTGAGTGAAGGCGGCACGGTGCCGGACGGTCTGACGGTGGAGGTCACGGACTTGACCTGCCGGATGCGCGGCACCGATCATGCACGGCCACGTTGCGCCGCCTTGCAGGGCAAGGTCGGCGAGCGCGCCGGCTGCGGCATCTACGAATGGCGGCCGTCACCGTGCCGCGACTTCGGCATGCGCTCGCCGCTGGGCATCGGCGACGACGCCTGCGCACGAGCCCGCGCGCGCCACGGTCTGCCGCCGCTCAATGCTTGATCGTGCGCGGCCGCTTATGGCTAGCGCATCTGGATCTTGGCGGGCTGCATCTTTGCCTTGAGGCTCTCCAGCTTGGCCGCATAGAGCTGGCGCTGCGGCGCGGTCACGCTGTACTCCTCCGCCTTGGCCAACTCGGTGCGCACGACGTCCCACTTGCCCAGGCCCACGTTGGCCAGCGCCATCCAGAAATGGAACTCATGGTAGTAGGCCGAGCGGTCGATCTCCTTGGCGAAGAGATCGCGGGCCTTGGCGTACTCGCCCGCCTTCATCGCAGCGACGCCCAGGTCGAAGAACTTGAACGGCGGATACGGCTGCAGCAGCGCCAGCTTCGCCTCCAGCTGTTGTGCCTCGGCGAACTGCCCCTGGAAACGCAACGCCTGGGCCAGGTTGGACATGGACTGCACGTTGGCCGGCTCGTTCGCCAGCACATGGCGGAAGGCGCGCTCGGCCAGCGCGGTATCGCCATGGCGGCGGTAGATCACGCCCAGCGTGTTGAGCGCCGTCAGCATGCGCGGATCATGCAGCCAGGCCGCCCGGGCCCACCAGTAGGCGCGGTCGACCTGGGCCTGCGCCAGCAGCTCCGCGGCGCGGTTGTTCATGTACATCGCGACGATGCCGCGCTCGTCGATGGGCATCGCGCGCTGGCGCGAAATCTGCGCGCCGGGCAGGAAATCGACCACCAGCGAGGGCTCGTCGCCGCCGAGCACGCGGAAGTCCGTCCGGCGCCGGCCCAGCGCGATGTTGACGTGGCCGGAGACCACCTGCAGGTCGCCGACGCGGCTCCACTGCTCCTCGTCGTAGATCTGGCGGAAGACGAAGGGCAGGCCCATCTCGCGCGCGAAGGCGGCCGTCATCATCGCCAGCGACAGGCAGTTGCCGGCCTTGGCGTCGAAGGCCTCGGCGGCGGTGCGCGTGGTCTCCGCGTCGTATTCGAGCTGGAGCTCGTTGCGGTTGTAGAGCGCATCCAGCAGCAGGTGGCGCATGTCGCGCGCATCCATCATCAGCGTCGTGCCGTTGCCGGCCGCATTGGGGATACGGGCGCGGATGAACTCGCGCATCTTCGGGGTCATCGCCATGACCTGCGCCGGATCGATGACCTCGCGCGACGGCGGGAAGAGCTCGTCGTGGATCAGGGAGGCCGTCTCCACCCTCGGCGGCGGCTCGGGCGCCGTGGCGCAGCCCGTGATCGTCAGCGCGGACAGCAGCGCCGCGCCGAGCAGCAGCGCCTTGCGGACCGGATGCATCGCCTGGATTGCCTGGATCGTTCCCATGACCGTCTCCGACGCGACCTCTGACGGGGCCGCTGATGAGCCATGCTACTCCGCCGCGCGGCGCGTGCAGCCCCGTGCGACGGGTGGGGTGATCCCGGGCTTGAAAGCCGTCTGGCGAAGGTCCAGACCGGCGACGACCGCGATGCCCGCCGTCGCTACCGCGTTACTCCGGCGTTGGTCCGGCATGGGTCCGGCGTTGGTCTGGCGTTGGTCCGGCGATGCTCCGGTGTCGTTCACCGACGCTCGACGACGAACACCGCGACGCTGCGCGCCGGCACCCGGAAGTCCCCGCGCACGCCGTCGACCCGCGACTCTTCCCGTACGCGCGCATCCGCCGCGCCGGCGGCGCGCTGCACCGGATGCAGGCGCCAGGCGAAGCCGGCTTCCGCCGGCAGCGTCAGCGCGGTCGGCTCGCCCGTGGCGTTGACGACGGCCAGCACCCGCTCGAACACCGCGTCCGCACGTCCCGCGCCATCGAGCCGGGCGACGATCACGCCGGCCTGCTGGGCCGGGCCGGTGTTGTGGAAGACGAGCCGGCGCCGGATCTCCTCCGGATCGGCGAGCCGGAACAGCGGCGTGCTCGCGCGGATCCGCAACTGGTCGAGGAACACCCGCCGCGTCCAGTCGATCTGCGCGGGACCGGGCTTGATCGCGGGATCGGCGAGCAACGGCCGCAGCAGCGCGTAGTCCCGCGCGCTGTCGCGCGCCGGCGGCAGACCGGCGCCGAAGCCGTTGTCGCGGCCGCTCCAGTCCAGCCGGTTGAACCAGTCGCCCGAGTCGTAGCTGTTGCGGTCCATCGACTTGGAACGCAACAGCTCCCCGCCGGCGTGGAAGTAGGCGACGCCCTGGCTCAGCGCATTGAGCCCGAGCGCCACCGCCTGCGTGCGGGCGCGGTCGTCGGCGCTGGTCGTGCGCGGGAGCTTCAGCACGAGCGCGTCGAACAGCGTCTGGTTGTCGTGGTTCTCGACGTAGTTGACGACCTCCGCCGGCGCCGACGCGTAGCCGGCCGGCTGGTCGCCGTAGGGCAGGCGTTCCCCGGCGACACGGCGGCCGTCGGCGGTCTCCAGCTCGAAGCCGCGCAGCGTGCCCGCCATCGCCAGCTTGAGCAGGTCGCCCTGGCGCAGCAGCTCCTCGCGGCGCGCACCGTCGCCGGCCTCGGCCGGCACGATGAACCCGGGCCGGCGCGCCGAGGTGGCCGCGTCGTCCCCCGCCGCGCCGCCGCGCACCGCGTCGCGGCCGCGATCGCTGAAGGTGCCGATGCCGGTGCCGTTCAGCGACAGCTGCGAGGCCTGCACGAAACGCGCGCCGTTGGCGACCTCGCCGAAGTTCCAGCCTTCGCCGATGAGCTGGACATCGCGGCCGAGTTCGCGCTTGAGCCGCGCCTGGAGCTGCGCCATCACCGCACGCGGCTGGTGGCCCATCAGGTCGAAGCGGAACGAGGCGATCTTGTACTCGCGCGCCCACAGCACCACGGAGTCGACGAGCAGCTTGCCCATCATGCGGTGTTCGGTGGCGGTGTTGTCGCAGCAGGTCGAGCGCTCGACGCGGCCGCGCACATCCAGGCGCTGGTAGTAGCCGGGAACGATGCGGTCCAGCACCGAATGCGGGTGCTGCCCGGAGGCCGTCGTGTGGTTGTAGACCACGTCCATGCCGACGCGCAGCCCGGCCGCATGCAGCCCCATCACCATCGCGCGCAACTCGCGCACGCGGACCGCGCCGTCGTTGGCATCGCTGGCGAAGCTGCCCTCCGGCGCGCTGTAGTGGTAGGGGTCGTAGCCCCAGTTGAAGCAGTCGCCGTCGGCGACGGCCATCACCGCGGCCTGCTGCGCCTCGCTGTCCGGCGCGGCGGCCGGCACGCGCGGCACCACGCAGCGGCGCTCGGGCACGGTGGCCAGGTCGAAGACCGGCAGCAGGTGCACGTCGGTCAGGCCCGCGTGACTGAGCGCGCGCAGGTGGCGCATGCCGGCCGATCCGGCCTGCGTGAAGGCCAGGTACTTGCCGCGCTGCGCGACGGGCACGCTGCGGTCGTCGCGCGAGAAGTCGCGCACGTGCAGCTCGTACACGACCATGTCGGTCGGCGTCTTCACGCGATCGGGGATGCGGCTGGCCGACCAGCCGCGCGGCTGCAGGCGCGGCTCGGACAGGTCGGCGACGTAGCTGCGCGCCGAGTCCGCCGACAGGCTCACCGAATACGGATCGGTCACCAGGTTGCGCACGCGGCCGACGCCTGGCACGAAGAGCTCGACGAGGTAGCGGTAGTACGAGCCGCTGCGCACACCGGCCGTGCCGGATGCGCCGACCTCGCCGCGCGCGCGCGCCGTGTCGATGGACCATATCCCCGTGCGGTCGTCGCGCATGAGCGGGAGGCGCGCGCGGGCGGCGCTGTCGGGGCCGCCGTAGGCACACAGCTCGACGCGATCGGCCGTCGGCGCCCAGAGTTTGAAGGCGGCGCCCTTCGACGTCGCCGTGACGCCCAGCGCCGGTTCGTCCTCGGCGGCGGCGTAGATCGCATCGAGCGCGCGCGCGGTCTGCGCAACGCTCCAGCGCAGCACGCGCCCCTGCGCGTCCTCGACCGCGATCAACGCCTGCCCCCGCTGCAGCGCGGCAGGATCGACGCCCTCCTCCAACACGAACTCCGCGCCGGCACCCAGATAGGCGCTTTGCGCGGCGGGTTCCGCGCTCAGCGGTTCGCGCGCGGCGTTGACGGCCCGGAGCGCGACGCTGCGATCGCTTCCGCTCACGCGTCCTTCGTCCAAGGTCAATGCGCCCGTTGCCGAGTGATGCCACCGGACGGTCTCGCCGGCGGCGAGCGTCAAGCCCGGCCAGCGCAGACGGCGCGCATCGAGCCACACCGGCTGCGGCGTCGATCCCGGGCTCTGGACGCTCAGCGTGGCGGACTGCGGTGCGAGCAGGGTCGCCGGCCCGGCGTCGCAGGCGGCCAGCGATGGACCACCCGCGAGGGCCGCAGGATCGCCTGCGAGGACCACGGGATTGCCTGCGGCATGGGCGATCGACATCCCGGCCAGGCTGCTCAGCATCAATGCCGCCAGAGACCGCCGACGACGCGGCCAGGGGCGGAACAAGGTCGAGCGGACGCCCATCGGATCTCCATCGAGGTGTTGTCATGGCGCCGCGCCGGCCCTCCTTCGAGGCCTTGGTCGGCGATGTGTTGTCGATGGTAGCAAAACTACATACTCAAACGATCAGGGCTTCCCTTCATAGACCATACCTTCTATGCTGCGGCGCGACGGTGCCAAGCAGACCCTTTCATGGGTCGTCAAAATCTGTACTTTTGCTACAGATGCAACCACAAGATCAGGAGACCGCGAGATGATTCGTCGCCCCATCGCCTTCACCACAGCCACGATGCTGGCCGTCGCGATGGCGGCCGCACTGGCTGCGCCGACGGCGGGCGCGGCGCCGGTGGACCTCTCGCCCGTGAAGGAGGTCCGGGGTCGCAGCACCTTGCCCGAGGGCTGGCAACACGGCGCGTTCATCGAGATCTTCGTGCGCGGCTTCCAGGACAGCGACGGCGACGGCATCGGCGACCTGCGCGGCGTCACGCAGCGGCTGGACTACCTGAAGGCCCTCGGCATCAAGGGCATCTGGCTGATGCCGATCACCGCGAGCGCCGATCGCGACCACGGCTACGCCACGACGGACTACCGCGCGATCGAGCCGCAGTACGGCACGCTGGCCGACTTCGACGAGCTGATCCGCGAGGCCCACCAGCGCGGCATCGGCGTCGTCATGGACTACGTGATCAACCACAGCGCGCGCGAGCATCCGCTGTTCCGCTCGGCGGTCGCGGATCCGGCGAGCCCGTGGCGCGACTGGTTCGTGTGGACCTCGCAGCCGCTGGCCGAGCTCAAGGACTGGGACATCTGGGGCAAGACGCCCTGGTACCTGCCCGGCGAGCAGGTGCCCGACGTGCCCGAAGGCGCCAGCGCGCCGCCCAAACCCGAATCGACCGACCAGGCGCCGGCCGGCTCGCCGCGCTATTTCGCGGTGTTCGGTCCGCACATGCCGGACTACAACATGCGCAACCCGGCGGTGGTGAAGTACCACGCGGACAGCCTGCGCTTCTGGCTCAACCGCGGGCTGGACGGCTACCGCCTGGACGCCGTGCCGCACCTGATCGAGAACAGCGCGAAGGACTGGAACGACCAGCCCGAGAGCCGCGCGCTGACCGGCGAGTTCACGCGGCTGATCAAGCGCTATCCGCATCGCTTCGTCGTCTGCGAGGCCACGGCCGAGCCCAAGGTCTACACCCGCGACGACATCTGCGGCAGCGCCTTCGCGTTCGGGCTGGAGCGCGCGGTGATCGATGCGGCCAAGGGCGGCGACGGTTCGGTCGTGGCGGTGGCCAAGGTCGCGCGTTTCTTCACCGAGGCACCGCTGAGCATGGCCACGATGCTGAGCAATCACGACATCTTCGCGGGCAAGCGCGCGTGGGACCAGTTCGAGGGCGACGCGACGCGCTACAAGCTCGCCGCCGCGACCTACCTGCTGCTGCCGGGAACGCCCTTCATCTACTACGGCGAGGAGATCGGCCAGGCCGGCGTCGCCGGTCTGCCGGGCGACGCGCCGCTGCGCGCGCCGATGAGCTGGACCTCGGAGCCCGCCGGCTTCTCGACGGGCACGCCGTTCCGGCCGGCCTCGCCGAACATCGCGACGCACAACGCGCAAGCGCAGGCCGCCGACCCGGGCTCGCTGCTGAACTTCTACAAGGCGATGCTGACGCTGCGCAACAGCCAGCCGGCGATCGCGCGCGGCCGGTATGAGGCGCCCCTCGCGCAGGGTCAGGTGTTGAGCTTCCAACGCGCCTACAAAGACCAGCGCGTGCTCGTCGTCATCAACTATGGCCGCGATGCCGCCGAAGTCACCTTGCCCGGCCTGCCGGCGAAAGCGCGCCTGCGTCCCTTGCACCAATCCTCCCAGTCGCCTGCCGTGAGCACGACGACCGCGGCCGCCGCGACTGCGGCGAAGGCCCCTGGCGCCGTCAAGCCCCTCGCCGCCGACGCGCGGGGGCGGCTCACGGTGACCGCCGCGCCCCTGTCGGTGCAGGTCTTCCGTCTTCGCTGAAGGGCGTGCAGGATGTCGTCCTCACTCGCTTCCCTCGTTTTTCTCGCCTCAAGCCTTCTCGTCATGACCAACGCTCCCGCCGCCGCCGCGACGGCCGCACCCGCTGCATCCGCCACGTCCTCCGCCCCGGTGACGCTCGCCCACGTCGAGCCGCCGGACTGGTGGATCGGCATGAAGTCCCCCGACCTGCAGGTGATGCTGCACGGCACGGGCATCGGCGCCCTGGAGGCGGAGCTCGTCCCGGCCGCGGGCGTGACGCTGGTCGGCACGCGGCGCGGCGACAGCCCCAACTACCTGTTCGTCGACCTGCGGATCGAGCCCTCGGCCAAGCCGGGCGCGCTGACGCTGCGCCTGAAGCGCGACGGGCAGGTCGTCATCGAGCATCGCTACCTCCTGCGCGAGCGCACGCCGGGTTCGGCACAGCGTGAAAGCTTCGGACCGAAGGACGCGATCTACCTGGTCGTGCCGGACCGCTTCGCCAACGGGGATCCGTCCAACGACGTCGTGCCGGGTCTCGCCGAAGGACTGCGCCGTGAGGACCCGGGCGGTCGCCACGGCGGCGACCTCGCGGGCCTGACGGCCCACCTCGACTACATCGCCGCGATGGGCTTCACGATGCTGTGGCCGACGCCGCTGTCGGTGAATGACAGCCCGAAGTGGAGCTACCACGGCTACGGCGCGACGGACTTCTACCAGGTCGATCCGCGCTTCGGCAGCAATGCCGACTACGTGCGACTCGGCGCCGAGGCCAAGCGCCACGGCATCGGCCTGATCCAGGACATCGTGCTGAACCACATCGGCGTGCATCACTGGTGGATGGCGGACCTGCCGACGGCGGACTGGGTCAACACCTGGCCCCAGTACACCGAGACGCATCACGCGCGCATGTCGCTGCAGGACCCGTACGCGGCGCCCAGCGACCGCAAGCGTTTCAGCGACGGCTGGTTCAGCCCGGGCATGCCCGACCTCAACCAGCGCCAGCCGCTGGTGGCGACCTACCTGACGCAGATGAGCCTGTGGTGGATAGAGACCGCCGGCCTGGCCGGCGTGCGCACGGACACCTACAGCTACTCCGACAAGGACTTCCTGGCCGCGTGGTCGCGCCGGATGAAGGACGAGTACCCAAAGCTGAACATCGTCGGCGAAGAGTGGAGTTCGCACCCCTCGGTGGTGTCGTACTGGCAGGCTGGCAAGCACAACCACGACGGCTACGTGTCGTCGCTGCCCAGCCTGATGGACTTCCCGCTGCAGGAGGCCCTGCTGGCCGGACTGAACCAGCAGGACGCGCACGACGGCGGCTTCATGAAGCTCTACGAGGCGCTGGCGCACGACTTCGTCTATCCGGACCCGGCCAAGCTGGTGCTGTTCGAGGGCAACCACGACACGCCGCGCGTCTACAGCGTGCTGCACGACGACCTCGAGCTGACGAAGATGGCCTGGGCCTACCTGTCCTTCGTGCGTCGGATCCCGCAGTTCTTCTACGGCTCGGAGATCCTGATGACCAGCCCGCGCCATCGCGACGACGGCGCGGTGCGGGCGGACTTCCCCGGCGGCTGGGCCGGCGACACGGTCAACGCGTTCACCGGCGCGGGGCTGGGCGAACGCCAGGCCGGCGCGCAGGCGTGGTTGAAGCGGCTGCTGAACTGGCGCAAGTCGGAGACGCTGGTACACGACGGCGCGTTGATGCAGTACGCGCCGATGGCGGAGAGCTACGTGCTGTTCCGCTACGACTCGGCGAAGGGCCTCGGCGGCAAGCGCCTGATGCTGGTGATGAGCAAGGCGAAGGAAGCGCGCGAGCTGGACCTGACGCGCTTCCCGGAGATGCTGCGCGACGGTGACACGGCGGTGGACGTCATGACCGGCGAACGCAGGACGCTGGGCAAGACCCTCACGCTGCCGGCCCGCTCGGTGACGCTGCTGTCCATCGAGTGAGTGTCTGCGTGACCGTCGACTGACCGGGTCAGCGGCCGGATCAGCGACTGGGTGAGAATCGGCTCCGGTCCCATCGACTGGAGCCGTCCATGCGCCCTGCCCTCCAGCGGCTGATGTCGCCGATCTCCGTGCCCGCCGCGGGCGCCCTGCTCGCCGCGCTCGCGGTGTTCTTGTCCGGCGTGGGCGCGGCCCGTGCGGCGGACTATGCCGGCCCGATCTTCGACGCCCACCTCCACTACAACGAGGAGGCGTGGAACGGTCGCGAAGGCCCGCATCCACCGTCGGACGTGCTCGCGCGCATGAAGCGCAGCGGCGTGAAGGCGATCCTCTCCAACTCGCGTCCGAACGACGGCACGCGCACGCTTGCCTCGCTGCCGGAGACACGCGCCGCCGGCGTCACCGTCGTTCCGTTCATCCGCCTGTATCGCAACCGCGCCGACTACGACAGCTGGTTCCGCGACGACAGCATCTACAAGATGGTCCAGGAGGAGCTCGCGCGCGGCACCGCGTCCGGGCCGTACCGAGGCATCGGCGAGTTCCACCTCTACGACAGCGCGAATGCGCGCGGGCCGGTCGCCCGCAAGTTGATGGCGCTGGCCGAAGCGAAGTCGCTGGTCGTCCTCGCGCACGTCGATGACGAAGCGATCGACCTGCTGATGGAAGCCACTCCCGGCAAGGGCCGGGAAGCGCGTCTGATCTGGGCCCACACCGGGATCAATGGCGCGTCGATCGAGCGCGTGGAGGCGCTGCTTGCCAAGTACCCGCGGCTGATGGGCGAGCTGTCCTACCGCCCCGGTCTGACTTGCGACGACGGCAAGCTCTGCCCCGAATGGCGCGCGCTGATTGCGAAGTACCCGGACCGGTTCCTGCTCGGCTCCGACACCTGGGTCAACCAGCGCTGGCAGTACTACGAAGCGACGATGAAGGGCTACCGCACGTGGCTGGGAGATCTCCCCGACGACACGGCCCGCCGGATCGCCTGGGGGAACGGGGCCAGGCTGTTCGGGCTCGCCGATTGAAGACGCCGGATGTTCCTGCGCCAACACCCCGCCGCCCCGCTGGCCGCCCATGTGGCCTGCCTGTGGTACAGCGCCCGCGGCGAACTGCCGCACACGCGCGAGCGCAGCCTGCCCACGGGGTGCGCCGACATCGTCGTGCCGCTGCGGCAGGATCACCTGATCCGCTACGACGACGAACAGGATCCGGTCGCGCGCCGGCTGCGCGGCGCGATCGTGCAGGGCGCCTTCGATCGCTTCGGCGTGCGCGGCACCGAGGGCCCGTCGGCCGTGGTCGGCGTGCACTTCACGCCTGCCGGCGCCGCCGCCTTCTTCGGTGGTGCATTGCCGGCGCTGCGCAATCGCACGGAACTGCTGGAGGACGTCTGGGGAGCCGAGGCCCGACTGCTGCGGGAGCGCTTGCAGGCCGCCGCGTCACCGCATGACGCCTTGCTCGTCCTGCACGACCACCTCCTGGGACGGCTGCGCAACGCGCCGCCCATCGACCCGCTGGCCACGTTCGCCCTGGACGCGTTCCGCCGCGATCCCTCCGTCGCTCAGATCGGTCCGGTGCAACGCGCCAGCGGCCTGACGCCTGCGCAGTTCATCCGCCGCTTCGAACAGGCCGTCGGCCTCACGCCCAAACGCTACGCCCGCGTGCTGCGCTTCGGCGCGCTGCTGCCCGCGCTCGTGCGCTGCGGGCCCCGGGACTGGGCGCAGATCGCCGCCGATGGCGGCTACGCCGACCAGTCGCACCTGATCCGCGAGTTCCGGCAACTGGCCGGCGTGGCGCCCGGCACCTACCGGCCGGTGCAGGCCGACCAGCCGACCCACGTGGCGCTGCCGACCTGAAAAAATGTCCAATACGGCCCCATCCCGGCTGGCCTACGCTGCGGGCACCGCGGCCTGGCGCCGCATTGCACAGGAGTTGCCGCGATGAATGCGATCCACGAGGTGTTCCCCTACCTGATGGTGCGCGATGCCGAGGCGGCGATCGCGTTCTATCAGCAGGCCTTCGGCGCGACCGAGCGCTTCCGCCTGGTCGAGCCCTCGGGCCGCATCGGGCATGTCGAACTGCAACTCGGCCCCGTGGTGCTGATGGTGTGCGACGAGTTCCCCGAGTTCGGCATGGTCGGCCCGCGGGGGGACCAGTTCACCGGCTGCACCATCCATCTGCACGTCGACGACGCCGACGCGATGGCCGAGCGGGCCGTGGCCGCCGGAGCGACGATCACGATGCCGCCCACCGATCAGTTCTACGGCGAACGCTCCTGCCGTCTGCGCGATCCGTTCGGCCACTCGTGGCTGCTGGGCCATTCGATCGAAGCGCTCACGCCAGAGGAAATGCAGCGGCGCTACACGGCGATGATGGCCGGGTGAGGTCTGCGGATCGCCTGCTCGCGTTGAAGCGGCTCGGCGATCCTCACACGTAGCAGCTGCACCCCATCGCGCCCCAGAACGCCTGCGCCGAGGTCGCATCGCGCGCCGCGCTGGCGACCGCCGTGTGATCGTGGCCGTGCACGCCGCAGCCGCTCGCGCAGGCGCATTGCGCGGCGTACTGGTAGCGGCGCTCGGCGTCGCTCAGCGATGAAGCCACCGACGACTTGCGTGCCTGGTAGCCGCCGTAGGTCTTCACCGGCGACCAGTCCGGCATCGCCGGCGGCAGGGCCGGCGCCAGCGACGCATACGCGCCGCTGCCGTGCACCGGCTTGCCCGCCACCACGGTCAGCACGGAGGTGATGTCCTGGATCTGGTCCTCGGGCACGGTCAGGAAGTCGCGATCGAGCACCGCCAGGTCGCCGAACGCCCCCGGCTTCAGCACGCCCTTCTTCCCCGTGTCCCGCGAGAACCAGGCGCCGTCGGCCGTCATCAGCCGCAACGCGGCGAGGCGGTCCAGCCGCCGCTCCTCCGGATACAGCAGCGTGCCGCCGATCGTGCGTCCCGACACCAGCCAGTACAGCGCCTGCCACGGGTTGTAGCTGTTGACCCGTGTCGCGTCCGTGCCCAGCGAGACCGGGATGCCCATCTCCAGCATGCGCTTGACTGGCGGCGTCTCCGCCGTCGCCTTCAGCCCGTAGCGGCGGATGAAGTACTCGCCCTGCATCGACATCCGGTTCTGCACCGCGATGCCGCCGCCCAGCCGCTTGATGCGCTCGAGGTTCTGCGGCGTGACCGTCTCGCAGTGATCGAAAAACCAGCCGAGCTTGTCGATCGGGTGGTCGCGATGGACCTTCTCGAACACGTCCAGGCTGCGCGAGACCGTCTCGTTGTAGGTTGCGTGCATGCGCCACGGCCAGCCGTTGCCGGCGAGGAAACGCACCACGCCTTCAAGGTCGTTCTCCATCGATGCCGGCATGTCGGGGCGCGGCTGGAGGAAGTCCTCGAAGTCCGCCGCGCTGAAGGCCAGCATCTCGCCCGCGCCGTTGAGCTTGTAGAAGTCACTGCCGTCGCCGGGCTTGCCCGTCCTGGCCCAGCGCTGGAAGTCCGCCAGTTCCTGCTTCGCCTTCTGCGGGAACAGGTTGTAGGCGATGCGCACGGTGAGCCGGTTCTCCTTGGCGAGCTTGTCGATGATCGCGTAATCGTCGGGGTAGTTCTGGAAGCCGCCGCCCGCGTCGCCGACCGAGGTCACGCCGAGGCGGTTCTCCTCGCGCATGAAGTGCAGCGTCGAGTTGAGCTGCTGCTCCGGGTCGAGCTTGGGCCCGAGGTTCAGCGTGTTGTAGAGGATGAAGGCGTTGGGCTCGGCCAGCAGCAGCCCGGTGGGCTCGCCGCGCGCGTCGCGCTCGATGATCGCGCCGGCCGGCTGCGGCGTGTCCTTCGTGTAGCCGACCGCGCGCAGCGCCGCTCGATTCAGGAAGGCCTGGTTGTAGAGGTTGAGCACGAACACCGGCGTGTCCGGCGCGGCGGCATTGAGCTCGGCGATCGTCGGCATGCGCTTCTCGTCGAACTGGAACTCGTTCCAGCCCCCGACCACCCGCACCCACTGCGGCGCCGGCGTGCGCGCGGCCTGCTCCTTGAGCATCAGCAGCGCCGCGCCCAGCGAGCGCACGCCGTCCCAGCGCAACTCCATGTTGAAGTTGAGCCCGCCGCGGATGATGTGCATGTGGGAGTCGGTGAGCCCCGGGATCACGCGGCGCTTCTCGACATCGACGACGCGGGTCTTCGCGCCGGCGAGCTTCGCGATCTCCGCGTCCGTGCCGACGGCCATCACGACACCGTCGCGCAGCGCGATCGCGGTGGCCTCGGGCTTCGCCAGGTCCATCGTCGTGATACGGCCGTTGCGCAGGATCAGGTCGGGCGCGCCGCCCTGCCCCGTCTGCGCGAGCACCGGTCCCGCCATCACGCTGATCCCCAGCGCGGCGGCCGCCTCCATGAAGTCACGGCGGTTGCCCTGCGGCGCGTCTTCGCGGCCGGTGCGGATCAGGTCGGTGAACATGGCGAGCTCCTGTGCATTCGAACCGGCCGATTCTTCGCCTGATCGATGCACTTCGCTTCTCCCGAAAGGGGGGACACCGATGGGGGGTGCGATACCTACATCGAGGTGATTGCGAGAGACGCCGAGCGCCGAATACGCTGAGTGCCCAAGGAGTTGTTCATGAAGTCACCACGCGAAATACACGAGAAGTACGGCATCCCCTACCACGAAAGGACGCAGATCTACCCTGCGAAGAATCTTCCACGCGACGGAGAACCCTCACCCACCGGTGAAGCCAAGCCAGATTGGCAGGCCATCGGCAAGCGGGTGATGGAGGAGCATCGCGATGTACTGCGCGCACTCGCCAAGCGTTGAACCATGCTTGACGCACAAGATGTCGTGAAGTACCACCAGACCATTCTTCTGAATGAAGGTGGTCTGCCTGGATGGCGGGGCGAGGGAGCGCTGGAAGGAGCGCTGTCACGCGTCTCCTTCCGGATGCAGTTCACGGGCATGCAAGACGCTTTTGAGAGATTGCCGCCATGTATGCAGTAGCCATCGCTCGAGGACACGTCTTCAACGATGGCAACAAGCGCACGGCGCTCGTGAGCGCGCTGTCCTATCTGGAGTCACAAGGAATCGAACTGCAAAGGACTCAACAGCTTGAAGAGGTGATGGTCGACGTTGCCCAAGGCACTCTCGACGAGAAGGATTTCGCAGGAGTGTTGCTCTCGCTCTACCGCGAAACTCGTCGCCCGCAGACGGAGTGAATCGAGACGAGGCGTTGTCCCAACGCCTCGTCTCGACCTCATCTCCCACCCTCTCGATGCCGATCCCTCAAGGCCGATGCATCAGGGCCGATCACGCTTCGGCACCCGCGTCTCAACCGCCTTCACCTGATACTTCGGCTCGAAGCGGCAGGTCTGGCCCAGCTTCTCCTTCGCCTTCTCACAGCCGGCGGCGATGGACTCGGGCGTCGGCTTCTTCCCTTGCGTCGCCCAGGTCGTCAACGCGTCCATCAGCGCCGCGTAGGTCGGGTCGCTGAGGTAGCTGTGGTCTCTGTCGCCGGTGAAGGTCTGCACCAGCGCGTCGCCGCGTCCCGCCGCAGCCATCGTGCGGCCGAAGCTCTCCTGCAGCTCGACCATCGCCGTCGGGTCGTGGATCGCGTGCACCGTCAGCACCGGCACCGGGATCTTCCCGCCCAGGTCGGCGTCGGCGGACAAGGTCGCCACGGCCTTCGCGTCGGCCTTGTAGCGCAGCACGCCGGTGTTCAGCGCCGCGTCGTCGCTGGAACCCGCATACACCGCGCCGACATTGCCGAAGGGGCTCGCGCCGCCGGTACGTTTCTGCGCAATATCCTGGAAATGCCAGGTCGCCCAGTTCAAGTGCGACTGGATGCTGCGCTCCGGGATGTGGATGACGTCGACGATGGTCTTGACATTCGCCGTCTGCTCCGCGGAGCGCTCCGCCGCCGGCTTGTTCAGGCCCAGGCAGTCGTCGACGCGCTTGGCGAGGTCGGCCTGCTTCAGCGGCGAGTCCGCCGGCAGCCCGATGTTGAGCGGGTACTGCGGCTCGCTCGGCAGCGGATGGTTGTGGCACAGATACTGGTAGACGACGCGCAGATCCAGCCGGAAGTCGTAGCTCCGCGTCCCGCCGCCCAGCACGCCCGAGGTCAGCAGCACCGCGTCGTAGGGCTTGCCGTCGGCAAACAGCTCCGCGCCCTTCGCCGCCACGCTCGCGCCCCAGGACTGGCCGTGCAGGTAGACGTGATTGGGCTTGGCAACCTTGTCGATGAACAGGCGCCGCAGGCGCTCGTTGTCCTCGGCCGCAGCGCTCACCGCGACACCGCCCTGGCGGTAGCTGGAGGACGCGAAGGCGTAGCCCAGGCGCGGCATGATCGTCCAGCGTTCGACGTCCTCCGTCACGCGCTTGACCGTCGGCGCGCCGAGGAAGGGCCCGCCGTGCGCGTGCAACACGAGGTCGCCGTTCCACTGCCTGGGCATCACGATCATGTAGATCGCGCCGGCGCTGTCCGTGCCCGACAGGCAGCTCGCACCGTCGCCGACGCCCGACGGACAGGCCGTCGGGGACGGCGCGGCTTCCCGCGCCATGTCGAAGACGGGACCCTGCGGCTTCTTCGCCACGGCGACGGGCGCGCAGCCCGTCAGGCCAAGAACGCCCAGCGCCAACGCGGCCGCGATCGCCATCGTCGCCGTACGCGCAGCCGGTTTCCACGCGCCGCTGCCGGCCCCTTGTGTCATCAGCATCCTCATCCCCTTCATTTCCCTTCAGGAATCACGCCCGGACCGCGGTGGCGGTCATGCGGGCACCGCGGGCATCGCGCCCCCTGCCGACGATCGCTCCTGGCGACCGCGGCGCATCATCCACAACAGACCCAGGCCCAGCCCCGCCAGCGCGAACGAGCCCGGCTCCGGCACCGCCGCGGCAAAGCCGAGCTGGTCGCTCGCCACGCGTTGCAGCAGCAGCGCCTGCGCCGCGCTGATGCCTAGGTCGCGCGCGGCGATCTCGTTCAGTCCCAGCACCGCCGGATCCAGGCCGGTGATCGTGCCGAACAGCGTCAGCGCGCTCAGGTAGGACCCGTACTTGCTCGCATGGGTGCCGTCGTCGAACCACAGGTCGAGCAGCCCGTCGGTCGCCGCCGTCGACGCGTACATGTCGGGCGTCGCGACGCCCGCCGCGATCGCGCGCATGAAGGCCTCACCCACCGGCGCGACGCCCTTGACGCCGCCCGAACCGTCCGCGCCCGCCATCAGCGCGGCGTTGGCGTAGGCCTGCTTCAGGTCGTCGGTCATCGCCTGCAGCGTCGGATAGAACGACGGCGCCGGCTGCCCCGTCGGCGTCACCTCGCCGGTGTTCTCGTCGGTGACCGTCGTGCTGGGCGCGTTGACCAGGTTGGGCCGCGCCCAGGTCTGGTACAGGTACACGTCGGCGTTCGCGTTGGCATTGGCGTTCGCCGGCACGTTGCGCAGCAGCGAGCAGGTGCCCGTGGACGCCCCGGTGATCTCCGCGCATTTCGCGTTGGTGCCGCCGATCAGGTCGCGCTCGCGGTAGCTCAGCGCGTTGCCCTGGTGGATCCAGTTCTCGATCAGGTTGGTGTAGGTGCTGAAATAGGCCGGGTTGGACGCCAGGCCCGGCTGCTTGGTCAACGGCTCGTCGCTCTGCTCCTGCAGCACCACCTTGTCCCAGGACTGGGAGCCGATGTTGCCGCGCAGGTCCCAGCCGGCGTTGTTGGTGTTGAGGAACTGTCCGCGCAGCGAGGCCGCGTTGCGCGCCGAGATCGAGACGTCGTAGTCCAGCCCGACCTGCACGGTGAACTGCTTGAAGATGCCGGCGATGCCGCCCCACGGATGAGGCTCGAAGCTGTTGGCGCCGCTGGGGTTGCTGGCGTACATCGCCGCCGTCAGGTCGTGGACATTGGCGGCGTTGTAGCTCATCACCGGATCGACACGTCCGAAGGTGTAGCTGTTGCCGACGAAGAGGATCTTCGTCGCTTCGGCGTGGGCGCCCGTCGGCGCGAACGCCGCGAGGCCCGCCAGGGCGGTGAAGGCGAGCACGACCGCGCGGGTCCGGCTCAGGGGTTGGGAGAGCATGGTGGTCGACATGGTCGTGCTCCTTCGTTGCTGCTGGTTGAAGCGAGGGGTCAGGCGCGGATCAGAAGTTGTGGCGCACGCCGGCCTCGAAGCCGCCGCTGTCGCCGCCGGGCTGCGTCGTCGCCAGCCCCACGTTGAAGCGCGTGCCGCGGCCCTTGTTGTCCACCTTGGCGACGTTCGTGTAAAGCGCCGTCCGCTTGGACAGGTCATGGACGTAGCCGATCGCGATGTGCGTGGCGTCGCTGGCGACGTTCTTCGCCTTCAGCCAGGTGTAGGCGAAACGCAGCTCGCCCTGCGGCCACACCTGCCACTGCGTGCCCAGCATGGTCGCGGTCGTGCTGGTGATGCCGACCTCGTTGCGGCCCCACAGCGCCATCAGCTTGGCCGGTCCCCAGGTGTAGGCCATGCCCACGTTGCTCTGCGTGTAGTCGCCCGTGGCATAGCGGGTCTTGGAGATCGCCGCCGAGCCGTTGAAGGTCTCGTTGCGCCAGCCGATGCGCACGCCGGTCAACTGGCCGTCCTTGCGCGTCGGACCCGAGGCCTGCTCGCCCAGCGCCAGCATCGCGTGGCCGTAGAAGCCGTTGATGCCCGAGGGCGTGAAGTAGCCGATCGAGTTGGACGCCCGCACGTTGGTGCGCGCCGTCGTGCCGTTGGCGGGCACCGGGTAGTACATGATCCCGGAGCTGCCGACGCCGTTCGTCCCGAACGGATGCATCGAGGTGGTCAGGTTGCCGAAGGACGGCACGTAGTCGCGGCCCAGGCGCAGCTCGCCCCAGTCGCCCGAGACCTGCACCGTCGCGCGCCGGCCCCAGGTCAGGCCGCCGCTGACCGAGTCCTTGTTGTTGGTGCTGGTCGCGCCGCTGGTGCCGTCGTCCACGGCCACCGCCGACTCCAGCCAGAAGCCGACCTTCAGGCCGCCGCCCAGGTCCTCGGTGCCGCGCACGCCGAAGCGGCTGGACGTGTTGCCGTCGCTGTTCACGAAGTAGCGCGTGTCGCTGCCGCTGGCCTTCAGCGCCTGCACGCCGATGTCCAGCAGGCCGAACACCTGCACGCTGCTGCCGCTCTGCGCGTGCGCCACGCCGGCGGCTCCCACCGCGGTGGCGGCCAGGACCAGGGCCTTGCGCGCATGCCACGCGTTCCTCGAATCTCGTTTCGTGTTCATCAACGTTGTCTCCGTTTGGTTGTCGTCGTGTCCTCGTGCGGGACCGCTCGTCGTACTGCTCACCCGACCGCAGTGGGACCGTTTTCGGACGGTTCTTGGATCTCATTTCTCGGTATCCGGGCCGGACCTTAGTGACGGCCCTTCATAGCGTCAAATACACTGATCCGCAGAGTCCGAGACGTTTTGAATATGGGACGTACGTAGCTTTCCGCATGGTTGCCACCTGGGAGAGCGACGGCGAGCCCGAGGACCAGGAGACAACGCAGACATGGACCTCCGACATCTGCGCTACTTCGTGACGGTCGCGGAGACCGGCCACATGACGCGCGCCGCGGCGCTGCTCGGGATGCAGCAGCCGCCGCTGAGCCAGCAGATCAAGACGCTGGAACAGGAGCTGGGCATCGCCCTGCTGCACCGCCATCCGAAGGGCGTGAGCCTGACCGACGGCGGGCGCCAGTTCCTGGACGAAGCGCGACGGCTGCTGCGCGATTACAACGACATGCGCGACCGCATGGACCGGCTGGCCGGCGGGCAGCACGGGCTGCTGGCGATCGGCTTCACGAGCTCGGCGGCGGCTCACGCGTTCACGCCGGCGGTGTTGCGCGCATGCCGCGGAGAACATCCGGGCATCGCGCTGACGATGACCGAGAACCACGCCGCCGGCTTGATCGAAGCGATCGTGAAGTCGCGGCTGCACTGCGCCTTCCTGCGCGTGCCGGTCGCGCAGCCCGAGGGCGTGAGCTTCGAGACGCTGCTGACCGAGCCCGCGTTGCTGGCGCTGCCGCTGGACCACCGGCTCGCGACCGTGCCGCGCGCCGGGTCCACGCCGGTGCCGCTGGCGGAACTGGAGGACGAGGACCTGATCCTCGTGCGCCGCCCGGGCGCGCCCGGCCTCTACGCCAACCTGCTGGCGCTGTGCGAGCGCGACGGCGTCAAGCCGCGCAGCTTCGTCGAGGTCGACCGGATGATGATGAACCTCAACCTGGTGGCGGCCGGCGCCGGCATCACGGTCGTGCCGGCGTCGATGCGCGGCGTGCACGCGCACTCGATCGTGTTCCGGCCGATGGAGAAACATGCGCGGCTGGAGGCGCCGCTGACGATCGCCTATCGCTCGCACGACCAGGAAGGTCCGACGGCGACCTTCCTCGCGCTGGCCCGGCGCATCGCGATGGAGCACCGGGATGCGTAGACGCTCGCTGCTGAGCGCCGTGGCGTGTGCCGCGGTCACGGTGCCAGGTCTTGCGCAGGTCGCGGGCGAGTCCTGGCCGACACGCCCGATCCACCTGATCGTCGCCTACCCGCCCGGCGGCGTCAGCGACGAGACCGCGCGCGCCCTGGCCCAGCACATGAGCCTGCGGCTGAAGGTGCCGGTGCTCGTCGAGAACCGCGCCGGCGCCGGCGGCCTGACCGCGCTGGAATCGCTCTCGCGCGCGGCGCCGGATGGCCACACGCTGGCCTACTGCGCGATCTCGCCGCTGGTGTTCGCGCCGGCCGGCGCGTCCGCCTCCGCGGCCACGCCCGTGACGCCCCTGTCTCCCGCGACGGTGGCTCGCGTCGAGTTCCCGCTGCGCGACGTGGTACCCGTCGTCAGCATCATGGACACGCCGGTGCTGGTGCTCGCGCATCCGTCGTTCAAGCCGAAGGACTTCGCCGCGATGATCGCGGCGGCGCGGGCCGCGCCGGGCCGGCTGCGCTGGGCGACGTCAGGCCATGCGACGGTCGGGCACATGGTGCTGGCACAGGTGCGGGCCGCGGCGCGCGTCGACATCATCCACGTGCCCTACAAGGGCGGCGGGCAGCAGTTGACCGATGCGATCGGGGGACAGTTCGAGCTGCTGTCCTCGAATGTCGCGTCGCAGCAGTTGCAGTTCGTGCGGCAGGGCAAGCTGAAGGCGCTGGCGATCGGCTCGCCGGTGAGGCTGCCGGTGCTGCCCGACGTGCCAACGCTGGCGGAGCTCGGGTATCCCGAAGCGAACCTCGTCTCGACCTTCGGGCTCTTCGCGCCGCGCGGCGTGCCGGAGGACCGGCTGCGACTCATCAACGCCGTCGTCAACGAGGCGCTGCGGCTGCCCGAGATCCGCTCGAAAATCCTCGACGTCAGCAACCTGCCGACGGGCGGGCCGGCGGCGGACTTCGCTGCACGCATCGCGAAGGAGCGCGAGCGCGCGCTACGCGTGCCGGCGGATTGAGCCGGGGACGTTCCACCTGCTTTCTCTCAGCGCTTGGCCGCCAATGCATGAGGCTGTCAGACCTTCGGTCCTCCAGCGCTCGCGGGCGTCGCCCAGTCCACCGGACTGGGCTCGGTCCCGCTCTCCCCGGCCGGCAAGCGTCCAAACCTCACGCATTGCCGTCCCTGACCGACCGTGCACTCAGTCGAGACCGCTGCGTGCGACGACTTCCTCGGCAATCGCCAATGCACTCGTGAGTCCGGGCGACTCGATGCCCATGAGGTTCACCAACCCTGGTACGCCGTGCTGAACGGGACCGTCGATGCAGAAGTCTGGCGCCGCCTCTTGCGGTCCATGGATCTTCGGCCGCACGCCGCTGTAGGCGGGCTGCAGCGCGCCGTCCGGCAGCGCGGGCCAGTAGCGGCGCACGTCGTCGTAGAACACGTCGGCACGGGCGGGATCGACGGCATAGTCGATGTCTTCGGGGCTCTCGACGTCCAGCCATTGCGCATCGGGACCGAAGCGCGCCTGTCCGCCGAGGTCCAGCGTCAGGTGCACGCCCAGCCACGCGTCCTGCGGCATCGGGTACACGAGCCGCGAGAACGGCGCCCTTCCCTGCAGCGCGAAGTAGCTGCCCTTGCTGAAGCGCGCCGCGGGCGGCGGCGGCAGACCCTCGATCGCGGCGGCGAGCAGTGGCGCGTGCAGCCCCGTCGCGTTGACGACGATGCGGGCGCCCAAGGTCATGTCGTCGGTCACAACGACATGCGCCGCGCCGTCGCGTCGAACCGCGGTCACCGCCGCGCCGAACGCCACCGCGCCGCCATGCCGTTCCAGATCGCCCTGCAACGAGAGCATCAGCCCGTGGCTGTCGACGATGCCGGTCGACGGCGAGAGCAGCGCGGCCTCGCATTGCAGCTCGGGTTCGAGCGCGAGGGCTTCCTCGCGCGTGAGCCAGCGCAGGTCGTCGACCCCGTTGGCGGCGGCCTTCGCCTTCAGCGCATGCAATCCCGGGAGTTGGTCCGCGGACGTCGCGACGACGAGCTTGCCGCAACGCCGGTGCGGCACGCCGTGCGATTCGCAGTGCGCGTAGAGCAGCTGCTTGCCGCGCACGCACAGCCGCGCCTTCAGCGATCCCGCGGGGTAGTAGAGCCCGGCGTGGATGACCTCGCTGTTGCGCGAGCTCACGCCGGTGCCGATGCTGAGCTCGCGCTCGAGCACCAGCGTCTCCAGACCGCGCATCGCCAGCGCCCGGCCGACCGCGAGGCCGACGACGCCGGCCCCGATCACCACTGCATCGACTTGATCCATGCGGGCGATTGTGACCAGCCTCTTCGACTCAGTGCGCGTTCAGGTCGCGATCAGGCGCGCAGGTCGGCAAGCGCGTGCGAATGCTGGAGCCCGAACGCACTCACCGCGGCGGCGTCGTGGCTGAACTCGCCGGCGGCGAGCCGGTGCGCGAGGGTCTCCAGGTCCAGCGTCAGGAACTCGCTGACCTCGCCGTCGCCGTTGCGCGGCGAGAAGCCGCCAGGCAGTTGAAGGCTGAAGACATGCAGGACCTCGTCGTGCAGGCCCTCGGGCTCCATGCGCGTGCTGCGCAATGCGCCGCGCGGCTGCACCGCGGCGCTGATCGTCAGCGGGACTCCCGCCTCTTCCAGCAGCTCGCGGCGCGCGCAATCGACGAGATCTTCGTCGGCAGTCAGCCCGCCGGCAGCAAGGTTGTCGAGCTTCCCCGGATCCGTCGCCTTCGACAGCGCGCGTCGACCGCACACGAGCCGCGCTCCTGGCAGGAAGCCGTTGATGTGCACCGCGCGGCTCATCAAGCCGAAGAAGCGGAAGGCAGCGCGCTCCAGACGGAACAGCACCTCGCCGCGCCCGGTGCAGGGATCCTCGACGGGCCGCTCGCAGGCGTAGCGTTCGCCGCGCCAGCCGGTGATCGCACCACGCTCTTTCAGCGCGAGCGCCACCTCGCCGATACGTTGGGACCGGGCCTCGACATCGAGCCCGTCCGCCTCCCAACACAACGCGCCATCGCAACGTTCGAGTTCAGGCCAGACCTCGCCTAGCAAGACCTGACGCATCGGATGCACCCGTCCGATCGTGACGTCTCCCAATCTCAATGGCAGGAGTCCGCCCGGCACCGGCTGGCTCGCGAGCTGCAGACAGCGCGGCATGACGGCGACAAGCGATGGCGGCAGCAGCGAAGACATGCGCTGATTCTCTCCGCGCATCCCCCATCAATGACTGAAATGTGTGAGAGACGAGACCCCATGAACGCAGGATGATCGTTGCCCACCCTATCCACGAACTCGCAGTACAGAACGCCAAGGAGCCGCTCAATGAAGCTCGCATTGCACAAAGCATTCCGTCAGGTCGGCGCCTCGCAGCAGGACGCCGACACCGCCGCCGAAACCATCGACAGCGCCTTGGAGAAACGCATGAACGACAAGCAGTCCCACCTAGCCAAGAACTCAGACATGTACACGGTCCGGACGGAGATGGCGGAGTTGAAGTCACAGATCGCCGGAGTCCGCAGCGAGGTCGGCATGGTGCGCGCTGAATTGCGGCAGGAAATTGCCCTCGTCCGGGGAGAGATCGCTACCGTGCGGGGGGAGTTGAAGCAGGAGATTGCCGGCGTGCGAGGCGAGATGTCGCACATGCGGAATGAACTGGTTCGATGGATCGTTGGCGGGCAGATCGCAACGGTCTTCACCATGTTTGGTCTTCTGAAGTTCGTTCATCCGTGAACCGCGAAGGCGCCAAGAAAAAACCCCGCCAACTTGCGTTGACGGGGTTGATCT
>NZ_JBWKOK010000004.1:79164-184961 GCF_059416045.1 Roseateles sp. GW821-FHT09G03
GGTGGGCGGTGCAGGGTTCGAACCTGCGACCCCTGCCGTGTGAAGGCAGTGCTCTACCGCTGAGCTAACCGCCCGGTATCTGGACCGGGTCTGTTCCGAGTTTTCGCCGAATTTCCAACAAGAACAAAGTGGCTTCGATGAAGAGACTTTGGTGGGCGGTGCAGGGTTCGAACCTGCGACCCCTGCCGTGTGAAGGCAGTGCTCTACCGCTGAGCTAACCGCCCGGTCTTGTCGTCCTCAACTGCTACTGAGCGCCTTGCTCAACTGCGGTTTTGGATGTCCGGGAAAGTCGAAGATTATGCCATGAGAATTTGACGCGATTCAAGAACTGTTTGACGCTCGTCTCTCGGACCCGTCTCCGGGTCGGGTGGCTCAAGCCGCGACGGGCACCTGCCAGATGCGCTTGCCGCCGCTGGCCTTGTCGAGGTCCGCCAGCGCCTTGTCG
The DNA here is from genome assembly GCF_059416045.1 of Roseateles sp. GW821-FHT09G03. Lineage (NCBI taxonomy): Bacteria > Pseudomonadati > Pseudomonadota > Betaproteobacteria > Burkholderiales > Sphaerotilaceae > Roseateles > Roseateles sp. GW821-FHT09G03. The sequence continues at coordinate 79,610 of NZ_JBWKOK010000004.1, forward strand.
TGCAACGCCAGTTCCTCGGGCGTGGCCGCGATCACCGGCAGATCGAAAGCGCTGAAGTCGATGGCCACGACCTCCAGCTGACCGCCCTCGCCCGACGACGATCCGCCTTCGTCGATGACCAGCGAGTCCTGCCCGCGCGTCAGGCGGATGAAGACTTCCGCCAGCAGCTCCGCGTCCTTCACCGCGCCGTGCAGGCCGCGGTTGCTGTTGTCGACCTCGAGCCGGCGGCACAGCGCGTCCAACGAGTTCGCCTTGCCGGGGAACATGTCCCGCGCCATCAGCAGCGTGTCGCGCACGCTCTCCACGCACTCGTGCAGCGGCGCCTTCCCGCAGCGCTTGAGTTCGGCGTTGATGAAACCGACGTCGAAGGCCGCGTTGTGCGCGATCAGTTCCGCGCCGCGAATGAATTCGAGGAACTCGTCGACGATCTGCGCGAACTTGGGCTTGTCCGACAGGAACTCGATGCTCAGGCCGTGGACGCGGAACGCCTCCTCGGGCATGTCGCGTTCAGGGTTCAGATAGAAGTGCAGATGGCGGCCCGTCAGCTGACGGTTCACCATCTCCACGCAGCCGATGTCGACGACGCGGTCGCCCGATTCGGGATTCAGGCCGGTGGTTTCGGTATCGAAGAAGATCTGACGCATGTCTGGTCTCGAAAAGGATTCGCCCCGCTCAGCGGGCCGCGGGCGCCGCCTGCAGTCGCGCCGCGCGGCGATAGGCCCACAGCATCATGAGGATGCCGACGACGATCATCGGCGCGCTCAGCCACTGGCCCTGGCTCAGGTGCAGCGGCTGTTTGTCGAGCGTGAGGAAGCTGTCGGGCTCGCGGAAATACTCGACGACGAAACGCGCCACGCCGTAGCCGACCAGGAACAGTCCCGACACCGCCGCCATCGGCCGCGGCTTGCGCGCGAACATCCACAGCACGATGAACAGCAGCACGCCCTCGCCGAGGAACTGGTAGAGCTGCGACGGATGGCGCGGCGTCAGCACGGCGTCGTGCGCCTGCGGGAAGACCATCGCCCACGGCAGGCTGGGATCGGCTTGGCGGCCCCACAACTCGCCGTTGATGAAGTTGCCCAGACGCCCCGCGGCCAGGCCGGTGGGCACGCAGGGCGCGACGATGTCGCCGACCTCGAGGAAGTTGAAGCCCCGCCGCCACGCGAAGAAAGCCAGCGCGACGATCACACCCAGCAGCCCGCCGTGGAAGGCCATGCCGCCCTGCCAGACCGCCAGGATCTCGCCCGGGTGGCTCAGGTAGTAGCCCGGCTTGTAGAAGAACACGTAACCCAGCCGGCCGCCCAGCACCACGCCCAGCACGCCGTAGAACAGCAGGTCGTCGATGTCGCGGCGGGTCCAGCCGCGCGCCGCGTTCCAGGGCTTGCGGACCATGCGGTTGCCCAGCCACAGAAAGAGGCCGAAGGCGGCCAGGTACATCAGCCCGTACCAATGGATCGGCCATCCAAAGATGTTGATGGCGACAGGGTCGAACTGGGGATGGACCAACATGAAGAAGCTTTACCGCGTCGAGAAGGCGCGAATCATAAATGGCACCGAGGGAGCGCTCTGCACTGGAGCGCCCGCGAGGCAGGCCGGTGCCCCTTTCCGCTCAATCTCCTCCTCGCCGCTCGGAATTCGCTCCAAGGGGCCCCGGCCTGCCTCGCTCGGATCCACCGAGGTCATCGTCGGGGCACCGAGGTGGGCGTCAGGGGGCGCCCAGCGCCGCCAGCTGCTTGCGGCAGTCCTCGATGTCACTCTGGCTGCCTCGGCGGCTGTCCACGCAGCGCTGCAGCGCGACACGCGCGCCGGCCTTGTCGCCCTTGCCCGCCAACGCGCTGCCCAGGCGCCGGTCCAGGCCCAGTTGCTCGGCGCCCGTCATGCCGCGGGCGCGCTCGAAGGACGCCACCGCCTTGTCGTACTGACCCAGCGCGTCGTACGCGCGGCCCAGGCCGTAGGCGCCCATCGCCTGGTTGGGCTGGCTCTTGAGCAGTTCCTCGAACCACGGCACCGCCCGCTCCTTCTGCTCGCCGAAGAACAGGTTGCGGCCGTAATCGCTCCACAGCACGCGCAGCTCCAGCAGCAGCTCGGGCCGCTGCGTGTGCACCGCGCGCAAGGCCTTCTCCATCGCCGGCCAATCCTTCTTCGACGCCGCCACCCGCGCGCGCATCAGGCTCACCTGGGCCGGATCCTTCACGTCCTGCTCGAGCGCGCGCGCCTTCGACTCCCCACCGCCGACGAAGCTCGGCAAGGCCAGGTAGTACTGCTGCAGCGCGCTGCGCGGCTCGGGAGCGTCGGGCAGCAGCGCCATCGCACGCTGCGCCAGTTCGCTGACCCGCCCCAGCGAGCCCAGCGCCTTGAGCTTGCTACCACCGCGCGCCTGCATCACCAGCGCCAGCGCCAGCGCGTAGTGGCACGCGCCTTCGTTCGGCGTGCGCTGCACGCATTGCTCCAGCCGCTGGGTGTTCTGCTTCAACACCGCGCTGTCGGCCAGATCCAGCTGCGACAGCGCCAATGCGGCCACCGCCTGCGGATCTTCGGGATCAGCCTTCACCCGTTCCGAGGCCAGCTTCTCCAGATCGTCCGCGCGGCCGGCGTCGAGCAGCGCCTGCAGCGCCGGATCCTTCAACACCGCGGCCTGGGCCGATGTCGCGAAGGCCACGCTCATGAGCATCGAGAAACCGGTCACGACGCAGATCGCGCCGATCAGGCGTCGCCAGGTGCCGCGGCGCGCGGCTTCGTCGTTCTTGCGGGGAGCTTTCACGGGAAACGTCCTTTCATCCCCAGATGGTCGCAGAACTCCGCCGGGCCTGCATGCCCCTCGCATCCCGAATACGGAACTTCACCTTCGTCTTCATCATCGGCACAGACAGGCCGGAGCTGCCCCATCGGGCCGTGTCGGGCGAGGGTCACGCCTTGACTTTCGCCTGGCCCTTCATCTGACCGCGGACATGGTCGACGAAACGGTGCACCACCGGCGATGCATCCCGGCGCCAGATCAGGCTGGTGTCGCAAGCCGGCACGCGGACCGACGGCCACGGCCGGTAGCGCACGCCCGGCCGCTGCAGCGCGCAGACCGATTGCGGCACCCAGGCCACGCCCATGCCCGCCGACACCAGATTGACGATGGTCTGCATCTGGATGGCTTCCTGCGCGATGTGCGGCGTCGCGCCGTTCGCGCGATAGAAGCCCAGCAGCGCGTCGAACAGCGAGGGCGCGATCTCGCGCGGGAACACGACCAGCGGCTCCCGCAGCACCTCCTCGAGCGACGGACTGCGGCGCCGCGCCAGCGCCCAGTCCTCGGCATGCGCGAGCACCAGCGGCTCGGTCGACACGGTCAGGCAGTCGAAACCGGCGGGTTCGGCGCCCGGCGCGTGGATCGCGAAACCGGCGTCGAGTTCGCCCGTCTCGAAGCCGCGCAGCTGGACGTCGAGCGTCGCCTCGCGCAGCGCCAACTGCACGTCGGGCAGCGCCTCGCGGAACAGCCGCAGCCAGCGCGGCATGTCGCCGTAACCGACGGTGGACACGAAACCCAGGCTCAGCCGTCCGGCCTCGCCGCTGGCCGCCGCGCGCACGCGGGCGGGCACCTGGTCCGCCTGCTCGACGAGCCTGGCGGACGCCTCGACGAGCGCCTGCCCCGCCGCCGTCAGCGCGACGGCCCGGCGACCACGCTCCAGCAGCTGGACGCCGAGTTGCGCCTCCAGCTTCTGCACGGCCAGGCTCAGCGGCGGCTGCGTCATGTGCAGCCGCTCGGCGGCGCGGCCGAAGTGCAGTTCCTCGGCCAGCACCAGGAACTGGCGCAACGGACGGAGCTCGATCATCGATACATCACATGAATCAAAACGCCTTCGACTATATATTGGACCCGCAGGAAGGCCCGACGCATACTGGCCCGCTCCAAGCCTCGCTCGCCAGGACGACACCATGACCGACGCCAAGAACAACGCCTCCAGCAGCACCTCCGCCGCGCCTCACGACGACGCGCCCAACCGCCGTTCGAAGAACATCACCGAGGGCGTCGCGCGCGCGCCCAACCGCTCGATGTACTACGGCATGGGCTACGAGGAAGGCGATTTCGGCAAGCCGATGATCGGCGTGGCCAACGGCCATTCGACGATCACGCCGTGCAACTCCGGCCTGCAGAAGCTGGCCGACGCCGCCGTCATCGGCCTGAAGGCCGCCGGCGCCAACGCGCAGCTCTTCGGCACGCCGACGATTTCCGACGGCATGGCCATGGGCACCGAGGGCATGAAGTACTCGCTGGTCTCGCGCGAGGTCATCTCCGACTGCGTCGAGACCTGCGTCGGCGGCCAGTGGCTGGACGGCGTGATGGTGATCGGCGGCTGCGACAAGAACATGCCCGGCGGCATGATGGGCATGCTGCGCGCCAACGTGCCGGCGATCTACATCTACGGCGGCACCATCAAGCCCGGCCACTACAAGGGCCAGGACCTGAACATCGTCAGCGTCTTCGAGGCGGTCGGCCAGTTCAGCGCCGGCAAGATGAGCGAAGAGGACTTCTGCCAGATCGAGAAGCGCGCCATCCCCGGCAGCGGCTCCTGCGGCGGCATGTACACCGCCAACACGATGAGCTCGGCCTTCGAGGCGCTGGGCATGTCGCTGCCCTACTCGTCGAGCATGTCCAACGTCGAGGACGAGGTCGTCGAGAACACCAAGCGCGCCGCCGACTACCTGGTCGCCGCCGTCAAGGCCGACCTGAAGCCGCGAGACATCGTGACCAAGAAGGCCATCGAGAACGCCGTCGCCGTGATCATGGCCACCGGCGGCTCGACCAACGCGGTGCTGCACTTCCTGGCGATCGCGCACGCGGCCGAGGTGGACTGGACCATCGACGATTTCGAGCGCATCCGCACGAAGATCCCGGTGCTGTGCGACCTCAAGCCCAGTGGCCGCTTCCTGGCCGTGGACCTGCACAAGGCCGGCGGCATCCCGGCCGTGATGAAGCAGCTGCTGAAGGCCGGACTGCTGCACGGCGACTGCATCACGATCACCGGCAAGACCGTCGCCGAGAACCTGGCCGACGTGCCGGACCTGTCGCCCGACCAGCAGGTGATCCGCGCCGTGGCCGATCCCATCTACGCGCAAGGCCACCTGGCCATCCTGAAGGGCAACCTGTCGCCCGAGGGCTGCGTCGCCAAGATCACCGGCCTCAAGAACCCGGTCATCACCGGCCCGGCGCGTGTCTTCGACGACGAGCAGTCGGCGCTCGCGGCCATCATGGCCAACCAGATCAAGGCCGGCGACGTGATGGTGCTGCGCTACCTCGGTCCCAAGGGCGGCCCGGGCATGCCGGAGATGCTGGCGCCGACCGGCGCACTGATCGGACAGGGCCTGGGCGAGAGCGTCGGCCTGATCACGGACGGCCGTTTCTCCGGCGGCACCTGGGGCATGGTCGTGGGCCACGTCGCGCCGGAAGCCTACGAGGGCGGCACGATCGCGCTGGTGCACGAGGGCGATTCGATCACCATCGACGCACTGCAGCTGCTGCTGCAGCTCAACGTGGACGATGCGGAACTCGCGCGCCGCAAGGCGGCCTGGCGGAAGCCCGCGCCGCGCTACACGCGCGGCGTGCTGGCGAAGTTCGCGAAGAACGCCTCGAGCGCCAGCTCGGGCGCGGTGCTCGACAAGTTCGAGTGAGGGGACTGCGCCGGAAGCGCGCTCAGCGCTTCTTGCGCGTCTTGTCGCCCTGGCCGATGGCGTCGAGCTGGCGCTGCCGGCGCGACTCCTTCTTCTCGTCCATCTTGTCCATCTCCCGCTTCTTGGTGTAGCCCGTCTTGTCGGCGATTTCCCACCACACGACGGCCACCGGGAAGGGCGACAGCACCCACCACCAGCTCAGCGTTTCAAACGGGCCGACACTGGCCAGCTTGAGAAGAATCAACAGCACACCGATCACCATCAACCACATCGTCGTTCTCCTCGTCGGCGCACCCGGTGAGCGCGTCCCCAACACTACAATCGCGCGAGCCCGGAATCCCCCAGCCACTCTTCGCCCTGCGTCGCGACTCGTGATGCCGCGGCGGCGATTGTGGCGCCATTCGGAGGTCCGGCGACACCTGAAAGGATGCCATGAGAAACGCCTTGTTCATCTCCGCGGCCCTCGCCGCCACGTTGACCGCGCCCAGCGCCTTCGCCAGCCCCGAGCTCGCGCAGAAGAAGAACTGCATGGCCTGCCATGCCGTCGACAAGAAGCTGGTCGGCCCCGCCTACAAGGACGTCGCGGCCAAGTACGCCTCAGACAAGGATGCGGCGAAGAAGCTGGCCGAGAAGATCATCAAGGGCGGCTCCGGCGTCTGGGGTCCGGTGCCGATGCCGGCCAACACGCAGGTCAGCCCGGCCGAGGCCGAGACCCTGGCCAAGTGGATCCTGACGACGAAGTGACCGTCGACCCGGGCAGCCCGGGCGTCCGATGACGCCCCTGCCCGTCGGAATCTGCAGGCCCTTCGGGGCCTTTCCTTTTGGCGGGCCCTCGAACCTCCCGTCAGGCCACGAGCTTGAGCAGCTCGTCGCGCCGCCGATCGTCCAGGTGACGGCTCTCGCGGGCGAGGTTGACGGCCTTGGCCACCGTCGCGAGTTCGAGGATCGCCTCGTCGATCTTGTAGCCGCCGCGCCCCTGCATCCAGCGCAGCACGTCCCACAAGTGCCACACCGAGGACGAGTTGCCCTCGTGGATCGGCGACGGAAAGCTCATCGGGTGCGTCAGCATCAGCTTGCGCATGTTCTGGCGGGACACGCCCACCATGGCCGCCACGTCGGTCAGGCCGACCATGTCCGGCCCCGCCTCGATGAGCCGCGCGCCGGGAATGGCCTTGCGGACCTCGCGCAGCGCGCCGAGCAGGGCCTGGTCGGCGCGTTCGGCCCCTCGGGCGAAGCTCAGCATCACCCTGCCGCGCAGGCCCACGGCGACCCGCACGTCCTTGCAGCCGACGGACGCCAGCCGTTGTTTCAACGGCTCCTCCTCGCAGTCCGACGGCGGCATCTGGACCTTGAGCGTGAACGAATATTCCACAAACGACTCCTTCTGTGAGGGCGACGTCTGGCGCGCCGTGTCGCCCGAGCGCCGCCATGATCGCGGGCACCGCTCCTGACGGAACGGAGCCGGAATTCTTGGCCCGCGCGCCTTCGGGTTCCACAACCCGAGGGAGTGTGGCTGGCGCCCGCGCTGGCACGAGAAGGCCAGCCGCTCCCCAGGGTCGGGGCGTCGAGGCGGTTGTCGGCTTGCGCCAGCGCAAGAAAAAGCCCCGCGAAAGCGGGGCTGCACGTGTTTTCAGAGGAGAAACGGTCAAGGAACCGATGACAACCGGGATGCCACGCGCATCCCGCGCGTGACGTCGGCCGCGGTCCTCAATAGGCCTGTCCGAGCTGTTCCAGGATGGCCGGATTCTCGAGCGTCGACGTGTCCTGCGTGACCGTCTCGCCCTTCGCGACCGAGCGCAACAGGCGCCGCATGATCTTGCCGCTGCGCGTCTTGGGCAGGTTGTCGCCGAAGCGGATGTCCTTGGGCTTGGCGATCGGACCGATCTCCTTCGCGACCCAGTCGCGCAGCTGCTTGGCGATGGCCTTGGCCTCGTCGCCGCTCGGGCGCGCGCGCTTGAGGACGACGAAGGCGCAGATCGCCTCGCCGGTGGTGTCGTCCGGGCGGCCGACCACCGCCGCCTCGGCCACCAGCTCGGTGCAGCTGACCAGCGCGGACTCGATCTCCATCGTGCCCATGCGGTGGCCCGACACGTTCAGCACGTCGTCGATGCGGCCGGTGATCGTGAAGTAGCCGTTGTCGGCGTCGCGGATGGCACCGTCGCCGGCCAGGTAGTAGCCCTTGAGCTCGGGCGGGTAGTAGCTTTTCTTGAAGCGCTCCGGATCGCCGTAGATCGTGCGGATCATCGACGGCCACGGCTTCTTGACGACGAGGATGCCGCCCTGCCCGTTGGGCACGTCGTTGCCGGTCTCGTCGACGATGGCCGCGGTGATGCCGGGGAACGGCAGCGTGCAGGAGCCCGGCACCAGCGGCGTCGCGCCCGGCAGCGGCGTGATCATGTGGCCGCCGGTCTCCGTCTGCCAGAAGGTGTCGACGATGGGGCAGCGGCCCCCGCCCACGTGCTGGTGGTACCACTCCCACGCAGCCGGGTTGATCGGCTCGCCGACCGAGCCCAGGATGCGCAGCGAGCTGAGGTCGTAGCGCTTCGGATGCACGGCCTCGTTCGCTTCGGCGGCCTTGATCAGCGAACGGATCGCCGTCGGCGCCGTGTAGAAGATCGTGACCTTGTGCTTCTCGATCATCTGCCAGAAGCGGCCGGCGTCCGGGAAGGTCGGAATGCCTTCGAAGACGACCTCGGTGCCGCCCAGCGCGAGCGGGCCGTAGGTGATGTAGGTGTGACCGGTCACCCAGCCGATGTCGGCGGTGCACCAGAAGACGTCGGAGTCCTTCAGGTCGAAGGTCCACTTCGTGGTCAGCGCGGCATGCAGCAGGTAGCCGCCGGTGCTGTGCTGCACGCCCTTGGGCTTGCCGGTCGAGCCGGAGGTGTAGAGCAGGAACAGCGGGTGCTCGGCCTCGACCCATTCGGGCTCGCAGCTCGAGGCCTGGCCGGCGACGGCGTCGTGCAGCCATTCATCGCGGCCGGCGACCCAGGCGATGTTGCCGCCGGTGCGCTTGTAGACGATGACGTGCTTGATCGTGGGGCAGCTGTTGTCAGCGAGCGCCTCGTCGACGATGGCCTTGAGCGGCAGCGACTTGCCGCCGCGTGCCTGTTCATCGGCGGTCAGCACCATCACGGCGCCGGCGTCCTGGACGCGGTCGCGCAGCGATTGCGCCGAGAAGCCGCCGAACACCACCGAGTGCGTCGCGCCGATGCGCGCGCAGGCCTGCATCGCGACCACGCCCTCGACCGACATCGGCATGTAGATGACGACGCGGTCGCCCTTCTTCACACCGCGCGCCTTCAGCGCGTTGGCCAGCTGCGCCGTTCTGGCCAGCAGTTCGGCGTAGGTGACGCGGGTCGTGGTGCCGTCGTCGGCCTCGAAGATGATCGCGACGCGGTCACCGCGGCCGGCTTCGACATGACGGTCCAGGCAGTTGTAGGAGACGTTGAGCTTGCCGTCCTCGAACCACTTGAAGAACGGCGCGTCCGATTCGTTCAGCACCTTCGTGAAGGGCTGCTTCCAGCTCAGCAGCTCGCGCGCCAGACGGGCCCAGTAGCCCTCGTAGTCGTCCTCCGCTTCCTTGCACAACGCCTCGTAGGCGGCCAGGCCAGACACGTGGGCGCCCTGGACGGCGGATGCGGGGGGGTTGTAGACGATCTTGTCGCTGCTCTTGTCACTGATCGTATTGGTCATGGGCCTATGTCTCCGTACAGGCAGGGATCTTCGAACTCGGGTTCAGACTCGGCCGAACTCTCCGCTTTCACACTGACGATGTGCTTACTCTTGTAGAAGAGCCGATGCGATGCTCTCACTAAAATCGCCCGGTTTGGCGGTTCCCGCCAGTTACGACTTGAAGGACTTACCCCGATGACCGACAGCCCGAAGCCCCCGGCCGAGACCGCGCGCAAGCGCATGCACCCGCTCTCGCATCTGATGTTCGGGAGTCGCTGGCTGCAGTTGCCGCTCTACATCGGCCTGATCCTGGCGCAGGCGGTCTACGTCTTCCAGTTCTGGACCGAACTCGTGCACCTCGTCGAGGCCGCCTTCGGCAACCAGGAGGCGCTGAAGCTGCTGGTCAGCAGCGTCGGCTACAACCCCGGGATCACGGTCACCAAGCTCAACGAGACCATCATCATGCTGGCCGTGCTGGCGCTGATCGACGTGGTCATGATCTCCAACCTGCTGATCATGGTGATCATCGGCGGCTACGAGACCTTCGTGTCGCGGCTGCACCTGGAAGGCCACCCCGACCAGCCCGAGTGGCTGGACCACGTCAACGCCTCGGTGCTGAAGGTCAAGCTGGCGACGGCCATCATCGGCATCTCGTCGATCCACCTGCTCAAGACCTTCATCAACGTCGAGAACCTGAGCGAGAAGACGCTGATCTGGCAGACCTGCATCCATCTGGCCTTCCTGCTGTCGGCGCTGGCGATCGCGATGACGGACAAGCTGCTGTCGCACGGTCCGAGCGAGAAGCACTGAGCAAGGAAGCGCTCCGGCAGAGGGGCCGGTGCATGAACGACGAAGGGGCCCGCGGGCCCCTTCTTCATGGACGGATCGACGCGTTCAATCGCGCTTGCGCAGCAGGATCAGCGTCCCCACCACGCCCGACAGGATGGACCCGCCGAGCACGCCCAGCTTCACGCGGGTTTCCCAGTCCGGGCCGTGGCCCGCGAACGCAAGGCCGCCGATGAACAGGCTCATCGTGAAGCCGATGCCGCACAGCACGCAGACGCCGAAGAGCTGGACCCAGTCCGCGCCGCCCGGTTTCTGCGCCAGGCCCATCCGGATCATCAGCCACGAGCTGCCGAACACGCCGATCGCCTTGCCCAGCAGCAGGCCCAGCGCGATGCCCAGCGACACCGGATGCAGCAGGTCGCCGGCGTTCAGTCCAAGCAGCGACACGCCGGCATTGGCGAAGGCGAACATCGGCAGGATCAGGAACGCGACCCAGGGATGGAGCGCGTGTTCGAGGTCCTCGGCCGGCGAGTGGCCGTGGCCGTCGTCGTCGGACGGGATGAAGAGCGCGGTGGCCACGCCCGCCAGCGTGGCGTGGACGCCGGACTTCAGCACGCAGGTCCAGAGGACCAGGCCCACGACGATGTAGACGTCGGCACGCTTGACCTTCGCGCGGTTCAGCGCGAAGAGGATGACCAGGCAGGCCGCGGCGCCGGCCAGCGCCGTCAGCGAGAGCTGGCTCGTGTAGAAGAGCGCGATGACGACGATGGCGCCGAGGTCGTCGATGATCGCGACCGCCGTCAGGAAGACCTTCAGCGAGGCCGGCACACGACTGCCCAGCAGCATCACGATGCCGATGGCAAAGGCGATGTCGGTCGCTGCGGGGATGGCCCAGCCGTTCAGCGCGACCGGGTCGCCGAGGTTGAGGCCCGCGTAGATCAGCGCCGGGACGACCATGCCGCCCAGCGCGGCGACGAGGGGCAGCACGGCCTGCGAGCGCTCCGACAACTCGCCGCTGACGAATTCGCGCTTGATCTCCAGGCCGACCAGGAAGAAGAAGACGGCCATCCACAGGTCGTTGACCCAGACGAGCAGCGGCTTGGCGAGGACCAGCCAGTCGCCGCCGATGCGGACTTCGCCCTCGATGCGGGTGAAGGCGGCGTAGAACTCCCGCCACGGCGAGTTGGACAGGATCAGCGCGACGACGGCGGCGATGGCGAGCACGATGCCGCCGGCCGATTCGCTGGCGAAGAAACGTTTGAGTCCTGGGGTCAAGAAAGTGCCTCCCGAAAAGATGGATCTGCGGCGGCTGCGGGTAGTGATGCAGGGCCTCCCTGGGGGTGAGTCGGATGCTGCGTGAAGACGACATCATCGCCGGTGCGCACCGCGCTCCCTCGCAAGGGGGTGGGTCGCGTTCTCCCCAGGACGCCTGTCCGGGGGGCGTTGCTAGCATCCCCGGCTTCATCAATGTGCCGGGACTCGCATTCCGGCGCCACCAGGGAAGCCCGCCATGATCCGACTGTTGTTCGCCGCCGCACCGGTGCTCGCTCTCGCCGCCTGCGCCAGCGATGGCGTCACCGCGCAGACGACACAGACCGCGCAAGCCGAGAACGCTCCGAAGCTCGTCTGCGAACGTGAACAACGCACCGGCTCCATGCTGGGCAAGCGCGAATGCGCCCCGGCCATGACCGACGAGGATCGCCGCCGACTGTCCACCGAAGTGGGCAACATGGTCAAGCCGCGCGGGATCACGGCGCCGGGCAGCTGAGCGCCAGGTTGGCGCGCTGGCGCACAAGCGTGCGCAGCGCGTCCCGCCAACGCCGGCGGCGACGGGGATTTCACCGGGTAACGGGAGAAAAAGGATAATCGCGGTCTCCCGTGACCAGCCTGTCCACGACCATGACCACCATCCGCTACGCCGACCTCGTCGAAAGCGTCGCCGCCGCGCTGCAGTACATCAGCTACTACCACCCGGCCGACTACATCCAGCATCTGGCGCGCGCCTATGAACGCGAGCAGAGCGTGGCCGCCAAGGACGCGATCGCGCAGATCCTGACCAATTCGAAGATGTGCGCCGAAGGCCGCCGTCCGATCTGCCAGGACACCGGCATCGTCAACGTGTTCCTGAAGATCGGCATGGACGTGCGCTGGAGCGACTTCCCCGGCTCCATCCAGGACGCCGTCAACGAAGGCGTTCGTCAGGCCTACAACCACCCGGACAACAAGCTGCGCGGCTCGGTGCTCAGCGATCCGATCTTCGAGCGCAAGAACACCAAGGACAACACGCCCGCGGTGATCTTCATGGAGGTCGTGCCCGGCAACACCGTCGACGTGATCGTCGCGGCCAAGGGCGGCGGCTCGGAGAACAAGAGCAAGGTCTACATGCTCAACCCGAGCGACAACATCGTCGACTGGGTGCTCAAGACCGTCCCGACCATGGGCGCGGGCTGGTGCCCGCCGGGCATGCTGGGCATCGGCGTCGGTGGCACGGCCGAGAAGGCCGCGCTGCTGGCCAAGGAAGCCCTGATGGACGACATCGACATGTACGAGCTGCTGGAGCGCGGTCCGAAGGACAAGCTCGAGGAGCTGCGCATCGAGCTGTACGAGAAGGTCAACGCGCTGGGCATCGGCGCGCAGGGCCTGGGCGGCCTGACCACCGTGCTGGACGTCAAGATCAAGACCTACCCGACGCACGCGGCCTCCAAGCCGATCGCGATGATCCCGAACTGCGCGGCCACGCGCCACGCGCACTTCGTGCTCGACGGTTCGGGACCGAGCTACCTCACGCCGCCGAGCCTGGACCTCTGGCCGGACGTGAAGTGGGCGCCGGACTACAACAAGAGCAAGCGCGTCGACCTGAACACGCTGACCAAGGACGAAGTCGCCAGCTGGAAGCCGGGCGACACGCTGCTGCTCAACGGCAAGATGCTCACGGGCCGCGATGCCGCGCACAAGCGCATCCAGGACATGCTGGCCAAGGGCGAATCGCTGCCGGTGGACTTCACCAACCGCGTCATCTACTACGTCGGCCCGGTCGATCCAGTGCGCGATGAAGTCGTGGGACCGGCCGGTCCGACGACCGCGACCCGCATGGACAAGTTCACCGACATGATGCTGGAGAAGACCGGCCTGATCGCGATGATCGGCAAGGCCGAGCGCGGCCCGGTCGCGATCGAGTCGATCAAGAACCACAAGTCGGCCTACCTGATGGCGGTGGGCGGCTCGGCCTACCTGGTGTCGAAGGCGATCAAGCACGCCAAGGTCGTCGGCTTCGAGGACCTGGGCATGGAAGCGATCTACGAGTTCGACGTGGTCGACATGCCGGTGACGGTGGCCGTCGACGCCGGCGGCACCAGCGCCCACATCACCGGCCCGGCCGAGTGGCAGCAGCGCATCGCCGCGGGCAAGCCGATCAAGATCCCGGTGGCGGCAGGCTGAACGCCCTGCCCCTCGCGATCGCCAGCGTCGCGATCACGAACGACAAGACCACCCTCGGGTGGTCTTTTTCATTGGCGATGCCTTCCGACACTTCGCGCCGTGCGCCCATCGCGCGTATCACTGCGGGCATGAACGATCACATCGACGGGCTGGCGCGCCTTCCGCGCCGAACCTTCACGGGCGTCGCGATGGCGATGCTCGCCGCGCCGCTGACGTCCGTGATGGCAACGACGGCAACTGTCGACGCTTCGTCGGCGATGCCGCTCGCCCGCCCACGGCTGATCGCGCCCGGTGGGCCCGTGCGCGTGGAAGACATGGACGAGCTCGTCGGAGAAATCCATCTCGCTTGTCCCGCCGGCGAGCTCCCACCGACGGCGCTGCGGCTGCTCGACGCCGATCGCGGCGACACCTTCGCAGAGTTTCAGGACGAGGCGCTCACGCGACGTCTCGCGCGCATCGACGAGGACCGGCTCCTCATTCATGTGGAGTTGCGTTCGCGACCGGACCGGCCGCTGCCACCCCGCCTGTTGCCAGTCCTCGCGTGGGGTCCGGACCGCGAGGTCCGGGGCGATGCGCTCGTTATCTCCGCGCACGGTGCGACGGCCTTCGGTCCTCCTCTCGGAAAGGGCCTCTGGGTCGCGATCCACGATCCCAGCTGGGCGCGCGGTCACCGACGCGTCGGATTCCAGCAGGCGGGTCGTTGGACGATTCCCGGCCGGCATGCCATCGACTTCGTCCAGGTGGACGCGGACGGCCGCATCGCGCGGGGGGATGCCGATCGCCCCAGCAACCACTTCGGCTACGGCGCCCCGGTGCTGGCCGTCGCGGACGGCATCGTGAGCGCCACGCGGAACGACATGGCCGAGGCACCATCGATCGCCGCCAACCGCCGTCATCCGCTGATCGATGCGCCGGGCAACCATGTCATCCTCTCGCTGGCGGACCGGGGGCACGTCCTCTACGAGCACCTGCGCCCAGGCAGCCTGACCGTCCGCCCCGGCGACCGCGTGCGCAGGGGCCAGGTGCTGGGCGAGCTGGGATTCACCGGCGACTCCACCGGCCCTCACCTGCATCTGCATCTCGGCGACGAAGGCGCACCGAACACTGGGGAAGGCTTGCCGTTCGTGTTCGAGCGCTTCGAGCGGCTGGGCGGCTACGACGACCTCGCGATGCTCGGCCGCGCGCGGTGGCAAGCCGCTCCGGAAGGACTCTCCACCGTCCGCCTCCGTGAGAAACCAGCCTCCCATCGGGTGATCCGTTTCACCGCGGCGTAGCCCCTCCCCTAGTTCAAGGGTTAACCCACACTCACCTCCCCGTTCATCGCCGCCGATCGCGTCTGATCGCGCCTCACGCGCATTTCATCGCAGCCGCGATGGTGCGGCGCAGCCCCACTCCCAGAATCCGCCGCCGTGCCCTTGAGCCAGCCGACGAAGCCGCAGAAAGCTGCAGAAGGCCGTGGGCATCGTGCTTGTGCGCCGACCGATGGCGGCCCGCAGGCGCGCGACCCACGCGCATCGGATGAGAGTTTCGGGAGTGAGAGTGATGAATCGATGGATCCAGCGAGGCCTGACCGGCCTCGCCACCTTGGCCTTCCTGGCCGGCGCGGGCGCGCTGGCCGCCGTGCACATGGCCGACACGAAGATGAACCGCCGCATCGAGGTCGCGTCGCGGAACGTGCCCATTCCGGTGGACACGGTCAGCCTCGAACGCGGCCGCTACCTGTACGCGACGCGCGGCTGCGTCGACTGCCACGGCGCCAACGCCGCCGGGCGCCGTTTCATCGATGCCGACGGCATGCGCGTCGCGGGTCCCAACCTGACGACCGGTCCCGGCAGCGTCACGATGGGCTACACGCCGGCCGACTGGGAGCGCACGCTGCGGCACGGCGTGAAGCCCGACGGCACGCCGCTGCTGATCATGCCGAGCCAGGACTACAACCGGCTCACGGATGAGGACGTCGGCGCGCTGGTGGCCTACATCCGCTCGATGCCGCAGGCGCGCGGCGGGCCGGCGGAGATGCAGTTGCCGCTGCCGGTGCGGGTGCTCTACGGCCTCGGGCAGATTCCGGACGCGGCCTCGCGCATCGATCACACGCTGGCGCCGGAGGCGCCGGTCCCCGCGGGGCGCACGGTCTCGCACGGGCGCTATCTCGCGGCGATGTGCATCGGCTGCCACGGGGATCAATTGCAGGGCGGCCGCATTCCCGGCGCGCCGCCGTCGTGGCCGGAGGCGGCCAATCTCGCCGACGCCTCCGGGCCCATGGCCTCACGCTACGGCGACGCGGCGACCTTCGCCCGCATGATGCGCAGTGGCCAGCGACCGGATGGTTCGTCCATCGCGGTGATGCCCTTCGAATCGCTGCGCGAGCTCACCGACGACGACCTCGCAGCGCTGCACAGCTATCTGGCGCAGCGCGGGACGCAGGTCGCGTCAAACGGCGGGCGCTGAGCCCGCCACCGTCCCCGCTACCGCACCCGGTGTTGCGTCCGGTGCCGAACCGGGCGCGGCCGCTCCCGCGGCGCCTTCGACCACCGTCCGCACCACCCGCTGTGGGAACGGGATGTCGATCTCCAACCGGTTCAGCAAGCGCAGGATCGCGAGGTTCACGTCCGAGCGCACCCCGCCCTGCCCGTTGTGCGGATCGGAGATCCAGAAGCCGATCGTCAGCTCCAGTCCGTCGGCGGCGAAGTTGCTCAGCGACACCGACGGCGCCGGCTCGGACAGCACGCGCGGGACGCGCTTCACTTCCTCGATCAGCTGCGGGAACAGCGCATCCACGTCGGTGCCGTAGGCGACCTGCACCACCGTCGACACGTTCACCTGCGGGTCGGCGAGCGAGAGGTTCTCGACCCGCGTGGTGATCAGCGACTCGTTGGGCACGATCGCCTCGCGGCCGTTGAGCGCGCGGATCACCGTGTAGCGCGTCTTGATGTCGCTGATGCGGCCTTCGAAGTTGTCGACCTTCACCATGTCGCCGATCCGCAGCGAACGCTCGGCCAGGATCATGAAACCGGAGACGTAGTTCGCCGCGATCTTCTGCAGGCCGAAGCCCAGGCCCACGCCGACCGCGCCGCCCAGCCAGGACAGCGCGCTCAGGTTCAGGCCCACCATGTTCAGCGCCACCATGGCGCCGACCACCAGCAGGGCCGTCCGCGTCAGGTTGACCGCGATCTTGCGCATCGACAGGTCGAGGACCGACTTGCCGCGCAGCAGCCGCGACTCGACGGCGGACGACAGCCACAGCACGACCAGCATGACCGCGCCCACCTGCAGCGCGCCGACCAGCAGGTCATAGACGCTCGTGGACTGGCCGTTGGCGTTCTTCGGCAGGAACTTCGGCTTGTAGTCGTCGAGCTCGTCCATCAGGATCGGCAGCACGCCGACGATCCACAGGATCGAGCCCAGCCACGCGACCCACGACACGCTGCGCTCCAGCAGCTTGATGCCGATGGAATCGGGCATCGTCGCCCGCAGCACGCGCGCGACGAGCCGGATCACCACCAGCGACAGCAGCACCGGGATCACGACGCGGAACAGCGCCACCGGCTCGCCGAGCAGCGGCATCACCCGTCGCGCGCCCAGCGCCAGCAGCAGCGCGATGACCGGGAACAGGACACCGTCGAAGACGCGGTGACCCAGCAGCACCGAGTGATGACCCGGCGCCGTCGTCACATGCTTGCTGATGCGGTAGACGATCAGCCAGGACAGCGCCAGGCAGGCCAGCACGAGGCCGAACTCGATCAGCGCCTGCGGGCGCGCCAGCATCGTGAGCAGCGATTCGAGTTCCCGCAGGCTCAGCGTGTGGTTCAAGGAAGAGGTGGTACCCAAGGTAGCGTTCAAGGAGGAGATCAAGTCGGCATCCGGCGCGGGCCGGGTCGTTCAGTCGAAGAGGAATCTTGGTGGCCGCGAGGACACGGCGGGTGCGACGGAAGGATGCGGCAAGGGGCTGGCATCGACAGGGCGCAGGCGCGGTGATGGCGGCATCGGCAACAGCGGGAACGGCGGCGACGACGGCGTCAGCGGCATCAGCGGCTCAGATGCCGGCCAGCGTCCGCAGGTGCACGCCGACGCTGCGCGCCAGCGCGCCCAGGTCGTAGCCGCCCTCCAGGCAGGACACGATGCGGCCCTTCGCGTGGCGCCGGGCCACGTCCATGATGCGCAGCGTGATCCATTCGTAGTCCGCCTCGACCAGGCCGAGCTGCGCCAGCTCGTCGTCGCGGTGCGCATCGAAACCGGCCGAGACGAAAATCATCTGCGGCTTGAAACGTTCCAGCGCCGGCATCCAGAGCGACTCGATCATCTCGCGCACCTCGGCGCCGCGCGTGTACGGCGGCACCGGCACGTTGAGCATGTTCGCGCCCTTGGGCTCGGTGCCGGAGTACGGATACAGCGGGTCCTGGAAGATGCTGACCATCAGCACGCGATCGTCGCCGGCCAGGATGTCCTCGGTGCCGTTGCCGTGGTGGACGTCGAAGTCGATGACCGCCACGCGGTCCAGGCCGCGCACGTCCAGCGCATGCCGCGCGGCGACGGCCACGTTGTTGAAGAAGCAGAAGCCCATCGTCTGGTCGCGCGTCGCGTGGTGACCGGGCGGGCGGACCGCGCAGAAGGCGTTCTCCGCGCGGCCGTCGACGACCAGGTCGGTCGCCTGCACCGCCGCGCCCGCCGCGCGCAGCGCCGCGGACCAGGTGAACGCGTTGGCGCAGGTGTCGGGATCGAACGCCTTCATCGGATTGGGCACGCCCTGCTTCGCCTGCAGCTCGAGCGCCTCGAGTTCCGCCTTCAGCTCGGCGACGTAACGGGCGGAGTGCGCGCGCTCCAGCGACTTGAGCTCGGCGCGCGGCGCTTCATGACGGTCGAGCGCGACGTCGACGCCGTGCGCAATCAGCCAGTCCTCGATCGCGCCCAGGCGCTGCGGGCATTCCGGGTGACCGGCGCCCATGTCGTGACGATGACAGTCGGGGTGGCTGATGAAGGCGGTGCTCATGGTCGGATCATGGTCGGCTCATGGTCGGCGCTTGCACGGTCGGGACCCGGACGAGGCACGGTCGGGACATGTGCGGCGCTTCGTCGGAGCGAACGGATTCTGCGATATCGTGCGCCGATGAGTTCCGACGCGCCGACCCTCGCCTCCCAGCCGCTGACCGACCTGCGTCGGCAGATTAGCACGATCATCAAGGGCAAACAGGCGCAGACGGAGGACTGTCTGGCCTGCCTGCTGGCCGGCGGCCACCTGCTCATCGAGGACCTGCCCGGCGTCGGCAAGACGACGCTGGCGCATGTGCTGTCGATCTCGCTGGGGCTGCGCTTCTCGCGGGTCCAGTTCACCACCGACCTGATGCCCTCGGACCTGCTGGGCGTCAACATCTTCCAGCCCGGCGCGCAGGCGGCCGGCGGTAGCGCCTTCCAGTTCCACCCGGGGCCGGTGTTCAGCCAGGTGCTGCTGGCCGACGAGATCAACCGCGCCGGCCCGAAGACGCAGAGCGCGCTGCTCGAGGCGATGGAGGAGTACCAGGTCAGCGTCGACGGCACGACGCATCCGCTGCCGCTGCCCTTCTTCGTCATCGCGACGCAGAACCCCAGCGAGCAGCTCGGCACGCACCCGTTGCCGGAGTCGCAGCTGGACCGTTTCCTGATGTGCATCAGCCTGGGTTATCCGGACCGCCAGGCCGAGCGCGAGCTGCTGATGGGCGGCGACAGCCGCGAGCTGCTGCGCGCGCTCAAGCCGGTGATGACGCCGGACCAGCTGCGCGAACTGCAGCGCGCGGTGCTGGCGATCCATGTCTCGCCGGCGCTGCTGGACTACCTGCAGGCGCTGCTGGAGGCGACGCGTTCCGGCGAATGGTTCCAGGAGGGCCTGAGCCCGCGCGCCGGCCTGGCGCTGCTGCGCGCGGCGCGGGCGAAGGCGCTGCTGAGCGGACGCGACTACGTCTCCCCGGATGACGTGCAGGCGATCCTGCCGCAGACCATCGCGCACCGGCTGCGGCCGCGCGGCGGCAGCGCCCGGGGCGCGCGCGAACAGGTGCGCGCGATGATGGCCGCGGTGCCGCTGCCCTGAACTGCCCTGGACCGTCGTGCGTGTGCCTTCCTGGAAACTCCCCTCGCTGAAGCTGCCCGCGGTGCGCTGGCCGTGGCAGCGGCGCTGGGAGAAGTGGTGGCAGGGCCGCCACCCGGCCAGCGACACGACGGCGCTGACGCAGCGCAACCTGTACATCATCCCGAGCCGCCCGGGCGCCGCCTTCGTCGCAACGCTGCTGGTGCTGCTCCTCGCGTCGATCAACGACCAGCTGAGTCTGGGCTACCTGCTGACCTTCGTGCTGGCGGGCGCGGGCATGGCGTCCATGAACGCGACGCACGCCAACCTGCGCGGCCTGAAGCTGGACCTGAAGACGCCGCCCGCGACCTACGCCGGCCAACCCCTGGCGCTGGACATCCGGCTGCACAACACCGGCGCGGCGCGGTTCGGCGTCGGCCTGCGGCTGCCCGACGCCAAGGCGGCGGACATCGCCTACGCGGACGTCCCGGCGCAGGGGCATGCGCAGCTCCACCTGCAGCTGAGCTTCGCGACCCGGGGCCGGCATGCATTGCCGCGCCTGCGCATCGAATCGCAATTCCCGTTCGGGCTGTTCGTGACCTGGAGCTACTGGCGCCCGGCGGCGCAGGCCTGGGTCTATCCGACGCCGGAGCTCGACGCCCCACCGGCCGCCGCGGTCGAGGAAGGCCTGCCGCAAGGCCAGGGCCAGCCGGGCCTGGGCGACGACCCGGGATTGCGGCCGTACCGGCACGGCGACTCGCCGCGCCAGATCCTGTGGAAGAAATCGGCGCTCGCGCTGGCGCAACCGCAGCCGCCGTCGGGCAGCGGCGGAGGCGGCGCGGCGCTGCTGGTGCGCGAGCGTCTGGGCAGCCGCGCCAGCGAGCAGTGGCTGGACCTCGCCGCGACGCGCGGCCTGCCGTTCGAGCAACGCGTGTCGCGCCTGACGGCCTGGGTGCAGCGGGCCGAGGAAGAAGGCCTGCCGTACGGCCTGAAGCTGCGGGACATCGCGATCGCGCCGGACCTCGGGCCGGAACATTTCCGGATCTGCATGGAAGCGTTGACGCTGATCCAGGAGTAGTCCTGACGGCTGGCGCCGAGGTGCGCCAGGATCCGCCCCGGCGGAACGGCCAGCTTCCCAACCACAGGAATCAGTGGGTGACTTGGCTCAATCCGGTGGGATTCGCCGCCAAGTTGACCCTCATCAGCCATAGCCGGCAAGACCCGACCCCGCAAGACTGTGCGTCATGACTTTCCGTCAACGCACCGCCTCCCTGGCGCGGGTACTGCTCGGTCTCTACCTGCTCGGCAACGTCACCTGCAGGCTGAGCCTGTGGGTCTGCCTCCACATCTTCCAGATCCCGCCGATGCATGCGCCCCTGGGCGCGTCGGTGCTGACCTCCCTGCTGGACCTGTCCGTCGCCTACCTCCTCTTCGGACGGGTGCTCCTGGTGAGACTGGCCAGTTGCAGGGCCGACCGGCGCCCGGTGCCGCTCGGCGTGTTGACAGCCATCGGCATCGTCGCGTCCATGATCCTGGGGGCGATGTTCGGCGGGGTCCAGTGGATCCCGCACGGCACCCGCGAGGTCCAGTGGATCTACCTCCTCGGCTTTTCACTCCATGCCGCGGTGTCCGAAGAACTCCTCTGCCGATTCCTCGTCCTGGACCGCCTCGGACAGGTCGTTGGCCGCATGCCTGCCTTCGCCCTGCAGATCCTGCTCTTCGTCACCCTTCACACGTTGGCGTCCCCACTCGACCTGCGCGCGGCAAGCCACCTCGCGCTCGGCGCCGTCCTGATCGGATCCTTCTACCTGTGGAGCCGGTCGCTGCTCGGCGCGATGGCCTTGCACATGGCCTATGACGTGCTGGTGTCGCTGGCCTTCGGCGCGTCGTTGGACGGACTCGCCCTCTACCCGCTGGTCGTCGGCGACAACTTCTCTCAACTCCACAGCCATCAGGCCAGCGCGCTCTTCATGTCGGGCCTGTCGATCTGGATGTTGTGGAACGCCCGATGGCGTCGGCAGCCTGCGCACGGCTCCCGCCTTTGAAGTCGCATATTTCGGTGGGGCAAATGACCCAATCCGGTTGGGCCAGCAAGCAATTTGGCCTTCATCAGCCATAGCTAGCAAGTCCTGACCCCGCAAGACTGTGCATCAGCGCTGTGGCTCGAGCCTCGTCGAGTCGACGTGGCCGCAAACAGCGTCGGTGTTCGTGCGCCACCCTTCATGCGCCCTTCCTGGAAATCGACATGCAAGAACTCGAACTGCAAGAACTCGAACTGCAAGAACTTGAACTTCACGAACTCGAGATGGTGTCCGGCGGGGATGCCGCAGCAACGCGGGTGGAGGGGACCAACTCCTGGGGCGAAATCATCAATCAGCAGTACTTTGACGGAGCCCAATGCAAGGCGGCCGGACCGTGGAGCATCGCCTGCTTTGACTACGCCATGAAGTACGGCGGCTGGTAATCGCTGAGGCCCGCGCCATGCTGATCAGACAGAAACTGTCCGCGCTGGCGCGGGCTCTCATTGGCCTCTACCTCGTTGGCAATGTCACCTACATGTCTAGCGTGTGGTTCTGGGAGGTGGTCATCCGGCTCAATCCGATTCATGTACCTCTGGCGGCGTCGATCCTGAAGTCGATCCTAGACCTGCTGATCATGAGCGCCCTCTTCGGTGCGGCGTTCTTCGACGTGCTTCGGGGCCGTCGAGGCCCATCGCATGCGGTGCCTCTCGGCGTCCTGATCGCGATCGGCATCGTCACAGCGATGCTGCTCGGGACGGCGTTCGGCCAGATCAACTGGAGCGCATTTCACATGCGAGGGCTCCAATGGATCTATCTGTTCGGCTTCTCCTTTTATGCAGCAGTCGCCGAAGAACTCATCTGCCGGTTCCTTGTGCTCGATCGATTGGGGCAAGTCATCGGCAGGGCGGCAGCCTTCCTGTTGCAGATCCTGATCTTCGTCTATCTCCACATGTTCGGTCCGCGCCTCAACGCGCAGACGGCAAGCCACCTGGCCTTCGGCGCCATCCTCATCGGCGCCTTCTACCTCTGGAGCGGGTCGTTGCTTGGCGCCATGGCCCTGCACCTGACCTACGACCTTCTTGTCGTTCCCCTCTTCGGCGGCACGCTTGACGGGCTTGCCATCTATCCCATCGTCTCCGGCGACAACTTCTCCAACAGCTACAGCCATCGAGCTGCCGCGACGTTCATGCTCGCTTTGTCGTCCTGGTTGTTGTGGAACGTTTGGAGACGCCATCGCACCCAGATCCGACCTTCATGCTCAACCAAGACATCCTGACCTTCGCCGAAACACACCACCCCGGCTTCGAGTTCTTGTTGCATTTCGGGTCCACGGCCCATGGCTCTGCCCGGGAACATTCGGACATCGACCTGTTGCTGGTGTTCCCCGCAGCCATTCATCCGTTTCGCGAGACCAGGCGCTGGCAGGGACGGCTCTTCGACAGTTGGCTCTACGACATCGAGACGCTCAACGGCCTCATCCATGCCGGGCGCACGGGCCGCAATCACGTGATGCTAGACATCGTGCTGACGTCCCGGGTGCTGCCCGAGCCCACGCTGCGGTCCGATCTATTGAAGAAAGCCGCAACGCGGATCCGCGAGGCAGGGCCGCTTCTCGCGGATCGGAACGAATTCCGTCATGTGCTGACCAGTCTCATGGACGACTTGAAGCAATGTGACGATCCAGTCGAAGGCACTGCCGTTGCCCTCGATCTTCATAACGTGGTCCAGCAGATCCTGCTCAGCCTGCTCGGTGCCGGTGGCTTCCGAAAGTCCCACGCGATCACGAGGCTTCGCGACCATGACCCGGTGTACTTCACTGAACTGACCGATGCCATCGGACTCGCCGTCCATGGGAAGCACGATTCACTCCTCTCCGCTGCGGGACGGCTCCTCGCTCAACTCGGCGGCCCATTGCGAGAAGGGCATCGTGCCGCGTTGGAAGGAACGATCCGCATGCCACTCCCCGTGATCTGAAATCTTCCGAAGATTTTCTCGTTGCTCATCTCGCCTCGTTTCTCCGGCGCTGCCCGGCGAGTCGGTTCGAGGTGTGCTACGTTGCGTCCTTCCGATTCATGCCCCTGAACCGCTGCCGCGCCACCTCGCGACGCGGACGCCGACGCGATGAGCGCCTCCCTCCCCACCGCCGCCACCGGCGGTTCGATCAAGCACCGCAGCCCGCTGCCGCGCGAAGCGCGCGACACGCTGTTCCTGCTCGCGATCATCGCGGCCACGCTCGTCCCGCATGCCGGCCATCTGCCCTGGTGGTGCAGCCTGCTCACCGCCCTGATGCTGGGCTGGCGCGCGCGGCTGGCCTGGCGCAGCGAGGCGCTGCCCGGTCGCTGGAGCCTGCTGGCCGTGCTCGCGCTCGTCATCGGGCTGACCTTCGCGACGCACAAGACCATCCTCGGCCGCGAGGCCGGCATCACGATGCTGGCGATGCTGATGGCCCTGAAGACGCTCGAGCTGCGCGCCCGGCGCGACGCCTTCGTCGTCTTCTTCCTCGGCTTCTTCCTGGTGCTGACGCAGTTCCTGTATTCGCAGTCGCCGCTGATCGCGCTCTGGATGATCGGCTGCGTCTGGGCGCTGCTGTCGGCCCTGGTGCTGGCGCAGATGCCGCAGGGCGTCCCCAGCCTGAAGCTCGCCGCCCGCATCGCCGCCCGCAACACGCTGATCGGGCTGCCGGTGATGGTGGCGCTGTTCCTGCTCTTCCCGCGTTTCCCGCCGCTGTGGGGACTGCCGAAGGACTCGGGCGCGCGCACGGGGCTGTCGGACTCGATGAGCTTCGGCGCCTTCGCGGACGTCGCGGTGGACGACACCATCGCCATGCGCCTGCGTTTCGACGGCGCGCCGCCACCCCAGCCGCAGCTGTACTTCCGCGCGCAGGTGCTGACGCGTTTCGACGGCAAGACCTGGACCACGCCGCGTGTGACCTGGGCGCCCGGCGACGACGCGCCCGCGCTCGAGGGCCCCGTGTTCCGCTACGAGGTCACGATGGACCCGCTGCGGGTGACCGCGATCCCGCTGCTGGAGTTCAGCCCGGGCGGCACCGGGGCGCGGCTGCCGGTCGGACGCCTGACCGCGACCCGCGGGCCGCAGGGCCAGTGGCAGGTCGCGCTGCCGGTGGCCGAGGTCCTGCGCTTCCGTCATGAGGCCTGGCCGCGCGCGGCCGCGAGCACGCGTCTCGGGCGCGCCGACCGCAACGAATCCCTGAGTCTTCCGCCGGGTGTCAACCCGCGCGCCCGCGCCTACGGCGCCGCGCTCAACGAGCGTTTCGCCACGCTGGACGAGGACGCCCGCGCCCAGGCCGTGAGCCGGGAGCTGCTGACGCAGATCAGGCGCAACGGCTTCGGCTACACGCTGGCGCCGGGTATCTACGGCGAGACGACGCCCGATGCGATCGACGAATTCTGGTTCGACCGCAAGCTCGGCTTCTGCGAACACTTCGCGTCCGCCTACGTCGTGCTGATGCGCGCGGCAGGCGTGCCGGCCCGCGTGGTCACCGGCTTCCAGGGCGCCGATCCGAAACTGCAGGACGGCGACCTGATCGTGCGCATGAGCCAGGCGCATGCCTGGGCCGAGTACTGGACGCCTTCGCGCGGCTGGCAGCGCGCCGACCCGACCGCGGCGGTCTCGCCGGAACGCATCGAGGGCCGGCCCCTGCGACCCGAGCCGGGCCTCTTCACCGGCGCGCTCGACCAGTTGCGGCCCGGCTTGCTGACCGACATACGCGCCTTCTGGGAACGGCTCAACAACCGCTGGCAGCAGACCGTGCTGAACTTCTCCACCGGCGACCAGATGAGCCTGCTCAAGCGGCTCGGCTTCGACAACCCCGACTGGTCGACGCTGGGACAGGTCGCCGGCGCCCTGCTGACGGCGACGGCCGTGATCGGCGCCGGCGTCGCCGCCTGGCAACGCAGACCCCACGATCCCTGGTCGCGCCAGCGCCTGCGGGTGCGGCGCGAGCTCGACCGCCTCGGCCTGCCGACCCGCGACGACGAGACCCCGCGCCGCTGGGCGGCCTCGCTCGTCGAACGCCACGGCGCGCGGGCCGAGGCCGTGGCGGCCTCGCTGTTGCAATTGGAAGCGCAGCGCTATCGCCAGGACCTTGTCGCCGCCACGTCACAATGGCAACGCCAGTTCGCGGCGCAATGCGCCGAGCTCCGGCAAGTCCTGGCCCGCTGATCCCTTGACCGCCCGCATGACCGCTCTCCGTCGTACCCGCAGTTCCTCCCCCCGCCGTGTGTTCCTGCGCACGCTCCTGCAGACCGCGATGACCGCCTCGCCGCTGATGGCCGCGCTGGCCGCGACGCCGGCGATGGCGCAGTCGCCGGCACCGGCCGGGCCTCATGCCGCCCCGCACGCCGCATCGAAGGCGAAGCCCGCCAGACCAGCGAAGAAGCCCGCGAAGAAACCGGCCGTGCTGCCCGAATACGGCGATCGCGCCGACGTGATGGCCTTTGCCGACGCGCAGGCCGAGTCGCTCGGCTACCGGCGCGAGGAACTGCGCGCGGTGCTGGCGCTGGCGCGTCCGCAGCCGACGGTGCAGCGGCTGATCCTGCCGGGGCCGCCGGGACAGGCGAAGGACTGGGGCGCGTACCGGCAGCGCTTCGTCGAGCCCCAGCGGCTGCAGGCGGGCCTCGCGTTCTGGGCGACGCATGAGGCGGCGCTCGCGCGTGCCGAGGCCGCCTACGGCGTGCCGGCGGAGATCATCGCGTCCATCATCGGCGTGGAGACCTTCTACGGCCGCATCATGGGCGGCTTCCGCGTGCTGGACGCGCTGGCGACGCTGAGCTTCGACTACCCCTCGCCGCTGCCGCCCGGCGCGCGCGACCGCAGTCCGTTCTTCCGCGAAGAGCTGCGTCAGTTCCTGATCCTGACGCGTGAGAACGGCCTGGATCCGATGGCTATGAAGGGCTCGTATGCGGGCGCGATCGGCTGGGGTCAGTTCATGCCGGGCAGCTGGCGCCGCTACGCGATCGACTTCGACGGCGACGGTCACGTGGACTTGGTCAACAGCCCGGTCGACGCGATCGGCTCGGTGGCCAACTTCCTGCGCGAGCACGGCTGGCAGCGCGGCATGCCGACGCATTACGAAGTCCAGGTCCCCAACGACACGGCGGCGCGGGCGCAGCTGCTGATCAGCGACGTGCTGCCGCAACTGGACGCGCGTCAGTTCGAATCGGTCGGCGCGCAGCTGTCGCCGCAAGGCCGCGCGCACGCCGGGCCGCTGGCGCTGATCGAGCTCCAGATGGGCGGCGCCGCGCCGGTCTATGTGGCCGGCACGCAGAACTTCTACACGGTGACCCGCTACAACCAGAGCAGCTACTACGCGATGGCGGTCATCGAGTTCGCCAACACGCTGGCGAGCTGGAGGAAGGCGACCGGCGCGACCGACGCCAAGCCGGCATCGGGCGCGGCCAGCGGCAGCTGACGCCGGCGCGCTGGCGCCGGCCTGGCGGCGTGATCGGGATGCGGAGGAACACCAGCATCCATCCGCATCGCTTCGGGGTAGCGTCTGCGCATGACCGCCCTGCCCCGCTTTCCTCGCCGCCTGTCGTGCGTCGCGCTGCTGATGCTGCTGCTGATGCCGCTGCTGGCACTCGCTCAGACACCAGCACCCGCGCCGCAGTCCGTGGAGGCACAGGCCTCCGCGGCGTCCGCTTCAGCGCTGGCGCCGATCGCCGCGAGCCTGCGCTACGACTCGCGCCTCGCCGAGTTCAAGAAGCCTTTCGGCGCCTTGCCCGCCAAGACCTGGATCGACTTCCAGCTGACCGCCCTGCCCGGCGTCGAGAAGCTGGAGCTCGTCGTCGAGCGCCGCCGCGTCGAAGGCAATGAAGATCTGATCGCCTACGCCGAAGAAGCGCGGGTTCCGCTGCACAAGGCCGGCGCCGCCGCAGGCCGCGACGTGTGGAAGGCGCGTCACCGCTTCGGCGGACCGGGCGTCTACGGCTACTACTTCGTCGCCACGATCGGCGGCGCGCGCTACGTCGTGCAGAACAACACCGACGCCATCTACTGGACGAAGGAGAAGGGCTCGATGGGCCCGGCGACCGTTGCCCCGATGCCCGACGGACTCGATGGCAAGGGGCCAGTCCCGCCCTTCGCGATCCGCCGCTACCGGCAGACGATCCACGCCTCCGACTTCGCGGTGCCGGACTTCGCCCGCGATCTCGTCTACTACTACGTCTTCCCCGAGCGCTTCCGTAACGGCGACAAGACCAACGACCCGAAGGTGGGACAGGCGAAGTACCAGAACCACGGCATCGAGCGCCATCCGCGCTGGCTGGACCGGCCTTACAAGCCCGGCAGCGGCGACGGCTCGGACGCGGTCTACAACAACGACTTCTTCGGCGGCGATCTCGCCGGGATCATCGAGAAGCTCGACGACCTGCGCGATCTCGGCGCCAACGCGCTCTACCTGACGCCGGTCTTCCAGGCCGCGAGCAACCACAAGTACGACACCGGCGACTACAAGCGCATCGACCCGGCCTTCGGCAGCAACGCCGACTTCGAGCGACTCACCAGCGAGGCCGGCAAACGCGGCCTGCGCGTGATCCCGGACACCTCGCTGAACCACGTGGGCGCGGACTCGCCCTACTTCAACCGCTTCAGCAACTTCCCCGCCGGCGGCGCCTTCGACAACGGCAAGCCCAATCCGGCCTCGCCCTATGCGAGCTGGTTCAAGTTCGACCTCTCCAAGGCGAACGCCGACGACCAGTACGCCGCCTGGATCGGCATCAAGGACCTGCCCGAGCTGGACAAGTCCAGCCGCGCGTTCCGCGACTACGCCTTCGGCCGGGACGGGGTGATGCAGTTCTGGCTGGACCGCGGCGCGGCGGGCTGGCGCATGGACGTGGCGCCGTGGGTGCCGGACGATTTCTGGCGCGCCTGGCGCGTCGCCGTGAAGCGCCACCAGCCCGGCGCGCTGACGATCGCGGAGACCTGGTTCGACGCGAGCAAGTTCTTCCTCGGCGACACCTTCGACGCGACGATGAACTACATCTTCCGCAACACGGTGCTGGACTACGCGGCCGGCGGCAATGCGGAGCGCCTCTACCAGAACCTCGAACTGCTGCGCGAGTCCTACCCGGCGCCGTCGCTGTTCGCGTCGATGACGCTGCTGTCCTCGCACGACCAGCCGCGCGCGCTGCATCACTTCGGCGTGCGCGACGACAGCCCGCCGGAAAAAGTCGCCGACGGCAAGCGCCGCCTGCTGCTGGCGGTGTTCTTCCAGATGACGTATCCGGGTGCGCCGACGATCTACTACGGCGACGAAGTCGGCCTGGGCGGCGGCGAGGACCCGTACAACCGCGCGCCCTATCCGTGGGCCGATGAAGGCGGCCAGCCGGACCTCGCGCTGCGCGACCGCTTCAAGCGCCTGGTGGCCCTGCGCCACGCGCAGCCGGTGCTGCGACACGGCACGCTGTCGGCGCCGCTGTGGCTCGACGAACACGTCATCGTGCTGCTGCGCCAGGACGGCCAGCGCAACGCGATCGTCGCGATGAACAACGCCACCGAGCCGATGCGCGTCGAGCTCACGCTGCCCGCCGCGCTGCGCGGCATCCCGTTCATCGACGCGATGACGCCCGGCGCACCGATGAAGGCGGCGGGCAACGGGAAGTTGCTCGTGGAGATCGGACCGATGTCGGGACGGGTGCTGGTGGGGGATTGAGGTCCGGGCCGCCGGCCCACGGTTCCACGGGGTCGATGCCGAACGAGGCGGCACGCGGAACGAACCCGATGAGGAGAAAGAGGAACTAGCACGACAACCTCATGCCCTTGCCCGTGCGCGATGTCTTTCAGATTGCAGTTCCAACACTCCGGGGACCCATGGTCTCGCACAGCCGACTCGGACGCGGCGACGGAGACCGTCGATCCGGAGTCGCCGGCACCGGCGTCCGATCTCCCGAGGACGATCGACGCGATGGACCGCCCGTCCCGGTCGACCGTCGCCGCCGCTGGGCGGGCCCGCATCGCGCCGGTCGCCGCCGACATCGATCGGCGGCTCGAGGCGCTGCAGCGTCGCGACGATGCCAGGTTCCTCGCTGCGGAGATCCAGGAGATCCGGGCCCGGGTCGGGAAGTCCCTGCGACTCGCGCGTCAGCCGGACGGCGGGCGGAATGAGGCCGCCCATGAAATCAACTGCGCGAAGACGTGGCTCCTCCGTCTTGAAGGCGATCTGAAGCGGATGGACGGTGCGCCCCACCGATGGCAGGACCTCGTCACGGAGCGGCGTGCGTTGCCGGCCCGCGAATTGGCGGTCATCGAGCAACATGCGTTCCGGACCGCCCGGTTCATGGCGACCGACCGGTGTCCGCAGCGCGAAGCGACGGCGATGGCGCGGCGCGCGGAGCAGGCTCTCGCCGACGGCTGCCCGGCCACCTCCGCGCTCATCAACGAGCGCGTGCGGCTCGCGCTCCGGGCGCATCCCGACGGCATCGTCGATCCACTGGTGCGAATGCTCCGCCTGGACAGCGCCGCCACGCTCCACGACGCAGTGGCCGTCCTGCGTGCCCTGACCCGCCTGCCGGCCGCGATGGCCTGCCGCCTCGCCGACGCGGGCGTGACCATCCATCCGTCCCCGGATCGACTGGGCAAGGCGATGCCGGGGCTGCACGGAACGGCCGGCGACCGTTGCGACGGGTTCTACTGCAAGACCACGAAACGGCTCATCGTGAAGACGACCCGCCATCCGGCGGACGGCACCCGGACCTGCGCTCCTCGCGTGCCGCTCCACGAGGCGGCGCATGTCTACGAAAAACTGCCCGGAACCGCCACCCACGACGATCCCGATTTCATGGCCGCCCGCCAATCCGACATGGAGGGCGGCCGGATCGAGGCCCGACGTGACGACTACTACCGGGAGGCCGACGCGCTCATCGACACGGACCCAGGCGGAGAGACCTTCGCCGAAAGCCTGTCGATGTATCTGCTGGGCAACAGACGCTGGCCCGCGCTTCATGCGTACTGGGACCGGCGATTCTAGGCGGGCAGCATCCTCCCGTCGACGCCTCGCGCCGCGCCGCTCAAGCAGACAGCCCCGCCCGGCTCACGCCGGACGGGGCTGCAAAGATCGTTGAACCGGACCGAGCCGGTTCAGAGGCTCATCAGAACTTGTAGGTCGCGCCGATGAGGTAGGTGCGGCCCCACTTGATGTACTCCAGCGGACGATCCTTCGTGGCCGCGTAGGTGCGGTAGGCCTCGTCGGTCAGGTTGTTGACCTGCGCCAGCAGGCCCAGTCCCTTCAGCGGACCTTCGGTGAAGTTGTAGCCGATCTGCGCGTCGACGATGCTCTCGCCGACCACGTAGCGCAGCGTGCGCGCACCGTTGAAGTTGCCGATCTCGCCGATGAAGTCCGAGCGCTTGCGCTGGCTGATGCGGGCCTCGAAGCCGTTGGCCTCGTAGTACGCGGTCAGGTTGTAGACGTGCTTGGACAGGCCCGGCAGCGAGATGTTGCCCGAGCCCACGCTGCTCGCGCTCTCCGGGTCCTTGATCTGGATGTTGCTGCTGTTGAAGCTGGCGCTCGCGACGATGCCGAAGCCGTTCAGCGACTTGCTGATCAGGTTGAACGGCAGCGAGGCGGTCAGCTCCAGGCCGCGCAGCTTGCCGCCCTGGCCGTTGTACGGCGCGGTGTAGGTGCCGATCGGCAGCGCCGGCGGCTGGCCCGGCTGCGGCGTGTAGCCGGCGACGAAGCGCGAGAAGTCGTAGCGGTCGTTGCTCTGCGTGTAGATGTAGCTGCGCAGGTCCTTGTAGTAGCCCGCCACCGACACGTAGGCCTTGGAGCCGAAGTACTTCTCCCAGGACAGGTCGACCGCGTTGGCGCGCCACGGATCCAGCTCCGGGTTGCCGCCGCTCGCGCCCGGCTTGCCGGTGTTGGCGTCGACGCCGAAGTCCAGCGCCGAGCGCAGCTGGTCCACCTTCGCGCGGGCCATCTGCTTGGCCACTGCGAAACGCAGCGTCTGGTCATCCGCCAGCGACCAAGCCAGGTTCAGCGCCGGCAGGTAGTCGGTGTACTTCTTGCCGCCGTTCAGCGGCTTGACCTGCTGGCCCGCCGGGGCCGTGCCGTCGAAGTAGTTCGACTGCGACGACTGGTCCGTGTGCACCACCTGCAGGCCGATGTTGCCGCGCATCGGGATGCCGAAGGCCGACGAGTCGATGTTGCCCTTGAAGAACACCGTCGCCACCTTCTCCTTCACGTCCCAGGCCTTGGAGATCAGGTAGCTCTCCGTGTCCGTCGGGTTGAAGGTCATGTAGCGGCCGACCGCGCCCGGCACGTTCCACGCCGGGATCATGCCCAGGCCCGCGAAGCTCAGGTCCACCGGGCTGTACTGCAGGTCCGAGCCGATCGCCGTGTTGCCCTGCGCGCCGACGTTGATGTTGCCTTCGGGCTGGCGCTTCTTCTTCGAGCGGTCCGCGTAGTTCAGGCCGACGTCGAAGTCCGAGAACCAGCCGTTCACCACGGCCGGCGCCGGCATGTTGCCCGCCAGCTTGAAGCCGGTCAGCTCATCCTTGACGCTGGGCGTCTTGCCGTAGCCCGAGCCGTAGATCGTGTTCTGCAGGTACAGCTTGGTCGGGTCGGAATAGTTCAGGCCCGGCACGATCTGCGAGAAGTCGCCCGAGTTGAACGCCAGCTTGACGTTGTCCAGCGGGACCGCGCCCGGCGCCGACAGCAGCTGCGTGTTGTTCTCGAGGTTGATCTCGTTGCGCGTGGCGCGCGAGTAGTTGACGTCGGCCGTCAGCGACAGGCCGCTGTCGAACTTCAGCTTGTTGTTCCAGCCGGTGGCGACGATCTTGTCGTCGCGCTTGTTGTACATGCCGCGGACCAGCGGATAGGCATTCAGCAGCGTGCCGCCGGTCTGCGTGTTGGCGGGGTTGGTCGTGACGCCGGACCAGTCGAGCGGCGCGTTGTTGCCGTTCCAGGTCATGCTCATCTCGAACTGGTTGGCCGTGTCCTCCGCCTTGGCCTTGGTCCAGAAGCCGTCCACGACGCTGGTCCAGTTCTTGGTCGGGCGGAACTCGATCGTGCCCATCAGCGCGTCGCGCTCGGTCTTGCCGGTGCGGCGCAGCGCCTTGATGCCGCCCGAGTTGTAGGTGCCCGCGGGCAGGCCGGTGCGGCCCGAGGTGTCCCAGGGTTCGTACAGGCCGACCTGCTCTTCCTGCGTCGGCGTTTCCTGGTGCGCGTAGCCCAGCGACACGCCGATGGTGCGGTCGGCGAATTGGTCGATGTAGCTGGCGCTCAGGCGGTTGCCGGTGGCGCTGGCGTTGGCCGCCGAGCCCAGCGAGTTGCGCTGGCCGCGCGCGTTCAGCGTCACCACGCGGTTGCTGAAGTTGAGCGGACGGACCGTCTGCATGTCGATCGTGCCCGACAGGCCCTGGCCGATCAGGCCGGCGTCCGGCGTCTTGTAGACGACCACGCCGCTGAGCAGCTCGGACGGGTACTGGTCGAACTCGACGCTGCGGTTGTCGCCGGTGGAGACCAGCTCGCGGCCGTTGAGCAGCGAGGTCGCGAAGTCTGGCGACAGGCCGCGGACCGAGATCACCTGCGCGCGGCCGGCCACGCGCTGGGCCGACAGGCCGGGCAGGCGCGCGATCGATTCGGCGATCGACACGTCGGGCAGCTTGCCGATGTCTTCGGCCGACACGGCCTCGACGATGGAGTCGGAGTTTTTCTTCACCGAAATCGCGGCCTCGATGCCGCGGCGGATGCCGGTGACGGTCACGGTTTCCAGTTGGCGGTCGGCGGCGGCCTTCTCGGCGGCCTGCCTGTCGGCCTCCGTCTGAGCCTGCTGCGCATGCGCGGCGCCGGCCATCAGGGCCAGCGTCATCAGGCAACCGGCAGCGACGGGCTGCACCCGGAACAACTCGCGCGAGGTGGGCGATGTCTTCATTTCTTTGTCTCCTGTTTGAACGGCGGTACCCAACGTTCTGAAAAGAATTCTGTACTAAAACTAGATCACGATCCAAGCTCTCGCAAACCCTGGACAGCGCGAACGACAGCTTCCATGGCGGAAAAACGACGAAGTTACGTCGGGTTTCTACTGAGAAACCAGCGAATTAGGGAGAAGAAATGAAAAACGGCGGCCTCGTGGGCCGCCGTTAACAGGGTGTGATGTAGCTGGACTACAACCAGCCTCTCGCTGAACTACAGGCTCAGCGCACCGACTGCTCCAGCGCGAACGCCGCGCCCGCCAAGGCGGTCAGCGTGTCGGTGATCAGCACGCAGGGCACCGAGGCCAGATAGGGCGCGAAACGGCCCTTGTCTTCGAAACGCGCCCGGAAGGACGACTGGAAGAAGCGCTCGCCCAGGCGGGGCACGATGCCGCCACCGATGTAGACGCCACCGCGCGCGCCCAGCGCCAGCGTGACGCTGCCGGCGAAGCTGCCGAGGAAAGCGCAGAACTGGTCCATCGTCTTCGCGCAGATCGCGTCACCGGACAAGGAGCCCTCGACGATCTGTTCCGCCGTCAGGCGTTGCGCAGAAGGTTGGCCGGCGACGGCCGCCACCGCCGCGTGCAGCGTCGGCAGGCCGACGCCGGACAGGAATCGCTCGGCGGAGACATGCGGGAACTCCTTGCGCGCGGCGGCCAGCAGCTCGCTCTCGTAGTCGTTGGTCGGCGCCAGCGTCATGTGACCGCCCTCGCCCGCCAGCGCGACCCAGCCGCCGGACGTCTCGATCACACCGCCGACGCCCAGGCCGGTCCCCGGACCGATCACCGCCAGCGTGCCCCGCGGCGTCGACAGCGCCGGCCCCGGCACGGCCGACACCTGGTCCGCACGCAGGCCCGGCAGCGACAGCGCCAGCGCCTCGAAGTCGTTCAGCAAGCGCAGCTCATCCAGGCCCAAGTCGGCCTGCAGCTGGCTGCGCGAAAAGGTCCAGTGACTGTTGGTCAGCTCGATGCGGTCGCTGTTGATCGCCGTGGCCAGCGCCAGCGAGGCGCGCCGGGGCCGCGCCGTCACGCCCAGGCCGGCGAGCTCCTTCAGATAGGCCTCGGCCGCGGCCCGCAGCGACTCGTATTGAGAGACCGGCAGCTTGCGCACATGGTCCACGGTCTTGCCGGGCCCGTCGACCCAGGCGAAGCGGGCGTTGCTGCCGCCGATGTCCGCCACCAGCCACGGGTAACCCGCGGCATCCATCCCTTGCACACCCTGATCTGCTTGCACTGTTCTTGTCCTGCTCTCTGGCTGGGAGGCGCGCCGATCCGGCACGCCCGAGACCGCGTCCGCGGCGAATCCGCGCAAGGTAGCAAAACTACATCGCTCGCACAAGAGAGGTGTTGCCAAGTCGCTCCAGGACCCCTTCTCGCGCTGCGCCGCCGTTTCGCATCCCGCGTTCAATTGCTTGTCACTGAAGGAGTTTTTCCTTCGGCGACGGAGATTCTCGCTTGATTTTCGCGCTGTAGTCACGCTACACCACCCGACGCACCCACGCCGCCCCGCGGCTAGGGCGAACCCCTTCCGGCGGCGACGGGACGGCACGCCATAATCGCCGCTTCATGCGTGAATTCGACAGTCCACGGCTCATCGCCGACATCGGCGGCACCTTCGCCCGCTTCGCCCTGGAAACCGTTCCCGGAGAGTTCGAGCACATCGCGCTGCTGCGCTGCGCCGAACACGCCGACTTCCATGCCGCGGTGCGCGCCTACATGGACCGGCTGCCGCGCCAGCTGAAGGTGGCGCACGCGGCCATCGCCATCGCCAACCCGGTCGAAGGCGACCTGGTGCGCATGACCAACTACCACTGGCAGTTCTCGATCGAGGAAGCGCGTCAGCGCCTCGGCCTGGACACGCTGGTGGTCGTCAACGACTTCACCGCGCTGGCGATGGCCCTGCCCCGGCTGCGCGGCAGCGAGATCCGCCAGATCGGCGGCGGCGAGGCGCGCCCCCATAGCGTGATCGGCCTGCTGGGCTCGGGCTCCGGCCTCGGCGTCTCGGGCCTGATCCCCGCCGGCGAGGGCTGGATCTCGCTCGGCTCCGAAGGCGGCCACACCAACTTCGCGCCGCGCGACGAGCGCGAGATCGCGCTGCTGCGCTTCGCCTGGAACGAGTACGAGCACGTCTCCTTCGAGCGCCTGCTGTCGGGGCCAGGTCTTGAGCTGATGCACCGAGCGATGGCGGACTACCTGAAGCGCCCGTCGGAGCCGCTGACGGCGCCGGACATCACCGCCCGCGCGCTCGAGGCCGCCGACCCGGTCTGCGAGGCGACGCTGGATCTCTTCTGCACGCTGCTGGGCACCGCCGCGGCCAACCTCGCGGTGACACTGGGCGCGCTGGGCGGCATCTACATCGGCGGCGGCATCGTGCCGCGGCTGGGCGAGTACTTCGACCGCTCGCGCTTCCGTGAACGCTTCGAGGACAAGGGCCGCTTCTCCGACTACGTCACCGCGATCCCGACCTTCGTGATCACGGCCGAGCACGCGACTTTCAAGGGCGCCTCGGCGATCCTGGAAGCGCAGCTGCGCAGCCTGCAGAACAGCGGCGGCGCCTCGGCGATCGTCAGCCAGATCCGTCGCGCGCGCGACGGCCTCTCGCCGGCCGAGCAGCGCGTCGCGGACCACGTGCTGGCGCATTCGCGCAAGGTGCTGAACGACCCGATCGCGGAGATCGCCCGCGCCGCCAGCGTCAGCCAGCCGACGGTGATCCGCTTCTGCCGCTCGCTCGGCTGCGAGGGCCTGTCCGATTTCAAGCTCCGCCTGGCCTCGGGCCTGACCGGCACCGTGCCCGTCAGCCACACGCAGGTGACGCAGGCCGACTCGATGGTCGAGCTCGGCGAGAAGGTGCTGGGCAACACCGCCTCGGCGATCCTGCAGGTGCGCAGCCAGCTCAACCGCGACATGATCGACCGCAGCATCGAGCTGCTGCTCAAGGCCTCGCGCATCGAGTTCTTCGCGATCGGCCATTACGGCGTCGTCGCGCAGGACGCGCAGTTCAAGTTCCTGCGACTCGGTGTCGCGTGCAATGCGTATGTCGAGCCGCGGCTGCAGCTGCTGGCCGCGCAGACGCTGAAGGCGGGCGACGTCGCCGTGCTGATCAGCAGCAGCGGCAAGCTGCCCGAGCTGATCGCCGTGGCCGACGCGGCGCGCGAACGCGGCGCCTACGTGCTGGCGATCACCGCGAGCCAGTCGCCGCTGGCCAAGAAGGCCGACGCGGCGCTGATCGTCGATCACGTCGAGGATGTCGCCACGCACCTGCCGATGATCAGCCGCATCCTGCACCTGCTGGTGATCGACATGCTGGCGGTGGGCGTCGCGATGCGGCGTGACAACGCCGGCGCGTCGGGACTGGCGCTCGGCGCGGCGCATCCGGAGCTCGACGAGACCGACGCGGACGGCCAACCCAGCGCACGCCGCGCCGCGCCCGGCATCAGCCTGGCCTCGCCGCTGGCGAAGCTGACGGCGCACAGCCGCTGAGCGCGCGCCGGCGCGGCCGGCGCAAGGCGCGAAGCAGGCGGCCTGCCAGCGGCTGAAGACGCGGCCATGCCGGCGGAGGGTGTCATGCCGCCCCGCAGGCGTCATTCACTGAGGCGTTTCACTCTTTCGCGTGAGACGCCGCCATGACACATCCCCTCCCCGCTCCCCACGACCCCGTCGCTCCGTCCGCCGAGGCGGACGTGTTGTCAGCCGGCAGCGCCGCACCGCCGCTGGCCGCCGCGCGACCGTCCGATCGCCGCCGTGGCGCGGTGATCGCGGTCATGCTGGATCGGCTCACGGATTCGTGGCCCGACGACGAGGCGCTGCCGGACCCGCTGAGGACCGGACTGGTCGATGCGTTCGGACGCGCGGACCTGTCGACGATCGACGCACCGTTGGACTCCGTCGATCTGCGCCGACTGTCGAAGGCGCTGCTCAACGCCATCCTGGACGAGAAGCCGCTGGCCATGGGTCAGGTCCACACCGCGCTGCTCGAGTCCGAACAGGCGCACCGGGGCAGCGACGGCGCCGGTGCGCGCGCGACGAAGGTCTTCCGGGACCTGGTCGACAAGGCGGCGCAACTGCTCGTGATGCAGGCCGACGCCACGGCCCACACCCAGACCGTCCGGGGTCGCGAGCTCGCCGTCTTCTTTGGCGAGATGCTGGAATCGATCGGTCCCGGACGACCGTTCACGATCAGGCTGGATGACCTCAGCCATGCGCGCAACGTCGGCCTGGACCCGTCCCTGCGGATGCGCGCCGGCCTGCGGCTGGCCGCGCTGGAACGCTTGCGCCAGTTGAGCGTGATCGACGTCATCGGCCCGTTGCGGTATGCGGCAGCGGCCAAGCCTTCCGGCACCGGGACCGACAGCATCGTCTGGACGCCCATCGACGGCGGCCATGCGACCACCGCCGCCGGCGCGGACCACGCGCTGGCGGACTGCTTCTTCGATCCCGTGAAGAACCTGATCGTCCAGCAGGAGCGGGACGCCCTCAGCGACGCCCTGGTGGTGCCGTGGTCCGACTTCATCGTCGAAGTCGAGGACACCGCCTCGCCCGCAGACGACGCTTCGAAGATCGCGCTCAGGCGACTCGACGATCTGGCGGACAAGATGCTCAATGACATCTACCAGATGGACGAGCTGCCGCTGCTGGAGCGGGTCGCGGTGCTGGGACCGCAGGCCTGGGAAGCCCGGAAAGCCGAGGTGAATGCGTTGATCGCGGAGCTTCGCGCCGACGCCACGCTGGCGCCTGAGATCGGCCGTCTCATCGGGCTTCTGGAAGCCGTGACGGAGACCGAATTCCCGCGCCTGCTGAAGGGCGGGTGGGTACGGGAGTCCGAGCTCGGCTTGCACGTGCTGGAGCCCGCGACGCCCCGACGCCCCTTGCCCCTGCTGGCCGCGCTGGCGCCGGAGGTCGGTCAACGGCTGGATCGCTTCCTGGGCGAGGTCACGCTCGACCTCGGGGCGGCCGGCAAGCGGGTCTGGTACGTGGAGCCCTTGCTCACGCCCGGAGATCGCGCGGACCGGATCGCGCAGGCCAGGTCGCTGCGTCAGATGGACGTGGCGATCATCCGCCGCCATTGGCGCGGCGACGACGTCCGGTCGCTGGATGAAGTCCCCGAGGTGTTGAGCCTGTTCAAAGGCATTCTGTCAGTCGGTGGCGCCAACTCCGAGCGCCTCGCGGCCGTCCACGCCGCCACGACCTTGGCGGGCCCGCCGCTCAGGCCCTCCGCCGTTCCGCGGCCATGGGCGCTGCCGACGCCAGCGACCGAATCGACATCCGATGCAAGCTCCGATTCGACATCGGGTTCGGAGACGGAGTCGGTGACCGATGCGGCGCCGAAGCCGGATTCGGGCACGGGGCGGTATCCCGCGTTCGAGAAGATCTCCAGCGCCGACTCTGACACGGTGTCGGACTCCGATCCGGCGCCCGACTCGACGGCGGGCCGGCAGAAGGAAAAGAGCACGGGTGCGAGCGCCGTCAAGAGCGGCGACACGGACACGATGCGCTCCCGCTGGTCGCCGGACCCCACCGGCGCGCTGACCATCGAGCAGCGCACCACGACGATCGCGGCGGCGTTCCAGACGGTCACCGGCGCGTGGGACCTGGCGCTCGCCGATGCCGCGACCCTGCGCAAGGACCTGCTTCCGGAGCTGCTCAGCCTGCGCTCGGTGTCGTTCCCACTCAAGAAGGTGCCGAACAGCGCGCTGGACACGGCGTGCGCCCAGATACTGGACGCCCTGCTCCTGGGTTCGCCGCTGCATGCACGAGAGGCTTACCTCACCCTGCTCGACGCCGCCGATCCGTCGCGCCTGCGGACGCCGGCCCATCTGGCAAACACCTCGGCCCAGTTCACCGCACTCACGCAGCTGGTCTGGGATCGGGTCGTGGATGCGAGCCCCGACCTCCGGCTCTCCACGTCCCACGCGCTGGTCGAGCGTTACCTCACCGCCATCGACGCGCCGCCGGGCACGAGCCTCCCGCTCGACGTCGACAAGATGTACCTGTTCGACCGGGAAGGCCGACCGCCCCAGAGCGACTTCGCCGCCGGTGTCGTGTTCGAGTTGTACGACGTGCTGCGTCGACTCGAGCGCTCGGGACTGGTCGGACCGGTCGCGTGGACCACGGCCAAGCCGAAAAGCGAAGGCCCCTGGAGGCCGATCGGCGCCAGTTTCCAGTCGACGGACGACATGCCCGGGCTGCGGTCCCAGTGGCGGTTGGTGCCCACCGAGGGCCTCGCCCCCCGGATGCCCACCGTGTTGCCGGCGCTGACACCGACCGACGACGCCCGCCCGCTGCCCATCCTGGCGGCGCTGGCTCCCGGCGTGCAGCAGACGCTGGACCGGAACGCCGGGGTGGTGCGACTCGCCTGGACCTCGCGGGGCGCCCGCGGCTATGCCCACCTCACCTACGGAGGACAGTCCCCGGCCCAGGTCGCGCTGGCCGACTCGCAACTGCGCCAGCTCGACCTGCTGGTGTCCGCCCATGTCGCGCGCGCCGGTGCGGCCGACCTGGACGCGCTGCCGGCGAACCTGCTGCTGGCCGACGGGAAGTTCGTCGACAAGCACCGCGTCATCGCCCACAGCACCCAGTCAGGATGGCGCTTCGAGCAGTCGCCGCTCCAGGCGCCACGCCTCCCGGAGGCGGCCGGCGCCGCGGCGCCTCCGCCGAACGGCGGCGCCGGCCGCGTCGAGGTGATCACCTCGCTGCTGCACACGGCCAATGCCGCCTTGCCCGCACCGGTCGGCCTGACCGAGCAGGACAAGACGGCGCTCATCGACGCCTTCGGTCTCGAGCCCTTCAGCAGCAGCTTCGACGAGGCCAACCGCCCGTTGTCGATGCGCCCCGTGGCCGAGACCTTCCTGTCCGGCATCCTGGACGCGTCCGTGCCCACGCTGCGTCGCGCCTACGACCTGATCGTCCGCGCGGCCAGGACCGATCTGGATCCGGCGACCTTGCGCCAGCAGGCGGCCGAGGATTTCCGCAAGCTGCACGCGAGCGCCGACCGCTTCCTGGCGGGCCTGCCCGACGCCCGGCATGCGTCGATCAGCGGCATGCCGGGGCTTCCGCTGGCCAGCTTCATGGCGGACCTGCTGACGTCCTCCGCCCTCGACACGCCGCTCACGCTGAACGTCGAACGGCTGCGGAACGCGCTGGAACGCCCCTACGTCATGGATCCCGCGTCCACCCGCTATGCCGGTCTCGTGCTGTCCCTGCGCGACCAGCTCCGGGTGATGACGGCCACCGGCGTCATCGGTCCGGTCCGCTATGTCGCCAGGCTCGTCCCTTCCGACGAGGGTCCTGACTGGCGTCCCGAGGGCGACCGCTGGACGACGGAAGAGGACCTGCTCGCCGGACGATGGGCCAAGGCCGGCGTCAAGCCGGCGACCGGGACGGTCTGGGTGCTCCAGGATGAGGACCTGCTGGAAAAGTGGCAGACGTTCGTGGGCGAGTTGGACAGCCGGGCCTACGAGGACGACGAGGACGACAACGCCGCCTTGAACCGCATCACGGAGCAGGTCGAGGACATCGGCGACGAACTGGAGACGCTGATCGGGGAGCCGCCCGCCGACCGGTGGGCCGCGATGGACGAAGCGATGTGGTCCCGCCGCGTGGCCGGGTCGCGGGCGATCCGCGAGGAGATCCACCAGCAGGACGTGAGGACGGAGGCCCGCACCTACGCGGACAGGCTGGTAACGCTCACGGAAAAGGCAGCGGCCGCCGCGGCGACGCCCGCCCAGCAGGCCGCCTACGGGCGCGGCACGTGGCCGAAGGTCGATGACACCCAGCCGCTGCCCCTGCTGCGCCACATCGCGCCGGGGGTGTCGCAACAGCTGGATCGCGCCGCCGGTGTCGTCCATCTCACGCAGGGCCCGACCACTGTCACCTGGCAATTGCCCGTGAAGGCCGAGTCCGGCCCGGCGAAGACCTGGCAGCAGGACCACGCGCTGCGGGAGCTGGACGTCTTCGTCACCGTGCGGCATTTCCCGTCCGCCGAGCCGCTGAAGCTCGTCGACCTGCCGCCGGACCTGAGCTACGACGGCCACGACCTGCGCGCCGGAGGCGACGTGCTCGCCAGCCGCCGCGACACGCCACCGCCCCGTCCGCGGCCGACGGGCCTCGCCGCGCCGTCCCACACGGACACCGGCGCCGAGGGTGACTTCAGCGTCGTCGAGTCGACATCGGGCCCGGACACCACGGATCCGATCGACCGTGCGGAGGACACCGACGCCACGGAACCAGCCGGGGACACGGAAGAAATCGGCGTCATGGAGGCGGCCGATCCGACGCAGGACACCGAGGTCACGGCCCCGATCGATCTCCCGCAGGACACCGACCGCACGACCGCATCCCTCCCGCGACCGGCCACCGGCCCTCGGCCCGGGGGCAGCCGCGATCCGGTGGGCGACGGCGACACGAAGACCGCCGGTCCCGCGACGACCGCCGTCGACGGCGGTCCGCTCCGCGACAGCCTCCTCGCGACGGACGTGATGATCGAGGCGTGGTTCCTGAAACAGTGGCAACCGACGCGGCCCATGCCGTCCTGGATCGGAGGCCGCGAGGGAATACCCTTCCCGACCCGCGAACGGATCTGGGCGGCGCTGGCATCCTGCGGGCTGGTTCCTCCCTCGACGGCCGTCGTGCCCCTGTACGACCTCGGCGACGAGATCTACAGCCTGGTGGACCTGGACGCCCGGTTGCGCAGGTTCGCGGCCACGTCAGGACGGAGGCAGGTCTGGTCCAAGGCCGACACCGTCTCATTCCTGGACGCCCTTTCCGACGAGCACGGCGCGCCGTCCGTCCCCGGATCCCGCGCGGGCATGCGGGCGAAGCTCCTGTTCGACACGGTGGAGGCGGCGCGCCACGGGGCGGACCTGCACATCGACGTCGACGGCCTGACGGCGGGACGGGACCCGGGCGACACGATCGGCCAGGCGATCGCCAAGGACGTCGCCGACCTGGAGCCCGTCCTGCGCGACCTCTCGCGCCGCGGCGTCATCGGCAGGGTGTTGTGCACCTCCTCCGCGGAAGCTTCGCGCCGGTACGGCGTCTGGCGCGCGCAGGACGACCGCCACGTCTCCAGCAGCCCGCTGCATGAGATCCTTGGACAGGGTGCCGCGGAGTCCCACGTCTACGGCAAAGACAATGTGTTGCCCGGCCTCAACCTGATCGGGACGAACGATTGGCGCCGCTCCTACCGCTCGACCTTCCCCACCGCGCGGGACAGGCAGAAGCCTCGTCGCCCCGGCACCGTGAGCCTGGACGTCGTCCGGGACGGGAAGACCCACTACTTCGAGTTCGCCCTGCAGGACCCGCAGGCCATCGGCGCCTCGGCGATGGACCTGGACCTGGCGATCGCCCATGTCGTGGGCAAGGGGGCGGTGTCGCGACGCCTGCCCCATGGCATGTCCTGGGATGGCCCCCATCTGCTGGCGGTGCGGGCGGGTCAGAAGAACCTGCGCTTCACGCCGCCGCTGTTCGAGCGGCTGGAGGACGGCACGCTCGTGCCGAACGACGCGGAGATCCGGCGCTACCGCCATTTCGCGGACGACGTCGGCGCCTCCCCGGAGTCGCTCGCCCGCCCGGTCGCCGAATGGCGCGACACCCTGGCGCCCGACAGGCGGCTGTCCGCCAGCTGGGCCCTGACGGGCCAGGACCTGCTGTCGGCCGGGCCGACGGCCAAGCGGGCGCGTCTGGATCTGAGGGTCATCGTCCTGCAGATGGACGATTCGCCGCAGGCGCTGGAGGCCAGCCTGCGCCACGCCGCGCAGGTCAACGACCGGGGGCGCGTGCTCTGGTTGCAGGTGGACCGCCAGGGCGGGTCCCGGATCGTCGCGGGCGCGAGCCTGCTCGGCGCGACGCGCCGCCACAACCCCGTCAAGCTGGTCGTGATCGGGCAAGGCTCCACCGGCGACGATCAGTCGCGCCGACTGAGCGGCTACGACGGCACCGGGCTGTCGTCGTCCATCGACCGGGTCCTGGACAAGCATTTCGGCGCGGCGCGCCCCGTGGCCAGGAAGGTGACGCTGCTGGCATGCGATCTGGAATCGCCGTATTCACGCCACCGTTTCTCGCGGACCTTCGCCCAGTCCTTCCAACCCGACACCCGTTACGACCTCACCACCTTCCAGGGTCAGGTGCTGTTCTCCGCCGACGCGGCCGACGGCCCCGCGCTGACCCGGCGATGGACGCTGCCCTTCGGCGAACACCGGGCGCTGAACCGCGCGAGGGACGGCGTCTTCGTCACCCGGGTGCGTCTCGATCGAAGAGGTCCACTCTTCGCGAATGCCAAGTATTCGGAGAAGTTCCGGGATCGCCTGTCCGAGGCGGAGACCGCCGCCGCGCTCGACACCGCCCTGGACGTCGACCCCGCGGCGGCCGCGGCGAGGGCCGCGGCCCGGCTGACGCCGCAACAACTGACCCTTGAAACCCGGCGCGTGCGCCAGGCCCTGGCGGTGCTCGGGCAGATTCCGCTGGAAGAGCCCTTCTCCTGGCAGGTCGACGACGGTCAACGCGCCGTCGCCATGCGCACGGCGATCCTGCACCGGCTGTCCACCAAGCTGGGCCTGAAAGATGAAGCACTGCTGACCCGGCTGCGCCCGGTGGTCGACCAGATCACGCAAGGCGTGCTCTTCGACATGTCGCTGCTGCTGCCGGCCTATGACGCCGTCCTCGGCCTGACCGTCAACCAA
Source organism: Roseateles sp. GW821-FHT09G03 (assembly GCF_059416045.1). Lineage (NCBI taxonomy): Bacteria > Pseudomonadati > Pseudomonadota > Betaproteobacteria > Burkholderiales > Sphaerotilaceae > Roseateles > Roseateles sp. GW821-FHT09G03. The sequence continues at coordinate 123,819 of NZ_JBWKOK010000004.1, forward strand.
CGGCCCTACGACTCGCCGATCGCCTGGCGGGCCCGCGCGAACGACTCGCAGTTGGCGAAGGAGACCTTGAACCCGACCGTGCGCGACGACTGGGTCAGGATCAGCACCGGATCCGCCGTGTTCATCGACGCGCTCGTGGCGGCCCGGGACAGCGTCTTCGCCGCCGGTCCGAATGTCCGGGAGATCGACCACAGGATCTACGGACGCAGCGACCTGCTCAAGTCCGTCGCCGGTGCCGCGGCCACCGACGGCACGCTCTATGTCGACCTCTCCCGGATCAGGCCGGAGGACCATTCGGCCTGGCAGGAATCCAGGGACATCGAGCTCTTCCGTGCCCGCACGGCGCTTCGCCATCTGCAGGACGTCGGCGCGCTGAACCGGGTGGTCGCCATCACCTTCGATGATCCGCGACCGACCGGGCAAGGATGGAGCCCCCAGAAGGCCGTCCGTCTCCCCGCCACCCGCCGCCATGGCGCGCGCGACGTCCACGTCCAGGAGGCGCCCTTCACGGACGCCCTGATCGGGCAAGCCCTGCCCCCCATGATGCGTGGCATCCGGCAGGGGGCGGTCTACTGGTCCACCTTGGGGACCCAGACGATCGCCATCGACGTGATCCAGATGAAGCAGTCGCTGGCGGAGGCCGAGGAAGCGTTGCGGCGGTGGGAGACCGAAGCCCCCGCCGGCTCGACCGAAGCCACCACCCTCAAGACACTGGCCGACGACATCCGGGGGCGCCTCCAGCGTCTGCACGGCGCCGGAGAGCATGAGCGGACGTGGACGTTCGACGCGATCAAGGCAGAGATCCTGACGCACGGCGGCGTCCAGCCTCTGCATCGGGATGCGCTCGATGCGGCGACGGTCGAGCGACTGCTTCAGGACGTTGCGCCCGATCGGGTGGAACAGGTCAGGCGAACGTACGGCCGGACGATGAGGGTGCTCGAGACGCAGTTCCGGAAGTATTCCGGCTACCTGGCCGACGAGACACCGGCCACCCGACCCGAGTCTCTGGACCTGCTGCCCGAAGACCGGCCGCTGGCGGCGCTGGTGGAACGGGCGCCGATGGTGCGCCAGCGACTGGACCGCGCCACGGGCCTGATCCGGGTGAACTATCCGGCCACGCGTCTGGACACGGTGCTGCAGGTCGACCCGTTGAGCGCCTACCGATCGGACGGCGGGAGCGAACTGGCCGCCATGGCCCTTCAGGATGCCGACATCCGGACCGCGGAGGCCTTGATCATCCGCCACCTCGACACCACGCCGCTGGTGGCGCCCGACCTCGCCCATGCCCTGGGACACCTGCCGCGCCTCATGAGCCTGCGCAACGGCGAGTTCAGCGTCAACGAGACGGTGGTCGCCCGGCGGTCGAGCGATACGCCGGACGTCGACGACGTCACCGGCGTCGCGTCCTGGGTCGTCGATCCCGACGGCGTCGAATCGGCGATCCGACCCCTGCGCGCCACGCCGGGCCGGAGCGGTCCGTCATTCAGCGAAGAGCTGTTTGATCTGTCGCAACCCTGGCCCGTGGAAGCGCCATTGACCCTGAAGCTGATCGTCCAGGTCGGGCGCGACGAACACAGCGAGACGGCGGCCATGCTGCTGGCGAGGAAGTACCGGGGACAGATGGCCTGGGTGCAGATGGATCGGGGGGCCGCCCCCCACGATGTGCCCAACATGCACATCCGCGCCGGGCACGAGCTGAAGGCCAAGGCAAGCTCGAAGACCCAGGTCGACATCTACGTGGTCGGCCACTCCGTGATGCGGCTCGCGAAACAGCAGACCCTGAGCGACTGGACGCCGGGCGAGTTGGCCCGCGGGCTGGGCCAGCAGTTCCGCGACGGATTCCAGAGCTCGCCCAACCTGCGTCGCGCCAGCCTGGTCGCCTGCGACCTGCACTCGCCATCTCTGGAGAAGTCGTTTGCCGTCGAGTTCTTCCAGCACCTGACCGACGGGGCCATCTGGACGCGGGACGCCGAAGTGACGGCAAGGACGGGCCATGTCCATATGGCGGAAGTCGAGGTCGACGTCGGCGAGGACCCGACGGCGATCATGAAGCTGACGGGCCGCCTCGATGCAGAGGGTCGCCTGATGCTGAGGCACCGGCTGCCGGGCGACACGAAGCTGATCCGCAAGAACCCGGAGACCGGCGCCATCGAGATCACCGACAAGTACGTCGATCCCGAACTGGACTCGGTCACGCAATGGCAGCGACCGGCCGCCGAGATGCAGCTCCTGTACGACGCGGTCCTGCGCGGCACGGTGCCGACGGAGCTGGTCCGGCTCTTCACCGGCGCCGACGGCGAGGTCGACCTGGCACGGCTGCGTCGCATCGCCAGTGATCCCGCCGAAGCACGACAGCTCGAAGCCGATCTGGCGACGGCGATCGACGCCGTGCCCGAGGCCGAGCGCCCCACCGTCCCGGCGTACCAGCTGCTCGCCGACTCCTTCGCCGGGCAGGTGCTCGACATCGACGGCCGGGAGGTGCCGGTCATGAGCGCCCTGCGGGACGAGCGTCATCTGGACGAACTGGTCCGCCAGACGCTCGACGAGGACACCCTCGGCCTGGGCGAGACCTCGCGCATCACGCCGGAGGGCGCATTGCGCGTGTTGCTGGAGAACGGCGTCCTGGGCCTGGACGGCGACGGCGGCGTGCAGCTGATCGAGCCGCAACTGCAGGCGCTCGTCGCCGGCAACGACGACGCCGGCCTGATGCGCGCGGGCGCCGCGCTGCTGCACCTGCCCGAGGAGGTGTTCGACAGCCTGCGCGCCGGCGCGGGCCTGGAGGGGGAACGTCTGCTGGACAAGGCGCGCGACGTCCGTCGGGCTTTCTCCGAGCAGTCCGGCGGCATCGCGGACGCGGTCGCCGGCCACGGCGTGGGCGTGATGAACACGGTCATCGGCGCCGCGCAGCTCGTGCAGGGCTGGCGCCACATGGACGCGGCGATGAAGGGCCTGCTCACGGCCCAGACGTCCAGCATCGTGATCACGCCGCTGACGGTGAAGGTGGGCCAGTGGCTGCGCGAGCTCTCCGCGGCCTCGCAGCTGTCGGGCGGGGCCCGCGCGGCGACGACGCTGGAGTCCGCCCTCGCCACCATCGGCACGGCGCTGGAAGGCGGCGCCGCCGATCTGGGCCTGTCCGCGCTCGGCCTGGTCGTGATCGGGCTGCAGTGGGACGAGTTCCGCAAGAGCGGTCAAGGCACGGACAGCTTCGCCTTCCGCAACCTGGTCGCCAACACGACCATCATGACCTTCTTCACCGCGACCTCGCTGGTGTCGGCGGGCGTGCAGGTCGGCGCCGCCTTCGCCGGCGGCGCCGAGGCCATCGCGGGCACGGCGCTCGGCCTGGTCTCCGGCGTGCTGGCCGAAGCCGCGCTGCCGCTGGCCCTGTTGATGATCGCGGTCAACGGCGCGGTCGGCAGCTTCATGTGGACGGAGGAATTCGGCGACTACATCCGGACGTCGACCGACCTCGGCGACCTGATCGGCGCCAGCCTCGCCAAGTTCTTCGGCTTCGAGACCGACGTGTTCCGGCGCGCGGAGATCGAGAAGAGCGCGGAAACGGCCGCAGAGAAGCGCGCGTCGATGCTCGACCAGGCGCGTCGGGACTACATGTTCTTCCGCGGCGAGCAGCTCGCGAAGGCGGGCTACGGGACGGTGAAGTATCCCCGCCGGAAGCACGAGGTCGCGCATGCCAGCTTCCGGGTGCCCGGCAACGATCCCGGCTTCACTTTCGTCCTGCAAGACCGGGGGCTGCAGTCCCGGGACAATCCGCCGCTCACCTCCGACCGCTTCGACGCCTGGGAGGCGCCGCCATCGGCGGGCGATGCCCCGCGTACCGGAACAGCCTGGCTCGACCTGCGCAACGACTTCGGCACCGCCAAGCTGACGAGCAAGGGCGCGGCGGCGCAACTGTTCGAACTGCAGGGGGCCCTCGGCAACGTCGACGGCGGCAGCGAACGCGACCTCTTCCTGCTGGACGGGCGCAGCCGCGTGCATGTGAACGGCAAGGGCGGCGAGGACGAGGTGGACCTGGACGCCACCGGCCTGCACGTGAAGGTCGGCGCTCAGGCCATCGCCGGTGCGCTCACCCTCGCCAAGGGTCGCTCGGCGCTCCCGTCGGGCAGCCACAGGGTCCATTCCCTGTTCGGGATTGAAAACGTGACCATCCGGAACGCCGCCGAGGCGGACGTGACCGGCGGGCCGGGGGACGAGCGCTTCGACGTGGGCGCCCGCCGTTCCACCATCACCGGCGGCGGCGGGCGCAACACCTACGTGCTGCGCGAGGGCAACGACATCACCAGCGTGTCGGACGACGCCGCGATCTGGAACGGCACCGTGAACGCGGTCCTCCGCTTCGCCGGCGGGCGACCCGGCAATCTGCTCCTCAAGGTCGATGTGCCGCACGAGGACCTGTACTTCGAACGCGAGGACCGCTGCCTGATCATCAGCACGAACGCCGTGGTGCAGCTGAGGCTGGAGAACTTCTTCCCGGCCCTGCCGACGCTGACCCCGACGCCGGCCCCGGCGTCGCCTGGCGCGCCCGCTGCCGCAACGGCGTCCCTCTTCATCGTGGACGCGCTCGGCACCCATCTGACGCTGGTCGATCCGCGCCGCCTGCCCACGGGGCTGGCGTCGTCGTCCTCGGTGGACAAGCACCTCTACCTCGACGCGTCCACGCCGGCGTTCCGGAGGACGCTGAGCGGCGACCAGGCCCACACGCGCCACCACCTCGCGTCCGGCGCCGGCGACTTCAGGCTGCGACCCCGCACGTCCATGCCCATGGACGTCACGCTGGACCTGCCCGTCGACCGCCTGGGCTACCGCCGCGAAGGCGACGATCTGGTGATCACCGAAACCCCGCCCGCCGACGCGAAGGCCGGCTTCACCCCGTTGCGGCTGACGCTGCCCGGCTACGCCACGCGGGACTGGGCCGCGATGCATGGCCAGCTGGCGCTGTGGGCGCGCGGCAGCCAGGACAAGGGCGCGCGTGCCGCGATCAAGCTGCGCCATCCCGCGCCGGGCGATCCGGACCAGGGCCGGATGCAGGGCGCGGCACCGGACGCCCCCGAGAGCGGGACGACGAACGCAACGCCACCGACACTGACATCGACGACCACAACCACGAACACGAACCTGAGCACGAACACGAGCACGAGCACGGCCACGCCCACCGTCCCGGCGGACCATCGCACCGGCTCCGACGGGGCCGACGTCTACGAGATCGCCAAAGGCACTCACGTCGTGATCGACAACACCGCGCTCACGTCGACCCGTGACGTCCTGAAGCTCGCTGCCGCACCGCTGCGGCTGCGGCGATCAGGGGACGACCTGGTGATCGACACCTTAGACGGCAGCGTCACCGTGCGCCGCCATGCGGTGGATCCGCTGGCACGGCATCTGTCCATGGAGTTCGGCGGCAGGCGCTACGTCCTGCCGGTCATCAACGCCACTGGCGTGATGGTCTACGGGCCGGACGGCGGCAACGGCGACGGCGACGTCCTCGCCACGCTGCCCGGCATCCACGTCGTGCAGATGGCCGTCGATGCCGCATGGTCGACGACGCCGGTCCTCCGGTCCGTGATCATGACCTCCGTCTCGAAGGCGGGCCGGATCGGCCGCAGCATGGATCTCGAATCCGCCGGGACGGGCAGCCGGGTGATCCTGAAGGATCTCCCTTCATTCGCGCAGGAGGCTGGCGCCTTCCAACTCGAACAGCCGAACAGATCACCGCTGCGGCTCGCGCCCGAGATCCTCGACCCGGCCTGGCGTGAGGCCTTCGAACGCCAGGAGCAGGCGGGCCTGCCGGGTGGCATCCTCCAGGCGCGCGGGTTCGAGGACGCCGGCATCCGCGACGTGCCGCGGATGGAAGCCGTCGTCGAATTGAGACGTCACCTGGACAACAGCCGTGTCGAGCCAGAGAAGACCCATCCGATCGAAACCGTCCGCGACTACCTCCGCATGAGCGGCCTGCCCGTCGACATCGCCAACGCCGTCCGCTCGACGTCGATCGGCCAGGTGCGGCGGATGCGCAGGCTGCTGGCCGCCATGGCCGATGGCAAGACCTGGCCCCCGGCATCGCTGCTGGACGACTGCGCCGCCAGCCCCACCCCCCTGAGGGTCTTGGCCGCGCGTCATGGCACGATGCTGCGTCGCCTCACGGCGGCCGGACGGCCCTGGGCCTATCAGGAGGCCGTGGTGGGCGGCGGGCTGTCGCCGCACGCCCTGGACGCCTTCGAGACCTGGGCCGAGAGCCGGTACGCCGGCACCCTGGGCGACGACGCGTCGGCGACGCGCCTGCGGGAATTCAGCCGCCTGCTTGGCGGGTTCGGGAACGGCCACGCGACCACGGCGGACACGCACGAGCTGCTCCTGGTCGCGCTGAAGTTGAAAGGCCGTCCCGATGAGGTGGCGGCGCAGATGGCCCGGGCGATGGTCGCCGTGTCCCTGGACGAAGCCTGGATCGACGGCATGCACCAGGCCGGCGTCATCGATCACGCTGTGCTGCGCAAGCTGTGGGACGGGCGGGTCCCGGTGCGCGACGTCCTGCTCGCCAACGCCAACCGGCTGAGCTACGAAGGCAAGGGCAATCGCGGCGGCCTCATCCAGGTCAGCGTGAGCGACGCCTTCAGGACACCCGAAACCAAAGTCCCGCAGTACGAGGTGAAGCGCTACCTGGCGCTCGACGGCAACGGCAACAAGTTCGTCACGGCGCACGACATTCCGTTGTCCGGTATCGGTTACGACCTCATTCCCGGCATGGTGCTGGATGCGTCGGGACAATCGCCGGCGCTGCTCGACCGGGAAGGGCGCGACAAGCTCGAGAAGGACGCCAGAAAGGCCTTCGACCGCAAGCATGACGACCTCGAGAAGCCGGCGTCCAGGTCGTACTACGACTCTTCGAACATTCTCAGCACCCGCGATCAAAGGCCCGCTTCCGATCGCGAGAAGTACTGGCCCGAAGCCCGGTTCGGCGCCTACGCCAAACGCTCGTCGCTGTACGCGATGGGCGAGACGAAGATCAACGACAAGGCTCTGGTCACGGAGAGCGAAACGACGGTGCCCGGGAGCGACGGCTTCGGCCGCAGCAGTCCTGCCAACCTGGTCGACGGCGTCGACAAGGCGGGAGAAGCGACCGCCTGGCGGCCGCCGGCGGGTCTGCCCGCCGTGTCCTCGTCCTCCGGCGGTACGCAGGAACGCGCGATCCTGTTCGACTTCATGCATCCCGTCGCCTTGTCGGGCTGGCAGGTCGATCTCCAGCATGACGGCAAGGTCCCGGGCGGCGGCAGCGTCACCGAGGGCTGGACGCTCCAGGCGCAGGACCGCCACGACCGCTGGGTGCCGGCGGAAGACGGCGTCCCCTATCGACGCTACCGGATCGTCGGCATCCCTCACGATCTGCCGGGGGAACTCTGGCTCAAGGAGGTGAGCTTCACGACGGCTGAGGTCGGCGCCAGCCCGCTGCTCACGCGGCTGCAGGCGGGCGGATACGACCGGCGGGAGGCCGAGGCCCTGTTGACGCTGGGCGTGCAGTCCGAGGAGATGGTGCAACGGGCGGTCACGCTGCGCGGGATCTTCGGCGCGCTGCCGCCGGCTTTCGTCGCGCAGGATGTGCTGGCGCACGACCTGACCCCGCGCGACGGGTCGCTGCTGCGCCAGATGGCGAAGGTCGGCGAGACAGCCGGGAACGCCTTGGCGCTCCTCCGCGACACGGCGTCGCCCAGCCAGACGATGCGGCTGCTGATCGCATCGTTGCCGCACCGCGCCGGAACGCCTTCCGCGGTCCCACCCGACCTGCTGGCCTCTCGCCGGCAGCAGGTGATCGACTGGCTGAAGGAGGGACAGGACGGCCTGAAGATCGACGCCTTCACGCCGGTCCTGGCCGAGGTCGCCGACCTGCTGCTCCTGGCGGCGGCCGGCACCGATCGCGGCGCATTGGGCCGGGCCCTGCTGCGGCTGGAGGCACACACGCCCGCAGGCCTCGCCGCGGTCCCGACGCCGCCGACCTGGGGATCCGAGCCGGTGGCCAGGCTCATCGACGGCGTGCTGGAGGACCAGGGGCCCAGCCCGGTGCTCCGGACAGCGGCCGTCCATCTTGCCGTCACCACCTTCGCCCGGCTTGCGGACGATCTGTACACGCAGATCCGGAACAGGCAGGACAAGGGCGGCGAACGCGACGCCCTGGCGGCCACCCTGCCCTCGTTCCTGCTGCTTGCCGCGCTCGGCGCCGTGCCGGAAAGCGGCGCGACGACGCAGCCCCTGAGGCTCACTCTCCCAGCAGGCCCATCGCTGCGGGACGAGGCGATCCGGTCCCTGCTGAAGGACGCCGCCGCCGACCTGCAGACCGCCGAGGACCTCGGTCTGCTGAGGGTCGCGATCGCCTCGCCCCTCGCACCCGACCCGGCCTCGAGCCATTGGGCAGGGACCCACGGCGCGGGTGCGCACCAGAGGATCTACATCGGTGACATGCCCCTGCCGGACGCCATCGGGCAGGCTGAAGGCAGGCGTCTGGCGTCGCTCGCGACGTCGATGCCGGTCCGCTCCCCTGCGCAGGGCGATGCGGAAGGCGGCCTTGACGCGCAAGGCCTGACCCTGGACTTTCCCCTGCGGGAACTTTCATTCGCATCGTCTCCCGATGCCGAAGGTCCGTCCGTGCCGGGCCCGATCCAGCGGGCGATGGCCTTGATCGGCCACCTGTCCTACCGCGACTGGGGCTATGGCCGTCTCGAGATCCGCATCCTCGCCCCCTTCAAGCCCGACGTGAAGCGATCGCTGGCGGAGCGCCTGCTCGCGGGTATCGGGAGGCCGCCGTCGGCCCAGGTCGACGAAGCCTTGTGGCGGCTGTCCGACCTGGTCCTCCGATCGGCGATCGGCGACCGCGAGGCGCTGCTCGAAGCGGTGCCGCTGGCGGGCAGCCTCGCCCACCACCTCCGTGCGGGCGACGCTTCCGGCACGCGCCCCCTGCGCGACGTACCGGTCGACAAGGCGACCCAGGAGCTCGCGCTGTCGTCGCTGGGCGAGGCTCTCCGGACCGTGATGGGGCGGTGGCGATCCACCTTCGAGCACCTGAGCCTGCAAACCCATGCGATCTACACCCTCCCGGTGTCGATGGTCGCGGACATGCTCCAGGCCGTCGCGTCGGACACGCCGTATGAATTCCGACTGCCGTCCCCCGATCTTGCCGAGGTCCCGTTCAGGCGAAGGCATTCGGTCTCCGGCCTCCCCCTCGCGCCCGAACTGTCGCCGAACAATGTCGAACTCCTCATCCGGTCTCGCGGCGCGAGTGAGATCCAGGCCGCCCGGGAGACCGGTCTGCTCAGCGTGAGGGCGAGTGTGCAGGAGAAACCCGAATTCGGTGCGCTAACCTGGGAGCTGCGGACCGGTTCGAATGACTGGACCACCGACGCCCCCCTGCCCCTGGTGTTCCGGGAGCCCGCCCTCTACATGCTGACGCGATATTTCAGCGGCGCGCGCATCGAGGGGCTGCTCGCCGCGGGCATCCGCACAGCCGCGCTGGTCGACCGCTTCCTCGAGTTCGACGAGGCGTTGTCCGACGCGGATCTCGGCATCGCCTGGGCGCTGAGCGACACGCGCCCCGCCCTCGATGCCGACAACGTCGGCTGGATGCGTCGGATGCGGCACCTGGGACTGGCGCCGGCAGAGGTCTTCCAGATCCTCGGCGACGGCGTGTCGGACAAGGAAAGGGCGCGACTGGTGCTTGACCGGCTCCCGTACAGGACGTGGAGCGATCACGTGTTCGCGTCGGCGGACGTCGAGCCGCTGCGCGCCGACATCGCGAAACACCTCGCCGCCTCGATGAGTCCGCAAGCCTCGGCAGACATCGCGGACCTGATGCTCCAGGCGCTCTGCGGCGAGACGGCGGCCTTCACCGAGGCCCTCGAGCAGGCGCCGGCGGTGTCGACGATCCTCGATGCCGTGGCCGATCTGTACGAAGGGATGCTCACGCGGCTGAAGGTCTCGGCGGGGGAACGGAAGGCCGTCGAGGCGTTGACACCGTTGCGGCTCGCGGTGGAGGTGCTCCGGCGCGCGCGTGACGAAAAATCCCTCAGCCTGCCGATCGACGGCTTCGATACGCCACAGAAAATCGCCGAGGCCCGGGTGTTCATGCGCGCGGCGAACGATCTCCACCGGTTGAGCGTGGTCGACCTTCCGCGCGTCAGTGGCGTGAGCACGAAGCGGCTACAGGACGTGACCTGGCGGGAGCCCGTGACCTCGGACCGGCTGGCGGCCGTGCTGGCGCAGGAGATCGCCGCGCAGGGCGAGGACGGTCTGGTCAGCGGCGTCTCCGCGCCGTCGTCCCCGTCCCGTCCGGACGCGATGGCGATGTTGTCGACCTCATCGACCTGATCGCCGACCCGGAGGCCCGGTCGTCTGCACTGACGCGTCTTTCCCGAGACCGTGAGTCCCGATGGCCGATACGACTTTTCCTCCCCACCTGGCGCCGCCGCAACCGACGCCCGGGCACACGCCGCGACGGGTCTCCCCGCTCGCGGCGCTGTGCCTGGTGGCCGCCTTCCATGAGATCGCCGCAGAACCCGAAGCGCTGGCGCACCAGCTCGGCCTCGGGCCGAACGAACCCGTCGGGCCGGACGACCTGCTGCGCGCCGCGCGGCTGCTCGGCCTGAAGGCGCGCCGCCTGCGCGGCGACGCCGCCCGGCTCGCGCGCGTGCCCTTGCCGACAGTGATCTGGCTGCGCGACGACGGCGATCCGCCTGACGCCCCCGTGCACCCGGTCGTGCTGGGCCGCTTCGGCGCCAGCGAGGCCCTGATCGCCGATCCCGCCGTCGACGCCGGCCGCCCCGCCAAGCTCACCCGCGAGGCGCTGCTCGCGCGCTGGAACGGCGACATGATGCTGGTCGCCAGCCGCGCCAGCCTCGTCGGCGAGATGGCCCACTTCGACTTCTCGTGGTTCATCCCCGCGCTCGTCAAGCACCGGCGCCTGCTCGGCGAGGTGCTGCTGATCTCGTTCGTGCTGCAGGGCTTCGCGCTCGCGCACCCGCTGTTCTTCCAGGTCGTGATGGACAAGGTGCTGGTGCACCGCGGGCTGTCCACGCTGCACGTCATCGTCGTGGGCCTGGTCGTGGTGATGCTGTTCGAGAGCCTGCTCTCCGGCCTGCGCCACTACATCCTCAGCCACACGACCAGCCGCATCGACGTGGAGCTGGGCGCGCGGCTGTTCCGTCACCTGGCCGCGCTGCCGCTGGCCTACTTCCAGGCGCGGCGCGTGGGCGACTCGGTGGCCCGCGTGCGCGAGCTGGAACACATCCGCGCCTTCCTCACCGGCCAGGCGCTGACCGTGGTGCTGGACCTGTTCTTCTCCATCGTCTTCATCGCGGTGATGTTCCTCTACAGCGTGCCGCTGACGCTGATCGTGCTGGCGAGCCTGCCCGGCTACGTGCTGCTGAGCGTGCTGATCGTGCCGGTGCTGCGACGGCGGCTGGACGAGAAGTTCGCGCGCGGCGCCGAGAACCAGGCCATGCTGGTCGAGTCCGTGACCGCGATCCAGACGGTGAAGGCCGGCGCGCTCGAGCCCGCTTTCGCGCGGCGCTGGGACAAGCAGCTGGCGGCCTACGTCTCGGCCAGTTTCCGGACGCAGAACCTCGGGGCCTGGGGCCATGAGGGCGTCGGGCTGGTCGGCAAGCTGACGCAGGCCGCGACGCTCTGGTGGGGCGCGCAGGAGGTGATGGACGGCGCGCTGACGGTGGGCCAGTTCGTCGCCTTCAACATGTTCGCGCAGCACGTCGCGCAACCGGTGATGCGCATGGCCAACCTGTGGACGGACTTCCAGCAGACCGGCCTGTCGATGGCGCGGCTGGGCGACATCCTGAACACGCGCACCGAGGCGCCGCCGGCCAGCGCCGCGCAGCTGCCCGCGCTGCGCGGCGCGGTGGCGCTGCGCGACGTGACCTTCCGCTACCGGCCCGAGGCCGCGCCGGCGCTGCGCGGCGTCGACCTGGCGATCCGCGCCGGCGAGGTCGTGGGCATCGTCGGCCGCTCCGGCAGCGGCAAGAGCACGCTGACGACGCTGGTGCAACGGCTGCACCTGCCGCAGGAAGGCCGGGTGCTGATCGACGACGTCGACAGCGGCCTGATCGACGCGGCGCAACTGCGGCGCCAGATCGGCGTGGTGCTGCAGGACAACGTGCTCTTCAACCGCACGCTGCGCGAGAACATCGCCATCGCCGACCCGGCCGCGCCCATCGAGGCCGTGGTGCGCGCCGCGCGCCTGGCGGGCGCGCACGAGTTCATCAGCGAACTGCCCGAAGGCTACGACACGATCGTCGGGGAACAAGGCGGCTCGCTGTCCGGCGGCCAGCGGCAGCGTGTCGCGATCGCGCGGGCGCTGTTCACCGACCCGCGCATCCTGATCTTCGACGAGGCCACCAGCGCGCTCGACTACGAAAGCGAAGCCGTGCTGCACCGGAACATGGCGCAGATCTGCCGTGACCGCACGGTGCTGATCATTGCCCACCGATTGAGCGCCGTGCGCCACGCCGACCGCATCGTGGTGATGGAACGCGGCCGCGTCGTCGAGCAGGGTTCGCACGACGAGCTGCTGGAGGTGCCCGACGGCCTGTACCGGCGCCTGTGGTCCATGCAGGACGGACCGGGAGCACGCGCATGAGCCCGCGTTGGAATGCCCGATGGAACGCGGCGGCGGCCTCGCGGATGAAGCGCCTGAAGTACGTGCAGCGGCTGAAGGACCTGGGGGCCGCGCTGTCGCATCGAATCGCGGCGCCGGTGGAAATGCTGCGCCGCCACCGCGAGGTGCTCGCCGCCGCGTGGGCCGCGCGCCGCGAACTCGTCGGACCGGCGCGCCACGCCGAGGAGGCCGCCTTCCTGCCCGCGGCGCTGGCGGTGCGCGACACGCCGCTGCATCCGGCGCCGCGGCGCACGGCCTTCGCGCTGATCGCGCTGGCGGCGATCGCGCTGGTCTGGTCCCTCGTGGGCCGCGTGGACATCGTCGCCGTGGCCGAGGGCAAGCTCGTCGTCAGCGAGCGCAGCAAGGTGATCCAGCCGCTGGAGCGCTCCGTGGTCCACCGCGTGCGGGTGCGCGACGGCGAGCAGGTGATGACGGGGGAGACCCTGGTCGAGCTCGATCCGACCTCGCCCGCCGCGGACCGCGAAAGCCTGGACGAGCAGCGCCTGGCCGCCCTGGCCGAGGCCTGGCGCGCGGAGCGGCTGCTGGCCTCGCTGACGACCGCGCAGGATCAGGCATCGCCGCCGGACGACTGGCCCGCCGCGCGGCGGCGTGAGGCGCTGGCGATGCTGCGCGCCGAATGGTCCGACCTGCAGGCCCGTCTGGACCGGCTGGACGCCGAGGCCGAGCGGCGCCGTGCGGAACGCGATACCGCCCTCGCCGCGGCGACGCGGCTGGCGGCGGCGCTGCCGCAGGCCGCGCGGCGCGAAGAGGACCTGCGCGCGCTCGCGGGCGAAGGCTTCGCCTCCACGCATGCGTGGGAGGACCGGCGGCGCGAGCGGCTGGACCTGAGCGGTGAACTCGACACCCAGCGCGCGCGATCCCGCGAGACCGACGCCGCGCTGACCGAGACCCGGGCGACCCGGGCGGCGCTGATCGCCGAGGTCCGCCAGCGCTGGCACACGATGCGCGAGCAGGCCGCCACGCGGCTGGCGCAGATCGAGGCGGAGCGTCGCAAGGCGGGTCGGCGCGAGGAACTGACGCGGCTGGTCGCGCCGGTGGCCGGCACGGTGCAGCAGTTGGCGATCCACACGCCCGGCGGCATCGTGACCGAGGCGCAGGCGCTGATGGTCATCGTGCCCGACGACGCGCCGGTGACGGCGGAGGTCATGCTCGAGAACAAGGACATCGGCTTCGTCCGCGTCGGCGACGCGGCGGCGATCAAGCTGGAGGCCTTCCCGTTCACGCGGCACGGCACGCTGCAGGCGACGGTCACGCGGGTCAGCGCCGACGCCATCGACCATGAGCAGTTGGGGCCGCGCTTCGCCGTGACGCTGACGCTGGACGCGCGCGACATCGAGATCGACGGCACGCGCGTGCCGCTGCGTCCCGGCATGGCGCTCAGCGCCGAAGTGCGCACCGGGAGCCGGCGCGTCATCGGCTTCCTGCTGAGTCCGCTGGAGCGGGTCCGGAGCGAGAGCTTGAAGGAGCGATGAGCTACCAGCCGGCCAGCACCTCTTCCGCCAATCCGAACGCGGTGCTGGCGCCGGTGCCGCTGGTGACCATCACGAGCCGGGTGCGCTCGTCCGGTGCCTCGACGAGGCACGGCGCGGTCGCGCTGACCGGATAGACACCGGTCCAGCGCTCAACGACTTCCAGCGACGGCAGCGCCAGCTGGCGCTGCAGTTCGTCGAGGACCAGCCGGTCCACCGCCTCGCTCGCGAACGGCGGCAGCACCGGGCCGTAGTGGTGCGAGTCGCCGACGACCAGCGTGCCGTCGGCGCTCTGCACCGCGATCAGGTGGATGCCGTGGGCCAGCGCGTCGTGGCGCTCCGCGGACAGCCGCCGCAGCAGCGGCTGCGCCTCGGGCAGCGCCGAGTAGCCCTCGTAGCGCACGAGACTCAGGTCGGCCATCAACGCGGCGTTCAGCCGGAAGCCCGACGGCGGTCTCACGCGCAGCATCTGCAGCTGGCACAGCGACAAGGCGTGCGGCGTCCATCGATCGGCGAAGAGCCCGTGCAGCTCCGCACCCGAGCACACTGCAACGCGCTCGGCGCGATAGCTCGCGCGGGAGGTGCGCACGTGCGGGGCTTCGACCTCGAGCACCGATTCGCCGAAGCGGAACTCGACGCCGTGCTGCTCCGCCAGCCAGGCGGCGATGCGCGGGATCGCGTCGCGCGATTCGACGCGGAGTTCATGCGGACTGACCAGGGCACCGAGCAGGCGGCCATCGCCGGACGCCCCCTCAGCGCGCAAGCCGGGCTGGCGCGCCATCGCGCCGGCAGCATTGATCCGCTCGCAGCCCTCGCCCATCTCGGTGGCGAGGAAGGCATCGAGCAGCGCTTCCGATTCCTCGCAGCGCGCGGCCAGCAGCAGGCCGGCGTGCTCGATGCGCAGGCCGGCCTGGGGCGCGAGCTCGGCCCACAGATCGCGCGAGCGCCGCGCCCGCGCCCAGTGCGCGCCGCGCTGCTGGCCGGTCACGGTGACGAAGCCGAAGTTGCGGATCGATGCGCCGATGCAGGCCGCGTCGCGCTCGACGACGACGACGCGCCAGCCGCGCTTCGCGCCGGCCCAGGCATGGGCCAGGCCGACGATGCCGGCGCCGACCACGAGGAGGTCATGAGTCATGAGGATGGATGGATTGGAGAGGGCTATCGCGCGCGCCAGCGTTGGGTCCGCTGAACGAGCACGTGGCCGATGAGCCCGATGACGCCGCGTCCGACCGCCGCCGTCACGAACAGCAGCGTCGCCATCGCGGCCGCCGGCGCGGTGTCGCCGGCGTCGTCCATCGCCAGCACGGCGATCGCGGCCAGCGTCGTGTCGGGCGAGTACAGGAACACCACCGCCGACACCGTCGTCAGCGCGCTGACGAAGAAGTAGCCCGCCACCTGGATCAAGGTCGGAATCGCGATGGGCAGGTGCACGCGGCGCAGGTGCGTCCAGAACGGCAGGCCGAGCGACTCGGCGACACGCTCGTATTCAGGGTCGAGCTGGCGCAGCGCGCCCAGTTGCGTCAGGTGCGCGACCGAGTAGTAGTGCGCCACCGTGCACAGCACCAGCAGGCCGAGTCCGCCGTACCAGCCGCGCAGCGGATTCCACGGCGCGTTGAAGAACAGGATGTAGCCCAGACCCAGGGCAAGACCCGGCACCGCCATCGGCAGTGTCGCCAGCGCGTTGAGCACGCCGCGCGCGGCGGCGAAGCCGCGCGGCTTGTCCACCAGCCAGGCCAGCACGAAGCTCAGGCCCGTGCCGGCGAGCGCGGTCCACACCGCCAGCCGCAGCGAATTCCCGTAGCTGGCCCAGCCGCCGCCATCGCTCATGTCGAACTGGTAGTGGGACAGCGTCGGCGCGAGCTGATACGGCCAGTACTGCGCGAACGACGCGTAGACCGCGATGCCGAAGACGCCGACCAGCGCGGTCGCGATCAGCGCGCAGTACAGCAGCGCGGCGAGGTCCCGCCCGGCGCTCGGCGACGGCACATGCGGGACGGCGCGCAGGCTCAGCACGGCGCGTTGACGCGCGCGCAGGCGCTGCTCCAACACGAAGGCGCCCAGCGCCGGCAACAGCAGCAGGAGCGCGACGACCGCGCCGCGGTCCAGACGCTGCTGGCCGACGACTTCCTTGTAGATGTCGGTCGCCAGCATCGCCGTCTGTCCGCCGACGACCTTGGGCACGCCGAAATCGGTCAGCACCAGCACGAACACGACCACCAGCGAGATGAGCAGGCCGTAGCGGCTGGCCGGCAGCGTCACCGTCCTGAACACCCGCCAGCCGTCAGCGCCCAGGCAACGCGCGGCCTCGATCGTCCGCGCATCGCTGCTGGACAGCGTGGTGACGAGGATCAGCATCGCGTGCGGGAAGGTCCACAACACGGAGCCCAGCACGATGCCGGCCGGGCCGTAGATGCTGGCGATGCCCAGCGCCTGCATCGGGCCTTTCAGCAGCCCCTGGTTGCCGAAGGCGTACACCAGGCCGATGGCCGCCAGCAACGACGGCGCGAGCAGCGGCAGCAGCGCGAGCGCGCGCCACAGGCCCTTGGCGGGCAGCGCACTGTGCGTCAGCGCCCAGGCGTAGCCGTAGGCCAGCGCGACACAGACGACGGCCGAGACCGCCGACAGCGCGACGCTGTTCCACAGCGCGCTCCATCGGCCGGTCGAGAAGTACGCGATGAAATGCGACGCGCCGACGAAACGCCCCTGCCCATCGAGCACGCTCTGCGCCAGCAGCGACACCAGCGGCAGCAGGATGATCAGCGTCAGCACGACAAGCCCACTGACCAGCAGCCCGCGCAGCACCCACGCTTCGACATGCCGGCGACGCGCGCGCGGCAGCGGCACCTGAGGGACCTCGGGCACCCGCGCCGTCGGGTCGAAGACCAGGCTCACGCGGCTCTCCGCATCGACAGCGGCGCGTCGAAGAGCTGCAGCGCCGCGGCGGGCAAGCGCAGGCCGCGGACCTCGCCTTCAGAGAGCCCGGCGGCTTCGCCGCTGGGAACTTCGAGCATCAGCGCACCGTCGACGCCCGCGCTGGATCCCGCGCCCAGGGCCTCGCAGCGCAGCAGCACCTGCGTCACCGCGCCATGGAATTGCAGCGCGTCGATGCGGGCGCGGATCATCGCGCCCTCCCCGTCGACCAGCCGCAGGGCTTCCGGCCGGATGCCCACGCGCACGACGCTGCCGGTCTTGTAGAGGCGGCTGTCGCAGTCGAGCAGCGTGGTGCCGACGCGCACGCGTCCCTCGGCGACCACCTGCCCGTCCATCCAGTTCATCCGGCCGACGAAGCCCGCCACCAGCGCGCTCGCCGGCTGGTCGTAGAGCTGCCGCGGCGCGCCCTGCTGCGCGATCTGGCCCTTGGCGAGCAGGACCACGCGGTCCGACATCGCCAGCGCCTCGTCCTGGTCGTGCGTGACCATCAGCGTCGTGATGCCCAGGCGCTGCTGCAGCGCGCGGATCTCGGTGCGCAGTTCCTGCCGGACCTGCGCATCGAGCGCCGACAGCGGCTCGTCGAGCAGCAGCAGCTTCGGTCCCGGCGCCAGCGCGCGGGCCAGCGCCACGCGCTGCTGCTGGCCGCCCGACAGCTGCGCGGGGAACTTGCCGGCCTGCTCCAGCAGGCCCACCAGCGCGAGCATCTCGTCGGCGCGGTCGGCGGCCTCGCGCCGGGGCAGCTCGCTCAGGCCGTAGCGGACGTTCTCGCGCGCCGTCATGTTGGGGAACAGCGCATAGGACTGGAACACCACGCCGAAGCGCCGCTGCGACGCGGGCCAGGCGGTGATGTCCACGCCGTGCATCAGCACCTGGCCGGCCTCCGGCGTCTCGATGCCGCAGACGATGCGCAGCAGCGTCGTCTTGCCGCAGCCCGACGGGCCCAGCAGCGACACGAACTCCCCCGGCACGAGGTCGAGGTCGATGCCTTGCAGCACCGTCTGCAGGCCGAAGCGCTTGGTGATCTGGCGCAGATGCAGCATGGAAGATCCGCTTACTTCTTTTCGGCCTTGGCCTCGTAGCGGCGCGACCACTCGGCCAGGATGCGATCGCGGTTCGCGGCGGCCCAGTTGAAGTCGTTCTTCGCCAGCAGCTTGTCGAGGTCGGAGGGCACGAACTCCAGCTGCTCCTGCACCGTGGGCAGCGCCAGCACGGCGAAGTTCTTCGCATAGAGCTCGTTGGCCTTGCGCGTCACGGACCAGTCGGCCAGCGCCTTGGCGGCGTCCAGCTTCTTCGTCGTCTTCATGACGGCGGTGGCCTCGACGTCCCAGCCCAGGCCTTCCTTCGGGAAGACGATGTCGATCGGCGCGCCTTCCTTCTTGGTCTTGTTGGCGCGGTACTCGAAGGACAGGCCGACCGGGAACTCGCCGGCGCCGGCCTGGCGGCAGGGCTTGGAGCCGCTGTGCGTGTACACGCCCATGTTCTGGTGCAGCGCGTCCATGAAGGCCCAGCCCTTGGTCTCGCCCATCATCTGCAGCCAGGCGGAGACCATCAGGTAGCCGGTGCCGCTGGAGGCCGGGTGCGGCATCGTCAGCAGGCCCTTGTAGACGGGCTGGGTCAGGTCGGCCCAGGAGGTGGGCTTGGGCAGGTTGTGCTTGGCGGCCTCGGCGGTGTTGAAGCAGACGGCCGAGGACCACAGGTCCATGCCGACCCAGGTCGGCTGCGGGCGCGGATCGCGCATCGTGGCGCGGACCTGCTCCAGGCCCTTGGGCGCGTAGGCGGCGAGCATGCCTTCCTTGTCCAGCAGCATCAGCGAGGTCGCGGCCAGGCCCCAGACGACGTCGGCCTGCGGGTTGGCCTTTTCGGCCAGCAGGCGGGCGGTGACGATGCCGGTGGACTCGCGGACGAACTTCAGCTCGATGGCGGGGTTGTCCTGCTCGAAGGCGGTCTTGTAGGCCTTGATCTGGTCGGCCTCGAGCGCGCTGTAGACCAGCAGCTCGGTCTTGCCCGGGGTGCCCTGGGCGTGGACTTCGGGGCTGGTGAACGCGGCGATCGCCGCCAGGGCCAGCGCCGCGGCGGCGTGGAGGACGGTCGAGAGGGACGTCGACCGGGAGGTCGGCAGGGAAGAGATCGGCATGGGCGCTCCAACGGGGGGATCGATGGGGGACACTGTAGGAATGGCATATGTCATTGACGCGTCAAACGCCCCAAGTTCGCGGAAACCGGTATTGGCCGTTTTGGGGGATCCGGGAGGCCTGCCGTGCTCGTGAACCAGTTGAAAGCCTTCTTCGCCGTGGCGAGGCTGGGCTCGATCACCGGCGCGGCCAAGCAGTTGGGCCTGTCCCAGCCGACGGTGACGACGCAGATCCGGGCGTTGGAAGAGCAGTACGGGGTGGAGCTGTTCCACCGCGGCAGCGGGCGCCTGAGCCTGAGCGACGCGGGCAGGCGGCTGATGCCGCAGGTGGACGCGCTGCTGCAGCAGGAGCTGGACATCGAATTCGCGCTGCGCGACTCGGCCGAGCTGCGCGGCGGCACGCTGCGGCTGGGCGCGACGGCGCCGTACTACACGCTGACGCTGGCGCAGCGGTTCCGGACGCGGCATCCGCGGGTGGAGCTGAGCATCGCGGCCGGCAATTCACGGCAGATGGTGGACGCGCTGCTGGCCTACGAAGTGGACCTGGCGACCTCCAGCCACCTGGTCGACGACGCGCGCCTGCACCGCGTCGATCTGGGCGCCGATCCGCTGGTGCTGCTGCTGCCGCGCGGGCACGCGCTGGCGCGCCGCGCGGCGGTGCCGCTGACGGCGCTGGCGGAGGAAACGCTGCTGGTGCGGGAGCGCGGCTCGATGACGCGCGCGCTGGCCGAGCAGGCGCTGGACGCGGCGGGCGTGCGCCCGAAGGCGCAGATGGAGATCGCCAGCCGGGAGGCGCTGCGCGAGGCGGTGGTGCGCGGGCTGGGGCTGAGCATCTTCGCGGCGCACGAGACCGGGCAGCACCCGGCGCTGATCGCCCTGCCCTTCGAGCAGGACATGCCGCTGGTGCGGGAGTACCTCTACTGCCTGCGGGAGCGGCAGGGGGCGACGCTGGTGGCGGCGATGCTGGCGTGCGCGCTGGCGGAAGACTGAGGGAAGGCGGGGTCTTCCGCTGCTCGCGGTGACGGGGGCAAGGCGAGCGAGTTGGCTTACTGCCCGCCTTGTTGCGTCCCCTGCCCGTCCTTCAGGTGCTTCGCGAGGAAGACCTCGACACGCTTGGCGAAGTCGACACTGTTGTCCAGATTCCCGAAGCCATGCGCTTCGCCGCGGTACGTGACCCATTCGGGCGGGCGGCCCGCCTTCACGAGCGCCTCGCGCATGCGCTCGCCGTGCTCGATGGGGACGCGGACGTCGCGTTCGCCGTAGGCCAGCAGCAGCGGCGCACGGATGCGGTCGGCCAGCAGCACCGGCGAATTGGCCTTGAGCATGTCGGCGTCCTTGACCGCATCGCCGATCATGGCCGGCGCCATGTAGCTGCGGTAGGAGCTGCCGAGGTCGTCGTCGACCCAGGTGTCGCCCTTGACCAGCAGCATCAGGTCGGTCACGCCGAGCCAGGCGACGCCGCAGCGATACAGCGCGCCGTCCTTGGCCAGGCCCATCAGCGTGGCATAGCCGCCGTAGCTGGCGCCCGCGATGCAGGCGCGGTCCGAGGCGAGCTTCTGCTGGCGCGCCCAGACCAGCGAGTCGGCGATGTCGTCCTGCATGGCCTGGCCCCATTGGCGGAAGCCGTCGCGATAGTGCTTGTCGCCGTAGCCCTCGCTGCCGCGGAATTCGGGCTCGATGACGAGATAACCGCGCGAAGCGAGGAACTGCGCCCAGCCGTCCCATTCCCAGACGCGGCCGCGCACGAACGGACCGCCGTGGACCAGCACCACGGCCGGCGCGGGCTTGCCCGGGGCGACGCCGCGCGGCAGCGTGAGCCACACCGGCAGGTCGGCGCCGTCACGGGCCTTGATGCGGTGCAGTTCCTGGCCGGCCATCGCGCGCGGGTCGACGTCGGGGCGCTGGCGGCCGACCGGCTGCCAGCGGTCCGCCTCGGCGGCGACGGCCCGGTAGATCCAGTACTCGCCGGGCTCTCGGTCCGAGAAGTTGCGCACCACGGCAACCATGTCCGCCTTGCCGCACCGCGCGCACTGGACGACGTTGACGCCTTCGGTGAAGCGCGCGTCGACCAGTTTCTGGAAGTCACGCATCGCGGGGTCGAACCACGCCGTCGCCTGCGCGTCGGTCTGGTAGCGCAGGCCGACCGTGCGCCCCGCGTCCCGGATCACCGCGCTCTGCGCGTCGAATCCCGGGGCACTGAGCAGGGCGCGAGGTTCCGGTTTGCCGGTCTGGAAGTCGAAGCGGGTGAGCACCTCGTAGCGTTGCGCGCCTTCGAGTCGCTTCACGAACAGACGGCCGGTGTCGTCCACCGCGACGGGAACGAAGGGCAGACCCAGCAGATCGCCGCGCGTGAGTTCGGACCAGGTCTTCTCGCCCGGTCCGCGCCAATGGACGACCTGCACGTTCTCCTGTTCGGTGATCACGAGGCGGGCCTCGCCATGACTGTCGAAGAGGAAGCGCACGGCGCCGCGAGGTTCGTCGAAGGTCGCCGGCAGCGCGCGGCCGGTGTCGACGTTCAGCCAGAACGGGGTGTAGGCGCTGCGGTTGTTGGAGCGGTTGAGGCCGAACTTGCCGACGAGCACCCGATTGCCCGGTTCGCCCTCATGGGGGAAGGGCACGGTGAGGAGCCGATGATTCCAGGTCAGCGCGCCGCCGAAGGCTTTGCGCTCGCCTTCGGTCTCGTGCTCGCGCTGGACCAGTTGCCGGATGCCGGAGCCATCCGCCGCGACCGAGAACAGCCCGCTGGCCTGGTAGTGCGTCCCGGAGGCGATGCGCCGATCGGTGGCGGAGAAGACGATCTTGTCGTCATTGACCCAGTAGAAGTCGCCGACGTCGTCATTGGCGAACTGCACCACGCGGCGGGCCTCGATCTTGGCGCCGAGCTCGAACACGTAGAGCCCGACTCGCAGCCCGGGGCCGCCCGGCGCCGCGACGGCCAGGCGCTTGCCGTTCGGCGAGAGCTTGGCCTCGTTGAGTTCAGCGTTCTTGAAGAACACCTCGGGCGGCACGGAGGCCGGCGCGGGCGCCGGTTGCGCCTGGGCGATGCCGTGCAGTCCGGCCAGCGCAAGGGCGAGCGACAGCGCGCAGCGGCGCGCAAGGGAAATCGGTGTCATCGGTGGCTCCCTGTTCCGCCAAGCCGCGCAGGCGACCGGGGATGGTCTTTTCTTGGCGGAGGATGCTAGCCGCGCCGCGAGGGGCGATGTCTGGGGGATGTCCCGGAGCGGGTGGGCCCTCTTTGGTGGGAAACCAACCTCTTCATCGATGCCCATCCCCCCGTTTTCAGTTGCGTCCACCTCTGAAGTTGGACACGTTTCGGCATTGATTTTTCGCAGAGACCGGCGACTCACGTGCGGCAACGATGCAGGCCTCCAAACTCAGTTCAGCGCACACCATGAACCCAACTGAATCCACGCCAGCACTGGACGAGGATGCCGACTACGAGAGGCTCTTCGATGGAATCTACCGTGAGGTCAATCGCCGGGTCGACATGAACAACAATGACATGGTCGACCTTGTCCACTCGGTCGCCACCCATGGGTCAATCTCGGAAGGTCGGCGCCGTCGATTGATTGAAAAGGGGCATCCCCAATCTCTTGTCGATGCCGCTGCGCGCGTTGCCGGAGAGGCGTATGCAGCGTGGACGCTTGCCCATATCGGGCCTCCGGTCCGCCTGACGGCGTCAGCGAACACGGACTGACCGGACGACGTACCCCTGCGTTGGCATCGCAGAGAATCCTACGATGCGCATCGCCTCCCGTCATATGCCGAAAGCCCGTCACGAGCCGCCCACCGGCTGGCGGAGGGTCGCCGGTTCCCTGGTGTGCTGGGGTTTCCCCCTAGCCCTTGCCGGGTGGTATCTGTGGATGCTGATTCGCGATCCCATCGCCGTGCTCACGGGCACCGCCGTGATCGCCGGCGTGTCGGCCGCCTGGTACTTCGGGCGTGGCCTCCCGCAGCTCAGGCGGACGAAGGCCAGTCTGCGCGCAGTGGCGGCCACCCGCGCGGGCCAGTCGATCTGCGAGTTCTCACGCGACTTCGATCTCCGCGCGGTCGATCCGTGGATCGTGCGAGCGGTCTACGACGAACTCCAGAGCGAGATCGAAGTGGCCTACGGTCTGACCGGGTTCCCCATCCGGGCCGACGACCGCATGGTCGCTGATCTCCACATCGATCCCGAGGAACTCGACTTGGGTGTCGTGGAGACCGTCGCGGACCGCGCGTGCCGGTCGCTGGACAACTGGGCCGCCAACCCGTTCCACAAGGACACCGCCACCGTGCGCGGGCTGGTGCTGTTCCTCAACGCCCAGCCGCTGGTCCGGCCGAAGGTGGCCGCGTAGATACTCGGCGTCCGCGGCGAAAAGCGCCGCGTGCCAGCCTCACGGAGCAAGTCCCCGATGTCGATCCAACTGCGCCACCCGATGAGCTCGCTCGTGATCGGCACGATCAGCGCGGCGTTCTTCTTCTGGCTCGCGGCGGTGTCCTTCACCACCGGCAAACACCCGGTGGCCACGGTCGGGACCGCGCTCTGCTTCGTCGTGCTCGGGCTGATGGCGCTGCCCATGGTCGCCGACTACTTCTTCGCCCGCCATCAGCTGTCGGACGAGGCCATCGCCTTCGGCCGCCGCTTCGGGGGCCACGGCACGATGCGATGGGCCGAGGTGCGACTCGTGCGTTTCTCGCCGACGATGAAGTGGTTCGTGCTCGAAGACCAGACGCGAATCAAGGCACGCGTGTCGGCGAGCCTCGCCGGCCTGCCGGAGTTCGCGAGACTCGTGCTCGCCCACGTGCCGCCGGAGGCGATCGACAAGAAGACGCACAAGCTGCTCGTCGATGCGAGCCTCGGCCGGCGACCGCGCGTGTGGCTCTGAACGGGGCAAGACCTGGCGCTCGGAGGAGCGCTCGGCATCAGTCCGCCGTGATTCCCCGCTCCTTCACCAGCTTCGCCCACTGCGGCAGTTCCTTCTCCAGCCGCGCCCGCGCCTGTGCCGCCGTCGACGGCGTGGCCTCGAAGCCTTCCTTCGCCATCCGGTCCTTGAGGGCTTGCGCGGTGAGCACCGCATTCAGGGTCGCGTTCAGCTTGTCGATCACGGGCCGGGGCGTGCCGGCCGGCGCGAAGACCATGAACCAGGTCTCGAAGGAATAGCCAGGAACGCCGGCTTCGGCGATCGTCGGCACGTCCGGCATCAGCGGCGAGCGCTTCGGACCGGTCACGCCCAGCGCGCGCAGCTTGCCCGACTGCACGTGCCCTTGCGCCGCCGACAGCACCGGGAAGGACATCTCGACCTGTCCGCCGATCGTGTCGCTCAGCGCGGGGCCGCCGCCGCGATACGGGATGTGGACGATGCTCACGCCAGCCACCGCCTTGAACAGCTCCGCCGACATGTGGAAGGTGCTGCCCGTGCCGGCCGACGCGTAGGAGAGCTTGCCGGGCCTGCTCTTCGCCAGCGCGATCAGTTCCTTGACGTTCCTCGCCGGCACCTGCTCGTTGACGACGAGCACGTGCTGCGAGCTCGCGACCATGCCGATGGGCGCGAGGTCCTTGAGCGTGTCGTAGGGCATCTTCGGCGTCAGCGCCGGATTGATGGCGAGCGAGACCGTCTGCAGCCCGATGGTGTAGCCGTCGCCGGCGGACTTCGCGACCTCGGCCACGCCGACGTTGCCGCCCGCGCCCGCCTTGTTCTCGACCACCAGCGGCTTGCCGAGCGCCTTGCCCCATTCGTCCGAGATCAGGCGCGCGACGATGTCGGCGCTGCCGCCGGGCGCATACGGCACGATCAGCCGCACGGGGCGGTCCGGGTAGGTCTGCGCGAGGGCGGTCGCCGGCAGCAGTGCCGCGGCCAGCGCCGCCGCGCCGGCCACGCCCGAGGCGATCAGGGATCTGCGAATCATCTTGTCTCCTGTGAAGCCCCGGTCGTGCGCCGGGGTCGGCCCATGCTAGGCCGAGGACGGCCGTCCGGAATGTCGACCCGGATCATTCTTTCGTTCCTGGAGGTTATGAAAGCACCGCCCGCTCTGACGTCCGGGCATCGCCGGCGGCAGCCGCATCACCGCGTGCCAAAGCTCTTGCGGTAAGCGCTCGGGCTGACGCCGGCGAGGCGCTGGAACTGGTTCCGGAAGTTCGCGGCCGATCCGAGGCCGACGGCCTCGACGATCTGCTCGATGCTCGAGGAGCCGGTCTCCAGCAGCTCCTGCGCGCGGCGCACGCGCGCCTGGATCAGCCACTGCACCGGCGCGACGCCGAACTGCTCCTGGAATCGTCGGTGCAAGGTGCGCGGACTGACGCAGCCCTGGCTCGCGAGCTCGGTCGTCGAGATCGGACGGTGCAGTTGCTTCAATGCCCACGCGATCACCGGCTGCAGGTCGCGATCCGGCGGCAGGTCGGCGGGCTGGATGAACTGTGCCTGGCCGCCCTCGCGCTGCAAGGGGACGACGGACAGGCGCGCCATGCGGGCCGCGACGGCCGTGCCGTAGTCGCCGCGCACCATGTGCAGGCAGAGGTCGATCCCGGCGGCCGCGCCGGCCGAGGTGAGGATCTGCCCGTTGTCGACGAAGAGCACCGAGGGATCGAGGTCGACCTCAGGATGCAGCTGCTTCATCCATGACGCTGCGGCCCAGTGCGTCGTCGCGCGCAGGCCGTCCAGCAGTCCCGTCTGCGCGAGCACGAACGCGCCCGTGCAGATCGACGCGATCCGCGCGCCGCGCGCATGCGCGGCCACGAGCGCGCGCTTCACGGCCGGACTGACCGGCGTCGTCGGCGACTCGATGCCCGGCACGACGATGGTGTGCGCGTGCCTGAGCGTCGCGAGGCGGCGCTTCACGCCGATCGTGAAGCCGCCGGTGTCGATCTCGTCCTGCTCGCCGCAGACGGTGACCGTGTAGCCCTTGCGCCCGTCGTCGAGCATCGTGCGGCCGAAGACCTCGCCGGCAATCGTCAGGTCGAAAGGCACCACGCCAGGAAGCGCGAGCACGGCCACCAGGGGTTGGCCCTCACCCCCCGCCCTCTCCCGCGTTGCGGGAGAGGGAGTTCGGAGCGACGAGCGAGGAGATCGCGAGACGGGCATGGGGAAGAACTCCGGGCGTGAGGCGTGGGGCGGCGACGATTCGTCATTCTCCATGTGTCTGGCTGAAAACAGTCGAAGGCAGTCGATTCAGCCACTTTCAGTGAAGTCGTCCGATGGGAAGAATCCATCTGTTGTTCACGGACCTCATGGAGTGCCAGTTGCCTCATTCGTCCCGCTCCCATCCGCCTCGCCCCGGTGCCCTCCTTCGTCTCTCCATGCTCCGACGCCTGTGCCTGCTGGAGGCCTTCACGCTGCTGGCGCTGTTGCTGGTGGCGGTGCCCCTGAAGCACCTGGCGGGTCTGCCGATCGCGGTGTCCGTCATGGGACCGGTGCATGGGATGGCCTTCCTCGTCTTCTGCTGGCAGCTCGCGCAGGCCGCGACGGAGCGGGCCATCGATGGCGCCGCCACGTGGCGGCTGCTGCTCGCCGCCTTCATTCCACTGGGCGGCCTCTACAGCTGGTTCATGCTAGGTCGCGAGGCGGCGCGGTGATGTACCTCTGGCTCAAGGGGTTGCACCTCGCCGCGGTGCTCACCTGGGTGGGCGGACTGGTGCTGCTGGGCGTGACGACCGCTGCACTGCGCCCCGTCGGGGAGACGGTCCTGCTCCCTCACGAGAAGCGTCTGGCGACGGCCATCCTGAAGTGGGACCGGCGCGTGACCACGCCGGCGATGCTGGCGGTCTGGGCCCTGGGCATCGGCCTTGCGAGCTGGGGCGGCTGGTTCGGCGCGCTCTGGCTGAACGCCAAGCTGCCGATCGTCGTGGGGTTGTCAGCGCTGCACGGCATCCTGTCGGCGACGCTGCGCCGGCACGTCGGGCAGGACGAGCGCCCCGCTCCGGCCTGGATCCGTCACGCGCCGGTGATCGCGATCGCCGGCGTTGTCATGATCGCGCTGCTCGCAACGATCAAGCCCTGATCGGTTTCGTCATGAGCGCTCGCGCCTCGATGTTCAGACGTCGAAGCCTGCGCACTGCCGCTGTGCCTGTCGGAGCAGCGTCGGCCACACGAAGGCGCCGCCAAGGCCGCCGGTCTGCACGCGCATCGACTCCGCGGTTCCGCGGATGATGGCGTCGTGGACGGGCGTCAGCTCGACGCCGCCGGCCTGCGCCGCGATCTGGATCTGGCAGGCGCTCTCGAAGGTGTACATCGACAGGAAGGCGTCGCCGATCGTCTTGCCGACGGTCAGCAGGCCGTGGTTGCGAAGGCAGTAGAAGATCTTGTCGCCGAGGTCGTTCTGCAGCCGCGGCTGCTCGTCGGGACGGATCGCGACGCCTTCGTAGTCGTGGTACGCGAGCGAGGCCAGCACGAAGGTCGACTGCTGCGAGATCGGCAGCACGCCGCCCTTCTGCGCAGACACCGCCACGCCGGCGCGCGTATGCGTGTGCAGCACGCAGCCCACGTCGGGCCGCGCCGCGTGGATGGCGGAATGGATGATGAAGCCGGCCTGGTTCACCGGGAACGGCGTCTCCTGCAGCTTGTTGCCCGACGCGTCGACCTTGATCAGGCTGGAGGCCGTGATCTCGTCGAACATCAGTCCGTAGGGATTGATCAGGAACTCGTGCGCGTCGCCGGGCAGCCGCGCGCTGATGTGCGTGAAGATCAGGTCGCTCCAGCCGTAACGGGCGACGAGCCGGTAGCACGCGGCGAGGTCCACGCGCAGCTGCCATTCGGCGTCGCTGACCTGGCCCTTGAGCGAAGGGATGCGGGCGGTGATGTCGTCCATGAGCGTCTCCTGATCGCGCCGAACCATCGAACGGGGCCGGTCAGCGGCGGATCGTGCTACTGGAGCTTCCATGTCGCTGTCGCATGCACGACAGATCCCCATCGCGAATCGCCAGCGACAATCCCCGCATGGATCAACTGCACTCGATGCGCGTCTTCACCGCCGTCGCGGAAGTCGGCGGTTTCGCCGGCGCGGCGCGCAAGCTGAATCTCTCGCCGGCCACCGTCACGCGCGCCGTCCTCGAGCTGGAGCAGCACCTCGGCGTGTCGCTGCTCACGCGCACGACGCGGGTCGTTCGGCTCACCGATGCCGGCTCGAGCTACCTCGAGGACTGCCGGCGGCTGCTGGGGGACCTCGAAGAAGCGGACAACGCCGTGGTCGGCGTCCACGGCACGCCGCGCGGCCGCGTCACCATCACGGCGCCGGCGATGTTCGGCAACCTCTACATCGCGCCGCTGGTGACCGACTACCTGAGCCGCTACGCCGAGACCCAGGCCGTGTGCCTCTTCGTCGACCGCGTGGTCAACATGGACGACGAGGCCGTGCGCATCGGCGAGCTGCCCGACTCCTCGCTGCAGGCCGTGCGCGTCGGCACCATCCGGCGCGTGCTGTGCGCCTCGCCGGACTACCTGAAGCGCCGCGGGACGCCACGGCATCCCGAGGAACTGGCGCAGCACACCATCATCTCCGCGACCGGCCTGACCGCCACCACGCGCTGGCGCTTCGCCGAGCAGGACGAGGCCCGCGTCTACGACCTGCGCCCCACCCTGATGACGACCACCAACGAAGCGGCCATCACCGCCGCAGTGAACGGCCTGGGCATCACGCGCCTGATGTCCTACCAGGTGCGCGAGCCGCTGCGCGACGGCCGCCTGCGGACCGTCCTTTCCGACTACGAGTCCGGCCCTGTCCCTATCCACGTCCTGCATCGGCAGGGCCGTCGCCCGAATGCGAAGGTGCGCGCCCTGCTCGACCTGCTGATCGAGCAGCTGCGCGCGGACCCCTCGCTCACTTGAGCGAGCGCGCCAGGAAGTCCCGCATCAGCGCGCCGATCGTGGCGCTGTCTTCCTCCAGGGCGAAGTGCCCCGTGTCCAGCAGGTGCAGCTCCGCCTTGGGCAGGTCGCGCAGGTAGGGATGGGCGCCGGCGGCCGGGAAGGTCTTGTCGTTCTTCCCCCAGACGATGAGCATCGGCGGCTGGTGCTCGCGGAAGTAGCGCTGCCACTGCGCGTACTTCGGCGGGTTGGTGCCGTAGCTGTAGAAGAGCTCCAGCTGGATGTCCTTGTTGCCGGGCCGGTCCATGTAGGCCTGGTCCAGCGTCCAGGTGTCCGGGCTCAGGTGAGCGACGTCGCGCGCGCCCTCGGTGTACTGCCAGCGCGTCACGTCCAGCTCGAGGAAGGGCCGCAGCTTGTCGCGGTTGGCCTTGGACTTGTCCGCCCAGTACGCCTTCAACGGCACCCAGAAGTCGTTGTCGATGCCCTCCTGGTAGGCATTGCCGTTCTGCACCACGATCGCGGTGATGCGCTCCGGATGCGCGGCGGCGATCCGATAACCGATCGGCGCGCCGTAGTCCTGCACATACATCGCGAAGCGCGTCAGCCCCAGCGACTCGGTGAACTTGTCCACCACGGTGGACAGATGGTCGAAGCTGTACTCGAACTTGTCCATGCTCGGCATGTCGCTCTGCCCGTAGCCGGGATAGTCCGGCGCGATCACGCGGTAGCGGTCGGCCAGCTGCGGGATCAGGTTGCGGAACATCTGCGACGACGTCGGAAAGCCGTGCAACAGCAGCAGCACCGGCGCGTCCTTCGGGCCGGCTTCGCGATAGAACACCTTGACGCCGTCGATGGTGACGGTACGGTACTGGATGTCGATGCTCGATGGCGCACGGGCGGCGGTTGCAGCGGCTGCAGGCGCCGCGATGGCGACCTGCGCGGGGAACTGCGCGGCGACCGACACGGCGAAGGCGGCGCCGATGGCGCGGATGAGGCGGGATGTCTTCATTTGGATGTTCTCAGCGATGGGTGGAAGAGACGCCGTTGTCGAGGCCGGCGTGCGGGGCTTGCGGGTCGAAGGCGCGGCGATGCGCCCGCATGTACTCGTCGGTCAGGCGCGCGACCTCGTCGAGCCGCGTGTCCATGACGAAGTGGCCGCCGTCGAGGATCTCGACGCGCGCCTTCGGCAGGTCCCGCTTGAACGCCAGCGCGCCGGGCACGATGAACGCCGTGTCGTACTTCCCCCAGACCACCAGCGTCGGCGGCTGATGGGCGCGCAGCCACTGCTGCCACTCGGGGTATCGCGCCAGGTTGGTACGGTAGTCGTAGATCAGTTCGGACTGGATCTCCGCCTGTCCGGGGCGATTCAGATACGCGTGCTCGTCCGTCCAGAGATCGGGGTCGTAGGCGTCGACATCCGGATCGGTGCCGACGTGTCGTGCGCGGGTCGTCGCGAGCGTCAGGTGGCCGGTTCGGACCTCCTGCTCATGCGCGGCGCGATCGGTCCAGAACGCCTGGCGCTTGGCCCACAGCGGTCCGAGTCCGTCGTCGTAGACGTTGCCGTTCTGGAACACCATGCCCTGGATGGCGGCGGGACGTTCCATGGCGAGGCGCATGCCGACGGGCGCGCCGTAGTCCTGCATGAAGAGCACGTAGCGGTCGAGCTTCACCGCGTCGGTGAACTTGCCGACGACCTCGCCGAGGTGGTCGAAGGTGTAGGTGAACTGCGCTGGCGACGGCGCATCGCTGTGACCGAAGCCCGGATAGTCCGGCGCCACGAGGTGGTAGCGGTCGCCCAGCCGGCGCATCAGCGCGTCGTACATGCGGGAGGAGCTCGGCACGCCGTGCAGCAGCAGGATGGCGGGCTTGCTGGCGTCGCCGGCCTCGCGGTAGGCGACCTGCACACCATCGACGGTCACGGACCGGTAGTGGATGGGCGCCGCCGACGCCGTGCCGGCGATGGCGGCGGACAAGGTCAGCGCAGCGGCCGCGACGGCGGCACGTGGAGCGATGGATTTGCGGTTCATGGATGCACCTTCGTGATCTGAAGAGGAGAACTCTCCGGACCGGTCTGAAGGCGCATCAGGGACCGCTCAGTGGCGACGGTTTCCCGATTTCGACTCGCTGTTCAAACCCGTCCGATCGATGGGTTGAATGCTCGTCGAGAGGTCCCGGGAAGAGAATCCGAGCGCGGTCGAAAGGACCATTTCGAGAATTGAAATGGTGGGGCCGCGCATCCCGCGCGGCGCCGGCCCGTTCCCCGACGACACGCAACTGGCGATCGTCTCTCCATCATTGCGTCCGACGCTCTTCGCCTATTCGCCGAGGTACTTCAGCAGATTGGCCCAGAAGTTCAGCTTGCTGCCGAACACCAGGACGACGAGCAGGATCGAAACTGCCGCCGCGATGAGATTTGCGATCACGTTGGACAAGACACCGGACCAGAAGCCCTGTGATCGTGTGACCTGCTTCAGTTGCCGCAAATGTTCAGACTCTGCGTCCGCCAGAGCATCGGAAAGCGACTCTTCCGCCATCTCTTCCAACATGCTCATCGCTTCGGTGCGGTATGCCTCGATCTGCGAAGGCAGATTCATGCTGAGCACGAAACCATGCACATCCCTGTCGGGGTGCGTCTTCATGAAGTCGAGCTTGTCCGCCTTGTAGAGAGCGTATGCGATCAGGCCTGCGAGGTCCTGGCGGCTATCGACAAAGGTTTGAAAGGTTTGATGAAGCATCAAGCGATGACCTTGGCTTTCGCCAACCATCGCTCGTAGGCATTGTTTGCGGCCTTCACGATCTCCTCCCTGCTTGGCATCAGAGCGCGCACGGTGGGCGACGGCTCATAGTCGCGCCCACGAGCCATCAGCCGCTGATTCGCGCGCCTGATCGTGTGAACGGTGATGTACTTGCGAGCGGCCGAGTTCTTCATGAAGGGCAATGCCGCAGCCGCGAGGCTGCCGGAGTGAGGTGGGCGTGATCGGTTTTGCAGACCTGAAGATTCCAATCGTCCGGGACGTTGGTCAGGTGAGGAAGTGCAGCAGCTTCGCATCGGCGAAATGCTCGATCAATGACCCGTATCGGTAGCCGTTGCTGAAAGACTTCACCCCCTCCGTCGAAGCCTCAACCGCCATCAGGCCCCCATGAGGGGTATTGCCCAATCCATATGCAGAAACACGCAAATCTGCAAGTTTCTGCATACAACTTGGGCACGAAAAAGGGCGCCTCAGCGCCCTTCCCTGTTGAGCAGGCGCGGCTTCAGAACGCCGCGATCCCCGTCTGCGCGCGCCCCAGGATCAGCGCATGGATGTCATGCGTGCCCTCGTAGGTGTTGACCACCTCCAGGTTGACCAGGTGTCTGGCGATGCCGAACTCGTCGCTGATGCCGTTGCCCCCCAGCATGTCCCGCGCGGTGCGCGCGATGTCCAGCGACTTGCCGCAGCTGTTGCGCTTCATGATGGAGGTGATCTCCACCGCCGCCGTGCCCTCGTCCTTCATGCGGCCCAGCCGCAGGCAGCCTTGCAGGCCCAGCGTGATCTCGGTCTGCATGTCCGCGAGCTTCTTCTGCACCAGCTGGTTGGCCGCCAGCGGCTTGCCGAATTGCTGGCGGTCCATCGTGTACTGCCGCGCCGTGTGCCAGCAGAATTCCGCCGCGCCCAGCGCACCCCACGCGATGCCGTAACGCGCGCTGTTCAGGCACGTGAACGGTCCCTTCAGGCCGCGCACGTCGGGGAAGGCGTTCTCCTCCGGGCAGAAGACCTCGTCCATCACGATCTCGCCGGTGATCGACGCCCTCAGACCCACCTTGCCGTGGATCGCCGGCGCGCTCAGGCCCTTCCAGCCCTTCTCCAGCACGAAGCCGCGGATCTGCCCGCCGTCGTCCTTGGCCCAGACCACGAACACGTCCGCGATCGGGCTGTTGGTGATCCACATCTTGCTGCCGCTCAGCGCATACCCGCCGTCGACCTTGCGCGCCCGCGTCACCATCGAGCCCGGGTCCGAGCCGTGATTCGGCTCCGTCAGCCCGAAGCAGCCGATCCACTCGCCGGTGGCCAGCTTGGGCAGGTACTTGCGCTTGGTCGCCTCGTTGCCGAATTCGTTGATCGGAACCATCACCAGCGAGCTCTGCACGCTCATCATCGAGCGGTAGCCGCTGTCCACGCGCTCCACCTCGCGCGCGATCAGGCCGTAGCAGACGTAGTTGAGGCCGGCGCCGCCGTACTCCTCGGGGATCGTCGGGCCCAGCAGGCCCAGCGCGCCCATCTCGCGGAAGATCTCCGCGTCGGTCTTCTCGTGCCGGAAGGCCTCCAGCACGCGCGGCGCCAGCCGGTCCTGGCAATAGGCCGCCGCCGCGTCGCGCACGGCGCGTTCGTCGTCGGTCAGCTGCTGGTCCAGCAGCAGCGGATCTTCCCAGTGGAATGCGGCCTTCGCGGCCTTGGATGCGTGGCTCATGTGTCTCTTCCGTTCTTGGATGCGTGGGGTCTGACGGGTTGCGCTGGCGTCGGCGGCGCAGGTTGGAACCGATCCTAGTCCCGTGCCGGCACCACCGCTGTCACCTCGATTTCAAGCTTCGCACGGTCCTCGATCAGACCGGCGACCTGGACCGCGGTCATCGCGATCGCGTACTCGCTGCCCAGCACCTCGCGGTAGGCCTGGCCCACCTCGCGGCCGCGGGCGACGTACTCGCGCTTGTCCAGCAGGTACCAGGTCATCCGCACGATGTGCCGAGGCTCCGCGCCGGCCTCGGCCAGCACCGCCTTGATGTTGATCAGCGCCTGGCGGCACTGGTCGATGAAGTCGTCGCTCTCGAACTGGCATTGGCCGTTCCAGCCGATCTGCCCGGCCACGCTGACCACGGTCCCGGTCGCGGCCACGCCGTTCGCATACCCGCGCGGCGGCGCCCAGCCCGCGGGCTGAAGCACGCGCTTGCCGGCGCCTGTCTTCTCGTTGTCGGTGTTGTCGCTCATCGTCGTGACTCCTCTACTGCTCTGACGATTGATGGGATTGCTGCTGCTGGACGGCCCGCACCAGCGCGGCGCGGACGTCCTCGGGAAAGGGTTGCGACTGGTGCGTCTCCAGCGAGGTGCACACCAGCACCTGCCCGAAGCTCACGCGCGGACCGTCCGCGCCGTCGAAGCTGACGCGCAGCGACAGCGAGCTGCGCCCGACGCGCTCGATCCACAGCCGCTGCACCAGCCGCTCGCCCTGGCGGCTGATGCGCTCGAAGTTGGTCTGCAGCTGCACCGTCGGCAGACCGACGCGGCGCGGGCCGAGCAGCTCGGCGTACGGGACGCCGAGGCCTTCGTTGAACCAGTCCTCGACGAAGGCGTTCAGCATCTCGAAATAGCGCGGGAAGAACACGATGCCCGCCGGGTCGCAATGCCCGAAGCGGATCAGCACCTCGCGCTCGAAAGCAGCCGTCATGTCGTCCTCCTGGTCATGTCGTCCTCCTGGTCATGTCGTTCCGAGTCTCGCCGTGTCCTGTGGTCTCGCTGCGTTCCGCTGGGTGACGCGTTCCGTCATACGCCCAGGTGGCGATGCCACAGTCCGTGATCCGCCGCCAGCGCCGCCGAGTCCCCGCGCCACACGACCTGCCCGCGCTCCAGGATGCTGTGCCGGTCCGCCAGCCGGATCAGCCGCTTCACATACTTGTCGACCACCAGGATCGTCTGCCCGGCCTGCCGCAGCGTGTCCAGGCAGCGCCAGATGTCCTCGCGGATCAGCGGCGCCAGGCCCTCGGTCGCTTCGTCCAGCACCAGCAGCCGCGGATTGGTCACCAGCGCGCGGCCGATGGCGAGCATCTGCTGCTCGCCGCCCGACAGCTGCTGGCCCATGTTGGCCGCGCGTTCCTTCAGCCGCGGGAAGAGCGCGAAGACGCGCTCGACGGTCCACGGCTCCGATGCGCGGCAGCGGTTGGCCTCGAAGGCCTTCAGGTGTTCGAGCACGCTGAGATTGGGGAAGATCTGCCGCCCCTCCGGCACGATCGCCAGCCCCAGCCGCGCGATGCGGTCGGCGCGCCAGCCGGTGACGTCCTCGCCGGCGAAACGGATGCGGCCGCCGCTCGGCGCCAGCCAGCCGGTCAGGCAGCGCAGCGTCGTGCTCTTGCCCATGCCGTTGCGGCCCAGCAGCGTCGCGACCTCGCCCGGCGCGATGCGCAGGTCCAGGCCGAACAGCACCTGGCTGTCGCCGTAACCGGCGCGCAGGCCGTCGATCTCGAGCAGGGCGTCGCTCATGCGGCCTCCTCCATCGATTCATCACCGAGGTAGGCCTGTTTCACCGCCGCATCGTTGCGGATCTCGTCCGGCGTGCCGGTCGCGATCACGCGCCCGCTCACCAGCACCGAGACCCGGTCGGCGAGCTTGAACACGGCGTCCATGTCGTGCTCGACCAGCAGCAGGGTCAGGTGTTGCGCCTTCAAGGCGGACAGCAGCTCCACCATGTGCGCCGATTCGTCCGGTCCCATGCCGGCCATCGGCTCGTCCAGCAGCAGCAAGCGCGGCCGCGCGGCCAGCGCGAGGGCGAGCTCCAGTTGGCGCTGCTCGCCATGGGCCAGGCTGCCCGCGATACGGTCCGCCATCGCGGCGAGACCGACCAGCGTCAGCATCGCCTCCGCGTCCGCATAAGCCGCCTCGTCCGCGCGCGCCGATCGCCACCACGACGGCGCCGACGGCCGCCGCGCGAGCACCGCCAGCACGACGTTGTCCAGCACCGTGAAACGCTTGTAGATGCTCGTGATCTGGAAGGAGCGCACCAGGCCCTCGCGCACGCGGCGCGGCATCGGCAGCGCGGTCACGTCCTCGCCGTCGAAGAAGGTGCCGCCGCCGTCGGGCGCCAGCGCGCCGGAGATCTGGTGGATCAGCGTCGTCTTGCCGGCGCCGTTCGGGCCGATCAGCGCGTGGGTTTCGCCGGCGCGGACGTCGAAGCTCGCCTCGTCGGTCGCGGCCAGCGCGCCGAAGCGCTTCACGAGCCGATGGACCTGGAGCAGCGAGAGCTCGGGCAATGCGGAGGGCAGCGCCGCAGCCATCGACATCGTCGTGAGGTCAGGCATGGGCGGCTCCCTTCGACTTGGCCGAGGACGTCGAGGAGGTCGATGAGGTCGACGACGCCGGCGCTGCCGAGGTCTTCCTTGACGTGAAGCGGTCGAAGAGGCCCGCCAGTCCGCGCGGTGCGAAGAGCACCACGACCAGCAGGATCGCCCCGAGTGCGAACTGCCAGTGGATCGTCACGCCGGACAGCAGTTCCTCGAGCAGCAGGAACACCGCCGCGCCGAGCGGGCCACCCCACAACGCGCCGGCGCCGCCCAGGATCACCATCACCATCAGCTGTCCCGACTGCGACCAGTGCATCAGGTGCGGCGACACCAGCCCGTTGAGATTCGCCAGGAGCGCGCCCGCGAGTCCCGCGATCGCGCCCGCGACGACGAAGGCCGTCCACTGCACCGCGAAGACGCGGCCGCCGGTCGCGGTGACGCGGGTCTCGTTCTCACGCGCGGCCTGCAGCAGCCAGCCCAGCGGCGAGTTGACCAGCCGCCGCAACCCCGCGAAGACCAGCGCGAACAACACGAGCGCGACCCAGTAGAAGGACGCGTCGTCGGCGAGGTTCACCGGCAGGCCGTTCAACGCGGACCGCGCCGGCACCGGCAGGCCGTCGTCCCCGCCGTAGGCCTTCAGCGAGACGGCCAGGTAATGGAACATCTGCGCGAAGGCCAGCGTGATCATGATGAAGTAGACGCCGCGCGTGCGCAGGCTGATGGCGCCGATGACGGCCGCCGCCGCGCCGGACACGGCCATCGCCGCCGGCCACGCGATCCACGCCGACGCCACGCCCGCGTCCGCCAAGACGCCCACCGTGTACGCACCGATGCCGACGAAGGCGGCGTGACCGAAGCTCACCAGGCCGCCGAAGCCGAGGATCAGGTTCAGGCTCGCTGCGGCGATCGCGAAGATCAGCACGCGCGTGGCGACCACCGTGTAGAACTCCAGGCCCAGCATCTGCAGCAGCGGCGGCAAGGCCGCCAGCGCGAGGAACAGCGCCCAGATCCAGGCACCGCCGGCGCGGTGGTGCAGCAGGGTGCGACGGGGACGCAAGGGGTCGGTCATCGGATCAGCCTCTCGCGGGGAACAGGCCGCGCGGTTTCCAGAACAGCACCGCCGCCATCAGCACGTAGATCAGGATGGCCGCGATCGACGGGCCCAGCGTGGACGCCACCTCCGGCGACGCGACCTGCCGCAGCAGCGCCGGCAGCAGCGTGCGCGAACCCGTGTCCACCAGCCCCACCAGCAGCGCGCCGACCAGCGCGCCACGGATCGATCCGATGCCACCGATGACGATCACGACGAAGGCGAGGATCAGGATGCTCTCGCCCATGCCGACCTGCACGGCCAGCAGCGGCCCGAGCAGGGAGCCCGCCAGCGCGCACAGCGCCGCGCCGATGCCGAAGACCGCCGTGAACAGCCGGTCCGCGGGCACGCCCATCGCCGTGGTCATCGCGCGGTTGGACGCGCCGGCGCGCACCCACATGCCCCAGCGCGTGCGCGTCACCAGCAGATAGAGGCCCACCGCCACCGCGAGTCCCACGCCGATGATCAGCAGCCGGTAGGCCGGGTACATCAGGCCGGGCAGCAGCTCCACCGGACCGGACAACGCGGCCGGCGTGTTGAGCAGCAGCGGCTGCTCGCCCCAGATCATGCGCACGCCCTCGTTGAGCATCAGGATCAGCGCGAAGGTCGCCAGCACCTGGCTCAGGTGATCGCGCTGGTAGAGCCGGCGCAGCAGCGTCACTTCCAGCAGCATGCCGAAGAGCGCCGTGCCCGCGACCGCCGCGAGCACGGCCACCAGGAAGGACGCGCCCGCCGCGATCGCCGCGGCGGCCAGGTAGGCGCCGATCATGTACAGCGAGCCGTGCGCGAGGTTGATCAGGTCCATGATGCCGAAGACCAGCGTCAGGCCGGCGGCCAGCAGGAACAGCATCAGCCCGAACTGCAGGCCGTTGAGGGCCTGCTCGGCGATCAGGATCAGATCCATGGCGGAACGCTCCGGGAAGGCGTCATCGCGAACGGCGGTCGTCGGGTCACGTCAGCGTTCCTGCGCCATCACTTCATCTTGCACTGCGGCGCGTACGCGTCCGCGTGCTGCTCGAAGATCTTGCCCAGCGTCCGGTTGGTCACGCGGCCCTGCGGGTCCTTGGTGATCACGCGCAGGTAGTAGTCCTGCACCGGGTACTGGTTGTGGTTGAAGCGGAAGGGACCGCGCACCGACTCGAACTTCGCCGCCTTCAGCGCCTTCAACAGCGCGGGCTTGTCCTCGATCTTCCCCTTCACGTCGCGCACGGCGGCGGCTATCAGCAGCGCCGCGTCGTAGCCCTGGCTCGCGTACAGCGAGGGCAGCCGGCCGTAGGCCTTGACGAAGTCCGCGACGAAGCGCTTGTTGGCCGGGTTGTCCAGGTCGTGCGCCCAGTGCGAGCTGTTGAACATGCCCAGCATCGGCTCGCCGACGGCCTTGATCACGTCCTCGTCCGCCGAGAAGCCCGGCCCGAACAGCGTGATGTCCTTGGACAGCCCCGCGCCGACGAACTGCTTGATGAAGTTGATGCCCATGCCGCCGGGCAGGAAGATGTACATCGCATCCGGCTTGGCCGCGCGCGCCTGCGCCAGTTCGGCCGAGTAGTCGAGCTGGCCGAGCTTGGTGTAGATCTCGTCGGCGACGGCACCCTTGTAGTAGCGCCGGAAACCCGCCACCGCGTCCTTGCCCGCCGGATAGTTGGGCGCGAGCACGACGACCTTCTTGAAGCCCTTGTCCATCACCGTCTTGCCGATGGCCTCGTGCAGGTTGTCGTTCTGCCAGGCGACGTTGAAGAAGTAGGGGTTGCACTGCTCGCCGGCGTACTGCGACGGGCCGGCGTTGGCGCTGATGTAGGGCACCTGCGCGGCGAAGACGCTGGGGCCGACCGCCAGCATCACGTTGGAGAACACGATGCCGGTCATCACGTCGACCTTGTCGCGCTTGAGCAGCCGCTCGGCGGACTGCTTGGCGACCTCGGGGTTCTGCTGGTCGTCGGCGATGACGGTCTCCACCGCCAGGCCGCCGAGCTTGCCGCCGTTCTGCTGCACCGCGAGCGCGAAGCCGTCGCGGATGTCGACGCCGAGACCGGCGCCCGCGCCGGACAGCGTGCTGAGCA
This sequence comes from Roseateles sp. GW821-FHT09G03, assembly GCF_059416045.1. Lineage (NCBI taxonomy): Bacteria > Pseudomonadati > Pseudomonadota > Betaproteobacteria > Burkholderiales > Sphaerotilaceae > Roseateles > Roseateles sp. GW821-FHT09G03. The sequence continues at coordinate 162,979 of NZ_JBWKOK010000004.1, forward strand.
TGCCGACCTTGAGCTTGTCGGCCGCGTGCGCGGCGGGCATGGTCGCGGCCAGCGCGGCGGACGCCGTGAGCGCGGCGGACGCTGCGCGGACGACGGTCTGGGAAAGCAGGAACGCGGGGGACTTCGACGGCATCTTCATCGGCTTCTCCGGGAAGGAAAGGGACGGTCGGTCGGAAGACTGCGGTTACTGCTCACGCAGGCGGAAGCGCTGCAGCTTGCCCGTTTCGGTGCGGGGCAGACTGGCGCGGAACTCTATCGCACGGGGGTACTTGTACGGGGCGATCGTGGCCTTGACGAAGTCCTGGATCGCCTTGATCAGCACGGCCTCATCGGTCACGCCGCCGGCAGCGGTCACGCCGGCCGAAGCAGTCGCGGCGGCCCCGCCGATCGCGCCCGGCTTGAGCACCACGAAGGCCTTCACCACCTGGCCGCGTTCGTCGTCAGGCACGCCGACCACCGCGCACTCGGCCACCGCCGGATGCGCGAGCAGCGCGGACTCGACCTCCGGGCCGGCGATGTTGTAGCCGCCGGAGATGATCATGTCGTCGGTGCGCGCCTGGTAGACGAAGTAGCCGTGGGCGTCGATGAGGTAGGCGTCGCCGGTGAGGTTCCAGCCGTGCTGCACGTACTTGAGCTGGCGGTCGTCCGCGAGGTAGCGGCAGCCGGTCGGCCCCTGCACCGCGAGCTTGCCGACGCTGCCTTGCGGCACGTCGTTGCCCTCGTCGTCGACCACGCGGGCGCGGTAGCCCGGCACCGGCTTGCCGGTCGCGCCGGGGCGCGCCGTCTCCTCGGTGTGCGAGACGAAGATGTGCAGCATCTCGGTCGCGCCGATGCCGTCGATCATCTCGATGCCGGTCGTGTCCTTCCACAGCTGACGTGTCGCGGCGGGCAGCGCCTCGCCGGCGCTGACGCACTTGCGCAGCGAGGACAGGTCGTAGGCCTTGCCCGCGCCTGCACTCGAGCCGCCCCCCGAGGCCGCCGCTCCGGCGGCGATCGCCGCGGCCATCGCGCGATAGGACGTCGGCGCGGTGAAGCAGACGGTGGCGCGGTGCCTCTCGATCGCCGGCAGCAGCGCGTCGGGCGAGGCCTTCTCCAGCAGCACCGCCGTCGCGCCGACGCTCAGCGGGAACAGCAGCAGGCCGCCCAGCCCGAAGGTGAAGGCCAGCGGCGGGCTGCCGATGAAGACGTCGTCGGCCCGCGCGCGCAGGCAGTGCACCGGCCAGCAGCGGCAGATCGCGATGACGTCCCGATGGAAGTGCATCGTGCCCTTGGGCTGCCCCGTCGTGCCGGAGGTGAACGCGATCAGCGCGCAGTCGTCGGACGCGGTGTCGACGTTGTCGAAGCGCGCCGGCTGGCACTCGGCCAGCGCTTCGAGTCCATCGGCCGCGTCGCTGCGGAACAGGCAGACCCGCTCCAGCACGGGGAACTGAGCACGCGCCGTTTCCAGCTCCTCGGCCAGCGCCGCGTCGCACAGCGCGTGCGAGACACGTGCCTTCTCGATGACCTGGCCGAGTTCCTTCGCCCGCAGCAGCGGCATCGTCGCGACCGCGATCGCACCGGCCTTCATCACCGCGAACCAGCAGGCGGCCATCTGCGGCGTGTTGGCGCCGCGCAGCAGCACGCGGTGGCCGGGCACGACGCCCAGCTCGTTCACCAGCACGTGGGCGATGCGGTTGGCCTGCGCCTGCAACTCGGCGTAGGTCCAGCGGATCTCGCTGCCGCGACCGTCGCCGCCGATCACGCACGTCCGATCGCCCTGCCCCTCGGCCACCCACCGGTCCAGCAGGTCCCACGAGCAGTTCATGCGCTCCGGGAACTGCAGCTCCGGCAGGTCGAAGACCAGCGCCGGCCACTGGTCCTGCGGCGGCAGGTGGTCGCGAGCGAAAGTGTCCTGGTGGGCGGTGCGATGCATGAGGAAGTCCTTGTCCGTTCCTGTCCGTGCTCGTGCTTGCGTGCTCGTGCTTGCGTGCTCGTTCGTGCTCAGCCGTTCTTCAACAGGTCTCGTCCGATGATCAGCTGCTGGACCTCGCTGGCCCCTTCGTAGATGCGCAGGGCGCGGATCTCGCGGTACAGGGACTCGACGATCTCGCCGCGCCGAACGCCGCGGCCGCCGTGCAGCTGCACGGCCGCGTCGATGACGCGCTGCGCGCCCTCGGTGGCCATCAGCTTGGCCATCGCCGCCTCGCGCGTGATCGTGCGGCCCTGGTCACGCTCCCACGCGGCGCGGTAGACCAGCAGCGCGCTGCTGTCGACCGTGCAGGCCATGTCGGCGAGCTTGGCCTGCGTCAGCGGCAGGTCGGCCAGCGTGGCGCCGAACATGGCGCGCTCCTTGGCCTGATTCAGACCTTCCTCGAGGGCGCGTCGTGCGAAGCCCAGCGACGCCGCGGCGACCGAGGTGCGGAACACGTCCAGCGTCCGCATCGCCACCTTGAAGCCCTCGCCCGGCGCGCCGACCATCGCGGTCTTCGGCACGCGGCAGCCGGTGAAGCGCAGGCGCGCCAGCGGATGCGGCGCGATCACGTCGATGCGCTCGGCGATCTCGAAGCCCGGCGTGCCGGCGTCGACGATGAACGCGCTGATGCCGCGCGAACCGGGAGCCTCGCCCGTGCGCGCGAACACGACGTAGAAGTCCGCGATCCCGCCGTTGGAGATCCAGGTCTTCTCGCCGTCGAGCACGTAGTGGTCGCCGTCCTCACGCGCTGCGCATTGCATCGCGGCGACATCGGATCCCGCCTCCGGCTCGGAGAGCGCGAACGCGGCCAGCGCCTCGCCACGCGAGACGCGCGGCAGGTAGGCCTCACGCTGCGCCGGCGTGCCCATCAGCGAGATCGCCCCCGAGCCCAAGCCTTGCATCGCGAACGCGAAATCCGCGAGGCCGTCGTACCGCGCGAGCGTTTCCCGCAGCAGACAGATGGCGCGCGTGTCGATGGCCTCGCCCTCGCCCGCCACGGCGTGCCGCAGCCAGCCCCCGGCGCCGAGCGCCTTCACCAGCGACTTGCAGCTCGCATCGACATCCTCATGATCGACCGATCCGTGCGCCAGATTGCGCGCGCACCAGCCATCTAGCTCGCTCGCGAGCGCGCGATGACTGTCCTCGAAGAACGGCCAGTCCAGATGCTTCAGATGATTCATGGCCGTCCTCAATCGCCCTTGAACTCAGGGCGCTGTTTCGCGACGAACGCGTGGTACGCGCGGTGGAAGTCCTGCGTCATCATGCAGATCGCCTGCGCCTGCGCTTCAGCCTCGATGGCCTCGTCGACGCCCATCGTCCACTCCTGGTGCAGCATCCGCTTGGTCATCGCATGCGCGAAGTTCGGACCGGCGGCGATCTCGGCGGCCCAGGCCACGGCCTGTGTCTCCAGCACGTCCGGCTCGGCGATGCGGTTGAAGAAGCCCCACTGGAGCGCCTCTTCGCCGCCCAGGCTGCGACCCGTGTAGAGCAGGTCCGACGCGCGCCCCTGCCCGACGATGCGCGGCAGCAGCGCACAGGCGCCCATGTCGCAGCCGGCCAGGCCGACGCGGGTGAACAGGAAGGCCGTCTTGCTGCGCGCCGTGCCGACGCGCAGGTCCGAGGCCATCGCCATGATCGCGCCGGCGCCGGCGCAGACGCCGTCGATCGCGGCGACCACCGGCTGCGGGCAGGCGCGCATCGCCTTGACCAGGTCGCCGGTCATGCGCGTGAACGCCAGCAGATCCGGCATGGCCATCTTCGTCAGCGGGCCGATGATCTCGTGCACGTCGCCGCCGGAGCAGAAGTTGCCGCCGGCACCCTGCACGACGATCGCGTTCACCTCGTCCACGTAGGCCAGCGTGCGGAACAGGTCGCGCAGCTCGGCGTAGGACTCGAAGGTCAGCGGGTTCTTGCGCTCGGGACGGTTCAGCGTGATCACGCCAACCGCACCTTCATGCCGCCAACTGAAGTGCTTCGGCTCGAAGCCCTTCAGGCTGCGCGTGTTGCCGCTGATGAGGTGGCTGTCCATCGATGGGTACTCCTGGTTGTCCTGGGTTCGCGTTCGGTGGTCAATTCCCGGCGACGGTCATTGGCCCGCGGCGGTCATTCGCTGATGATGTTCACTTGCGGGCGGCATCGAGCTGCGCGAGATGGCCCTTGAGCCCCGCCAGCAGCTCGTACACCTGCGTCTTCTGTTCGGGCGGCCAGCCGGCCAGCAATTCGACGATCCAGCCCTCGTGCGTCGCGGCCATGCGCTTGAACTGGCGCCGGCCGGCCGGCGTCAGGCGCACCGTGACGCTGCGCCGGTCCGAGGGATGCGGCTCGCGCACGACGTGGCCCTCGGCCTCCAGCTGGTCGGTGATGCCGGTGACGTTGCCGCCCGTGACCATCAGCCGCTGCGACAGCTCGCGCATCGTCAGTCCATCGGGACTGCGCTCGAGCTGCGCGAGCAGGTCGAAGCGCGGCAGCGTCGTGCCGAAGTCGTTGCGCAGGCGCTGACGGATCTGGTCCTCGATGCGCGTCGTGCAGGCCAGCAGGCGCAGCCAGAGCCGCAAGGCCTGGTGATCGCCGTCGTGCATGCGGGATTCCAGGTCAGGTCCGAACTCCGCGCCGGAATCGTCGTCGATGTCCGGTGTCGTTGCCTTTGCCGTAGCGCGCGTCGCGCCGTTGGTGGCATCTCGTGCAGCATCGCGCATCACATCACCTCCCCGCCGGCGACCGCGATCGCCTGTCCCGTGATCGAACCGCTGTCGCGTCGCGCCAGCCATGCCACCGAAGCGGCGACCTCCGCCGGATCGACCAGCCGCCCCTGCGGATTGACCGAGGCCAGCTCCGCGCGCGCTTCGTCGGGCGTGCGCCCGGTCTTGGCGACGATGGTGTCGATCGCGCCGGCGACGATGTCGGTCTCCGTGTAGCCCGGGCAGACCGCGTTGACGGTCACGCCCTTGCGCGCCGTCTCCAGCGCCAGCGCGCGCGTGAGGCCGAGCACGCCGTGCTTGGCCGCGCAGTAGGCCGCGACGTAGGCATAGCCCTTCAGCGCCGCGGTGCTCGCGACGTTGACGATGCGGCCGAAGCGGCGCTCGGTCATCGCGGGCAACACCTCGCGGCTGCACAGGAAGCTGCCGGTGAGGTTCACGTTGAGCAGGCGCTGCCAGGTGTCCAGCGAGGTCTTCGCGAGCGGCGCCGTCTCGACCTGCCCCGCGTTGTTGACCAGCAGGTCGACCGGCCCCGCCGCGGCCACCGCCGCTGCGAAGGCCTGGCGCACGCTGGCTTCGTCGCCGACGTCGCACACCTGCAGCTCGACGGACGGGCCGCCGTCGACGTTCAGCCGGTCGCGCTGTTCCTTCAGCCGGTCGATGCGCCGGCCCATCAGGGTGACGCGCGCGCCGTCGGCGATCAGCGCCTGCGCGATCGCCGCGCCGATGCCGGAGCCGCCGCCGGTGACGACGGCGTGCAGGCCTTCGAGCGGGTATTTGTTGCTCATGGCTATGCCTCCCGCTTCAGACGCCGAGCGCCTTGTTGGCCTGTTCCTGCGCCGCGGCACCGCCGCCGGTGGCGCGCTGGCGCTCGAACTCGCGCTCCATCTGGCTCTTGCCGGAGAGGTACTGGACCGGCCACTCCAGGCCGGGACCGGACAGGTAGCCGATCCTTGCCGCCTCCGTCAGCGTCCAGGCCGGGTTGGCCAGATGCGGACGCGCGATCGCGCACAGGTCCGCGCGGCCGGCCGCGATGATGCTGTTGACGTGATCCGCCTCGGAGATCGCCCCCACGGCGATCGTCGCGATGCCGGCGCGATTGCGCACGCTCTCGCTGAACGGCGTCTGCCACATGCGGCCGTACGTGGGCTTCTCCCGCTTGCTCACCTGGCCCGAGGACACGTCGATCAGATCGGCGCCCGCGGCCTTGAAGGCCTCCGCCATGGCGACCGCGTCGTCCGTCGTCGTGCCGCCCGGCACCCAGTCGTTCGCGGAGATCCGCACCGACATCGGTCGGTCCTGCGGCCACACGGCACGCATCGCGGCGAAGACCTCGAGCGGATAGCGCAGGCGGTTCTCCAGCGAGCCGCCGAACTCATCGCTGCGCTGATTCGTCAGCGGCGACAGGAAACTCGACAGCAGATAACCGTGCGCGCAGTGCAGCTCCAGCCAGTCGAAGCCGGCCTCGGCGGCGCGACGCGTGGCGGCGATGAAGTCGGCCTTGACGCGATCCATGTCCGCGCGCGTCATCTCGCGCGACCACTGGCTCACACCGTCGAGGTACTGCTGCGGCGACGCCGAGATCAAGGGCCAGTTGCCCTCGTCCAGCGGCTGGTCGATGCCGTCCCAGGCGACGCGCGTCGACCCCTTCGCACCGGCGTGGCCGAGCTGCATCGCGATCTTCGCGGTCGAGCTGCGGTGCACGTGATCCACGATGCGCTTCCAGCCGTCGCGTTGCGCGTCGCTCCACAGGCCCGGACATCCCGGCGTGATGCGCGCGTCGGGAGAGACACAGGTCATCTCAACGAACACCAGGCCCGCGCCCCCCATTGCGCGGGCGCCCAGGTGAGTCAGGTGGTAGTCGCCGGGCTGGCCGTCCTCGCAGGAGTACTGCGCCATCGGCGACACGACGACACGGTTCTTCAAGCTCACGCCGCGCAGCGTGAACGGGGTGAACATCGGCGGTGCGGCGCGGTCCAGGCCCGAGCGGTGCGAGAGCCACGACTCGTACTCACCGACGTAGCGCGCATCGCGCAGCCGCAGGTTCTCATGCGAGATCCGCTGCGAGCGCGTCAGCAGCGAGTACGCGAACTGCTCCGGCGCCAGGCGCGCGTGGCGCTCGACGTTCTCGAACCACTCCGTCGAATTGCGGGCGGCGTTCTGGATGCGCAGCACGTCGATCGAACGCGTGGCCTCGTATTCCTCCAGCGCGGCGGTCAGGCTGTCGACACCGCCGCCGTGGCGCTCGATGTCGCGCGCCAGTGCGATCGCATCCTCCAGCGCGAGCTTGGTGCCCGAGCCGATCGAGAAATGCGCGGTGTGCGCCGCGTCGCCCATCAGCACGACCGGCGCGCGGCCGTTGTGATGCACCCAGCGCTTGCAGACGACACGCGGGAAACGGATCCACTGCGCCGAGCCGCGCAGGTGCGCGGCGTTCGAGATCAGCGGATGGCCGTCGAGCACCTTCGCGAAGAGCTTCTCGCAGAAGGCGATGCCCTCCTCCTTGCTCGTGTCCTCGAGGCCGGCGGCCTTCCAGACCTGCTCCGGCGTCTCGACGATGAAGGTCGAATGCGTGTCGTCGTAGCGGTAGGCGTGCGCCTGGAACCAGCCCCACTCGGTCTTCTGGAAGTCGAAGGTGAAGGCGTCGAACAGCCGGGTCGTGCCCAGCCAGACAAAGCGGCAGTTCCGCAGATCGACATCGGGCTGGTAGGTCGCGGCGTACTTCTGGCGCAGGCGGCTGTTGAGGCCGTCGGCCGCGATGATCAGGTCGGCATCGATGTCGGCGTCGTCGGCGACATCGGTTTCGTAGCGGAGGACGACGCCCAGTTCCTCGCAGCGCTCGCGCAGGATGTCCAGCAGCTTGCGCCGGCCGATGCCGCAGAAGCCGTGTCCGCCGGACACCATCGTGCGGCCGTCGATGTGGACGGCGATGTCGTCCCAGTGGTTGAAGGACTGCAGGATCTGTTCGGCCGTCTTCGGATCGGCCTCGCGCAGCGCCGCCAGCGTCTGGTCCGAGAACACCACGCCCCAGCCGAAGGTGTCGCCGGCACGGTTGCGCTCCAGCACCGTCACGTCGTGCGCCGGGTTCTGCCGCTTCATCAGCAGCGCGAAGTACAGGCCGGCGGGACCGCCGCCGATGCAGGTGATACGCATGATGGAAAACCCGGCGAGCGTCGGGCGAGGACTGCTTGACGGAATCACTTTAGGTCTGGATAGTTGAAGTGTCAACGATGACGGTCCGCCTGATAACCCTGAGTCCATCGCCGTCGTCGGACCGGGCGGCTTGCGCAAACGGTCCGGCCTTGTTGGAATTAACCGACACCACGGCCCAGGACCCCGCGCTAAGGTGCGCGCCGTCGTGCCACCGGCCCGGCAGGAGCAGCAGATGAAGTCAACAAGCCCATCCTCCCCACGATCGTCCCAACGATCCTCGCAACGAACGCTGTGGGACATCTCGCCGGTGGTGGCGCCCGACGCGCCGATCTTTCCCGGCGACGAGCCCTACGCCTTGACGTGGACCGCCCGCCTGTCGCCGGACTGTCCGGTGAACCTGAGCGCGATCACGATGTCGCCGCATGTGGGCGCGCATGCCGATGCGCCGCTGCACTACGCCGACGGCGTCGCGAGCGCGGCGGAGGTCGCGCTCGATCCCTACCTCGGTCCATGCCGTGTGATCCATGCGATCGGCTGTGGTCCGTTGATCCGCGTCGAGCATCTGGAGCACGCCGCGCAGGACCTGCCGGCGCGCGTGCTGGTGCGCTGCAACGAGCGCGCGGACACGGTCTGGAATCCCGAGTTCAGCGCCTACGCGCCCGAGACCGTCGAGTGGCTGGCCGCGCGCGGTGTGAAGCTGATCGGCCTGGACACGCCCAGCGTGGATCCCGCGACCAGCAAGACGCTGGACAGCCATCAGCGTCTGCTGCGCCTGGACCTGCGCGTGCTGGAGAACCTCGTGCTCGACGACGTGCCCGAGGGTGACTACGAGTTGATCGCGCTGCCGCTCAAGCTCGCCGGCGCTTGCGCGTCGCCGGTGCGCGCGGTGCTGCGGGCGCTATGACCCCTTCCTTCTGAATTCATCTGGATCATCGATGACAACAAGACAAGACTGCCTGGCCCTGGATGCCGCCGATCCGCTGGCGCCGCTGAAGGACCAGTTCTCGCTGCCCGCGGGCACGCTCTATCTGGACGGCAACTCGCTCGGCGCGATGCCCAAGGCGACCGCCGCGCGCGTGCAGCAGGTGATCGCCGACGAATGGGGCCGCGACCTGATCAAGAGCTGGAACACGGCCGGCTGGATCGATTTGCCCTCGCGCATCGGCGACAAGATCGGCCGCCTGATCGGCGCGAAGCCGGGCGAGACGATCGTCGCGGACTCGACCTCGCTCAACCTCTACAAGGTGCTGAGCGCGGCGCTGCGCATCGTCAAGGCCGGCGACGCCGAGGGGCGTCGCACGGTCGTCGTCTCCGAGCGCAGCAACTTCCCGACCGACCTCTACATCGCGGAGAGCCTCGCCGAGCAGTTCGGCATGGCGCTGCACCTCGTCGATCACGTCGACGAGATCCCGGCCCTGCTGAACGACCGGCTCGCCGTGCTGATGCTGACCGAGGTCAACTACCGCACCGGCCGCAAGCACGACATGAAGGCGGTGACCGCCGCGGCCCACGCGGCCGGCGCGCTGACGGTGTGGGACCTTGCGCACTCCGCGGGCGCGATCCCGGTCGATCTGAACGCCGCGGATGCGGATTTCGCCATCGGCTGCGGCTACAAGTACCTCAACGGCGGGCCCGGCGCGCCGGCCTTCGTCTGGGCGCATCCGCGCCACGCCGACCGTTTCTGGCAACCGCTGTCGGGCTGGCTGGGCCATGCGGCGCCGTTCCAGTTCACGTCGAACTACGCGCCCGCGCCCGGCATCAAGCGCTACATCTGCGGCACGCCGGCGATCCTGTCGACGGCGGCGCTGGAGTGCGGCGTCGACACGCTGCTCGCGGCCGAGCCCTTCGGCGGCATGGCGGCGCTGCGCGAGAAGTCGATCGCGTTGACCGAGCTGTTCGCACGACTCGCCGAGGAGCGCTGCGGCGGGCAAGGTGTCTACGTCGTTTCGCCGCGCGACGCCGCGCAGCGCGGCAGCCAAGTCTGCCTGGCACTGAAGGCCCCACTGCATGAGACGACGGGCTACGCGGTCGTGCAGGCACTGATCGAGCGCGGCGTGATCGGCGATTTCCGCGCGGGCGACCCGGCGCGTCTCGACGAGGTGCCGCACATCCTGCGATTTGGCTTCACGCCGCTGTACATCGGCTTCGCCGACGCGTGGGACGCGGTCGAGCATCTGCATCAGGTGCTGGCCACCGAAGAATGGCGCGAGGCGCGCTTCAACAAGAAGGCGGCGGTGACATGAGTTGCCCGATGGGACATGGATCCGGCCCGGCCTCTGAAGCCGGCGACAAGGGCGCTGAAGGCGTCGGGCAAGGCGGCGCGCAAGGCCATGCACAAGGCGGTGAATCGATCGTCCGCGAGGAAGGCGCGCAGCTCGACTTCTCCAAGGACATGAGCTACGGCGACTACCTGCGCCTGGACCAGGTGCTGAGCGCCCAGCATCCGCTCTCGCCCGACCACAACGAGATGCTCTTCATCATCCAGCACCAGACCTCGGAGCTGTGGATGAAGCTGATGCTGCACGAGCTGCACGGCGCGGTGACGCACGTGGCCTCGGACCAGTTGCCCGAGGCCTTCAAGATGCTGGCCCGGGTGTCGCGGATCATGGAGCAGCTCGTCCACGCCTGGGACGTGCTCAGCACGATGACGCCGCCGGAGTATTCGGCCATCCGGCCCTACCTCTCCAACAGCAGCGGCTTCCAGAGCGCGCAGTACCGGCGCATCGAGTTCATGCTCGGCAACAAGAACGCCGCGATGCTCAAGCCGCACGCGCATCGGGCCGATCTGCTGGCCGAGGTCCAGGCGGCCTACGAAGCGCCCTCGTTGTATGACGAAGTCCTGCGGCTGCTGAAGCGACGCGGCATCGACGTGCCCGCCGCCGCGCTCGATCGCGACTGGACTCAGCCCCGCAGCGCCGACGACGGCGTCAAGGCCGCGTGGCTCGAGGTCTACCGCGATCCCAAGGCGCACTGGGACCTGTACCAGATGGGCGAGGAACTCGTCGATCTCGAAGACGCGTTCCGGCTTTGGCGATTCCGCCATGTCACCACCGTGGAACGCGTCATCGGCTTCAAGCGCGGCACCGGCGGGACCGGTGGCGTCAGCTATCTGCGCAAGATGCTCGACGTCGTGTTGTTCCCGGAGCTGTGGGCGCTGCGCACGGAGCTTTGAAGCCCGAGTCGCTCGTCAAGGCTTGGGCAGCTCCGCAAAGGATTCGACCGCCTCCAGGCGTTCGAGTCCTGCCTTCAGCCGGTCGAAGCGCCAGCGGTCCTGCTTCAGTTGCGCCTGCATGCGCACGAGGTCGTTCTTGAGTTCGTCGCCCCGTGCGGCAGGGTTGCGGTCGGACAGCTTCGCCATCAGGATGGTTTCCTGGCGCAGGTTGATGTTCTCCAGCTTGGGCACCGCGTCCCGGGCCAGCCAGTGGCGCGGGAACTGCGGCGCGAGGCGGTAGGCCGCCGCCGGATCGGCCACATTCACCCGCACCCAGAAGCGGACGTAGCGCTTGTCCGGATCGATCGCAACGAAGCGGCGCGGCTGCGCGCCCGCCACGGGCACGCCGGCGCGCCAGACCTCCGCCGCCTCGCCCCAGGTGCGGAACTCCGCCGTGTGCGGGCGCAGGCGGAAAGTCTCGACGGACTCGAAGGCGGCGCGCTGCGCATCGAAACGCTCGTAGGCGAAGGTGCAGGCGCTGTCGCCGGCGAGCAGCGGCGTCGGGCCGCCATCGAGGCCGGCCTCGACGAACACCAGCTCCGCCACCACCGGCACCCGCGCGACGACGGGCGCGCCAGTCGGGCCTTCCTCGAATTCCGGCGCGCCGCGTTGTTCGATCGCCCGGACGATCACGGTGAGGTCGCAGTCCTGCAGCGGTTCCCCCGCATGCGCGACACGCGGCCTTCCACGCGCTTGCAGGATCTGCTTCGGATCGGCGTCGGCCGCCAGTTGCGCGGAGACGAAGCGCACGGCCGCCTGCAGCCGGTCCGCGTCGCTCGCCTCGGACGCGGGCGAGGCCGCCGCGTTCGTCCCCATCATCAGTATCAGCAGCAGGCCACTGACCAGTCTTTGACGCACCGCGTCACCGGCTCCACCTGACATCCTCATCGCGTGCTTCTCCAATCTTTCCCCTCTTTTCCAAGCGCGAGATGTTAGGGCGTCCGCACAGCGCCGCCGCCCTCCGCCCCCCGACCTGCGGTGCGCGCCGTGCGCCCTGGGCCTGGCGCGTCGGACAGAAGTCATGGAGGCGTCACTTCTACAATCGGCGACTTCACGCGCGCGACCCACCCGGCCGCTGCGTTCCACGCCCGCCAACCCGCCGAGGCCCGCCATGGACACCCGCCTTTCCCAGATCAAGCTGCGCATCTCCAGATTGCGCGACGCGCTGCGCAATGCCGGCGCCCACGCCATCCTGGTCCCCTCGGCCGATCCGCATCTCTCCGAGTACCTGCCGCGCCGCTGGCAGGCTCGCGAAGTCTTCTCCGGCTTCACCGGCTCCATGGGCACCCTGGTCGTCACGCTCGATGACGCCCAGCTCTTCGCCGACAGTCGCTACTGGACCTCCGCCGAACGCGAACTCGCCGGCAGCGGCATCGCCCTCTTCAAGATCCCCACCGGCGCCTCCAGCCAGCACATCACCTGGATCGCGGACACGCTGCAGAGCGACCAGACGCTGGTCGTCGACGGCCAGGTCCTCGGACTCGCCGTCGCGCAACAGTTGCGCAACGCGCTCGGCGCGAAGGGCGTGCTGATCAACACCGCGCTCGACCTGATCGACCAAGCCTGGGACGACCGCCCCGGCCTGCCCGACGCGCCCATCTACGAACACGCCTCGCCGCAAGCCACCGTCAGCCGTGCGGACAAGCTCCTGCAGGTGCGCGAAGGCATGGCCAAGCAGGGCGCTTCGCATCATCTGATCTCCAGCGTCGACGACATCGCCTGGCTGTTCAACCTGCGCGGCTCCGACGTGACCTACAACCCCGTGTTCCTCGCGCATGCGCTGCTCGACAGGAACGGCGCGACGCTGTTCGTGCAGCCCGGCAAGATCGATGCGGCCCTGGAGCAACGGCTCGCGGCCGATGGCGTGCGTCTCGCGCCCTATGCCGACGCCCGCGCCTCGCTCGGCGCCCTGCCTTCGGACGCCAAGGTCCTGATCGATCCGCGACGTGTGACGCTCGGCCTGCGCGAGGCATTGCCCGCGTCGGCGACCGTCGTCGAAGCCATCAACCCCAGCACGCTGCTGAAGAGCCGCAAGAACGCCGCGGAAGCACAGTTCATCCGCCAGGCGATGGAACAGGATGGCGCCGCGATGTGCGCGTTCTACGCGTGGTTCGAGGCGGCGATGGCGCGCGGCGAGAAGATCTCCGAACTCACCATCGATGAGCGCCTGACCGCCGAGCGCGCCAAGCGTCCCGGCTTCGTCGGCCTGTCGTTCTCGACGATCGCCGGCTTCAACGCCAACGGCGCGATGCCGCACTATCGCGCGACGCCCGAGTCCTTCTCCCAGATCGAAGGCAACGGCCTGTTGCTGATCGACTCCGGCGGCCAGTACCTCGGCGGCACGACCGACATCACCCGCGTCTGGCCGATCGGCATCATCACCGACGACCACAAGCGCGACTACACGCTGGTGCTCAAGGGCACGATCGCGCTGTCGCGCACCGCGTTCCCGCGCGGCACGCTGAGCCCCATGCTCGATGCCATCGCCCGCGCGCCGCTGTGGGCCCATGGTCTGGACTACGGCCACGGCACGGGCCATGGCGTCGGCTACTTCATGAACGTGCATGAAGGCCCGCAGAGCATCTCGAAAGCTGTGCCCGATGCGAACATGGCCATGGAGCCCGGCATGATCACGTCGATCGAGCCCGGCCTCTACCGCCCCGGCCAATGGGGGGTGCGGATCGAGAACCTGGTGCTGAACGTGGCCTTCGACACCCCCGAAAAGGGGCAGTTCGGCGAGATGCTGGCGTTCGAGACCTTGACGCTTTGCCCGATCGACACGCGTTGCATCGCGGTGGCCTTGCTGTCGGAAGACGAACTCGCGTGGCTGAATGCGTATCACGCCGACGTGCGCCGCCGTCTGGCGCCGCTGGTCGAGGGCGATGCGCTCGCGTGGCTGAACACCCGCACCGAAGCGCTGCAACGTTGAGCGTCCTGCCGTCCATGCGACGGACAGCGGAAAAGCGCGGCTGAGCCGCGCTTTTTCACGTCCGGCTTTGCTGGAAGCGCTCCCGGTCGCCACCTAGACTTGTTGCAGGTTGTCGACGAGGAGCAGAGACCATGGACACCCGACTCTCTCAAGCGTGGAACGGCTGGCGCGCACTGGCACGACACCGGCCTTCGGCCAACGACGAACGCGAGATGCACCGCTTCTCCGACGGTGCGATGCACACCGCGTTGATGGCGGCGATCATCGCCGTGGCGGTGATGGCCGTCGTGCAGATGGTCAACGTCGCCGCCCCGATGTGGCAGCTGGAGCCCGTCGTCGTGCAGGGCAAGGCGCAACAGGTGCCGCTGCCCGCCGCACCTCAACCCCTGGAGCAGGCGCAACCCGGGCGCTGAGTCCCTGGGGACCGGCCTGGCCGGTCCTCGAGGGCTGTCTCACATCTGCCGGAACAGGTGCAGGTAGCTGCGGCTGACCGGCAGCACCTCGGGCCGCGCCTTCAGGTGGAGGTCGGCCGTTTCATTGGGGCCACGCGTGACGTGGCTGATCGCGTGCAGGTTCACGACCACCGAGCGATGGACCTGCACGAAGCGCTGCGCATCGAGCCGCTCGATCAATTCGCGGATCGGCGTGCGGATGAGCGCCTCCCCCTCCGCGGTGACGACCAGCGTGTACTTCTCGTCCGAGCGCAGGAAGAGGATCTCATCGACCGGGATCAGCTTCAGCGTCGAGCCCACCGAGGCACGGATCCATTGCAGCGGCCCCGTGTCGGTCGCCAGGCCGCCGGCGGCCGGCGAGGGCACACCCGGCTGCCGGGCCATGCGCCGTGCGAGTTCGTCGATGACGGCTTCCAGCGTCGCCTGATGACCCTCCCCGCGCGAACGCCGGGGCAACTCCGCCAGGCGCTCCTTCAGCCGACCGACCGTGTCGGCGAGGCGGACCTCGTCAACCGGCTTGACCAGGTAGTCGATCGCACCGCGCTCGAAGGCTTGCAAGGCATAGTCTTCGAAGGCGGTGACGAACACGACCTGTGCCTGACGCGCGATCTGACGCGCCGCCTCCATCCCGTTCAGGCCCGGCATGTGCACGTCGAGGAAGGCGATGTCGGGCCGGTGGGCCTCGAACAACTCGACCGCCTCGCGGCCGTTGCGCGCCTGACCGACGATGCGCAATTCGGGCCACAACAGGGCGAGGCTGCGCTGCAGGCTGTCGCGCAGCAGCGGTTCGTCGTCGGCGATCAGGGCGGTCGGCGCGGAAGCGGTCATGTCATTGCGGAGTGAAGCGCACTTCGGCGCACAGGCCGTGCGGGAGATTCTCGGTCAGCGCCAGCGTGGCGCCGAGGCCGTAGAACAGCGTCAGGCGCTCGCGCAGGTTGCGCAGCCCAGTGCCGCTGCCCATGCTCTGCGTCATGCCGACACCGGTGTCGCTGACCCAGAGCCGGACCTGCCCGTCGCGCAGCGCGCCGCCGACCTCGATGCGGCCGCCCTCCTCGCCCGGGTCGATGCCGTGACGCACGGCGTTCTCGACCAGCGTCAGCAAGGCCATCGGCGGAAAGCGCAGGCCGCCGAGTTCCGGCGGCAGGTCGACGACGTAGTCCAGCCGGTCCGGCATCCGCAGGTGCATCAGCTCGAGGTAGGCGCGCACCAAGGCGACCTCGTCCGACAGCGTCGTCGCATCGCCTTGCAGCCGCGGCATCGCCGCCCGCAGGTAGGCGATCAGGCTCCGCAGCACCGGGGCCGCCTGCGGCGAACCGGTCTCGACCAGCGCGCGGACATTGGCCAGCGTGTTGAACAGGAAATGCGGCTCGACCTGCGCCTGGAGCAGCCGCAGCCGGGCATCCAGCGCCTGGCGCCCGAGCTCGCTGCGCTCGAGCTCGAAGCTGAGGGCCTGGCTGCGGGCCTCGGCATCGCGTTGCCTGTACAGCGCGCCCATCGCCAGCAGCGGCCCGACCACCAGGCCCGACCCCGCGATCCAGAGGAAGCCGAGCATCCGGGACTCGGATTCGACAAAGCTGGAGAAGTCACCGCCGACGGCGACCATGTAGACCGCCAGCGTGGCCAGCGGCACCGCCGCCGCGACGACGACGACCTGGAACAACCAGCGCGCCCACCAGCGCGGCAGGCGGCGCGGCCATTGCCCGGCCGCGGAGAACGCCAGCAGCGCCAGCATGCCCACGAACATCGTCCGCCCCAGCAGGACCGGGAACGGCGTGATGAAGATCGGTTGCAGCGCCAGCGCGAAGACGGTGGCCAGCGCCAGGGCCAGCAGGACCCGCTGCGGCGTCAGGTACGAGACGAAACCGTGCCAGGCCGGATGCGGGGGCTCGGGTGGGCTGACGGGGAGGACCGGGGTCGACATGGTCGCACGATAGCGGCCCCGTCGCGACGATCCAAGCGCGGGAGGGCGATGACGCGACGAAGCACGGGATGAGCCGCTTGAACCACGTTCGCCACGTTTGCCACGTTCGCCCCGTGCGTCACGCGCGCCGGACCGGCCATCGCCCCCCGCCGCGGGGCGGCAGCCGCGGAGACCCGGGGCAGCGTGGCGAGGAAGTCCTCGAACAGGTCGTCCTCGAACAGGCCGGCTCCGCTCATGTGCGAGCCCCCGTTCATGCGTACATCCCGATGCGGCACATCACCGCTTCCTTGCCGGCGTTGATGGCGAAGCGCAGCGCCTCCGCCGGCGTCGCCCAGCCGTAGCCGCCGGCCAGATTCTCGTCACGGAAGGCCTCACGCTTGTTCATCGCCTCGCTGCGCCCCGTCCGCACCACGACGACGGCCGCCACGTAGCCGAACTGGCGGGGGCGCTCGATCGCGCCGGCGTAGATGCGGTAATCCCCGGTCTCGACTTCGGCGAAGTGCATGGCTGACTCCTTCAACGACAGGCAACTCGTCACGAGCTGCGATGGAGTCAACTTTGCGCGCTCGAACGCGCGATGCATACCCAACTGAGGAGGGCCCTCGGAAGGGGGAGTCCGTCCCGGATCCCCCTATCGGGCGATAGGAAAAACGCTCAGTCGCTCAGTCGCTCAGAACTGGTTCTTGGCGATCGAGGCGTATTCGCGCAACTCGGCATCGACGACGCGCTTGGGCGGCACATCGGCCGGGCGCTGGCCCAGCGTGGGATGCAGGATGTCGTAGGAGCGACGCTCCGATGGCGAGATGACGCCGTTCTGGTCCGAATCGGCCTCGGCATACACCAGGTTGGGAACCAGGCTGATCGGCTCGGGGAACTTCTCGTCCTGGGAGACCACGGCCGCCCGGGCATTCGACGGCTGGAAAGAGGTGCTTTGCGCCGTCACGGTCTGCGGCGCGGCAGCAGGCGCCGGAGCCGGCGCGGGGGTCGGCGCTGGCGCCGGGGCTGTAGCCTGAGTCTGGGCCTGGGCCTGGGCGGGTTGAGTCTGCACGGTCGAGGTCTGCGCCGACGCTGCCTGCGTCTGGGTGTCGGAGGCGGCCAGGCTCGCCGCCTGCGGCGACAGGCTCACCACGGCGGAGGCCTCGGCCTGGGAAGCGGTCGATGCATCGTAGACGTCGGCTTCGCGCACGCGTGCCGACTGCCCGGTGCTGGCACCGGGTCCGTTCAAATTCGTCGTGTTGTTCAGGGCAGCAATCATGGCGAGCCTCCCGCGAGGTGTCCGCACATTTCGGCCAGCGGATGCCGGGGCCGGGACACTTCCCGGGCCATCGCCCTTCCAGGGCATGTTCGGTTTATCGGCGGGCGATCTCCGGACTTTAGGCCTCAGTCCGCGCCTTTCGTGTTTTCTTGATAGGGATAAACCCCTAATCCGGGGCCCGAAGGAGCTTCGAGCCCGCAAGCCCTCTCACCGGAAACCCCTGTCGCCATCGGTTAAATTGCACCGCATGGGTCTCCGCTCCTTCGCAACCGCTCACATTCCAGGCCTGACCGGGCTGGCCGGCCCCAAGGCCACGCCGGACACGGCCGCCGAGGCGTCCTCGTTCGACGCGCTCGTCGATCGCCTGCACTATCTGCCCAAGGCCGACGTCAAGCGCATCCGCGAGGCTTACAAGTTCGCGGACGAGGCGCATCTGGGGCAGTTCCGCGCCAGCGGCGAGCCCTACATCACCCATCCGATCGCCGTTGCCGGCCTGTGCGCGGACTGGCGCCTGGACGCGCAGGCCATCATGGCCGCGCTGATGCACGACGCGATGGAGGATTGCGGCGTCACCAAGACCGAGCTGATCGAGCGCTTCGAGGCGCCGACCGCGGAACTGGTCGACGGCCTGACCAAGCTGGACAAGCTGCAATTCTCGACCCGCGAGGAATCGCAGGCGGAGAGCTTCCGCAAGATGCTGCTGGCGATGGCGCGGGATGTCCGCGTGATCCTGATCAAGCTGGCCGACCGCCTGCACAACATGCGCACGATGCAGCACATGGCGTTCGACAAGCGCCGCCGCATCGCCCGCGAGACGCTGGACATCTACGCCCCGATCGCCCACCGGCTCGGCCTCAACGAGATCTACCGCGAACTGCAGGAACTGTCGTTCCAGTACATCCATCCGTGGCGCCACGGCGCGCTGGCCAAGGCCGTCACCAAGGCGCGCGGCCATCGGCGCGACCTGGTGGCGCGCATCGAGCGCGACGTGCAGAAGGCCTTCTCCGAGGCCAACCTGCGCGTCGAGATCCAGGGCCGCGAGAAGACGCTGTTCAGCATCTACAAGAAGATGAGAGAGAAACACCTGAGCTTCGCGCAGGTGAGCGACATCTTCGGCTTCCGCGTCATCGTGCAGGACCTGCCCCAGTGCTACTGGTCGCTGGGCGTGCTGCACCAGCTCTACAAGCCGCAACCGGGCCGGTTCAAGGACTACGTCGCCATCCCCAAGCCCAACGGCTACCAGTCGCTGCACACGACGCTGGTCAGCCCGATGGGCACGCCGGTGGAATTCCAGATGCGCACCGAGGCCATGCACATGGTCGCCGAGAAGGGCGTGGCCGCGCACTGGCTGTACAAGAGCAAGGGCGACGCCAAGGGCGCGCAGCAACTGGGGTCGCGCTGGCTGCAGTCGCTGCTGGACATCCAGGACGAGACCCGCGACGCGACCGAGTTCCTGGAGCACGTCAAGATCGACCTGTTCCCGGACGCGGTCTACGTGTTCACGCCGAAGTCCAAGATCATGGCGCTGCCCAAGGGCGCGACGCCGGTGGACTTCGCCTACGCGATCCACTCGGACGTGGGCGACCATTGCGTCGCCGCGAAGGTCAACGGCGAGCCGGTGCCGCTGCGCACCGAGCTGCGCAGCGGGGACGTGATCGAGGTCGTCACCGCCGCCGGCGCGAGGCCGAATCCGGCCTGGCTGAGTTTCGTGCGCACCGGCCGGGCGCGCTCCAAGATCCGGCACTTCCTGAAGAACCTGGAGCAGGAGGAGTCGCGCGAGCTCGGCCACAAGATGCTGGCGCAGGCGCTGCGCGCGGAAGGCCTGGCGCTGCCCAGCCTCCAGCCCGAGGACGAGACCGCCGCCGCGCTGTGGCAGGACCTGGCGCGCTGGGCCGGCAACCGGCAGGTCGACGAGTTGCTCGTCGAGATCGGCCTGGGGCGCAAGATCGCGACGATCGTGGCGAAGAAGCTGGCGCGCACCTTGTCCGACCAGGGCCAGCGGCCCGACGCGGTGCTGCTGACGATGGGCCGCTTCGCCACCGACGACGCGCCGGCGCAGGGCCAGGTCCTGATCGACGGCAGCGAGGGCGCATCGGTGCGGCTGGCCACCTGCTGCCGGCCGATTCCCGGCGACGACATCAAGGGCTACCTCGGCCGCGGCGAGGGACTGGTGGTGCACACGGCCGAATGCTCGGTCGGCAGACGCCTGTTCCAGCGCGACAGCGAGCATTGGATCGCCGTCGGCTGGGGCGAGGAACTGAGCCGCAGCTTCGAGGCGGAGGTCGGCGTGCTGATGCGCAACGGCAAGGGCGTGCTCGCGCAGATCGCCACCGCGGTCAGCAGCGCCGAGGCCGACATCACCCACATTGCCATGAGCGACGACTCGCAGCAGCGCGAGACGGCGGAGATGACGCTGCTGCTGGCGGTGCGCGACCGGCTGCATCTGGCCGACGCGTTGCGCACGCTCAAGCGCTCGAGCGCCGTGATGCGCGCCTGGCGCGTGAAGCCCTGATCAGGCCTCAATCACACGCATCAGTCAGGCTTCGCGGGCTGCGGGTAACGGACTTCGACGACCTCGATCGGTTCCACGCCGACCGGCGTCACCAGCTGCAACTCGTCGCCCTCGCGCGCCTTCAGCAGCGTGCGCGCGATCGGCGACACCCAGCTCACCTCGCCCGCGAGGCTGTCCGACTCGTCGATGCCCTTGATGGTGATGGTCCGCTCCTCGCCTTTCGCGTTGGCGTAGGTCACCGTGGCGCCGAAGAACACCTGGTCGCTGCCGTGATGGGCACTGGGGTCGACGACTTCTGCGATGTCCAGCCGCTTCGTGAGGAAGCGCAGGCGGCGGTCGATCTCGCGCAAACGCTTCTTGCCGTAGAGGTAGTCGCCGTTCTCCGAACGATCGCCATTCTTCGCCGCCCAGGACACGATCTCGACGATCTTGGGGCGCTCGACGTCGAGCAACTGCATGAACTCGGCGCGCAGCCGGGCGTAACCCGCCGGTGTCATGTAGTTGCGCGAGCCCTGCGGCAATGCGGGCAACGACGGGCCGTCGTCATCGTCGTCGCCGCTCTCGGGTTCCTTCGTGAATGCCTTGCTCATGGCGGCTATTGTGTCGCGCCACGGCACCCTGCTAGCGCACGGGCACGGAGACCCGCGCGCCGACGCGTTATGGTGTGACGATCCCAGCCTCGCAGGACAACCCGGCATGAGCGACACCCCAGAGACCGCTGCAAGCGGTCCTTTGAACGGCCTGAAGATCGTGGAGTTCGCCGGCATCGGCCCTGCGCCGTTCGCGGGGCTCGTGCTGGCGGATTTCGGAGCCACGGTGACGGTCGTCGAACGTCCGGGCGGGGAGACCCGGCTCGGTGGCGGCGCGGCACTGAATCGCGGGAAGACCGCCGTGCAGGCGGATCTGAAATCGCCCGCCGGACTGGCACGGGTGCGTGAGCTCGTCGCAGGCGCCGACGCGCTGATCGAGGGCTTCCGCCCCGGCGTGATGGAAAGACTCGGCCTGGGACCGGACACGCTGCTCGCGGCCCATCCGAAGCTGGTCTACGCGCGGCTCACCGGTTGGGGCCAGACCGGGCCGCTGGCGCAGAGCGCCGGACACGACATCAACTACGTCGCGTTGAGCGGCCTGATGCCCTTCGCGGCACGCCCCGGCCAGCCGCCCGCGCTGCCGGCCACCTTGCTCGGCGACATCGGCGGCGGCGCGTTGACGATGCTCTTCGGACTGATGTGCGCGTTGTGGGAGTCTCGCCGCTCGGGACGGGGCCAGGTCGTCGACGCCGCCATCCTCGACGGCGTCGGCTACATGGGGACGCTCATCCAGGCCCTGCGGGCCGGCGATCGCTGGGACGACGACCCGTCGCGCAACCTTTTCCTCCACCGCTCGCACTTCTACGATTGCTTCGAATGCGCGGATGGCCGCTGGCTGTCGCTCGGCGCGATCGAGGCGCCTTTCCATCAGGAACTCATGGAGCGACTGGCCCTGCCCGCACCGTCGCAGGACGATCCCACGCATTGGCCGGCATGGCGCGATGCGGTGTCGGCCCGGATCCGCCAGCAGCCGCTCGCGCACTGGGTCGCCATCTTCGAGGGAAGCGACTCCTGCGTCGCGCCGGTGCTGACCGCCGCTGAAGCGCCTCTGCACCCCCATCAGCAGGCGCGGCGCAACTTCTTCATGCAAGACGGACTGGCGTGGCCGATGCCGGCGCCGAAACTCTCGCGCACACCAGCCCGGCCCGGACTTCCGGCGACGGCCAATCATCTCCAACAAAAGTTATTCGACCCGGACGATATTCGCCCAAGATAATCGGGCACGGCGATTCAAACTCGTTGCCGAATCAAATCGACAAACGGTTCAGGCAAAGAAAAACGCCAGCGTCTTTCAACGCTGGCGTTTCGATTTG
>NZ_JBWKOK010000004.1:185060-649162 GCF_059416045.1 Roseateles sp. GW821-FHT09G03
GGTGCGGCTGGCAGGATTCGAACCCACGACCCCTTGGTTCGTAGCCAAGTACTCTATCCAACTGAGCTACAGCCGCTCGACTTTTACTGATCAGGAACCGCCGTCGTGGAAACGATTCCAGGTTTTTGTTGTTACTTCTTTTTTGCTTGCCGAATCTCCGGTGACCCGGACATTCAACAGTTTTTCTGGTGCGGCTGGCAGGATTCGAACCCACGACCCCTTGGTTCGTAGCCAAGTACTCTATCCAACTGAGCTACAGCCGCTGAAAGACTGCGACTATAGCATGCGTTTTTGAGGGTCTGCAAGTATCTCGGCGAAAAATCATTCCATGACCCGAACCGCAGGCCACTCCCGCCGCCCTCGAACCCTCACCCCAGGCGCGCGGCGGCTTCGTAGCAGCGGGCGCGACGCTCCGCGTCATCGTCCTGGTCCGCCATCTCGGCCAGACGCAGCCAGCTGCGACGACGGGCATTGAGCGTCAACTCACGATCCTCGGCCGCCTGTTCCAGCATCAGACGCGCCTTGCCCCACAGCTGACGCTCCGCCAGCGCGTGGCCCAGCGCGAAAGCCATCGTGCCGTCACGCGGGAAGCGCTGCACGGCGCCCTCCAGCCGCTGCAGCCATTCGGGTCCCAGTCCCGGCATGCACAGCACCAGCGCCTCGGCCAGCGCCTGACGCTCATCGGCGCCCTGCTCCGCGATCGATTCCCAGAACGGCCGCAACCAGCCTCGGCCATCCTCGGGCGCACCGAGGCCCGCCGCGCAGTTCGCGGCCCGCGAGGCCACGAACACATCCCTCCGGTCAGACGCGTCGAGTTGCTGCCAGATACCGCGCAGTTGATCGATGTCGCGTGCCGTGTCCAGCGCCTCGCAGGCGAGCGAACGCAGCAGCCCCTGCGCCGCCGACTTCGAGAAGCCCTGGTGCTTGGCCAGCAGGCGCGCGGTGCGCAGCGCCTCGAGCGGCTCGTGGGCGAGCCGGCTGCCTTGCAGCTTCAGCCGCAGCGCCTGCGTCCGGCGCGCGACGCCCGGGGTCAGTTCGCCCAGCAGGCCCAGCGCGCGTGGCGCATCGCGATCGTCGAGCGCCCATTCGGCGGCCAGCAATCTCGCGCCCTCTTCCTGCACGCGGGCGCCCGCCGAGGTCGCCGCCACCTGCAGGGCCTGGCGCAAGTGCTCATCGCGATTGCGGCGATCCTGCAGCTTGTGGGCGCTCTGCGCAGCCACCAGGTGCGCCAGGGCCATGAAGGCACCGTCCTGCGCCAGATCGGGCGTCTGCGCCTGAATGGCGAGCGCGCGCTGCGCCGCCTTCTGCGCGCGGCTGTAGCGGGCGCCGAAATATTCCGCCCAGGCCTCGCGCAAGGCGATCTGGGCGCTGCGTTCGCGCTGGGCCATGCGCCACAGGCGCGCGCGCTTGGGCAGCGTCAGCAGCGCGTCCAGCGTCTGCATCAGCGTCATCAGCGCGAAGCAGCCCGCCACCAGCAGCAGCAGGAACAGGTTGAGCGACAGGTCCATGCGCCAGCCGCGCCAGTAGAAGCTGGCGAGGCCGTCGTTGTTGCCCAGCGTGAGCGCCGCCACCACGGCGGCGACGAACAGCAGCACCAGCCAGATCACCATGCGCATGGCGATCTCCTCAGCGCGCGACCGCGCTCAGCGCGGCCAGCGTGTCGTCGGGGCGCGGCACGCTCACCTGACGGGACTGGCCCTGCACCTGGCGCAGCAACTCCGTCGTCTGGGTCAACTTGCGGGAACGCGCGTCGAAATAGCGGTCCAGCATCGCCTGCGCCTCGCGCAGGTCGACCTGCGCGGTGTCGAACTGCCGGCTCAGCAGCGCCAGCCGGGCGTTCAGCAGCCGCAGCTTGAGGTTCTCGCGGAGGAAGAAGGATTGCTCCGGCGCGATCAGCGCGGCTTCGGGATGCTCGATGCGCGTCACGCGCAGCAGACCGCGGGCTTCGCGCCAGACGTCACCGGACAGCGTCGTCCAGCGATCGCCGGCCTGGTCCCAGAGGCGGGTCCACCAGCCGGGTTCGCCGTCCTCGGCGGCCTGCGACGCGCCCGCCGAAGCCCCGGAAGCAGCTTTCCGCGACACGGCGGTCTTCACGGCGACGGGCGACGGGGTCGGGTGTTGCGCGGCGGGCGTCGCAGCCGCTCCCGCCGGATCCTGCCCGGGCTGGGCGACGGCCAGCAGCGGCAGGTCGTCGACCTGGCGCACGACCTCGTCCAGCTTGATCGTCAAGGTCGACACGTCGACGACGCTGACCGCCTTGATGCGCTCCAGGTCGCGCGTCACCGCGCGGCGGACGCCTTCCAGGCGCGGTTGCTTGTAGCGGCCCAGCCGCTCGTCGGCCTGGCGCAGCGCGGCCACCAGCGGCTCGGCGCTGCCGGTGATCGTGCTCTGCTGCATCGCGACCCGCAGCGAGGCCTCGATGTCGCCGACGACGTTCTCGTCGCGCGAGCGGTTCATCGACTGCATCAGCGTCTCGAGCTGCTCGCGCTGCACGGCGACCTCGGCCAGCCGCGCATCCAGCAGCGCGACCTTGGCCGCGGTGTCGCGGCTCAGGTCCTGCGCCTGGCGCGCCTGGTCGCGGGCGATGTTGGCCTCGCTCTGGCTGCTGTCCTGGCGCCGGACCAGTTCCTGTTCGACCTGCTTGAGCCGCTGCTGGCTCTGCCAGGCCAGACCGAGGGCCAGCAGGGCCACCAGGCCGACGCCGGCCACGACGGCCTGGGTCAAGGTGGCGCCGGATTGCCGGGCGGGCTTGTGGGTCGACGGAACGTCGGCCGCGGGGGTGGTGGTCTCGCTCACGTCGGCGATTCTAGGGTGGACCCTGACAGCATCCGGAAGCCGGCCGCGACGGCCTCCGCTTCCGGTCGCACCAAAACCACATGCCCCACGCCGAGGGCTTGTGCGCGGGCCGCGATGCGCTCGTGGGTCGCCAGCGCCCGGACGTGTCCCCACATTGGGAGAGACGGGTCGCCGCCCGCCCCCTCGACGGTGCCCCCCCGCGTCCCCTTTTCGAGGGCCTCCAGGTGTCCGATCGCCTCTGAACTGCTGAAGAGCCAGACATGGCGCTCCGGCGCTGCCAGCGCTTCGCGCAGGAGCGCAGCGGTCTCCTGGGACAGCCGGGGACAGGCCCGGCGGTAGACGCTGACCGCCGACACCTCGGCGCCGGCGTCGCGCAGCCGGTCGCCGAGCCATTCCCGCCCGCCATCGCCGCGCACCAGCAAGGCGCCGCGGCCGGACCAGTCCGCTCCCGCGACGCGGACCAGCTCCGGCCAGAGATGCTCCGAGTCGAGGCTGTCCGACTCCGCCGGCGGCTGCACCACACGCGCCGGCGGCACACCATGCTCGAGCAATGCTCGCGCGCTGCCCGGGCCGACAGTGGCTGCCCAGGTCCGCTCGGGCCAGACGGCGCCGGCGGGACGATGGTCGAAGAACTGCTCGACCGCGTTGGGACTTACGAACATCGCCAGATCCAGGTCCGGCAAGGTCGTCCAGGCGGCCGCGATGGGTTTCGGATCGCTGGCCGGTTCGATGTCGATCAGCGGGAGTGAGGCGGTCGGCACGCCCAGGGCCGCCATCCGTCTTGCCCAGTCGTCGGCCTGGGCCTGCGGCCGGGTCAGCAGCAGCCGGACCGGGGCGACGGCTTGCGCCATCAGACGTCCTTCAGATACTCGGTGGCGCCGAGCTCGCGCAGCGCCGAGGCGGCGGCGATGCCCAGCGTTTCGGCGGCGGCCAGATCCCCCACCGTCGCCTGCGAGCCCGCCCGCAGGAGGGCCCGTTCCGGCTCAATCGGGTGTCCCAGCGCAACGGAGAGCGTCAATCGGCCGTCCGCGGCCCAGACCGCATGCGCGGCCAGCGGCATCGAGCAACTGCCGCCGAGCTCGCGCGAGACCGCGCGCTCCGCCGCGGCGGCCAGCCAGGTCGGCCGGTGCGCCAGCGCCTCCAGATGCGCGGTCAAGGGCGCCTGGCCCGCGCGGATCTCGACGCCCAGCGCGCCCTGCCCGGCGCACGGGATCATCTCGTCGACCTCGAAATACTGCGTGATGCGACCGTCCAGGCCCAGGCGCTTCAGACCGGCGGCGGCGAGCACGATCGCGTCGTACTGGCCCTCGTCGAGCTTGCGCAGCCGCGTGTCGAGGTTGCCGCGCAGCGGTTCGATGCGCAGGTCCGGCCGCAGATTCTTCAGCTGGGTCACGCGCCGCAGGCTGGACGTGCCCACGCACGCGCCCTGCGGCAGCGCCGCCAGGTTCGCGTAGGCCGGCGACACGAGCGCATCGCGCGGGTCCTCGCGTTCGAGTACCGCCGCGAGCACGAAGCCCTCCGGCAGTTCCATCGGCACATCCTTCAGCGAGTGCACCGCGAGTTGCGCGCGGCCGTCCTCGAGCGCCGTCTCCAGCTCCTTCACGAACAGGCCCTTGCCGCCGACCTTGGACAGCGTCCGGTCCAGGATCTGGTCGCCGCGCGTGGTCATCCCGAGCAGCGTCACGTCGAGGCCGCGCGCGCGCAGCAGCGCCTGCACATGTTCCGCCTGCCAGAGGGCCAGCCGGCTCTCGCGCGTGGCGATCACGAATTCTTGGTTCATGGGGCGGCATGCTAGCCGAGCGGCGCCCCCTGTCCTCGGTCCCGCAGTCCCTCCATGGAGGGAAGCTCGTTTGCCGCGAAGCGTGGCTTGCGCGATCCCGGAGCAAATCGCTGCGGATCGCGGCGCCCGCGCCACGCTGGCGGGCGAGTCGCGCACGAAGAAACTGCTAAAGTCAACCGAAGGTAACTTCGTTACATCACCCCTCCCCCTGGTCCCTGACGAACCTCTGACGCCGCCATGCCCGCCAGTACCACCGCCTCCGCCTCGAAGTCCCGCGCCAAGGCCCGCACCCAGCCGGCCGCAACACCTGCCCCCCAGCCGGGCAACAAGCCCAAGCCGACGCCGAAGACGAAGCCGGCGACCCGGCCTCCCGCCAAGGCAACGACCGGCACCCGCTCGATCAAGACGATCAAGGACAAGAACCAGCCGCTGATGGACGACATCCGCCTGCTGGGCCGCATCCTGGGCGAGGTGATCCGCGAGCAGGAGGGCCGCGAGGCCTACGAACTGGTGGAGCGCGTGCGGCAGCTGTCGGTGGCCTTCCGCCTGAAGCGGGACACGCAGGCCGGCAAGCAGATGGACAAGCTGCTCAAGAGCCTGTCGGGCGAGCAGACGGTGAGCGTGATCCGTGCGTTCAGCTACTTCTCCCACCTGGCCAACATCGCCGAGGACCGTCACCACGTCCGCCGCCGCGAGGTGCACGAGCGCGAGGGTTCCTTGCAGCCGGGCTCGCTGGGCTATGCGCTGGAGCGGCTGTTCGACGCCGGCGTGCGGCCGGCGGAAGTCGCGAAGACGCTGGCGCACGGCTTCGTGTCGCCGGTGCTGACGGCCCACCCGACCGAGGTGCAGCGCAAGAGCATCCTGGACGCCGAGCGCGCCGTCGCCGAACTGGTCGGCGCGCGCGACCGCCTGCACACCGAGCGCGAACTGGCCGCGAACGAGCTCCTGATCCGGGCCCGCGTCACGCAGCTCTGGCAGACGCGGATGCTGCGCTACTCGAAGCTCACCGTCGCCGACGAGATCGAGAACGCGCTGAGCTACTACCACGCGACCTTCCTGCGCGAGATCCCCAAGCTCTACACCGAGCTGGAGGAAGCGCTGCCGGGCGAGGACGTCCCGCCCTTCCTGCGCATGGGCCAATGGATAGGCGGCGACCGCGACGGCAATCCCAACGTCACCGCCGACACGATGCGTCTCGCGCTGCGCCGCCAGAGCGAGCTGGCGCTGCGCCACTACCTGACCGAGATGCATGAGCTGGGCGCGGAGCTGTCGATCTCGCTGCGCCTGGCCGGCGTCACGCCGGCGATGCAGGCCCTGGCCGAGCGCAGCCCCGATCAGAACGAGCACCGGATGGACGAGCCCTACCGGCGCGCGCTGACCGGCATGTACGCGCGGCTGGCCGCGACGCTCGAGTCGCTGACCGGCACCGAGGCGCTGCGCCACGCGGTCGCGCCGCAGGATCCCTACCTGTCCCCCGAAGACCTGCTCGCGGACCTGCGCGTGATCAAGGAATCGCTGGAGCACCACCATGCGCACGCGCTCATTGCCCCGCGGCTCAAGCCGCTGATCCGCGCGGTGCAGGTCTTCGGCTTCCACCTGGCGACGCTGGACCTGCGCCAGAGCAGCGATCAGCACGAGCTCACCATCGTCGAGCTGCTGAAGAACGCACGCGTCTGCGAAGACTACTCGGCCCTGGGCGAACAGGAACGCCGCGCGCTGCTGGTCGATCTGCTGAACCAGACGCGGCCGCTGCGGGTGCTGGGTGCCGAGTACAGCGAGCGCGCCTTGGGTGAGCTCGCGATCTTCGAGACCGCGCGCGAATCGCTGAAGCGCTTCGGCCGCGAGGCGCTGCGCCACTACATCATTTCGCACACCGAGGACGTCAGCGACCTGCTGGAAGTGCAGCTGCTGCTGAAGGAAGTCGGCCTGCTGCGCGGCACGCTCGATGGCGACGCGATCAGCGACCTGATCGTGGTGCCGCTGTTCGAGACCATCGCCGACCTGCGCAACGCGCCCGGCATCATGCAGGGCTTCTACGAGCTGCCCGGCATGGCCGCGCTGGTGCGCCGCTCCGGCGGCGAGCAGGACATCATGCTGGGCTACTCCGACTCCAACAAGGACGGCGGCGTCTTCACCAGCAGCTGGGAGCTGTACCGCGCCGAGATCGCGCTGGTGAAGCTCTTCGACGAACTGCGCCAGCAGGGGCCGCTGACGCTGCGGCTCTTCCACGGCCGCGGCGGCACGGTGGGCCGCGGCGGCGGTCCGAGCTACCAGGCCATCCTCGCGCAGCCTCCGGGCACGGTGAACGGCCAGATCCGGCTCACCGAGCAGGGCGAGGTCATCAACTCCAAGTACGCCAACCCGGAGATCGGCCGGCGCAACCTGGAGACGCTGGTCGCCGCGACGCTCGAGGCCACGCTGCTGCATCCCACCAAGCAGGCGCCGCAGGCCTTCATGACCGCGGCGCAGGCGCTGTCGGACGCGAGCTTCGCGGCCTACCGCGGGCTGGTCTACGACACGCCGGGCTTCGCCGACTTCTTCTTCGCCACGACACCAATCCGCGAGATCGCGGAACTCAACATCGGCTCGCGCCCGGCCTCGCGCAAGGCGACGCGTGCGATCGAGGATCTGCGGGCGATCCCCTGGGGCTTCAGCTGGGGACAGTCGCGCATCACGTTGCCGGGATGGTGCGGCTTCGGCTCGGGCGTCCAGGACTTCCTCGGCAAGGGCAAGGGAGAGGACAAGGCGGGCCGCGACGAGAAGCTGGCGCTGCTCAAGCGCATGCACAAGCAGTGGCCCTTCTTCAAGACGCTGCTGTCCAACCTGGACATGGTGCTGGCCAAGGCCGACCTGGACATCGCGCGGCGCTACCTGGAGCTCGTCGAGGACAAGCGCCTGGCCAAGCGGATCTTCGGCGCGATCGAAGCCGAGTTCGCCCGCACCGAGGAAGCCATCGCGCTGATCACCGGCGAGAGCGGCCGCCTCGCGGCCAATCCGGCGCTGGCCCGCTCGATCGAACACCGGTTCCCCTACATCGATCCGCTGAACCACCTGCAGGTCGAGCTGATGCGGCGCTACCGCGCGATCCCGGCGGAGAAACGCGCGGAGGATCCGCGGCTGGAACGCGTCCAGCGCGGGATCCACCTGTCCATCAACGGCATCGCGGCCGGCCTGCGCAATACGGGCTGAGGCGACACGGCACTGAGGCGCTCCGCTTCAGTGCCGCAGCCCTTCAACGGGCCTGCGATTGAGCGGGCCTGCGCTTGAGCGGGTCGCGCTTCAGCGCTGACCCGCCAGCGCCTCGCGCACCGCGGCGACCTGCCGCCGCGAGACGGCGAGCCACTCGTTGACATGGGCGATCCGGACCGCCCAGCCGAGTTCGCCGCCGTTCTCCCCGTCGCTGTCGGCGGGCCCGTCGGTCGGCACGTGGCGCTCGAGTTCCCGCACCGCCGACCGGGCGACCAGCGCGTTGCGATGCACGCGCAGGAAGCGGTCGCCCAGGCGCTGTTCCAGATCGCTGAGCGAGCCGTCCATGACATGGCTCTGCGTCGCCGTGCGCAGCGTGAGGTACTTGAGCTCGGCCTTGAAATAGAGCACCTCGGCCAACGGCACGCGCAGCAGCCGTCCGCGCTCGGTGATGTTGATGACCGGCGCCTCGACGCCCGGCGACGATTCCTGTCCGTTGACGTCGCGCTCCTCGCGCGCCTTGGCGGCGGCCCGTTCGTCGATGCGCTGCACCGCTCTCGAGAGGCTGGCCTGCAGCCGCTCGCGCCGCACCGGCTTGGTCAGGTAGTCCAGCGCCTCCAGCTCGAAGGCCAGCAGCGCATGCTGCGCATGCGCGGTGACAAAGACGATGGCCGGCGCGAAGGGCCGCCCGCGCAGCGCCTGCGCCAGTCCCAGCCCGTCCAGGCCCGGCATCTGCACGTCGAGCAGGATCAGGTCGCAGGCATGGTCCTTGAGCCACGCCAGCGCCTGGTCGCCGCTGCCGGCCTCGGCCACGACCTCGGCGCGCGGTTCCTCGTTGGCCTCGACCAGACCGCGCAGGCGCAGGCGCGCCAGCGGCTCGTCGTCGACGATCAGAACCCTCAACGGTGGATGCGTCAGCATGTCCTTCCCTCCCGTCCCAATACGATGTCTGCGCTGTTTGCGCCGTCTGCCCCGTGGGCGTTCACTGCTGTCGTCGCCATCGTGAGCCGCTCCGTCATCGCGGCATCACGATGCGCACCACGAAACGTCCCTCGCCGGGACCGGCTTCCAGGCGCGCCGCCACGTCGTGCATCAGCCTCAGGCGCTGCCGCACGTTGCGCAGCGCCAGCCCGTGTCCCTTGCCGCGCGTCGGCAGTCCGACCGTGTTGACGACGCGGATCTCGATCTCGCTGCCGCGCGCGCGCGTCACGATGTCGACGTCGCCGCCGCCGTCGTTGGGCTCGACGCCATGGCGCACGGCGTTCTCCACCAGCGGCTGCAGCAGCAGCGGCGGCACGCGGGCCTCCGCGGCATGCGGATCGAGCTGCCAATGCACGCGCAGCCGGTCGCCGAAGCGCAGCTGCTCGATCGCCAGATAACGACGCGCCAGTTCGACCTCCTGGTCCAGCCGCACGCCTTCGGCCGTGGGTCCCGCGTCCGCGAGCGCCACGCGGAACAGCTCGGCCAGATCCTCCAGGACCTCCTCGGCGCGGTTCGGATCGACGCGCACCAGCGCGATCGCGGTGTTCAGCGTGTTGAAGAGGAAGTGCGGCCGGATGCGCGACTGCAGTTCCACCAGCCGAGCGAGCGCGTCCGCCGGCGCCTGCGCACGCTCGCGGAGCTTGAGCCAGCCGAGCAGCACCCCCGCCGCCAGCGCGCCGGCCAGCACCGCCGCGCCGCGCTGCAGGGTGCCGAGGGCGCCGATGTCCACCGCCTCCAGCAGTTGCACCCCGCCGTGCGCGCACAGCGCACCGAGCGCGATCGGCAGCGTCCATTGCGCCCACTCGGGCAGGCGCGCCAGCACCTGCTTGGCCGCGCAGACGATCAGCAGCCAGGCCAGCACGCCGCTCAGCGCCGCGACCGAGGCGCCGCCCATGGACCAGGCCCATTGCGCCATCGTCTGCGAGGTCATCGCCAGCCCCAGCGACAGCACCAGCTGCACGCCCAGCACGGCGCGCAGCACCAGACCGACGTGGCAGACATCGAAGCGCCGCTGCGCGTCGATCAGGCGCGGCGGCTCGGCGGGCCGCGCGTCCAGGCGGGTCTCCTCCCAGGCGGGCTGCAGCGGCATCGGCCGGCTCTCCGACGGCTGCGTGCTCATCGGCTGCGTGGACGGCTCCAGCGCGTCCAGACCTTCCCGGGACGGCTGGGTCGAGCGCCACGGGTCCTTCCCCGGCGTTCTCCCGTTGCTTGCCTTCGTGGCCATCGGATCCTCCCGTCCCCGCACTATCCGCCCTCCGGCTGCAGCCCCCTCGGGCGCCCCGGTGGCGCCCCTTTAGAATCGGCGGCTCATTCTCACCCAGGCGTCCGGCCGCTTCCTATGCGGACACGCCCGGGGCGCCGCGAAGTCGTAACGCCTTGCAAGCCGATGTCCTCCTCCCCCACTGACCAACTGCCCGACGGCCAACCCGCCGACAACCAGCTCGCCAACAAGTCGCAAGCCTGGTCCGCACTTTTCTCGGAGCCGATGAGCGACCTGGTCAAGCGCTACACCGCCAGCGTCGACTTCGACAAGCGCCTGTGGGCCGCCGACATCCAGGGCTCGCTGGCGCACGCGGACATGCTGGCCGCGCAGGGGATCCTCGGCGCCGAGGACTTCGCCGCGATCCAGAAGGGCATGGCGCAGATCCGTGAGGAGATCGCCTCGGGCCGTTTCGAATGGAAGCTGGACCTGGAGGACGTCCACCTGAACATCGAGGCCCGCCTGACCGAACTGGTCGGACTGGCCGGCAAGCGCCTGCACACCGGCCGCAGCCGCAACGACCAGGTCGCCACCGACGTGCGCCTGTGGCTGCGCGGCGAGATGGACACGCTGGCCGGCCTGCTCGCCGAATTGCAGCGCGTGCTGGTCGACCAGGCCGAGCGCCATGCCGACGTGATCCTGCCGGGCTTCACCCACCTGCAGGTCGCGCAGCCGGTGGCCTTCGGTCATCACCTGCTGGCCTACGTCGAGATGTTCGCCCGCGACGTCGAGCGGCTGCTGGACGCCCGCAAGCGCGTGAACCGCCTGCCGCTGGGCGCCGCCGCGCTGGCCGGCACCAGCTACCCGCTGGACCGCGAGCGCGTCGCGCGCACGCTGGGCATGGAAGGCGTCGCGCAGAACAGCCTGGACGCCGTCAGCGACCGCGACTTCGCGATCGAGTTCAGCGCCGCGGCCGCGCTGATCATGGTGCACATCTCGCGCCTGTCGGAAGAACTGATCCTCTGGATGAGCCAGGCCTTCGGCTTCATCGCGCTGCCGGACCGCTTCTGCACCGGGTCGAGCATCATGCCGCAGAAGAAGAACCCGGACGTGCCCGAGCTGGCGCGCGGCAAGAGCGGCCGCGTGGTCGGCCACCTGATGGGCCTGATCACGCTGATGAAGGGCCAGCCGCTGGCCTACAACAAGGACAACCAGGAAGACAAGGAGCCGCTGTTCGACACCGTCGACACGCTCAGCGACACGCTGCGGATCTTCGCGGAGATGATGGCCGGGCTGACGGTCAAGGCCGACGCGATGGAACGCGCGGCGCTCAAGGGCTACGCGACGGCGACCGACCTGGCGGACTACCTGGTCAAGCAGGGCCTGGCCTTCCGCGACGCGCACGAGATCGTCGCGCACGCGGTGAAGACGGCGCAGGCGCAGGGCATCGACCTGTCGGCGCTGCCGCTGGACGCGCTGAAGCAATTCGATGCGCGCATCGGCGAGGACGTCTACGAAGTGCTGTCGCTCAAGGGCTCGCTGAACGCGCGCAACATCCTCGGCGGCACGGCGCCGGCGCAGGTGCGCGCGCAGGTGGCCCGCCACCGCGCGCGTCTGGGCGCGAGCGACGCGACCAGCGGCGCCAACACCGTCGCGAAGGCTTGAGCATGAGCGCCCTGGCCTGGACCGACGAGCTCGTGCTGAATCAGCCGGAGCTCGACCACACGCACGAGGAATTCGTCGCGCTGCTGAACCGCTACGCCGACACGCTCGATCGCGGCGAGGACGCGCTGCCCGCATTCAAGGAACTGCTCGCCCACACGGAGGAGCACTTCGCGATGGAGGAGCGCTGGATGGCGGCGACCGGCTTCGAGCCGGAGAACTGCCACAGCAGCCAGCATGCGATGGTGCTCAACGTGATGCGCGAGGTGGTGCGCTACGCCGAGGAACTGGGCGACCGCGAGCCGCTGGCGATCGTGCGCACCGAGCTGTCGCAGTGGTTCCCCGGCCATGCCGAGATGATGGACGCGGCGCTGGTCTACACGATGGAGCAGCGCGGTTTCGATCCGAAGACCGGCGAATGCCGTGATCCGATCAAGGCGCCTGCCGGGGCCGAGGACACCGTGTCGGCCTGCGGCTCGACGAGCTGCGGACACTGACCGTCGCCGCCCCTGCTGACAGCGAGTGTCAGCGCCGGGGCTCACAATCCCTCGCATGGCCGAGCCGACGCCAGCGTTGCCCGATCGCCTGATCGCTCATCTGGACATGGACGCGTTCTACGCGTCCGTGGAGCTGCTGCGTTATCCGGAACTCAAGGGCCTGCCGGTGGTGGTCGGCGGCCGGCGCGCCCACACGCCGCACGAGCGGCCCGACGGCACGCGCGAATTCTTCAAGCTGGCCGACTACACCGGCCGCGGCGTCGTGACGACGTCCACCTACGCGGCGCGCGATCTGGGCGTGTTCTCCGCGATGGGGCTGATGAAGGCGGCGCTGCGCGCGCCGCAGGCGATCCTGCTGCCGGCGGACTTCGACTCGTACCGGCACTTCTCGCGGCTGTTCAAGGCGGCGGTGCGCGAGATCGCGCCGGTGATCGAGGACCGCGGCATCGACGAGATCTACATCGACCTGACCGACGTGCCGGGCGCGCGCGAGGCGGTCGGTCACGACCCGCTCGGCGGCGTGCGCGCAATCGCACGGGAGATCAAGAATTCGGTGCAACGCGCGACCGGGCTGACCTGCTCGATCGGGGTGACGCCGAACAAGCTGCTGTCCAAGATCGCGTCGGAGCTCGACAAGCCCGACGGCCTGACGCTGATCATGATGGAGGACCTGCCGACGAAGATCTGGCCGCTGCCGGTGCGGCGCATCAACGGCATCGGGCCGAAGGCCGGCGCGAAGCTGGAGAGCCTGGAGATCCACACGATCGGCGAGCTCGCGGCCGCGGCGCCGGAACTGCTGCTGCAGCACTTCGGCACAGGCTACAGCGCCTGGCTGCGCCAGACGGCCTGGGGCCTCGACGAGCGGCCGGTGGTGACCTACAGCGAGCCCGTGTCCATCAGCCGGGAGACCACCTTCGAGCGCGACCTGCACGCCAGGCGAGACCGGCCGGAGCTGTCGCGCATCTTCACCGCGCTGTGCGAGCAGCTCGCCTCGGACCTGCAACGCAAGGGCTACCTGGGGCGCACCATCGGCATCAAGCTGCGCTTCGAAGGCTTCCGCACGGTGACGCGCGACCTGACCCTGGACGCACCGGTGCAGGACGCGGCCTCGATCCGGCACGCGGCGGGGCTGTGCCTCAAGCGCGTGGACCTCAGCCAGCGGCTACGACTGCTCGGCGTGCGGGTCGGCAAGCTGAGCCGGCCTGGAGACATCGAGCCGAAGACGCGCGGACGTGCCGCGCCCGCGCCGAAGGACGATTCGCCCGCGAGGCCGAAGCCGGAGAACCTGACGCTGTTCAGTTGAGAGGTGAAGCGATTGAGACCACGCTTCATCAACGGGCCGTAGGGAGCCTCCAGAGCCAGAGCCCTACCGCCAGACAGCAGACGGCGGGTAGCCACGGCAGGACCGGCATGACGAAGGCGGAAATGATCGAGCTGATCGCCATCATTCCCCACGCCATCTGCTTGGCCCGGAGCGGCACCGCACGATTGGCGCGCCACTGGACGATCATCGGCCCGAAGCGGGGATGGCCGACGAGCCACGCCTCGCAGCGCGCAGACCCGCGCGCGAAGCAGAACGCCGCCAGCAGGACGAACGGGGTCGTGGGCAGCAGCGGCAGGAAGATGCCGATCAGGCCGAGCACCAGGCTCAGCGCACCGCCCACCATCCACGGGAGACGGCGCCACAGGGAAGCCTGCTCCAGCACACGCACGGTCGCGTCGTCGGCCGCGGCCTCATCGGCGGCGGCAGTCAGGCTTCTCTCGGGAACTTCGGACATCGCGCCACTGTAGCCGCGCTGTGAGGTGCCACGTGCGCTCGCCATCCATCGACCCTGCCGATCCGCCGGCTCGCGAGGCCGCTGAAGCTACAGTCGCGCCCATGAGCGACTCCTCGCGCCTCCCCGTCGGCGAGCCCCTGGCCGACACCTTGCGCCTGCCCTCGATCGACGGCCTGCTGGCCTTCGAGGCCGTCGCGCGGCTCGGCAGCCTGGAGCGCGCCGCCGAAGGGCTCCACGTCAGCGCGAGCGCCGTCGGCAAGCGCATCGCGACGCTGGAAGAACGGCTCGGCCAGCCGCTGCTGACGCGCAACCCGCTGCGTCTCACCGCCGCCGGCAAGGAGTACCTCGCGCAGGTCCGGACCGCGCTGTCACTGCTGGCCGCCGTGCCGCTGCACCGGCGCGAGCAGCAGCGCGTCGTCCGGCTCAGCATCACCAGCCCGCCGACCTTCGCCCGGCAGGTGCTGGTCCCCGCCCTGCCCGGCTTCGAGGCCGCGCATCCGGACATCGAGCTGGAACTGTTGCTGTCGACGCCCTACCTGGACCAGCCCGCGCCGCCGGCCGATGTCGAGATTTTCGCGGGGACCCTGCCGGCGGGCGGCGAGGTGCTGCTGGACGACGTCATCACGCCGATGGCCGCGCCGTCGCTACTCGCGCGCCTGCCGGCGATCCACGCGCCGGCGGACCTGGCCGCGGCCCCGCTGCTGCGCACGCCGCTGCAACCCTGGCAGCCGTGGCTGCGCGCCGCCGGACTCGACTGGCCCGAGCCCGCGCAGGGCACGCGTTTCGTCGACCTGGGCCTGACGCTCGAGGCCGCCGCCTGCGGCCAGGGCATCGTGCTCGGCCGGCCAAGCCTGGCCGCGACCTACCTGCGGGGCGGCGCGCTCAAGCGCCTGTTCGACCTCGCCGTGCCCGCCGCGATGCCCTACGGCCTGGTGCGGCACGCCGACGGCGACGCGGCGCGCGCCTTCTCGCGCTGGCTCGTCCGGCATTGCCGGACGCTGAGCACCGCATCGGATGCGGCCGAGAGCGCAGGCACGGCCTGACCGGCGCCCTCCGGGAACTCCCTGAGGCCGCCGGAACGTTCCTCCGACCCGGCCCGCGAAACTTTCCGGCCCGTCGCCGCGCGGCTCCCCTAGCATTCCGCGCATGAGCGTCATCACCTGCATCGAAGACCTGCGCGTGCTCGCGCAGCGCCGTGTCCCGCGCATGTTCTACGACTACGCGGATTCCGGCTCCTGGACCGAGAGCACCTACCGCGCCAATGAATCCGACTTCCAGTCCATCAAGCTGCGCCAGCGCGTGGCCGTGAACGTGGAAGGCCGCAGCACCGCGGCCACGATGATCGGCCGGCCGGTCGCCATGCCTGTCGCGATCGCGCCGACCGGCATGACCGGCATGCAGCACGCGGACGGCGAGATCCTCGGCGCGCAGGCCGCCGAGGCCTTCGGCGTGCCGTTCACGCTGTCGACGATGAGCATCTGCTCGATCGAGGACATCGCCGCGCACACGACCGCGCCGTTCTGGTTCCAGCTCTACGTGATGAAGGACAAGGGCTTCATCCACAGCCTGATCGACCGCGCCAAGGCCGCGAAGTGCGAGGCACTGGTGCTGACGCTGGACCTGCAGATCCTCGGCCAGCGCCACAAGGACCTGAAGAACGGCCTCTCCGCGCCGCCCAAGCTCACGCTGCCCAACCTGATCAACATGGCGACCAAGCCGCGCTGGTGCCTGGGCATGCTGGGCACGCCGCGGCGGCAGTTCGGCAACATCGTCGGCCACGTGAAGGGCGTCGGCGACATGGGCTCGCTGTCCGAATGGACCGCCAAGCAATTCGATCCGCAGCTGAGCTGGAGCGACGTGCAGTGGATCCGCGACCGCTGGGGCGGCAAGCTGATCATCAAGGGCATCATCGACGAGGAGGACGCGAAGCTCGCCGCGGCCACCGGCGCCGACGCGCTGATCGTCAGCAACCACGGCGGACGCCAGCTCGACGGCGCGGAGTCCAGCATCCGCGCGCTGCCGCGCATCGTCGAGGCCGTCGGCGACCGTCTCGAGGTGCACCTGGACGGCGGCATCCGCTCGGGCCAGGACGTGCTCAAGGCCTGGGCCCTGGGTGCGCGCGGCACCTACATCGGCCGCGCGTTCCTGTACGGCCTCGGCGCAATGGGCCGGCCCGGCGTGACGAAGGCGCTGGAGATCATCCACCGCGAACTGGACCTCACGATGGCCTTCTGCGGCCACCGCGAGCTTCGCCACGCGGGCCGCGACATCCTGCTGCCGGGCACCTTCCCGCAATGAGCGCCTGAAACGCAAACGCCCCGCGCGAGGCAGGGCGTTGCGTGGAGCGACCGCCAGGATCGCTCAGCAGGAAGACCGCGCGATCACAGCGCGTTCATTTCCTTCAGCAGGCGGTCCGCCTTGTCGACGACCTTCATCTGCCACAGCATGTAGCGCGCATCCAGGCAGATGCTGCGGTTCATGTGGTCGTTGAAGTCCCAGTCGGAGATCACCGCGTCCAGCGTGCCGTCGAACAGCAGGCCGACCAGTTCGCCGTTGCCGTTCAGCACCGGCGAGCCGGAGTTGCCGCCGGTCGTGTCCAGCGTCGCCAGGAAGTTCACCGGCACCGAGTCCAGCGCCTTCACGCCGTACTTGTCGAACTGGCGCGCCTTGATCGCGGCGAGCTGCTCGGCGGGCGCGTTGAACTCGCCCGTGCCGGTGTGCTTGGCCACGATGCCGCGCAGCGTCGTGAACGCGGTCCAGGTCGTGCCGTCCACGCCCGGCGAACGGCCCTTCACCTGGCCGAAGGCCACGCGCAGCGTGCTGTTCGCATCCGGATAGACCGGCTGGCCGAGGCTGCCCTTGAAGTCGATCTCGGCCTGCATCGTCGCGGCATAGGCCTGTTGCGTCTTGCCGGCCAATTCCTTGTCGCGGTTCTCGCGCGCTTCCTCGTCGGCATGCAGCGCCACGGCGGCCTTGACCAGCGCGTCGGTGCTGCCTTCGAAGGCCGCGGCATCACGCGACAGCCAGGCAGTGCGCTCCGCCTTGTCGGTCAGCTTCGTGCCCGCGTACAACGCGTCGACGCGCGCCGTCACGGCCGCCGCGTCCATGCCGGCGCGCACGCCCAGCGCGTTCAGGAACGCGGCGTTCAGCTGATCGGCCGGCAGGGCCAGGTATTGCGTCAGGAAGTGGCTGACCACCTTCTTCTCGGTGATCTCGTCGAAGCGGCGGTCCAGCGTTTCCACGGCCTGCTTGCGGCGCAGCTGGTCGCGGTCCTGATAACCGGTCTTGCGTTCCGCGTCCGGCTTCTTGCGCTGCAGCGCCTGCTCGTACAGGTCGCTCGCGCTCTTCACGAGCAAGGGCGTCGCGTAGCTCAGCAGGAACTCGCGGCGCACGATGGCCTGGCGCTCGGCGATCAGGCGTTCCACCTCCACCAGCGACGGGCCGTAGGCGGCGCGGCGCTTGGCGTCGGCGTTCACCCAGGCCTTCATCTGGTCGAAGGCCGCCTGCTTGCGCGCGAGGATGTCGCTGCCCGCGTAGCTGGCCATCTGGCCCTGGTAGTTCTTGTAGTAGTTGTTGACGCCGGCGACGGTGTTGGCCAACTTGATCTCGGCATCACGGCGGCCGGCGGTGGCCTCCTTGATCAGGTCGAGCTGCTCGCCCATCGCCTTCACGCGGTTCGGGAAGTCCCACGAGAACGCGAAGTCGACTTCCGAGGGCAGGCGATGGCGGTTCGTGCGGCCCGGGTAACCGGCCACGGCCACGAAGTCGTTCTCGTTCAGCGGCGCGCTCGCCATCTTCAGGAACTGCTGCGGCTGGAAGGGCTTGTTGTCCTTGCTGAAGTCCGCCGGCTTGCCGTCCGGGCCGACGTAGGCACGGTAGAAGCTGTAGTCGCCGGTGTGGCGCGGCCACATCCAGTTGTCGGTGTCGCCGCCGAAGAGGCCGACGCCTTCGGCCGGCGCATGGACCAGGCGCACGTCGCGGATCTCCAGCTGCTTGGTCAACTGGTACATCAGGCCGCCGTAGAACGCGCCCACCGAGCAGCGGTGGCCGGCGTCCTTCTCGCACGCGGCGACCAGCGACTTCTCGTTGGCCTCGATCGCGTCGATGCGGGCCTTGCCCTGCAGCGCGGCGGTCTTCTTGTCGATGACCTTGTCGGTGACGTCGGTCAGCGCGACCGTGACCAGGATGCGGCTGCCCGGCGCGGCCGGCAGTTCATCGGCCAGCGACGCGGCCAGGAAGCCGTTCTTCAGCAGGTCCTTCTGCGGCGTCGAGTTGTACTGGATGCTGCCGAAGGCGCAGTGGTGGTTGGTCACCACCAGGCCTTGCGGGGACACGAACGAGGCCGTGCAGCCGCCCAGGCTCACCACCGCGCCCATCGGATACCCCAGCGGCTGCGACAGCCGCGCCGGGTCGAATTTCAGGCCCAGGGCCTTCATGTCCTTGGCCACCAGCGGCAGCTGCTGCGGCATCCACATGCCTTCGTGCGCCTGGGCGCCGGCCGCGGCGTACAACGCCAGCGCGGCCCACATCAGTCGTTTCATTCGCGGGACTCCTGTCCACCTTCTGAGAAGGGGCGAACCATACACGAGCCCGCCGGCCCGGCCCCGTGCCGGTCGGCACCCGGCCCCCATGCCGCATGGCGGGATAACCCGGAGTTCCAGTCGGGCTCCACGAGCGTGGGATGGGGAAACCCTGACTCCAAACTTACACTCTCGCCCATCCGATCCCCGGCCCGTTCCGGCCCTTCCGAACCCCCTCTCCCGTCGTCCAGGAGCCCGCCATGACTCTCAAGCAGCTCAGCCAGGTGAAGCGCTGGATGGTGATGCACAGCGCCCGTCACCCGGTGGAGCTGGCGGTCTGGAACATCGTGCTGACGATCTGGATGCTGGGTTTCATGGGCGTTCCGGGCGCGTTATTGATCCAGGCGTGGATCGCACTGCCGTTGTGCCTGATGGCCTGGCTGCTGCCGATGGCCTACACCGGCGGCCGTCGCCGCCTGCACCGGTCGGGCCGCCTGCGCTGCGACTGGTTGACGGCGCTCTGAGCCTCCCGGCGCCTTGACATCATCGTCACTTCTGACGATGATCCGGCGCATGAAGTATCCAGGCGGCAAGGGCAAGACGTACCAGCACGTCATCAACCTGATGCCTCCGCACCGGGTGTACATCGAGACGCATGTCGGCGGTGGCGCGGTCCTGCGCCACAAGCTGCCGGCGGCGCGTTCGATCGCCATCGACGCCGACGAACGGGTCATCGCTCACTGGCAAGACCTGGCCCTGCCCGGTGTCGAGCTGGTGCATGGCCGTGCCGAGGACTTCCTCGCACGGCACCGTTTCGAGGGGGACGAGCTGGTCTACGTGGACCCGCCCTATCACCCCGAGACGCGTCGGCAGACGCGCATCTACCGGCATGAATACGACGCCGCGGACCACGAGGCGCTGCTCGCGCAACTCGCGGCGCTGCCGTGCCGGGTGATCGTGTCGGGTTATGCGCATCCGTCGTACGACGCCCTCCTGCGGGGGTGGCGGACGGCGGAGTTTCGCGCGAAGACCCACACCGACGTGCGCACGGAGACGCTGTGGTTCAACTTCGAACCGCCTGAGATGCTTCACGACAGCCGGCACCGCGGAGCCACCTTCCGCGAGCGCCAGACCCACAAGCGGCGTCTCGAACGCCTTCAAGAGCGTGTCCATGCCATGGATCCGGTCGAGCGCGCCGCGTTCGCCCAATGGCTGAACACCACCTATCCAGCCGCCCAGAGAGGCGGCGTTCCCCTTCTCCCATGACCCAGATCGTTGCCCTCGTCTCCCGCCACGGCTCCCTCCAAAGAGAACTTCCCGACCCCCATCACCTCCTGCTGACCGGCGTGCGCTGGGGCGCCGTCGAGGAATTCCCTACCCCGGCCTACTGGACACAGCAGGCCTTGCGCCACCGCCTCGATCGCCTGGATACGGCACAGCCTGCGGCATCGGGCCGCTCGCTGGCCGAGGAGGTCGGCGCGTCGCTGCTGGGCGGTCCGGGCATCCCGGCCGCCGTGGGCCTCGCCGCGTTCGCGCGCATCCGCGAGCGCGGCGCCTTCGTGCAACCCGGCGTCTGCGAGCACACGCTCACCGCGTGGCTCAGCGAGCCGCTGGACGTCGAGGGCAAGGCTCTGGGCTTCCGCTTCGCGGCACAGAAGGCGAAGCACCTCGCGGCGGTGATGCCGGCATTGCTCTCGGCGCCGGACTTCGAGGCCGGCCAGGAGGTGCGCAACTGGCTGATGGAACTGCCGGGCGTCGGGCCGAAGACGGCGTCGGCCATCGTGCGCGGCTGGTCGGCCTCGGAGGACGTGGCGCTGCTCGACGTGCACCTGCTGCGCGTCGGCCAGGTGATCGGGCTGTTCCCGCGCAAGCTGACCGTGGAGCGGCACTACCTCGAGGCCGAGGCGCGCCTGCTGAAGCTGTGCGCGGCGATGGACGTGCGTCCGTCGGAACTGGAGGCGGTCGTCGCGGCGGAGATGAGCCGCTCGCCCGAGACGGCGCGCTTCCTGGTCGACCACCTGAAGGCGACCGAGATTGGCACCAAGGCCGCGACGTCGGCGAAGACCCGCGCCATGCGCGAACCGGAGCAGATCGCGCTGGTGTTCACGGCGTGAAGCCGGGGCACGATCATCATTCGGCGGGAGACGTGAGCGCCTCGATCAACGCCCGCGCCGCCGCCGACTGGTGGCGGTGCGGCGCG
The DNA here is from genome assembly GCF_059416045.1 of Roseateles sp. GW821-FHT09G03. NCBI lineage: Bacteria > Pseudomonadati > Pseudomonadota > Betaproteobacteria > Burkholderiales > Sphaerotilaceae > Roseateles > Roseateles sp. GW821-FHT09G03. The sequence continues at coordinate 205,662 of NZ_JBWKOK010000004.1, forward strand.
TAGACCAGCGAGAACGGACGCGTCCGCCCGCCGAGATCCGCCAGCACCTCCACCAGGCGCCCGCTGTCGAGCCGCTCGCGCACGATGAAGTCGTAGGTCTGGCAGATCCCGATGCCCTGCTCCGCGAGCGAGACGGCGCCGAGCACGTCGTCCGAGATCTCGATCGTCGAGGTCGGCTGCCACTCGATTTCTTCGCCCGCGACCAGGAACGACCATGGCCCCAGCCGCCCGGTGCGCGGCATCACGAACGGCAGGCAGCGATGCAGGGTCAGGTCTTGCAGGCTCCTCGGCTCGCCCGCCCGCCGGAGATAGTCCGGCGCGGCGACCAGCCGCAGGCGCGCGTCCTCCAGCTTGCGTGCGACCAGCCCGCTGTCGGGCAGATGCCCGAGCCGGATCGCCAGGTCGAAGCCCTCGGCGACGAGGTCGACATTGCGGTTGGTGATGTTGAGCTCCAGCCGCACGCCGGGATGGCGGTCGATGAAGGGCAGAAGCAATGCGGGCAGCCGGTGGTGGCCGTAGGTGGTGGGCGCGCTGATCCGCACACGGCCGCTGAGCGCGGCGCCTTGCGATTGCGCTTCCGCCTCCGCGTCGCCCAGCAGGCCGAAGGCCTGACGCGCCTGCTCCAGGTAGCGGCGACCGGCTTCGGTCAACCCGATGCGGCGCGTCGTGCGACGCATCAGCTGTTGGCCGAGTCGCGTCTCCAGGCGGACGACCGCGCGGCTGAGCACCGATGCCGTCGTCGACAGCGCCGTGGCAGCGGCCGTGAACGATCCCTGCTCCACGACCGCCAGGAACGCTTCCACATCGCCCAGGTAATCGAATCGGCGGCTCATCTTGTCTTCCAAGGAATCAATGAATTGGTGCTGGCGTAATTTATCTCCAATGTCGGCATCAATAGAGTCGGTTCATCGATTTCAGCCCGGACTGCGGGCGCCACGAGGACCCCCATGAACCGCTCTCGCCCGACCTTCCGCCTTGCCCGGCGCGCATTGACCGCGCTCGCCGCCGTCTCGCTGACCTCTGCCTGGAGCGCCGACACCGCGGCGCTGGAACGCTGGCGCAGCTACAGCGGCGTGACCTGGGAGGCGGGCTCCGCGTCGCAGGTGACTTCCGTGAGCTTCCGCAACTCCGTGAACGCGCCGATCGCCGGGATCCACTTCGACGCCAAGGATCGCGCCTTCGTCAGCACGCCGCGGCTGATCTCGGCGGACACGCCAGCCACCTTGAGCCTCCTGGACACGTCCGTCGACGGCGGCCCTGCACGGCTCACCGCATTCCCCTCGGAGACGGGCAATGCGACGGACGCCGCGCCAGCGCTTCATCTGCGCAACGTGCTGGGCTTCCACATCGACCGCCGCAACGGCTGGCTCTGGGCCCTGGACATGGGCTTCGTCGCCGGCGAGGCCGAAGCGCCGGCGGGCGGTCAGAAGATCGTCGTCTACGCGCTGGCCACGGGCCGCGTGGTGAAGCGCATCGCGCTGGACAGCGTCGCTGATCGCAAGGGCAGTTTCCTCAACGACATCGCCGTCGATGAAGGGCGCCGCGTGGCGTTCCTGTCCGACAGCGGCCTGCGCAGCGCGCCGCGCAACCAGGCGGCGATCATCGTGGCGGACTTCGACTCGGCGCGCGTGCGCCGCGTGCTGAGCCAGCATCCGTCCGTGATGCCCGAAGCCGGCGCCCAGGTCGTGTCCCATGGCGAGGAGGTCTGGCCGGGAAATCCGCTGGTGCTGGGCATCAATGGCATCGCGCTGTCGCCGGACGCGCGCACGTTGTACTGGACCGTCACGACCGGCACGAAGGCCTTCGCGATCGACACCGCCGTGCTGCGCGACGCGAAGGCGGACGGCGCCCGTGTGGCGGCGGCGGCCCGGACGCTGGGCGATGTCGGCGGCAACACCGACGGCATCGTGACGGACGCGCGCGGTCGGCTCTACATCACCGACGTCACCCGCAACGGCATCGTGCGCTACGACCCGGCCTCGCGGGCGATGACGCTGATCGCCGCGGACGCCGGCGTGTTCTGGCCCGACACGCCCACGATCACGGCGGGCGGGGACCTGCTGTTCACCGCCAGTCGATTGAACGGGCACTTCGCCGGTGCCGTGAAGGCGGGCGACGAACGCTACGACCTCTGGCGACTCCGGCTGGACGCCGCGCCGTCCGGCGCATCAAACGCCGGGACGACCACGGCCCGCTGATCTCACCCCGTCAACCGGAACCTCGCCACCACCTGGCTCAGTCGCGCGGCCTGTTCCTTCAGCGCCTCGGCCGCGGCGGCGGATTCCTCGACCAGCGCGGCGTTCTGCTGCGTCATGGTGTCGAGCTGCGTCACCGCCGTGTTGACCTCCGACAGGCTCTGCGTCTGCCCGCCGGTGGCCGAGGCGATCTCGCGGATCAACTGGCTGACCTGCTTCACCGCGTCGACCACCTGGGTCATCGTCGACCCCGCGTCGCCGACGGCGCGCGAGCCGGTCTCGACCTGCTCGACCGAATCCGCGATCAGCGTCTTGATCTCGCGCGCCGCCTGGGCGCTGCGTTGCGCCAGGCCGCGCACCTCGGACGCGACCACGGCGAAACCCCGGCCCTGCTCGCCCGCCCGGGCTGCCTCGACCGCGGCGTTGAGCGCCAGGATGTTGGTCTGGAAAGCGATGCCGTCGATCACGCCGATGATGTCGGCGATGCGCCGCGACGACTGCTGGATGCCCGCCATCGTCGAGACGACGCGGCCGACCATGTCCCCGCCGCGGCTGGCCACGCCGGCCGCGTCCTGGGCGATGCGGCTGGCCTCGTCGGCGCTGGAGGCGCTCTGGCGGGCGGCATCGGTCAGCTGGTGCATCGCCGCCGAGGTCTCCTGCAGGTTCGACGCCGTCTGCTCGGTGCGGCTCGAGAGATCGAAGCTGCCGGTGGCGACCTCGCGGCTGGCCTCGGCGATCTGGTCGGCGCTCGCGCGCACCGTCGACATCGACGCATGCAGCGCGTCGCGCATCTTGCCGAGCGCGCGCAGCAGGTCGCCGAGCTCGTCCCGGCGCGAGGCCGTGTCGATGTCGCGCAGATCGCCGTCGGCGATCCGGTCGGCCGTGGCTGAAGCCGCGCGCAGCGGCATCGTCAGCGAACGCGTCAGCAGCCAGCCGACCAGCGCGCCCAAGGCCATCGCGACCGCGACCAGCGTCCAGATCGCCGTCAGCACGACACGATAGTCGGCGCGTGCATGCTCGTGCGCGAGATCGGCGCCCTCGGTGTTGATCTTCACGAGCTCCGATTGACGCTGGGTCGCGCCCCGGAACGCGGTGCGCGAATCGCCGCGCAGCAGCGTCACGGCCTCGTCCCGCTGACCGGCGCCGAGCGCCGCCACGTAGCGCTCCTGCGCCGCGCGATACGCCTGGACCTGCCGTGCGAGATCCTCGAAGACCTGCCGTTCCTTGTCGCTGGAGACGAGCTTCTCGTAGGTCGACAGCAGGCCGGGCAGCACGCGCCATTGGTCGGTGAGCCGCGCCGCCTCGTCCGCGATCGTCTTCGGGTCGCCGCCGACGAGCATCTGCAGCTCCGCGCGACGCATCTGGTTCATCGATTCACCCATGGCGCCCAGCGTGCGCGTGCTGGGCAGCCAGTTGGTGGCCAGATCCTCCACCTTGCCCTCGACCTGCGCCACGCGGCTCGCCGAGAACACGCCCATCGCCAGCATCAGCAGCACCAGCAGCGCGAAGCCCAGGCCGAGCCGGACACCCACCTTCAAGTCGGACAGCATTCCCATGTGTTCCTCCCTTCGGCGCCTGTGTGGCGTCGTCCTCGAAAGCTAGCACCTGACGGGCGGCATGCACAGCCCCGGCGACAGGGGGCAGCGTGGAACGCGCTCAGGGCGGAAGGTCGGCAGGGACCGCATCCGCGGCGTCCGCATCCGGCTCCGCGCTGCTCGCAGGCAGATCGGCGAGCCATGGCGCGATCGGCAACGCCGGGCGGACACCCGCCCCCGCCGGCACACGCAGCCAGTAGCGTCGACGCGTCGCCCGTTCGCACTCGTCGATCGGCGATGCCCGTCGGTCGCTGCGCCAGCGCCATGCCCCGCAGTCGACCGTGTTGAGCAGCAGCGCGTCGGCGGCGAGGTAACGCGCCACGACGTCCGGCTTCGGATGGCCGAAGCGGTTCAGATACCCCGACTGCACCGCCGCCACGCGCGGCGCGACCGCGCGCACGAACGCCGCCGTCGAGGAGGTCCGGCTGCCGTGATGCGGCACGACCAGGACCTCGGACCGCAGGCCGTCCTCGCCATCCTCGCGCACCAGACGCGCCTCCTGCGCCGCCTCGATGTCGCCGGTCAGCAGCACGCGGCGGCCGGCGGCCTCGACGCGCAGCACGCACGAACCGGCATTGCGCCGGGCCTCCTTGCGCTTCTGGCCCTGATCGCCAGCCCTGCCCGTCTCGCCTGCCTCGCCCGGCTCGCCGTCCGCGATCGGCCACAACACCTCGAAGCGCACGCCGTCCCAGGTCCATCGCTGCCCGCGCCGGCAGCCCTCCCCGCCTGGCACGGCGCCGAGCCGCCGCTCGACCGGCATCGCCGCGAGCAGGCTCGCGGCGCCGCCCACGTGGTCCTGGTCCGCGTGGCTGATCATCAAGACGTCCAGTCGCCGCTCGCCGAGCCCGTACAACAGCGGCAGCAGCACGCGCTGTCCGGCATCGGAGCCCGGCCCCCACGACGGGCCGGCGTCGAAGACCATCGTGTGCGCCTGCGTGCGCAGGATCGTGGCGCCGCCCTGGCCGACGTCGGGCACCCAGAGCTCCAGCTGATCCGGCGCGGGGCGCTCGATCACCGGCCAGAACATCGGCACGCACAGCGCGAGGCCGCCGAGCCGCAAGCGCCACGGCCACGGCATCGCGAGGGCGGCGCCGCCGGCCAGGCCCAGCGCTTGCGCCCAGGCCGTCGGCCACGGCAGATGCCAGACTGCCAGCGGAAGGACGCGCAGCGCTTCCAGCATCGCGTTCATCAGCGCGACGCACCAGGCGCCGAGCGTCCACAACGGCGGGCACAGCGCGCCCAGCATCGCCAGCGGCGTGATCACGTACGAGACCAGCGGAATGGCGAAGGCATTCGCCACCAGGCCCACGATGGACAGCTGCTGGAACAGCAGCAGCGTCAGCGGCGCAAGACCGAGCGTCACCACCCACTGCGTGTGCCAGGCGTTGCGCAGCGCGCCGCGCCAGCCGGGATCGGCGCGATGGTCCGCGGCCATCAGCAGCGCGACGGCGCAGAACGACAACCAGAAGCCGGCCTGCGTCAGCGCCCACGGGTCGGCGGCGCACACGCCGGCGGCCGCCGCGCAGAGGCTCATCGGCCACGGCCAGCGCGCGCCGGTCTGGCGCAGCAGCGCGAGGATCGCGAGCAGCCCCACCGTGCGCTGCGACGGCACGCCCCAGCCGGAGAACAACGCATAGAGCCCGGCTGCGACGACGCCGATCCACATCGCCGCGCGCGGCGCCGGCAGCCACAGGCACAGCCGCGCGCTGCGCCGCCAGGCCCAGCCGGCCGCGGCGCCGGCGAGCCACGCGAACATGGTCACGTGCAGGCCGCTCACGCTCAGCAGGTGCGAGACGCCGGCATCGCGGTACAGCCCCCAGTCGGCGGCGTTCACCGCACCCTGATCGCCGAGGCTCAGCGCGGCGAGCACACCCGCGCCGCGGCGGTCGCGCCGCTCGCTCAACTGGCGGTCGATCGCGTCGCGCATCGCCTGCCGCAAGGCGTCGACGCTGAAGCCGCTCCCCTCCAGCCGTTCCTGCCCCTTGCTGCGACAACTGCCGGCGGCGGGCAGGTCCTGGTCGAGCATCCACAGCGCCTGGTCGAAGCCGTGCGGATTCATGAGGCCATGCGGGCGTCGCAATTTGACGTCGAGGCGCCACCGCTCGCCGGCGCGGGGCGGGAACGGCATCTGATAGCAGGACAGCAGCACGCGCGGCGGCGCACCGGCGCCGATCGTGGGAGATTCCACGTCGAGGATGAAGCGCCAGCCCTCGACACCGCCGATGCCGTCCGTGCGCTGAGGAAGGCTGGCGACGCGGCCGGTGAGCGTCATGACCTGGCCCTCGATGTCGACGGCAGGCACCTCGGCCATGCGCAGGCCGGCACGCGATGCAGTGAGCCCGGACCCGGCGATCGCCGCGAGCATCGCCCACGTCAGCCAATGGGTCCGCGCCTGGCGTGCGAACGGCAACGCCATCGTGAACACCAGCGTCACGGCGATCGCGGTCCACGCCCGCCAGGCGCCGGGGCCGGGCAGTTCCGGGAGGACGTGGACCAGCCCCATGCCGAGCAGGGCCGCGAGCGGGGCCAATGTCCAGCGCCATGCCGGGGTGTAGGATTCCCGGCGATTTTTTCCACTTCCGCGCAGATCCCCATGAGCACTTCCGTCTACGACCGCCTGACCCAACTCGGCATCGAACTGCCTCCGGTGGCGGTGCCCGCCGCGGCCTACGTGCCGTTCGTCCGCACCGGCAACCTCGTGTTCCTGTCCGGTCATATCGCGAAGAAGGACGGCAAGCCCTGGGTGGGCCAGCTGGGCAAGGACACCGACACGGCGACCGGCCAGAAAGCCGCGCGCGCGATCGCGATCGACCTGCTGGGCACGCTGCACGCGACGGTCGGCGACCTGAACAAGGTCAAGCGCGTGGTGAAGCTGATGAGCCTGGTCAACAGCACCGGCGACTTCACCGAGCAGCACCTGGTCACCAACGGCGCCTCCGAACTGATCGGCGAAGTCTTCGGCCCCGAGAAGGGCGCGCATGCCCGCAGCGCCTTCGGCGTGGCGCAGATCCCGCTCGGCGCCTGCGTCGAGATCGAGCTGATCGCCGAGATCGCCGACTGATGCGCGCCCTGACCGCCTCGCGCGTGCTGGCCTTCAGCGCGCTGGTCTCGCTCGCCGCCGTGGCGGCGGCCCTGGTCGCGCAGTACCAGTTCAACGTCAAGCCGTGCCCGTGGTGCGTGATGCAGCGGGGCATCTTCCTGCTGATCGCGCTGGTGAGCGCGCTGGGCTGGGTGCTGCAGCGCGTGGGTTTCGCGCGCGTGCTGGCGCTGCTGCTGTCGGGCGCGCTGGGCGTGGCGGGCCTGTTCGCCGCGGGTTACCAGCACGAGGTTGCCTCCAAGCTGGCCAGCTGCGACATGACCTTCGCGGACCGCGTGCTGACGATGTTCAAGCTGGAAGATCGGATCCCGAGCATCTTCATGGTCACGGCCAATTGCAGTGAAGCGTCCGCGTACACGCTGCTCGGTCTGCCTTACGAGATCTGGAGCGGCGCCCTGTTCACCTTGATCGCGCTGCTGTGTCTGCTGACGCTCAAGCGCGGAGCCGTCCATCGTCGGTGAGACGACCGCCGATGTCTTTGAGATCGATCAACCTGTCGGGAGTTCCCACATGAAACGAGTCACTGGCATCGGCGGCATCTTCTTCAACGCCAAGGATCCGGCGGTCCTGCGCGATTGGTACAAGACGCATCTGGGCGTGGACGTCCAGGCGTGGGGCGGCGCGGCGTTCACGTGGACGGACGAGGCGGGCCAGCCTACGGGCGGCTCGACGATCTGGTCCATCGGCGCGGCCGAGGGCGGCGACGGCTTCGGGCCGAACAAGGCGCCCTTCATGATCAATTACCGGGTGGCGGACCTCGCGTCGCTGCTGAAGGCGCTGCGCGACGAGGGCTGCAACGTCCTTGAGAAGACCGACGACTCGGAGTACGGCAAGTTCGGCTGGGTCATCGACCCGGAAGGCAACAAGGTCGAGCTGTGGGAGCCGCCGGCGGGGCAGTGAGAACGGTCGGCTGACGCTGGCCGGTCACCTCCCCGTCACACCCTCCCGGCAGCATCGCGGGCTTCGCCCTTTTGATCTCTCCGGGAGACCCGCATGGACCGCCGCCTCTTCCTCCACGCCAGTACCGTTCTTGGAGGCGCTTCGCTGCTGACGCTGCCTGGCGCGCATGCGCAGGCCCCCGCCGTCATCACGCGCGACGCGAAGCGGCCGCAGATGCCGCACGGCATCCAGTCCGGTGATCCCATCGCCGACGGCGCCGTCGTCTGGACCCGCGGCGACCGCCCGAGCCGGCTCTGGCTCGAGTGGTCCACCACCGCCAGCTTCGCCAACCTGCAGCGCGTGCGCGGGCCTCATCTGCTCGAGGACTCCGACTTCACGGGCCGCGTCGACCTGCGCGGCCTGCCCGCCGGCCAGGAGATCTTCTACCGTGTCGTCCTGCAGGACCTGCACAACGAACGCGTCCTCTCCGAGCCCGTCGCCGGCCATCTGCGCCTGCCGGCCGCCTTCGGCGCGAAAGGCGTCCGCGACGTCCGCTTCGCCTGGAGCGGCGACACCTGCGGCCAGGGCTGGGGCATCAACGAGCAATGGGGCGGCATGAAGATCTACGAGCAGATCCGCCGCATCAATCCCGACTTCTTCCTGCACAGCGGCGACACCATCTACGCCGACAGCCCCATCCCCGCCGAGATCAAGCTCCCCGACGGATCGCTCTGGCGCAACGTCGTCACCGAGCAGACCAGCAAGGTCGCCGAGACGCTCGACGAATACCGCGGCCGCTACCGCTACAACCTGATGGACGCCAACGTCCGCCGCATGTCGGCCGACGTGCCCCAGATCTGGCAGTGGGACGACCACGAGGTCACCAACAACTACTCCGACAGCAAGGACCTCTCCGGCGACGCCCGTTACACGGAGAAGAACATCCCGCTGCTCGTCGCCCGCGCCACCAAGGCCTTCCAGGAATACGCGCCCATGCGCCGCTTCGGCGACGTCGAGGGCGAACGCATCTACCGCCACCTGCCGCAGGGTCCGCTGCTCGACGTCTTCGTCGTCGACATGCGCAGCTACCGCGGCCCCAACAGCGCCAACCTCCAGACCGAGGAGAACGCCGACAGCGCCTTCATGGGCCGCCCGCAGATCGCGTGGCTGCTCGACGGATTGAAGCGTTCGAAGGCGGTCTGGAAGGTCATCGCGGCCGACATGCCGATCGGCCTGCACGTCAACGACGGCAAGGACGCCGAGGGCCGTGACAAGTGGGAAGCGATCGCCAACGGCGACGACGGCGCGCCTCGTGGCCGGGAACTGGAAATCGCGCGTCTGCTCAGCGAGATCAAGCGCCACCAGCTGCACAACATCGTCTGGCTCACCGCCGACGTGCACTACACCGCCGCGCACTTCTTCGATCCCGCCAAGGCGAAGCACACCGACTTCCTGCCCTTCTGGGAATTCGTTTCGGGCCCGCTCCACGCCGGCGGCTTCGGCCCCAACAAGGCCGATGGCACCTTCGGCATGCAGGTCGCGTATCAGAAGGGGCCAGGCATTGCCAATGCCGCTCCCGCGCCCGACACGCAGTTCTTCGGCCAGGTCGACATCGACGCGAAGACGCGCGCGATGACGGTCACGCTGAAGGATCTGGAAGGTTCGACCCTCTACAAGAAGACGCTCGAGCCGAAGCGCACCTGACGCCTCAAACCCGCTCCATCACCCGCAACACGCCCTGCATCGGCGGCAACTGCGCCACCATCGACACGAGGTCGCGGATGCTCTCGGTCGCTGTCTTCGCCCGCACGCTCGCGATCTGCGTGCGCACGGTCGAGATGGCCACCCCGTGGCGATGCGCGATCTCCTGCGGCTGCAGCCCCGAGCAGAGCGACTGCAGCACCTGCAGCTCCGCCGCGGTCAGTTGATGCTCCCGTGCGAAGGCGAGCATCGGCAGCTCCCCGCACAGGTTGCGTTTGCCGAGCACCACCATCGCCTGGGACGGGCGCCCTTGCCCGTCCTGCAGCGGCAGCACCGACAGCGACAGCCTCCCCGGACCACGCCCCAGACAGATGAGATGCCGCAGCCCGCGCTGCACATCGGCGAGCGCGCTCTCCAATCGCAATTGATCGTTGCGCTGCGACGCGATCAGCTGGCCGTCGACGATCTGCAGCGGCGACGTGTCGTCGAGCTGCCGTCGCGCGGTGCTGTTGGCATACAGCAGCTGCCCCTCGCCGGCGACGAGACAGACCCCGAGGTCGATCTCCTCCAGCGCGTGGCGCCACCATCGATCCGGCGATCCCCGCCGGCGTTCCGGCCCTCGATAGGACATCAGCCGGCCCAATTCCGCGGACCTCCCCAACATTCCGTCCATCTCAGCCTCCCTGGTCGGGCCATGCGTGGATCGCGCCCCTCGACTTGCGCTCGGTCTTGTTGTCGATGTCTGTGCGTGGGGGCGTCGTCGAGATGTTAGGAGAACGTCAGGGTCTTGCGTAGCAGAACATGACGGACGGGGCCCCCTAGGGTTGGGGGAACCGGCGATGTCGGGTTCGGCGTGGTTATTCCGGGAGCCCTCCGGGCGCGGAGAAACCCGTATCCATCGGGACTATCCGCGATCCACCATGGTGCGTCAGGCCATGAAGCCGAGGTCCACGCCGCCGAAATTACCGATGTTGGGCAGCACCGTCTTCAACTCGGAAGGCGGCACGCCCATCCACAACGCGAGCGTCGAGGCGAGCTGGTCCACCGACGTCGTCGGCAGCAGCCGGCCCTGGCCGACGTCGTCCGGCCCGTTCACGCTCACCGACGGCGCCGTGCCGTAGAAGCGTCCGCCCCTGACCGCGCCGCCCATCACCAGGTGATGCGAACCCCAGCCGTGATCCGTGCCGTCGCCGTTGCTGCTGAGCGTGCGGCCGAAGTCCGACGCGGTGAACGCCGTGACCTTGTCCGCCATGCCGAGTTCCTGCAGCGCCGCGTCGAAGCTCGCCAGCGCGCCGCCCACCTGCTGCATCAGCACCGGGTGCCGCGTCGTCAGGTTGTCGTGGAGGTCGAAGCCGCCCACCGACACGAAGAACACCTGCCGCGTCGTCCCGAGCGAGGCCCGCGCCGCGATCAGACGCGCCACCATGCGCAGCTGCTGCGCGAGCGCGTCGGTGGCGAAGGCCGTCGACATCGACGCGCCGCCCGCCAGCGCGCCGGTCAGCGTCGACTGCAGGTCGATCGAGCGCGCGGTGACGCGGTTGAGTTCGCCCTCCATCGGATGGGCGCGTTCCTCGGTGATCAGCGACTTCATCAGGTTGGCGCAGGCCGACGAGCCGAACAGCGAGCTGCCGATGCCCGCGATCGCCTGCTTGCCGCCGACGCCCATCTGGTACTGGAAGGCGTTGTCGCCGGCCTGGAAGATCGCGTTGCCCGAGATGTTGATGCAGGTCAGCGCCGAGCGTCCGTTGGACGACAGCATGAAGTCGGCCATGCGGCCGCCCCACCCGGTGCGCGCGCCTTCGACGTTGGACGATTGCCAGAGGCTGGACTGGTCGTTGTGCGAGAACAGCTTGGGCGGCAGCGGCACGGCGCCGGACTTGTACTGGGCGAGCGTGGTCGGCGCCATCAGCGTGCCGATGTTGAGCATCACGGCGAGCCGGCCGGCGTCGAAGACCGGCTTGACCGCCGACAGCCCCGGCGCCAGCGCCATCTGCCGGCCGTCGGGCAGCGCGAGCGTCGGCGACAGCGCGGTCGCCGCGAGCGCGTCGCGCCCGATCGCCAGCGTGGGCCGGATCGCCGTGTAGGCCTGGTGGCTCACGGCGTCGTAGGGGATCACGGTGTTGCCGTGGTCGTTGCCGCCGTACAGGAACACGCACACGAGCGCCTTGTAGTCGCCGCCGGCGGTGGCGGCCGCGGCATCGCCGATCGCCCCGAGCTGCAGCGCCCAGGGCGCGGCCGTCGCGGCCACGGACGCGGCCGAAGCGCGCTTGAGGAACTCGCGGCGATGCAGCGAGGACAGCTTGGAAACATGAGCCATGAGAGGTCTCCGGTGACGGCCGCGCGATCGGCGCGGCGTCGGGTCATTTCTGGACTTGGTATTCGGGGCAGGCCAGCAGCAGCATCCAGCCCGCGCGGGCGCGGTTGAGCCGGCCGGCGTCGGTCGCCGCCGCGATCGTCCCGACCGCCGTCGCGATGCGCTGCTGCGTGGCGTCCGACACGCCGCCGCCGCCCAGCAGCAAGGCCTGGCGCGCCACCATCGCGCGCGCATCGGCGGCAAGCGCCACGTCGGCGCTGAAGTCCGGCTTGGCATCCCCGAGACCGTCGCTCAGCATCTTCTGCATGAAGTTGAGATAGCCGGTGACCGTCACCTCGTTGACCAGCTGGAACTCCGGCGCCGTCACGCCCGCCGCCGTCATCGACGAGCTCGGCGGGACATACCCCGGGCGGAAGAAGTTGAAGACCGACGGACTGAAGAACGGGCTCTGACCCAGCCGCGTTTCCGCGTCGGTGGTCTCGAAGATGCTCCACTGCCCCGCCGACGTCAGCGCGACGTTGCGCGCCACCTGGACGAAACGCAGCACCGGCTCGCGCAGCTTGCCGGAGCTGGTGACGCCGGCCTCGGTCAGGCGGGCCTCGGGATCGAGCAGCACGGCGCGCAGCACGGCCTTCAGGTCGCCGCGCACGCCCTGCCCGTTGTCGTTGAACACCTGCGCGACGCGCTGCACATAGGCGCCGCTCGGGTTCGAGCAGACGAAGCGCTGGATCAGCTGCCGCCCGAAGAACGGGCCGACGTTCGGGTGGTTCGCCAGCGTGTCCAACGCCTGGCGCAGCGCCGTGGGGCCGTCGGCACCGGCGGCGATGGTCGCGCCCAGCACCGTCTTCGCGCCGGTGGAGAAATTGGCCGCGCTGTGCACCATCGGGCGGCGCATCACGCCGTACTCGGGACCGCCGCTGTTGCCGGCGGTGTCGAAGTCCCAGCCGGTGAAGGCCCGCGCCATCTGCGTGACCGTCGTCTGGTCGTAGGTCTCGACCGGTCGGCCGCCGCTGGTCTGCACCGTGCCGTCGAGGTTCAGCTGCACCAGGCCGATGGTGAACAGCTGCATCACCTCGCGGGCGAAGTTCTCGTCGGGCTGACGGCCCTTGCCGTCCTCCTTCCTGCTGCCGCGCATCGCCAGGAAGGCGCCCATCGCCGGCGACAGCGTCACTGCCTCCAGCAGTCCGCGGAAGGTGCCGAAGGCGTTCTCCTCCAGCAGGTCCGCATAGGCGGTCATCGCCAGGGTGCGCCATGGGAAATCGAAGCTCTGCGCCGAGACGACGAAGATCTCCGACAAGGCCAGCACCATGCGCTGGCGCAGCTGGTCCGGCGAGCTGATGAACTTGCGCCAGACGGAGTTGTAGAAGCCGTTGTAATAGAAGTACTTGTTGGCCTCGATCGCATAGCCGTTGCGGACCACCCAGTCCCAATGGGACTCGGTGCGCGGCGCGAGGAACTGCAGGTCCAGCCAGGCGTTGTAGCCGACGGACTTCAGCGTGGCGATGTCGGCCTCGCTCGCGGCGAAGCCGGCCTGCGCGAGGAAACGCGCGGCCTGGGCGTCATTGGGCAGCGGCAGCCCCGCGCCCGCGACGGGCGCCGGGGAGGGTGCCGGCGCCGGAGCGGGCGCAGGGGCCGGCCCCGGGGCCGGTGACGGTGCGGGAGCGGGCGTGCCGTCGGGCGTCGGCACGGAGCCGGACGGAGCGGCCGGCGAATCGCCGCCGCCTCCCCCGCCGCCGCAGGCGCTGAGGGCAGCGGCAGCCGCGGTGACGGCTGCGGAAGACCAGGGGAATCGGAACATGGTGGGGTGCGTCGGTACTGCTGACGGCCGCGACTCTAGAGAGTCCCACCGCGGAAATCAGCATCCGATCCGCAACAGCGGAAAGGCCCGGAAACGCATCCGGTTACCGTGCCGTTCGACCTCGACAGTCGTCCGTTTCCCCCGTGATCATCGGCACTCCCGTCGATCGACCGGTATTTTTTCCGGCTTCGTCGACCATCCCGTGCGGGTTCTCACGACCTGACCCTCAGGCCATGCCGACGCGTTCGCGACGCGACCTTTTTCCGCCGTTCCCCACGGCCCGCCGACCTCGCCCGATGTAATTGGCAGGGACAAACCCGCCAGTCCCAACGATCGCCCGTGAGATGTTCGAAATCAGGCCGCAAAGAGCCCGAGGTCTTTCTGGGTGAAGTTCACGATGCCCGGCAGGATCCCCGGCAGGTCGGCCGCCGGCACGCCCATCCACAGCGCCAGCGTGGCCGCGAGCTGGTCGACCGAGGTGGTCGGCAACAACCGGCCCTGGCCGACGTCGTCGGGCCCGTTGACGGCGACCGTCGGCGCCGCGCCGTAGAAGCGCCCGCCCTTCACCGCGCCGCCCATGACGAGGTGGTGGCTGCCCCAGCCGTGGTCGGAGCCGTCGCCGTTGGAGCTCAGCGTGCGGCCGAAGTCGGACGCCGTGAAGGTGGTGACGTTCGGGGCGACACCGAGCTCGGCCAGCGCCGCGTCGAAGCTGGCCATCGCGCTGGCGACGTTGCCCAGCAGCACCGGCTGCTGCGACATCAGGTTGTCGTGCAGGTCGAAGCCGCCGATCGAGACGAAGTACACCTGCCGCTGCACGCCCAGCGAAGCGCGGGCGCCGATCAGGCGCGCGACCGTCTGCAGCTGGGCCGCCAGGCCGTTGCCGTTGGTCTCGAACGGCGTCTGCAGCGTGGTGGTGGCCAGCGCAGTGGTGATGGTGCCCTGCGCATTGACCGAGCGCGCGGTCACGCGGTTCAACTCCTGCTCCATCCAGTGCTGGCGCTCGCCGGTGATCATGCCGCGCAGCGCTTCCGCGCAGGCGGCGGAACCGAACAGCGAGCGGTTCGCGCCGTTGATGGCGACGGCGCCGCCGCTGCTCATCTGATACTGCACCGCCTGGCCGCCCGACATGAACACGGCGTTGCCGGACACGTTGATGCAGCTGAAGGTCGCGTTGCCGTTGCTGGACAGGAACTGGTCGGCCAGCCGGCCGCCCCAGCCCGAGGTCGCGCCCTCGGGCCGCGACGACTGCCACAGGCTGGACTGGTCGTTGTGCGAGAACAGCTTGGGCGGCAAGGGCACGCTGGCGGCCTTGTACTGCGCCAGCGTCGTCGGCTGCATCAGCGGGCCGATGTTGAGCATCACCCCCAGCCGGCCGGCGTCGAAGACCGGCTTGAGCCGGTTCATCGTCGGCGCGAGCGCCATCTGCCGGCCGTCGGGCAGCGCGAGCGACGGCGTCAACGCCGTGGCGGCGAGCTGATCGCGCGGGATCGCCAGCGCCTGGCGGATGTTGGCGTAGGCCTGGTAGTTCGCCGTGTCATACGGGATCACGGTGTTGCCGTAGTCGTTGCCGCCGTACATGAACAGGCAGACGATGGCCTTGTAGTCGCCCGGCGCGGCGGCCGCGGCGGCCTCGCCGATGGCGGCCAGCTGCAGCGCCCAGGGCGCGGCCGTGCCGGCGATGGACACCGCCGACGCGCGCTTGAGGAATTCGCGACGGCGCAGCGCGGGAAGCTTGGAGATGTGGGTCATGGTCGGCTCCGCTCGGCTGGTTATTTCTGGACCTGGTATTCGGGCGCTGCCAGCACCATCAGCCAGGAGGCCTTGACGCGGTTCAGCCTGTTGGCATCGGTGTCGCCCTTGATCGTGGCGACGGCGGTGGCGATCGTGGTGATCGTGGCCTCCGAGATGTCGCCGCCACTCATCAGCTGCGCCTGGCGCCGCACCAGCGCGGGCACGTCAGCGGCCAGCGCGATATCGGCGGTGTAGTCGGGTTTCATGTCGCCGACGCCGTTGCCGATCAGGCCCTGCATGTAGTTCAGGTAGCCGGCGACGGTGCTCTCGTTGCAGAGCTGGAACTCGGGCGCGGTCACGTTGTTGGTGCCCAGCTGCGAGTTGGGCGGCACATAACCGGGCCGGAAGAAGTTGAAGACCGAGCCGCTGCGCATCGGGCTCTGGCCCAGGCGCGACGACGGGTTGCTGGTGTCGCCGATGGCCCAGAGGTCGCCGGGCGAGCTCAGGCCCACGGTGCGCGCCCACTGGATCATGCGTTGCAGCGGTTCACGCAGCTTGCCGGCGCTGGGCGCGGTCGAGCGCGTGCGGGCCTCGGTGTCGAGCAGGATCGCGCGGATCACGGCGCGCATGTCGCCGCGCACGCCCTTGCCGTTGTTGTCGAAGACGGCGGCGACGCGTTGCACATAGGCGGGGCTCGGGTTCGAGGCCACCAGACGCTGGATCAACTGCCGGCCGATGAACGGGCCGACGTTGGGATGCGCGCTCAGCGTGTCCAGCGCCACCTTCATCGCGGCGGCGCCGTCGGCCGTCGCGGGGATGACGGTGTCCAGCACCTTCTTCTCGCCGGTGGAGAAGCGCGACGCGTTCTGCCGCATCGGACGCTTCATGTAGCTGAAGTCGAGGCCGTCCACGTCGGAGGAGTCGACATCGAAGTCCCAGCCGGTGAACACGCGCGCCAGGTCGGTGATCTGCTGCAGCGTGTAGGTGTCGACGGTCTTGCCGCCGACCATCTTGGGCGTGCCGTCGGCGTTGAGCTGGTTCAGGCCGATGGTGAACAGCTGCATCACCTCGCGGGCGTAATTTTCGTCGGGCTGGCGGCCGGTCTTCGGGTCTTCCTTGCGGTTGCCGCGCATGGCCAGGTACACGCCCATCGCCGGGGACAGCGTCACGCCTTCGATCAGGGCGCGGAAGCTGCCGAAGCAGCGTTCCTCGAGCATGTCGACGTAGCCGGCGGTGGCGAACTGCGGCCACGCGATCGGCAGGCCGTTCATCGAGACGACGAAGATCTCCGACAGCGCCAGCACCACGCGCTGGCGGAGCTGATCGGGCGAGGAGATCAGCTTGCGCCACAAGCTCGCGTCGACGCCGTCCAGGCTGTAGCGGTTGGCCTCGGCGCCCTTGCCCTTGGCCACGAGCCAGTCGTAGTGGCTCTGCGTGCGCGGCGCGTCGAACTGTTGATCCAGCCAACGGGCGACACCGGACGTCTTGACGCTGGTCAGGTCCGCCGCGCTGGCGGCAAAACCGGCCTGGCCGAGGAAGCGCGCGGCTTCAGGCTCGGTCGTGGGAACGTCGGTCTGGGGATTGCTGTCGGGGCCGGCGGCGCTGTCCCCGCCTCCTCCACCACCGCCACAGGCGGCGAGCAGCGCCGCGGCAGCGGCAGCCGCCAAGGCGGCCGTCGTGCCGATGGCTGTGGTGTCTTCAACGACGCGATCGTCGTCGGGCAGTGCGGGCGGTGCGAAGTGGGTGGTGGCGGCGGCAGTCATCTCGGCATCGGCTCCAAGCAGCGGATGCGGGATGGTGGCGAGGGCCGGACTTCAATTCACCGTCATTCGTACAACTTGTGAAAGGCGCGGCAACAGGCCGTTGCGGTGTGACTTATTCACGCGCGAAAGTTGTCAGGGTCGGATAAAGGCGGGAAACGAACTGGAAACAATCGCCTGCGCGTTGGCAGGCGGGGTGCCTGGGGTCACATCTTGCGGGAGGCCAGGCGCGGGCACTCCACGGTGCAGGGGGCATCCCTCCGGGAACCCCCAGCACCATTCCGGCCCCACCCCCGCTCGCTGCCCAAGGGCCTGGGGAGTGCGAGTGGCAGGGCTTGCCACGAGCGGGGCCAGGTCTTGCTCAGACCAGCGTGACGCCGGTCTTGCTCTGGACGAACTCGCGGGTCACTTCCGGGGCGAGTTCGACGAGCTTCAGGCCCTGCGGGGTCACGTCCATCACGGCCAGGTCCGTGATGATGCGGTTGACGACGCCGACGCCCGTCAGCGGCAAGGTGCAGCTCGGGATGATCTTCAGGTCCTCGGTGCCGTCCTTCTTGCGGGCGACGTGCTCCATCAGCACGATCACGCGCGGCACGCCGGCGACCAGGTCCATCGCACCGCCCATCCCCTTCACCATCTTGCCGGGGATCATCCAGTTGGCGAGGTCACCGCGCTCGCTGACCTGCATCGCCCCCAGGATGCTGAGGTTGATCTTGCCGCCGCGGATCATCGCGAAGCTGTCATGGCTGCCGAAGATCGACGAGCCTGGAATCGTGGTCACCGTCTGCTTGCCGGCGTTGATCAGGTCGGCGTCGACCTCGTCGTCCGTCGGGAACGGACCGATGCCGAGCATCCCGTTCTCGCTCTGCAGCCACACTTCCTTGTCGGCCGGCACGAAGTTCGCCACCAGCGTCGGAATGCCGATGCCGAGGTTCACGTAGAAGCCGTCTTCGAGTTCCTGCGCGGCACGGGCCGCCATCTGGTCTTGGGTCCAGGGCATGTCTCTCTCCTCAAGCCGCGGGGCGGATGGTGCGCTTCTCGATGCGCTTCTCAGGATTCGGGTTGTGCACGATGCGGTGCACGTAGATCCCGGGCAGATGGATGCTGTCGGGATCCAGCTCGCCGACCTCGACGACCTGCTCCACCTCCACCACGGTGACCTTGCCGGCCATCGCGCAGGCCGGGTTGAAGTTGCGCGCGGTGCGCCGGAAGATCAGGTTGCCGCTCTTGTCGGCGATGTGCGCCTTGACCAGCGCGACATCCGGATTGAGCGCGCGCTCCATCACGTACTGATGGCCGTCGAATTCGCGGATCTCCTTGCCCTCGGCCACCAGCGTGCCGACGCCGGTGCGGGTGAAGAAAGCCGGGATGCCCGCGCCGCCGGCGCGCAGCTTCTCGGCCAGCGTGCCCTGCGGCGTGAACTCGAGTTCGAGTTCACCGGCCAGGTACTGGCGCTCGAACTCCTTGTTCTCGCCGACGTAGCTGGAGATCATCTTCCTGATCTGCCGCGTCTCGAGCAGCTGGCCCAGGCCGAAGCCGTCCACGCCCGCGTTGTTGCTGATGACGGTCAGGCCCTTGGTGCCGCTGTCCCGCAGCGCCGCGATCAGCGCCTCCGGAATGCCGCACAGGCCGAAGCCGCCGACGGCCAGCAACTGGCCGTCCGCCACGATGCCGTCCAACGCCGCCTTGGCGTCGGGGAAAAGCTTGTTCATCCGATGTCTCCTGCTTGCCGTTGAATCACGGGTTTCAGAACTGGTCCAGAACCGGTCGGCCAATCTACTACGTAAGGCATTACGTAAGCGGTACGTAGAATTGATTAACTGCTCCCGCGCAGCCATCCCGCCACCGAGTCCCCGAAGGAAGCCCGATGACCCTGCCCCCGGACGCCCTGTCCCTGGACGCGCTGCGCGCGCAGATCCCGAAGATCTTCGCGCCCTGGATCGTCGCACTCGGCCTCGAACCCGTCCATGCGGAAGACGGCCTGCTGCGATTGACGATGCCGGTCGCGCCGGAGCTGGTCCACGTCGGCGGCGTGATGTGCGGGCAGGCGTCGATGGCCGCGGCCGACACGGCGATGGTGCTGCTGATGATGCGCGAGCTGGGCGAGTTCCGCCCGATGACGACCGTCCAGCTGCAGTCGACCTTCATCCGCCCGGTCTCGGGCGCGCGCTGCACGATCGAGGCGCGCCTGCTGCGGCGCGGCAAGAACCTCGCGTTCGGGCAGATCGACCTGCTCGACGAGCAGGGCCGGCTCGCCGTCCAGTCGACGACGACCTACGCGCTGTTGTGACGCCAGCCCCATGAGCCTCGACTACCGCACCGCGTTCGACCAGGCCCCGATCGGGCTGGTGATCTCCGAGCACCGCCTGATCAAGGACTGCAACCGGCTGGTGCTGGAGATCTTCGGCGCGCAGCGCGAGCAGCTGATCGGCCACAGCTTCGCGCTGCTGTATCCGACCTCCGTCGAATTCGAGCGCACCGGCGAGCGCATCGTCGCCAGCCTCGATGCCGCCGGCTATTACGCCGACGAGCGCGTGATGAAGCGTGTCGGCGGGCCGCGCGCGGGCGAGCTGTTCTGGTGCCACGTGTCGGGCCGCGCGCTGGATCCGTCGCAGGCGCATGCGAGCGGCATCTGGAGTTTCGAGGACCTGTCCGCGACGCGCCAGCTCAAGGCCGACCTCACGCCGCGCGAACGCGAGATCGCCGCGCTGCTGATCGAGGGCCTCACCAGCAAGCTGATCGGCCGCAGGCTCGGCGTGAGTCCGCGCACGGTCGATGTGTACCGCGCACGGCTGATGAAGAAATACGGCGCGGCCAGCACGCCGGACCTTGTCCACCGTCTGCTCGTGTCATGAGTTTTCCTGCGTGACGTATTCCCGGGCAAGGCCTGACGCCGCCGGAAAACGCCCTGGAATGTCCCCTTGCAACATCAAGGAAACCTCGTTGCAAGCGCTCACAAGATGCCTGGGAACCGCGATTCCGACGGCGTTCGCGCAAGACGTGACCCCGGATAGGCGATTTCATCGATGATTTGCGGGGCAACCCGGGGATGCGCACGTGATTTCTCACGCACAATACGCGCCGTCCGGCGTTAGTCGGGCCCTAACCGCAGAGTCAAACGAATGAACAAGACTGAACTGATCGAACACCTGGCTTCCAAGCACGAACTGACCAAGGCCGAAGCTGGCCGCATCCTGGAAACGCTGCTGGACGCGGTGGTGTCCACGGTGAAGAAGGGTGGCGCTGTTTCCATCCCTGGCTTTGGTGCCTTCAAGCAACACGCCCGTGCCGCCCGCACCGGCGTGAACCCCAGCACCGGCGACAAGATCAAGATCGCCGCCGCCAAGCTGCCGAAGTTCACCCCGGGCGCCGGCTTCAAGGCCGCCGTGGACCCGAAGGCTGCCGCTCGCAAGGCTGCCGCCAAGCCGGCCAAGGCCCCCAAGGCCGCCGCTGCCAAGCCCGCCAAGAAGGCCGCCAAGAAGTAATCCACTTCTGGCGCATGCCGATCGCCACGCCCGCTCCGGCGGTCCTGGCGGTCCCGAACAAACCCGGCCTCTGCCGGGTTTGTTTTTTTGCTCCTACAGTTCCGACATGTCCGCCCCCGCGCCAGCCGCTGCGATCTCCCCAGCGCCCACCCTGCGTGTGCTCTCGCTCATCCCCCCGATGACGCAGCTCAACACGCCCTACCCGTCCACGGCCTACCTGACGGGGTTCCTGCGCTCGCGCGGGTTCCAGGCGGCGCAGCGCGACCTGGCGCTGGCGCTGGTGCTCAAGCTGTTCTCCCGCGACGGGCTGAAGCGCGTGCGCGCCGCCGTGCACGCGATCCCGCTGCCGGACCGCGGCATCGCCTCGCGCCATTTCGACGAATCCTTCGACCGCTACTTCGCCACGATCGCGCCGGCGATCGCGTTCCTGCAGGGCCGCGACCCGACGCTGGCGCACCGCATCAACACGCGGACCTTCCTGCCCGAGGGCGCGCGATTCCAGACGCTGGAGGTCTACGTCGCCGAGGACGGCGAGGATCCGCTGGCCTGGGCCTTCGGCGCGCTGGGACTGCAGGACCGCGCGCGGCACCTGGCGACGCTGTACCTGAACGACCTGGCCGACGTGCTGCGCGAATCGGTCGATCCGCGTTTCGAGTTCGTCCGCTACGCCGAACAGCTGGCGACCAGCCAGCCGACCTTCGACCCGCTGCACGACGCGCTGAGCGCGCCGCCCAACCTCGTCGACGATCTGCTGCGCGAGCTGACGCTCGCCGCCATCGATGGCGAGCGGCCCGATGTCGTGCTGCTGTCGGCGCCCTTCCCCGGCGCGGTCTACGCGGCGCTGCGGATCGGCCAGACGATCAAGCGGGAGCGCCCGCACATCAAGATCCTGTTCGGCGGCGGCTTCGTCAACACGGAGCTGCGCGAGCTGACCGAGCCGCGCCTCTTCGACTACGTGGACTTCGTGTCCCTGGATGCGGGCGAGCGGCCGCTGCTGGCGCTGCTCGACCACATCGCCGGCAAGCGCAGCCGGCAGCGGCTGGTGCGCTGCTTCATCCGCGAGGACGACGGTGAGCTCGCGGGCCAGGTCCGCTACATCAACTTCGTCGAGCCGGACGTCCCCTTCGAGGACGTCGGCACGCCGACCTGGGACGGCCTGCCGCTGCACGACTACCTGTCGCTGCTGGACATGCTGAACCCGATGAACCGGCTGTGGAGCGACGGCCGCTGGAACAAGCTGACCATCGCGCATGGCTGCTACTGGAAGAAGTGCAGCTTCTGCGACATCACGCTGGACTACATCTCGCGCTACGAGGCGGCCTCGGCGAAGACGCTCGTGGACCGCATCGAGGCGATCGTCGCGGAGACGGGCCAGACCGGTTTCCACTTCGTCGACGAGGCGGCGCCGCCCAAGGTGCTGAAGGCGCTCGCGCAGGAGCTGATCGATCGCGGCGTCTCCATCAGCTGGTGGGGCAACGTGCGCTTCGAGAAGACCTTCACCCCCGAGCTCTGCCAGTTGCTGGCCGACAGCGGCTGCATCGCGATCAGCGGCGGCCTGGAGGTCGCGTCGGACCGCCTGTTGAAGCTGATGCAGAAAGGCGTGTCGGTCGAGCAGGTGGCGCGCGTGACGCGTGCGTTCACCGAGTCCGGCATCCTGGTGCACGCCTACCTGATGTACGGCTTCCCGACGCAGACGGTGCAGGACACCGTCGACGCGCTCGAATACGTCCGCCAGCTGTTCGAGAACGGCTGCATCCAGAGCGGGTTCTTCCATCGCTTCGCGTGCACGGTGCACTCGCCGGTGGGGCAGGATCCGAAAGCCTTCGGCGTGGAACTGCTGCCGCTGCCGCCCTCGCCGTTCGCGAAGAATGACGTCGGCTTCGTCGACCCGACCGGCACGGACCACGATGCCATGGGGGATGCGCTGAAGAAGGCGCTCTACAACTTCATGCACGGCATCGGCGTGGAGCAGGACGTGCGACGCTGGTTCAGCGTGCGAGTGCCCAAGCCGAAGGTGTCCAAGCAGTTCATCGCGGAAGCGCTCGACGTCTGAGGCCGCTTTCATCCGGGAGGATGAGCGCGGGCTCTCCACGGGGCATGGGGCACCCCTCCAGGGACCCCAAGCCCCATTCCGGCCCCACTGTCGCCCGCTGACCCCGGGCCTTGGGAATGCGATTGGCTCAGCGCATGCCGGCCGGCGCGATCATCGTCGCGGCAGGCACGGCATTCGTCGACGTCGTCGTGCCAGCACTGGGATCAGGCAGGCGCACCGGCCGGATGTCCAGCCGCACGTCCAGCAGCGTCACGTCCTTTCCGTCGCCGTCAGTGTCGATCCATCCCTGCGTGTCCGCACCGCGATAGAGCCGGAAGACAAACCCCGTACGGTCGCGATCGCCCTTGGCATCGGGACGGATGCGCGCGGCCATCGCGCGCACCTCGGCGGCGGGCGAGCTCAGCAACTCCGTCATCGCCTGGACGATGCGGTTGTCGCCGAGGATGTCCGGCTGGAAGCTGTCCACCGGCCCGCGTGAGGACACGGCCCCGCCTTGCGTCGAGGCACGGATCGGCACCGGCGAGCCGGCGGCCGTCTTCCTCGGCGCCGGCATCGTGACGCCGGAGCGCAGGTCGTGGCGGTCGCCGTTGTCGAGGTAGCTGAGCCGCGCGCCGCGCACGTTGAACATCCCCAGCGACGGATCGCTGCGCGCGTCGCGCAGGTCCACGAACAAGGCGCCCCGCCCGCCGATGACATCGATGCGATCGCCATGCACGACGGCGGCGCTGTTCTCCTCGACGCCGAGTCCGAAGCGATAACCCTTGGCCATCATCAGCGGCAGCATGCGGCCGATGCGTCCGCGCTTGAGGAAGTGCTGGTCGACGAAGAGCTCGTTGCCGACGAAGCCGAGTCCCTGATCGATCTCATGACCCTCGCGCAGCGTGCCGCGCATGACCTCCATGACGTTGAGGGCGTCGCGGAACATCACGCGGCTCATGATCGCCGCGCCCGCGCTGGTGCCGGCGACGACGCCGCCGCGGCGGTAGACGTCCCAGATGGCATCGAGCATCGCGGTGCGCCGCCCGTCGGGCTGCAGCGTGTCGACGATGAAGCCCTGCGCGCCGCCCGAGAAGAAGACGGCGTTGGACGCGCGCACCTTCGCGATCAGCTCGGGGTCGTTGAGGTTCTTCTGCAGGTCCGCGCCTTCGAGGCGCGGCGCGACGGGGATGTGCTCGGCCTGGGCGCCATGCTTCCTGAGCACGTCGATGATGAGCTTGGCGGAGAGTTCCGGATTGGCCGCGGCCGTGGCGAGCACGGCGAAGTGCGCCTTGCCGGGGCCGCCGGCCTCCTGAACGATGCGCTGCCAGACGGCGTCGTTGTCCATGCGCAGCGCCCCGCCGATGACGATGGCGGTCTGGGCCGAGGCGGCACCGGTGCCGAGCAGCGCCGCCACGGCGAGCAGCGCGCGGACCCGGATCGAGATCATGCGGAAGGCGTCCATGCCGCCTATCTTGCATATCGCATGCCAGATGGGAAGCAGGGACTGCCTTCAACCTGGGGATGCGAATGGGGAATTTGGCGTGTCCTCCCCTGAATGCAGGCACGCCGACCTGGGCGGACAGCGCACGATTGGCACTAGGCGCCCACGTGCTGCCGCTTCAAACAGCATCGGCGCGCAGATTCTGGAAGTGCGCCTGGATCGCCTCGTCGGTGCGCGTCCGCGTCTCGGCGAGCACCTCCGGGCCTCGCGCCGTTCCCTGGACCGAGAAGAAGTGGAGATCGAGCAGACCGATCTGCGCGAGCACCGTCCGCAGGTACGGGGTCAGGAAGTCCGGCTGTCGCGCGTCCGGGCCCGAGAACACGCCGCCGGACGCGATCGCGATGTAGACCGGCCGGTCCCGCAGCAGCGGCTGCTTGCCCTGCGGCGACAGCGCAAAGGTGCGGCGCACCCGCACGACGTGATCAATCCACGCCTTCAGCCCCGACGGCACCATCAGGTTGTGCATCGGTGTGCTGAGCACGACGAGGTCCGCCGCCTCGAGTTCCCCGATCAGCAGGTCCGACCGGGCGGCCGCACCCTGCGGCATGGGCTCGGCGGCGGACGACTGCGCCCGCGCGTAGTCCGCATCGATGTGGCCGAGGCTGCCGTCGCCGACGTCGCGCTCCAGCATGGCGACCGGCGCGTCGCACGCCAGGGTGTCGATGATCCTGCGGCCGAGCCGGTGGCTCTCCGCGGCGTGTCCGTTGGGACTGCAGGTGATGTGAAGGAGTTTCAGCATGCGAGGCAGTCTAGGGAGATGATGCCCCTGGTCGAAGAGCCAAGCTTCGCCATTCCGACTGGGCCAAGATTCCGCCGCCACCGCCATGATCTCTCCGCCACCTTCCACCATCGCCGCGCCGGATCCGCTGGCCGCGGAACCGCTCTACCGCCAGGTCTACCAGCGCTTCCGGGAGGCCATCGCCAGCGGCGTCCTCAAGCCGGGCGACCGCATTCCCTCGGCACGTGCGCTGATGGCGGAGCTGGGCCTGGCGCGCGGCACGATCGAATCGGCCTACTCGCTGCTGGCCGCCGAGGGGTTCATCCAGGCACGCGGACAGGCCGGCACGATCGTCGCGCCGGATCTCCAGGCCCGGCACCTGCCGGCGGTCCTCGAACCACCCGCCAGGACGATGACCGCCGCGCCGAGCTTCCGTCCCGAGACGACCCTCCCGTTCCAGATGGGACTGCCGGCGCTGGACGCCTTCCCGCGCAAGATCTGGGCGCGCCTGGGCGCACGCTGCGTGCGCGCGATGCAGCCGGCGGACATGGCGCATCCGCCGGTCCTCGGCCTGCCGTCGCTGCGCGCGGAGATCGCCGCCTATCTGCATGTCGCGCGTGGCGTGCGCTGCTCACCGTCGCAGGTCTTCGTGACCTCGGGCTATCGCCACAGCCTCGCGCTGATCGCCCAGTCGCTGCTCCAGCGCGGCGACCGCGTGTGGATGGAGAACCCCGGCTATCCGCCCACGCGCGAGTTGTTGACGCAGATGCTGCTGAAGCCGGTGCCGGTGGCCGTCGACGCCGACGGCCTCGACGTCGCCCAGGGCCTGCGCCTGTCGCCACGCGCGCGCGCCGCGGTGGTCACGCCCGCGCACCAGAGCCCGTTGGGCGTTTC
Organism: Roseateles sp. GW821-FHT09G03; assembly: GCF_059416045.1. Lineage (NCBI taxonomy): Bacteria > Pseudomonadati > Pseudomonadota > Betaproteobacteria > Burkholderiales > Sphaerotilaceae > Roseateles > Roseateles sp. GW821-FHT09G03. Next base: position 231,362 of record NZ_JBWKOK010000004.1, read on the forward strand.
GCTGTCCCTGCCACGCCGGCTCGCCCTGCTGGACTGGGCGCGGCGCCAGGAGGCCTGGATCGTCGAGGACGACTACGACGGCGAGTACCGCTACGTGAGCCGTCCGCTGCCGGCGCTGCAGAGCCTCGACCGCGACGGCCGCGCGCTGTACGCGGGGACCTTCAGCAAGGTCCTGTTCCCGAGCATCCGGCTGGCCTACGTCGTCGTGCCCGAGGCGTTGGTGGAACGCTTCGCGCAGACCGCCGAGGTCATCACCGGCGGCAGCCCGCAGCTGACACAGGCGATCGTGAGCGCCTTCCTGTCCGAAGGCCATTTCGCACGGCACATCCAGCGCACGCGCAAGCTCTACTCGGCGCGGCGCGCGCTGACGGTCGCGGCGCTGGAGCAGGGGCTCGGTAGCACGCTGCGCATCGACGAGCAGCCCGGCGGCATGCATCTGATCCTGCGCCTGCAGGGCCGCCGGTCCGACCGGAAGCTGGTCGAGCGCATGGCCGCCGCCGGCCTGTACGGCGAGGCACTGAGCGACTGGACTCAAGGCGGCGCCAGCGATCCGGCGGTGCTCGTGGCCTTCACCAACATCGCATCCTCGCGCGACGCGGTGTCACTGGCCAAGCGGCTGCAGCAGATCATGGCCTAGTCGTTATCCGCCATCTTGGCTCTTCGTGAATGGGCCATCGCGGGACACCATGACGTCCTTCGCAACCCCATTCACCACGACCACCATGACCTCACGCATCGACTACGCCAAGACCTCTCCCGAAGGCTACAAGGCCTTCGGCAACGTCTACCTCACCGTCCAGCAATCGGGCCTGCCCAAGGCCCTGGTGGACCTCGTCTACCTGCGCGTCTCGCAGATCAACGGCTGCGCGTTCTGCATCGACATGCACACCCGCGACCTGGTCAAGTCGGGCCTGACCATCGACAAGCTCGCGCTGCTGCAGGTCTGGCACGACGCCGGCGCCGTCTTCAGCGGCCGGGAACGCGTCGCCCTGGCCTGGGCCGAGGCCGTGACCCGCGTCTCGGAGACCGGCGTGTCCGACGCCGACTACGCGCCGGCCGCCGCGGAGTTCAGCGCCAAGGAACTCGCCGATCTCACTTACGCGATCGGCCTGATGAACGCGTTCAACCGCTTCGGCGTCGCGTTCCGATCGACGCCCGCGGCGGCAGCCGCGGCAGCGAAGGCGGCCTGACCATGGCGTGGCTGTTGCTCGTCGCCGCCGGGCTGCTCGAGATCGTCTTCGCCCTGGCGATGAAGTCCTCAGGCGGATTCGTGCGGCTCGTGCCGTCGATCGTCACGGTCGTCTCGGGGCTGTGCAGCGTCGTCCTGCTGTCGATGTCGCTGCGCACGCTGCCGGTGGGCACCGGCTATGCGGTGTGGACCGGCATCGGCGCCGCGGGCACGGCCATCTTCGGGATGGTGATGCTGGGCGACTCGGCGGCGCCGATGCGCCTGCTGTGCATCCTGCTGATCGTGTCCGGTGTGATCGGCCTCAAGCTGGTGTCGGCCAGCTGACACCGCCGGGCCTATGCCGATGCGCAGGCCCGGCGCACGTCCAGTGCACGCTCACCGCGCGCTGGCGATCAATCGTGCGAAAGCCCGGGTCACGGCTTCGTCGTCCAGGGCGAGCAGGTTGTCGCCGACATAGATCTCCGTCACGGCCCGGCCCGGCGAGCCCGTCTCGCGCGCCGCGTTGAACAACCACAGGCCGTCGCTCTCGGCGATCGCGTTCCGGGCCTCCACCAGGCGCTGCACGTCGCCGTCCATGTGGACATGGAACATGTTCGCGTGCGGCGCGGCGGGATTGATGCGGAGGCCGTCGACCTGGCTCAAAACCTCGACCACCTGCACCGTGCGCTCGAAGAGGCGAGGCATCAGCGCGAGACGCTCGTCCAGGCGACATGCCGCGGACGCGGCAAGCGGCGCCAGCTGATAGATCGTTCCGCCCATGCGTCGGCGCCACACACGCGCCTGAGCCATGACGGCCTCCTCGCCCGCGAGCAGCGCGCCCGAGAAACCGCCGAGGCCCTTGTAGGTCGAGACGTAGACCGTGTCGACACCGCTCACGATCTCGGCGTAGCTCTTGCCGTACCAGGCGGCGGCTTCCCACAGGCGCGCGCCATCGAGATGGAGTCGCGTGCCCGTCTCCGCCGCCCAGTCCTTGATCGCGGCGAGCTCTTCCCAGGTGGGCGACTGTCCACCGATCACACGGGCCGGGAGTTCGAGAACCACCGCGGACAAAGCTTCCGCCGGCTGCGCCAGATCGTTCCGGTTCAAGGTCCGGTGGGGCTGACCGAGGATCGTCGCGTGCAGCCCCATCAGATGCGAATAGGCCTGCTCCTCTTCCGTCGCCACATGGCAGGTCGCATGCATGCCGAAACGCGGCAGCCGCTTGTCGTCGGCATGGAGACGCAAGGCGATCAACTGCGCCATGACGCCGCTGGGCATGAAGACGGCCGCCGGTTTGCCCAGCAGGCCCGCGACCTGCTGCTCCAGAAGCTCGACGGCACCTCCCTCGCCATAGACATCGGCAGCCACGTCGTTGGCCCGCGCCCAGGCCGCGACCGCTTCCAGCTCGTCGGCGAATGATCGGGGCGCAAAACCTGACACCCAGCGGGTGCAGCGCTTCTTCAGGGCTTGAGTCTCGGAGGGCGTCATCGCTGTCTCGCTCGCGGCAATCGGATCGCGATTGAATCACGACCGAAGACTCGCGGCGCGCGGCAGAGGACGCGACGAGACGCTGTCTTCGCGCCTCGTCCCGCTCCGCTCCGCCTGCCCCCCGCTCCGCGGTGCTTACAGCTTCGTGCCGCCGCTCGCGTCGATGATCTGACCCGTCGTCCACGCGCCATCCGGTCCCGCCACGAAGGCGACCACCCCGGCGATGAACTCCGGCTTGCCGACGCCCGGCAGCGCCTGGACCTGCGCCAGCGTCTCCTTGCCGCCCGGCTCGTTGATCCACGCGCTCATGCGGGTGTCGATGGCGCCGGGGGCCACGACGTTGACCGTGATGTTGCGCGGGCCCAGTTCCGCCGCCAGTTGCAGCGTCAGCGCGTCCACGAAGCCCTTGCTCGCGGAGTAGGCGGTGATGCCCGGGAAGGCGATGCGCGTCGCCGCCGTGCCGATGTTGATGACGCGGCCGCCGTCGGGCATCACCGGCACCACACCCTTCGTGACCTGGAACAGGCTGCGCATGTTGACGCTGACCAGGCGCTCGAAGTCCTCGACGCTGGTGTCGGCCAGTCCGGCGAACACGGCGATGCCGGCGTTGTTCACCAGGATGTCGACGCGCGGCAGCTTCAGCGCGATCACGCGCTCGACCAGTTGCTGACCGCCGTCGACGGCGGACAGGTCCGCCTGCACGACATGCGCCTTGGCGCCAGCGGCACGCAGCGACGCGGCCAGGGTTTCCACTTCATCGCGGCCGCTGCCGTAGTGCAGCACCACTTCCGCGCCGTCGGCGGCGAGACGCTGGGCGATGGCGGCGCCGATGCCGCGCGACGCGCCGGTGACCAGGGCGATTTTTCCTGCAAGGGGCTTGCTCATGATGTGCTCCAAATAGACCAATCGGTCAAATTAAGGGGAAAGAAAGGCCGCTCGCGCGGCCGGAGGGAAATGGGGTGGATAGTCGGTGATCAGCGGCGGATCACGCCCTGTCGAGCACCGCCGTCGCGAGCGCCACGGAGCGCTCCATCTGTTCGCGGCTGCGGCCCGCCTGTGCGGCCACGCGCAACCCGCTGGTCAACGCGATCATCAGTTCGGCGAGTTCCGCCGAGGGAGTCCTGCTGGCGATCGAACCATCCCGCTGGCCGCGCTCGACGGCCGCGCGCAGCATCTCGTGCGTGGCCTGCCAGCGGCTCGTCAGCGCCCAGGCCAGCGGGGCGTCGGACAGGCCTTCCAGCAGGCCGCTCGTGACGATGCAGTGCTTGTCGACCGGGTTGGGGCTGGAGCAGCTCGCGACCATCGCCTCGAAGTACAGGTCGATCGCCAGTCGTCCGGTCTCGGCTGCCTGCACCGCGGCGACCGTGTGCGCGGCACGCTGCACCGCGCAGTCGATCGCCTGCAGGTACATCGCCTGCTTGTCGCCGAAGGTGTTGTACAGGCTCTGCTTGCCCAGGCCGGTCGCTTCCTGCAGGAGCGCCAGGCTCGTGCTCGCATAGCCGTGCGTGGCGAAGACGTCGGTCAGACGCTCCAGGACTTCGGACTCGGAAAAGCGGCGTTCGCGTGGCATGGGACGGATCCTACGGCGTATTGGACCGATCGGTCAATAGCCGTAGTTTCCATCCGGTTTCCACGCTGGACTCAAGCCTTCGACAGGTCCGTGTCCTTCAACGGCAGTTGCCGGATCCGCTTGCCCGTGGCCGCGAACACCGCGTTGAGCACGGCCGGCGCGGCCACCGCGATCGTGGGCTCGCCGACGCCGCCCCAGAAGCCACCCGACGGCATGACGATGACCTCCACCGCGGGCATGTCGTACAGGCGCATGACGCCGTAGGTGTCGAAGTTGGTCTCCGCGATGGCGCCGTCCTTGACGGTGTTGCCGCCGAAGAGCGCCGCGCCCAGCCCGTACACGAACGAGCCCGCCACCTGCGCCTCCACCTGCTGCGGATTGACGACATGGCCGGGGTCGGTGGCCGCCACGATGCGGAGCACCTTGAGCTGTCCGTCCTTGACGGTCACCTCGGCGACGGCCGCCGTGTAGCTGCCGAAGCCCATGTACTGCGCGATGCCGCGGAACACGCCCTTCGCCGCGGGCTTCGTCCATCCCGCGCGGTCGGCCACCGCCTGCAGCACCGCGAGGTGCTTGGGCCGCTTCGCCATGTGCTGCTTGCGGAACTCGAAGGGATCCTTGCCGGCGGCATGCGCGAGCTCGTCGATGAAGCACTCGCTGTAGATCGCGTTCTGGTTGGTGTTCACGCCGCGCCAGTAGCCCGGCCGCACATGCGGATTGCGCATCGCGTGGTCGATCAGCAGGTGCGGCACCTCGTAGCCGAAGTGGCCCTCGGGCGAGTCCGCCAGCAGTCCCTGGAAGACGGTCGCGTCGCCGTTGGCGGTGATCGCCTTCGGATTGACGAAGGACGTGATCGACTGGCCGGCGATGCGCATGTGCAGCGCCGCGATGCGCCCCTGCCCATCGAGCGTGGCGCGCAGTCGGCACTGCGTCACCGGATGGAAACGGCCCTGGAGCATGTCCTCCTCGCGCGTCCACATCATCTTGACCGGCACGCCCGGCCGCTGCTTGGCGATGCGCACCGCCATGGCCAGGTAGTCGGTCGCGAGGCGGCGGCCGAAGCTGCCGCCGATGCGCATCGGATGGACTTCACACGCGGTGATGTCGAGCCCGGCGGCATCGGCCACCGTCGCGAGTGCCGCTTCCGCCACCTGCGTGGGCGCCCAGACATCGCAGCGCTGCGGCGTCCATTGCACTGTCGCGGAAAGCGGCTCCATCGGCGCGTGGTTCTGGAACGGCGTGCCGTAGTCGGCCTCGATCACGCGCGAGGCGCCTTGCAGCTGGGTCTTCGCATCGCCCTGACGGTTGCCGACGAAGGGCGTGTCGCCTTGCAGTCCCTCGCTGATCAGCGCGGCGATCGAGGCGCTGGTGACCGTCGCGTTGGGTCCCTTGTCCCAGACGATGGGCAAGACGTCGAGCGCGCGCTTGGCCTGCCAGAAGCGGTCGGCCAGCACGGCGACCGTCGCGTCGTCGACCTTGATCACGTCGCGCACGCCCGGCATCTTGATCACGGCCTGCTTGTCGAAGCTCACCAGCGTGCCGCCATGGACGGGGCAGGCCTTGGGCAGCGCGACGATCATCCCCGGCAGGCGCAGGTCCATGCCGTAGACCAGCGAGCCGTTGAGCTTGTCGGCGGTGTCGAGCCTCTTCAGCGGCTTGCCGGCGATGCGCCATTGCGACGGGTCCTTGAGGACGACGTCCTCTGGAATCGGCAACTTGCTCGCGGCCTGGGCGACAGCGCCGAAAGTGGTTTGACGCTTGGACGCTGCATGGCGGATGGTGCCGCTCTCCACGCTGCATTCGGCAACGGGAACGGCCCACTGCTGGGCGGCCGCGCTGACCAGCATCGAGCGCGCGGCCGCGCCGGCCTTGCGCACGTAGTCCTGCGAGCCGCGGATGCCGCGCGAGCCGCCGGTGCCCATGTCGCGCCACACGCGGGCACGCGCCCGGTTGGCGCCGGGCTTCACCAGCTCGAAGCGGACCTTGGCCCAGTCGCACTCGAGCTCCTCGGCGACGAGTTGCGCGAGGCCGGTCAAGGTGCCCTGCCCCATCTCCGCCCGGGCGATCCGGATGACGACGGATTCGTCGGGATGGATCAGCAGCCAGGCCGTCACCTCGGGCGACGGCGCGGCTCCTGGCGCCGGCGATGCCGTCTGCGCCAGAGCCTGTGCCCCCGGCAGCGTGAACTCCAGGGCCAGGCCACCGGCGGCGAGACCGGTCGCCTTAAGGAAGTGGCGTCGCGTGGCGCCCGTGGCTGCGGCACTCGTGGCTGCGGCACTCGTGGCTTCGGTGCTTGCGCTCGCGCCCGCGGTCGAGACGTTGGTCGTTGAGGCGCTCATCGCTGTGCTCCCGCGCCACGCAGGCGTTGGGCCGCCAGCCGCGTCGCGGCCAGCACGCGCGGGTAGGTGCCGCAGCGGCAGATGTTCGTGATGCCCGAGCGGATGTCGTCGTCGCTGGGATCGGGCGTCTGGGCGATCAGGGCGGCGGCGGCCATGATCATCCCGGGCTGGCAATAGCCGCATTGCGCGACGTCCAGTTCGGCCCAGGCTTCCTGCACGACCTTGAGGCGCGTCTGCCCCAGCCCTTCGATGGTCACGATCTTCGCGGTGGCCGGCAGCGCGCTGACCGGCACCACGCAGGAGCGCAGCGCCACGCCGTCCATGTGCACCGTGCAGGCGCCGCATTGCGCGACGCCGCAGCCGTATTTCGTGCCGGTGAGCTGCAGCTCCTCGCGCAGCACCCACAGCAGCGGCGTGTCGCCGTCGACGTCCGCGCGCAGCTGGCGGTTGTTGACATTCAGCTCGGTCATGGCTTGCCCCCTTGTTGCCGGATCCGGTTGGCGAGCAGTGACGCGGCGCCCGGACGGTGCGGCGGCGACCCTCGCTGTCGGGGGACTCTAGGTGGGGACAGGCCCCCGCACAATGCGGTCAACCGATGCAGGCGCCGCGTCTGTGCGAGGAGCAGGTCAGACCCGCGCTGAACGGGTCTGTGACTGCGGTTGGGCGTGCGCTTGGGCGTGCGGCGGGGGCTCAGCGCCCGCGGCCTTCTTGAGCCGCTTCATCGCCGCCTCGCGCTCGAGCCGCTTGCGGCCCAGGTACAGCCACCAGCCGGTGATCGTGAACGCGGGCAGCATCAGCGCCGCGATGAACATCGCGATGCGACCGGGCAGCCCGAACAGCGTGCCCATGTGCAGCGGATAGATCGCCGCCAGCGCGCGGCCACCGGCGGCCTTGGCGCCGTAGCGCTCGTCCTTGACGACCTCGCCGCTCGACGCCTTGATCGTCGTGCGGTTGCGTGCGCGTTCATGCGGGGGCGAGGTGTCCAGCCAGGTGAAGAGGATGGGCGCCTTCGCACCGGTCGGGACGCGCACAATGACCTCGCTCCATCCACCCGGCACCGCGGCGCGCTCGAAAGCCTGCCAGGCGGTGTCGATCGCGATCTGCTTGTCGACTACCTTCTCGATCTTCGCGTTTACCGTCTTCTCGGTCTTCGCTTCGGCCACCTTATCGGCGTTCTTCTCGGTGTTCTTCTCGGCGTTCTTCTCCGCCATCGGCTTGGCCGGCGCGCGCGGTGCCCGAGGCTCGCCGAGCCACGCGCTCACCGGATCCCGCACGCCGTCGAAGGCCCAGAAGATGCCCGTCAGCGTCACCGGCACGTAGGCCACGAGGCAGGCCGTTCCCACGACCAGGTGCAGCCGCCGCAGCAAGGCGCGACCGCGCGTCTTGCGGTCGATGCGCCACCAGTCCGCGACGCTCTTCCAGTCCCGCGGCCATCGCAGGTACAGGCCGGACAGCGCCAGCACCAGCAGCCCGATCGCCAGCACGCCGGTCACGATGCGTCCCGGCTCGCGCGGCAGCAGCAGCCAGCGGTGCAGCGATTCCGCCACCTCGAAGAAGTCCGCGCCCTTCACGTCCGGCAACGGCGCGCCGGTGACGGGGTTCAGGTAGATCACGTCGCCGCGTCGCTCGCCGGGAGCGGGCTCGAGGATGGCCTTGGGGGTCCGCCCTGGTTCCGCATACAGCGTGAGCGTCGCCACGCGCCGTTCCGGCTCCGCCGTGGCGAAGCCTTGCAGCAGCGCATCCGGTGTCGCGGGACGATACGACGGCGCTTCGATCTTCAGCACGCCGGGATTGATCGCCTCGGTGATCTCCTGGCGGAACGCGAGCGTCGCACCGGTCAGTCCGATGAGCAGCAGGATCGAGCCTGCCGTGATGCCTAGCAGCCAATGCAGCTGGGTCCAGAACTTGCGCGCGGTCATCGCCTTCCTTGGGTCATCGTCCTGCCGCCCAATCGACGGCCGCGTCGAACAGCGCGAGGCCGCTCGGCGAAAGATTCGTGAACGTGTCGTTGTCGAGGAACACCATGACGCGGCGCGCCGGCGCGAGGGACTCGTAGTCCATCGTCGCGCCCTTCTCGTAGCCGAAGAGCGCCGCCTTGCCCGGTTCCCCGTAGATCGTCGCGATCGTCGTCGCGCCCGGGCCCGGCCGGCCCCAGCCCATGCCGGCCTGCTTCACGTACACGTTGGCCAGACCCGCCGGCAGGCCGCCCGCCATCGGATGCGGCGCGTTGACGATCCAGAGGTAGCGCTCCTTCGTCTCCGCGCCGAAGTCGACGTCGTGCTTCTTGCCCGTCATCGCGAGGTCGTCGAGGAAGTCGCTTTCCCAGGTCAGCAGCGGCACGCGCACGTGCCGCCAGCCCGGATCGACGTCCTTGCTCGACACGGTCGACGAGATCACCACCAGCGCCGCATTCACGGCCACATCCGGCGAGGCCTTCTGATCTTCGAGCTGGACGGTGAAGCCGCGCTCGCCCAGGCGCTTGGCCACCGCGTCATCGACCGCGCGATGAGGGCCGCTCTTCTGCACGACAAGCACGACGCGCTCGCCGGCCGCGGACGCGAGCGTCGTCGCGCCGAGGCCGATGGCCACGAACATCGCGCCGACCGCGCGCCGCAGGAGTCCTCGCCGAGCGTTCATCTCAGAACTCCATCGTCGCCGACAGCAGCACCTGCCGCGCGTCGCCCATGGACACGGCATAGGTGTTCACGCTGGACGTGTAGTAGGTGCGGTCGAACAGGTTCTTGACGTTCAGCTGCAGCTTCAGCGGACGGCCGCCGGCCTTGGTCTCATAGGTTGCGAAGGTGTCGGCGACGCTGTAGGCCGGCAGCACGAAGCTGTTGGCGGAATCGCCGGGGCGACGGCCGATGTAGCGCGCGCCGCCGCCGATGCGCAGCGTGCCGGGGCCGATCTGGCCGAAGTCGTGGACCACCGACAGCGAGCCCGTCGCGCGCGCCACGTTCCACAGCCACAGGCCGGCGAACTGCGGATCCTCGGTCGTCTTCGCATCGGTGTAGGCCAGCGCGGCGATGCCCTGCCAGTGCTTCGCGAATTCGCCGGCGATGTCGAACTCGATGCCGCGCGAGCGCGCCGCGCCGTTGGTGCGCCAGTCCGTGAGCTTGGTGACGTCGTTGAACTGGGAGACCAGCACGTTCCGCTTCTTGATCTCGTAGACGGCCAGCGTGCTGGTCACGCGGCCCGGCAGGTCGAGCTTCACGCCGGCCTCCCAGGACTTGCCCTCTTCCGGATTCACGTTCGAATCGATCACGACGCCGGACGACAGCGGCGCGATCGTCGATTGCGGCTTCAGCGAGGTCGAGTAGTTGCCGTACAGCGAGACCGTGTCGGTCAGGTTGTAGATGAGGCCGACCCGCGGCAGCCACTTGTCGCCGCTCGTGTCGGTGTTGGCCTTGAACGGGCGGCCGCGGCCCGCCTCCTGCGTCCAGTGCTGGTAGCGCAGGCCGCCGACGACGGTCCAGCGCTCGCCCAGGCGCAGCGAGTCCTGCAGGAACACCGACTGGTTGTGCAGCTTGTCGGTCTGGTCGCTGTCGCTGGCGGAGATGGTCTGCGACGGCAGTTCGGTGCCGTAGACGGGGTTCAGGTAGCTGAAGACCGTCTTCGTCGCCTGGCGCAGCAGGTCGCGGCGGTAGATGAGCCGGTACTCGGCGTCCGCGCCGACCTGCACCTCGTGCGTGATGCCGCCGGTCGCGAACTTGCCGTCGACATAGGCGGTGCCGTAGCTGTCGGTGCTGAGCGCGCCCTGCGTGCCGTCGTTGTTGCGCAGCAGCGTGCCGGTCTTCGTGTTGATGCCGTTCACGCGCAGCTGGTTCGCGTCGTAGGTCTCGCGGTTGTAGCTCGCGTTCACGTGCGCGGCCCAGGTGCCGCCGAGCTTGTGGTCCACCGAGAGCTGCGCCAGGTGCGTCTCGCCGTCCATCTGGTTGAAGGGCTCGTCCAGACGACGCGTCTTGGGCACGGGCAGCGGCTGCTTGGTGGCCGGGTCGAAGGCCGTGCCGCGGTCGAAGGGTGTCAGGTAGTTGCGGTACTCGTACCAGAGCACCGCTTGCGTGTCGCGCCCGTACCAGGCGACCGAGGGCGCGATCAGCGTCTCGCGGTGGGTGCCGGAGTTGCGCCAGTAGTCCTCGTTGATCTGATCGACGACCAGGCGGTAGGCCAGGCCCGTCTTGTCGGCCGGGTCGGGCGTACCGATGGGGCCGGTGGTGTCGAGCGTCTCGCCGATGCCGGTGCGGCCGCCCGCGTAGCCGGAGCCGACGATGGCCACGCTGGTGCGCGCGTTCAGCCGCGGCTTCTTGGAGACGACGTTGATCACGCCGCCCGGATCCATGATCCCGTACAGCAGCGAGGACGGGCCCTTCAGCACCTCGACGCTCTCGGCGGCGGCGTTCATGCCGCGGCCCTGCACCAGCGGCATGCCGTTGTGCATCACGGAGCCGTCGCGGTTGCCGCCGAAGCCGCGCTTCATGATCGTGTCCTGCGTGCTCGCGAGCGTGTTGCCCTGCGTGATGCCGCTGACGTTGTAGAGCGCGTCGTCGAGGTAGCGCGGGCGCTGGTCGCGGATCACCTGCGCGGAGACGACGTTGACGACCTGCGGGATGTCCAGCATCGAGTCGGTCGTGCGCAGCGTCGAGGCGTCGGGCGTGGGCTGGTAGCGGCGGTCGGCTTCCTCCGGCGCGGGCGCGGCGCGCGCAACCACGCGGACCTGCGGCAGCGTGATGTCCGCTTCAGGCGCGGCGCCCGCCGTGCCCGCGGCCGTCGCGTCGGTGGCGCTGATAGCCGTCACTTCCTTGCGCAACGTGTAGACGCCTTGCGCATTCGGCACGGCCTGCAGCCCGGTGCCGCTCAGCAGCGCGGCGAATCCGGCGCTCACCGTGTGGCGCCCCTGCAGGCCGCGCGAGGCGATGTCCTTCGTCAAGGCGGGATCGAAAGCCAGCGTCACGCCGCTGGCAGCGGCGAAGCGGCCGAGCGTCGTCGACAGCGCGCCGGGCTCGATGCGGTACTCGCGCTCGCCGGCCGCGGCGTTCGCGGCGGGCGTCGCCGTCTGCGCGCTCACGGCGAGGGGCATCGCGACGCCTGCGTACAGCAGCATGGACACCGCCAGCCCGACGGGCGTCGGACGGCGCGCATGGCGCGCGGAAGCGTTGAGCGGACGAGGAATCGAGCGGGACGTCATGGAGTCAGTCTTTCCAGGGAAGGTGCGGAGCGCTTTCGAAGGTTCTCGAAGCTCTCTTCCCTGTTGCCGGACGAGCCGGAAAAACATGAAGCGCGCCGACGCAGCCGTGTGCGCTATGCGCGCCGCGCGCCACGTGGCCGCACCGTGGCCCAGTACGCGTTCGCACGATCGACACTGACCGGCAGCGTCGCCTCCAGCGCGGCCAGCGCGCGCTCGACATCGAGGACCGGGAACGCGCCGGACACGCGCAGCTCCGACACACGAGGATCGCACCCGAGGCGACCGCGCCGGTATCGATCGAGCTCGGCGACGACGTCGGCGAGGCGCGCGTTGTCGACGATGAGGCTCCCGGTGGTCCAAGCCGACATGTCGCCCGCGATCGCCTCGGTGCGGCCGATGCTCGTGTCGTCGACGCCCACCTGCTGCCCCGCGTCGAGCCGACGCATGGCGCCGCCTGCGCTGCGGATTTCGACGGCACTCTCCGTGACGGCAACATTCAGGTGGCGGTCTTCGAGGCGCAGCAGGAAGCGCGTCCCGAGCGCGCGAACGCGGCCGAAACGGGTCTCCACGATGAGCGGACGCGGATCACGCGCGCCGGCAGTGCCTAGCGCGCTGGCTGTCTCGATGAACACTTCGCCTTCGTGCAGGCGCAGCATGCGCGACTGCGCATCGAATCGCACGTCGAGCGCGGTCGCGGTGTTCATCACGACGACGCTGCCGTCGTCGAGGGCCAGTCGATGCTGCTCGCCGGTGGCGGTGCGATGGTCGGCAAACCATGCGGCGGTGAAGGGGGCATCGCTTCCTCGCCAGAGGCCGTAGCCGAGCACGCCGGCCGTGCCGGCGATCGCCGCCGACTTCAGCAGTTGCCGACGCCGGGGCGCGGGGCGACGCAAGGTCGATGAAGCGAGGTCCGCGGGCACGCCGGACATCATCCGCTGCACGCGTTCGACGCGGTCCCACTCGGCTTGATGCGCCGGATCCGCCGCATGCCAGGCGGCCCACTCACGGCGTTCCTGCGGCGTCGCGTTCCCCGACGCGAGCAGGACGAACCACTCGACGGCGCGGGTGCGTGCGTCCGAGTCGTTCACGCGGCCAATTCGACGCAGCGGGACATCGCCGCCGCCATGTAGCTCGCGACCGTGCGCTCGCTGACGCCCAGGCCTTGCGCGATCTCGCGGTATGTCTGCCCGTCGAGTTGCGACAGCAGGAAGGCCTCGCGCACCGGCCGGGCCAGCCCGTCGAGCATGTCGTCGATCGCCTGCAGCGTCTCCAGCAGGACGCTGCGGTCCTCGGGGCTCATCGCCCAGGCTTCAGGCCGGGCGGCCATCGCCTCGACCAACGCGCGCTCCAGATCGCGGCGTCGATAGAGATCGACGACGAGGCCACGAGCGATGGTGGTGAGGAACGCGCGCGGCTCACGCCACGCGCCGAGCTCCCGGCGGGTCAGCAAACGCTCGAAGGTGTCGTGGGCCAGGTCGGCGGCGTCGACGGCGCAGCCCAGTTGCCTGCGCAACAGGGACTGCAACCAGCTGTGATGCTCGACATACAGCGAGCCCACCAGTTGCGGCGACACGGACGGCGCGGACGTAGCGGACATGGACCGGGACGGGAGGCGGAAGGTTCGATCGCGGCGGAGATCGCCGCGAAACGCGCTGGAACACGCGAAGGCCGCAATGATAAATGCGAACCATTATCAACGGCAAATGTGCGAGAACAGTTGGGGCGATTGGTGCGCAGGAGCGGTGGATGGGGTTCGTTGTTGCCGCTCGCTTGTCCCGCCCCGCCTACATCGGAGAAACCTTGCGGACTTTCCAAGCACCGGCGATGCGCAATCTTTAGACCCCTCACTTCGACATCAAAGGTGCGGAGATCCTCGAAGCGATTCCGGGTCTGAGCGCAATCTGGTTGCCGCTGCCCACGTCATGCAGCCTTGCTCGTGCACTCGGTAACCGCTGTTGCTCAAGATTTTCCCTCTCTTCTCCTACGGCCTACTCAGGCTACATTGCCCTCACAACATCATGGGAGGGCATATGGCATTTCACAAGACTCAGAGCTTGGACGACTGGGTGATTATGTTGGAGGCGATCTACGGTGGCTCTCAAAACTATGCAAAGAGTCCATACGAAATCCACTCCCATTTGACTGAGGTTTGCGGTGGCTTTGCCAAGCACCTCTTCAAAAAGAAAGATATTGAACAAGCACGAGTATTCCTTCCAAAAATTTTCGCTTGGATGACTGCTCTAATCTGCAAGATCAGACCAGATCATGGCGGCTTGGAAAAGCTCATACTGCGGAAATTCCCAACAGTTTGCCCATACTGTCTGAAGAAACCGTGCGCTTGCTGGAAGGGTGAGAAGCCGACGTTGAACGACGGTCAACTGGGTTCCGCCTTTTACAAATTTGCACCCGGGATGACCAATCATCGGCGAGTCAATGACTTTCAGATGATGTTTCGCGAAATATACGAAATATCTTGGCACAGAGACTTTGATCCCAATACGCAAGCGGAAGAGATCTGCAGACGCATCTTCATTCGGATGATCGAGGAAGTTGCGGAAGTTGGCGAAGCAATCCGCTTCCATCATCTCTATCCTGAGAACTTCACCAATGAGCTTTCAGATCTGATTGCTTGGTGGTTTGCATTGGTTTCCTGCCTTCCTACCAAATCAGACGAACAAGCCAAATTTGCGGAAGATTTTCTGTGGGACGCTTATCCGGGACATTGTCCAGACTGCCAAATGGTCCCTTGCCTTTGCAGGCCAGGGCCAGTTCGCGAATTGATGTCGCGACCCGTTCCCGGGCATGGGCATAGATTCGACAGCCTCACGTCGCTATTAAACCAGAGTGCCTATCAAGAAGACGTGAAACGCATCAAAGTCGGGGACTTCAAAATATCTTATCCGAGCGCCTGCGTGCGTCTTGACGTCGACCATTTCAAAGGTGTGAACGATAAATACGGACACGCTGCTGGCGATCAAGCGCTTCGGCATATCGCCTCCATTCTTCGAAAATCTGTTCGCGAACAAGACAAAGTCTATCGAATCAGCGGCGATGAATTCGGCGTTATTTGCGCAAATTACACGGAGGAAGAGGCAGCAGGCACAATGCGGCGCATTTGTTCAGCCTTGGAGGCGACGCCTGTTCGTTGGACTGACACAGAAGGAATTGCAACGGTATTTTCCGTCTCGGTCAGTATTGGTGTCGCAGAATTTTCGCTTGCGGAGTCGATTGAATCTGCATTCCAGCGCGCAGACGACGCGTCATATGAGGTCAAGAGGTCGGGGCGCGCAAGTGTGAAACGCGCGTCTGAACTCCCCCGGGAAGAGGAGAAAGCCAAATCGAACGGACCGCGAAAGAAGTCGCCAGCAAAGGGCGTGGACGCCAGCCGCTCGAGCGCAGCCACGGAAGTCAAGAAAGTCGCTCGTGTGGCCAAGGCCCCGACTGCCGCCTCCTCGCGTGTCGCTACACCTTCATCGCGCAGCCCGAGACGTAAGTAAATCTGGCTCATAAATCTCCTTCGATCTGATTCACGCCTCGAACCTCGATTGCTCGAGGTTCGAGGCGTCGCATCCCCTCAAAACTCGCCCAAACGCTGACGCCCCGCTCGGCTAGTTAACGTCCGAGCGACTAACGCGCTGTCATCGAGGACTATCAATTCGGTCAAATCCTCGCATTTGCTGCCGACGCCATAGGCAAGCGATTGCTACGCCGAAGTTCTGTTGCAGTCCAGAACACCAGTGCCAGCAGGCTGCCCCCCGCACCGAGCAAACACACCGCCGTCCAGGCACCCCACGCATAGACCATCGTCGACGCCATCGCCCCAGCCCCGCTGCCGACCGCATAGAACAGCATGTAGCCGGCGATGGGCCGGCCGTGTGAATCCGCTGGCCCGCGCAGGATCAGCGCCTGATTGGTGACATGCAGCGCCTGGCATCCCAGGTCGAGCACGACGACGCCCACCACCACCCACCACAGCGACGATTGCAGTCCCGCCAACGGGACCCACGCGAGCACCATCAGCAGCAATGCGGCGGCGCTCGCCTGCCGGCTCCGACCGCGGTCAACCCAGCGCCCTGCCCTGCCTGCGGCCATCGCCCCGACCGCCCCCAGCAATCCAAACGCGCCCACCGCCGAATGCGAGAGCGAATACGGCGCCGCGGTCAGCGGCAACGACAGCGCGCTCCAGAAGACATTGAACGCGGCGAAGAGCAGCAGGCCGAGGATGCCGCGTCGCAGGAGCACGCGGTCCGAACCCAGCAGCGCAAGCGTGGAGCCCACCAACGCCGGATAGCGCAGGCTCGATCGGCTTGTGGGCAACGCCGGAAACCGCCGCCAAGCCACGAAGGCAACACCTGCCACCACGACCGCGGACGCCAGATAGACGCCTCGCCATCCGAGCAGATCGGCGATGCCGCCAGCCCAGACTCGCGCCAGCAGCAACCCGATGACCACGCCGCCCTGCGTGGCGCCGACCACCCGCCCGCGTTCGTGTTCGGCCGCGGCGTTGGCTGCGTACGCGAGGATGCCTTGTGTCATCGCGGTACCGAGCGCTCCGACCAGCACCATCGCCCCCATCAGCAGCAGATAGTTGCCCGTCATCGCGACCGCCAACAGGGAGAGCACGAGGCCGATCAGTTGCAGCCGCATCAGGCGGTCTCTCGCATACCGATCGCCCAGCGGCACGACCAGCAGCAGCGCCAGCGCCGAGCCGACCTGCGTCGCCGTCACGATCGAGCCGATCGCGGCGGGCCGCACGTTGAAGTCGGCAGCCATGCTGTCGAGCAGCGGCTGAGCGAGATAGACATTGGAGACGCACACCGCGCCAGTGACTGCAAACAGCACGAGCTGACGCGTGGGCATGGCGCCCGATAACGAAGATTCCGGCATGACATCGATGGTTTTGTTTTGAAACCAGATCAGCATATCAGCTGGTTTTAAAATGCAACCTGATGGCACGAGCGCCAAGTGGAGATCGAGATGGCTGAACGCAAGCGGATGAACGACGCGACATGCCCGGTGGCCCGCGCGGTGGACATCGTGGGCGACCGGTGGTCGTTGCTGATCGTGCGGGACGCCTTCGACGGCATCACCCGCTTCGGCGACTTCCAGACCAGCCTCGGCGTGGCGAAGAACATCCTGGCGACGCGGCTGAAAACGCTGGTCGCAGAAGGCGTGCTGAAGGTTCAGCCTGCGACGGACGGCTCGGCCTACCAGCAGTACGTGCTGACGGGCAAGGGTGAGACGCTGTTCCCGGTCGTGGTGGCCCTGCGCCAGTGGGGCGAAGACAACCTGTTCGCTCGAGGCGAACGTCATTCGCGTCTGGTCGAGAATGCAACGGGACAGACCGTTGGAAGGCTCGCAGTCATCAGCAAACGCGGTGACGCGCTGGACTTCCGCGACCTCAAGGTCGTCGGCAAGACCTAGCCCCCCATCCATCCACCGCCCATGGTTCTCGATCCTTTCACCCTGCTCGTCCTCACCGCGGCCATGGCGGCAGCCTCGGCGCTGTGCCTGGCCGCGGAATGGAGCAGCGTGCGCGAACGCTCGCTGCTGCTCTGGAGCGCCGGGTTCACCATCATCGCCGTGGGCAGCGTGCTGGCCCTGCTGCGCTCCAGCGGCCATGTGCTGCTCGGCATCTGGTTCCCCAATGGCTTGCTGATAGTCGCCCACTGGTTGTTCCTGGCCGGCGTCGCAGGATTCACGCGTGCCCGGCTGCCGCGCGCCTGGTGGCTGGTGGCCGTCGTCTGGCTGGCGATGCTGTTCCTGCCCGATGGGCCGTGGTGGTCCAAGGTGATGCTGGGCACCCAGTCGCTGCTGATCGCCGTCATCACCCTGCGCGCCGGCCTGCTGCTGCGCCCGCAAGGCGGCGTGTTGAGCCTGGGGGCGGCGCAGTTGCGCTTCGTCCTGCTGGCCCACGGCCTGTTCTACCTCGCCAAGGCCGGGTCGACCCTGGCGCCCGACGCCGTCGTCAACCTGGCCGGTTTCCGCGGCGCGGTGATCCTGGTCTCACTGGTGGAAGGTGCGATGGCGATCATGCTGCTCGCCATCTCGATGACCGGCACCGAGCGTCATCGCCGCGAGGAACGCATTGCGGAGATTGCCGCACGCGACCCGCTCACCGGCCTGGACAACCGCCGCGCGCTCTACATGCGCGCACCGGCGCTGCTGGCGCAGGCCTCCCCGACCCGCCCCTGCGCCCTCCTGCTGATCGACATCGACCACTTCAAGCAGGTCAACGACCTGCACGGCCACGACGCCGGCGATCGCCTGCTGGTGACTCTGAGCGACCTCATCCGCAACGCGTTGCCTCACGGTGCGCTGGCCGCGCGTCTGGGCGGGGACGAATTCGTGATCCTGCTGCGCGGCGTCTCCGACGCCGCCGCGCAGGCGCTGGGCCAGGACTTGCGCGAGGCATTCGCGGAGCAAGCGCGCGCGATGTTCGTGACGCCGGAGCCGGTCTCCCTGAGCATCGGCGCGACCTTGTCCGATCGACCGGACGCGGAGCTGTCGCACTGGCTCAAGCAGGCCGATGAAGCCCTCTATGCATCGAAGCGCAAGGGGCGGGACCGGATGGAACTGGTCTCGCTGCTGCGTTGAGCGGTAGCGGCCTTCAGCACCGCCTCGGTTCGAATCACCGGAATCCGGTTCTGCCGCAGCGCCGCCTCAACAGTCTCCGACCGATGACGATCCAAACCTTCCGCATCTACTACCACTCTCGCAACGAGCGCCTGGAGCGTTATCTCACGGCGACCCACTGGGCTTTCGCCGAGTGGTTCCACCGCCGGCTCAAGCCGATCCGCGAGCAGTTGCGCGGTCCAGAAGCCAAGGGGGTCGCCATCGTCAATCTGATGCTCCACGACGCGCCGGAGCATGCCTGGCGGCCGAACGAATGGGCGAATCGCGTCCACAGTTTCGAGTTCAGCTTCGTCTGCGACCTGTCCCCGCTGCGTGACCATCCGCCGATCGAGAACATCGCGAAGCTGATGCGGTTCGCGGCGGCGATGACGGCGCAAGCGCCTTGGCCGCAAGTGCGGGCGCTCAGCGATGTCCTCGCTCAGCCCCTCAGCGAAGAAGATCGCCGAACCCTGGCGCCCTATCTCACATGGCCGCGCGAATCCTTCTTCCGCGCCTTGTCCTATGACGGAGAACGTCTCGCGGACGTGATGCAGAAAGCACATCGCGAGGCGCACCAGCTCTACAAGGAAGCGCGTTATCCGGGTGCCAAGCCGGGCGCCATCACCGTCGGAGACGAGCTTCTGTAGCGACCGACAGCGAAGGCCCGCAGCGTATCCCAACGCCTACCTGGTCATCTCCCCACCAGCTTGAAGTCGAAGCTGATGGACAGCCTGTTGTCCCCGGCCTTCACCGAGTCGATCTTCAGCGCCTGCACTTCGCCTTGCATGCGGCTCCCTGAGCCCTTGAGCATCTCCTCGACCGCCTTCTTCACATCGAATTCGACGGCACCGGGCAACGCTGGCGCGAGGCCCAGGTTCAGCAGGTTGCGCGTGTTGGGATCCTCCACCTCGTCCACGCGGATCTCGGTCAGGCGCACGACGTGACCCTGCGCGACCGGCGCCGCTGACACGGTGGCCCAGCTCGCCAACGCGACGCCGAGGCACTCGCGCCCCGAGGGCACTCCCAGCCGACTGCTGAGGTGGACCCGGATGATCACGCGCCCGTTCTGGAGCGACACCTTGGGATCTTCGAGATAGGCGTAGCAGGCGCCCTTCTGCAGATAGAGCCGCCCTTCTTCCTTGAACAGTCCTTCGAGCAGCAGCGACTGGACCGCGGACTGCTCCAGGACGATCTCCGCGCACCGACCGATACCGGGCACGCCGAGCAACGCGGCGGCGAAGCTTCCACAGGTGAGGAGTTTCTTCATGGTCTCCCCAGTCTGCCACGGCACACCGAAGCGGCGTCCCAACGAAAAAAGGCCGTGGCATCAGCCACGGCCTTCGTCCTGATGAACCGGCGCGCGAGGCGCCCGTTCCTTCAAGGTTTCATCACAGCGTCTTCAGCCACGCCAGCAGCGCGTCCCGATCCGCCTTGGACAGCTGCTCGAAGCGCTGACGCGACTTCTCGCCTTCGCCGCCGTGCCACAGGATGGCTTCGGTCAGGTTGCGGGCGCGGCCGTCATGCAGGTAGCCGACCGGTTGACCCTGGGCGACCTTCTCCGTGTAGCCGATGCCCCACAGAGCCGTCGTACGCCACATCGCGCCCTGCGCCTGGCCTTCCGGCAGGTTGTCCGCCAGGGCCGAACCCATGTCGTGCAGCAGCAGGTCGGTGAACGGACGGATCGTCTGGTCGCGCAGTTCCGCGAACGGATGGTTCTTGCCCGTCTTCATCTCCGCCGTGTGGCAGGCCGCGCAACGCAGCGCGTCGAACACCTTGCGGCCGTTGGCCACCTGGACCGCATCCACGCGATGCTCGTCCGTCGGCGCCACACCCCTCGGGAATCCGCTCGGGATGCTCCGTTGGGCCGGCACCGCCAGCAGCTGCATGTACTGCGTCAGCGCGGTCAGGTCGGCTTCCTGGATGCCCTTCTGCGCCGGCGCCGTGCGGCAACCCTGCGGGTCGGTCGCGCAGCTGCGGTTCGGGTACACCGGCGAAGTCACCGACATGTCGTTCAGCAGCGCGTTGGCCACCTGGTGACGGATGCTGGCCTTGGACGCCTTCCAGCCGAAGCGGCCCAGACGCGTGGCGCCGGTTTCCGGATCGAAGGTGAAGTTGGCCTTGCCCACCACGCCGTCCTGGTCCGGCGACGTGCGCGCACGGGCCAGGATGTCCGCTTCAGGCACCGCTTCCAGCAGACCGACACCCAGCAGCGGCAGGGCGGCGCGAGCCGACCACAGCTGCGGCGTGGGACCGTCGAAGGCGAACTTCGGCTTGCGCAGCTCGACCTTCGTGCCGTCTGCCAGCGTGACGCTGCTGGTATCGAAGCCCGCGACCTTCACCGCGTTGCCCCAATCCTGCGGCGCACCCGTGGCCGAGGTCGAGTTCATCTGGATCGCCGAGCCGTAGCGCGGGTCCGGACGGATCGAACCGTCAGCCGCCTTCACCGCGACGTGGAAGGCCATCTTGTCCATGCGCTGATCCACCGTGAACGGCGCAGGGCTGCGACCGTTGTTGGTGTGGCACTGCACACAGGCCGTGGCGTTGAAACGCGTCCCCGCCAGGTTCTGGATCGAGGTCATCGGATCGTTGCCCGGCTCGATGTGCTGCCCGGTCACGAAGCTGCTGTGCACCGCGCGGCGGCCTTCAACGAAGCGCTGCAGGTTCTGCATGCCGGCGTTGCTGAAAGGCTGCTGGAACATGCGCCAGCCTTCGTCCGAGTAGTTGTACGAGACGGACCCGATACCGCCCGACAGGACGGAATCCGGCAGCGGCACGCTGTTCAGGCGCGGCTGGACGCCGTACCAAGGACGCAGGCCGGTACCCATGACGTAGATGACTTCGCTGGTGTAGTAGCGGATGTCACCCTTGTCACCGATCGCGTCCATCGCGGCGCGGCTGGAGAAGAACGAGCCCGTGAACTCGATCGCCTGGCCCGCCTTGAGGGGGCTGGCCGGGATGTTGACGCCGTTGGGCACCAGCACGCCGTTCGCGTTGGCCGACAGGTCCTGGTGACCCGGCATGTTGTCCAGCACCACGGAGCAGCCGTCGTTCGCGCCGATGATGCCGTTGTAGCCCGAGTTGGGCTTGGCCAGGGCATTCTGCGGCGGCTTGGGCACGACCGGGCAGGAGGTCTTGTCGACGAATCCGTCCGTGTAGGTGGTCGGATCCAGCAGCTGACCCGGCGACATCCAGCCGTAGCCGGTGACGCCCACGTCGTCGGTGCGGCGGAAGAAGGAATGGCCGCCGCCGCGCTGCGCCTGCGGGAAGTACTGGTTGACGATCAGACGCGGCTTGGTGACGCCGGCCACGTTCGAGTTGTCGATGAACTCCACGCCCCACGTGCGATTCTTGAAGTAGTTCGCGACGAAGTTCATGTAGTTGCCCGGGCCCTTGTCCACCGGGTTGCCGTTGGCATCCACGGTTTCATTGGGACCGAAGCCGATCTCGTTCCAGTCCTCGCCGCGCTCGCGACCGTGACGGCCGACGCCGCGTTGGCCGAAGCGCGTGACCAGCGTGCCGTCCGGCAGCGTGAACTGGATCTGCTCGATCGGCGCCTGCGGGTTGAACAGCGGAGTCGCGGCCGCGCCGTTCGCCGGGAAGGAGAACGGCGTCGTGGTCGTGGTCGGGATGCTGTTGTCGCTGCCGACGGTCTTGAACTCGACCTCGAACAGCGAGTAGCCGTAGTTCGTCGCACGGGTCACGCCCTGGATGCGGACGAAACGCGTCTTCACGCCGAGGTTGAAGTACTCCTCGGTGCCGCCCTTGCCGGCCGGCTGGTTGCGCAGACGGGTCCAGGTCTTGCCGTCGTCCGAGATCTGGATCTCGTAGGCCTTGCCGTAGGCGTTCTCCCAGACGAGCTTCATGTAGCCCAGCGGTTGAGCCGTGCCGAAGTCGTACTGGATCCAGGCGCCGTCTTCGGCCTTGGAGGCCCAGCGCGTGCTCAGGTTGCCGTCGATCGAGTTCTTCGCGGACAGACCGTCGTTCTCGGTCGCCGAGGAGATCGCCAGCACCGGCTTGATCGCCACGCCCGGCTTGCTCGTGTCACCCACGGGGTCCGTCGGCTGCGTGGGCGTCGTCGGATCGGTGGGGTTGGTCGGCGTCGTCGGATCGGTCGGATTCGTCGGGTTGGTCGGCGTGGTCGGGTCCGTCGGGTTGGTCGGCGGGACCGGCGTGCCGGTGAAGGCCTGGATCTCGAAGATCGAGTAGCCGTAGCCCGTCGAGCGGGTCACGCCCTGCACGCGCAGATAGCGGCCCTGGCCGCCCAGGCCCTTCAGGTCCTCGACGCCGCCGGGGCTGTTCTCGACCGTCTTGATCGTGGTCCAGGTCTTGTTGTCCTCGGACGTCTGCAGCAGGTACTTCTTCGCGTGGGCGTTTTCCCAGTTGATGCGCACCCGCGTGATGGTGACGCTGCTGCCGTAGTCCAGCGTCAGCCATTCGTTGTCGGTGAACGCCGAGCCCCAGCGGCTGTTGTCGTCCTTGTCGATGGCCTTGGCGCCGTTCAGGTCGCCGCGCTCCATCGAGCTGCCGGTGGCGGAGACGGGCGTGAGCGCCGTCTCGGTGCCGTTGTCGCCGGCCATGCGCTTGGCGCGCGCGGCGGAATCGGCGCTGCCGCCGCTGTCATCCGAAGCGATCTGGACGCCGCCGTCCTGCTGGCCGTTGCCGCCGCCGCATGCGGCGAGCAGCGCACTGCCCAGCAAGGCAGGGACAAACGCCCTGCCCATCAAGATCCCGAGTTGCTTGAACTCCATGGTGGTTCCCTCCCGTGCCTGTGGGTGCGATCGGTGCCGCGGGGGGTGGTGTCCGCGGCCGTCTCCTGTGGACCTGGTTTGGTCCGGCGCACGTACCGCCCATCGGCACGCGTCGCTCACTGCTTGTCCCTCCTGAGAGGGGCAGGCGGCGGCAGTGTCCGCGTTTGTTTTGCCGCGCGGCAAGTTTTAATGTGTGTCGAATTGATGCCCGTCTTGATGCCGATGCAACGGTATCGATACCAACGCACCAAGACGGGCAACACGGGCGATAAGCAATTGAAATTCAAGCTCAAAAACTACCTCCGCCGAGGTAGGGGCGGCGCGTGACGAAGGCATGATGTCGGACATGAGCACTTCGGATACTTCCACTCCCCGCCGGCGCGAGCAGCAGCGCTCGGCCGACACGAAGCAGACGATCCTGAAGACGGCGCTGAAGGAATTCGCCGAGCGCGGTTTCGAGGCGGCGAGCATGCGTGCGATCGCGGAGCAGAGCGGGCTGACGCATCAGCTGATCACCTACCACTTCCAATCGAAAGAGGTACTGTGGCAGGCCGTGGCGACGCTCGTCTACGAGGAGCTCGCCCGTGCACGCGAAGGATTGATCCGGCAAGCGAAGCCGGCGACGGCGATCGGGCAGCTGCGCCAGGAGTTCATCGCGTATTTCCAGTTCACGCTGGACCAGCCGCACCTGCACCGCTTCATGATGCAGCGGCGCGAGGGCACGCACAGCGAGGACCGGCAGGAGTGGCTGGCGCAGCACTTCCTGCGGCCGCACTTCGAGCTCGCCAAGCCGCTGATCAAGGCCGCGCAGAAGGCCGGCGACCTGCCCAAGGGCGAGCCGGTGCTGCTGTACTACGCGATGGTCTCGCTGGCGAATACGCTGGCGGTGATGGGGCCGGACATCGAGGCCACCACGGGCGTGCATTCCACCGATGGGAAGACGGCCAAGGCCTACATGAAGGTGATGGACGCGGTGCTGTTCAGCCGGGCGGACGAAGCGGACTGACCCGACCGCGGCGGCCCGTGGCGCCCCGCGGCGTTGGTGCCCGCAAGACAACAGACTGATGCTCCCCGCCGCCTATCGGCGAGGGGTGCGCGTCCCTAGCATCGGCAGCGCTGATCCAGCAACTGCCCACTGCCTGAAGGACGCCCATGATTGCCCAACAACACACCGCGCTCGTCAACGGCGTGCGCTTGAACTACGCCGTGGCCGGTCAAGGCGATCCCGTGCTGCTCTGGCACGGCTTCCCGGGCACCTCCCAGTCGTGGCACAAGGTCGTGCCCCTGCTCGCGAAGACCCACACCGTGATCGTTCCCGACATGCGCGGGTTCGGTGACTCCGAGAAGCCCGCCCAGGGCTACGACGCGCACACGCTGGTCGGCGACTTCCGCGCGCTCCTGCGCCATCTCGGCATCGGCCCGCTCCACATCGTGGCCCATGACATGGGTGCCCCGGCGGCGCTGGTCTGGGCCGGCCACCATCCCGACGAGGTGCTTACGCTGGCCTATCTGGACGAGCCCATCATCACCCGCGAGAGCCTCGCGCGACTGATGCAGTTCACGCCGGAAGGCACCGCCCGGGGCGGCCTGTGGTGGTGGCCGCTGGCGTTCGCGCCCGGGCTCGCGGAGACGCTGTTCTCCGGTCACGAACGGGAAGTGCTGTCCTGGTTCTACGACAACTACTGCGCCAACCCTGGCGCGGTCAGCCAGGCCGCGTTCGACGAGACCATGCGCACCTTTGCCGCGCCCGGTGGCGTGAGTGGCGTGCTCGGCGTCTACCGCGCGATCTTCGAGACGCAGGCGCAGACGGAGCGCTTCCTGCACGAGAAGGTCCGTGTCCCGGTGCTCGCCCTGGGCGGCGACGCCAGCTTCGGCGACAAGACCCGCGAGCTGCTGACGACCGTCGCCGAGAACGTCCAGGGCGGCGTGGTCGCCCACTGCGGGCACTTCATCCCCGAAGAGCAACCCGAGGAGCTGGTGCGCCTGCTGTCGGCGTTCTGGGCCGGGGCGGAGAAGCCGTAGTTCATCGCGCAGGTGGACGTCGGCCCGACACGAAGCGGGATCGGCGCTTGCCCTCAAGGCCGGGTCTTTCCTACCTCTTTGGAGTTCCGCATGGCCACCAAGAAGAAGTCCCCGCCCAAGGCGGGTCGTGTCGACGCCGCCCACGCCGCCACGACACCGACGATCAGCAAGTCCGTCAAGAACGACTCGCAGGAGACCCAGCGCTTCGGTGAGGTCATCAAGATGCCGCACGGGCTCGCCGAGGCCGTCGTCAAGAAGAGCGTCGCTTCGCTGAACCAGGTGCTGGCCGACACCATCACGCTGCGCGACATGTACAAGAAGCATCACTGGCAGGTGGTCGGGCCGACCTTCAACCAGCTGCATCTGCTCTTCGACAAACATTTCGAAGCCCAGGTCGAGCTGGTCGACCTGCTGGCCGAGCGCATCCAGATCCTCGGCGGCGTGTCGCTGGCGATGGCCGCGGACATCGCGGAGGAGACGCGCATCCCTCGCCCGCCGCGCGGCCGCGAGCCGGCGACGGTGCAGCTCAGCCGCCTCATCGAGGCGCACACGATGATCCTCACCTACGCGCGCGAGCAGGCGGAGAAGGCCAGCGATGCGGGCGACTCGGGGACGGACGACCTGCTCGTCAGTGACGTTGTGCGGACCAACGAGCTGCAGGTGTGGTTCCTGTCCGAGCATCTGGTGGCGGCTTCGCCGATCTGACGCCGCGGGTCGGCGACGCCAAAGGCAGGCAGGGCCGCCATGCCGAAGCCGATATAGGAACCTCCTCGGCATTCGGATACGCTGCGCCCTGCCCGCCTCCGGGCGAATCGTGTGCAGGGCCATGGTCGGAATCTTCGGCCTGCGCCATTGACGCCACGACTCCACTCCGCTGTCGCTGGCGTTAAACAGCCTCTCTGACCGTCTGAGCGATCAACCGGGAACCACATGCCGAAGAACATGCGGCCGATTGGCGCCATCGCGGGAGCTCTCACTGCCGCGCTCCTCGCGGGCGCACTGAGTGGCTGTCAACTGGCGGCCACCACGACCATCGAAAAGAATCCTGGCCCCGTCATGGCGGCAGGCAATGTCCGAGGTCAATCGGCTTTTCGGTGCTGGCCCAAGGGGCCGTTTTCTTCGGTGGCCTCCAGCTTCGCCAGCAACCCCAGCCGGCAGGACTGCGAGACGTTCTTCATCTCGCCGACAGGGAAACGGTTCGTGCGAGACGATCTGGGCGCGTCCGTCGCCAACTACCTGGTCCCCATCGCCAAGTCCAGGAAGTGGATCGACGATTCGCTGCGCTTCATGATCCTTCCAGGCAGCCTGTACCTCGTCTCCGTCGACCCTGTCGTCGTCCTCTGGGCGCCGCAACGAAATGCGCGCGAGTGCCAGGATCCGACTCATTGCGTCGGCATGGGCCGCATCACGCTGAGCGGCCTGGATTTCACCGGCATGCCTCATGCCTCCCAGGAAGTGTTCTGGTTCTCGCCAGGAAAGACCCAGGATCTGGTGCCGGTCGTGCCGGTCGATGGTGTCTACAAGATCCCGCTTGAGGGGATGAATGCGACGTTGTCGCGGAATGGCAATCTGTGGGTGTTCGATCGGCGCTGAGGGGCCGGGATCTTGAGGCTCTTCGAGCCGCGCAGGCCTTCTACACCCAGCGATTCGAGCAATGGTCCGCGCACAGCGAGCTCAACGCGATTGGCGAGCAACTCTTTGCTGGTCAGGCCCATGTCGATCCCTTTGCGCGCGACCAGGCGCCATCGGCGTAGATGGCGGCTCGAGCCTGCTCTGAAGTGACCGGCTGCGATGGGCGCGCGATGCTCACCATCGTGTTGACCCAATCACAGCAGTCCACGCCACTCATCGAGACGAGGAACGCTCAAACTGGCCTCGTGCACCGCGCGGCCTCACGCATGGGGATGCGTGGCCAGAGGGACCTCTGACGCGGACCCGGTTGAGTGCTACATCGCTTCTGGAACAGCTGATGTGCCGCGATCGGGGCTACATGTGAGAACCGGTGGCCTCATGTCCGGATCCGAGCGGCGCACTGATCTGCCGTTCCTTCAACCTAGGAAAGAGTCCACCCATGAGCACGTCAAGCAACCCCGAGATCCTGGCCTTCATCGATCGCCTGGCCGAGACCGGGAGCCACTACCGGATCGAAGAGATGGAGCCGATGTACACGGACGACCTCGGCTTCCTGTTCTTCACGCCCAACGGAGAGATCCAGCGCTTCTCGAAGACCGAGATGCTGGATGAGTTCCGGAGCCGGCGCGATGCAGGCGAACCACCGCTGTCGACGGAACGCCGAGTGCTGCACGTCGAGGAGTCCGGTCAGGACGCCACGGCCATCCTCTATCGCCGCATGAGTCCCGCGGCGGCAGCGGCGCTGTATGAGCTCCGCTTGCGCAAGGTCGGTCCGGATTGGAAGGTCTGCGGCGAAACGGTCCAGCCGTGGCCTGACCTGAACCAGGCGAAGGGATTCCTGCCTCCGAGGATCAAGAGTCAAGGTTGAAACCTAGGCGAATCGCGCCATCGTCACCTCCGCCGTGGCCACGGGGCATACACTTGGTTGGCCACAGCGGGGCAGCACGATGGATGTGAGATCGCAGGAACGAAACCGATGAACTGGGTGAAGAGCATTGACGATCTCTACGACTTCATTGGCTACGTCGTGCTTCGGGCGCCCGACAGGTTCCCAGTGGAAGACTTCCTCCGTCCGGACAAGCAAATGAATCTTCAGAAGGCGTTCGCCGAACTCAACTCGGGGCTGGCCTTCGTCGAGGAAGAGGTTGTGGGAAGCGACAACAAGCTGAACCTCAAGATTCTTCTCGACGCCGCCCTTGCCGCCTATCAAGTCGGTGATGTCCGCGGAGGGGCGCATAAGCTGCAAGACTTCGAGCAACTCATCTTCAAAAAGTAGCGCTCTGGCCGCCCGGCATAGTCCGCTATCAGCCTGGAGCCGAGGCGCCATCGCAGTGGAACTGGACTTCAGCTCAGCGTCTCGAAGGGCGATTGCAGGCCAGTTGCAACCGGACGCGATGGCTGTTTTCCGGTAGCCCAAGGACGCATGACGTGCCACAACTGGGGGACGCAATAGATGGCGCAGCGCGCAACGCTATTTGAGTTCTACGAAAAGGTATTCATCTCGTCCACCGACGAGGAGCTGGCCAGCATCAATGGCCAGCTTGCAGCGGTGTTGGGTAAGTCGGTCGAAGACGACGGCACGCTCATCGGCTACGCCGTGCACATCTATTCGACGGGCGAGTGCTGGAGCGTCAAGGAGCGAGACCTCATTGCCACTGGCGAGTTCGACAGGCGCGAGACCTTCTACTCCGGTGCATCCATTCGCGTCGACGAAGGCGGGAACATCATCAGATGACTCCGTCTCGACGATCGTTTTGGGGCGCTGATTGCGGCGCCAGCGATGTCCGCAACGGGTCGAGCGCCGCCCCTCCCGGGCCTCAGCAAAAGCGAATAGCCTGAAGCGGCCGACGGCTTTGCAGCGGATGCGGTCCTTCGCTTCAAAGAACTCGACACCGGCAAGTAGTCTTTCAACGCAGATTTAGCCGGCACGGCGGGGCAAGGTGCCCTGGCTGCGCAGAGCATGATGAGCAAGGACGTAGCGCGGCCAAAGCGCCTTGCCTCGCCGTGTCCGGTTGAAAAACTTGTTAGGCTTCACTCGGGCAGCCGCCAGCCTTGCGCTTTGAGTTCGTCCTTAACGAGGCCGACGCTGCTTGCACCCTGCTTGTTCTTGCTATCGGACGCCGTCAGCTTGAGCGGATAGATGTTGTCCTTCGCCTTGTCCAAAGTGAAGCGAGCCCAGCCGGACTTGGACTCCTCGGTCTTCGTCGTGTCTTTAGGACCATAAGTAATTGTCAGCTTATACGGAGGGGAACCTCCGCTGGCGTACGCCACGATGGTCGTGTCTTGAAGTGTCGCGTCAACACCGAGCGCCCCGTCCTTGTTGTCTCCCGCGCCGAAGTAAAAGCCAATGACTGTTCCGAAGACACCGGAGAAGACGAGGAAGATCTCTCGAGCGTGACGGAACCGGTCCTCAAAGGTACCTTCGGACGAGAACAGAGATCCAAGGAGTAGCGCGCCACCAAAGATGATCGTGCTGAGAATCGCTGCCACTGTAAGTAGCGGCCTTGTGCCCTCAATCGTTGCCAACTTGGAATACCCAACGGTACTGGCGTAGGTGAAAAGGAACCAAAGCAGAACCGTAAAGACCAAGCCCAGCACAAGCATGCCAACGTAGGGCCAAGCCTTTTCGGGCTTCGATGGCGGCGAAGGCGAAGGCGAAGGCGAAGGCGAAGGCGAAGGCGGAGGCGGAGGCGGAGGCGGAGGCGGAGGCGGAGGCGGAGGCGGCGGAGGCGGAGGCGGAGGCGGAGGCGGAGGCGGCGAAGACGCTGCCGGAATCTTAGGTTCTGGAGTCGGTAGGGGTGGATCAGGGGGTGGCGGTTCCTGTGCAGTGCCAGTAGACACAGTAGAGACTTCGTCGACCATATCTCCCTCCCGTTGCAAAGCGATAGAACCTACTGAGACTTAGCTGGCCACGCATCCGCAAGGCTGTGGACGGTAATCGCGGGCTGTGAAACCTAATGTGGAAGTGAGGGGCGGCCGGAACGAAGTAGAGGGAGACCCGACTGACTTCAGAGGCAGGCGGGCGCCTGTCGTAGCCTGCGCGAGCCATTAGCCGCCGGCTGCCGCCCTGGCCGCGATGGCTTGTTGCTTGGCGCTTTCGAGCAGTTTCTCGTAGAGCAAGCGGGTCTCGGCAGGCGTGCTGCCGGTCAAGCCGTCAAGATCCTTCTGAGCGTCACGCACTGCCTTGTCAGCGTCGACGACCGCTTTCGCAGCGGCAACGTTGGCGTTCTTCTGAGCGGTCTGGGCGTTGCGGAGGCCCTGGATCCCAGAAGACAGCGCATCGATGGTCGTCGGCGTGCTATCAGTGCTCGCGACCGTCATGGACTTCATGGTGTTGTCCGAGTTCTGGGACACCTTCAAGGTGTTGCTCGCGAAGAGCATGCCGTCATAGTTGATGACGAACAGCTTGGTCGTGTCGGCTAGGCGCTGCTGGCCCTTGGCAACTAGCGTGTAGTTGTCGTCTTCGTCGTTCAGCCTGTAGACCAGGATTTCCTTGTCGGTGGTCATCCGGAAAGGAATGCCTGCGGGTGCTTTGGTCGTGAGCTCGATTTCCGCGATCACGGGCTTGGTAGAGCAGCTTGCCAGGCTGAAGACCAAGGACAGCAACATCAGCACATGGATCCGGGTGATCATGGTCAGTCCTTCTTGATGTCGGTATTGGTGCTTTTCGGCTTCTTAGACGGCACGGGCGGCGCGGTTTGCAACTGGACATCCCCCACCTTCCCAACCGGAGGCTTGTTCTGAAGAGGGGCAACGGCTGGAGCTAACGCCGGCACCAGGTCCACCGAGCCGACCGGAGCCGGTTCGAGGATGACAGGCGGCCCCTCGGCGGGTGCGGGTGCTGCCACCGGCGGTGGCGCCGCACCCGTCTCCGCTTGAGCGTTTCGCACGACGATCACGTATCGTGGCCTGACTCCCAGAAACTCACGGTTCAAGCGATCAGTGACATTCTTTGAACTGAGCGGCTTCGGATCAGGATCGGAGTGCATGTAGACGGCGTTGGACGGCTCGTCCGCGACTGCCGCCTTTGCCTTTTGCTTGGCAGGCTCGGCTGCGGCGATCGTGACGTCGAGTGCATCTCGCTCTTCGCGAATCGCCTTCAGGTCCTTGGCCGTGGTTTCTTGCTCCAACCTCCTGGTCAGCGCCTCGCGACGGTCGTACTCGGGCAGTACCCCCAGAATCGAGGACTTTTTCCTCACAGCTCTTTCGAGATCAGTACGACGCTGGGCTTGGGTCTCGAGGGGCTGATTGGATGCTTCGGCCACGCGCAGTTGTTGATGCTTCTCGGCGATGTCCTTGACGACAGGCGCCACTACGCGCTTCTGCCAGTCGGCCAGCGGCATCTCCGCCAGCTGAGCCAGAAGGACGATTTCGGGCCGTGTGCTCTTGATCGCCACGTTGACGAGCTTCACCTTGGCGACGGTCGCATTCACCTCGTCCTTAGCGCTTTCTGTCTTGCTCGACGCAAACACCATACGCTGAGTTTCCAGGGCTGCGACCTGCTCCGACTTCTTGTCCTTCAGCTTCTTGATGTCGCCGGCGCGGAAGGCCTTTTCGACGTCATCGGAAAATACGTCGCTTTTCTCGCCAGGAAAGTCCTTCTTGAACTGGTCTAGGACTCCGAAGAAATCTTTCGCAGCAGGGTTCTCGGGCATCTGGAACGCGCCATCCTTGGCGGCCACCGAGTACCTCCTCAGGTCAGCGAGGAACCCGCGTAAGAAGTCGAGCTGCACGCTGTCCTCGTAGACGTAGTCACTCTGGATCCGCGTCGCATTCTTGAGCTCCACGAACCTCATCTTGATGCTCCGCCACACTCCGACAGAATTCGTCCTGATGGCGTAGTCGTCGCCCCAATTCAGCAGGGTTGTATACGTCTGCGGCGCCTCCTTTGCGGTGTCGGCGACGGTCAGCAGCGCCACCTTCCCGATCGTGGCGAGCAATGCCCCGCTCTGGTCGGTGGACTTAGCGGATGTCTCCGTCAACGAGCCTCCCGCGTCGAAGGTCATCGTGAAGTCCACGCTCGCCAGCATGCTGGGCTTGATCTGCAGCGTGTAGCGCTGGGAGGAATCGGCCACCCAGTTAAATCCGACCTGATAGGTCTCCTTGCCCGAGTCCGCGGCGATGGTGTGCGTCACGACGGGCACGGGTTTGTTCAGCGTGAACGGAACGCCCTGCAGTGCCTTCTTGCCGTTGTTCGCATAGTCGTACGACCCGCCCACGAGACTGGTGCCGCAGCCGGAGATTGTGAGCAGCGCGCTGGAGGCTGCGGCGCAGATCAGCGCTTTGCCAATGGTGAAAGTGCGTTCCATCCGTCCCTCATTCGGTCAAGGGTTTCAAAGAATTCGGCGTCCTCAGGTCGATCGAAGGCACGCCTCAACGCCTTGGACGGGCCAGGCTTCATCCACCCCGCCTTCAACTCATCCAGCACAAGTCGTCGGCCCGCACGATGGCGAATGGCCGTCGGGACCTCGGCGCCTAGGCATTGGCGTAGAAGCCGCTTGCGCTCCTTGCCCTCGTGCAGAAGCGCCAGCTTGTACCGAGCATGGAAAGCGACGCTGGACTGTGCTTCCAGCTGGTCGAGATGCTGGAATGCGGCCCGATCCGGCAAGGTCGCAGCACCTGTTGCTGCGCCGATGAGTTGAGTCGCGACAGCGACTGGCGTCTGGGCGTCGGCTGATGCATACACTTGAAGCTGGAGCTCCGCCGCAGCCAGCTGAAAACGTGCCTCACCGTCCGAGCCGTTAAGCCTCACCTTCAGGATTTGCTCGCCTTCCTGGCCGAGAAAGTCTTGATCTACTCGCGGGATCAGCGAGAAGCTGCGGTAGACGACCGCACCGGGCAGGATGTGCTGTCTCGCGCTACTACAGCGATAGCTGTCTGGGGCAAAGAAGTGCTCTGCGTCGTCACCTGGCCTCTTGCTGGACACGACGAGATTGCCAAACTCAACACCGATGTGCGCTGGGATGGGCACAGGCTGGATCCCGTTGTTGCGGATCTCGAGCGTGAAGTCGACGCCATGGCCGGCTCTGAGCGGTTGGCCGCGAGCGACATTGCTGATGGCCAGTGACAAAGAGCGATCTCCGTCCTCGACGGCGATGTCGAAGTCCCCGCGGAATGCACTGCGCCACGGCCACCAACTCGGGTCGCCTGAAGCTGCCCTGAGGCAGGCTCGACATTGGGCGCCGAACGGATAGGTCAGCATGGGATTAGGCGCATGGAGCGGAGGCTCGTTGCCGTCGGCGGCGTCTGCGATGGCGGCTCTCCAGGCATCGGCCAGTTGGTGCTGCTGCCGCTCCGACGTCGGCATAAGCGCATCTGAATAGCCACCGGACTTGTAGGCATCGCCGTGCGTCAGGTTCATCAGGTGGCCGACCTCGTGGATGAGGACTTGGGCCACGAGATCGATGCGCTGGAACGGCGTTGGAGTTTGGAAGCTGTATGCGCCGAGAAAGATTGCGCAGACGCCGCGCTCCCGCGTCATCAACTGTCCGTTAATGCTTCGGTCATAGCCCGTGGGTGTTTCGGCGAACACCACATGCGCCGGCGACGGCGGGTTGTGCTGGACGGACTCCTGGGTCAGCGCGTCGATGACCCTGCTCCAACCCTTGTCGTCTTTCGGGTCAAAGCCCAGGACACGCCGCGGTTCCAGGATAAAGTTCACGCCGAATGGCGCGTAGGCCTGCACGAGAAGCGGCAGCACGGACTCCACCAGCGGCCCGTAGCCCTGGAGATGGGCGACTGCAAGCCGAATGTCTGCCATTAGACCCCCCTGCGGTGGTCTCGACGTGGTGAGCCTGCCGCATTCTGTTCACGAGACGGGCGCCAGCGAGACTGACATCCAAGTGAGGGGTCAGCATTTCAGCTTCGAGGTGGGATCACATCCACAGACTTGAGGACATCTGGCACCAATCGGCTCAGGTCTTTCCCGGTTGCTCACCTTCGAGAACCGGGGGGCGACAACGAAAACAGGCGCCCTGCCGGTCATTCTGATTTCGCGACCCCCATGATCTATGCCCATGTATTCAAGGTGGACGGCGGCGCCGTACGGAGCCCCTTGGGTTCCCTGCCTGGTGTCGTACCGCCGCAAAGCGGCCGATGGTGAACTTCCGCGGTCAGTCTGAAGCTACCGGCCGCTTCGCAGCTCCAACCAACCTACTCCTGCCCCCCGCCCGGCGCGAGCCTGCAAGACACCGCCTGCCTCTTCCTCCGATCCGACACCGTGCCATCGAGCCTGCCCGACTGCCCGCGCAGATGCCACCGCCGCCCCTCGATGTCCTTGAAGGTCCAGCCTTTCAGTCCATCGCCGCGGACTTCGACGACGCCAACACGTCGCCCGTGCTCCGTCATCAGCACGCCCTCGGTCATCGGCTCCATGACAAGCCGACAAGCCTCTCCATCGCAGCCCTCCGCTGAACTCACCTGACGCCAGTGCATCAGCATGACCCACCCGGGCGTCTTGCAGTGCCATCTGGACTCAGTCATCCCGGCATTCGGAGCCGCCTCGAGACCATTGGGACAGGTCGCGACCAGAAGCCCGATCACGCCCAGGGAACGAAGCAATGAGTACGCAGTCATGGGAGTTCCTTCATGTCAGTCAGGCGCCGCCCCGTCGAACCATTCGACGAGGAAATCGATGAACCGCCGCACCCGCGCCGGCGTATGCCGCCCGAACGCGTGCAAGGCATGGACTGGCACCGAGGGCATCAGCAGCGCCGGCGCCACCGGCTGCAGACGTCCCTCGCGCAGGTCGTCGCGCACCGACGACGCGAGGATCTGGGCGACACCCAGCCCGCTCAGCGCCGCCATCCGCAGGACGTCGCCCGAGTCGGTGTCGAACACCGGCGTCGGCTCCACCGTCCGGCCATCTCCGAGCACGATCGGTTGCGCGCCCCCGTTCAGCACGTAGCGCAGATGCGCGTGGCGTGAGAGCTCGTCTACCGTCATGGCGCGACCGCGCGCCGACAGGTAGTCCGGCGAGGCGACCAGCACCAGCGACATCCGCGCGAGCAGACGGGCGTTCAGCCGGTCGTCCTCGACCTCGCCCACGCGAATCGCCACATCGATGCCTTCGCGGATCAGGTCGACGGGCCGGTCGGTGACGCTGAAATCCAGGTGCAGCGCGGGATGCCTCGGGGCGAACTCGCGCAGGATCGGCAGCGCCAGGACGCGGCCCAACACCGCCGGCGCCGACACCCGCAGCGCGCCTTGCACGGTGTCGACGGCGCGCACAGCCTCGCCCGCTTCGTCGAGCGCGCGCAGCAAGGGACCGACGCGCTCGAAGAAGGCGCCGCCCTCCTGCGTGGGGATCAATGCGCGCGTCGTGCGCTGCAGCAGACGGACACCCAGTCGCTTCTCCAGGCGCCCCACGGCCTTGGATACCGCCGAGGGCGTGGCCCCGAGCGCGCGCGCCGCCGCGCTGAACGATCCCATCTGCACGCTGCGCACGAAAGCCAGCAAGCCCTGGGTCTGGTCGGGCGTCGCCATCACCATGGATTGCCCCCTTCCAGGAACAACGCTTGTGCCTCTCCACCGGCTAGTGGCCGGGCGCCCTGCTGCCTAGAGTGATCGCCATGCCGCGCGGCTTCGAAACGTCCGCGGTTGTCCTCAAGCAGCACCACACCGGAAAGGAATCCCCCGTGAAGAAACTGGAAGGCAAAGTCGCCGTCGTGACCGGCGGCAACAGCGGCATCGGCCTGGCGACCGCACAGGCGTTCGTCGATGCCGGCGCATCCGTCGTCATCGTGGGTCGCCGCGCGGACGCCGTCGACGCCGCGCTGACCCGGCTCGGCCCGCGCGCGACGGGCGTCGTCGGCGACATCGCCGACCTGGCCACGCACGACCGTCTGGTGGAGCACATCGCCCGGATCCACGGCCGCATCGACATGTACGTCGCCAACGCCGGGATGGCCGTGCTCCAGCCCTCGTCCGCCGTGACGCCGGAAGACTTCGACGCGCACTTCGCCACCAATACGCGCGGCGTGTTCTTCGGCGTCACCAAGGCCATGCCGTTGATGTCCGACGGCGGCGCCATCGTGCTGGTCAGCTCGATCGCCGGCACGAAGTACATGGAGAACCACGTCGTCTACGCCGGCAGCAAGGCCGCCATCGAAGCCTTCGCGCGCAGCTGGTCCATCGAGCTCAAGGACCGCGGCATCCGCGTGAACGTCATCAGCCCCGGTCCCGTCGACACGCCCATCCTCGAGAAGCTCGGCGTGGATCCGAAGAACAAGGCCGAGTTCGAGAAGACCGTGTCCGCGGCCATCCCGCTGGGACGGTTCGGACGTCCCGAGGAACTCGCCCGCGCGGCGCTGTTCCTCGCGAGCGAGGACAGCAGCTTCATCACCGGCGTCAACCTGCTGGTGGACGGCGGCATGAGCCTGCTCTGAGCACCAGCGCCGGCCGGCGTGAATTCGTGCGAGGCCAGGCCGGGCAACCCGATCGATTCGCTCGGGGCGTTCGGCCCGCCGGGCGGCGCGCCACCCACGTGCTGTCCGCGCGTCATGACTGTGTTGCCACGCACACACCAATGCGAGCGTCGCCGATATGGTCCCGACTTCCACAATTCCCGTCATGACAAACCCCTTGCAATTCCCACCTTCTCGCGTGGCCGCCGTTGACAGTGCCAACGGCCTCAACGCCTTCAACGCGAACTCCACCGCCGACGAGGTGCTCGGCGACCTCGACCTGCGCGGTCGCCACGTCCTGCTGACCGGCGCCTCGTCGGGCCTGGGCATAGAGACCGCCCGCGTGCTCGTCGCCCGTGGTGCCCGCGTCGTCGGCGCGGTGCGCTCGCCCGATCAGGCCGCCGCGGCCACCGCCGTCGTGCGGGAGGCCGCGCGCCACGGCGGCGGCCTCGACCTGGTCCCGCTCAACCTCGCCTCGCTGGCCAGCGTGCATGGCTGCGCGCAGGCCTTGCTGCAGCGCGCGCAGCCCTTCGACGTCGTCATCGCCAACGCCGGCGTGATGGCCACGCCGTTCGCCCGCACCGATGACGGCCTCGAGACGCAGTTGGCGACGAACCACCTCGGCCACTTCGTGCTGGTCAACCGCATCGCGTCGCTGATGGGTGCGGGCAGCCGGCTCGTCGTCGTCGCCTCGTCGTCGCACCGCGCGGCCGACGGCGACTTCGACGACCTCAACGTCGAGCGCTCGGACTACCACCCGCAGATCGCCTATGCGCGCTCCAAGCTCGCCAACGTGCTGTTCGCCGTCGAGTTCGACCGGCGCCACCGCGATCGCGGCGTGCGCGCCGCCGCCGTCCATCCCGGCACCATCCGCACCGGCCTGGGCCGCCACATCGGCCAGGACGTCATGGATCAGGCCGTGGCGAACATCAGCGCCACGCTGACGGCGCAAGGCAAGCCGCCCTTCCAGTGGAAGACCGTCGAGCAAGGCGCGGCCACGTCGGTGTGGGCGGGCTTCGTCGCGCCGGCCGACGAAGTCGGCGGCCGGTACTGCGAGAACTGCCACGTCTCCGACATCGTCGACGCGTCCGTCAGTCCTCTCGCCGAAGGCGTCAGCGCGCTCGCCCTGGATCCGGCCGTCGCCGCGTCGATGTGGGTGCGCAGCGAAGCACTCGTCGGCGAACGCTTCTGAGCTCAGGAACGCGCTGCCTGGACGATCAGCTTCGTCACCGTCTCCGGATGGCTCACCATCGGCACATGCGAGGCCGAAGGGATGGACACGGTGCCGCGCGAGTTCGCGCGCTCAGCCATCCACGACAGCGCGGCCGGCGGGATGTTCTTGTCACCCGTGCCGAAGACGAAGTAGGACGGCAGCGTCTTCCACGCCGAGCCGATCTCGCCGGTGGGCTCGTTCAAGGCCGCATCGGTGATCGGGCGTTGGCCGACCGCCATCAGCAGCGCGTCACCCTCCTGCACGTCCGCGGCGAACTGCTGCCAGAAGCGGTCCTGACGGATGTACAGGTCCGAGGCGCCGCCGTCCTGCGGCACGGCCGCGGCCAGCGCACCGCCCAGCGTGCTGCCGGGGAACTTGCCCGACAACGAGGCGCAGCTCTCGCCGACATCCGGCGCGAAGGCGGCCACGTACACCAAAGCCTTCACGTTGGGCTTGCCGACGGCCGCCGCGCTGATCACCGAACCGCCGTAGGAATGACCCACCAGCACCACGGGACCGCTGATGCCGTCGAGCACGCGGGCCGTGTAGCGCGCGTCGCTGGCCACGCCGCGCAGCGGGTTCGCGATCGCCGTCACGGTGTAGCCCTGACCGCGCAGGCGGCGCGCCACGTTGTTCCAGCTGGACGCGTCGGCGAAGGCGCCGTGCACCAGCACGATGGTCGGGCGCGGCTCTGCGGCCTTGCCGGATTGCTCCGGCTTGGCGCCCTTGGCGGTGGCGGCAGCATCGGCGCGCAACGGGACGGCCAGCATCGCGGCGAGCGCCCCCAGCACCAGCAGCGCCGGGATCGAAAAGCCCCGGAGGATTTGAGAAGAGATGTTCATGATCGCAAGGAGATGAGAAGGAGAGGCGGCGCGCGGCGCCGCCCGAAGGAGCCGCCCAGGTCCGGTGACGGCGGGCAGCGGCGGCGCAGGGACCGGCCCCGGCGTGCCACCGCCGCCTGGGCGGTCGGATCCCGATCAGGACTGGATGAAGCTCAGCAGGTCCGCGTTGAGCCGGTCCGCATGCGTCTCCGCCAGGCCGTGCGGCGCGCCTGCGTAGACGATGAACTTCGCGCCCTTGACCAGTTGCGCGGTGCGGCGGCCGCCGACGTCGATCGGCACGACCTGGTCGTCGTCGCCGTGCACCACCAGCGTGGGCTTGTCGAACTTCTTCAGGTCCTCGCGGAAGTCGGTTTCCGAGAACGCCTTGATCGAGTCGTGCACTGCCTTGTGGCTGCCCTGCATGCCCTGCAGCCACCAGTAGTCGATCATTCCCTGCGACGGCTTGGCGCCCGGACGGTTGAAGCCGTAGAACGGGCCCGACGGGACGTCCTTGAAGAACTGCGCGCGGTTCTTCAGCAGCGCGGCGCGGGACTCGTCGAAGGCCGAGATCGGCACGCCGTCCGGATTGGTGGGGCCCTTGGCCATCAGCGGCGGCACGGCCGAGATCAAGGCGATCTTGGCCACGCGCTTCGTGCCATGACGGCCGATGTAGCGCGCCACTTCGCCGCCGCCCGTGGAGAAGCCCACGTGCACCGCGTTGCGCAGGTCCAGCGCCTGCACCACCGCCGCGAGATCGTCGGCGTAGTGGTCCATGTCATGGCCGTCCCACGGCTGGCTCGAACGGCCATGGCCGCGGCGGTCGTGCGCCACGACGCGGAAGCCGCGATCGGCGAAGTACACCATCTGCGCATCCCAGCTGTCCGAGCTCAGCGGCCAGCCGTGGCTGAAGACGATGGGCTGGCCGTTCTTCGGACCCCAGTCCTTGTAGAACAGCTGCACGCCGTCCTTCGTCGTGATGTACGAGGACGGTCCGGCGGCACCGCCGGAGCCGGAGCCGCCCGAGCCCGAGCCGCCCGAGCCGGAGCCCGTGCTGCCGGCCGCGGACGCACCGTGCGTGGCCGCCATCGTCAGCGCCGCCGCGGCCAGCGCCGTCGTGCCGCTGCCGATGAGCAGGTGACGGCGGGACGCGCCGCCGGACAGGTTGATTTCGTTCGTGATCATGGGTGGATTCCTGTGGGTCGATGGAGGGATCGCACATCGCCTGTCCCCGCTCTTCATCCGATGACGAGGTAGCAGGCGTCGATGTGACGTGAGAAATGTAGGAATCCGATCCGATCGCGGCCAGCCCTCGGCGAGTCGTCTCTGTGTTGCCCGACGAACACCAATCGCGTCGCCCGCGTCCCGCATAGTGACCCGGTCCAACGACACTCTGTACACGTCCGAGACGCCATGCCCGCTCCCGCTCCTTCCGCTCCTTCCGCTTCCTCCTCCGCCTCTCCATCGGCCTCGCCGGACGCGCTCGCGTCCAGCTTCGCCACGAGCTACGCCGGCGTCGTGGCCTTCATGACCGTCGTCGCCGAGGGCAGCTTCGCCAAGGCCGGCGACCGGCTCGGCATCGGCCGTTCCGCGGTCAGCCGCGCCATCCAGAAACTCGAGACCCAGCTCGGCGCTCGGCTGTTGAGCCGCACCACGCGCAGCCTCGCGCTGACGCGCGAGGGCGAGCTCTTCCACGGGCGCTGCCAGCCCGGCGTGGCGCAGATCTCGCAGGCGCTCGAGGACCTGCGCGAGCTGCGCGACGGACCGCCCAGCGGGCGGCTGCGCATCTGCGCCGCGGTCGACTTCGGCCGGCGCATCGTTGCGCCGCTGCTGCGCGAATTCAGCGCGCGATATCCCGACGTCACGCTCGATCTGGTGCTCAGCGACGCGCCGGCGGACTTCACCTCGGACCGCGTCGACGTGGCCTTCCGCAACGGCCGCATGGAAGACAGCCAGATCATCGCGCGGCAGATCGTGCCGATGCAGCTGCTGGTCTGCGCCTCGCCGGCCTACGTCCGCGCACGCGGCATGCCGGACTCCATCGAGGCGCTGGCGCAGCACGACTGCGTGAACTTCCGCGCCGCCTCGGGCCGCGTGTTCGAGTGGGAGTTCAAGGTCCAGGGCGAGCTGCGCAAGTTCGCGCCGCAGTCCCGCATCACCTTCAACGATGCCGACCTGGTGCTGCAGGCCGTGCTGCAGGGCCAGGGGCTGGCGCAGCTCGCGGGCTACCAGGTCTGCCAGCTGCTGCGCGAGGGCCGCCTGCTCGCCTGCATGCCGGAGTACGCGCCCGACGACCGCGGCCACTACATCTGCTACCTCAGCCGGCAGCACCTGCCGTCGCGGATCCGGGTCTTCGTCGACCACATGACCGCGGCCATCCGCGCCTCGGAGCTGCAGTGCGCGGACGGATTCCTCGACCGCGCGCCGCTGCCACCGGCGACGTCCGACGCCATTGGTGCGGCGCAGTCAACAGTGTGATGGCCCCGGGGTGGCTGGCGCGGATCTTCCGCCATTCCTAGCATCCATCGCACTCCCCGAGTTCCTCGCACGCCTTGAACTCCTCGCACTCCCGCACCGAGACGACATCGTGACCGATCTTCGCCCCCCGCCAACCAGCCTGCTCGACGCCTACCGCGGCGCCGATTTCCAGGCGCTCTATGTGACCACCGTCCAGGTCGAGGGCGGCGAGGCGCGTCACGCGCGCGCCTCCGGCCGCCTCCGGTCGGACGACGGCGCGCTCGACATCGAGCTGCGCCTGCCCCATGCGATGGGCGGCAACGGCGGCGGCACCAACCCCGAACAGCTCTTCGCCGCCGGCTACGGCGCCTGCTTCCACGGCGCGCTGAACCTGCTCGCCGCGCGGCACGGCATCGCGATCGACGACTGCGCGGTGCACGTGACCGTCGCCTTCGGGCGCGACCCGGTCGACGGACGGCACACCATCACCGCGGACCTCGTCGTGAAGCTGCCCGGCCACGACCGCACCACCGCCGAGCGTCTGGTGCGCGAGACCGAGCGTCTCTGTCCCTACGCCAAGATGGCCCGCCAGGGCATCGCCAGCACCATCCGGGTCGAGACCTGACCCCCGGGTCCGATCCGCGTCCACCCCTGCCCCAGCCCGGAGGCGGCCATGAGCGAACTTCCTGCCAAGCCCGCGCTGCTGCGCTGGATCGACGAACGCGTCCCGCTGACCGCGTTCTACAACAAGCACCTCGGCGAGTACTACGCGCCGAAGAACTTCAACGTCTGGTACATCTTCGGCTCGCTGCTGCTGGTGGTGCTGGCCATCCAGCTGGTGACCGGGATCTTCCTGGTCATGCACTACAAGCCCGATGCCGAGCGGGCCTTCGCCTCCGTCGAGTACATCATGCGCGACGTGCCCTGGGGCTGGCTGATCCGCTACATGCATTCGACGGGCGCGTCGGCCTTCTTCATCTGCGCCTACCTGCACATGTTCCGCGGGCTGATCTACGGCTCCTACCGCGCGCCGCGCGAGCTGGTCTGGCTGCTGGGCTGCACCATCTTCCTGTGCCTGATGGCCGAGGCCTTCATGGGTTACCTGCTGCCCTGGGGCCAGATGAGCTACTGGGGCGCGCAGGTCATCATCAACCTCTTCGCGGCCGTGCCCTTTGTCGGTCCGGACCTGGCGCTGCTGATCCGCGGCGACTACGTCGTCGGCGACGCGACGCTGAACCGCTTCTTCGCGCTGCACGTCATCGCGATCCCGATCGCGCTGCTCGGGCTGGTGACCTTCCACATCCTGGCGCTGCACGAGGTCGGCTCCAACAACCCCGACGGCATCGACATCAAGGCCACCCTGGGGCCGGACGGCCATCCGCTGGACGGCATCCCCTTCCAGCCCTTCTACACGGTGCACGACATCTTCTGGGTCATCGTCTTCCTGACGATCTACAGCGCGGTCGTGTTCCTCGCGCCCGAAGGCGGCGGCTACTTCCTCGAGTACAACAACTTCATCCCCGCCGATCCGCTGAAGACGCCGCCGCACATCGCGCCGGTCTGGTACTTCACGCCCTTCTATTCGATGCTGCGCGCCACGACGGACCCGATGGTCGACGTGCTCTGCGTCATCGTCGCGGCGGCCGCCGTCGCGGCCATCGTCCTCAAGCGGCGCTCCGCGCGCCAGCGGCTGGCGATCGCCCTCGGCGCCATCGCCGCCGCCGCCGCGATGAAGGCGGTCGACGCCAAGTTCATGGGCGTCGTCGTGATGGGCGGCGCGGTGCTGATCCTCTATCTCCTGCCCTGGCTGGACCGCAGCCCGGTGCGCTCGATCCGCTTCCGCCCGGGCTGGCACCGCGGGCTCTACGGCGTGCTCGTCGTGTCCTTCCTCGTGCTGGGCGTGCTCGGCACGAAACCGCCGACCGTCTGGGGCGGCTATCTCTCGCAGGTGCTGACGCTCGTGTACTTCGGCTTCTTCCTGCTGATGCCGGTCTGGTCCCACCGCGGCCGGTTCAAGCCCGTCCCGGCGCGGGTGCGCTTCACGCCGCATTGAGGCGTCTCACGCGCCCGCGCCCTCCCCTTTTCGCCACATCGCTCCACGCAGTTCCGACATGAAGAAACTCACCCACGCCAACGGCGCGCCGGTCGCCGACAACCTCAACATCGCCACGGCCGGTCCGCGCGGTCCCGCGCTGCTGCAGGACCTCTGGCTGATCGAGAAGCTGGC
The DNA here is from genome assembly GCF_059416045.1 of Roseateles sp. GW821-FHT09G03. NCBI lineage: Bacteria > Pseudomonadati > Pseudomonadota > Betaproteobacteria > Burkholderiales > Sphaerotilaceae > Roseateles > Roseateles sp. GW821-FHT09G03. The sequence goes on from NZ_JBWKOK010000004.1 coordinate 274,248, forward strand.
CCACTTCGACCGCGAGGTCATCCCCGAGCGCCGCATGCACGCCAAGGGATCGGGCGCCTATGGCCACTTCACGGTCACGCACGACATCCGGCCCTTCACCAGGGCCAAGCTGTTCTCAGAGATCGGCAAGCGGACCGAGGTCTTCCTGCGTTTCTCGACGGTCGCCGGCGAGCGCGGCGCGGCCGATGCCGAGCGCGACATCCGCGGCTTCGCGATCAAGTTCTACACCGAGGAAGGCAACTGGGACCTGGTGGGCAACAACACGCCGGTCTTCTTCATGCGCGACCCCTTGCGCTTCCCCGACCTGAACCATGCGGTCAAGCGCGACCCGCGCACCAACCTGCGCAGCGCGCAGAACAACTGGGACTTCTGGACGCTGCTGCCCGAGGCCATGCACCAGGTCACCATCGTGATGAGCGACCGCGGCCTGCCCGACGGCCACCGCCACATGCACGGCTTCGGCAGCCACACCTTCAGCCTGATCAACGCGCGGGACGAACGGGTCTGGGTCAAGTTCACGCTCAAGACGCAGCAGGGCATCCGCAACCTGACCGACGCGCAGGCGGCCGAGATCATCGCCAACGACCGGGAAAGCGCGCAGCGCGATCTCTTCGACGCGATCGAGCGCGGCGACTTCCCGCGCTGGACGATGTTCATCCAGGTCATGACGGAAGAGCAGGCGGCGCGTTGCCCCTTCCACCCCTTCGACCTGACCAAGGTGTGGCCGCATGCCGACTACCCGCTGATCGAGGTCGGCGTGCTCGAGCTCAACCGCAACCCCGAGAACTATTTCGCCGAGGTCGAGCAGGCGGCGTTCTCGCCGGCCAACCTGGTGCCGGGGATCGGCGTGTCGCCGGACAAGATGCTGCAGGCGCGGCTCTTCAGCTACGGCGATGCGCAGCGCTACCGCCTGGGCGTCAACGCGCACCAGATCCCGGTCAACGCGCCGCGCTGCCCCTTCCACACCTATCACCGCGACGGCAGCATGCGCGTCGACGGCAACAAGGGCCGCATCCCAGGCTATGTGCCCAACAGCCTGGGCGAGTGGGAGGACAGCCCGCGGCAGTCCGATCCGCCGCTGGCGCTGCATGGCGAGGCCTGGCACTGGGACCACCGCGTCGACGAGGACTACTGGTCGCAGCCGCGGGCGCTGTTCCAGCTGATGTCGGCGGAGGAACGTCAGCGGCTCTTCGACAACACCGCGCGCTCGATCGCCGGTGCGAGCGAGGACGTGCGGCATCGCCACGTCGCCAACTGCACGACGGTGGATCCGGACTACGGCGCCGGCGTCGCCGACGCGCTCGCGCGGATCGGCAAATGAAAGAAGCCCCGCCTAGGCGGGGCTTCTTTCAACGTCGACTGCATTCAAGGTCGGCCGCAACTTCAGCCTCAGCTCAACCTCGGGCGATGAACCGGTCGGCGCGCGCCGCTTCGACCACGGCGGCCGGATCTCTCTCAAGCAGATCGAGCGGCCAGTGGTCGTCCAGCCAGCAATTGGGCTGCACGAACCAGTCGGCGATCTCCCGATCGTCGAAGGCGCCGTTGAGTTCTTCGAGGGCCTGGCGGACCACGGCGAGGACCTCGCCGGTGGCGCCGTCGAACTGGAACAGCGGCACCAGCAGCGCGCCGTGCCCGGCGACGACGACGATGTCGCGGCGCACGATCCAGCGCGCCAGGCGGGAGATGGGCTGGTCGCAGCGCTCGCGCAGGCACAGCGCGAGCGCGTTGGCCTCGATCAGCCCGCCCCCGCGGCGGTAGCTCCTGACGAGGTCGTCGATCCGCTGCGCCTCGATGCGGCGGAAGGCCGTCTCGACGAAGCAGCGCGCGCGCTCGTTCACTGACGCGGACGCGCCAGACGCGAGGTCCGCGGGCGGGCTGAGGAAGAAGGGCCAGGCCAGCATCGGAGGCTCCTGCGTGGGCGGAACCCGGCGATGTCCGCCGGGCCGGCGCGGTTACTTGAGCTTGGCCTTGTCCAGACCGAAGGTCTTGTCCCAGGCACCCGGAGGAATATGGAAGGCAACATTGGCGCGGTTCCAGGCGTTGATCAGCATCACGAGGTAGGTCAGGTCGACGATCTCCTGCTCGTTGAGCTGGGTACGGACGCGTTCATAGACGTCGTCGGGCACGCCGCCGTCGGGCAGGCGGGTGAGGAACTCGGTCCAGGCGAGGCAGGCGCGCTCGCGCGGCGAGAACAGCGAGGACTCGCGCCAGGTCGCGACGTGGTGCAGGCGCAGTTCACGTTCGCCGAGCAGGTGGGCCTGCTTGACGTGCATGTCGACGCAGAAGCCGCAGCCGTTGATCTGCGAGGCGCGCAGGGCGATCAGCTCGTTGATCGCCGGTTCGATCGCGCCGACGTGGGCGGCCTGCGCGAGCTCGACCAGTTTCTTGAACAGCTCGGGCGACTGCTTCATGTAGTTGATGCGTTCGGACATGGTGGGTTCCTTCGATGGAGGGGAAATTCCGGCCCCGCCACCATCGGCGAGACGCAGACGGATGCTAGGAATCACCCTCCCTGCGCGGTAGCCCGCCACGCGTCCCCACAGCGTTGCTCCACCGGAACCAATGCCACCTTGCTCCCTCTCCCGCTTGCGGGAGAGGGCGGGGGGTGAGGGCCAGCGGCCGCGGAAGTACCGAAGCCTTCCTGCACCCGTCCCGCGCGGATGTCACAACCAGATGGGCCACGTCGTCTTGTCTGTAGCGGCGATCTCCAACCCTGCGCCGCCCCACCGCCATGGATGACACATCCGCCCCCGATCCGCTGCCTGCCTCCTTCTCGACCAGCTACGCGAACCTCGTCGCCTTCATGGCCGTCGTGATCGAGGGCAGCTTCGCGAAAGCGGCGACCCGCCTCGGCGTCGACCGTTCCGCGGTCAGCCGCAGCGTGAAGCGGCTGGAGGAGCAGCTCGGCGTGCGACTGTTGCGGCGCACGACGCGCAGCGTGTCCTTGACCTCGGAGGGCGAGCTGCTCCACGACCAGTGCCGGCCCGGGATCGAGCAGATCGGCCAGGCCTTCGAGCTGCTGCGCGAGCTGCGCAACGGACCGCCGCAGGGCACCTTGCGCATCGGCGCGGAGGTCGACTTCGGTCGCCGCGTGATCGCCCCGCTGCTGCCGGCCTTCCAGGCAGCCTACCCGGACATCGGACTGGACGTGGTCCTCGACGACACGCCCGCCAACTTCATCGACGACCGGATCGACGTGCGCTTCCAGCGCGGCGCCTTGGCCGACGGCCACGTGGTGGCGCGCCGCCTGATGCCGCTGGACCTCACCGTCTGCGCCACGCCGGCCTACTTCCACTGGCACGGCGTGCCGTCGACGCCCGAGGACCTGCGGCGCCACCGCTGCGTCGGGCGCCGTCTTCCCAACGGCCGCCTGCAGGAATGGGAGTTCCGCGTCCAGGGCCGCGTGCTGCGCCAGCGCGTGACGCCCCGCCATGTCGTCAACGACGACGAACTGCTGGCGCGCGCCGTCGGCGAGGGCCTGGGCATCGGGCAGCTGCCCGGCCATCTGGTGCGCGACCGGCTGAACGACGGCTCCCTGATCCGCTGCCTGGAGGACCACGCCGCCGAGGACGCCGGCTACGAGCTCTGCTATCCGCGCCGCACGCACATGCCGGCGCGGGTGCGCGTGTTCATCGACCACATCACTGCGGCTATGTCGACACAAGCGGCACAAGCGACACAAGCGGCGCGCAGCGGCGGCTTCCCCCTCATTCGTGAATCGCAGGCAACAGTGCGTTGATGCCTGGCCGGCTACCGGCGCGGGGAGGGTCTCCCTAGCATCCGTCCCGTCGGTCACCGAACCGCGCCGTCCACCGGACCGATTGCCAGCAATCGCCAGCCTCGCCAGCGTTCGCCAGCGTTTGCCAGCAATCGTCCGGATCCACGATTCCATCGGCCCCATCGACCCCCGGTCGCCCGGCCGTCACCAGGACCCATCATGACCCAGCGCATCAACTTCATGCAGCAGTCGCCCGAGCTCTTCAAGAAGTACATCGAGTTCAACAACGCCGTGAAGGCCGGCGCGATCGACGAGACGATCCGCAACCTGGTCACCGTGCGCATCTCCCAGCTCAACGGCTGCGCCTTCTGCCTGGACATGCACGTCAAGCAGGCCCGCATCGCCGGCGAGCGCGAACTGCGCCTGCACCACCTGGCCTCGTGGCGCGAATCCACGCTGTTCGTGCCGCGCGAGCGCGCCTCGCTGGCCTGGGCCGAAGTGCTCACCCGCATTCCGGAGCAAGGCGTCTCCGACGAGATCTACGAACGCGTGCGCACGCAGCTCAACGAACAGGAGATCGTCGACCTCACCTTCCTGATCATGTCCAGCAACGCCTGGAGCCGCCTGAACATCGCCTTCAAGGCGGTGCCCGGCGCGTCCGACGCCGCGCTCGGACTGGACAAGGCCGGTCTGAACTGACTACGTTGAAACAAAGGGGTTCCCACCCCTTTTCACGCGGGCGCCGTCGCGGAAGCCGCCGCCAGCCCCGCCCTTTTCCCCACCAGCAGGAGTCTCAAATGAAAGTTGTCGTCATCGGCGGAACCGGCCTGATCGGTTCGAAGCTCGTCACGCGTCTGAAGGCCGCGGGCCATGAGGTCGTCGTCGGCTCGCCCAACACCGGCGTCAACACGATCACCGGCGAGGGCCTCGATGCCGCGCTGGCCGGGGCGAGCGTCGTGGTCGACGTCGCCAACTCGCCGTCGTTCGCGGACGACGCCGTGATGACCTTCTTCACCACCTCGGGCCGCAACCTGCTGGCCGCCGAAGCCAAGGCCGGCGTCAAGCACCACATCGCGCTGTCGGTCGTCGGCACCGAGCGCCTGCAGGCCAGCGGCTACTTCCGCGGCAAGCAGGTCCAGGAGGACCTGATCAAGGCCGCGAAGATCCCCTACACGATCGTGCACTCGACGCAGTTCTTCGAATTCGCCGGCGGCATCGCCCAGTCGTCGACCGTCGGCGACGAGGTCACGCTGCCCACCGCGAAGATCCAGCCGATCTCCTCGGACGACGTCGCCGACGCGATGTTCGACGCCGCCGTCGGCCAGCCGCTCAACGGCACGCAGGAGATCGCCGGCCCCGAGGCCTTCCGCCTGCACGAGCTCATCGCGCTGTACCTCGACACGAAGAAGGATCCGCGCCACGTCAAGGGCGACTCCGCCGCGCTGTACTTCGGCGCCGCACTCGACGACACGACGCTAGTGCCCACCGCCGGCAAGACGCCGCGCCTGGGCAAGGTGACGTTCCGCGACTGGCTCGCGACACAGTCGGCCTGAGCCCACCCATCAATGCCTCCTGCCCGTCGCGACGAAGATGACGGGTGTCAGTTCGTCGAGGCGGCTGTAACGGGCGTGCACTTTCCATCCGTTCGTGCACGGGACCAACCCACGCTGGCGCGGCGTCCCCGCAAATGCCGGTCAGCCACACGACGAATGCGCGGGCGGGAGGCACCCTCACGGAGTGCCCCATGAAGCTGTACTACTTTCCTGGCGCGTGCTCGCTCGCCGGCCACATCGTGCTCGAGTGGATCGCGCGCCCGTACGAGACCGTGCGCATGAGCCTGGCCAGCATCAAGACGCCGGACTACCTCGCCATCAACCCCGGCGGCACCGTGCCGCTGCTGACGCACGACGACTTCTCGCTGACCGAGAACGTCGCCATCCTCGGTTACCTCGGCGACCTGCATCCCGAGTCCGGCCTGCTGGGCGACGGCAGCGCGCGCGGCCGCGCCGAGGTGATGCGCTGGCTGGCCTTCCTGAACTCCGACGTGCACAAGGCCTTCAAACCCATCTTCCAGCCCGGGCGCTTCCTGGACGACCCCGACGCCGCCGGGCCGCTCGCGGAAAAGGCGCGTGGCCACATACGGCACTACCTGGAGCGCCTGGACGCGCAGCTCGACGACCGCGACTGGCTCACGGGCGAGCGCTCGGTCGCCGATTCCTACCTCTTCGTGCTGATCCGCTGGGCCCTGTCCAAGGGCGTCGACATCTCCGACCTCGGCAACCTGCGCGCTTTCCGCGCCCGCATGCACGAGGACCCGGCGGTGCAGCGCGCCCTGGCGGCCGAGGAAGGCGAGCAGTCTCTGAAGTCGGTCCTCTGACGGGAACGCCGCCATGGACACGCCTCTGCCTGCCCCGCCCGCCGCGCTGCATCCGGTCGAACGTGCCTGCAGCGCCTGGCTGGAAGTGCGCTTCGACGGCAACCGCTGCATCCATGCGCGGCAGTGCGTCACCGGCGCGCCGGCGACCTTCCTCGCCGACGTCGACGGGCCGTGGATCCGGCCGGCAATGACGCCGCTGCACGACCTGATCGCCGTCATCCGCAACTGCCCGTCCGGCGCCTTGAGCTATAGACGCCTGGACGGCGGCACGCCCGAGCAGGCACCGCCGATCAACCTGCTGTCGGTACGCGAGAACGGGCCCTATGCCGTGCGCGCGCGCATCGTCCTCGACCGGGACGAGACCTCGCCCATCGCCCCGATCGCCACGGCGGTGGGCTACCGCGCCACGCTGTGCCGCTGCGGCCATTCCCGGCGCAAGCCCTTCTGCGACAACTCGCACCGGCGCATCGGTTTCGAGGCCACCGGTGAGCCGGCCAGCGGCAACACGGCCGCACTGGCGGTGCGGGACAGTCCGCTGGAGATCTCTCCGCAGACCGACGGACCGCTGGAGATCCGAGGCGCGCTCGAGATCCTCAGCGGCACCGGCCGCACCGTCGAACGCTGCACCTCGGCCACCCTCTGCCGCTGCGGCGGCAGCCGCAACAAACCCTTCTGCGACGACAGCCACCTGCGCATCGGCTTCCGCAGCACCAACGAGGCATCGCCATGAACTCCCCACTCCCCTCTTCCGCTCCTTCATCCCCGTCGTCACCGTCGTCCCTGTCGTCCGCCTCCTCGACGTCCGCTGCCGCGGTACCGCAAGCCACCTTCGGCAGTCCGTACGCGGCGCCCGATGCGGCCGCCGAGCTGCTGCGCTCGACCGGCATCGGCGTGCGCGCGCTGCGTGCCGGCGACACGGCGCCGTACGGCGCGCTACTCGACGCCCACGGCGGGACGGTCTCGCTGACGGAGGCCTGGCGCAACGGCCCGGCGATCGTGCTCTTCATCCGGGGTGGCTGGTGCCGCGCCTGCAGCCTGCTGCTGCGCCACTGGCGCGAGCACGGCGACGAACTGCGCGCACTGAACACGACGCTGATCGCGGTCTCGCCCCAGTCGCCGGAGCTGACGGACCGCACCATCGGCGACAACGGCCTGGACTTCGCCCTGCTGAGCGATCCTGAGCTGAGCGCCGCGAATGGTTTCGGCATCTCGTTCACGTTGTCGCCCGATGCCGTGGACCTGTACGCGGCCAGTGGCATCGATGTCCCGGTGCTCAACGGCAATGGCCTGTGGGTGCTGCCTGTGCCGGCGACCTATGTGATCGGCCCGGACGGCATGATCCGTTATGCCCACATCGAAGGCGATCCCACGCCGGCGCCGAAGCCGGAGGATGTGCTCTTCGAGGTGGAAGAGCGCTTCGGCTGGCAGTGATTTCGTAGCAGTCAGCGACCGCCTGGAGGTAGTGAGCCACTGGTTGGGGACGGGGAGGCTTGGGGTTTTGGCCCTTGCGGCCAAGGCCCCATGCCTCTGCGGCCTACGCCCAAGACTTCGCAGTCGGGTATTTCTCAGCTGTCGATCGTCGGCTCACTGAAGACCGCCCCCGCCTCCAGCGTGCGATGCACCGGGCACCGCTGCGCGACTTCGAGCAATCGCGCGCGCTGTTCGTCATCGAGCTCGCCTTCGATCGTGATGCGCCGCGAAAACTCGTCCGTCGGCACGGCGTCCTTGCGCTTGCGATGGCTCACCCCGGTGCGGATGCGTCCGATCTGCCAGCCTTTGAGCTCGGCGAAATGGCGGATGGTCATCGTCGTGCAGGCCGCCAGCGCCGACGACAGCAAGTTGTACGGCGACGGCCCCGATCCCAATCCACCGACCGACTCCGGCTCATCCGCCAGCCACCGCGACCCGCCCGATTGCAGTGCCAGCTGGAACTTGCCGAGTCCGGTCTCTTCCGCCTCCGCATCGGGCGACGGCGCCGTCATCGGCTGCGGATCCGGCAGATAGCGGATCGCCCACGCGGCGACGCAGGCGCTCGCGTGCACCGCGTCGGCGTGGTCGCGCATCAGGTGGTCCGCCTTGTCCAGCGAAACGAAACTCTTCGAATGGTGCGCCGCCAGGAAGATGCGGCTGGCGTTCTCGATGTCGACAACCTGGTCCATCGGACTGTGCAGGATCATCAGCGGCACCTTCAGCTCGGCCAGACGCCGCCCGGCATCGTGCCGGCGAAGGTCATCGACGAAAGCCCTGCCGATGCGTACCGGGAAGCCGCCGAGCAACACCTCGACCGCGCCGTGTTCATCGATCGCCTGTAAGTCCCGCGCGGTGGCATGACCCAGCAGGTGTGAGGCGTCGAACGGCGCGCCTATCGTCGCCACCGCGCGCACGGGCGGCATCCGTGTCGCGGCCGTCAGCACCGCGGTGCCGCCCAGGCTGTGGCCGATCAGCAGCGCCGCGGGCATGCCCGCTCCGGCCATCGCCTCGCCGGCGGCGACCAAGTCCTCGACGTTGAGCGTGAAGCTGGTGTCGTCGAAGCGACCGTCGCTGCCGCCGACGCCCGAGAAATCGAAGCGCAGCACGCCAATGCCCTGCGCGGCCAGGCCGCGCGCCAGCGCGACCGCCGTGCGGCTGTCCTTGCCGCAACTGAAGCAATGCGCCAGCAGCGCCCAGCCGCGCACCACGCGCTCCGGCATCTCCACCTTGCCGGCCAGGCGCTGGCCGTGCGCGTTCACGAAACTGAAGCCGCGGGTCGGCATGTCGCGCGCGCCTCAGCCGAGGTAGGTATCGATCGAGACACCGCCCAGCAGCGTCAGCGTGACCGGCGTGCGTTCGGCGATCTCGGCAAGGCGCTCGCGCTGCGCCTCGTCCAGGCCCGCGATGCGCAGCGTGCGCACGACGCGGGGGCCGTCCTCCTCCTGCCGCCATTGCAGATCGACCTCGAGCGACTCCAGGGGCCAGGTCTTGCGGTCGGCGTACATGCGCAGCGTGATCGCCGTGCAGGCGCCCAGGCTGGCCAGCAGCAGGTCGTAGGGTGCGGGACCGGCGTACGCGCCGCCGAGCACTTCGGGCTCGTCCGCGACGAGCGTGTGCGCGCCGAGCTCGATGTGGGTGCGATAGCGATCCTGCCCGATGCGGGCGATTCCGTGGGCCATGGCCGTGCTCCGAAAGAGTGGAAGGGAAAGAAGGAGGAAGGAACGGGAAAGAGACAAGGAAGGGGCGAGGGAGGACAAGGAAGGGACCAGGAATGGGCGGAGCGGACCCGCACGGCAGGTCCGCCCGGGTCCGCGGACGATCAGACGCGGATCGCGCCTTCGCCGAGGTAGCGGGTGAAGAGCGCGATCGGCATCGCCGCCTGACCGCGGTACTGCTCGTCGCTCCAGGAGATCACGACGTCGGTCTCGCCGACGGCAACCTCGACCGCGCCGCGGCGGACCTCCTGCGGCATGCCCTCGCCTTCGCGGTACTGGACGACGCCGACGATCTCGGCCAGCAGCGAGCCCATGCCCGGCACAGGCAGGGTGACGTCCGCCCGCGACGGCGCGGGCGCGCCGGCCAGTCGTTCCTCGACCGCCAGCGCGGCGCGCACGCCGCGGTCGTCATGCAGCCGGCGCAGGAAGGCGGCCAGGTCGGGGAACTCCGCCAGCCCGAGCTTGGTCGTCAGCGCCCAGCGCAGCATCACGAACAAATAGGCGTCGGCGATGGAGCGCTCGCCGGTCAGCCAGGACAGGCCCGCCAGTTGCGACTCGATGCGCCCGAGCAGCAAGCGCACGCGAGCACGCGCGGCGGCGGCGATCTCGTCGACGTTCGCGTCGCCGAAGCGAAAGCGCTCCGGATAGAAGATCGGCGAGAAGGACTTGTGCACTTCCGAGTTGAGGAAGGCCAGCCACTGCAGCGTCCTCGCGCGGGCGTTCGAGCCCGTGCCGCCCCACAGGCCGGCGGCCGGGTAGACATCGGCGATGTGCCCCAGGATCGCCACGCTCTCGGTCAGGCACAGGTCCTCGTCCAGCAGCACGGGCACCGTGCCCATCGGGTTCAGCACCAGGAACTCCGGCGAGCGCAGCCGCGAGCGCGTCATGCGCACCGTCTCGTAGCCGCCGCCCGCCCATTCGAGCGCGATGTGGCTCGCCAGCGAGCCGGCGCCGGTCATGTAGTACAGCTTCATCACAGTCTCCTGCCCGGCCGGGGCCGGTCATGGCGTGCCGGGTGCGGCATCAATGCGCTGGCAGCACGGCGTCGACGCCCTGCTTCTTGACCAGGAAGACGGCGAACTTGGCGGGCTTGGTCGTGCTGGCGTTGCGACCCACGGTGTGGATGTCGGCGGGGCCTTCGTAAAAGGTCTCGCCGGGGCGCAGCGTCACTTCCTTGCCGCCCTTCACGCCCATCACGATCGAGCCTTCGAGCACGTAGATGAAGCCGTGCGCATCATGGCGATGGACCGGGTCGGCGCCGCCGGGCGGGTACTCGACCACCAGCATCAGTCCTTCCTGGCCCGGCAGGTTGCCGAGCGGCTTGTTCATCAACGCCGAGACCTTGGGCTCGGGCGGAGCGGCATGGGCATCGTTGACGATCAGTCCGGTGGACAGCGCCGCGCAGAACGCGACGGCGACGACGGACAGCAGCGAGCGCGGCAGCGCGCCGCGAAGGGAGCGGAATCGGAACATGGGCTTCTCCTTGGAATGGATGTCTCCATGCTAGGAATCGCCCCGCCACGGCGGAAGCCATGCGGCGGTTCTCACCGTGTTGCAGGCGCGGCACCAATGTCACGACAGATCCCTTCTCATCGGGGATCGCCGGGGCCTATCATCCGGCGCTCATGAGCTCATCCACCCTCGCCTACAACCCCGCGCTCGACGGCCTGCGTGCGATCTCGATCGTCGTCGTGATCGCGTTCCACTGCATCGTCCCGGGCTTCGGCGGCGGGCACATCGGCGTGGACCTGTTCTTCCTCCTGTCGGGTTACCTGATCACCGCGATGCTCGCGGCGGAGCACGCGGCCGGGGGCATCGCCGTCGGCCGCTTCTACGCCCGCCGCCTGCTGCGGCTGTATCCGGCCCTGCTGCTGCTCGTGCTGACCTACCTCCTGCTCGCGCCGCTGCTGTATCCCAAGGAGCCTCGATGGACGATGGCCGGCCTGGCTCTCACCTACCTGATGGACTACGCGCTGGCCTTCGCCAATCTGCCGGGGACGCTGGGGGTCACCTGGTCCCTGGGCATCGAGGAGAAGTTCTATCTGACGTGGCCGCTGCTGCTGCCGCTGCTGCTGCGTTCTCGACATCCGGTGCGCTGGCTGCTCGGCGCCTTCGTCGTGGTGACGGCCTGGCGCTACACCGTGGCGATCCAGTGGGGATGGCCGCAGGCCTACTTCCGTTTCGACACCCGCGTGACCGGCATCCTGCTGGGCGCCGTCGCGGCGCTGCGGCCGATCCGGATGCCCCGCCTGCTGGTCCTCGCCGCGTGGGCCGCGATGGCCCTCAATCTCGTGCTGCCTTCCCTGCCCTTCCAATGGCTGACCGCGGGCGCCACCGTGCGGGTGACGGCGGCGGAACTCTGCGCCTTCGTCCTGGTCAGCCACGCTGCGGCGAATCCACTCGGCCACTGGCTGGCGCAACCGATGCTGGCCTGGCTGGGCCGCCTGTCCTACGGCCTCTTCCTGTGGCACTTCGGCGCGCTCGACGCCTTCGGCCGCGACCATCCCGTCTGGCAGGTGTTCGCCGTGACCTTCTCGTTCGCCCTGGCCGCCGCCACGCTGAGCCATTACCTCGTGGAACGGCCGCTGATGCGCTGGGGCCGGCGCCGTTTCGCTCCGCGGGCCAGCGCGGCGTCGCCGATCCCCCTCCCTGCGGCCGCGGTCTCCGCCGGGACCGCCCCGATCACCAGCGGTAGCGCGCCGACAGGCTGACGGTCCGCGGGTAGCCGTAGAAGCACCACGCGGCGGCGTGACAGCCCGCGATGTAGGTGCGGTCCGTGGCGTTGCTCACCGTCGCCAGGAAACGCCACTGGTCCACGTCGTAATGCGCCTGCAGATCGAGCACGGTGTAGCCCGGCGTGTCCACGCGCCCGCCGTCGTCGGCCGCGTAGGCATAGGAGCCCCCCACGTAGCGCACGCCGCCGCCGAAGCCCAGGCCCGGGAGGCGGTCCTCGGGAAAGCGGTAGTCGATCCAGGCCTGCGCCTGATGCCGGGGCTGGTGGAACACCGGCCGCTGGGTCTCGAGCACCTTGGCGTCGATGTAGGTGTAGGTGCCGATCACGTCGAGCGTGCCGATCAGGCGCATCCGCGCCTCGAGCTCCAGCCCGCGGGACCGTATCCGTCCCTGCTGCACCTGCGCGAGACCGTGGGACGGATCCGGGTCCAGCGATGGCACGTCCTTCTGCCGCAGGTCGAAGAGCGCGGCGGTCCACAGCGTGCGGCTGTCGGGCGGCTGGTACTTCACGCCGACCTCGACCTGGCGCGCCGTCGTGGGCACGAACGGCTGCTTGAAGTAGTCCGAGCCGACGATGGGCTGGAAGGAGGTCGAATACGCCACGTACGGCGCCAGTCCGTTGTCAGACACGTGGTTGAGGCCGATGCGCGAGGAGCTCTTCCGGTCTTGATGCTCGCTCACCGTCTGCGCGACCCGGTCGACCGTCTTGGTCTTCACCCGGTCGTGGCGCACGGACATCGTCGCGACCCACTTTCCCCACCGGACCTGGTCCTGCAGGTACGCGCCGAGGTTGGGCTGGGTCTGCACGTAGTCGGAGCTGTCCACCGGCATGGTGACCGGACTGCCGTAGACCGGGTCCAGGATGTCGAGCGACGGTGCGGTGTCGAAATTGAAGGCGGCCCGTGACCTCAGGCGCGCGCTGCGGAAATCCACCCCGGCGAGCAGCGTGTGCCGCACGGCCCCGGTGGCGAAGGCGAACTCGGCCTGGTTGTCGACGGCGATCGTGGTGAGGTCGTCCCGCGGCGTCCAGACGTAGCGCGACAGCGTGCGCCGATCGGCCTGGAGCCCGAACGGGAACACGGTGCGGTTGTCGATGCTGAAGTCCATCCAGCGCAAGTGCTGCCGCACGGCGACGGCGTCGTTGAAGCGGTGCGACAGCTCATAGCCGATCGAGGCCCCTTCCTTGCGGTAGCGCTCGAAGCCGGGCTCGCCGTAGTAGCGCGTGGCGGGGATGGTGCCGGCGGGATTCTTGAACAGCGTGCCGTCGGCCGGCAGGTAGCCGCCCCCGGCGCCGCTGGCGGCGCGTTGATACAGGCCCAGCAGCAGCAGGGAGGTGGACGGGCTGAACTGGATCAGCAGCGAGGGCGCGATGGCATAACGATCGTCCTTGTCGAAGTCGACGTAGGCGTCGCTGTTGCGGGCCAGGGCCGCGACGCGGAACAGCATCGAGCCGTCGGCGTCGAGCTTGCCGCCCACGTCCGCCATCAACTGACGCTTGTTGAAGCTGCCCAGCTCCAGGCCGATCTCATTGGCGGGGATGGCCGAGGGGCGCTTGCTCACGCTGTTGATGAAGCCGCTGGGCGGCAAGGCGCCGTACAGGACGGACCCGGGTCCCTTGAGGATCTCGACGCGCTCGAGCAGGTAGGGCTCCGGACGGATCTGCCCGCCCCAGGTGGGTTCCGGCAGGGCCAGTCCGTCGAGGAACAGGAACGGCCTGAATCCGCGCACGAGCACCCAGTCGCTGCGCGGCTCCGCGCCGAAGGCGCCGCCCAGGACGCCGGAGGTGTAGCGCACGGCCTCGTCGATGTTGGACGCGCCCTGCAGCTCGAACTGTTCGCGGGAGATGACCGACAAGGACTGCGGCATCTCCAGGATCGGCGTGTCGGTCTTGCTGCCGGTGGCGCTGCGGCGCGCGACCATGCCGAGGACGGCGCTGGTGGCGGTCTCGCGCGGACCGATGCCGCGCACGTCGACGTCGGGCAGCCGGGCGTCGGCGGTGCGTTTCGCGGAAGACGCGGGCTGCGCCGGCGCCTCGGGCGCGGATTGCGCCCGGGCGATGCCGCAGAGCGACAGCGCGGTGACCGTCAGCGCGGTGACCGTCGGTGCTGTGACGGTCGACGCCGCGGCGCGCCGATCCACCATGACCACGCCCCGGTTGCGGGCGGAAGCTTGCAAGGTTTTCAGCATGCAGGTCCCCTTGATCGTCAGCGCGAGGCGCCCGCCAGCGGATCCGGCCGGCACGGTTGCATCAGCAGCGTGCCGCAGGCCGGACGTTCCGCGGGACCCTGCGCGCCCTCGAGCACGCCCAGCCGCAGCACCGAGTCGTAGCGCGCGTTGTGCAGCACGTGGATGCGCTGGCGCAGCGAGAACGGATCGAAGACCATGCCGCCGGACTGCGCCGGCGTGTCGATCCACAGCCGCAGGCGCGAGCCCTTGCGGAAGTAGTGGCCCATCTTCTGCACCTCGATGCGCGCCAGCACCGGCCGGTTGGGCAGCAGCGGCGCGACGTCGTCGGGCCGCTCGCCGTGCCACGGCAGCAGCCGTGTCGATCGCGCCGGATCCAGCGTCCGGTTGGACAGCCGCAGCCACCCGCGCTGCACATAGGTCTCCTGGCCGTCGGGCCGCAGTTCGGTGACGGTGACCTGCAGGTCCGCGTCGCCGCCGGTGGCCGCGACCCAGAGGTCCGCGCTGCCGGGGCCGTAGACCAGCAGGTCCTCGCCCAGCGGCGCGGAGGTGTAGGCCAGGCTGGTGGACGACCAGTCGGCCGGCAGCGGGCCCCAGAAGGCGTTGCCGCCGATGTCGTTCACCGCGACGCCGGTCCCCGGCGCGTCGAAGCCGTCGGCCGCGCCGCCGCCGGTCTTGTCCGCCAGCATGCCGCCCTCGGCGAGGTGGAAGTCGCGCACCCGCAGATCGGACTCGCGGATGGCATCGCGGTTGATCCGCCAGCCCGCCCGCGCCCACGCGCCGCTCTGCTGACCCTTGCCCTCGCCCCCGGTCGTCTCCATCCACAGGGACAGCCGCGGCGTCTCGCGCTCGAAGCCGTTGTCGACGCCCTTCACGAAGCGGTCGACGAAGCGCAGCGCCGTCGCCTGAAATGCCGGCGCATCGTAGAAATCATGCGCGCCGTTGGACTGCACATGCCACAGCAGTTTCGGGTCCAGCCGCGACTGGTAATGGCTGCCGCGCGGCGTGAGCGCCTGGTCCTGGAAGGCCTCCGTCGACAGCACTGGCACACGAATCCAGCCCATGCCGCGCGACAGGTCGAAGCCGTTCATGTATTCGTCGCGCAGCGGGTGCGCGGTGAAGAACTGCATGATCGAATGCGGCTCCTCGTTCTCGAGGTTGCGGGCCACCTGCCGGATGCAGGCGGCATCGCCCTCTTCCTGCGCGGTGCGCAGCACCACGGCCTGCCACCACGCGCGGAACACGACGCGGAAGCCGGTGATGAAGCCGGGCTGCGGCACGCCGCCGGGGTTGAGCGCCTCGCGGTAGTCGACCAGCGGCGCCCCGGGCACGATCGCGCGCAGGTGCGGCGGCTGGAACTGCGCAGCGGCCAGTTGGGAGGAGCCGCTGTACGAGAAGCCCATCATCCCCACGCGGCCGTTCGACCAGTCCTGCGCCGCCGCGAACTCGACCGCCTCCGCGCCGTGCCGGCCCAGTTGCGGACGGATGTATTCGAGCGTGCCGGTGGAGCAGCCGGTGCCGGCGGGATTCACGCCCATCACGGCGTAGCCGGCCTCGACCAGCTTGCGGTCCAGTGCCAGCCGCTGGGCCGTCTGGCCCTGCCGGTAGGTCAGGCCGCCAATAGAGCCGGCGTCGTAGCCGTTGATGAAGAGGATCACCGGCACGCGTTCGGAACTGGCGCGCCTGGGCAGCAGCACGCTGTAGCGCAGGCGCTCGCCGTCGACGGTGCTGAGGTAACCGGTGCGGCGCTCGGCCCAGAAGGGATCGACCGCGGGCGCGGGAGGGAACTCGAAGGCCGGCGCGGCGGGCAGGCCGGTGTCGGGATCGAGCGCCGGCGCAGATGCGGGTGCCTGTGCCCACAGCGCCGGTGCCGCGAGCAGTCCCGCTGCCATCACGACGGCGTTCGCCATCCTCGTCGTCAGGCGGGCCATCATGCAGCCCGTCGTGGGCTTCGTCGTGCAGTTCGTCATCAGGATCGTCCTCCCTCGGTTGATCGTCGTCATGGTGATGGGGGTGAATCGCAGGACGGGCCACGGCTTGCGGCGTCGAGCAGGTCTTGCGCCCGCGCGGCCTGGCCCTGCGACGCCCACAGCGCCGCGAGGCTCCCCGCCGCTCGGCGTTCCCATCCCCGCGTGCCCTGCTCCCGCGCCACGTCGACGGCGCGGCGGTAGTGGCGTTCGGCGTCCTCGAGCCGGCCTGCGCGCTCGTCGCGCCAGCCGGCGGCGCGCCAGATCTCCGGCGCGCACCACAGGCCCTCGCCGATGGCCAGCCGCTCGACCAGCGCATCGTCGAACCACTCCGCGCAGAAGGTCACCAGCATCTCGCGTCGCGGCGCGTCGTAACCCGGCAGCTCGGCGCGGACTGTTTCGATGTAGGCGGCGCGGTCCGGATCCTCGGCCAGCCGCAGGCCCTGGCAGAACCAGTCCGCGTAGCGCAGCCAGCCGGTGAGTCCGCGGCGGCGGGCCTCGTCGGTCATCAGGCGGATCCAGCGCGCGGCCAGCTCATGCTCGCCGGCCCACAGCGCGACCGCGCAGGCGCCGTAGAGCGCCGAGCAGATCGACACCGAATGCCCGATCGCCTGCGCCCGGTCAACCGCCTCGGTGGCCAGGGTCAGCGCGCCGGCGGTGTCGCCCTGGATCCAGGTGGTGCGGCAGAACAGCGCCTTGGTGGCGACGACCGAGTCCGGCCCGACGAGGTTGGCGCTGGTGCGTCGCGGCGTCGCCGCCGCCAGCGCGGCTTCGCTGTGGCGGCGCGACTCGCCGAAGCGGCCGCAGAAGTGATTGGCCATCGCGCAGACCCGGTGCGACAGGATCAGCGCTGCGGGGTCGGCCCAGGCCGTCGCCATCGAGGCCAGCGTCTTGGCATGACGCGAGGCCGCCGCGTACTCGCCGCGGAACATGTCGTGCGTGCAGCGTCCCCACCGCACCCGCAGTTCCAGCGCCGACGAGCCGATCGCCAGCGCGCCCGCGAGCGCGCGGTCGCAGGCGTCGTTCAATTCCTCGACGCTGCCGCCGGTGTGCAGCAGCGCGGTGATCAGCACCGTGTAGAGCGAGGTCGCCGTCTCGACGTCGGGTTCGGCCTGCTCGTCGACCAGCCGCAGCGCGGCCTGCACCCAGTGCTGGTACTCGGCCACCAGCGACAGGTGGAACCACAGCGGCGCGGACGCGATGACCAGCGCGTTGGCGGACTTCGCATCGGTCTCCTGCACCAGGCAATGCTCCAGCGCCGAGCGCACGTCGTTGAGCCGCCAGGCGTGGCGGTCGTCCCAGGCCTGCTCGCTGAGTGTCTGCAGGTCCGCGGTCGCCGTCTTCATGACTTCCACCATCACCGTCGCGTGGCGGTGCAGCAGCGCCGCCCGCTCGTCGCTCTGCGCCAGCAGCGCCGAGGCGTAGCTGCGCGTGGTGTCCAGCAGCCGGTACGGCGCGAAGGCATCCTGGCTGTCGAAGAACACCAGCGACTTGGCCGCCAGTGCGATCAGGGTCTCGAAGGCCTCTTCCGGATCGGCATCCAGCGCGACCCCCAGCGCCGAGTCGACATCGAAGCGGCCGCGGAACACCGACAGCCGCCGGAACATCGTCAGCTCGGGCTCGCTGAGCAGCGCGATGCTCCAGTCCAGCGCCGCCGCCAGCGTGCGATGGCGCGGCAGCGCGCTGCGGTTGCCGATGGAAAAGAGCCGGATGTGGTCGTCCAGCCGCAGCGCGAGCTCGCTCACCGACTGCACGGCCAGGCGCGCGGCCACGAGCTCGATCGCCAGCGGGATGCCGTCCAGCTGCCGCGCGACCCGCGCCAGCAGCGGACCTTGCGCGTCCTGGAACGGCCCCGCGCCGGCCGCGCGCGCCCGGCCCACCAGCAGCTGCACCGCGGGCGCCCGCAAGGCTTCGGCGAGCGACGGCGCGTCTTCCGCCGGCACCGCCAGCGGCGCCAGCCGCAGCACCAGTTCCCCGGACACGCGCAGCGCCTCGCGGCTGGTCGCGAGGATGCGCAAGCCGGGCAACGCGCCCAGCAGCCGCAGGACCGGCGCGGCCAGCGTCTCGATCACGTGCTCGCAGTTGTCGATGACCAGCAGCACGTCGCGGCCGGCGATGGTCTGCGTGATCGCCTGCAGGGTGTCGGGCATGTCCGGCGCCGCGCCCAGCGCCCGCGCCATCGTGCTGAGCACGTGGTCCTGCGAGATCAGCGGCGCCAGGTCGACGAAGGCCACCGGCGCGCCCTGGCGCTGCTGCAAGCATTCCGAGGCGCGGGTCGCGACGCTGGTCTTGCCGATGCCGCCGGCCCCGACCAGCGTCACGAGCCGGTGGCCGTCGAGCGAGCTCAGCACCAGGTCCACGTCGGCGTCGCGCCCGATCAGCTCGGTCAGCAGCGTCGGCGGCGCGGCGAAGGCGCGCGACGCGGCACGCAAGCGGACGGGGGTCGGGGCGGCATCAGCTTCGACCACCTCGCGCCGGACCCGCCCGTTGAAGCGGTAGCCGCGCTGCGGCACCGTGGAGATCCATTCATGGCAACCGTCGAGCTCGCCCGGCTCGCCCAGCGCCTTGCGCAGCATCGACATGTGCACGCGGACGCTGGCCTCCTCCACCACCACGCCGGACCAGACGGTGGCCAGCAGTTCCTCCTTGCCGATGTACTCGCCGGCGCGGCGCATCAGGTGCAGCAGCAGTTCGAAGGACCGGGGACCGATGCGCACGGCCTGTGCGCCATCCGCCCCGGCGCCCGCGGGGTCCGAGCGCTCGAGACGGCGTTGCATCTCCCACAGCACGAAGGCGCCGAAGAACCAGCGGTAGTCGGTGGCCGGCGCATCGATCGGCGCCGCGGGCGGTGCTTGCATGGCGGACGGGGCCTTGTTGTTGGGCGGCCGAGTATGTGCGGAACCGCGCACGCCGGTAAAGGCACCGGCCGGAATCCGGCGACAGCTTTAACGCGCTTTAACTCGCCCTCCCGCCCCCCTTCGACCAGAGTTCGTCCATGACTTCACCGGTCCCCGCCATGATCCCATCCGTCCACCCCGATCCCCTTGCGTCGAGCTTCGCCACGACCTACGCCGGCGTGATGGCATTCATCGCCGTCGTCGCCGAAGGCAGTTTCGCCCGGGCGGCGGAGCGGCTCGGCATCGGCCGCTCCGCGGTCAGCCGCAGCGTGCAGCGGCTGGAAGACCAGCTCGACGTCCGGCTGTTCACCCGCACCACGCGCAGCACCGCGCTGACGCGCGAGGGCGATCTCTTCTACGCCAACTGCCATGCCGGCGTGGACCGGATCATGCAGGCGGTCGAGGAGATGCGCGACCTGCGCGAAGGCCCCCCGCGCGGGCACCTGCGGATCGGCGCCTCGGTGGGCTTCGGCCGCCGTGTGGTGGCGCCGCTGCTGAACGCCTTCCAGGACACCTATCCGGACGTCGCCATCGAGCTACTGCTCAGCGAGCGGCCGACGGACTTCATCGCCGACGGCGTGGACGTGGCCTTCCGCCACGGCCGCATGGAAGACGCGCAGATCATCGCCAAGCAGATCGTCCCGATGCAGATGCTGGTGTGCGCGTCGCGCGCGTATGCCGACCTGCACGGCTTGCCGGCGACCGTCGACGAGCTGGACCGCCATCCCTGCATCAACGTGCGGGTGCCGTCAGGGCGCATCGTCGATTGGGAGTTCCAGGTGGACGGCCAGACCCGGCGCGTGTGCCCCAAGGCGCGGCTGACCTACAACGACGCGGACCTGGTCCGGCAAGCCGTGCTCGACGGCCAGGGCCTGGCGCAGATGCCGGACTTCATGGCCTGCGAGGCGCTGCGCGACGGCTCGCTGGTGGCCTGCCTGCCGCAGCATGCGCCGGCGGACCAGGGCCATTACATCTGCTTCCTGAGCCGGCAGCACCTGCCCTCCCGAATGCGCGCCTTCATCGACTTCATGACCGCCCGCATCCGCGAGCGGGACCTGCGCTGCCCGGACACGATCCTGGCCGTGCATTCGTGACGTCTGGACAACAAAGTGTTGACCGGATGTCGCCTAGCCGGGGAGGAGCGTGGCTTCTAGCATTCGCCCCCGTTCCCGGGTCGAGGGAGAGGACCGATCGATGATGCAGCTCTATTACCTGCCCGGCGCATGCTCGCTGGCAGATCACATCGTGCTCGAGTGGACGGAGGCGCCCTACGAGGCCGTGGCCATGACGCCGCAGACGCTGCGCACGCCGGAGTTCGTGGCGCTGAACCCGGGCGCCACCGTGCCGCTGCTGCGCGACGGCGACCTGCTGCTGACCGAGAACGTTGCGGTGTTGCACTACCTGGCCGAGTGTTTTCCCGAGGTCGGCCTGCTGGGCGCCACGCCCCGCGCGCGCGCGGAGACGATGCGCTGGCTGGCCTTCATGAACTCGGACGTCCACACGGCATTCAAGGCGGTGTTCGCGCTCAAGTCGGTCGACGACGGCGACCCGCACGGCGCGCTGCGCCTCAGCCCGGCACGGCGCCGGGTGCGCGGCTACCTGGAGCGGCTGGACCGGCAATTGGCCGGCCGCGACTGGCTGACCGGGATGCGCTCGATCGCCGACCCCTACCTGTTCGTGATGTTCCGCTGGGCGGTGGGGACCGACGTCGGCCTGGACGGCCTGCGCAACCTGACCGCCTTCGCCCGGCGCATGTACCTGGATCGCGGCGTGCGCGCCGCGCTGTTCACGGAGGAGGGCCTCGCCCTATGATTTTCCGGCCATGAGTTCGCCCAGCCTGCCTTACAACCCCGCGCTCGACGGTCTGCGGGCCCTGTCCATCCTCGTCGTCATCGCCTTCCACTGCCTGGTGCCGGGCTTCGGCGGCGGACACATCGGCGTCGACCTGTTCTTCGTCCTGTCGGGGTACCTGATCACCGCGCTGCTCGCGGCCGAGGTCCGCCACGGCGGCATCGCGGTCGGCCGCTTCTACGCGCGCCGGCTGATGCGCCTGTATCCGTCGCTGCTGGCGCTGGTGGCGGCCTACCTCGTGTTCGCGCCCCTGCTGTTCCCGAAGGAGCCGCGCTGGACGATGGCGATCCTGGCGCTGACCTACGTGATGGACTACGCCATCGCCTTCAACGTCCTGCCGCCGACGCTGGGCGTGACCTGGTCGCTGGGCATCGAGGAGAAGTTCTACCTGCTGTGGCCCCTGCTGCTGCCGATGCTGCTGCGCGCGCGGCGGCCGATGCACTGGCTGCTCGGCGCCTTCCTCGTGGTGACGGCGTGGCGCTTTGCGGTGGCGGTGCAATGGGGATGGGGACAGGCCTACTTCCGCTTCGACACGCGTGTCACGGGCATCGTGCTGGGCGCGATCGCCGCGCTGCGACCGACCACGATGCCGCGCTGGGCGGTCCTCGTGGCCTGGGCGGCGATGGTCGTCAACCTCGCGCTGCCCTCGCTGCCGTTCCAGTGGCTCACCGCCGGCGCGACGGTGCGCGTCACCGTGGCCGAGATCGCCGCCTTCGTGCTCGTCAGCCACGCTGCCACGCATCCGACCGCATCGTGGCTCGCACAGCCATGGCTGGCGTGGCTGGGTCGCCTGTCTTACGGCCTGTTCCTGTGGCACTTCGCGGCGATCAGCGCGTTCGGTCGCGGCCACGGGCCGTGGGTGCTGCTGGCCGTCACCCTGCCCTTCGCCCTGGTCATGGCGATCCTGGGCCACTACCTGATCGAGCGGCCGGTGGGTCGATGGACTCGCCGCCGTTTCCATCCGGGCAGCGCATCGACGGCAGCGACGGCGACGGCGACGGACATTCGTGTCCGTCATTCAACAGGCCGGTGATCGGGACGCGTCTACTGGGGCGCGTGCCGCGCGACTAGCATCCGAGGACACCCCCCAAGTCCTGGAGCTTTCATGCGAGTCCTTCTTCAAACCACGATCGCCGCGGATCCGGACGACTGGTCCATCGCGCGGTTCAGTCTGCTCAAGGAATTCCTGTCGTCGCGTCGTGATGACGATGGTCGCGCGCTGTTCGACGTCACCGCGCGGGACCGCGATCCTGGCCCCGAGCCCGACCCTGTGCTGCGCAGCCTGGACACCTCGTCCTTCGATCAGGTGTGGCTGTTCGCGGTGGACGTCGGCAACGGCCTCACGCCCGAGGACTGCGACGGCATCCGGCGCTTCCACGAACGCGGCGGCGGCCTGATGCTGACGCGCGACCACATGGACCTGGGCTCGTCGCTGTGCGGGCTCGAGGGCTGGCTGGGACGGGCTCACCACTTCCACTCGCGCAACGAGGAGCCGGACCAGGCGCGGCGCTGCATCGACGACACCTTCACGTCCTCGATCCTCTGGCCCAACTACCACTCCGGCGCCAATGGCGATTTCCAGGAAGTGCGGGTGGTCGAGCCCGCGCATCCGGTGCTGCGCGACCCGCAGTCCGAGACCGGGCTGCTGCGTTATCTGCCTGCACATCCGCACGAGGGGGCGGTGTGCGCCGGGGACGAACCGGGCACCCGGGCCATCCTGGAGGGAACCAGTCAGGTGTCCGGGAAGCGATTCAAGCTGGCGGTGGTGAGTGAACGCACGGCCACGGGCGGGCCGGTGCTGGCGCAATCGACCTTCCATCACTTCTGCGACTTCAACTGGGATGCGCGCAGTGGCTCGCCGTCATTCGTCAGCGAGCGACCGGGCGACGGGATGCAGCGCCATCCGGAGGCGCTGCGGTCGACGCAGCAGTATGTGCAGAACGTGGCGCGGTGGCTTGGGGGCAAGGACTGACCCTGGGAGCTGGACGCCCCGGGGCGCGTGGCGGAAACGCCAAGGTCCGGTGTCGAGGAGCCGGGTCGGTCTCTCAGCCGCCGAGGTGCAGCGAGCGGTCCTCCAGCTTGCGGTTGTCCGTCGACCACAGCTGCTCAGCCTGTTGTGCCATCGGGTCCGGGAAGATGTACGCCTGCCCGTCGGCAATGCCCTTCACGATGTTGGCTGCGGCATGTTCCGGTGTCGCCTTGTCCGGATACGGCACGACCTTTGCAAGCTCGGTGGCGACCGGACCCGGATAGATGCCGAGGACTGTGACCTGGTGTTTCTCCATGCTCCCGCGAAGCGATTGGGTGAGGGAGTGCAGCGCCGCCTTGGAGGCGGAGTAGCCCGCCATCAAAGGAATGGCAGACAGACCGACCACGCTGACCACGTTCGCGATCGTGCCGGATCGCCGGGCGATGAACTGCGGAGCGAATGCACGCAGCACGCGCAGCGTTCCGAAGTAATTGGTCTGCATGTCGTCGTCGAAGGTCGTCCAACCGCTCTCCAGCAGGTTCCCGAATGCCAGCGACCCTGCGTTGTTGACAAGCACATCCACGTCCGTCGCTGCCGTCGCCGCGGCGATCACGGAGGCGTCGCTGCGGATGTCGAGCTGCAAAGGAACCACTCGCCCGTCGGCGAACGACGGCAAGGTCTTGGGGTCACGCGCGGCGGCATAGATCTTCCTTGCACCCGACGTCAGCATCTCGCGCACGATGGCCGCACCGATGCCGCGGTTGGCGCCCGTCACCAGGACAACCTTGTTTGAGATAGTCATCAAATTCTCCAGAATAAGCAGATCGCGTCAGTGGCCGGCCAGGGAACGGCCGGGAGGCCATGGCCAGCGGCACATCGCCAAAGCGTAAACGAATTCGTTTACTGCCCATGAACAGTAAACGAACACGTTTACATCGTCAACCGGGCGGGGAGTGGCGGCTTGTAAACGGATACGTTTACTCTGTGAATGAAATCTGCTATAACGGATCGCATGAACCATCCAGAGATCGGTGCGGCGGCGGCGGACATCGAGGTCTCGGGCAAGAAGCTCGAGATCGTGAGATTTGCTTTCCAGCGCTTCTACGAAGACGGCTTCCATGCGACGAGCATGGAGGCGGCGCTGGCTGGGAGCGGAATCTCCAAGCGCACGCTCTACAAGTACTTTCCGTCCAAGGAAGTCCTGATCGAAGCCGTGCTTCACCTCTACAGTGAGTCCGTGATCCAGGAGCTTTTCGATCCTGTCGCCGGCATCAGCGATCCGCGCGAGCAGATCGTCGAATTCTTCGACGTGCGCAAGATCACGGGCCGGATGCTCACGCGCGGCTGCCTCGGGATGAAGGCGGCACAGGAATTTGCCGGCAAGCACGACGACATCGTGAAGCTGGGCGTACAAGCCAATTCGCTTGGCGAGACCCGCTTCCTGGAGCTCTGCAAGCGCGCGGGCTTCGCGAAGCCGCAGATCCTGGCGAAGCAGCTCAACCTGATACTCCAGGGTGCACTGGCGCTTTCACACGCCACGGGCAACCCCTCCCCTTTCATGCTGGCAAAAGACACCGCCGCCGCAGTGCTCAAGAATGCCGCGCTCGCACCGCGCACGGACAGCAAGGGCAAGCATTAGGACAGGCGATGGACTGCCCCCTTCCACCCTGGCAAGGAGGCAGCAGCAACCGCATCCGGCGTCAGAGCACGCGTGCCAGGAAGGTATGCACCTGGCGGGCGATCTCTTCCCCCTTGTCAGCCAACGCACAGTGGCCGCTGTCGAGCAGATGGAGTTCGGCCTTGGGCAGCACGCCGAGGTACTTCTGCTGGTTGTCGCCGTTGAACAGGATGTCGTTCTTCCCGGTCACGATGAGGGTCGGCGGCTGCTGGGCCTTCAGATAGCCTTGCGCATTCTGGAGGACGGGACCGTTCGTGCGGATGTCATAGAGCAGGTCGAGCGAGGCGTCGGCGGCGCCGGGGCGGAGCAGCATCGCGTATTCCGACTGGTACTGCTCGGGGTCGATCGCGGACGGATCGCTGACGCCGTCGACATAGAGCCCGCGGACCACGTCGAGGGTGTGATAGTGCGCGGCCGCCTTCTGGCGGCTGTCGGCCGAACCGGTCTGCCAGTACGGCACGATGGGTCCAAACCAGGGACTTTCGGCAAAGAACAGCGGATTGTTCTGGGCGATCAATGCCTTCATGCGGTTTGGCGACTTCATTGCCACGCGATAACCGACGAGCCCGCCGAAGTCGGTCGCGTAGAGGGCGTACGCCTTGATGCCGACCTTGTCGATGAACTTGCTGATCACATCGCCGAGGCTGTCGAACGTGTACTTGAAGCTCGATCGGTCGGGAATGGCGCTGTTGCCGAAACCGGGATAGTCAGGCGCGAAGACGTGATAGTCGGCGGAGAGCTCCTGGATGAGATCGCGGAACATGGCCGATGACGACGGCCAGCCGTGCAGCATGAGGACCACCGGGGCGCCCGGCCTGCCGGCTTCGCGATAGAAGACCGAGACGCCGTCGACATCCACCGTCCGATAGCGCGTCGGGAATGCCGTGGTCTTGTTCGCGGTGGCGGCCCCGGCCTTGGCCGACGTTGTGTTGGCGACGACCATGGCCGCGGAACCAGCGAGCAAGGTCGCTGTGAAGGAACGACGCGTTGGCATGAATGCTTTCCTTTGGGAGTTGAACGGGGATGGCACCGTAGACCTTCCGTCAAAGGCTGGCCGATGCAGTAAACGATTTCGTTTACTTCCTGCGTTGTAAACGATGACGTTTACCGTGTCAACGAGTGCGTGCGCATCCGCCAGCGCTGGCCCCTTCAACCGTCCACGATTGCCGTCACTCGAGGTGCCGCCTCAACCACTCCGGCAACGGCACCGACTTCTGGATGGTGGCGTCCTGCCACACGGTCGTCGCACCGCCCGAGGCGTAGATGACGCCAGGTTCGTCGAGCCGCTCCAGTGTGATCCACGTGTCGAAGCTCGAGCGGCCCGGATTGGAGACGTAGTGCTTCGCCAGGATCTCGCCTGGATACGCGAGCTGCCGGTGGAAGTTGCAGAACGCGTTGACGATCACCGGCCCCTGGCCATCGGGGCTCGGCGGATGACCGAGGCTGTCCAGCCACTCCACGCGCACGATCTCGAGGTAGCGGAAGTAGACCGTGTTGTTCACATGACCCATCGCGTCCATGTCGCCCCAGCGGATCTGGATGCGGGTTTCATGGACGAGCTTCTTGTCGTCGGGGAGTTCGAATCGCATGCGCCTGACCGGTTCAGAGGAAGGTGAGCTCGTCGCACGACGCCACCCGGCTGATGCGCGGGAAGATGTGCTGGAACGCGAAGTCGTTCATCGCGGTGGAAAACGCGGTGGTCGCGTCGGAGGCCACGACGACGTCGTAGCCGTGCTCGTGAGCACTCCGGACCGTCGACTCCACGCCCATGTTCGTGGCGATCCCGGCCACGACAACGGTCTTGATGCCGCGTCGCCGCAGTTCCAGATCGAGGGACGTGCCGTGGAAGCTCCCCCAATGGCGCTTGGTCACGACGACGTCTTCGGCGGGCAAGGGCTCGTCGGGGAACTGCGAGAAGTCGGCCGGCCGCACGGACGAAGACGGCTGGTCCACGAGTCCTGGCGGCGAGAGATGGCCCTTGTCGCCAAAGTCGACTTTCACGCGGACGACCTGGCCGCCGGCGGAGCGGAGTCGCGATGCCAACTGGAGGCCTCGATCAAACACCTGCTGCCCGGTCCATGGCGCCAACGACAGGCTCAGGATGCCTCGCTGAAGATCGACAAGGACCAACGCGGTGGTCTTGGCTGAGAGTTCAATCATCGGTTGTCTCCAGGAAGCTTCGTCAGCACGCCGTCCAGCACCATTGGAATCGCAGTCCGCGTCCCATGCCAGTCATCCTTGCTTCAGTCGCGCGCGCAGCGGACGGAAGAACGCGCGGATCTCGGCGGCCATCAGCTCGGGTTGCTCCAATGCCGCGAAGTGCCCGCCACGCGGCATCACTTCCCATCGCTTCACGTCATACGCGCGTTCCACCCACGAGCGCGGCGGCGTCGGCAGCTCCTTCGGGAACAGCGCCATGCCCATCGGCGGCATCACGCGCTCGCCGGGCTCGAAGACATGCGGTCGCGCGCGGTTCTCCTTGTAGAGCCGCAGCGACGCCGTGATGCTGTCGTTGAACCAGTACAGCGAGATGTCGGTGAGCAGCTCGTCCATGGTCACCACGCTCTCGAGGTCGCCGCCGCAATCGCTCCACGAGCGGAACTTCTCGGCGATCCACGCCGCCAGGCCCACGGGCGAGTCCGCCAGCGAATACGCCAGCGTCTGCGGCTTGGTGCCTTGCAATGCGGCGTATGCGCCCTCCTCCGCGTACCAGCCGGCTGCCATCGTCTGGAAGGCGCGTTCCTCGTCCGTGACGGGCGCAGTCTGCTCGTCGACATGCGGCCGGAAACCGCCTGGGATGTAGTTCAGATGGATGCCGACGACGTCCTCCGGGAAGCGTCGCGCGAGCCATGTCGACACACCCGCGCCGATGTCACCGCCCTGCGCGCCGAAGCGCTCGTATCCGAGGCCTTGCATCAGGCCGTGCCACAAACCCGCGATCTCGCGCGAGCCGACGCCGGCGGTCTTGGGCGCGGGAGAGAAGCCGTAGCCAGGCAGTGAAGGCACGACAACATGGAACGCATCGGTAGGATCGGCGCCGTGCGCGGCCGGGTCAGTGAGCAGGCCGACGATGTCCGTCATCTCCACGACGGAGCCAGGCCAGCCGTGCGTCAGCACCAGCGGGAATGCGTTCGCGGAGGCGCTCTTCTGATGGATGTAGTGCACGTCGGCGCCGTCGACTGTGGCCATGAAGTGGCTGAGCGTGTTCAGCCGCTCCTCTTGCTGGCGCCAGTTGAAGTGATCGCGCCAATGCGTCACGAGGCGCTGCATGAAAGCGAGCGACGTTCCGTCCGACCAGCCTGCCTCGTCCAGCGACGCGGGCCAGCGAACGCGAGACAGTCGCTCGCGCAGATCGGTCAGGCGGTCTTCGGGGACATGGATCTTGAACGGAACAACGTGCATGGGATCTCCGAGCCAGCACCACGAAGTGGCAAGCTGATTGTGATGCCGATGCCGCTGGCTTCGCCGAAGGGATTGGGATGCTCAAGCTGCAGTCGATACTGAGATCCGCGACTTCAAGGGTCAGCAACGACTCTCGTAGCAAGACCTGACGCCGCCCCCAAGCCCAAGCGCTCAGGGTGGAACGCCAGTAACGGTCGCTCCCAAGCAGGGCGCAGTCGCCCCCTCCGCAGAGGTGATTGCTTCAAGCGCAAGCCGCCACTCTGGCGTCTTGACGAGTGCCGCGGCGTCATCGCTGGAGATGGACGTATGCGCCGTCACCGCCACGAACGCCGACTGCTTGGCCGCGACCTCCAGAAACGGCGCCGGGTGCCCTTGCCCATCTCTAACCGCGTCGATAGTCAGGGTCACCCAACCCTTCTCGCATTTCGGGTCATCCGACGCAGCCGGACCTGCCGCTGCGCGGAACGTCAGCCGCCTGGTAAGCCAAGACAACGCCTGGTCCGAGCGATTGGTGAACAGGATATCGGCGTGTATCGCGAGCACGCTTTCCTGCTTTTCGGCCTTTACCGATTCAACGCTCAGAGTCGGCGCCGTTGAACCTTTTGCAAGGCTGATGAGTCTTGTGGGAGCTCTGGCGCCGTGGAGAACAAGAACAAATCCCACCAGCGCGCACAAGATCAGCCAGGACCTGAAAGCAATCTTGCGTACCCGAGTCAGTCCCGACGTAGGCCCTCGAATGCGGAGGCTACGCAGGACAAAAAGGAGTGGACAAATGAAGGCTCCCGCGAGCAGTCCGATCGCGAGGCCGGCAGCGGTCACGATGACGACTGGAGCCGCGACCTGCGCTGGAATTCCAGTGGGATTCCACCACTCCAGCCAGTAGCTCAGCGCGACCAGGCTGAAGACCAAGACGAACAGGATGATGAACTGGGTTCCAAGCGCATAGGCGAGGCTTGGCATCACCAGGCGCGCCGATATCGTCCACGGTCGGGCCAGCAGGTGAGCGACGCCCGCCAACAAGAGTACGACGACCATCCCCGGAACCGCTTGGGCGACAACTGAAGCGAGCGAGAACTCTTTTCTAAGTGCATCAGTGACCTTGAGGCCAATTTCCTCGGCGAACCAGACCCAATCCAGTGGATTCGGTCCTGCGGTCTGCCCGAGCAGAGATAGAAGGAAGATGCCAACCGCCAAGTAGGTCAGTGGCAGCACGAACCTGGGTCGCTCGCGCCTGCGATCGGCGAGCAACTCGCGGATGCCTCGGCGCGGCCGAGTTG
Source organism: Roseateles sp. GW821-FHT09G03 (assembly GCF_059416045.1). NCBI lineage: Bacteria > Pseudomonadati > Pseudomonadota > Betaproteobacteria > Burkholderiales > Sphaerotilaceae > Roseateles > Roseateles sp. GW821-FHT09G03. The sequence goes on from NZ_JBWKOK010000004.1 coordinate 303,486, forward strand.
CAACTCGGAGCGTGGTGCTGAAGAGCCGTTGGAGGAATGTCAGAAGGCCTTCTACTCCTGTCTCGACGGCCTCGGCCACTCGAATCTTCTTCGCCTTCTTCGGCACCCGATATGAGGGCGCCCTCCTCAGACGAAGCGGCACCCGCAGGGCTGGATCAAGCTTGGAAGCCCCAGGAGACGGTCCAGTCTCAGCCGGGTCTGAGCTGCCTGCCGTCGTCGCTGGGGCCTCATCTGTTCTTGCGTCGGCGGCCTTTGGTTCGGCCATACGCTATGCATGCACCGGCGGCGGTGCGGGCGGCGTGATGTCGACGCCTATGCGCGGTTGTCCGCTCGCGTCCCAGGCGTGCATCACCGCGGTGACGAGCCAAGGAAGCCCGCCTTTCAGCACGAGGTACTCGCCGCGGCGGGGCAACTCGACAAAGGGCAAGTCGCCCAGGATCTGCCCCGTCGAGGCGTTGCGAATGGTGGCGGTGACCATTACCGCCCTACGGCTGACGCGGGTGAGGGCACGGTCACGAGTCGACCATAGCGGTCTACCAGAACGTCTGTGAGCATGCACACGCCAGGCTGGTCTTGCGACTTCTGACAGCCCTTCAGTTGAACGGCCTGGACATCCATCCGATTGCCGGCTGCATGCGCGGGTGCAATAGAAAAAGCGCCGTTGCCCTGTAGCAGAAGCAAGACGAGAAGCGTTGCGACGACGACAAGCAGCGCGTTCGTGAGACGCTGGGAATGCATGGCCTACTCCCTGGAGGCCCGATGCGCCTCCGTGTACGCCTTTTACTAGGTCGGGGCACAGCTCGCATCGTCAAGTTGGTGGACACGACGCGGATCGTCGCCATCGCGACCCGTGTCACGTCTCAACTTCACGGTCACTTCACCGCCAGCCTTCATGCTCCTCATCACCGCGCACGTGACCGTGCGTCCCGCACCGAGGAGCCGCCGATGAACCCTTCCACCCGCCGATCTCCGTCGTGGCGCCTTGCCCTCTGGGGCGGCGCGCTGCTCCTGCTCATGCTGCCCTGGGCGGCCATGCAGGTCACCGCCGAAGTCCGCTGGGACCTGGCCGACTTCCTCGTGTTCGGCGCCATGCTCGCCGCGGCTTGTGGCGCGTTCGAAGGGGCCGTGCGTCTCACCGCCGACCGGCGTCGCCGCGGGTGGGCCGGCGCCGCGATCCTGGTCGTCTTCCTGCTCGTGTGGGCGGAGCTGGCGGTCGGCATCTTCCACTGACAAGACCTGGCGTCTCCGGGTCGGGCGCGGGCGTATCCTTCGCGCGCCACCACCGAAGGGAGACGCTCATGACCCGTGCCTGGTCGACGCTCGCCGTCGCGCTCGCGATCCTGATTCCCCACGCCGCCGCGCTCGCCACGGACGCGACGCCGGCGCGCGAGCTGCGCCGCTTCCACGAGATCTTCAAGGAGCTCGTCGAGACCAACACGACGAACTCCTCGGGCAGTTGCACCGTCGCCGCGGAGGCGATGGCCCGGCGCCTCAAGCAGGCGGGCTACGCCGACGCCGACATGCAGGTCATCGTCCCGCCCGACGCGCCGACGAAGGGCAACCTCGTCGTGCGCCTGAAGGGCAGCGGCGAGAAGCGCCCGCTGCTGCTGGTCGCGCACCTCGACGTCGTCGAAGCGAAGCGCGAGGACTGGACGCGCGATCCCTTCAAGCTCATCGAGGAGAACGGCGTCTACTACGGCCGCGGCACCTCCGACGACAAGTCGCAGGTCGCCACGCATGTGAGCAACCTGATCCGCTACAAGGAAGAGAAGCTCGTCCCCAAGCGCGACATCATCATGGCGCTCACCTGCGACGAGGAGATCATCCCGTCGAAGTGGGACGGCCTGGACTACCTGCTCAAGCACCACCGCGCACTGATCGACGCCGAGCTCGCGCTCAACGAGGGCGGCGGCGGGACGCTCGACAAGGACGAGCGACCGGTCTCCTACAGCCTGCAGATCGGCGAGAAGGTCTTCGTCGGCTACGAGCTCGAAGTGACGCACCCCGGCGGACACAGCGCCGTCCCCGTGCGGGACAACGCCATCTACCGGCTCGCCGAAGGTCTGGCGCGGCTGTCGAAGTTCGACTTCCCCATCCAGTTCAACGACACGACCCGCGCCTACTTCGAACGCGTCGCCCAGCTCGACGGCAACAAGGACATCGCCACCGACCTGCGCGGCCTGCTCGCGAAGCCGACCGACACCGCGGCGCTGGAGCGGCTGTGGGCCAAGTCGCCGGTCTACAACTCGAGCGTGCGCACGACCTGCGTGGCGACGATGGTCGATGCCGGTCACGCGACGAATGCCCTGCCGCAGCGCGCCCGCGCCACGGTGAACTGCCGCATCCTGCCGGGCCAGCCGGCCGAGGAGGTGCGGCAGACGCTCGTGAAGGTGATGGCCGATGAGCGCATCACGGTGCGCGCCACCAACGAGGCGCTGGCCTCGCCGCAGCCGCCCATGTCGCCGCTCGTGATCCAAGCGGTCGAGAGTACCGCCGCGGAGTTCTGGCCCGGCGTGCCGGTGATCCCGACGATGCTGGTCGCGACGACCGACGGTCGCTTCCTCAACAACGCGGGCATCTGGACCTACGGCGTCGGCACCTTCTCCGGCGTGGAGCCCAGCGGCGTGCATGGGCTCAACGAGCACATCCGCGTGAAATCGCTGAACGACTTCCAGGAATTCATGTACCGGTTGGGGAAGAAACTCGCCTCATGACGCTGAAGCTCCCCGCACGCCCGCACTTCGACCTCACGACGGTGCACCTGTTCATCGCCACGGCCGAGCTCGGCAGTGTCACGCGCGCCGCGGAGCGCCTGCACATCGCTCCGGCCGCAGCGTCTCGGCGCATCGCCGAGCTCGAAGCGCAGTTCGGTCTGCCGCTGTTCCTGCGGCGCCCGCACGGCATGGCGCTGACCGACGCGGGCCGCGCGATGCTGGCCCACGCCCGCAACATCACCCACACCGTGCTGCGCATGCAGGACGACGCCGCGTCCTTCGTCGGCGGTGCGCAGGGCGTGGTCCGCCTCGCTGCGCCGAAGTCGGCCGTGCTGCAGTTCGTCCCCGCCGACATCGAGCGCTGCGCCGCCGCGTGCCCCGGCGTGAGCATCGACCTGCAGGAGATGAACAGCCTCAACGTCCAGCAGGCGCTCACGCGCGGCACCGCCGACATCGGCATCTTCGAAGCCTCGCTCGGAGCCGTCGACCTGCCGACGATGCCGTATCGCGGCGATGAACTCGTGCTGGTCGCACCGCGCGGTCATGCGCTGTTCTCGCACGCGCCCGCGACCTTGGACAACATCCTCTCCTGCGACGTCATCGGACTCGGTGAAGGCTCCGCCATCTCCGCGTTGCTCGAGAAACTCGCCAACGAGTCCGGACGCCTGCTGCGCATGCGCATGCGCGTCGGCGGCTTCGACAGCATCGCGGCGTTGATCGCACAGGGACTCGGCGTCGGCGTCATGCCCAAGGCCGTCGCGAAGACCGTCGCGGGCGACGCCCGCTTCCTGCGGGTGGAGATCCACGAGCCCTGGGCGCTGCGCCAGTTCGTGCTGTGCTGCCGCCCCGCCGCGAGCCTCTCGCCGGCGGCGGTGAGCGTCGCCGAAGTCTTCGCGCGTACGAATTTCACGAAACCTGCTCCGCCGAATTAGCGATGGCCGGCGGCCCCTCGTTGCTCAATAGTCGTCCCCACAGACCAACGACAACGACGGAGACAACGATGCGCCGCAGAACCTTCACCTGCGCCGGGATAGGCGCCCTCGCCCTGCCCGCGCTCACGCCCACCGCCCTGCGCGCGGCCCCGCTGCCCACCACGCCCGTGCGGATCATCGTCGGCTTCGCCGCCGGCGGCGGCACCGACGTGCTGGCGCGCGTGCTCGCGCAGAAGCTCAGTGTCATGTGGGGCACGCAGGTGCTGGTCGAGAACAAGCCCGGCGCCACCGGCGTCATCGCCGCGGACTACGTGGCCAAGCAGCCCGCGGACGGCACCACCCTGCTGATGGCCCACGTCAACAGCAACGCCATCGCGCCGGCGCTGATGCCCAACGTCAAGTACGACCCGCGCCGCGACTTCTCGCCCATCGTCATGGTCGGCGTCACGCCCAACGTGCTGACCTGCGTGGACACGCAGAAGGTGCGCACGGTGCCGGAGATCGTCGAGCTCTGCCGCAGCAGGCCGGGCCAGGTCTCCTTCGGCTCGTCGGGCATCGGCTCGGCGCAACACCTGGCCCTCGAGATGTTCATGCTGGCCACCAAAGTCAAGGCCACGCACGTGCCCTACAAGGGATCGTCCGCGCTGCTGGTCGACCTGATGGGCGGCCAGATCGACTTCGCCTTCGACACGATGACCGCGGCCACGCCGTTCATCAAGCAGGGCAAGGTCACGGCGATCGCGCAGACACGGATCAAGCGCGCACGGAGCTACCCCAACGTCCCCACGCTGGCGGAGTCCGGTTGCCCCGGCCTGGACGCGGCGTCGTGGTACGGCCTGGTCGGTCCCAAGGGCATGCCCGCCGAGATGGTCCTGCGCATGAACCAGGACGTGAACAAGGTTCTCGCGTTGCCCGAGATCGCCGCGAAGCTCGATGAATTCGGCGCGGAAGACGCCGGCGGCAGCAGCGAGAAGTTCGGCGCCTACATCCAGGCCGAGTGCACGAAATGGGCGAAGGTCGTGAAGGACGCGAACGTCCGCGTCGAAGCCTGAAGGGAGTACCGATGACTGCATCGACTGGATCCACGCGGCCGTTGCCGCTCAAGGGCGTACGCGTCCTCGACATCAGCCAGGTCATGGCCGGCCCGTATGCCTGCATGCTGCTGGCCGACCTCGGCGCCGACGTCGTGAAGATCGAGCCGCCCGAGGGCGACCAGACGCGCGGCGCCATGGGATTCAAGATGAAGGGGCCCGACAGCATGGGCTTCCTCAACATGAACCGCAACAAGCGCAGCGTGACGCTGGACCTGAAGTCCGAGGCCGGCAAGCAGGTGCTGCACCGCATGGCCAAGGAGGCGGACATCCTCATCGAGAACTACCGGCCCGGCGCGATGAAGCGGCTGGGCATGGACTACGAGACGCTGAGCGCGATCAATCCGGCGCTGGTCTACGTGAGCATCTCGGGTTTCGGCCAGTCGGGGCCGTGGTCGGAACGGCCGGGCTTCGACCTGATGGCGCAGGCGATGTCGGGCGTGATGAGCGTGACCGGGTATGCCGACGGGCCGCCGGTGAAGGCTGGCGTGCCGGTGGCCGACATCGGCTGCGCGCTGTTCGCGGTCTACGGCGCGCTGTCCGCGTACATCGGCGCGAAGGCCACCGGGCGCGGCCAGTACGTGGATGCGTCGCTGTTCGATTCGGCGCTGGCGTTCTCGGTGTGGGACACCTGCGAGTACTGGGGCACCGGGCGTGAACCGACGCCGCTGGGAACCTCCAACCGCATGAGCGCGCCGTACCAGGCGGTGAAGGCGTCGGATGGCTACTTCGTGATGGGCGCGACGAATCAGAAACTGTGGACGAAGCTCTGCACGCTGCTGGAGCGTCCCGATCTGCTGGCGGAGGAGCGCTTCGGCTCCGTGGCCTTGCGGCTCGCGAATCGCGAAGAGCTCATCGAGTCGCTGGAACGCAGCTTCGCGCAGGACACCACCGAGCACTGGATCGACCGGATGCTCGCTGCTGGCATTCCCGCGGGTCCGATCCTCACCTACCCGCAGGCGTTCAACAGCGAGCATGGCAAGCACCGCAAGATGCGCATCGAGATCGAGCATCCGAACGAAGGCAGCGTGCCCAACATCGGCTTCGCGGTAAAGCTGCTGGGCACGCCGCAGGAAGTGCGGCATCCGCCGCCGCTGCTGGGTCAGCACATCGACGAGGTGATGGCGGAGTACGGGATCGGAGCGACGGAACTGCGCGCGCTTGCAGACGCCGGCGCCTTCGGGGAGAAGCGCGCGAAGGCGAGCGCATGAGCGAGAGCACAAGCCAAGGCACCACCCGATTGAGCCGCGAAGGCTCAATCGCCACGATCACCTTCGACCGGCCCGAGGCGCGCAATGCGATGACATGGGAGATGTACGGGCAGCTCGCGAGTCACTGCGAAGCGCTCGCGCAGGATCGGGAGATCCGCGTCGTCGTGTTCCGCGGCACGGGCGGCCAGGCGTTCGTCGCTGGCACGGACATCGCGCAGTTCCTCGCGTTCCGGGACGGCGCACTCGGCGGAGACGACGGCGTCGCCTACGAGCAGCGTATCGACCACGGCATCCAGCTCATCGAGCAACTGCCGATGCCGACGGTCGCGGTGATCGAAGGCTGGGCAGTCGGCGGCGGGCTGGCGATCGCGACGGCTTGCGACTTCCGCATCGCGACGACGGATGCCAAGTTCGCCGTGCCCATCGCGAAGACCTTGGGCAACACGCTCTCAGCCGCCAACGTCGCGCGCCTGCAGGCCGCGTGGGGGCAGCAGCGCGTGCGGCGCATGCTGCTGCTCGCCGAGTCGATCCTCGCGGACGAGGCGCTCGCGTGCGGCTATCTGCAGGCGGTCTGCGCCGCGGGCGAGCTGGACGCTGCGCGGGATGCGCTCTGCGAGCGCTTGAGCCCGCTGGCGCCGGTGACGCAGGCGGTCAGCAAGGAGATCCTGCGACGCCTCACGTCAAGCAACCTGCCCGACGTCGACGACCTGATCCGGCAGTGCTACGGCAGCGCGGACTTCCGCGAGGGCGTGGGAGCGTTCACCGAGCGGAGGAAGCCGGCGTGGCGCGGGGAATGACCTCCGCCATGAGCCACGCCCGGAACGCCGCCACCTTCGGCAGCGCCGCGCACTCTCGGCGATAGACAACGAAGTAGGCGAGTTCCGACTCGAAGGCGATCTCCGGGAAAAGCCGCACCAGACGTCCGGCATCGATGTCGTCGCGCGCCATCACGCTGCGCGCAAGCGCCACGCCGTGTCCGTCGATCGCGGCCTGCAGCACGGCGGCGGAACTGTTGATCTTCATGCCGCGTTTGGCGGACACCTCGTTCGCCCCCGCCGTGCGCAGCCAGGCCGCCCATGAAGGAAAGCCGGCGTCGGTGTCCATCGAGAGATCATGGATCAAGGTCTCGTTCGCCAAGTCGGCGGGCTTGCGGAGTCGCCCCCGCTCACGCGACAGCATCGGTGAACGCACGGGGAACACGTCCTCATCCATCAGGTGCTCCGCCGAAAGCCCTGGCCATGAGCCCTTGCCGTAACGCACGCCGACATCGATCCGCTGTGCCGCGAAGTCCACGGGCTTGAGGCTGGTGTCCAGGCGCACGTCCAGGTCGGGCCACGCGGTCTGGAAACGATCGATGCGCGGCAGCAGCCATTTCGACGCGAAGGCCGGGCTGACCGTCACCGTCAGCACGCCGCCGGTCGTGTCTTCCTTGAGCCGTGCCAGGCCCGAGGCCAAGCGATCCAGGCCCAAGCGGATGTCGGGAAGCGCGCGCTCCGCCGTCTCGGTCGGAACAAGACGAGCGCGGCCCGCGCTGCCGCGCACGAACAGCGGCGTGCCGAGCCAGTCCTCCAGCGTCCGCACGAGCTGTCCCACCGCCGCTGGCGTGACGTGGAGCTCTTCGGCAGCCACAGAGAAGCTCTGATGCCGTGCGCTGGCCTCGAAGGCCCGCAGGGCGTTCAGATGGGCAAGAGACTTCATGACGGAAAAGTTTTTCTATCTGTCAGAGACACATTATCTGATTTGCCCTCATGGTGCATTAATCAAAGAATTCTCTCCACGCGCGGTCGGCCAAGTTTTTCTTCCTGATCGCTTCGTTCACACGATTCCGCCCGCGTGCGGATGGAGAGACTTCATGAGCCAATCATTCAACGGCAAGAAGCTGCTGGTCGTCGGCGGCACCAGCGGAATGGGACTGGAGACGGCGCGCGTAGTGCTCGCGGGCGGCGGCAGTGCCGTGATCGTCGGGCATCGGCCGGATAAGACTGAGAGCGCGCGCCGGGAGCTGGCGGCGCTGGGACCGGTGGCTGCGCTGACGTCGGATCTCACGAGCGACGAGGGTCGTGCCGCGTTGATCGCGGCCATCGACACGCAGCACCGCGACATCGATCTGCTCGTCAACGCCGCCGGGGTGTTCTTCCCCAAGCCCTTCCTCGAGCACGGCGATGCCGACTACGACCAGTACATGGCGTTGAACAAGGCGTTCTTCTTCGTCACGCAGAAGGTCGCCGCCGATCTGGTCGCCGCGGGACGTCCGGGCGCGATCGTCAACATCGGATCGATGTGGGCCAAGCAGGCCATCGCGGCAACGCCGTCGTCGGCGTACTCGATGGCCAAGGCGGGACTGCATGCGCTCACGCAACACCTCGCGATGGAGCTGGCGCCCAAGGGCATCCGCGTCAACGCGGTGTCCCCGGCCGTCGTGCAGACGCCGATCTATGAAGGTTTCATCCCGAAAGACGAGATCCACGGCGCGCTGCAGGGCTTCAACGGCTTCCATCCGATCGGGCGCATCGGGACGCCGCAGGATGTGGCCGAGACCATTGCCTTCCTGTTGTCGGACAAGGCCGGCTGGGTCACTGGCGCGGTGTGGGATGTGGACGGCGGGGTGATGGCGGGAAGGAACTGAAGGCTTCGGTACTTCCACCGCCGCCGGCCCTCACCCTACCCTCTCCCGCAAGCGGGAGAGGGAGTAAGAAGGGTGGCGCCGTCAGTCGGAAATACCGAGTTCCGATTGGATGCGGGCGACGATCGCCTTCAGTTGATCCACCTCGGCGCGCAGCGCGGCGATCTCTTCGTCGCGCGCGCTGTTGGATGACGAGCTTGAGCCGGAAGAGGACGCCGACGCCACGTACACCGGCACCGCCGGCTCACCGCTCAGCAGATGCGCCCATCGCGCCTCGCGCGCGCCGGGCGCCTTCGCCAGCTTCACCGCCAGCGCCGGTTCGCGCGCCGCGAGTTCGTCGAGGAATCCCTCCACCGACGACACATCCGCAAAGCGGTGGATACGTTCGCAGTTCAGCCGCAATTCCGCCGAGGTCTGCGGACCGCGCAAGATCAGCACTGTCAGCAGCGCCTCCGCCTGCCCCGGCACGCCCAGCACCCGCTTCATGTTGTGCTCGAAACGCGCCACGCGGCTGCCGCTCACCGTGTTGACCAGGCTCATCGCCTTCAACTCGTCCAGCACCGCGGCCACATCCGACTCGCTCGCGTTCATCACCGGATCGCGCGCGGTCTTCTGGTTCACGCCCAAGGTCAGGCTGTTCAGCGACATCGGGTAGCTGTCCGGCACCGTGGACTCCTTCTCCACCAGCACCGCCAGCACGCGCGCTTCCAGCGCGCTCAGTTCTCTCACAGCCATCGGCTCGCTTCTTTCCTCAAACTCCGAATCCGTCGTCCGCCTGGATGATCGCGCCGTTGATGAAGCGGCTCTCCTTCGCACACAGCATCAGCAGCGTCGTGTCCAGGTCCTGCGGCGTGCCCACGCGCTTGCGCGGCAGCAGCTCCACCAATTTGCGTCCCTGGTCGGTCTGCCAGTGGTGGTGGTTGATCTCCGTGTCGATGTAGCCGGGGCAGATGGCGTTGACGTTGATGTCGAACTTGCCCCACTCCAGCGCCATCGCCTTGGTCATGTGGATGACGGCCGCCTTGCTCATCGCATAGACGCCGATCTGCGACAGTACCCGCAACCCCGCCATCGACGCGATGTTGACGATGCGCCCGCCCGTGTAGGTGCCCGGCGCCGCGCCGCGCGCCCGCGCCAGCATGCGCTTGCCCACTTCCTGCGCGACGAAGAACGCGCCGCGCACGTTCGTGTCCATCACGAAGTCGAAATCCTCCGGCGACACGTCGACCAGCCGCTGCGTCGTGCTGACGCCGGAGTTGTTGATCAGGATGTCCAGCGTGCCGACTTCCGTCTCCGCCCGCGCCACCGCCGCGGCGATGCTCTCCAGGTCGGTGACGTCCATCTGCACCACGTGCGCGTCGCCGCCGCCGGCCTCGATCTCCGCGCGCAAATCCTTCAGGCGGTCCACGCGTCTGGCCGCCAGCACCACGCAGGCGCCCGACTTCGCCAGGGTCTTGGCGAACTGCGCGCCCAATCCGCTGGACGCGCCCGTGACGAGGGCCACTCGGCCCTCCAGATCGATGCTGTAGCTCATGGCAAGGTCTCTCGCAAAACTTCTCGTGTGACCGGACAGGTGCCGATCACGATAGCACGCAAGACCCGCCCCACGATGATCCTCTCGCGACAGCGCCCGTCGCCGAACCGATCGCGCGCCGGATGCACGCGACGCGTGCTGCCGGCGCCCCGATGGCTGGCGAGAGGATCGCCGCGATTCAGCCTGCCATCACGGTCTCGATCTCCGTCGTCACCTGCGTCATCAGCTTGTGCACCGGACACTTCTCGGCCACGGCCAGCAGCTGCTGGCGCTCCTCGTCGCTCAGGTTGCCGACGAAGGTCAGGGACGCCTTCAGCTTGTACACGCCCTGGCGCTCCTGCGAGTTGTCGCTCTCCACGTCCACCAGCACGTCCTCCAGCGCCATGCCCTTGCGCTGTGCGTACCAGAGCACCGTCAGCGCCTTGCAGGCGCCCAGGGCGGCGTCGTAGAGCTCGTGCGGATCCGGGCCCGCGTCTTCGCCGCCGCCCGACACCGGCTGGTCCGCCGTCAGCACATGGTTGCGGATGCTCACCGTCTGGCGCATCGGACCGGTCTTGTCGCGTTGGATGTGGAGGGTCATGGGACTGTTCCGTCAGGGAGATTGAATCGCGGCCATGGTACGCGCGCGTGCCGATGACGGCGGAGCCTCCTTCGGGTCGACCCGGACGGACATCGCGCTGTCGACCCGCCTCTCTATTTCATAAATAGCACGACCGTTCTTTTTTCAGATCACGCGGCTAGAATGCGCCGCAAACCGCCCCAGCCAGACAGCGAGCCGGCCCCCGCCGATCCGCGCGTGCACGGCCAGGACTCCGACTAGAACGAGCAAGGATGACCATGACCTCCGAAGAACTCATCGCCCAGTACGGTCCGCGCGACAGCATGGACTACGACGTGGTCGTCGTCGGCGGCGGCCCCGCCGGCCTCGCGACCGCGATCCGGCTCAAGCAGATCGCCGCGGAGAAGGGCCAGGAGATCTCGGTGGTGGTGCTCGAGAAGGGCTCGGAGGCCGGCGCGCACATCCTGTCCGGCGCGGTCATGGACCCGCGCGCGATCACCGAGTTGTTCCCCAACTGGAAGGAGCTCGGCGCGCCGCTGAGCCAGCCGGTCACCGGCGACCAGGTGTTGTTCCTGAGCGAGTCCGGCCACACCGACACGCCGCAGGCGCTGATCCCCCGCTGCTTCCACAACCACGGCAACTACGTCATCTCGCTGGGCAACGTCACGAAGTGGCTGGCGCAGCAGGCCGAGGCGCTGGGCGTGGAGATCTTCGCCGGCTTCGCCGCCGCCGAGGTCGTCTACGACGAGCAGGGTCGCGTGAAGGGCGTCGCGACGGGCAACGTCGGCCTCGGCAAGGACGGCGAACCGCACGAGGGCTTCCAGCTCGGCATGGAGCTGCACGGCAAGTACACGATCTTCGCGGAGGGCGCGCGCGGCCACCTGGGCAAGCAGCTGATCGCGAAGTACCAGCTCGACGCCGGCAAGGATCCGCAGACCTACGGCATCGGCATCAAGGAGCTGTGGGAAGTGCCGGCCGACAAGGCGCAGCCCGGCCTGGTGGTGCACACGGCCGGCTGGCCGATGGACAACTCGACCTACGGCGGCGGCTTCCTGTACCACCTCGAAGGCAACAAGGTGACGCTGGGCTTCGTGGTCGGCCTCGACTACCAGAACCCGTGGCTGTCGCCCTTCGAGGAAATGCAGCGCTGGAAGACGCACCCCGCGATCCGCAAGCACATCGAAGGCGGCAAGCGCCTGGGCTACGGCGCCCGCGCGATCACCGCCGGCGGCCTGCTGAGCCTGCCCAAGCAGGTCTTCCCGGGCGGCGCGCTGGTCGGCGACGACGCCGGCTACCTGAACGCCGCGCGCATCAAGGGCAGCCATGCCGCGATCAAGTCCGGGATGATGTGCGCCGACGCCATCGCCGAGGCGCTGGCCGCGGGCCGTTCGTTCGACGAGTTGAGCGCCTACCCGGCGGCCTTCGAGAAGAGCTGGCTGCGCGAGGAGCTGGATCAATCGCGCAACTTCAAGACCTGGTTCAAGAAGGGCACGATCGTCGGCTCGCTGATGACGGGCATCGAGCAATGGCTGCTGCCCAAGCTGGGCATCAAGAGCCCGCCGTGGACGCTGCACCGCGACAAGCCCGATCACGTGTTCCTGCGTCCCGCGTCGGAGATGCCGAAGATCGAGTATCCGAAGCCGGATGGCAAGCTGACCTTCGACCGGTTGTCGTCGGTGTTCGTGTCCAACACGAACCATGAGGAGAACCAGCCGGCCCATCTGACGCTGAAGGACAACAGCGTGCCGGTGCAGGTCAACCTGGCGAAGTACGCGGGTCCGGAAGCCCGCTACTGCCCGGCCGGCGTCTACGAGTTCGTGAAGACCGACGACAACGTCGAGCGCCTGCAGATCAACGCGCAGAACTGCGTGCACTGCAAGACCTGCGACATCAAGGACCCGACGCAGAACATCGTCTGGGTCACGCCGGAAGGCGGCGGCGGGCCGAACTATGTGAGCATGTGATCGAAGGCGGCTTCAAAACCGCCTCTCCCGACGAAGAGAAGGCCCGCTTGCAGCGGGCCTTCGTGCTTCTGGTCGACGCGTCTTCGGTTCAGGATCGAATCCGATCGTTTTCGCCATGGACCTTGCGACCGTCCAATCGTCGTTGCCGCCACGTCACGATCAAGGCTTCGAGGACGAGCACAGCACAACTGGCACCGCTCACTGCGAAGAAGACTCGCGGGTTCTTGCCCTCAAACAGCACCCAGGTCACGAACGCGTTGGCGAAGATCAGCCAAGCGCAACGGAGTGGAAGCGTCTTCCATAGTCGCTTGGGTGAACGATCCCGAACCTTGCCTGCCATGCATCCTGTCCTTGCTGATTTCGAGGAGCAAGGCTACGGCGACGTCAGTTGAAGATCACTGACCCAAAGTTGCTGGGCGTGTTCGGGGAAGTCCTAGCTGGCAGGCTGAGCACTATCAGGCAAGACCTGACCCCGTGAGTGCTTGCTTGTTCAGAAGAACGAGGGACAGGAACGCCAGGCGGGACTGCGAACACTTCGGCGCTCACGCGCCCGTCAAGATTTCGCCCAGCGGCTGCGCCAAGCTCGTGCACGCCACGCCACATACTTCCAGCACGGTCAGGTAGTAGCTCAGCGCCTCGATGAACGCGTCGCGACCCAGCCCTTGCCGGTACAGGCCGACGCCGTGTTCCAGGCGCAGTTCGAAGATCTCGTAGGCGTCGGCCACGATGCGGAAGAGCGCCTCGCTCTCGACCGCACGACCGGTGCCGATCAGGATCTTGACGTTCAGCGTCCACTGTTCGCCGAACAAGAGCTTCGGTTGCGCCAGCAGGCACAGGACACCCGTGTCCAACGGGATCGACAGCGACACCAGACGCTCTTTCGCATCCCAGCGGGGCGTCATGCGGGCGGACATCTCCGGCATCAGCGCGGCGGCCAATTCGCTCATCAGCTTCACCATGCCGCGGCCTTGCACCGCTGTCTCGAGCGGAGGCGGAAGCAGGTTCGGCAAGGCCGTCGCGATAAAGGAGGTTGCCATCCGCAGGCGCTGCGGCTTCATCACGCGTTCCCGGTAGTCGTCCCAGGAATGCGTCGAGCGCCAGCGTTGCTCCGCAGGACCGATCGGCACGCTGCCCGAGATCACGCAAGGCGCGGCAAGCACTCGATCCTGACGGTCGATCCGCAAGGTCGTCGCCCCGTTCCGGATCGCATCGATCAGCGGACTGCGCGACGTGGCCCCCTCGCCTGTCGCCGGGTTGTGGATGCCGATCCAACCGAAGGCCTCGCGACGGAAGGCGGCGTCGATGGCGAGGTCGATGTCGGATTGCGGGTCCCCGTCCGATGTGGCCAGGTGGAAGGGCAGCAGGCGGTGCGACTGCAAGCCGAGGCGATCGAGCGCTCGACAGGTCTCGTCTGCGAAGCGAGGAAATCCCGCCGCCATCAATTGGCCCAATGCCAGCCGACCGTCGACTCCCAGAACCGTCCGAACCGTCATCGTTCAGAAGTACGGCTGGTAGCCGAGAAACTTCAGGCGGTCGATCTCGCCCTCAAAGGTCAGCGAGCCGATGGACTGGTTGTCGACGCAGCTCGATCGCACGTGCACGCCGAAGTAGGTCGGACTTCCGAGCATCGCGGGAATCTTCGAGAGGTCGCCGATCGTCGACGGCGTTTTGGGTTGCCTCCGGCAGAAGAAGAGATCCCGTCCCAGAACCTTCTCGTTCAGCATCGCCGTCGCCTTGGGATATACCACCGCGAACTCCGCGGGCGTCAGACCCGTGGCCGAGACGTAAGAGTCGCTGCCTGGCTCAGGACATCCGTCGACGGCGACGGCCATGTGATCGGCCAACATCCGGCCGTGGTCAGTCCAATGGCCCGTCTTCGCGTCACGCATGGCCATGATCACGCGAGTGATGCAGACCTGACCCTCTCGCCGAGCGGCGAAATGGTAGAACTCGAGCGCATCAGGTGAGCCATCGTAGACGCACGATCGTCCGACCACCGCGTCCTTCACGGGATCGCTCGCCTGGGTCATGTCGACGACCGTGCAGACGATCGATCGGGAGAGTTGGCTGGCACGCGAAGGCACTGGCATGAGCGCCATCAAGAACAGCGCAGCCACGATGAGTCGAGCGAATTGAAGCATCACGAAAGTATCCGGATGCGATCGTGACAACACGCTGAGGATTCGATGACGGCCAGGCGCTCCCATGTCTGCCGTCGCGCATCAACGCGGCGCCAGCTCCCGCACCCATCTCGCGAGGATCTGCTCCTCCAGCGAGCCATGGTGCTCCTGATGCGCCAGGATGCGCTCGCGCTCGACGGCGCTGCGGTTCTGGCTGATCTTGGCCTTCATCGTCCAGCGCTCCACCGGCACGCGGAAGCCGACGATCGCGCCCAGCATCTTGCGTTGGAAGTCTTCCGGCAGACCGCGCCATTGCGCGGCGTAGTCGGGTTCCTGCGTCGCGATGAGGCGCTTGAGCAGCGCGTCCTTCGCGTGCTCCTCGTCGATGATCTGCACGCGGCCATGGACCTGCAGGGTCAGGTAGTTCCACGTCGGCACCGACAGCGGCGTGTCGTAGTGGCTCGGCGAGATGTAAGCGCCCGGACCGTTGAACTGCACGAGCACTTCGCCCAGCTCCGGCGACTTCAGCGCGGCCACATGCGGGTTCGCGCGCGCCAGGTGGCCTTCGAGCCACCAGCCCTCGCCGTCGGCGGGATCGGTCGGCGCGCCCCAGATCATCGGCACCGGCGTCGCCGACAGGCCGTGCGTCGGATCGATCAGCATCAGCGTCGACAGCGGATGCTCCTGGATCATCAGCCGCGCATGCGACAGGTCCGGCAGGTCGAAATGCTTGGGCGTGTACATGCGATGACTTTAGGACACATCCCCGGGAGACCGCTGAAAGTTTTCCTGACCTACTCCAGTAGTCTGAAATGCATTCAGCAATCCAGAATGCAAAAACCCTCGCAGCTTGCGCTGCGAGGGTTTGCATCTGGTTGGCGGAGACGGAGGGATTCGAACCCTCGATGCAGGTTTTGCCCACATACTCCCTTAGCAGGGGAGCACCTTCGGCCACTCGGTCACGTCTCCAACCGGAGAAGCAGCGACTATAGCATGGCTTTTCGCGGCTCCAAGTGAAACGCCGGCGTCATTCCTGCATCAGGCCTCGATGTCCTGGTCCAGATCGAACGCGCGATGCAAGGCGCGCACCGCCAGCTCCATGTACTTCTCGTCGATGACGACGGAGGTCTTGATCTCGCTGGTCGTGATCATCTGGATGTTGATGCCCTCTTCCGACAGCGAGCGGAACATCTTCGACGCCACGCCCACGTGCGAGCGCATGCCGATGCCCACGATGGACACCTTGCAGATGCGCTGGTCGCCGGTCACCTTGGCGGCCTGCACCGCCGGTCCCACGACCTTCTCCAGCAACTCCATCGCGCGCTGGTAGTCGTTGCGGTGCACGGTGAACGAGAAGTCGGTCTTCCCGTCCTGCGACACGTTCTGGATGATCACGTCGACGTCGATGTTGGCGTCGGCCACCGGTCCCAGGATCTGGAACGCGATGCCGGGCTTGTCCGGCACGCCGAGCAGCGTCACCTTGGCCTCGTCGCGGTTGAAGGCAATGCCGGAGACGACGGCTTGTTCCATTTGTTCGTCCTCTTCAAAAGTGATCAGGGTGCCGGACTTGGCTTCTTCGTCGATGTCGATGTCCCAGGGCGTGAAGCTGCTCAGCACGCGCATCGGGACGCGGTACTTGCCCGCGAATTCCACCGAGCGGATCTGCAGCACCTTGGAGCCGAGCGAGGCCATCTCCAGCATCTCCTCGAAGCTGATGGTGCTCATGCGGCGCGCCTCGGGCACGACGCGCGGATCGGTCGTGTAGACGCCGTCGACGTCGGTGTAGATCAGGCACTCGTCGGCCTTGATCGCTGCGGCGATCGCCACCGCCGAGGTGTCCGAACCGCCGCGTCCCAGCGTCGTGATGTTGCGGTCCTCGTCCACGCCCTGGAAGCCGGTGATGACGACCACGCGGCCGGCGTCGAGGTCGGCCTTGACCTTGGCGTCGTCGATGCTCTCGATGCGGGCCTTGGTGTACGAGTTGTCCGTCGACACGCCGACCTGCCAGCCGGTGTAGCTGACGGCGTCCATGCCCTCGGCCTGCAGCGCGATCGCCAGCAGGCCGACGGAGACCTGCTCGCCGGTGGAGGCGATCATGTCGAGCTCGCGCATCAGCGACGGCGACGAACTGCCGGGCGACAGCTCCTTGGCCAGGCCGAGCAGGCGGTTGGTCTCGCCGCTCATCGCCGAGGGGACCACCACCATCTGGTGTCCCGCCCGCGCCCATTTGGCGACGCGCTTGGCCACGTTGCGGATGCGGTCGGTCGACCCCATCGAGGTGCCGCCGTACTTGTGAACGATCAATGCCATGGGAGTGTCAGAGGCCTGCTGCGGGTGGATCGGCGATTCTAAGACGCGCCCTTGCCCGCAACGTCGCTGCCCATGCGGGATCCGCATGCCTCGGGCACCCATCGGAGCGCCATTTGTGCTTCATCGGTGGGCGCGATCCAGCGCGCGTCGATGCCCAGACCGGGCGCGAAGAGCAGCGTTCCATCGACGTAGATCAGCGGCCCTTCCCTCTGGACAGCGGGGATTCCGGCGGTCTGCCAGCATTTCCTGAGCGCACGCGCCAGGCCTTTGGCATGCGCCTGGAACTGCTCGCCGCCTTCGCGCGGGCGCAACTCGACATTGCTGAGCGCAGAAAGCGCGACGCCCCCTGTGGTCACGGGTTCGACATGGAAAGCGCCGCCCCACGCGGCCACCGGATGAAGTCCGGGCCGGGAGAGATCCATGCACAGCCGCAGATCGTCGCCGTCGGCCGCGGCGGCGGCGACACCGAGCCCCAGCAACGATTCCGGCAGCGCCTCCGCTCGAGCGGGACTACGCACCCGCGGTGGCGCCTGCACGAAGAGCCTGCCGCGATAGAGATGCAGTTCGGTGTCGCCCAGCGGCCAACGCGCCACGGTCGCGGCCGGCGCCTCCGCCATGAGGCGGCGGACCAGCGTCGCGGGCGCGGTGCGGCCCGCCTCGCGATGCAGCCAGGCGCGCAACGCGTTCGATGCGCGCGGCGCGCTGAGCGTGCCCAACATGGATTGAGACAAGCCATCAGCCTCGGACCAGCGGGCGAGGTCTTCCTCGGCGATCTCACGCTGGAGTTCGGCCGCCTCCTGCGCCCACGCGGCGGCCTGCGCCAACGCTGCTTCCGCGCCGGGGGTCTCCGCCGTCAGCGCGGACCAGGCGGTCAATCGCAGGCGATTGCGGGCGAAGCGCGCGTCGACGTTGCTGTCGTCCTCGATGAAGCGCAGGTCGTGCTCGGCGATGTAAGCCTCGATGGACTCGCGCCGACGATCGAGCCAGGGGCGTGCCCAGCACACCCCATCGCGCCATTGCATGCGCGGCATCGCCGACAGGCCTGCCACGCCGGCGCCGCGCATCGCCTGAAGCAGGAAGGTCTCGGCCTGGTCGCGCCGATGGTGCGCCAGCAGCAGCAGGTCGGCGCCCGCTTCGAGGGTCAGGCGTTGCAGCGCCTGGTGGCGTCCGGCGCGGGCCCAGGCCTCGATGCTGTCGCCGGGTCCGGGCGCGCTGCTCAGGCGTTCATGGACCAGTGACACAGGCAGGCCTTCGGCGGCCCAGCCGTCGACCTGCGCCTGCAGATGCGCCAGCCACGCGTCGGCGTGGACGCTCAGGCCATGATGGATGTGCAACGCCACCACGCGCAGTCCGAGCGGGCGGGCTGCAACAGCGGTGGCGTGGAGGAGCGCCGTCGAATCACGGCCGCCACTGGTGGCGACCGCAATCACGCGGCGGGTCAGATCGGGTCCGGCCGGAACGCCCGGATCAATGCCGGCATCAGCGCCTGTATCGGCGCCGGGATCACCGGCTCTTGGTGTCGCTGAATCGACCATAGGCCTGCAGTCGCTCGTAGCGGCGATCCAGCAGTTCCTTGGTCTTCAGATCGGAGACTTGGCGGAGCGCATCGCCCAGCGCGCGCTTCAGGCTGGACGCCATCAGCTTGGGATCGCGGTGCGCGCCGCCGACGGGCTCGCTGACGATCTTGTCGATCAGGCCCAGTGCCTTCAGTCGGTGTGCGGTGATGCCCAGTGCTTCAGCCGCTTCAGGCGCGCGCGCGGCGGTCTTCCACAGGATCGACGCGCAGCCTTCCGGCGAGATCACCGAATAGGCCGAGAACTGCAGCATCAGCACCTGGTCGGCCACGCCGATCGCCAGCGCGCCGCCGGAGCCGCCTTCGCCGATGACCGTCGCGATGATGGGCACTTCCAGCTGCGCCATCTCGAAGATGTTGCGGCCGATCGCTTCGGACTGGCTGCGCTCTTCCGCGCCGATGCCCGGGTACGCGCCCATCGTGTCGATGAAGGTGAACACCGGCAGGCCGAACTTCTCGGCCAGCTTCAGCAGGCGCAGCGCCTTGCGGTAGCCCTCGGGACGCGGCATGCCGAAGTTGCGCAGCGTGCGCTCCTTCGCGTCGGAACCGCGCTGATGGCCGATGACCATGCAGGCCTGGCCGTTGAAGCGTGCGAGACCGCCGACGATCGCGGCGTCGTCCGCGAAGTGCCGGTCGCCGTGCAGCTCCTGGAACTCGGTGAAGACCTCCGCGCAATAGTCCAGCGTCTGCGGACGTTGCGGGTGGCGGGCGACCTGGTAGACCTGCCACGGCAGGACATTCGAATAGATGTCCTTCGTGAGCTGCAGGCTCTTCTTGCCGAGGCGGTCGATCTCTTCCGAGATGTCCACCGCGGACTCGCTCTGCACGTAGCGGAGCTCGTCGATCTTGGTTTCGAGCTCGGCGATCGGCTGCTCGAATTCGAGGAAGTGTTTCTTGCTCATTCTCAGTAATCCACGGGTAGCGGATCGAGGCTCCGCCAAATGTACCATGTGGCCACCGAGCGATACGGGGCCCAGCCCTCGCCCAGCTCTCGGGCCTCCGCGCGCGACACCGGCTCGTCGCTGAAGTAGTGCTGGCTGATGCCTTTCAGCAGTCCCAGATCGTCCAGCGGCAGCACGTTCGGCCGCATCAGGTGGAAGATCAGGAACATCTCCGCCGTCCAGCGGCCAATGCCGCGGATGGCGACCAGCTCGTCGATGATGGCTTCGTCTTCCATCTGCGCCCACTGACGCACATGGACCTGACCGGTTTCGAAATGTTGCGCCAGGTCGCAGAGGTACTCGACCTTGCGCACCGACAGACCGACGGCGCGCAACGCCGTCTTCTCCAGGCCCAGCACCTCGGTCGGCTTGATGCGGTTGGAAGGTCCCGAGGTCAGCTCGGCGAACTTGTCCCACACGCTCTGCGCCGCCTTCACGGAGATCTGCTGTCCGACGATCGAACGCGCCAGCGTCGTGAACGCGTCGCCGCGGCTCTGCAGCCGCGCCTCGCCGAATTGCGGGATCAGCTTCTTCATCACCCGGTCGCGTTTGCCCAGGTGTCTGCAAGCCTCGTCCCAATAGTCCGGGGTCACCCCGGCGGTCGCCACACGCGCCATCAGGCCTGCTCTCCCACCTTCGAAACGCGAACCCAGGCCGTGCCGGACGGGGAATCCTTCAACTCGATGCCTTGGTCGGCAAGCGACTTGCGGATGCGGTCGGCCTCGGCGAAATCGCGGCCGGCCTTGGCAGCGGCGCGCGCGGCGATCTGCGCCTCGATCGCAGCCTCGTCCAGGCCCGCGCCCGCTTGCAGGAAGGTCTTCGGCGACTGCTGCAGCACGCCCAGCACGCCGCCCAGCGCCCTCAGCAGACCGGCGTCCTGTGCGGACCGGTCACGGTTGACCTGGTTGGCCAGCTCGAACAGCACGGCCAATGCGCCAGGGGTATTGAAGTCGTCGTCCATCGCGGCCTTGAATGCCGCGGCGGGACCTTGCGCCCAATCGATGGTCACGTCCGCCGGCGCCACGGCGTCCAGCGCCGTGTACAACCGGCGCAGCGCGGTGCGCGCATCGTCCAGGCTGAGGTCGCTGAAGTTGAACGGGCTGCGGTACTGCGTGCGCAGCATGAAGAAGCGGATCGATTCGCCGTCGAACTTCTCCAGCACTTCCTGGATGGTGAAGAAGTTGCCCAGGCTCTTGGACATCTTCTCGCCGTCGATGTTCAGGAAGCCGTTGTGCAGCCAGTAGTTGACGAAGTGGCCGAAGGCGCCCTCGCTCTGCGCGATCTCGTTCTCATGGTGCGGGAACTGCAGGTCCATGCCGCCGCCGTGGATGTCGAAGCGTTCGCCCAGCAGCGCGCAGCTCATCGCCGAGCACTCGATGTGCCAGCCGGGACGGCCCTCGCCCCAGGGGCTGGCCCACTTGGCCTCGACGGGCTCCTCGGCCTTGGCCGATTTCCACAGCACGAAGTCCAGCGGATCGCGCTTGCCGTCGTCGACCGCGACGCGTTCGCCGGCGCGCAGCTGGTCCGGCGACTTGCCGCTGAGCTTGCCGTAGCCGTCGAACTTGCGCACCGCGTAGTTCACGTCGCCGCCGCCGTCGGCCTGGTAGGCCAGGCCCTTCGTTTCCAGCTTGCCGATGATGTCCAGCATCTGCGGGACGTACTCGGTGGCGCGCGGTTCATGCGTCGGCTTGGCGATGCCCAGCGCGTCGAAGTCGCGATGCATCGCGGCGATCGTGTCGCTGGTGAGCTGGCCGATCGTGATGCCGCGCTCCAGCGCGCGGCGGATGATCTTGTCGTCGATGTCGGTGATGTTGCGCACGTACGTGACGTCGAAACCGCTGGCCTGGAGCCACCGGTAGACGATGTCGAACGCGATGTTCATGCGCGCATGGCCCATGTGGCACAGGTCGTAGACCGTGATGCCGCAGACGTACATGCGGACCTTGCCCGGCTCGATCGGTTGGAAATCCTGGAGCTGGCGGTCCAGCGTGTTGTAGATGCGCAAGGAAGACATACGGGGCTCGCGCCGCACCGGCGACGGGTCGCGAGGTTCGGCGCATTCGACGGTGCGGTGCGGGTGGGCCGGGGAGCCGGCCGGGAGGCGAGCGGACGACGAGCGAGACACGAAAGCTCGCTCTAGAATGCCTGCCAGTATAGCGGCCCGACCCCATGCCAAGACTTCCTGCCCTGATCCGCTTCTGCTGTGTCGCCCTGGCGATGACCGGCGCTACCCTGACGCACGCTGCGGCGCTCGACGACGCGCAAGGTCTCTGGGCTGCCGGCAAACGCGACCAGGCGATCCAGACCGCCGAGGCCGGTCTGAAGACCACACCCGACGATCCGCGCCTGCGCTTCGCGCTGGGCACGATGCTGCTCGAGCAGCAGCAGCTCGAGCGAGCCCGCGCGCTCTTCACCAGCCTGACCGAGGACTTCCCCGACCTGGCCGATCCCTACAACAACCTGGCCGTGATCCACGCGGCGCGGGGCGAGTACGAAGCCGCGCGCCAGTCGCTGACCCGCGCCCTGGACCTGCAGCCCGACCACGCGCAGGCGCAGGAGAACATGGGCGACGTGCTGATGCGCCTGGCCCAGCAGTCCTACGAACGCGCACTGAAGCAGGCGCTCGGCGACGACACCGCGCTGAAGGTCAAGTTGCAACGTGTCACCGCGTTCAACAACGCCAAGGGCGTCCAGGCGCGATGATCCCGGGCGGCGCGCCGACGGCGCGTCGTCGAACACCGCCTTCCCCTCCCCTCACACAGACATCAGGACCATGCGGACATCCAAATTCCTGCTCGCCGCCGGCGCCGCCGTGCTGGGCTTCGCCGCGTCGCTTGCCCAGGCCCAGGTCGTCAAGCTGAGCACCACCGCCGGCGACATCAAGATCAAGCTGGACGCGGAGAAGGCGCCGAAGTCGGTCGCCAACTTCCTCGCCTACGTGAAGGCCGGCCACTACAACGGCGTGATCTTCCATCGCGTCATCGGCGACTTCATGATCCAGACCGGCGGCTACACGGCCGACCTGAAGCAGCGCCCGACGCGTCCGCCGATCCCGCTGGAGGCCGGCAACGGCCTGATGAACATCCGCGGCTCGATCGCGATGGCGCGCACCAACGATCCGAACTCGGCGACCTCGCAGTTCTTCATCAACACCGTGGACAACCCGGGGCTGGATCCGGGCTTCGCGTCCGATGGCCGCGGCTACGCCGTGTTCGGCTATGTCACCGAGGGCATGGACGTGGTCGACAAGATCCGCGCGGTGCCGACCGCGCCGTCGCCGAAGAATCCGGCGTTCCAGAACCTGCCCAACACCCCCGTCCTGATCAAGCAGGCCACCGTCGAGAAATAAGGAGTTGACGACATGAGCAAGAAAGTCGAACTGCATACCAACCATGGTCTGATCACCGTGGAACTGGATGACGCGAAGGCCCCCAAGAGCGTCGAGAACTTCCTGGCGTACGTCGCCAAGGGCCACTACGACGGCACCATCTTCCACCGCGTGATCAAGGGCTTCATGGCCCAGGGCGGCGGCTTCGAGGAAGGCATGAAGCAGAAGCCGGCCGACGCGCCGATCCAGAACGAGGCCAACAATGGCCTGAAGAACGACAAGTACACGCTGGCGATGGCGCGCACGAACGCGCCGCATTCGGCCAGCGCCCAGTTCTTCATCAACACGGTCGACAACGACTTCCTGAACTTCAAGAGCGAAAGCCCGTCGGGCTGGGGCTACGCGGTGTTCGGCAAGGTCATCGCCGGCCAGGACGTCGTGGACAAGATCGAGAAGGTCAAGACCAGCCGCTCGGGCTTCCACGACGACGTGCCGGTCGATCCGGTGATCATCGAGCGCGCCGTCGCGGTCGAGTGAGTCCCGGGTCCGCCGTCCTTCCGCTGCCCCGCGCGGTGGTGCCGCTGGTACCGCTGCGGGCGGCGGCAGGCTGGCGGCGGATCGACCTGCTGTCCGACCTGCACCTGTCGCCGGACATGCCGGCGACGTTGGCGCGATTCCGCGCCCACCTGGCGGCCACGCCGGCCGATGCGATCTTCCTGCTCGGCGACATCTTCGAGGCCTGGATCGGCGACGACGCGCGCTGGCAGGCCGGGACCTTCGAGCAGTTCGCGCTCGATCTGCTGCGCGATGTCTCGTCGCGCAAGACCCTCTTCTTCATGCATGGCAACCGCGACTTCGCGCTGGGCGAGGCGATGGCGGCGGATGCCGGCATGCGGCTGCTGAACGATCCGACACGGCTGGAGGCGTTCGGGCGCTCCTGGCTGCTGAGCCATGGCGATCAGCTCTGTCTGGGCGACGTCGGCTACCTGAAGGCCCGCGCGATCGTGCGCCGGCCCGATGTGCTGGCAGCGCTGCGGGCGATGCCACTCTTCGCGCGACGCGCACTGGCGCGGCATCTGCGCGCAAAGAGCCGGATGCATCAGACCGATCCTTCCACCTGGGCGGACGTCGATGACGACGCGGCGCGCTCATGGCTGCGCGCGTCGGGCTGCGACACGCTGATCCACGGTCACACGCACCGACCCGCGACGCACGATCTCGGCAACGGGCTCACGCGCGCCGTGCTGTCCGATTGGGACTACGACCATGTCGGCCAGGGTTCCGGGCGCGGCGATGTCTTCGTGCTGGACACCGACGGCCTGCGCCGGATCGCCCCGATGACCTCGGCGACCGAGGTTGCCCTCGGCGCATGATCGGCGGTCTGCTTCAACGCTGGCGCGAACGCCGCGAGCGCAAGCTGCTCGACCAGTTCGCGATTCCCGACCCACTGTGGGAGCTCACACTCACGCAGTACCCCTTCATCGCCCGTCGCAGCGAGGCGGACCGCGCCGAGCTGCGCCGGCTGTGCTCGCTCTTCCTGGCGGCGAAGGAATTCCACGGCGTCAACGGCTTCGAGGTCACCGACGAGGTCGCGGTGGCGGTGGCCGCGCAAGCCTGCCTGCCGGTGCTGCGTCTGGGGCTCGAGTGGTATGACGGCTTCGTCGGCATCGTCATGCACGAGGGCGAGGTCGTCGCCGCGCGCGAGACGATGGACGAGGACGGCGTCGTCCACGAATACGACGAGACACTGGCCGGCGAGGCGATGGAAGGCGGGCCGCTGATGCTCGCCTGGAGCGAGATCGCGCCCGAAGCCGCCGATCGCGTCGAGGGTCACGACTCCGTCTACAACGTCGTGATCCACGAGTTCGCGCACGTGCTCGACATGCGAGACGGCGAACCCGACGGGGCGCCGACCATCGACGATCCGACGCTGCGCCAGCAGTGGGGTGCGACGATGGAAGCGGAGTGGCACTGGTTCTGCGATCAGGTCGACGCGGGCGTCGCGACGCTCATCGATCCCTATGGCGCGGAAGCGCCCGAGGAGTTCTTCGCCGTCGCGGTCGAGGCCTTCTTCGTCGCGCCGCGCGAGCTGCTCGTCGAACAGCCCCGGCTCTATCGGCTGCTCGCCGGGTTCTTCAGGCAAGACCCGGCACTCGAAGACTGAGCACCATCGGGAGAGCCCGGGCCCCGTCTCCTCCGTCTCCCTCCTTTGTCGGCCGCCCCGGCCGACAAATTCCCTCCTTAAGCTGCGGAGACGGGGCCCGGGCTCTCCCGATGCGAAACAGCGAGGTCCGCACCAATGAAAAAGCCCGCGTGAGCGGGCTTTGGGGTCAGGCGTTGCCGGGGTCAGTCCGCCGTGGCCGGCTCGGACTTGGGCTTGTTGTCCTTCTTGTTGGGCGTGATGTCCAACAGGACCTCGCCCTTGTCGTCGACGTCGACGCTGAGGCGGCCGCCGTCGATCAGGCGACCGAACAGCAGTTCGTCGGCCAGGGCACGACGAATCGTGTCCTGGATCAGGCGCTGCATCGGGCGGGCGCCCATCTGCGGATCGAAGCCCTTGGCGGCGAGATGCTTGCGCAGCGCGTCGCTGAAGGTGACCTCGACCTTCTTCTCGGCCAGCTGGCTTTCGAGCTGCAGCAGGAACTTGTCCACCACCCGCAGGATGATGTCCTCGTTCAGCGCGCCGAAGTTGACGATCGCGTCGAGACGGTTGCGGAACTCCGGCGTGAACAGGCGCTTGATGTCGGCCATTTCGTCGCCTTGCTCGCGCTTGGTCGTGAAGCCGATCGTCGACTTGTTCATCGCCTCGGCGCCCGCGTTCGTGGTCATGATGATGATCACGTTGCGGAAGTCGGCCTTGCGTCCGTTGTTGTCCGTCAGCGTGCCGTGGTCCATGACCTGCAGCAGCACGTTGAAGACGTCCGGATGCGCCTTCTCGATCTCGTCGAGCAGCAGCACCGAGTGCGGCTTCTTCGTGATCGCCTCGGTCAGCAGACCGCCCTGGTCGAAGCCCACGTAGCCCGGAGGCGCGCCGATCAGGCGGCTGACGGCGTGACGCTCCATGTACTCGGACATGTCGAAGCGGATCAGCTCGATGCCCAGGATGTAGGCCAGCTGCTTCGCGACTTCCGTCTTGCCCACGCCCGTCGGGCCGCTGAACAGGAAGGAGCCGATCGGCTTGTCCGGCTTGCCCAGGCCCGAGCGCGCCATCTTGATGGCCGCAGCCAAGGCATCGATGGACGGATCCTGGCCGAAGACGACGCTCTTGAGGTCGCGGTCCAGGCTCTTGAGCTTGCCACGATCGTCCGACGACACCGAGGCCGGCGGGATGCGCGCGATCTTGGCGACGATGTCCTCGACCTCCGCGCGGGTGATCGTCTTCTTCTGCTTGCTCTTCGGGAGCACGCGTTGCGCGGCACCGGCCTCGTCGATGACGTCGATCGCCTTGTCGGGCAGGTGACGGTCATTGATGTACTTGGCCGAGAGCTCCGCCGCCGCCTGCAGCGCGGTCAGCGCGTACTTGACGCTGTGGTGCTCCTCGAAGCGCGACTTCAGGCCCTTGAGGATCTCGACGGTCTGGTCGACGGTCGGCTCGACCACGTCGATCTTCTGGAAGCGCCGCGACAGCGCCGCGTCCTTCTCGAAGATGCCGCGGTACTCGCTGAAGGTGGTCGCGCCGATGCACTTCAGCTGACCCGACGACAGTGCCGGCTTCAGCAGGTTGCTCGCGTCCAGCGTGCCGCCCGACGCCGCGCCGGCGCCGATCAGGGTGTGGATCTCGTCGATGAAGAGGATCGCGCCGGGCTGGTCCTTCAGCTGCTTGATCACCGCCTTGAGGCGCTGCTCGAAGTCGCCGCGGTACTTGGTGCCCGCCAGCAGCGCGCCCATGTCCAGCGAATAGACCACCGCCTCGGCCAGCACGTCGGGCACCTGGCCCTCGGTGATGCGCCAGGCCAGGCCCTCGGCGATCGCGGTCTTGCCCACGCCGGCCTCGCCGACCAGCAGCGGGTTGTTCTTGCGGCGGCGGCACAGCACCTGCACCACGCGCTCGACCTCGAGCTCGCGGCCGATCAGCGGATCGATCTTGCCGTCGCGGGCCAGCTGGTTGAGGTTCTGGGTGAACTGCTCGAGCGGACTGCCCTTGCCGCCGCCCTGGCCCTGCCCGCCCTCGCCTTCCTCGCGCTCGGACTCGCCGCCGCTGCCTTCCGGACCCTTCGGGGGCTCGGGCGGCTCGCTCTTCTTGATGCCGTGGGCGATGAAGTTCACGACGTCCAGGCGCGTCACGCCCTGCTGGTGCAGGTAGTAGACGGCGTGGGAGTCCTTCTCGCCGAAGATCGCGACCAGCACGTTGGCGCCGGTCACTTCCTTCTTGCCGTTGCCGGTCGACTGGACGTGCATGATCGCGCGCTGGATCACGCGCTGGAATCCCAGCGTGGGCTGAGTGTCCACCTCGTCGGTGCCGCCGACGGTCGGCGTGTTCTCCTTGATGAACTGCGCAAGCGACTTGCGCAGGTCCTCGATATTCGCTGCGCATGCGCGCAGCACCTCTGCCGCGGACGGGTTGTCCAGCAGCGCCATCAGCAGGTGTTCCACGGTGATGAACTCGTGGCGCTGCTGGCGCGCTTCGACAAACGCCATGTGCAGGCTGACTTCAAGCTCTTGCGCAATCATGCGGCCTCCATAATGCACTGCAGGGGGTGACCGGCGCGCCGTGCGGCCGCCAGCACCATTTCGACCTTGGTGGCCGCGACGTCCTTGGTGAAAACACCGCAGACGCCACGACCGTCGTGATGGATCTTCAACATGATCTGGGTGGCCGTATCCAGGTCATGGCGGAAGTACTCCTGCAAGACCATCACCACAAACTCCATCGGTGTGAAGTCGTCATTGAGCATCAGCACCTGATACAGGCGCGGGGGCTCCGTCTTCTGAGCGACACGCTCCAGCGTGGTCGAATTCCCACCGTCCTCCGGACCCGGCGGCTGAGGGCCGGGCGGTGGTCCCGCGGGTGGGGGCTGTTGGGCAAACAATGGCATGAACCGATTCTATAAACAGCGGGAGCACCCTACATGGGGACAGGCTTCCGCCTGTCAATGCCCCGAGTTTGTCACCTTCGCGGCTCCGTACCCCGGGGAGTTCCTCAATTGACACTGACTTGACACGGATTTGAGAATCCGCCCCGGTGCGAGAAAGACACCGGGATGGAGAAGAACATGGCAACAGGCACGGTCAAGTGGTTCAACGATGCCAAAGGGTTTGGCTTCATTGAGCCCGAACAAGGCGGAGGCGACGTTTTCGCGCACTTCTCAGCCATTCAGATGGACGGCTTCCGGACGCTCAAGCAGGGCGGCAAGGTGAGCTACGAGCTGGTGCAAGGCCCCAAGGGCCAGCTGGCGCAGAACATCCGTCCGCTGGACGGCGGCGATGGCTCGGACGTCCCCCTGGACGCGCCGATCGGGATGCCGCTGATGGCGGACACCCACGCGGGGCAGCAGGCGGCGGCTTGAACATTCGCCGCTGATCTTCCTCGCACACAAGAAAGCCCGCGCAAGCGGGCTTTCTGCATTGCGGCCGCCAGATGCCAAGCCGCGTGACGACACGCAACGCTGTGGTCAAGAGGAAACAGCAGTCACGAATCGGTCAAGGAATCGATCGAGGGGTCGCACGGCAAGCCGGCCGATGCCCGGGACCGAGTCCCTCGCCGTCAACGCACGCCAGCAAACATGCCGCGTTCGTCGGAGAACACGATCTCCACACGCCGGTTCTGCTGACGTCCGGCGGCGTTGGCATTGGAGGCCACCGGTCGCGCTTCCCCATTGCCGCGGACATCGATCCGCTCGGCCGTGACGCCGCGCTTCACCAGCGCATCCCGCACCGACTCCGCGCGAGCGCGGGACAGGGCGAGGTTGGCTTCCGCTCCTCCGGTGCTGTCGGTGAAGCCCTCGATCAGGATGCGGCGTTCCGGGTGGTTGCGCAGCGCCGAGGACAGGGTGTCCAGGCGGCTGTAGGCGCCCTCCTTCAACGTCGCCCTGCCAGTGTCGAACAGGACGTCCTGCAGCATGACGACAAGGCCCTGCGGCGTCGGCTTGGCCTGGATCTCGGCGAGCTCACGCTGAAGTCGGTTGGCGCGATCGGAGGCCGCGATCGCCGCCGCTTCAGCGGTGGCCGCCTGGCCCTGCGCCACCTGAGCCTGGCCTTGCGCGACCTGGGCCTGGCGGGTGCGGACCTCGGCGCGCATGCGCTCGCGTTCGAGCCCGGCCGATTCGACCTTCGCGTCGGCGGCGCGTGCGGCCCCGAGGTTCAGCGCGGTCTGCGCGCGCTGGGAAGCGACCGTGGCGGCGCTGTCCACCTCGGACGGGTCCTTGCGTTCCCGCCAAGCGAAGTCGGCGCGGTCCAGGGACTCCCTGGCCTTCGCGAGTTCCGTCGAGGCATAGCGGCTGGTGTTGGGGTCACTGCTGGCCTGCGAGTAATCGCGCTTGGCCGCCTCCAGGCCCGCGTGCGGGACAGGGACGGACGAGCAGGCGGCCAGCGCCAGGGCCGTGAGTCCGCCGGCGATATTCCAGTATCGATTCATGGTGTCTCCTTGGAGTGGAAGTCGCTGACGGGTCAACGGGCAGGCGCGGCCGATGCCGGGCCTCGATTGAGTTCCTCACGCAGCGTGGAGAGGCTGCGATCCAGTTCGGCGGCGGCCTTCTCCGAACGGTCGCGCGCGGACTTGGATCTCGCCAGCGCGGCGGAGGCCTCGGCCTCGTCGGCCTTGCGGCGCGCGAGCGCGTGGTCGCCCTTCTTCTGGGCGTCCTGGGCTTCCGCCAGACGCGCGCGGGCCACGACGAGATCGGGTGAATCGCCGGCGCCGATGCTGGTCTGCGCGGCTTCGAGGGCGCCGCGGCTTTCGCCGAGCTGGGAGGCGGTCTCGACCTTGTTGGTCGAGCAGCCGGTCAGCGCGACGGCGGCAAAAACGCCGGCGACGATGAGGACGCTCCTGGAGAAGGGTTGGTGTCGCATGAACAGTCCTTTGATGTCTGGATGTCCATGGACTGGCAAGCGCGGGTCCCGCACCGCCCAGGAATGAAAAAACCCCAGGGCGCTCTCGCGCACTGGGGTTCTTGATCGCCGCCCGGGCCAAGCCCGGGCTGGCGGCGATCACATGTTCTCGATCATCACCTGACCGAAGCCCGAGCACGACACTTGGGTCGCGCCGTCCAGCAGGCGGGCGAAGTCGTACGTGACCTTCTTCGACAGGATCGACTTCTCGATCGACGAGATGATCAGGTCGGCCGCTTCGGTCCAGCCCATGTGACGCAGCATCATTTCAGCCGACAGGATCTCGGAACCGGGGTTCACGTAGTCCTTGCCCGCGTACTTCGGCGCCGTGCCGTGGGTGGCTTCGAACATCGCGACGGAGTCGCTCAGGTTCGCGCCCGGGGCGATGCCGATGCCGCCGACCTGCGCCGCCAGCGCGTCGGAGATGTAGTCGCCGTTCAGGTTCAGCGTCGCCACGACCGAGTACTCGGCCGGACGCAGCAGGATCTGCTGCAGGAAGGCGTCAGCGATGCTGTCCTTGACCACGATGTCCTTGCCGGTCTTCGGGTTCTTGAACTTGCACCACGGGCCGCCGTCGATCAGCTCGGCGCCGAATTCCTTCTGGGCCAGGGCATAGGCCCAGTCACGGAAGCCACCTTCGGTGAACTTCATGATGTTGCCCTTGTGGACGATCGTGACGCTCGGCTTGTCGTTGTCGATCGCGTACTGGATCGCCTTGCGGACCAGACGCTCCGTGCCTTCGCGCGAGACCGGCTTGACGCCGATGCCCGAGGTCTCCGGGAAGCGGATCTTCTTGACGCCGAATTCCTCTTGCAGGATCTTGATCAGCTTCTTGGCCTTCTCGCTCTCGGCTTCGAATTCGATGCCGGCGTAGATGTCTTCCGAGTTCTCACGGAAGATGACCATGTCCGTCTTGTGCGGTTCCTTGACCGGCGACGGGACGCCTTCGAACCAGCGCACCGGGCGCAGGCAGACGTACAGGTCCAGCTCCTGGCGCAGCGCGACGTTCAGCGAGCGGATGCCGCCGCCGACCGGCGTCGTCAGCGGGCCCTTGATCGAGACCACGTAGTCCTTCAGGACCTGCAGCGTCTCTTCGGGCAGCCACACGTCGGGGCCGTAGACCTTCGTCGACTTCTCGCCGGCGTAGATCTCCATCCAATGGATCTTCTTGGCGCCGCCGTAAGCCTTCGCCACGGCCGCGTCCACCACCTTGATCATCACCGGGGTGATGTCAAAGCCGGTGCCGTCACCCTCGATGTAAGGAATGATCGGGTTGTTCGGAACGTTGAGCGAGAAGTCGGTGTTGACCGTGATCTTCTGGCCGCCCTCGGGCACCTTGATGTGCTGGTACATGGAGTCGTCTCCGCGAGTCGCGTGGGTGGTTTGGGGTAAACCGGAAGCGCTGATTCTATGACAGCGAAACTTTCAATCGGCTGATGCCGGCGCCATGTCCCTAGGAGCTTCAGCCGCAGTACGCGCGGATCTGCGCCCACAGGCCGTGACCGAGCGCCCAGAGCGACCCCGCCGCCAGCATGGCGCCGGACAGACGGGTTGCGATTCGCACAGCGCCGCCGCCCGCCGGTGCGCCCGATCCGCCCCATCCGCCCAGGCGGGCCAGCAGCCAGGGCCCCGCGATCAGACCCGGCGAGGACCCGAACGCAAACGCCGCCATCACGCCGGCCCCCTGCCACGGGCCTTCCGCGAGCGCGGCGACCGTCAGCGCGGACTGCAGCAGCCCGCAGGGCCAGGCGAGCCACGCCAACCCGGCCAGGCCCGCGCCGGCCGTGCGCGCCGGAGACAGCGCGATGCCGCCTCCGCCCAGCGCGAGGACCGGGATGCCGGCCGCCGCCGGCGCCCGGGTCGTCCACAGTCTCAGTACCCAGCGCGGCGGCTCCGCCCGCCAGAGCAGGAAGGCGCCGAGCGCCAGCGCCGCCAGGTGCACCATCAGCCACAAGGGCCTCAGCGCCCCGGACGTCCCTTCCCATCGCAGCAGGCCGCCGACGCTGGCCGCGACGACGGCACCACCCGCCGCATAACCGACCAGTCTCCCCAGTTGAAAGGCCACGACGCCGCCGCGCCGACCTCCGGTCACCGCCGCGCAGGGCGCGACGCACATCGCCGCGCAGTGCAGGCCGCCGGCGGCGCCCATCACGAACGCAGTCCCGGCGAGCGCAAGCGACAGCATCCCTGTCCTTCCGCCGCGTTCAGAGGATGCGCGAGAAGCGCACCGGCGTTTCGGCCGACGCGGCCGGGACGCCGTCCGGCTTCAGATAGCGGTCGAACACCATCGCCACCGCCCGCACGAAGAACCACCCCATCGAGGTGACCTGCACGGCGCGCGGCTCGATCGTGACGAGTCCGTCCGCCGCCATCTGGCGCAGGCGATCGAGCTCCCTCGCGAAATACTCGGTCGCGACGATCCCGTGCGAGCGCTCGATCGGCTCGAAGTCGAGCCGTCCCTGGCACATCAGCGCCATGATCGCGTCGCGCCGCACGAGGTCGTCCTGGTCGAGCACCAGACCCCGCTCGACCGGCAGCCGACCTTCGTTCAGCGCGGCGTAGTACTCGGGCAGCGTCTTCACGTTCTGCGCGAACGAGGCGCCCACCTTCGAGATCGCCGAGACGCCCAGCGCCACCAGATCGCAGTCCGGCTGCGTGCTGTAGCCCTGGAAGTTGCGATGCAGCCGCCCTTCCCGCTTGGCGACGGCCAGCGGATCGTCCGCGAGCGCGAAGTGATCCATGCCGATGTAGCTGTAGCCGCGCGCGATGAAACCGGCGATGGCGCCGGACAGCATCTGGAGCTTGTCTCCCGGCGGCGGCAGCGCGGCAGGTTCGATGCGGCGCTGCGGCTTGAAGCGGTGCGGCAGGTGCGCATAGCCGTAGAGCGCGATGCGGTCCGGCCGCAGCGCGGCGACCTGCTCGACTGTCCGCGCGAACGAGGTCGGTGTCTGCAGCGGCAGGCCGTAGATGAGGTCGACATTGATCGAGCGGAATCCCAGGTCGCGCGAGGCGCCGATCAACGCGGCGACGCTCTCCAGGCTCTGCTCGCGGTGCACCGCGCGCTGCACGTCGGGATCGAAGTCCTGCACGCCGAAGCTCAGGCGATTGAAACCCAGCGTGCGCAGGTGCCGCAGACGCGCGACGTCGATGGTGCGCGGGTCCACCTCGATCGAGATCTCGGCATCCGCGGCCAGGCGGAAGTGGCGATGCAGCAGCGCCATCAGCATCGACAGCTCGCGGTCGGCGAGGAAGGTCGGCGTGCCGCCGCCGAAGTGCAGCTGCGACACCAGCGCCCGGTCGCCGAGCCGGCGATGCACCAGCCCCATCTCGCGCTCCAGCGCGTCGACGTAGGCCGCGGCGCGCTCATGGTGGCGCGTGACCACCTTGTTGCAGGCGCAGTAGTAGCAGACCGAGGCGCAGAACGGGATGTGCACGTAGACCGACAACGGCTGACGCGCCGCGGGGCCGAAGGCGCGCAGCGCCAGCATCTCGCCATGACGCTCGGCATCGACGCCCGCATGGAAGCGGTCCGCGGTCGGGTACGAGGTGTAGCGCGGTCCCGCGATGTCGAAACGGCGCAGCAGGTCGGCGTCGGGGATGCTGCAGCCCGAAGGGGTCAGGTCTTGGCACATGGACGCGATCCTCACCCTTTGTTGGCAAAGCGTCATTGATTGATGTCATTGCCGGCGTCGATGGCCGGACAAAGAATTCGCCGCTTCCTCGCATGCCCGACGAACCCATGCCGAGCGCCACCCTGACCACCCCCTCCCCTGCTCCCCCACTGCCCCCGCCACCGCCTGCACCGGTGGCTGCGGCCGAGGCGACCGCTCTGCCCGCTCTGCCCGCTCTGCCCGCTCTGCCCGAACTATCCGCTCTGCCCGCCCTATCCGCTCTGTCCGCTCTGTCCGCTCTGTCCGCCCTGTCCGCTCATTCCGCGCCGCCCGACTCGACCCGCATCACCTGCGCGACCTGCTCGGTGCGGCAGGTCTGTCTGCCGACGGGCCTGCCGGCCGCCGACGTCCATCAGCTGGAGCGGATGATCTCGGACCGACGGCAGGTCGCGCGAGGCACGGTGCTGTTCAAGCGCGGCGACCCGTTCGAGGCCCTCTACATCGTTCGCACAGGATTCTTCAAGACCTCGGCGTCGGCCGAGGACGGCCGCGACCAGATCACCGGCTTCCACATGGCCGGCGAGATGCTCGGCCTGGACGGCATCTTCAGCGGCGCCTACGCCAGCCAGGCGGTGGCCCTGGAGGACTCGCACATCTGCGTCGTGCCCTATGGCCGGATCGACGACATGACCCGCGAGGTCGACCGCCTCCGCCGCCAGTTCCATCGCCTGATGAGCCGCGAGATCGTCCGCGACCAGGGCGTGATGATGCTGCTCGGCGCGGTGAGCGCGGAGCAGCGCGTGGCCACCTTCCTCATCAACCTGATGCGGCGCTTGCGGGCGCGGGGCTTCTCGTCGTCGAGCGTCGTCCTGCGGATGACCCGTGACGAGATCGGCAGCTACCTCGGCCTCTCGCTAGAGACGGTGAGCCGTACCTTCTCGCGGATGCAGGACGACGGTCTGCTCGAAGTCCGGGCGCGTGAGGTGCGCGTGCTCAAGCCGAGACAGTTGCTGCAGCTGGTCCGGCGCTCGGCGTGACGCCGCCCGCGCGCTCAGCGTGCCTGTCCGCCGGTCGCCGCATGGTTGCGGGCCTTCATCGCGGGTGTCCTGGCGGCATCGGCGATCTCATCGGCGGCGACGCCACTGCGATCGACGGCACTGGTCGACTGCACCACGGGATCAGGATGCGTGATCGCCAGCGTCAGCGTCGCCATCGAGGCCACCACCACGAGGGTCGGCCCTCCGATCACCAGCCACATCATCGGATGCCGCCACCAGGGACCGCTGGTCGGCAGATCCGCCTCGCTCCAGCGCGTTGTCGTCATGTCCGTTCCTTGTGAAGAGGGAAAGCTTGAAGGATCGATCCGACCGCGCTCATCGCGGCACCACGAAAGTGGATTTCTCGAGCAGCACGCGTTCGGACGGCGCGGCGGATCCAGGCGGCTCGCCGGACGAGGCCACGCGTCGGATGGAGAAATGCATCGGATGCGCGCCGGAGCCCAGCGCCCGGGCGGCTTCCGGCGGCAGGCGCAGGGCGACCGTGACCCATCGGCCCTCGGCGGGCCCGAGCGTCAAGTCGCCAGAGGGCGACGCCACGCGCAGGCCCTCGATGCCCTGCACATCGAGGACGAAGCGCTGCGTCGATTCCGCGGCGTTCATGAGCTGGAGCCGATAGAGGTTCTCGACAACGCCGTCCTCGACCTCGCGCGCCAGGGTCGCACGGTCGCGCACGACGTCGACCTTGAACGGCGGACGGACGGCGAGGCTCCAGACCAGGCCACCCGACACCAGCAGCAGGATCGCGCCATAGACCAGCACGCGCGGTCTCAGCACACGACGCCACTGCTGCGCGGCAGTCCAGCGGTGGCGCATGCCGTTCTGCGTCGCGTAGCGGATCAAGCCACGCTCGTAGCCGAACTTGTCCATCACGTCGTTGCAGACATCGATGCATGCGGCACAGCCGATGCATTCGTACTGGAGGCCTCGGCGGATGTCGATGCCGGTGGGACAGACGTGGACGCACTGGTGGCAATCCACACAGGCACCAAGACCCAGGGTCGATGCGTCGACCTTCTTCGAGCGGGGGCCCCGCGGATCCCCGCGTGCGCTGTCGTAGCTGATGATCAGCGTGTCGCGATCGAGCATCGCGCTCTGGAAACGCGCATACGGGCACATGTACTTGCAGACCTGCTCGCGCAGGTAGCCGGCGTTGCCGTAGGTCGCCAGCCCGTAGAACAGGACCCAGAAGAGCTCCCACCCGCCGAGCGCGAGTGCCGCCGCATTCGCACCCAGCGCGCGGATGGGCTCGAAGTAGCCGACGAAGGTGAAGCCCGTCCACAGCGAGACCGCGAGCCACGCCGCGTGTTTGCCGCCCTTGCGCAGCAGCTTCTCCGCGGTCCAGCCGGCGCGGTCAAGCCGGATGCGCGCGGCGCGGTCACCTTCGGTGTGGCGCTCTATCCAGAGGAAGATCTCGGTGTAGACCGTCTGCGGGCAGGCGTAGCCGCACCACAGCCGTCCCGCCACGGCCGTGAAGAAGAACAGGCCGAAGGCCGAGACCACCAGCAGCGCCGTCAGGTAGATGAAGTCCTGCGGATACAGGATCAGGTCGAAGATCAGGAAGCGGCGCGCCTCCAGGTCGAACAGCACCGCTTGACGCCCGTTCCACTGCAGCCACGGCAGGCCGTAGAACAGCAGCTGCGTGGCCCACACCAGCGCCCAGCGCCACACGGCGAACCAGCCGTGGACGGCGCGGGGATAGATCTTCGCTTCGGCGGCGTAGAGCGAGACCGCCCGGACCTCAGGGTTGCGCATGGCTCAGGGCTGCTCGTGGGAGAGGCCCCAGACGTAGCCCGCGAGCACGCGGATCTGTTCCGGGCTCAGGCGGGAGCCGTGCTCGGGCATGTGGCTGTGCTTGCCGTTGTTGACCATCGCGACGATGGCGGACTCGCCCCAGCCGTGCAGCCAGACCTTGTCGGTGAGGTTCGGCGCACCCAGGGCCTGGTTGCCCTTGCCGTCCATGCCGTGGCAGGCCGCGCAGGCGCTGAACTTCGACTTGCCCAGCGCCGCCGCCACGGAGTTGTGCGGGCTGCCCGACAGGCTCAGCACGTAGTGCGCGAGGTTGCGCACGTCCTCGCCGTTGCCCACGGCCGCGGCCATCGGCGGCATCGTGCCCTCGCGCCCCTGCGTGATGGTCTGGACGATGGTCTCGCCATTGCCGCCGTAGAGCCAGTCGTTGTCGGTCAGGTTGGGAAAGCCCTTCGAACCCTTGGCGTCCGAGCCGTGGCAGGTCGCGCAGTTGTTGGCGAAGAGCCGCTCGCCGATCGCCCTCGCCTGCGGATCCGCGGCCAGCGATTCCACCGGCTTCCCGTCGAACCGGGCGTAGATCGTGTGCATGGCCGATCGCGCCTGGGCCTGCTCGGCCTCGTACTGCCCGGTGCTCGACCAGCTCAGCGATCCCGCATACGCGCCGAGGCCGGGATACAGCGCCAGATAGAGCCCCGAAAACACCACCGTCAGCACGAACAGCACCATCCACCAGCGCGGCAGCGGGTTGTTGAGCTCGCGGATGTCCTCGTCCCAGACATGGCCCGTGGAGTTGTCCTCGGCCATCACCTTGCGGCGGCTGGCGATGATCAGCAGCGCCAGGCACAGCGCCAGGCCGAGCACCGTCGCCGCGGCCACGAACAGCGACCAGCCGTTCGACACGAAATCACTCATGACGACCTCCTCGGGGCGCGCGCTCTTCGTCCGTCAGGACGAGCGCGCCCAGGTCTTCGAAACGTTCGCGGTTGTGCCGGGCATAGGCCCAGATCACGATGCCGACGAACACCAGGAGCGACACCACGGTCACCGCGGAGCGCAATGCATTCAGGTCCATGTCGGGCATGACGACCTCCGCTCAGGGCTTCAGCGCGGTGCCCAGCACCTGCAGGTAGGCGACGACCGCGTCCATCTCGGTACGGCCCTGGACCTCGTCGCCCGCCTGGGCGATCTGCTCGTCCGTGTAGGGCACGCCGACGGTCCGCAGCCCGCGCATCTTCGGCGCCAGTTCCTTCGGATCCAGCGTCGCGCCCGCCAGCCACGCATAGGCCGGCATGTTGGACTCGGGCACCAGGTCGCGCGGGTTGGTCAGGTGCAGGCGGTGCCACTCGTCGCTGTACTTGCCTCCGACGCGCGCGAGGTCCGGACCGGTGCGCTTGCTGCCCCACTGGAACGGGTGGTCGTAGACGAACTCGCCGGCCACCGAGTAGTGGCCATAACGCAGCGTCTCCGCGCGCAGCGGCCGGATCATCTGCGAGTGGCAGTTGTAGCAGCCCTCGCGGAGGTAGATGTCGCGGCCCGCGAGCTGCAGCGGCGTGTAGGGCTTCAGGTGCTCGACCGGCTGCGTCGTCGAGCGCTGGAAGAACAGGGGGACGATCTCGACGATGCCGCCGACGATCACCGTCAGCAGCACCAGCACGATCATCAGGAAGTTGCTGGTCTCGATGCGTTCGTGACCCCGGGGGTGGGCATGGGTGTCGGCCATGGAGTGCTCCTTGTCCGTGCGATCAGGCGGCGGCCGCGAGCGCGGCGCCGGGGATGGGATGGCGGGCCGGCCGGCCGGCGCGGACCGTCATCACGACGTTCCAGGCCATCAGGCACATGCCGCCCAGGTACAGCAGACCGCCGAGCAGGCGCACCACGTAGAACGGATAGGTGGCCTTGACGCCTTCGGCGAAGGTCCAGGTCAGCGTGCCGTCCGGGTTCACCGCGCGCCACATCAGACCCTGCATCACGCCGGCGATCCACATCGCGGCGATGTAGAGCACGATGCCCAGCGTGGCGATCCAGAAGTGCAGCTCGATGGCGCGCTTCGAGTACATCTCGATGCGGCCGTACATGCGCGGGATCAGGTGGTACAGCGCGCCCATCGAGATGAAGCCCACCCAGCCCAGCGCGCCGCTGTGCACGTGACCGACGGTCCAGTCGGTGTAGTGCGAGAGCGCGTTGACGGTCTTGATCGACATCATCGGCCCCTCGAAGGTCGACATGCCGTAGAACGACAGCGCGACGATCAGGAACTTGAGGATCGGGTCGTCGCGCAGCTTGTGCCAGGCGCCGCTCAGCGTCATCACGCCGTTGATCATCCCGCCCCAGCTCGGCGCCAGCAGCACCAGCGAGAACAGCATGCCCACGCTCTGCGCCCAGTCGGGCAGCGCGGTGTAGTGCAGGTGATGGGGACCCGCCCACATGTAGGTGAAGATCAGCGCCCAGAAGTGGACGATGGACAACCGGTAGCTGTAGACCGGCCGGTTGGCCTGCTTGGGGATGTAGTAGTACATCAGCCCGAGGAAACCGGCCGTCAGGAAGAAGCCGACCGCGTTGTGGCCGTACCACCACTGCACCATCGCGTCCTGCACGCCGGCGTAGGCCGAGTAGCTCTTCGTGAGCGAGACCGGGATCTCCGCGCTGTTGACGATGTGCAGCAGCGCGACGGCAATGATGAAGGCGCCGAAGAACCAGTTGGCCACGTAGATGTGGCGCACGCGGCGCACGCCGATCGTGCCGAAGAAGACGATGGCGTAGGACACCCAGACGACGGCGATGAGGAGGTCGATGGGCCATTCGAGTTCGGCGTATTCCTTGCCGGTCGTCAGGCCCATCGGCAGCGTGATCGCGGCCAGCACGATCACCAGTTGCCAGCCCCAGAAGGTGAACCACGCGAGCCCCGGCGCGAAGAGCCGCACGTGGCAGGTGCGCTGCACGACGTGGAAGGCCGTGGCCATCAGCACGCAGCCGCCGAAGGCGAAGATGACCGCGTTCGTGTGCAGTGGCCGCAGGCGGCCGTAGCTCAACCAGGGGATGCCGAAGTTCAGCTCCGGCCAGGCCAGCTGCGCGGCGATGATCACGCCGACAAGCATCCCCACCACGCCCCACAGCACTGCCGCCAGCGAGAACGCGCGGACCACGCCGTCCTCATAACTGGGTGCATCACCGGGCGCATCACTTGCCGTGATGGCGCGTCCTCCCTCCGACCTTGATTGGCTTGCCATGCTGGCTCCTCGAGGCGCTTGTTGCGCGAATGACGAGGATTGTTCGGCGCCAGGTCGAAGCGCGTGTTGATGCGCGTCAAGCTATCGCGTCGTCCTCGAGGATTCGTTGACCTTCCCGGTCCAGCGACTCGAGTTGACCGTCCTGCACGGCCCAGCCGAACACGGCCAGCACCAGCAGCACGAGCACCACCGACAGCGGGATCAGCAGATAGAGGATGTCCATGGGATGTCGTCCTTCAGGCGCGGTTGGGTGGCACCGCCGCCTCGCGTCCGAGCCGCGCGGCATTGGCGACGACGAGCAGCGAGCTCGTGGCCATGCCCAGGCCCGCGGCCCATGGCGGCAGCCAGCCGACCAGCGCCATCGGCACGCACACGGCGTTGTAGAGCGCCGCCCAGGCCAGGTTCTGGCGCACGACGCGACGCGTGCGTCGTGCCAGTCGCAGCGCAGCGGTGACCGCGTCGAGGCGGTCCGAGGTCAGCACCGCGTCCGCACGTGCTTTCGCGAGGTCGGCGCCCTGCCCCATCGCCACGGACACCTGCGCCCGGGCGAGCACGGGCGCGTCGTTGATGCCGTCGCCGATCATCAGCACGCGATGGCCACGTGACTGCAACGCGGTCACGTGCTGGAGCTTGTCCTCCGGTCTGGCGCCACCGCGCCATGCATCGATGCCTGATTCCTTCGCGACGGCTTCGACCCGCGCGGGCGTGTCGCCCGACAGGAGTTCGACGGTCAAGCCCATCGCGCGCCATCCGGCGATCGCTGCCGCCGCGCCATCGCGCAGGCCTTCGTCGACGTGCCACGCGGCGCGCGCGAGGCCGTCGCAGGTCAGGACCATCTGGGCGTCCGGCAAGGCGGCCGACACCGCCGAGGGTGTCCGCGGCGCCGCCTCCGCTTCGACCGTCCATTGAGGCGACCCGAGCCGCCATCGGCGTCCGCGCGCATCGAGGCCTTCGACGCCTCGGCCGCTGAACTCCTCGATCGTCCACCCGTCGCCGCCGGCGGTCGGTGCAGAAAGCGCCGCGGCCAGCGCCCGCGACAACGGATGCAGCGAGCCTGCGGCCAGCACAGCGGCTGCCGTCATGGCGTCGTCGTCAACGTCAACATCGGCATCGGCATCGGCATCGGCATCGGCATCGGCATCGGGAGCGTCGCCGGCATCCGGCGCGCGTCGCGATGCCGACGGTGCGTCAAGCCCCACACGGCGCAGGCGCGGCGCAGGCGCGGTCAAGGTCCCGGTCTTGTCCATCACGATGCGGTCGACCTCGGCCAGCGACTCGATGGCGTCGAGCCGCGACAGGAGCATTCCGCGTCGCGCAAGCCCGCCTGCGGCCGCGACCCAGGCCGCCGGCGCGGCCAGTGACAGCGCACAGGGGCAGGTCACGATGAGCACCGACACGGCCACCGCCACCGCCCGCGACGGATCGATATGCTGCCAGACGAGCGCGGCCGCGCCGGCCAGCACGAGAACCACAGCGAGGAACCAGCGCGCCACGCGATCCGCCGTGCGCAAAGTCGTCGGCCGGTCCTGGAAGGCTTGCGCCATCAATTGGCGGATGCCGGCGAGGCGGGTCTGCTCGCCGACATGGCGCACGCGCAGCGTGAGCACGCCGGCAAGATTCAGGCTGCCCGCGAGCACGGCATCGCCCGGCGCCTTCGTGACCGGACGCGACTCGCCGGTCAGCAGCGATTCGTCGACCGCGCCGGCGCCGGCGCCGGCGCCGGCCTCGACGATCGCATCGGCCGGAACACGCTGGCCCGCCGCGACGCGCACCCGATCGCCGACCACCAGCACCTCGATCGCCAGGCGGTCCACCGTGCCGTCCGGCCCGAGCCGCTCGACCTCATCGGGCAAGGCCTCGGCGGCCTGTTCGATCGCCGCCGCCGCGCGATACCGCGCGCGCAGTTCCAGATACCGCGCGCCGAGCAGGAAGGTCACGAACATCGTGATCGAGTCGAAGAAGACCTCGTGCCCGAATGGACCGCCCGGGTCCAGCGTCGCGCCGCTGCCGGCCACGAAGGCGACGGCCAGGCCGAGCGCCACCGGCACATCCATGCCGAGACGCCGTCCACGCAGTTGACCCAGCGCCGCGCGGAAGAAGGGCCCCGCGGCCAGCAGCATCACCGGCAGCGTCAGCACCCACTGGCCCCAGCGCAGCAGCGCGGCTTGATCGGGCGCCAGCTCGCCGGGCGCGGCGACGTAGGACGGCCACGCCAGCATCATCACCTGCATCATCAGGAAGCCGGCGACGAACAGCCGCCAGAGCGCCTGGCGATGCTCGCGCCGGCGCAGTTCGCGGGCCGGCCCGGCGAAGTCGGGCACGAAGTCGTAGCCCGCCGGCGCGAGCGCCTGTCGCAGCTGCTCGAGCGTCACGAGCCCGGGCCGCCATTCCAGCACCAGCGTCTGGGTCGAGGGCTGGACCTCAGCCGCCGTCACGCCGCGTTGCGCGTGCAGCAGGGACTCGACCAGCCCGGCGCAGGTCGCGCAGTGCAGGCCCGACAAGCGGAACCGGCCGTGCGTCAGCGCGGTGTCGGGACCGGGGCGATTGGCGCGTCCGGCGTCGGCACCTGCGGCGCCGGCCAGTACCGCAGCGGCTGGGGCGGGCAACATGGCCGCGATAATCCGCCAAACCTTGAGGTGACAACATGCTCAATATCAAACAAGCGGCATCGTCCGCCGTTCTTTCGACCGTCCGGTCCGCGGCCCTGTCGACGGTGTTGTCGGCCGTGGTGGCGATGGCGGCCCTGACGGCCGCAGGCCCGGCCGCGGCCCAGCAGATCCCCCAGACCGGCCTGCCGGTCGTCGAGCTGGGCGCCGGCATGCACCTCATCCACGCCGAGGTCGCCCGCACCGAGGAGCAGCGCGCCATCGGCCTGATGGCCCGCAAGGAGATGGCGCAGAACGCCGGCATGGTGTTCGTCTTCGAGCAGCCCTCGCAGCAGTGCTTCTGGATGCGCAACACGCTGATCCCGCTGTCGGCCGCCTTCGTCGCCGACGACGGCACCATCGTCAACATCGTCGAGATGCAGCCGCTCTCGGACGTCTCGCACTGCTCGACCAAGCCGGTGCGCTACGTGCTCGAAATGAACAAGGGCTGGTTCGACAAGCGCGGTCTCAAGGCCGGCTCGAAGCTGCGCGGCGGGCCGTGGCCCAAGTGATCCCGCGGCCGGCCTCCGGGCTGGCCACCGCGGCTGCAGCGGCTGCAGCCGCTGCAACGATTCGAACGCTGGAATGACAACGGCCCGGGAGCGATCCCGGGCCGTTCCTTCATCGGCGCCCGCGAGGCGGGCGCCAATGGGTCAGTTGCCGAAGTTGGCCTGGGCGAAGTCCCAGTTCAGCAGGCTCTTCAGGAAGGTCTCGACGAACTTCGGACGCGCGTTGCGGTAGTCGATGTAGTAGGCGTGTTCCCACACGTCGATCGTCAGCAGCGGCGTGTCGCCGGTCGTCAGCGGGGTGCCGGCGGCGCCCATGTTGACGATGTCGACCGTGCCGTCGGCCTTCTTCACCAGCCAGGTCCAGCCGGAACCGAAGTTGCCGACGGCGCTCTTCTGGAAGGCTTCCTTGAAGGCGTCGACGCTGCCCCACTTGGCGTTGATCGCGTCGGCCAGCTTGCCGGTCGGCGCGCCGCCGCCGTTGGGCTTCAGGCAGGACCAGAAGAAGGTGTGGTTCCAGATCTGGGCCGCGTTGTTGTAGATGCCGCCGCTGGAGGTCTTGACGATCTCTTCCAGCGTCTTGCTCTCGAACTCGGTGCCCTTCTGCAGGTTGTTCAGGTTGTCGACGTAGGCCTTGTGGTGCTTGCCGTGGTGGTACTCCAGCGTCTCGGCGCTGATGTGCGGCTCCAGCGCCTTCTTGTCGTACGGCAGTTCGGGCAGGACGTGTTCCATGAGGGACTCCTAATCGGTTGATGGTGGTGGGACGGGTGTCGCGGGCGATTGTAGGCAGCGAAATCATGCCCCTGACGGGAGCGCGCATACGGCGCCACAGAGACGCGCGGGCCGCCTTCAGACCTCTCGGCGAACGACGCGCCCGACCGTCAGATCGGCGTCGCCGTCGGCCAGCACGGCGCGCAAGGCCTGACCCTCGCGGAGCTGGTCGACCGAGCTCAGCGCCCGGCCCTGGCCGTCGTCCAGCCAGGCGTAGCCGCGGGCCAGTACCTGGCGGGGATCGAGCGCCTGCAGACGCGCCTCCAGCGCGTCCAGCCGGTGGGCGCCACGCTGCGCCTGCTGCGGCAGCGCGCGGTCGAGCCGCTCCGCGAGGTGTCTCAGCCGCTGCGTCTGCATCGCCGCGGCGCGCGGCGCGATCTGGTCCAGCCGTTGCTCCAGGTGCCGCAACCGTTGCGACTCCAGGGAGACGGTTCTTGGCGCCACCTGGCCCAGCCGCTGCGACAGCAGGTCCAGCCGGCGCCGCTGTCTCGCCAGCGCGTCGCCCGGCCGGGCGAGCCGCAGCGCCAGCCGGTCGAGCCGCTGCGCGGCCGCGTCCATCCGCTGCTCGACCCGGCGCAGCAGCTGGCGTTCCAGCGCCTCCAGCGTTTCCAGGCATTGCTGGCGGGACACGGTGGCCAGTTCCGCCGCCGCCGTCGGCGTCGGGGCGCGCAGGTCGGCGGCGAGGTCGGCCAGGGTGATGTCGGTCTCATGCCCGACGCCGCAGATCACCGGCAGCGGCGACTCGGCCACCGCCTGGACGACGCGCTCGTCGTTGAAGGCCCACAGGTCCTCCAGCGAGCCGCCGCCCCGCACGAGCAGCAGGACCTCGGCATCGGCACGTTCGTTGGCGGTCGCCAGCGCGCGGACGATCGCCGCTGGCGCCTCGCCCCCCTGGACCAAGGTCGGATAGAGGAAGACGCGGGCGTGGGGCGCTCTTCGGCGCAAGGCGGTCAGCACGTCCTGCAGCGCGGCGGCGCCAGTGGACGTGATCACGCCGATCCGGCGCGCGTATGGCGGTGGCTGGCGCTTGCGGTCGGCGTCGAAGTAGCCGAGTGACTCCA
The DNA here is from genome assembly GCF_059416045.1 of Roseateles sp. GW821-FHT09G03. Classification (NCBI taxonomy): domain Bacteria; kingdom Pseudomonadati; phylum Pseudomonadota; class Betaproteobacteria; order Burkholderiales; family Sphaerotilaceae; genus Roseateles; species Roseateles sp. GW821-FHT09G03. The sequence goes on from NZ_JBWKOK010000004.1 coordinate 348,055, forward strand.
GCTTCCCTTTCAGCCGCAGGAACTGCTCGTAAAGCGCGCCCTCGCCGGAGCGACGCATCGCCTCGACGATGAACTGCAGTTCGCCGCGCGGGCCGTACAGGTCCAGCCGTCCGCGCAGCTCGACGGTCATCCCGTCCCGCGGGGCGAAGTCCACCAGAGACGCCGCCCGACGGAACATCGCGCAGCGCAGCATCGCCGGCTGACCCTCCGCGTCCTTCAGGCTGAAATAGCAATGGCCGCTGGCCGCGCGCGTGAAGCCCGACAGCTCGCCCTGCACCGCGATGACGGGGAATCTGGCCTGCAATGCGTCGGAAAGGGCCGTCAACAGGGCCGCCACCCCCCAGACCATCCGTGGTGATGCGGGTTTCGGGGCGTCAATCATGCGCAAACCCAATGCTGGCGCGGGTCCGGAACTCCACAGCCGCGTCAATGCTGGCTCCGCGGGCCATATTGGCCGTCATGCCCGCGTCACAGATCGATAAGCGCTTGTTTTTCAAAAGCTTTTTCCTGCCTTTTTTTGGAGCAGGCTAATCCTTGCCGTTTGGCGACGGGCCCTGGCGCGGTTCCGAGACCAGTTGCCCACAAAGTTATCCACAGGAACGGTGGATGTTTGTAAGGGCTTGTGATGAGGGTCCGGAGTGGTCGGCGCCGTCGTCGCGGGGCGCCATAATGCGCCGCCGGGCCAGAGATGCCCGTACGGAGGGATAGCCTTGTTTTCGATCATACAAGCCGCCGGCTGGCCGATCTGGCCCTTGCTGCTGTGTTCCGTCGTGGCCCTGGCGCTGATCATCGAGCGCGTCGTCAGCCTGCGCGCCGCGCGCGTCGCGCCGCCCAGCCTGATCGAGGAAGTGCTGGGCGTGACCCAGCTCCAGATCCCGAGCGGCGAAGTCGTCGGCAAGCTGGCCGAGAACTCGCTGCTGGGTCAGGTCCTGGCCGCCGGCCTGCGCACCTCGCAGGCCGATCCACGTGCCGGCGAGACCCGCCTGCGCCAGTCCTTCGAGCTGGCCGGCCGCCACGCGATCCACCAGATGGAGCGCTACCTCAACACGCTGGGCACGATCGCCGCGGCGGCCCCGCTGCTGGGCCTGCTGGGTACCGTGGTCGGCATGATCGAGATCTTCGGCAGCCAGAGCCCCGGTCCCGGCGGCAACAACCCGGCACTGCTGGCGCACGGCATCTCGATCGCGCTCTACAACACCGCCTTCGGCCTGGTCGTCGCGATCCCGTCGCTGATGTTCTACCGCTACTTCCGCGGCCGCATCGAGTCCTATGTCGTCGATATGGAACAGGCCAGCGAGCGCCTGCTGACGCACCTGGTGAACCGCGCGATGCCGCCTGTCGGACATGCCGCTCACGCCGGTCCGGTGACGGTGCCGCCGCCGGTCGCCGCGCCCGTTGCGGGGAAGGCCAAGGCATGAAGTTCCGCCGTCGCCAGGGCGAGGAACCGGAGATCAACCTGATCCCGTTCATCGACGTGCTGCTCGTCGTGCTGATCTTCCTGATGCTGTCGACGACGTACTCGAAGTTCACCGAGCTCCAGCTCACGTTGCCGACCGCCGACGCCCAGCAGCTCAAGGAGCGGCCGGCGGAGATCATCGTGGCGATCTCGGCGGACGGCCGCTACTCGATCGACCGCAACGCCGTCGAGGGCCGCAGCGTCGATCTGCTGACCGCCGCGCTGCAGCAGTCGGCACAGGGCAAGCAGGAGCCGGTCGTGATCATCTCCGCCGACGCGGCCACGCCGCACCAGGCGGTGGTCAACGCGATGGACGCGGCCCGCCGCGCGAACCTCACGCGACTGACCTTCGCGGCCAACAAGCCGCAATGAGGGTGGTCGTGGACCGGGACCGGACATGACCCGGCCGGCCCTGGAGGACCGGCTGCAACGCGCCTGGCGCGACGACGACCGCCTCGCCCACCTGCTGCGGCCGCTGGCCGCGCTGCACGGCGCGGTGCTGCGGCTGCGCGTCGCGCTCTACCGCTTCGGACTCAAGAAGAGCGAGGCGCTGCCCGTCCCGGTGATCGTCGTCGGCAACTGGGTCGTCGGCGGCGCCGGCAAGACGCCCACGACGCTGGCGGTGCTGGACACGCTCCGGCGCATGGACATCCGCGCCGGTGTCATCTCGCGTGGCTACGGCCGCGCGGATGACGCGCAGGTCCGTGTGATCGCCGACGGCGACCGGGCCGAGGACGTCGGCGACGAACCCCTCCTGATCAAGCTGCGCGCCGGCGTGCCGGTCGCGGTCGGCCGCGACCGCATCGCGGCGGCGCGCGCGCTCCTCGACGCCTGCCCCTGGGTCCAGGTGCTGGTGTCCGACGACGGCCTGCAGCACTGGCGGCTGCCCAGGCAGCTCAGCGTGCTCGTGTTCGACGAACGCGGCCTCGGCAATGGTCGCCTGCTGCCCGCGGGTCCGCTGCGTCAGGCCCGCGCGCTGCCGCCGCCGCCCGGGTCTTCCCCGGACACGCTGGTGCTGTACAGCACCGGCCGGCCCAGCACCGCCCTGCCCGGCTACGTCGGGACGCGGCACCTGGCGGGGGCCGTCGCGCTCGCCGACTGGTGGCGCGGGGAACCGGGCCGCCTGGAGCGGCTGCACGCGCTGCGCGGCAAGCCGCTGCTGGCCGCGGCCGGTCTGGCGCGACCGCAGCGCTTCTTCGACATGCTCGGCGAGCAGGGCCTGAACTTCCGCGCGCTGGCGCTGCCCGACCACGCCTCGCTGGACCCGCTGCCCTGGGCCCGCACCGACGAGGTCGTCATCACCGAGAAGGACGCCGTCAAGTTGCGCCCGGAGGCGCTGCAAGGCTGCCGCATCTGGGTGGTGGCGCTAGACTTCCGCCCCGAACCCGCTTTTGAAGAGGCGTTGCAGCGCGAGCTGCGGCGGCTGCTCCCCCATGGACCATCGACTGATTGAGATGCTGGTGTGCCCCGTCTGCAAGGGCCCGCTGGACGACCGCCGCAATGCCCCGGAGACCGGTCTGCCGGCCCATGAACTGCTGTGCCCGGCCGACCGCCTGGCCTTCCCGATCCGCGACGGCATTCCGGTCATGCTGGCCAACGAGGCCCGCTCCACGGACGCCGAAGGCGACACCGCGTGAGTTCCGGCTTCCACATCGTCATCCCGGCCCGGCTGGCGTCCACGCGCCTGCCCAACAAACCCCTGGCCGACATCGCCGGCGCGCCGATGATCGTGCAGGTGGCCAGACGCGCCGCGCTGGCGGGCGCGGCGCAGGTCGTGGTCGCGACGGATGCCATCGAAGTCCGGACTGCCTGCGAGGCCCACGGCATCCGCGCGCTGATGACGCGCGCCGACCACGCCAGCGGCAGCGATCGCCTGGCGGAGGCCGTGGAGCTGCTCGGCCTGCCGGATGACGCGCTGGTCGTGAATGTCCAGGGCGACGAGCCCTTGATCGCGCCGGAGATGATCCGCGCCTGCGCCGACCTGCTGGCCGCGAAGCCGCAGTGCGCGATGGCGACCGTCGCGCACGCGATCGACGACGACGCGGAGTTCGCCAACCCGAACGTCGTCAAGCTGGTCACCGACGCCCAGGGGCTGGCGCTCTACTTCTCCCGCGCGCCGATCCCGTGGTGGCGCGACGCGCCCGGCGGCGGCGCTCGCGTGAAGCCCGAGGCGGTACTGCGCCATGTCGGGCTGTATGCCTACCGCGCCGGGTTCCTGCGCCGCTTCCCGACCCTGGCGGTGTCGCCGCTGGAGCAGATCGAGGCGCTCGAGCAACTGCGCGTGCTGTGGCACGGCGAACGCATCGCGGTGCATGTCAGCGCCGAACGGCCGGGCCCCGGCGTGGACACGCCCGAGGACCTCGAACGCGTCAGAAAGCTGATGACAAGCTGAATCGCGGCCCGGCCCGACAGGGTTACACCGCAGTTCATTCGCCTGCCGCGTCAGCGGACCGTAGGCCAGCGCGTGCTATTCTCGCCCGCAGTTTTCGAGGGCGCGTCGACCCGTGCGACGCGCCCTCTCCCTATATCGAGGAGACCCATGCGACTGATTCTTCTGGGCGCCCCCGGCGCCGGCAAAGGCACTCAGGCCTCTTTCATCTGCAACAAGTTCGGCATTCCGCAGATCTCCACCGGAGACATGCTGCGTGCCGCCGTCAAGGCCGGCTCCGAACTCGGCGTCGCGGCCAAGAAGGTCATGGACGCGGGCGGCCTGGTCAGCGACGACATCATCATCGGCCTGGTCAAGGAACGCATCGCCCAGCCGGATTGCGCCAAGGGTTTCCTGTTCGACGGATTCCCCCGCACGATCCCCCAGGCCGACGCGATGAAGGCGGCCGGCGTGAAGCTGGATTTCGTGCTCGAGATCGACGTGCCTGACAGCGCCATCGTCGAGCGCATGAGCGGCCGTCGTGTGCACGTCGGCTCGGGCCGCACGTACCACACCAAGTTCAATCCGCCCAAGGTCGAAGGCAAGGACGACGTCACCGGCGAGGACCTGATCCTGCGCGACGACGACAAGGAAGAAACCGTCAAGAAGCGCCTCGAGGTCTACCAGGCGCAGACGCGTCCGCTGGTCGACTACTACTCGAGCTGGGCCGCCAGCGGCGACGCGCAGGCGCCGCAGTACCGCCGCATCGAAGGCATCGGCACGGTCGACGAGATCACCGGCCGCGCCCTCGCCGCACTGAGCTGAACTCACCCCGATCCGTGAGAATGGCGGCCCGCGTGGCCGCCATTTTTTCATCGACAATTGACGTTTACGTCAACGGCAACCAACAACTCGGAAGGAGACATCCATGGACATCGCGAACAAGGTCTTCATCGTCACCGGCGGCGCCTCGGGCCTCGGCGAGGGCACGGCCCGCATGCTGGCGCGCGAAGGCGCGACGGTCGTCATCGCCGACCTGCAGGTCGAACGTGGCGAGGCACTCGCCAAGGAGCTCAACGGCGCCTTCGTGAAGTGCGACGTCAGCCAGGAAGCCGATGCCCAGGCCGCCGTCGCCAAGGCGGTCTCGCTGGGCAAGCTGATGGGCCTGGTGAACTGCGCCGGGATCGCGCCGGCCGCGAAGACCGTCGGCAAGGACGGCGCGCATGCGCTGGCGACCTTCTCGAAGGTGATCACGGTGAATCTGGTCGGCAGCTTCAACATGATCCGCCTGGCCGCGGAGGCGATGAGCAAGAACGAGCCGGAAGCCACCGGCGAGCGCGGCGTGCTGATCTCGACGGCTTCCGTGGCCGCCTATGACGGCCAGATGGGCCAGGCGGCCTATGCGGCCTCCAAGGGCGGCGTCGTCGGCATGACACTGCCGATCGCGCGGGACCTGGCCCGCAACGGCATCCGCAACATGACGATCGCCCCCGGCATCTTCGGCACGCCGATGCTGTTCGGCATGCCGCAGGAGGTGCAGGACGCGCTGGCCGCCAGCGTGCCCTTCCCGTCGCGCCTGGGCCGTCCGGAAGACTATGCCAAGCTGGTCCACCAGATCGTCACCAACGACATGCTCAATGGCGAAGTGATCCGTCTGGACGGCGCGATCCGCATGGCACCGAAGTAATCCGACGAACCGGCCGCGAGATCGCAGCCGCCTCCACCAATGAAAAGGCCTCCCGGCGCGAGCCGGGAGGCCTTGTCGTTCATCGCGATGCGATCAGTGCTTCGCGCTGCGCGAGTACACGGTCCACAGGCCGGCCAGATCGGCCGAACCGTCGGTGCCCTTGACGGTGCGCCACGTGGCCTGCGCCTTGGCCTTGTCGCCGGCCAGGAACTGCGCCAGGCCCAGGTAGAGCTTGGCGTCGTCCGGACGCTTCAGGTTGCCCTTGGCGATGCCTTCCTCGATCAGCTTGATGCCGGCGGCGGCCTGGCCGCGCTGCACCTGCGCGAAGCCGACCTTCACCAGTTCGTCGCCTTCACGGGCGCCGCGGGCGGACTTCTCGGCCTCGGCAGCGCCGGCCTTGGCTTCGGCGATGCGCTTGTCCAGCAGATCGGCCAGTCGCTTCGGACGGGCGTTGTCGTCGGTCGGCTTCAGGACGCCGGCCGCGAAGCCCTTGTCCAGCACCTTCTTGCCTTCTTCCGGATAACCGGCGGCACCGGCGAGCTGCGCCAGCTCCATGTAGTCGTTGGCGCCTTGCATGTTGTCCGTGACCAGCTTCAGACGGAGCACGTCGACCTGGTAACGGCCGGCGGCGAAGCCCTTCTTGGCTTGCAGCGTACCCAGCGATTGGGCCCACAGCTTCTGCGTCGGGTAGTAGTTCAACAGCTTCTGGATCAGCACCGACTCCGTGCCGCTGTCGCCCTTCTTGTTGGCCGCCCACAGCGCCGTGTTCAGCTTGTCCTGCGACGGCGTGCGACCCGCCTTCTCGTCGGCGGAGATGTCGGCCAGCGTGTCCTTGAGGATCGTGGTGACGTCGCCCGAACGCAGCTGCGCCGCAGCCTGGACCTGCTTCATCGCCGGGCTGTTGCCGCCGGCGGCGTTGTACTTGTTGACCCATTCCAGCGCCTTGGCGCCGTTGCCCGCGCGCAGGTAGGTCCCGGCGATGGCTTCCATCGTCGGCAGCTTGTTGGCCGCGGGCATCTTGCCGGCCGCGCTCAGCGCGTCATAGGCCTTGACCATGCCGTCGGCATCGCCCAGGCGCGAGGCCGCGGACAGGCGCAGGCCTTCCAGCGTGTTGTTCTCGTCGGCGTTGCGACCGGGCACCGCTTCGGCTTCCCGGATCTTGGCCATGGCTTCCTGCGCCTTGCCTGCCTTCAGCAGGTTCGAGGCTTCCTGCAGCGGCTTGCCCGCGGCGGGACGCACCTGCGCGGCGGCCTGGGACAGGACGCTCAGGCTGCCTTCCGGCGTGGAGCCCAGCACCAGCGCGGCGGCGCCGACAGCGGCGGTTGCCAGCAGTTTGAATTTCATTTGCTTGCTCTCCAAAGAAGAAAAACGCGCCGCCCTTTCGGGCAGGCGCGTTCTGGTCAGACACCGATCAGGCGGTCATCCGGCTCAGTTCAGGAACTGTTCGTTCCCGACCATCGCCATTTTCTTGACGCCCAGGCGCTGCGCCGACGCCATCACATTGGCCACGTAACCGTACTCGGCCAGCTTGTTCGGCTTGATGTGCACTTCCGGCTGGTCCGGCATCGCGGCCACTTCGGTCATCTTGGCTTCCAGCGCCGCGTGGTTCGGCACCGCGGCACCGTCCCAGAACACCGTGCCGTCGAAGTCGATCGCCACTTCGTGGACGACCGGCTCGTTGGGCGGCGGATTGTTGTTCGGCGGCGGCATGTCCAGGTTGACCGAGTGCAGCTGGATCGGGATGGTGATGATCAGCATCACCAGCAGCACCAGCATCACGTCGATCAGCGGCGTCGTGTTGACGTCCAGCATGGTTTCCGGCTCGTCACTGCCGCTGGAGCTTCCAACGTTCATACCCATGTTTCAGCTCCTTCAGCCACCGCGAGCCGGCGGCTCGGTGACGAACTTGATGGACATGATGCCAGCGCGCTGGCACGCCACCATGACCTTGCCCACGTTCTCATAGCGCGACTTGTCGTCGCCGCGGATGTGAACTTCCGGCTGAGGATTCAGAACCGCCACCTTCTTGAGGCGCGTCACCAGCGTTTCCACGTCGGGAACCGGCTGCACGCCCCAATAGATGTCGCCATCCTTGGTCACCGCGATTTCGATGTTCTCCGGCTTGGTGACGCGGACGACGTTCGTCTCCTTCGGCAGGGTCACCCCCACCGACTGCGTCACCACCGGCACGGTGATCAGGAAGATGATCAGGAGCACCAGCATCACGTCCACGAGGGGCGTGGTGTTGATGGTCGAGACCACTTCGTCGTCGCCACCGGACGAACCTACGTTCATCCCCATATTGCGTCTCCGGAAACTGCGGTGCGGTTTAGCGGCCTGCGACCTTGCGGCTGCCCATAAGGACGCCGTGCAGGTCAGCAGCGAAGGCACGGACCTGGCCCATCACCGTCTTGTTGCGGTTGACCAGCCAGTTGTAGCCCAGCACGGCCGGAACGGCGACGGCCAGACCGATGGCGGTCATGATCAGCGCGGCGCCCACGGGGCCGGCGACCTTGTCGATCGAAGCCTGACCGGCAACGCCGATCTGCGTCAGCGCCTGCAGGATGCCCCACACCGTGCCGAACAGGCCGATGAAGGGGCTGGTCGAGCCGACGGTCGCCAGGAAGCCCAGGCCGCCTTGCAGACGCGTGTTGACTTCGCTCACGGCGCGGTCGATGTTCATCGTGACCCACGTGTTGTGGTCGATGTTCTCGGTCAGGGCGCCTTCATGGTGCTCCGAGGCTTCCACGCCGGTCTGGGCGATGAAGCGGAAGGCACCGGATTCGCTCAGGCTCTTCAGGCCTTCCTGCAGCGACGCCTTCTTGAAGAACGACGCGCGGACGTCCTTGGCTTCGCGCGAGATCTTGGAGGTGTCCCACAGCTTCGTGAACAGGATGTACCACGAGCCCATGGACATGATGGCCAGGATGGCCAGCACGGCCTGGTCGACCACGTTGCCGTGGGCGACGATGTTGCCCAGGCTGTACGGGTTGTCGACCGGCTTGGCGGCGGCCGGTTCGGACACGGCGGCGGGAGCGATGTCGGCAGGAGCGGGGGCGGTGTCAGCGGCGGAGGCGGCGGCCGAGGCAGCCTGGTCCTGCGCTTGGGCGGCCAGGGGGGAGACGGCCAGGGTCGCGGCGCACGCGACGGCCGCAAACAAGGCAGACAGACGAGAGATCATGGAGGGTGCTCCTACGAGAAAAGTCTTGAACTCAGGTTGAGAGGTCGGGGCGCGTCAGGCGCCCCGTGTTCGATCGATCGCGGGTGGGACAGTCCCGCGGATCATTCCATGTTGAACACGAATTCCTGTTCGAGGATCGCGTCCGTGCATTGGTACTCCGTCAGCGCCGCCTGGATGGCGTTCTTGAGCGCGCGTTCGGCCTTGCGGTCGTTGGCGCCGCGCAAGGCGGTGAAGGTCACGTCAGCCACCTTGCCGCCCTTGACGGTGAAGGTCGCCTTGTAGCTCGCGGTGCCGCTCCAGTTGAGGGCCGGCATCTCGGGCTTGGCCATCTTGGTGCAGTTGCCGATCGCCGACCGGGGCTTGTCCGACGGCGGAGCCGGCGGTGCCGGAGCCGGTGCTTGCGCCTGCGGCTTGAAGTCCGAGGGCGGAGGCGGCGTGACGGACTGCAGCACCGGGGCATTCGTCACCGGCGGCGGGGCCGTCACGACGACTTCCGGCGGCGGCACGAACGGCGGCGGGGGGGCCTTGATGTCCGGCGGGGGCGGCACCACCTTGTCGGGCGGCGGCGGCGGCTTGACCTTTTCCTCCACGACCTTGACGTCGATCGGGCCCTTGACGGCCTCCTTGATCTTGGTCGCCAGACCGCTCGCCAGCGCCCAGATGATCAGGACGTGGATGACGATGACGATGCCGATGCCAGTCACGCGCGATGACCCAGCTTTATCCTGCGCAAAGTTCATGCGCGCTCCTTCATCAAACTGCGAATTTCTTTCATCGAATCTACAAGGGGAGTTCGACTCAACACAGCGTCTGGTCGGATCAGGCGTTCGCGCCGCAACCTGGGGTCAGCAGCGCCTGTCTTGCCGGCTGTGCGAGCGACGGAGACGAACGATGCCACGCCGCCGAAGCGCCACGGACCGCCGCCCCGCCGAAGGCAGGAGGGACACACGAAGACTCGAAAACCCAGGGCACGATACGAACCCGACTCAACAAAAATGCCCGTCAGCTTGTGGCCGCGGGCGTCTCGAGGATCGGTCAGAATCCTGTAGCAAAACTACAGAATTCGACTACCTTTCACGACCTTGATCATAAACGACATGCACAAGCCGCAAGCCATGGGGTTTGCCCGAGCATGCGCGCATCGCCCATCGCACGAAGCACCAGCGGTTACAGCCGGTGCTGCGTTCAACGGTCGAGCCTGTCGACCCTGGTATTCTACTGGTATGGCTCCGAACCCCCTCCCCAGGAGGCCTAGGGCTAACCCGCAAAGCCGTTACCGGACGAACTGCACCGCGAACGAGGCAATCCTCGTGCCAACCCTGTCGATTTCAGGCGGCGATCAGCCATCCGGTGATCGCCTGGCGTTCCGCCATGGCGAATGGCGGCACATAGGAGACGAAATGTCGCTGAGGCACGGTGAACAGCGACAGTGAGTTGAAGTGCGGGAAGTAGGTATCCAGTACCGATCCATCCTCCGCCGTGAAGTGGAGCATCCCGCCCCAGTCCGGACGCCAGCGCCGGGTGAGGTTGATCACGTAGGCAATCCGGCGGTCTTCGCGGTCCACGTGATCGTCGTGGGTGGTCAGGAAGTTACCGCGCGAGTACATCGTCGCCTGGGCATAGACGCCATTGATTTCAGGGTCACCGCTCAGTTCCCGCATGCGCGACAGGAATTCGTCCCCCGCCATCCAGCGCATGAAACGCGCGAGCAGATCCTCGCGGCCGGCTTTGACCGCCTGCACCAGCGAGTCGGAGAAGAACGAGAACTGGAAGCTCTCCCGCGCAACCGAATGGATGCCTTCAGTCAGTTGCATGCGCTGCTGCGGCGTCAGCGCGCGCAGTTGATCGCCCGTGAGGCGCCGGTCGCCGTTCAGGTCGCGGTAGACGAGTTCCCAGTCGATCGCCTGCAGCGCCCGGTCGAGCGCGTCGGCCACCTCGGGTGCGAAGAAATCGCGGATCAGTACCCGTCCGTCGGCGCGCAGCGTGCGGCCGAGGGCGGCGTAGTCCAGCGTGGGATTCAGATAGTCCATGGAAGCCTTCTCTTGCCCGCCCTAACGAAAGCAGGCCCCGAAGGGCCTGCGGAGTCAGGTCAGGATACCCGCGGGATCAGAAGCGGTAGGTGCCGCGCAGATAGAAGGTGCGGCCCTTGACGTCGGCGTAGGTCGGGTCGAAGCCGACCTGGAAGTAGTCTTCCTGGACGGTCGACGGCGGCTTCTTGTCGAACAGGTTGCGCAGGCCGACCGTGAAGACCATGTTCTTCACGCCCTTGTACGTGCCCTGCAGGTCAGCCAGACCATAGGCCTTGACCTTCTTGACCTCGTCGTAGTCCTCGTAGCCGTTCTGGCGGTAGTAACGGGTGCTGACGCCCCAGTTGCCCATGTCCCAGTCCAGCGTGAAGGTCTGCTTGAAGCGGACGACCGGACCGCCCACGGCGTACTTGCCGAGGTTGTCGATGGTCTCGCCGGAGATGATGTTGGTCTCCGTGCTCTTCGTCAGGATCGTGCCTTCCCAGCCCGGCGTGAAGTTGCCGAACTCGGTCCGCACGCGGGTGCGGGCGTTCAGGTCGAAGCCGCTGACGCGAGCCTGGCCGACGTTCTCCAGCGAGGCGTTGACATAGTCCAGATAGCCGGTGACCGGATCACGGATCAGGCGGTTGGCGAAGACCGAGGAGCTGGTCGTCGGGCCGGTCTGGTTCTTGAACCAGTCCTTCAGGATGTCGTCGCCCGTCAGCGCCCGGATGCCGTTGGTGATCTTGATGTCGAAGTAGTCGATGCCGAAGCTCGTGTCCTTGATCATCTCGAAGACCAGGCCGGCGGTGAAGGTCTTGGACTTCTCAGGCTTCAGGCCCGGGTTGCTGTTGTTCACCGCGGTCAGCTGCGTGGAGCAGTGATCGGTGTTCGGGAACGCCGTGCAACCCCGGATCGAGTCATAGAACGGGTCGGTGTAGTTGCTGCCCGTGTTCGTGCCGGCGGACGGCGCGTACAGGTTGTCCAGCGCCGGAGCGCGGAAGCCCTTGCCGGCGGAGGCGCGGAACAGCAGACCCGCCATCGGCGTGAAGCGGACCGAGAACTTCGGGCTCGTGGCCGACAGGTTCGGCGAGCTGAAGGAACCGTCGCGCGAATTGCCCTTGGTGCCGCTGTACTTGTCGTAGCGGACCGCGGCGTTCAGTTCCAGCGACTTGAGCACCGGGAAGTTGGCTTCGGCGAACACGCCGCTGACGTCGCGCTGACCCGTGACCGCGCCGGCATTGCCGGAGCCGCCCACGATGTCGCCCGAGCCGGCGATGTCCGAGTAGCCGTCGGTGTACTTTTCCTTGCGGAATTCGCCGCCGAAGGCCAGACCCATGTTGCCGCCGCCGACGTTGAACAGCTCGCGCGACAGCGTGAAGTCGCCGCCCGTGTTGCTCGTCTTCGACTTGCGGTTGTTGCCCGACAGCTCGGCGCTCTTGAGCGCGGCCAGGCCGGCGGCGTCGTTCGGACCGAACGGGTTGATCAGGCCGGTCGCCAGCGCCTGCACCAGGCGGGCGTCGGAGAAGATCCCGCTCACGAAGTCGTCGCGGGCCTTGCCCTCGGCGTAGACGAAGGCGGCCTTGTAGTCGAAGCCGGCCAGGGTGCCTTCGGCGCCGGCGACGCCGCGCAGCACCTCGTTGGTCACCTTGTCACGGCGCTGGCCGCCGTCGACCATCCGCCAGGAGATCTGCAGCGGGCCGCGATAGCCAGGCTGCACGGCGTCCACGGCCGCGGTCGGGTACCACTTGCCGCCGCCGGGGTACAGGTAGGCGGGCTTGCCGGTCGTCGTCGACGGGGTCTGCGAGGAACCCAGCACGATCTCGTTGCGGCTGTAGACAGCCTCGGCGAAGAGCGTGTGGTCCTGCGACGGGGCGAAGGTGGCCTTCACCAGGGCGCCGTAGCGATCCTGCTCCGGCACGAGGTCGATGTAGTGCGTGTAGTCGTAGCGGCAGTTGGACGCGCCCTTGAAGCTGTCGGGCGGTGCGCACACCGGGTAGTTCGCGGCCAGCGGCACATAGGTGCCGGTGGACGGGATGACGGCATTGGCCGGGAAGGTGTTGCCGGAGTCCTTGATGATGCCCAGGTCCGGACGGTTGCCGGTGGACGCGTAGCCGCGGTCCATGGCGCGGATCGGGTCGTACTTCTGGTAGTTGAACGTGCCCATCACGTTGAACTTGTCCTTGTTCAGGTCGCCGACGCCCAGGCCGCCGGACAACGAGAACACGTCGCCGACCTTGTGCGGCGATTCCAGGCCGATCGACAGCTCACCGCCGCGCCAGTCCTTGCGGGTGATGAAGTTGATCACGCCGCCGATGGCATCCGAACCGTAGGTTGCCGAAGCGCCGTCACGCAGCACTTCGACGCGCTCGACGGCGGCCAGCGGGACCGAGTTCAAGTCGACGCCCTGGCCCGAGAACGGGTAGGTCGGCAGGCGGCGGCCGTTCAGCAGCACCAGGGTGCGCGCGCGACCCAGGCCGCGCAGCGAGGCGCCGGTCTGGCCGGTCGCGGAGGAGTCGCCGATCGACTGGCCCAGGGCGATACCGCCGCCGTTGTTGTAGCTCAGGCGGTCGACCAGTTCCTGCACGTTGGACGCGCCGCTCTTGTCGATGGTGTCGCGGGTGATGACGCTCACCGGCAACGCGGTCTCGGCATCAATCCGCTTGATCGAGGTACCGGTGATTTCCACGCGGTCGAGCTGTTGCTGGGCAACCGCCGGCAGCGCAATGGCGCCCAGCGCGAGGAGCGCGGCGGCGTTGATGCTCTTTCGTTTGAACATGAGGACTCCTTATCCAGAAACACTTGTGGCTTGTTCCCGGGAACACGGGCGGCCGAGGTTCGGCCAACGCCCTCCGAGCGGTGTTCCCGGGTCAGGGCCGGGCCAGTTTCTTGTCGGCGTCGGAAAGGAATCCCCCGTAATCTCCCTATGCAAGAGGTGACTAGCCTGTTTCTGGTGGGAAAACGCGGGTAAACACCAGAGTGCGCATTGCGACGCGCGTTGCGGCGGCGCGACGCGCGATGAGCGCCCGAAACAAGGTCTTGACCGTTGCAAATAGCCGCAAATTGCACCAATTGTGCGCACACAGCCAAAACACTGATCCGTCATTCGCCCTACAGCACAACAGACGTGCAAAGGATGGGTCGTACAGCGAGACCATCGCACGCCGTACGCGGAAACGTACCTTCACGAAACCACGCTCGGCACCAGAACGGTGCTGCTGCCAACGCCCGCCCGAAGCCAATGAAAAAGGGGCCGCAAAGCGGCCCCCGAAGACTCGGAACGGTCGGGATACCCACCCGACCGGATCAGGCGATCGCCCCTCGTTCGACGCGAGGAACGGCGGCGAGCAGTGTGCGGGTGTAGTCCTCCCGCGGGCTGCCGAGGACGACGTCGCAAGGGCCCGACTCGACGATGCGACCCGCCTGCATGACCGCCACCTCATCGGCGATGTATTCGACGACGCCGATGTTGTGGGTGATGAACAGGTAGGACAGGCCGCGGCTGCGCTGGAGGTCGCGCAGCAGGTTCAGGATCTGCGCCTGGACCGAGACGTCCAGCGCCGAGGTCGGCTCGTCGCAGACGATCAGGCGTGGCTCGACGGCCAGCGCGCGGGCGATCGCGATGCGCTGGCGCTGTCCCCCGGAGAACTCGTGGGGGAAACGGGCCAGCGCGTCGCGGCGCAGGCCCACCTGGTCGAGCAGATCGTGCAGCAGCGCCAGTCGGGCCGACGCGTCGAGTTCAGGCCTCAGCGCCAGCAGTCCCTCCTCCAGCACTTCCTGCACCCGCAGGCGCGGGTTCAACGACGCGAACGGATCCTGGAAGATGATCTGCACCTGACGCCGCGCCTCCCGCAGGGCCACGCCGTCGAGATGGAAAAGGTCCGTCGGCGCCCCGCCCTGTCCCGTCGGCGGATGGAGCAAGGCCTGACCCTCGATGACCGCGACGCGGCGCAGGAGCTGGACGATGGCCTTGCCGGAGGTGGTCTTGCCGCAGCCCGACTCACCGACCAGTGCCAGTGTCCGGCCTTCCTCGATCGAGAACGAGACGCCGCCCACGGCATCGAACCATCGCTTCGTGCCGCCGAAGAACCCCCGTGTCATCGGATACCGGACGTGCAGATCCTTGACCTCGAGCAGCATCGACGGCGACTGCTCGGCGCTGGAGGCGCCGGTGCCCCTTGGAGCGAATGCCGAGCGTGAGGAGGCGATTGAGCGGAGAGGGGCCCCGGCGCCTCCAGCGCTCTCCGTTCCTGGCACCGGCTCCTGGGGATCCGTGTAGAGCAGACACCGCACCTCATGCGCGACGGCGCCGCCGGTCACCGCGGCCAAGGCTGAACGTGTCGACCCGCAATGGACCATCGCCCGATCGCAGCGCGGCGCGAAGCGGCAGCCCTCGAAGGTCTGCCACAGTGGCGGGACGGTGCCGGGAATGGCCGCCAGCGGTTCGCCACGGCGCGCCGCGTCGGGCAGCGCGCGCAGCAGCAGCCGCGCATACGGGTGTTTGGGCGCGGCGAAGAACTCGGCCGCCGGGGCCACCTCCACGATCTGCCCCGCGTACATCAGCGCCACCTGGTGCGCCATGCCGGACACGACGCCCAGGTCGTGCGTGATCAGCAGCAGGCCCAGGCCGCGCTCGCGCTGAAGATCCTTGAGCAGGTCCAGGATCTGTGCCTGGATCGTGACGTCGAGCGCGGTGGTCGGTTCGTCGGCAATCAGGAAATCCGGTTCCGCCGCCAGCGTCATCGCGATCATGATCCGCTGCTTCTGGCCGCCGGAGAGCCGGAACGGGTACTCGTCGATGCGGTGCTCCGGCTCGGGGATGCCGACGCGGCGCAGCCAGTCGATGGCCTTCCTGCGGGCGGCCTCGCCGCGCAGCGGCGTGTGCGCCTCGATCGCCTCGACGATCTGGGCGCCGACCTTCATCACCGGATTCAGGCTGGTGCCCGGCTCCTGGAAGATCATCCCGATGCGACCGCCGCGCACGTCGCGCATGCGGGCTTCGCTCAGGTCGAACAGGTCCTGGCCGTCGAGGTCCAGCCGGCCGCCGGCGATGCGGCCGTTGTCCGGCAGCAGCCGCATCAGCGCGAGCGCCGTCATGCTCTTGCCGCAGCCGGACTCGCCCACCAGCGCGAAAGTCTGTCCCTGCGCCAGCGTCAGCCGCATGCCGTCGATGGCGCGCACCAAGCCGGCGTCGGCGTCCAGGTGGACGTGGAGGTCGTCGATCTTCAACATGTCGCAGCGTCCCTCACGAAACCTTGGCGGCCGGACCCGTGGGGCTCTGCGGCTCGGCGGTCTTGTTCTTCTTCAGCGACAGCACCATCGGCCGCAGCTTGCGCGCGCGCGGATCGAAGGCGTCGCGCACGCCGTCGGCGAACAGGTTGGCCGCCAGCACCAGGCTCACCATGAAGCCGAAGGCCGCCACGAAGCTCCACCACACGACCGGGTCGCGGCTCATCTCCGAGCGCGCCAGGTTGATCATCCCGCCGAAGCTGTTCATGCCCGGATCGACGCCGACACCGACGTAGGTCAGCACCGCCTCGTAGAGGATCAGGTCGGAGAAGTTGAGCACCAGCGAGATCAGCACCAGATGCATCACGTTGGGCACGATGTGGCGGACCATGATCGTCGTGTCGCGCACGCCGAAGGCGGTCGCGGCCTGGACGAAATCGGCCTCGCGCAGCTTGAGCGTCTCGCCGCGCACCAGCCGGCACAGCGTCGCCCAGCCGGTCACGCCGAGGATCACGCACAGCAGGAAGATCTTCAGGTCGGCGCGCTCCGCGCCGGTCTCGAAGGCCTCGGGATGCTTGTCCAGGAAGACCTGCACCATGAGCACGCAGGCGGCGATGAGCAGCACGTTGGGCACCGAGGTCAGCACCGTGTAGAAGTACTGGATGACCTCGTCGACCCAGCCCTTGAGGTAGCCGGCCAGGATGCCCAGCACCAGCGCGAAGGGCAGCGTCGCCAGCGTCGACAGCGCGCCGATGACGAAGGCGGTGCGGATGCTCTTGAGCGCCTGGTAGAGCACGTCGTTGCCGGTCTGGTCGGTGCCGAACACGTGGTAATGCCCCATCAGCGCGATCACCGGTCCGGCCAGCAGCGCGATCACCGACAGGGTCGCGAGCGCCGCGCGCCACGGATAGTGCGTGCGGTCGCCGAGCAGGTCCTTCAATCCCTGACGGAAGCCGCCGTGATGCGGCGCGAGGATCGCCGCCATCAGCAACGCCATCAGCGCCGACGCGACGGCACCGAGCACCAGTCCCGTCAGCGCGCGTCGCGCCAGGTCGCCGTGCCAGTCGCGCGCCGGGTCCTGCAGGTGGGCGCCCCCGAACGCCAGACGCGGGAACTCCCGCACCACCGCCTCGCCGTGCGCGACGCTGTCCAGCGTGAAGCCCTGGTATGCGAGCGGCGCCGAATAGCTGGTCTCGCGCATCTCGATCTGGCGCGCCAGCACCAGGTCCAGCACGGACTCGGTGCGGGTCTCGTAGAACTGCTGGCCGGCGGGGCTGTCGGCCAGCGCGCGGCGGAAGTGCAGGCTGTCCAGCGCGGTCACGCCGAGGAACAGCACCAGCACCATGCCCGCGCTCAGCGCGGCGGGATCGCGCAGCACGCGCTGCCAGTTGGCGCGCAGGTGCGGGCGGCGGATCAGCCGCACGATGTAGAAGACCAGCGCCGCGAACATCGCCCACAGCGCCACGTCGGTCCAGAGGAAAACGACCTTGAATCCCATGTCTGCTCTCGTGTCCTGTCTCGATTCCTGAACGCGCCGGAGTCGCCGGACGGCGTCAGGTCAGCCGCACCCGCGGATCGACCCAGGTGTAGACCAGGTCGATCAGCGCGTTGCTGGCGATGTAGAGCAGCGCGCCCAGAAACACCATGGTGCGCACGATGGCGAAGTCCTGCCCCGTGATCGCCTCGATGACGAAGGCGCCCAGGCCGGGGATGCCGAAGAAGCTCTCGAACACCAGGCTGCCCAGGAACACGTAGGGCAGATAGGCGCCGGCGCTGGTGATGATGGGGATCAGCGCGTTGCGCAGCACATGGCGCATCAGCACGATCGGCTCGGACAGCCCCTTGGCCCGGGCGGTGCGCACGTAGTCCTTGCCGACTTCCTCGAGCAGCATCGCGCGGTACAGCCGTGCCTCGCCGCCCAGGCGCGATAGCAGCGACAGCGCGATCGGCAGCGCCAGGAACTTGATCGCGTCCAGGCCCGGTTCGTAACCGTTGATCGGCACCAGCCGCAGGATGCGCGAGAAGAAGAACTGACCCACGATGATGTAGAACAGGCTGGAGATCGAGAGCATCAGCACGCACAGCACGACGCCCCAGAAGTCGATGCGCGAGTTGCGGAAGAAGGTGAGCAGCAGCGCGAAGGCCACGCTGACGATCAGCTGGAGCACGAAGATCGGCACCGCGAGCTGCAGGCTGACGCCCATCCGTGTCTTGATCTCATGCCCGATGTCGACGGCCTGGCGCGCGTCGGAGCGGCCGAACTCCAGCAGCATCAGCGAGACCGAGCGTTCCCAGAACACCGTGTGGGTCACGCGCTCCGCGCCGGCACGCGACGCGTCCCAGTAGAGCGGCTTGTCGTAGCCGCGCTCGGCCTTCCACTTGTCGATCTGTTCCTGCGAGACGCGCTTGCCGCCGATGTTCAGGCGGGCCATGTCGTCCGGCGTGTTGACCGTGAAGAACAGGAAGAAGGTCAGCAGGTTGACGCCGACCAGGATGGCGAGCCCGTAGGCCAGCCGGCGGGTGAGGTACTTGAACATCAGTCGGCTCCCCGAGGAGCGCTCGTGGCAGAGGAAGCGCCGATCGGCGCGGTCGTGCCGCGCGCGGTGGCGGTCTCGCGCTTCTGGAAGCTGCGGCGCGTCATCCAGACGATGGCGACGCCGCCGACGACCAGCACCAGCAGCGGCCACCAGACGGGCCGGTTCCAGTCGGTCTGCAGTTGTGCGCGCTGCTGCGGATCGAT
The DNA here is from genome assembly GCF_059416045.1 of Roseateles sp. GW821-FHT09G03. Classification (NCBI taxonomy): domain Bacteria; kingdom Pseudomonadati; phylum Pseudomonadota; class Betaproteobacteria; order Burkholderiales; family Sphaerotilaceae; genus Roseateles; species Roseateles sp. GW821-FHT09G03. The sequence goes on from NZ_JBWKOK010000004.1 coordinate 366,722, forward strand.
GCGGTAGTAGCGCACCGGATCGCGGATCACGATGCTGGGCTTGATGTTGTGGACCCAGCGCTGGTAGGCCTGCCCGGTCCAGGCCCAGTAGCCGAAGGCCCACGGCGCATCCTGCTGCGTGATCTGCACCATGCGGTCGATGACCTGCTGCTTCTCGGGACCGTCGTCCAGCACCTGCGCCTGCTTGAAGAGCCGGTCGAACTCGAGGTTCTCGTAGTTCGCCGAGTTCTCGCCTTCATGCAGCGACTTGCTGTTGGGGCCGTACAGCAGAAACAGGAAGTTCTCCGCGTCCGGGTAGTCGGCGAGCCAGCCCCACCAGAACACCTGGTGCTTGCCCTGGCGCAGCTTTTCCTGGAACTGGTTGTAGTCGGTGGCCCGCACGTCCAGCTGCACGCCGAGCTTGGCGAACTGCTTGACCAGCCAGTCGTTCTCGGCCTTCACCTCGGGCGTGACGGTGCGCATGAAGTCGTAGTTCAGCACCAGCGGCTGGCCGCTCTTCGCGTCGCGGCCGTCGGGATAACCGGCCTCGGCGAGCAACTGCTTGGCCTCCTCGATGGCGCGGCGCTGGATCTTGCCGTCGACGAGCTTGTGCGTCACCGGATTGAAGAACCCCGGCTGCGCCTCGCGCGAGCCGAACACGCCTGGCGGCACGGGCCCGTAGGCCGCCACGCCGCCGCGATTCTTGAAGATGCGGCCATAGCCCTCCTCCCAGTCGATCGCGATCGACAGCGCCTGACGCAGCTTGCGGTGGCGGGCCTCGTCCTCCGGTGTCTTCCCTTTGCCGATCACCGGATCCAGCATGTTGAAGCCGAGGTACCAGTTGTTGGGATCGGTCGAGCGCGGGAACGAGAAGCCGCGTTGCTTGAAGAAGGCGTCGGTCTCGGCGGAGTCGCTCGCATCGGCGAAGAACTCCACGCCCCAGTCGGCGCGCTCGAGGTCCGGCAGGTCGAGGTAGCCCTGCTTGAACATCTCCTTGCGCGGCACCCGTTCCTTGATCAGCGTGGCGACGATCTTGTCGATGAAGGGCATCGGCTTGCCGCAGTCGGTCAGCCGGCCGGCCGGACCGTCGTCGGGCATGCCCTCGCAGGGATAGAGGTCCTGGCGGTAGTTCGGATTGCGCGACATGACGTGGCGCCGGTCCTGCTGGTACTCCGTCATCATGTACGGCCCGGTGCCGACCGGCCACTGGTTCCAGGACATGCCGTGCTCGGCCATGCCGGGCTGCGAATAGAAGAGGTCGGCCTCCCATGGGATCGGCGACAGGAAGGTCGTCGACATCCAGTACGACCATTGCGGGTACTTGCCCATGATGCGCACGCGCAGCAGGTGGTCGTTCACCGCCTCGGCGCCGGCCAGCGGCCACTTGCGGAAGTCCAGGAAGGGCTTGTCGGGCGAGTTCTCGGGCAGGCCCTTCAGCAGCTTGGCGTTTTCCTCGCGGATCAGTGCGCCGTAGGCCTTCAGGCCGAGGACGTGCTCGGAGAACAGGCCGTAGATGGGCGCCTCGATGCGCGTGGTCGCGTGGCGCTTGAGCGCGAAGACGAAGTCGTCGGCGACGACCTCGCGCGTGCCCTGGTGGTCGAACTGCCAGGGCGAGCGCCTGTCGCCCAGGTCCTTGGCCGTCAGGTGGTGGTAGCGGTAGTGGCCCTGATCGTCCTTCGCGAACGCCGGGCTGGGCGCGTAGCGGACGCCGGCACGGATGGGCACGTCGTAGACGCTCTGCGCGATCTTGTCGGCGGGGGCGTCGTCGGGCAGACGCTGGCCTTGCGCGTCGAGGTAGTACGGCTTGACGACCGCGGCCGCGGCGCGCGGGATCAGTTCGTAGGGCCGCTTCAGGTAGTGGTACCCGTAGAGCGGCTCGGTGATCTGGTAGGTATAGACGGACTCGGGCGCCGTGTACGAGGCGGTCGGATCCAGGTAACGCGGCGAGCGCTCGTCGAAGGACAGGTACAGCGTGTTGTCCTTGGCCGCGCCGGCCGGGTACGGGCTGTTGTTGCAGGCGGCGAGCAGCACGGCGGCCAGCAGGCCCGCCATCCGGGCCGCCGGAGCCATCCACGTCCCGCGCCCGCCTTCAGCCGCGCGCAGCGACACGTTCCACAGCCCCGACGACATCGTCATCCTTCCAAAAAGCAAACGCCGCATCCTGAGGATGCGGCATTGCCAGATTGTTGCCAAGGCCGCGCCTCCCGCGGAGGCCGGCCGATGCCGGGGCGGATCATAGCGGCCCGGTTCGCGGGGCGCCTGTGACGTCAGTCAGTGGTCGTGAGACCCGTGGTCATGGCCATCGTGGTCGTGGTCGTGGTCGTGGTCGTGTCCATGATCGTGGCCGTGATGGTCATGGTGGTCGTGACCGTGACCGACATGGCCCCAGGCGACGATGACGTCGCGGCCTTCCACCATCATCTCGGCCTTCGCGCCGACCGGCAGGCAGACCTTGGTCGGCACGTGCCCGAACGGCAGGTCGGTGAGGATCGGCACCTTGACGCGCTCGCGCAGCGCCTCGACACAGGCCTTCATCGAATAGCCGCGGTCCAGCGGCGACTTCTTCCAGCCGCTGAAGCTGCCCAGCAGCACCGCCTTCTGCGCGTCCAGCACGCCGGCCTGCCAGAGCTGCAGCAGCATGCGCTCGACGCGGTACGGGTGTTCGTTGACGTCCTCTAGGAACAGGATGCCACCCTTGATGCGCGGGAAGTGGGGCGTGCCCAGCAGCGAGCACAACACCGCCAGGTTGCCGCCCCACAGCGTGCCGCGGGCCTCGACGCCGTCGAGTCCGGCCTCGGTGCGGAAGCCGATGGCTTCGAGCGAGCCGTCCATCGCCTCGAGGAAACAGTCGCGGGTGATCTCGTCGACGCCGCCGTCGGTGTCGGCGCGGCCGAAGTCGTCGCAGGCGAGCGGGCCCGCCCAGCTCGTCTGCTTCGTGTGGGCGAGCAGCCCCAGCTGGAGCGCGGTCACGTCGCTCAGGCCGACCCAGCGCGTGCCGCGCTCGACGCTGCGGGCGATCGTCGGCCAGTCGATGCGGTCCAGCAACCGCGTCAGGCCATAGCCGCCACGCGTGGCCAGCGCCACCGACGGGGCCGATTGCGCGACACGATGCAGCGCGGCCAGCCGCGTGTCGTCGTCGCCGGCAAAACGCTGATGCTTCGCGAGTGCCGCCTCGTCGATCGCCACCTCGAAGCCGAGCGCCGTCAGCCGCTTGGCCGCGCGCTTGAGTGCCTGCGATTGCGCCAGGACGCCGGACGGGGTGTAGAGGGTCAGGGAGCTCATCGCTGCGTGTCGTCCTGCATGTGGTCCTGCGAGGGATCGGGATTCATGGAAAGGTAGTGCGCGTCGCCGACGGGGATCTCGGGGAACTCCTGGACCTCGGGCAAGACGCTCAGCGTGTCGACGGCGTCGACATCGAGGCCCTCGCCCTTCGCCCCGCTTGCCCCGTTCTCGACGGCGGCGCGGCGGCGGGCCTCGCGCAGCTGGCGCGCCGCCTCGCGCCGTTCGGTGAAGAACTCGCGCAGCAGCCGCGACGACGCGTCCGCCAGCACGCCGCCTTGCAGCGCGGTGTGGTGGTTCAGCTGCTTCTGCCCGAACAGGTCCAGCACCGAGCCGGCGACGCCGGTCTTCGGATCGGGCGCGGCGAAGACGACGCGCTTGAGCCGCGCATGCATCATCGCCATCGCGCACATCGCGCAGGGCTCGAGCGTCACGTAGAGCTCGCACTCCGGCAGCCGGTAGTTGCCGAGCAGTTGCGCGGCGTGGCGCAGCGCGACGATCTCGGCGTGCGCGGTCGGGTCATGGGTCGTGATCGGACGGTTGTAGCCGGTCGCGATCACCTGGCCGGCCCGCATGATGACGGCGCCCACCGGCACCTCGCCGACGAGCCAGGCGTTCTGGGCCTGGTCGAGGGCGAGCCGCATCGCGTATTCGTCCGCGGGGTCGGCGGGGAGGATCTGGGGGGATTCGGTGGTCATGGCGGCACTCGCGCGGCAGTGTAGCCGCGCCCGCTATGCTGCCGGCCCATGCAACAGGAGTTCCCCGGCCAACAGGACGATCTCTTCGGCGAGCTGCTGCCGCCCGCGCCCGCGGCGCCGGCACGGCGGGTGGCGGCTCAAGACGAGGTCGATGGCGACGATGAAGACGGCGACCGTGACGGCACGCCCGCCGCCGGTGCCGCTCCAAAGCGCCGCCGCGCGGGCATCCAGGCGCAGCCGCCGGACGAGGCCCAGCTCGCGCTCGCGGCCGCGCTGTCGCCGAGGATCCATCTGGGCACCTCGTCGTGGAGCTACCCGGGCTGGCAGGGCATCGTCTGGGAGGGCCGGCACGGCGAGTCCAATCTCTCGCGCAACGGCCTGACCGCCTACGCGCAGCAGCCGCTGCACCGCGCGGTCAGCATCGACCGCGGCTTCTACCAGTCGTTGGCGGCCAGCCAGTACGAGCGCTACGCGCAACAGGTGCCGGAGGACTTCCGCTTCACGGTCAAGGCGCCGAGCGTGATCACCGATGCGCAGGTGCGCACCGAGGACGGCCGTGGCCGTCAGGCCAACACGGCCTTCCTCGATCCGCGGCTGGCGGTCGAGGAGTTCCTGGAGCCGGCGATGGCGGGTCTCGGCGCGCGCATCGGTGCGCTGGTGTTCCAGTTGAGCCCGCTGCCGTTGGCGATGCTGAATCGCATGCCGGAGCAGCTCGACCGCCTGCACGCGATGCTGGCCGCCCTGCCCTCGTTGCGCGATGTGGCGCCGGAGGCGGTCGTGGCCGTCGAGGTGCGCGATCCGGAGTGGCTGACGCCCGACTTCGTCTCGGTGCTGAAGGACTGCGGCGCGCGCTACTGTCTGGGTCTGCATCCGAAGCTGCCGGCGATCCAGGACCAGTTGCCGCTGCTGCGCGCGATGTGGCCGGGGCCGCTGGTCTGCCGCTGGAACCTGCACCGGATCCACGGTCCGTTCGGCTACGAAGATGCGGAGAAGAAGTACGGGGAGTACGCCGCGCTGATGGATCCCGATCCGGAGACGCGGACCGTGCTCGCGAAGGTGATCCGCGCGACGGCCGAGGCCGGCCATCCGGCCTACGTCACGATCTCCAACCACGCCGAGGGCTCCGCGCCGCTGACCCTGCGCGCCCTGGCGCGGGAGATCGTCAGACCCAGCGAGGCTTGACCGCAGCGGCTGACGGCGGGGTCCGTCGAGCCGCTCAGGCGAGCGGCCAGCGCGCGAGCTCGACGTGCGTGGACAAGCCTTGCAGGCTGTCGATCAGCATCACCTCCGTGGCCGTCCAGCCGGGGACGATGAACGGCTGCGGCTCGATGACCTTGTCGTCATAGAAGAGCGTCAGGTGGGGCGTGAAATGCGGATCGGTCCGCAGCCCGCTCGCATGCAGGCGATCACCCAGCGTAGCCCTCATCGACCGCACGGCGTCGAGGCAGTGGCCCCCGCTCAGCACGAGGGGCAGGTTCCGCCGCTTGCGGGTGAAGCTCAGGAGCTGATCGAAGTCCACGCGCACCGACCCGTGCCGCAGCGACGAGGCGGCGGCTTCGGCGAGGGGCCGCACCTCGGCCATGACCTCGGCCTGCTCGGTCTGATCGTCGTACCAGCCCAAGTGATGCAGCGTCACGTGCAGGCGCTCCGTGCGCGCCGCCTTCGCGCGCAAGCCGAAGCGGCGCACCAGCTCATCGGAGATCGCGCTCAAGCGCTGCGCCGTGCCCGGATCAGGCCGCAGGCAGAAGAAGAGCGCGTGGACGGTCATGGCGCGCTTGCGTCGTGATCACGGCGCGATCACGTCGCGCTCATTGCGCTTCCGAAGCGCGCTGCTCGCCCTGCTTCATCAGGTCCTGCACCTGACGGCCGACGGCCTCGGGCTGGGGCAAGCCCGACGAGGCCGCGGATGCCGCCGGGTCCGCCGAGGCCGGCGGCTTCATGGCCTGCATCTGCTTCTTCGCGGTCAGCATCACGATGGCCAGCACGATGACGAGGGCGAGGATGGACAGGGCGCTGCGCATGCAAGGACTCCGGAATGGAAACGGGGATGGCGCAAAGCATAGCGATACTCGACCGCAGTTCCGTCGCCCGACGGATCAGCGCGGCAGCGGGGCGATGCCCGGTCGCAATCTCAGGATCTGCGGCGCCCGTTCCTGCGCGTCGCGCCAGCGCGGCTCGAGCGCGCGCCAGGCCGGCGAATGCCGGCAGGCGCTCCAGCGGATGGCCCAGTCGTCGGCATCCGCGGCCCGGGTCATCCAGACGAAGACCTTCTCGCCCTCGCGCACCGGCAGACGCGGGAAGTTGTTGGCCGAACGCTCCGGCACGAAGCTGCCGATCACCGGCAGGCCGGCCGCCTCGATGACCGGCGCGACCTCGTGTTCGAAGAAGCGCGCGAAGCCGTCCTCGGGATCGGCCGGGTCCTTCCAGAGCGTGCAGAGATGCAGGATCACCAGCCCCGGCAACGCGCCTCGCCGGAAGTCCCCCGCCTCACGCGCCGCGTCGATGCGCGCCGGATGTGGCGCCGCTCCCGGGCTTCTCATCAGCAGCACGTTGTCGTTGTCGACGAGCAGCGGATTGGCCTCGTCACGATGGGCCTGCCACACCGGACCGAAGTAGAACTCGCCGAGCATGCGCTCGCGCGCGGCCATGTCGTCGAAGCCGCGGATCCAGACGAAACGGTCCGGGTCGTCGAGATCGGCGAACTGCCCGTACATCCGCATGCCGACGGCCTCCTGCGAATCGACGAACGCCGCGTCGAACAACCGCATGAAGCGCTCACGCTCGCCCTTGACGATCTTGTACTGGCGCAGCTCGTAGACGGGGTGGTCGTCGGCCATGGGGTCTCCGGAATGGTGGCTAAGCGATCCGACGATTCTGGACAGAGGCCCTGACATCGGGTGTCAGCACGGCGCTCTTCCTGAAAAGAACCCGAGGTGCCGAACGTCAACCACACATGCAAGTGGAAGCGATACCGATCGTCGGCATTGCGAACGCACCATCTACCGTTGGAGGCCGTGGATCAGCAAGAACCGAGAGCGAAGAATCACCCGCTTCTTGTTTCAAAGAACGCACTGGAGGTCACATGTCCCCACCCGTCATCACGATGTCCCCCGAGAGCCACATTCATCTGCCCGAAGAGCTTCGTCAACGCTATGACTGGAAGCCGGGTCAGTCGCTCATGGTCGTCTGCCGAGAGACCGGCGTGTTCATCTGCCCGCCCGTTCCTGTCGAAGAGGCGCACGGCATCGCCTTTGGCGCCAACACCGATTTCGACCCGGATGCCGCTCATTTCCTCTGAGCTGCAAGGCCACCCAGGAGCCCCACCTATGCATGAAAACCTGAGGGTCGTGGACACGTCCGCTTGGATCGAATGGCTGAGCAAAACAGACCTCGGCAGGCAACTCCATGCCGACTTCCCAATACCGGACTGCTGTCTGGTCCCTGCCTTGGTGCAATACGAGCTGGCGGCCTGGGCTCATCGCGAGCTAGACCGACACGAGCGCGAGCGGGTGATCGCATTCACGGAGAACTGCAGGTTCGCCCAGCTCACGCGTGAGACGACGCTGGCTGCGGCCGCGCTCCGTCTCGACAGGCGTCTTCCGACGGCAGATCGCCTCATCTACGCCACGGCAAGGAAACATGGCGTTGATGTGTTGACCTGCGACGCTCATTTCGAGGGGCTGCCTCATGTCGTCTTCTATCGGAAGACGGTTTCTCCAGCCGCGTCCGTCAGCGAGCCACGAGCCACGTACGCGAGCACTCGAACCCCGGAGGCACGGTGCTCATCGTCCATCCTCATGTGATCGGCACCGGCCCCTTTTTGAATGCCCAGAAGGCTCAATGACTGCACAGATTCCGACTCTCTCTGCCGCCCACCAGATCCAGATTCCCGACAAGCATCTGGAGCGACTGGAGTGGCGCGCCGGTCAACGCCTAGTCTGGGTCGAGCGCGGGCGTGGCTTACTCCTCCGTCGCCTCATCACCATCAATGAAGTGTTCGGACTGCCTCCGGGCCTGTACTCATTTGGCGAGCGAGATATCACCGAGTACTGCTGGCGTTGCGACCCGCTGGCGAGCCCAAGTACATGTCGGTGCGTTGAATGACAAAGAGACAAGGGCCCAACGGGCCCTTGTTTGCTGTCAGCGCGAAGCGCTCATTCCCATTCGATCGTCGCCGGCGGCTTGCTCGAGACGTCGTAGGTCACGCGGTTGATGCCGCGCACCTCGTTGATGATCCGGCCCGAGCAGCGCTTGAGCAGGCTGTACGGCAGCTCCGCCCAGTCCGCCGTCATGAAGTCGCTGGTCTGCACCGCGCGCAGCGCGACCACGTAGTCGTAGGTCCGGCCGTCGCCCATCACGCCCACGCTCTTCACCGGCAGGAACACCGTGAAGGCCTGGCTGGTCAACTCGTACCAGGTCTTGCCCGTCGCCTCGTCGCGCGTGTTGCGCAGTTCCTCGATGAAGATCGCATCGGCGCGGCGCAGCAGGTCCGCGTACTCCTTCTTCACCTCGCCCAGGATCCGCACGCCCAGGCCCGGACCCGGGAACGGGTGGCGGTAGACCATCTCCGGCGGCAGGCCCAGCGCCACGCCCAGTTCGCGGACTTCGTCCTTGAACAGCTCGCGCAGCGGCTCCAGCAGCTTCAGGCCGAGCTGCTCCGGCAGGCCGCCCACGTTGTGGTGGCTCTTGATCGTCACGGCCTTCTTCGTCTTCGTGCCGCCACTCTCGACCACGTCCGGATAGATCGTGCCCTGCGCCAGGAAGGTCGCGCCTTTGTGACCGCCGTCGCCGGCCTTCAGCTTCTCGGCTTCGGACTTGAACACGTCGACGAACAGGCCGCCGATGATCTTGCGCTTGCGCTCCGGATCCGTCACGCCGGCCAGCTGGCCAAGGAACAGATCGGCGGCATCGACGCGGATCACCTTCGCATGCAGCTTGCCGGCGAACATGTCCATCACCATGTCGCCCTCGTTCAGGCGCAGGAGACCGTGGTCGACGAACACGCAGGTCAGCTGGTCGCCGATCGCGCGGTGGATCAGCGCCGCGGCCACCGAAGAGTCCACACCGCCGGACAGGCCGAGGATGACCTCCTCGTCACCGACCTGCTCGCGGATCTTCTGGACCGCTTCCTCGATGTAGTCGCCCATGATCCAGTCGCCCTTGCAACCGGCGATCTCCCGCACGAAACGCTTGTAGATCGCGGCCCCCTGGACCGTGTGCGTGACCTCGGGATGGAACTGGAGCGCGTAGTAGCCCTTGTCCTCGTTGACCATGCCGGCGATGGGGCAGGTCGGCGTGGACGCCATCAGCTTGAAGCCCGGAGGCAGCGCGGTGACCTTGTCGCCGTGGCTCATCCACACCTTCAGCATGCCGTGACCTTCCGGCGTCGCGAAGTCCTGGAGGCCCTCCAGCAGCTTGCTGTGACCGTGCGCGCGGGCTTCGGCGTAGCCGAACTCGCGGTGGTCGCTCCACTCGACCTTGCCGCCGAGCTGCACCGCCATCGTCTGCATGCCGTAGCAGATGCCCAGCACCGGCACGCCCAGGTCCCACACCGCCTGCGGCGCGCGCAGCTCGTGGTCCTCGTAGGTCGACGCGTGGCTGCCCGACAGGATGATCGCCTTCGGCGCGAACGCGCGGATGAAGTCGTCGCTGACGTCGTTGGGATGGATCTCGCAGTAGACCTGGGCCTCGCGCACGCGACGTGCGATCAGCTGCGTCACCTGGGAACCGAAGTCGAGGATGAGGACTTTGTCGTGCATGGTCAGCTTCTGGGGATGCTTGGGGATTCTGGGAGGCTCAAGAGTTCTGGCTCAAGCCTTGGCCGCAGCGGCCTGCGCCGGCGGGTCCGAATTGAAGTGGCGCCACGCGAAGCCCAGCGAGGCCAGCTGCAGCAGCGCGCAGAGGTAGAACGGCGCGCCGATCCGCCAGTCGGTCTTGGGCAGTTCGGCGACCAGCGCCATCAGCCCCAGACCGGCGATCGGCGAGATCACCGCCATCAGGCTGTTGATCGCGGCCACCGCGCCCATGGTCTCGCCCTGCGTACGGGCGTCGGCGGCGTTGGAGATCAGGCTCTGCATCGCCGGGGCCGCGGCCACGCCGGCGATGTTCAGGAAGATCGCGCCGACCATCATCCAGGCCTCGGTCGACAGGCCCCAGATCACGTTGGTCAGGATCGAGGTCGTCAGGCCGATCAGCACCAGGCGCCGTGCGCCCAGCCAGCGCATCAGCGGCTGCAGCAGCACGCCCTGCACCACCACCGCGACCAGGCCCACGACGAACAGCGACAGACCGTTCTCGCGCGGGCCCCAGCCGAACTTGTGCTGGTTGTAGAGCACCCAGCTGGTCTGGATCACCAGTTGCGCCAGGCCGGAACACGCGATCACGTAGATCAGCGGTCCCACGCCGTTCAGCTTGCGCAAGCGTCCCAGCGCCGCGACCGGGTTGGCCTTGCGCCATTCGAAGGGTCTGCGGTGTTCGGGCGCCAGCGACTCGGGCAGCACGAAGAAGCCGTACAACCAGTTCAGCAGCGCCAGCGTGCCGGCGACGTAGAACGGCAGGTGCAGGTCGATGCTGCCGAGCAGCCCGCCCATCACCGGGCCGAGGATGAAGCCCATGCCGAAGGCCGCGCCCAGCATGCCGAAACGCTTGGCGCGGTCCGCCGGCGGCGTGATGTCGGCGACATAGGCGTTGGCGACGGCCGCGTTGGCCTGCATCGCGCCGGAGAACAGCCGGACCACGACCAGCATCCACAGCGCGTCGGCCAGCGCCGTCACGAAGAAGCTCAGCGCGAGTCCGCTGAAACCGATCAGCATCACCTTGCGGCGGCCGAAGCGGTCGGACAGCCCGCCCAGGATGGGCGAACCGAAGAAATTCGCGAGACCGAAGGCAAAGGCCACCGCCAGTTGCGCCAGCGTGTGCTGGGTCTCGCTCTGCGTGAAGGTTCCGACCAGCGGCGGCAGCACCGGAATGATCAGGCCGATCGACACCATGTCGATCAGCACCGCGATCAGGATGAACGACATGGCGGCCTTGCGGCCGCCATGCGTCGTCGTTGCTGCGTCGGCGTCGGGGCCTGGGCCCCGCGCCGCGTCGACGGGTTCGGACAAGGGCGTCACTCCAGACGGTAGTTGGGCGCTTCCTTGGTGATCTGCACGTCGTGGACGTGGCTCTCACGGATGCCTGCCGAGGTGATCTCGACGAACTCGGCCTTCTCGTGCATGTCCGAGATGCTGCCGCAACCGCAGTAGCCCATCGAGGCGCGCACGCCGCCGGCCATCTGGTGCACGATGGAGACCATCGAGCCCTTGTACGGGACACGCCCTTCGATGCCTTCAGGCACCAGCTTGTCCGCGTTGGGGTTGGTCGTCTCGTCGTTCTCCTGGAAGTAGCGGTCCGCCGACCCTGCCTTCATCGCGCCGATCGAGCCCATGCCGCGGTAGCTCTTGTAGCTGCGGCCCTGGTAGAGGATCACTTCGCCCGGGGCTTCCTCGGTGCCGGCGAACATGCCGCCCATCATCACCGTGCTCGCGCCGGCCGCGATGGCCTTGGCGATGTCGCCCGAGTAGCGGATGCCGCCGTCCGCGATCGCTGGAACGCCGGTGCCCTTGAGCGCGGTGGCGACGAAGTCGATCGCCGCGATCTGCGGCACGCCGACGCCGGCGACGATGCGGGTCGTGCAGATCGAGCCCGGGCCGATGCCGACCTTGACCGCGTCCGCGCCGGCTTCCACCAGCGCCAGCGCTGCGGCGCCGGTGGCGATGTTGCCGCCGATGACCTCGACGCCGGGATAGTTCTTCTTCACCCAGCGCACGCGCTCGATGACGCCGCTGCTGTGGCCGTGCGCGGTGTCGACGACGATCGCGTCGACGCCGGCCTTGACCAGCAGCTCTACGCGTTCCTCGGTGCCGTCGCCCACGCCGACCGCCGCGCCGACGCGCAGCTTGCCGTGCGCGTCACGGGCGGCGTTCGGGAAGTTGGTCTGCTTGGTGATGTCCTTGACGGTCATCAGGCCGCGCAGTTCGAACGCGTCGTTGAGGACCAGCACGCGCTCCAGCTTGTGCTTGTGCATCAGCGCCTTGCCGTCGTTCAGCGAGGCGCCTTCGGACACCGTGATCAGGCGCTCCGCCGGGGTCATGATCTCGCCGACCGGGATGTCCATGCGCGTCTCGAAGCGCAGGTCCCGGTTGGTGACGATGCCGACGACCTTCTGCCCCACCAGCACGGGGAAACCGGAGACGCCGTGGTGCTCGCTCAGCTGCTTGACCTGGCGGACGGTGGTCTCGGGCGTGATCGTGATCGGGTCGCGGAGCACGCCGGACTCGTAACGCTTGACCCGGGCCACTTCCGCAGCCTGCTGCTGCGGGGTCAGGTTCTTGTGGACGATGCCGATGCCGCCTTCCTGGGCGATGGCGATCGCCAGGCGCGCCTCGGTCACGGTGTCCATCGCGGCGGACACGAGCGGCAGGTTCAGGCGGATGCCACGCGTGAACTGCGTGGCCAGACTGGTGTCGCGCGGCAACACCTGGGAGAACGCCGGCACCAGCAACACATCGTCGAAGGTGAGGGCCTTTCCGAGTAGGCGCATGAGGGAAGCTCCAGACGCAAAGGCGCATTATAGAGAAGCCCGACGGTACACTCCACGACCATGATGAATCCCCCACTCTCGCGACGCCCGCTGGGCATGATCTGCGCGCTGGCGCTGATGGCGTTGACCTCGGTCGCGCACGCCCAATGGAAGTGGCGCGACGCCGATGGCCGCACGCAATACAGCGATCGTCCGCCGCCGCCGAGCGTGGCCGACAAGGACATCCTGCAGCGTCCTTCGAATGCGACGCGGGTGACCCCCTCGTCGGGCCAGGCGGCGCTGCAGAGCGCGTCGGCGGCGGCTTCCGCCGCTTCTGCCCCGGCCCGTCCGGCGAGCGAAGCGTCCTCGCGCGACAAGGTCGAGCGCGAACGGAAGGCGCAGGAGGAGAAGGCCCGCGCCGACGCGATGGCCGAGAACTGCCGTCAGGCCCAGAACCGCCAGCGCGTCCTGGAGTCGGGCGTGCGCCTGCGCAGCGGCACCCAGACCGGCGAATCGCAGCCGATGACCGAGCAGATGCGCCAGGAAGAGATCCGCAACATGCAGGTCGTGATCAGCGCGAACTGCAAATGAGGCCGGAACGAGTCCCGGAAACAACACTGGCGACCGCCCGCGAACACCGACGCGCAAGCCGGTCGTAAGTCCGGTGACCGCCGGTAATTCAAAAGGCCGCTGATGCGGCCTTTTTGCTGGGGGCACCCCGGTGTCAGGCCTTGCGTCCGAGCGGCCGATGCCGCGTGACGATGCGGCTGCCCGCGGCCTGGAAGCGCTGGCGGCGCGCTTCCTTCGGATCGACCGTCAATGGACGGTAGACCTCGACGCGATCCTGCTCGCGCAGCGGTGTCTCCAGCGGCGCGGTGCGCCCCCAGATCCCGGCCGTCAACGCGGCGATCTGATCCGGCTCGAACCAGGCGCTGGCCGCCAGGGCGTCGCGCAGCGTGCTGCCGGCGGGCAGGGTCAGTCGTTGTTCGCGAAGCTCGCCGCGTGCCGGGCTCCAGAAGAGCTCGATCGACAGCTCAGCGGGCGCCATGGACCTGCTCGGCGCGCTTCACGAAGCTGTCGACGAAGGTGTTGGCGATGCGGTCGAACACCGGGCTGACGACGGCCTCAAGCGCGAAGCTCGAGAACGCGTAGCGCAGCTCGAACTCGATCTTGCAGGCGTGCGGCTCGCCGTCGGCCGGCGCGCCGGGACGGTTCAGCGGCAGGAACTGCCAGTCGCCGTCGAGCATCGAGAACGGCCCGTCGACGAGCGTCATGCGCACGCGCCGGTTCGCCTCGTTCGTGTTGCGGGTGGTGAACGCATGACGCAAGCCGGCGTACTGCAGGGACAGCTTCGCGGTCACGCCGTCGTCGTGGCGTTCCAGGACCTCCGCGGACGAGCACCAGGGCAGGAACTCCGGATAACGCTCGACCTGGGTGACCAGGTCGTACATCTCGCGCGGCGAGTACCAAAGGAGGACAGTCTTCCGGACGTGCTTCATGGCGGTTCTTAGAATGGCGAGATTGTAGGCGGCCCGATCGACCCCATCTGGGCGTCACCTGGCCGCCATCCGGGCCGCCGCCGAACCACGCCCAAGCCGCTCTCAAGCGTTCTCAAGCCGTGTCGGCCCGCCCGCGACCCGCACAAGAAGAGTTCCCATGTCCATTGCAGAAAACCGTCGCGCCCGATTCGAGTACCACCTCGAGGAGCAGTACGAGGCCGGCATCGTCCTCGAAGGCTGGGAGGTCAAGGCCATCCGTTCCGGCCAGGTCCAGCTGCCGGACGGTTATGTCGTCATCCGCGACGGCGAGCTGTTCCTGATCGGCTGCCGGATCGATCCGCTGCGCACGGCGTCCACGCACGTCAGCCCGCTGGCCGACCGCACGCGCAAGCTGCTGATGAGCGGCGCCGACATCCGCCGGCTGATCGGCAAGGTGGAGCAGAAAGGCTTCACGCTGATCCCGCTGGATCTGCACTACAAGAACGGCCGCGTGAAGGTGCAGATCGCGCTCGCCAAGGGCAAGGCCCAGCACGACAAGCGCGAGACCGAGAAGAAGCGCGACTGGGAGCGCGAGAAGGGCCGCCTGATGCGGCACAAGGTGTCGGGACCTTCGAAGGACTGAGCGTCGGGGCGAGCCGCCCGCGCCCTCAATCGCTCAAGGTCTCGAACGCCTTCGCGAGGTCCGCGCGCAGGTCCTCGACCTCCTCCAGCCCGATCGCGAAACGCACCAGCGTGCCGCCCTCCTCCGCCGTCCACGGCAGCCCCAGCGACCGGCTGCGGCTGAGGTCGTAGGGCACGACCAGGCTCATCGGACCGGCCCACGAGTAGCCGATCCCGAAACAGGTCAACGCGTCCACGAAGGCGTCGACGCGGCGAGCGTCGAACGCGGGACGGAACACCGCGGAGAAGAGGCATCCGCCCGCGTCCGGAGACACCTGTTGCCAATGCACATGGCCGGGCGAGTCCGGCAGCGCCGGATGCAGCACCCGCGCCACCTCCGGCCGCGCGGCCATCCAGTGCGCGAGCTCACGAGCCGCGGCACCCTGCGCGCGGTAGCGCAGCGCGATGCTCGGCAGGCCGCGCAGCACCGCCTCCACATCGTTCTGGCCGACGCCATATCCGAGGTACTCGTGCATGGCCACCAGCTGGCGGTTGAGCGCGATGTCGCGTGTGCAGACCGCGCCCATCAGCAGATCCGCGCCGCCGGAGGGGAACTTGGTCAGTGCCTGCATGCTGATGTCGGCGCCGAGTCCGGGCGCGACGTCCGGCGCCACCTCGAAGGCATTGAAGGCCAACCCCGCGCCCCAGGTGTTGTCGAGCGCCGTGAGCACGCCGCGCGCGCGGCAGGCCTGCAGCAGTCCGATCAGATCGGGGAACTCCAGCGTGATCGATCCAGCGGCCTCGAGCCACGCCAGTTTCGTCCGCTCCGACAGCATCGCCTCGAAGGCCGGCACGTCGAGCGGATCGTAGAAGCGATGCGTGATGCCGAGCCGGGCCAGCAGGCCCTGGGTGAGGTGTCGATTCTGGCCGTAGACGTTGTCGGGCAGCAGCACCTCGTCGCCGGGCGTCAGGAAGGCCAGGCTGGTCAGCGTGACGGCGGAGACACCGCTGGGCGTGAGCACGCAATGATCGGCATGTTCCAGCGTCGCGATGCGCGCGGCCAGCGTGTAGGTCGTCGGCGTGCCCGGCAGGCCGTAGCGGTAGCTGACGCCATCCTTTGCGCGCGGCCGGTGCAGTTCGGCGGTGTTCTTGAACAGCACCGTCGACGCCTTGGCCACCGGGACGGGGACGGCGTCCCACCCCTCGGGCGCCCGGTACGGGTGGTGGATCTGTTCGGTGGACGGGCCGCGTTGGGTCACGAAGTCTCCTGGGAGGCGAGGAACCGGAGGGCTCATTCTGGAACATCGCTGCGGTTCTGGAAGCAGAAACGCCGGCGCGAGGGCCGGCGTTCTTCGGGGCGCTGACGCGCGCGATCAGATCGGCAGCGCGATCAGGTCGTGGCCCTCGACGCCGACGATGCGGGCGCGGGTGAATTCGCCGACGCGCAACTGCTTGCTGGCCTTCTCGGGCGGCAGCAGGCGCACGGTGCCGTCGATCTCCGGCGCGTCCGCGTAGGAACGGCCCACGCCGCCCTTGCGGCCGAGCGCCGGTGCGGCATCGACCAGCACCTGCATCGTCGCGCCGACGCGGCGCTGCAGCTTGGCGATCGACACTTCCTCGGCCACGGCCATGAAGCGGGCGCGACGCTCTTCGCGGACCTCGTCCGGCAGCGCGCCGTCGAGCGCGTTCGCCGGCGCGCCTTCGATCGGCGAGTAAGCGAAGCAGCCGGCGCGGTCGATCTGGGCCTCGCGCATGAAGTCGAGCAGGTACTGGAACTCCGCCTCGGTCTCGCCGGGGAAGCCGGCGATGAAGGTCGAGCGGATCACCAACTCGGGGCAGATCTCGCGCCAGCGCAGGATGCGCTCGAGGTTCTTCTCGCCGTTGGCGGGGCGCTTCATCCGCTTCTGCACGTCGGGATGCGCGTGCTGGAAGGGCACGTCCAGATACGGGAGGATGAGGCCTTCGGCCATCATCGGCACGATCTCGTCGACGTGGGGGTACGGGTAGACGTAGTGCAGGCGGACCCACGCGCCGTAGGGCTTGGCGATCTCGCCGAGCTGCGCGACCAGGTCGAACATGCGCGTCTTGACCGGCTTGCCGTCCCAGAAACCGGTGCGGTACTTGATGTCGACGCCGTAGGCGCTGGTGTCCTGGCTGATGACCAGCAGTTCCTTGACGCCGGACTCGAACAGCGCCTTGGCCTCGGACAGCACGTCGCCGATCGGGCGCGAGACCAGGTCGCCGCGCATGCTCGGGATGATGCAGAAGCTGCAGCGGTGGTTGCAGCCCTCGGAGATCTTCAGGTAGGCGTAGTGCTTGGGCGTCAGCTTGATGCCGGCGATGCCGCGGGCCTCGGGCACCAGGTCGATGAACGGGTCATGCGGCTTGGGCACGTGGGTGTGGACGGCGTCCATCACCTCCTGCGTCGCATGCGGGCCGGTCACGGCGAGGACGCTGGGGTGGATCTCGCGGACCATGTTGTCCGAGCTCGCGCCGGCCTTGGCGCCGAGGCAGCCGGTCACGATCACCTTGCCATTCTCGGCCAGGGCTTCACCGATGGTGTCCAGCGACTCCTTGACGGCATCGTCGATGAAGCCGCAGGTGTTGACGATCACCAGGTCCGCGCCGGCGAAGGTCTTGGACGTCTCGTAGCCCTCGGCGCGCAGCTGCGTGAGGATGAGCTCGGAATCGGTGAGCGCCTTCGGGCAGCCCAGGCTGACGAAGCCGATCTTGGGCGCAGAGCCGCTGCCTGCGCTGCTCGTCTTCGCTGCGGCGGTGGGGTCGTAAGTCGTTGATTCCATTTGGGTTCCGCCGGGCGATCTGGCTGAGGGCTGGGGCGGCATTGTAAGCGACGCGGCATTTTCCAGACAGGGTCCGGCCCATTGCGCCACGCGCGGCACCGTGGACGACTGCGCGTCGCACGAGCGGTAACGGGCCGGCATCGCTGCGTGCCGCGCCCGCGGGCCGCTCCGTGGATACTCGCCCCTCCGTCCTTTCCGTCACGCCACGCCTCGCCCAGCCTCGATGTCCGCCCCCTCCCCGCGCTCAGAGCTCCTGCCCTTGATAGGCGATCGCGCCTCGGTGGAAATCGCCGCGCTCGTGCTGCCGCCGGTCGTGGTCGCGAGCACGCCGGCCGGTAGCGCGGCTCCCTGGGCGTGGACCTGGGCGATCGCCTATGCGCTGAGTTCGATCGGCGTCGCCATCGCGCGCCGCCGCTTCCGGCGCGAGGCCGCGGTCATGAACCCCGACGCCTTCGTGGCGCGCTGGTCGCGACCGGTGGAGCGCATCGCGCTCGCCTTCGGCCTGCTGTGGGGTCTGCTGCCCGGGGTTGCCGCCGCCAGCGGCGTCTTCGAGCACGCGATCTTCCTGTACCTCGTGCTCGCCGGCACGACGGTGTCGACGGCGGCCTTCGCCGCCGCGGATCTCCCCTTCTTCGCCCGTTTCCTCGTGCCCGCGTGGACGATGGCGACGGTGGCCGTGCCCTTCGCCTTCCCCACGCAGTGGACGATCGTCCTGCCGCTGTGCCTGCTCTTTCCGTGGCTGGTGTGGCGCCACGCGCGGACGTCGAACGGCTTCCTCGTCCAGCAGTCGCGCCTGAAGCGCCAGAGCGAGGCCCTCGCGCTCGCCCACAAGGAGGCCCGCGATGTCGCGAAGGCTGCCTCGCGTGAGAAGAGCCTTTTCCTGGCCACCGCCTCGCACGACCTGCGGCAGCCGCTCTACGCGCTGACGCTGACCGCGCAGGCCGCGCTCCAGCGCAACCAGGACGCCGCCCTGCGGCCGCTGCTGGTCGACATCTCGCAGGCCGCCGGCCATGTGAACGACCTGCTGAACTCGCTGCTCGACGTCTCCGCGCTGGACAGCCGCAGCGCCGAACTCGCACTCCAGCCGCTGGCGCTGGCGCCGCTGCTGTCGGAACTGCATGAGCGCTTCCAGCCGGAAGCCCACGCGCGCGGCCTCGACTGGCGCATCCGCGGCCCGGAGGCGCCCGCCTGGGTCGTCGCCGAGCCGATGCTGCTGCGCCGCGCGCTCGCCAATCTGCTGCACAACGCGCTGCGCTACACGCCCGCGGGCGGCGTGCTGCTCGCGATACGGCGCCGCGCCGGCGACTGGGCCATCGAGGTCTGGGACACCGGCATCGGCATGGCCGCGCCCAAGCGCGATTCGCTCTTCTCCGAGTTCCATCGCGGCGACGACGCGGCGCGGGTCACCGGCGACGGCCAGGGCCTCGGCCTGTCGGTCGTGCGCGACTGCGTGCGGCGGATGCAGGCCGCGATCGATTGGCATTCCACGCCCGGACGGGGTTCCTGCTTCCGCATCACGCTGCGCGGCGCGGCCATCCCGGCGACGCCGGCGAAGCGGGCACCTGTGGGACTGCACGCGTTCGAGCCACTCGGCGGCCGCGTACTCGTGGTCGACGACGACCTGGGCGTGACGCGCGGCCTGTCGCACCTGCTGGGCGAATGGGGCATCGATTGCCATGTCGCCGGCGACGCGGCCCAGGCACATGCGGCGCTCGATGCCGACTTCGAGCCCGACGTCGTGATGAGCGACCTGCGGCTGCGGCACGACGACGGCGGCTACGCGCTGCTGCAGGACCTGCTGGACCGGCTGCCGCTCGCACGCGGCCTGGTGGTCACCGGCGAGTTCGACCTGCCCGACCTGCGCCGCGCCGAAGCCGACGGCTACCTCGTGCTGCGCAAGCCCGTGCAGCCCGGACCGCTGCACGCCGTGCTGCGGTCGCTGCTCCCGGCGCGGGCGCTGACGTCGCGGGACTGATCCAAGCCCCGTCGGCATGTTGGCATGCGCGTTGCCGGACACGGCGACCAAGGAGAGCATCCACCATGCACCTCGAAGGCTCCTGCCACTGCGGCCGCATCCGCTTCTCGGTCGACTCGACCGAGCCTTATCCGTTCCTGCGCTGCTACTGCACGATCTGCCGCAAGACGGCCGGCACCGGCGGCTACGCGATCAACATCGGCGCCGACAACCGCAGCTTCAAGCTGATCAAGGGCAAACGCGACCTGAAGGTCTACCGCGCCGTCCTCGACGGCAAGGAAAGCAGCGGCCAGCGCCATTTCTGCGGCCATTGCGGCACCGCGCTCTGGATGTACGACGACAACTGGCCCGACCTGATCCACCCGCATGCGAGCGCGATCGACACGCCGCTCCCGGCGCCGCCGGAGAACGTACACGGTCTGCTGGACTCCAAGGCGCCGTGGGTCCGGGTGGAAGGCAAGCCGGGCGACCCGCGCTTCGACCATTTCCCCGAGGAATCGCTGGCCGACTGGCATCGGCGGCACGGCCTCTAGGGCCCCGCGCCGCGGCGCCCTGTGCGGGCCGCGGCCGCGCCGCTCACTTCTTCGGCGGCTGCGGCGGAAAGCCCGGCATCCCAGGCACGCCGGGGAAGATGTTCCCCGCGCTCTGGAACTGCTCCTGCATCTGCAGGAACAGGTTCTTGGACTGCTCGAGGTAGTTGCCCATCAGGCCCTGCATCATCGGCGCCTGGCCGCTCATGAACTGCGACCAGAGCTGCGGATCGAAGCCCCCGCCCTTGCTCGGGTCGGCGAAGCGGCTCTGCAGCTCGGTGACCGCCTCGAGGTTCTTCTCGAGGTAGGCGCCCATCAGGCCCTGCATCGCATGGCCGTAGAAGCGGATGATCTGCGCCAGCAGCGGCGTCGAGAACATCGGCATCCCGCCCATCTCCTCTTCCAGGATGATCTGCAGCAGGATGGATCGGGTCAGCTCATCGCCCGACTTCGCGTCGCGGACTTCGAAGTCCTCGCCGCCGAGCACCATCTTCTTGACGTCCGCCAAGGTGATGTAGCTGCTGGTCTGCGTGTCGTACAGCCGCCGGTTGGGGTACTTCTTGAGCACCCGCGGCCCCTTGGGCTGCGCGGGGTCCTCGTTGCCGGTTGCGGTCTTGCCGCGTCGGGCCGTCGCCATGCTGTCTCCTCTGAGGGTCTTCGACCCATTCTAGGAGGCGCCCGGCAAGCGGCCCGCCGGGTGATTTCCCTTGCTGTGCGGGAGGCGGATCCGCCCTGGGTGCACTCAGTCCGGCTTGACGTTGCCGTCCTTGATCACCTTCGCCCACTTGGCCTGCTCGGCCTTCTGGAACTCGGCGAACTGCGCCGGCGTGTTGGGCGTGTACTCCAGGCCCAGCGATTCCATCTTCGCCTTCACCTCGGGCAGCGCGACGATCTTCTGCACTTCGGCGTTGAGCTTGGCCACGATGGGCGCCGGCGTGTTCGCCGGGAAGTACAGCGCCTGCCAGCTCGACACGTCGAAGCCGGGCACGCCGGACTCGGCCAGCGTCGGCACGTCGGGCAGCTGCGCGCTGCGCTTGGCCGAGGTCACCGCCAGCGCCTTCACCTTGCCCCCCTTGATCTGCGGCAGGGCCACGGTCACCGTCTCGAAGCTCATCGGCACCTGGCCGCCCATCACGTCCTGGATGGCCGGCGCGCTGCCCTTGTAGGGCACGTGCGTCAGGTCCGCGCCCGTCATCAGGCGGAACACCTCGCCCGAGAGATGCTGCGACGTGCCCTGCCCCGCCGAGGCGAAGGTGATGTCGCCGGGCTTGGCCTTCGCGGCCGCGATGATCTCCTTCACCGACTTGGCCTGCGATCCCGGCCCGATCAGCAGCACGTTGGAGATCTTGCCCAGCAGGATCACCGGCGCGAAATCGCGGTCGGCCTTGTACGGCATCTTGGGCAGCAGCGAGGGATTGATCGCGTGCGTCGCGATCGTGCCCAGCAGCATCGTGTAGCCGTCCGGCGCGGCCTTGGCCACGCTGTCCGCGCCCAGCACGCCGCCGGCGCCGGCCTTGTTGTCGACCACGATGGTCTGCTTGAGCGAGACCTGCAGCCGCGCCGCGATCTCGCGCGCCAGCACGTCGGACGTGCCGCCCGGCGCGAAGGGGACGATCAGCTTCACCGGCTGGGTCGGCCAGTTGCCGGCATCGGCGGCCTGTGCCGAGGTCATCGCCATCGTGCCCAGGACCACCGTCGCCGCCGCAGCGGCCAGGGCCCGCACGCGGACCCGCATCACCGAATTCATGTCGCTTGTCTCCATCCATGACGGCACGCGGCCCTCGTCGACATCGACTCGGTGCTGGCACCCTCTTCTCTTGATGATTGGAATGGTATCGGTACCATCCGACGCGTCAAGCTGGCGTTGATGAGGGATTCCACCGGGTTCTCGCATGCCATGACCACGGCCTGGGCGCCCTCAGTGAAGGCTCAGGCGCTGGCGCGCTGGACCAGCTCGAAACCGATGTCGACGGTCCGGCGTTCGACCGGGCCGCTGGCGCGGTCGAGGATGAATCGCGCCGCCTGCCGACCGATGGCGAAGCCGTCGATGCGCACGGTCGTCAGCGCCGGCTCCAGGTCCCGCGCCAGCGCCAGGTCGCCGAAGCCGACGATCGCGAGGTCCTCGGGGATACGCAGCCCGCGCGCCTGCGCTTCGATCAGGACGCCCAGCGCCAGCGAGTCGGAGCTGCAGAACACCGCGTCGACGCGGTCCGGATGCGCCAGCAGTTCGGCCAGGCCGCGGCGACCGCTGCCCAGCGTGGTCGGCGTGGCGACGGTGGCCACCGGCACGTCGGCGATGCCGAGCACGCCGGCCTGGTCCTGGAAGGCGCGGAAGCGCCGCATCGCGCGCTCGTCGTTGCCGGCCACGCCGGCCAGCCGGCGGTAGCCGCGCTCATGCAGGTAGGACGCGACCTTGCGGCCGACCTCGACGTGGGAAAAACCGACCAGCATGTCGATCGGATCCGTCGTCTGGTCCCAGGTCTCGACGACCGGGACGCCGGAAGCGCGCAACCGCGTGCGCGCCTGCTCGGAATGGCTGGTGCCGGTGAGCACCAGGCCGTCGGGACGGCGGCCGATCATCGCGTCCAGCCACGCCTCCTCGCGCGCGTTGTCGTAGCCGGTCTGGCCGAGCAAGACCTGGTACCCGGCCTCGAACAGCGCCTCGGTGAGGCTCTGCACGGTGTCGAGGAACACGGGCCCGGCGATGGTCGGCACGGCGACGCCCACCATGCGGCTCTTCATCGACGACAAGGCGCCGGCCAGCAGGTTGGGCACATACCCGGTCTTGCGGACCGCCTCCGACACCCGCTCGCGGACCTCGGGCGACACCTGAGCGGGGTTGTTGATCGCGCGGGACGCGGTGATCGGCGCCACGCCCGCGAGTTGCGCCACGTCGCGCAGCGTGACGGCGCCGCTGCCCTTGCGGCGGCGGGGACGGGGGAAGGTCTCGATGTCGGACATATGGCGGCTGATTATGGCGGGCGGGCGTCGGAGCGCAGGAGACGTTCGCGCGTCCGGCGCGTCCGGCGCGTTCAGCGACGGCCCTCGTAGGCCACCACGACATTGCGTCCCTCGCTGTCGATCCCGTCCCGGCGCGAGGTCACGAACATCAGCTGGTTGACGTTGGCCGTGGCCCAGGCGATCGCACGCGGATGGTCGAGCGACGGCGAGGCGAGCCGCAGCCGCAGCGCCTCGTCGGCGACGGCTTCGCTGATCGACAGGCGCTCGAAGGTGCGCAGGAAACCGCGCGTCGGCTCCAGCAGCTCGGGCGGGCAGCGCGCCATCACCGCCAGCCAGGTGAGCACGCTGATCGAGCGGTGCGCGCAAGCCTCCAGCGCCCGCGCCGCCGTCGGCACGCCGTTCAGGTAATCGAGCAGCACGTCCTCGTCGATGACGGCATTCATCGGCGGGTACTCCGCCGGGGCGCGCCACCACCGCTGCTGCTACCGCTGCCGGTGCCGCTGCCGTCGGGTCGGCCCGACCGGCCCGGTTCGCCCGCCGGGTCGACCGGAACGCCGCGCGGCGCCCACAGCCCGAAAGCCTCCGGGGTCACGTCGGCGTGGCCCTCCGCGAAGGTCGCCAACGCGCGCCGCACCGCTTCCGCGCGTGAGATGCCCATCAGCTTGCACAGGCGATCGATCTCGACGAGCTGCGCCGCGGGGATGTCGACGATGGTGCGGGTCATGGGGACCTCCGGGTTCAGCGCGCCAGGAAGTCGGGCTGGCGGAACTTCTCTTCGAGGAAGTGCCCGTTGGCGATCAGCGCCTGCGCGTCCTGCTTGGCAGTGTTCGCGACGATCTCGCGCATCTGGGTCTCGAGCAGCGACAGCTGCTCCGCGAGCAACTGCCGCGCAGTCTTGCCGTCCTTCAACGCATGGCTGACGCGGAAGGCTGGCGGCAGCGCGACGTAGTTCGCCAGCGTCTCCGGCAGGTAGCGCAGCACCGTCTGGCGGACGGTGAACAGGTCGTCGTTGTGCAGGCCGGTCGCGCGCAGCCGCGGCAGCACCTCGGCGACGGCGCCGCGGATCGAGGCCAGACTGGTCTTCACTTCCTCGGGCAGATGCGGCGCGGCGTGCGCGATGACCTCGTCCAGGCGCTGCATCGTCTGCTCGAACGTCAGGCTGTCCTCGATCGCGCGTTCCAGCTCGGGCTGGCGGCGGCCGAGCAGCAGGCCCGCGACGTACAGGCCCGCCGTGATCGCGAGCCAGCCGCGGTCGATGACGCCGGCGAACAGCAGCGCCGGTCCGATCAGCGCCAGCGCGCAGCCCAGGATGTTGCCGCTGCCGTAGAGGAACAGCAGCGCGCGCAGCTTCAGCGATCTTGATGCGGCCATGGCGTTCCCGGCGCGTTCACTGATAGCCGCGGATCTCGCGGAACACCTGTGCCAGGCGCGAATGGCGCCCGTCGAATTCGCGGCCGCCGGTCATCTGCGCGATCTGCTTCATCTCGTCGACGTTGCCCTCGCCGAAGAGGATGGGGAACACGCGCGCTGGCGCGCCCTGCCCGTAGCGGGAGCGGAAGGCGGCGAACGACATCCCGCTGTTGCTCTCGCCATCGGTGAGCAGCGCGACGCTGACGAAGCGGTCGGGATACTCGCGCGATTCCCGCGCGGCCAGCTCCAGCGCCGCGGACAGCGCCGAGTACACGGCGGTGCCGCCGCGTGGCCGCAGCTCGTCGGCGACGCTCGTGAGCCGCGCCCGCGCGGCGTCGATGCCGCCGGCGTCGAAGGGCACCAGCACCGGCTCGCTCACCCGGTCGTCGAACGGGATGAGGAACACGCGCTCGCGCCCCTGGAACGCGGTCAGGCGAGCGCTGGCCGTGGCCTGCGATGCGCCGCTGAGCACCTTGAGCGCCTCGCGCATCAGCTCGATGCGTTCGCCCTTCATCGACCCGCTGATGTCCAGCACGAAGATCGACGTCGACGGCTTGCGCCAGGTCGACTGGTAGGCCGACAGCACCGCGTCGATGACCTCCAGCCGGTTCGGGAAGGACAGCTCCGCGATCGCCGCCGTCGGCAGCGCCGCCGCGGTCGCGACCTGCGGATTCGCCGGCCGCAGGAAGGCCGGGCCCAGCGCGTCGCGCTGGAAGTCCGCCGCCTTCAATGCGGCGACCAGCTTGTTGTACGGCTCACGCCCCGCCTCGCGCAGCAGCATCAGCGGATAGTCGGCCGAGATCATCCCGTCGCGGGGATAGACCAGCGTCAGGCGCTGGTCCTGCGCCAGCTTCTCGTTGGCGCGCAGGATCACGGCCTCGTAGTTCACCATCGCGTCGATGGCGGCGGGGTCTTTCGTGAAGGCGTCCGCCAGCCAGCCGGAACTGCCGGCCGTCAGCCGCTGGCCGGACAGGAAGGCGGTGATGACCTTGGCATCGACATCGGACGCGGCCATGTCCTCGGTCTTGCCCGACGACGCGGCAGCCACAGCGAAGAGCGCGCTCATGCCCGAGTTCGAACTCGCCGCATTGGTCATCGCGTAGCGCAGCTTGCCGGTGCTGGCGGCCTTGGCGATGTCGGCCCAGGTCGGCGCGCGCTGGCCCCAGCCGAGCTCGGTCACCTTGGCCGCCTTCACGCCGAGCGCGATGCGCGAGTAGAAGAGCTTCTCTCGTGCCAGCGGCGGTGTCTGGAGCGCCAGCGACGGGTAGGCGCCGTTGGGCGGCAGGATCGCGTCGAAGCGATCGCCGGCGTTGATCCGCTCGACGATGTCGAGCGTGCCGGCGTAGCTCATTTTCACGGTCACGCCGGCGGCCCGTCCGGCCGCGACGATCGCCGGCTCCAGGTCCTTGACCTCGGAGCCTGCGAGCACGGTGAATGCAGCGTCCGTGCCGGCCGCCTTCGCCGCATCGGCCGTCGGCGCGTCGGCGTCACGCTTGCCGCAGCCGCCGAGCACCAGCGCCGCCGTCAACAGCGCCGTCGTCAACAGCGCGTTGCCCGCGAGCCATCCCCTCGCCGAACGGCGCGCGCCGCTCACAGCGACACCTCTCCCGACGCCTGCAGCGCCGCGGCGGACTCCTGGCGCCGCACGCGGTCCAGGTAGGTCCGGCTCTTGGCGACTTCGTCGGACAGCGTGTCCACGGTCGTCTGCATCGATGCCAGCGCCTTCGTCTTGAAGTCGGCGATGGTGTCCATGGTCTGGTAGATGTTGGTGAAGGCCAGCTGCAGCTTCGCGATCTCGATCGTGCTGGACGCGGCCTGCTGATGGATCGCGGCGCTCTGGTCGCGCAGCATCTCGCTGGTGCCGGCGATGAGGTTGCCGGTCGTGGTGTTCAGCGCGGAGATCTGGTCCAGGACCAGCTTCTGGTTGTTGAGCGCCTGGGCGACGATGACCGCCGTGCGCAGGGCCGACACGGTCGTCGTCGTCGCGCGATCGACGCCTTTCACCAGCTCCAGGTTGTTCTTGCGGATCAGGTCCAGCGCCAGGTAGCCCTGGATGTTCACCGCCTGCTGCGTCAGCAGGTCCGTCACCTTCTGGCGGGTGTAGAACAGCATCTCCTCGCGGACGACGCGCGCCTTCTCGCCGTCCGACAGCTCGAGCTCGCGCGCCTTCGCCTCGAGCTGCCCGTCGAGCGTGCGGCCGATGTGGATGTACTTCTCCAGCCGCTCCATCAGCGTCCAGAGGTTGACCTTCTCCTGCTCGATGGCGGCGTTGTCGCGCAGCAGCTCGTCCTTGCCGCCCTTGAGCGCCTCGATGATGCCGTTCAGGTGCGACTGCGAGGACTGGTAGCGGTCGAAGTAGTCGGCCAGCTTGTTGCCCAGCGGGATGAAGCCCAGCAGCTTGCGCGCCGAGAACAGGTCGCCCTGGCGCGACGGGTCGAGGTCCTCGACGGTGCGGCGCAGGTCCACGAGCGATTGCCCGATCTGCGCGCCCTGGTCGAGGAGACCGCTCTTCAACGACCCGACGGGCCGGTCCAGCATCCGGTTCGACGCGGAGGCAGCGGCCTCGATGTCCTTGCTGCCCATCGCGTGGATGCGCTCGACAGCCTGCTTGAAGGTCGGATGCTGGCTGTCGTGCGTCGTGATGTCGGCGATGAACTGGCGGACCTGGCCGTCGAGTTCGGCGACATCCTCCGGCTTGAGCTTCACCTTGCCGGCGGCGGTCTCGACGGGCACGACCTGCACCGGCGCCGGAGGCTCCAGCGTGAAGGACTGCGGGGGCTGGAGTTCGTCGAGCGCGACGTTCGTGGCCGGGATCGGGGTCTGGGAAGCGGTCATGCGGTCCTCCTCGGGATGAAGCGTCACTTGAACCGGGCCTCGATGCCCTGGATCATGCGTTCGAGCCATTCGTGGCTGGGCGGGTCGACGACGTCGACGAGCACCGGCGGCACCTTGACGCCGCGCTGGGCCCAGGTCTCCGGACCCTTCACGTCGCCGCCGGTGCGGAAGCCATATTCATGCGCGAGCTCGCGCAGCTTGGGGTCGGTGTCGAGCGCCTCGCCCAGGCGCGCGCCCTTCTCGTTGTAGGGCACCAGCACATGCTTCGAGTACACGGTCGGGCGCGGGTAGAGCACGACCATGTCGCCCTTGAGCCGGTCGGGATTGCGCAGCCAGAACTCGACCATCTGCGACTCGTAGGCGGCCAGCAGCGGCGCCTTGCCCATGCCCAGTGCCAGGTAGTCCTCGAAGGGGCCCGCGGAGCTCTGCTCCTGGAAGCCCTGGCGCAGGAACAGCGGCGCGACCAGCGGCAGCACCTTGTCGACCTCCTCCTGGCTCTGCACGATCTGCTGCTGGTTGGCCAGGTAGCTCGCCAGCGCCAGATACATCGCCGCAGAGTTGGACGTTCGCACGTCGGTGGAGTTCACCAGCACGGCCTTGCCGGTGGCGAAGGCCTCGCTCTTCTTGAGGTCGCGCCAGCGGGCGTTCTGCTCGATCAGCGTCATCAGGCGCTGGAGG
Source organism: Roseateles sp. GW821-FHT09G03 (assembly GCF_059416045.1). NCBI lineage: Bacteria > Pseudomonadati > Pseudomonadota > Betaproteobacteria > Burkholderiales > Sphaerotilaceae > Roseateles > Roseateles sp. GW821-FHT09G03. The sequence goes on from NZ_JBWKOK010000004.1 coordinate 394,530, forward strand.
TCGACGATGTAATAGAAATCGCCCTCGCGCTGCGCGATGCCGTTGGCGACGAGGATCTCGGCGATCGGCTTCCAGCTCGCGAAGACGATCGGCGTGTAGAACGGCGTGTAGACGTTGGCGGCCTTGGCGGCCACCTTCAACTGCTGTCCGGCGGGCGCGCCGGACGGGAAGCCGAAGTCGTACTTCGCCGCGTCGACGCGGTTGGCGATGGCGCGGGACCCGGCCTTCTCCACCGTGACCGTGAGCCCCCGGGCGGCCAGCGCCTGCTGGACCCGCGGGTCGTTGAAGAAGGCCTCCTTCTCGGAGCCGATCAGGCCGCGCAGCGTGACCTGGCGGTCCCGCACCTGCTGGGCGGTGACGGCGGCGACCTTGTCCTGGTCGAGCCGCGCGTTGGAGTACCAGACGCCGCCGCCCACGGCGGCGAGGAGCGCGATCGCCAGCACGGGGGCGACCAGTTTGCGAATGTCCAAGGTGACGAGCCCCTGAAGGCGCGTGGAAGGGTCACGCTGCGATGGACGATATCGCCGGGTGATGACGGAAATGTGTCACACGACTGTCATGAGGCGCGAAGGCAGCGAGCGCCCTCCCTTCCCCCACAGCTGTGGGCAGTTTCCCTACAGAGGCATACAGGCCCTGCCCGACCCGTGGTACCGCTGTCTCCTCCTGTCGGTCACTCGTCGTGAAAACGAAGATTCATCCATCGACAACAGGGGGCCAACATGAACACGATCTCGAAGCAAGCCAGCAAGTTCAAGCACATCGCCATCGGCCTGGGCCTGGCGGTTTCCGCCACGATGGCGGCCAACGCCAACACCGCGCAGAACACCTTCCAGGTGACCGCGACGATCACCAGCTCCTGCACGGTGTCGGGCTCGGCTCTGAACTTCGGCAGCGCGATCGACCCGCTGGCGGTCGGCGTGCCGCTGGACGCCTCCTCCACGCTGACCGTCACCTGCTCCAACACGACGCCCTACGCGGTGTCGCTGAACGCCGGCGCGAACGCGGGCGGCGCCTCCAACTTCACGTCCCGCACGATGAAGAGCGGCGCCAACACCCTGGGTTACCAGCTCTACCTGGATTCGGGCCGCACGACGGTCTTCGGCGACGGCACCGCCAGCTCCAGCACCAAGAGCGGCACGGGCACCGGCAGCTCGCAGTCCATCAGCGTCTACGGCCGCGTGCCGACGCTGGCCGGCGTGGTGCCGGGCGCGTACACCGACACCGTGACCGTGACGATCACCTACTGATCCGGGTCCGGGGCCAGGTTCCGCGCCGCCGCCCCGCAAAGAACCTCAGGCTCCGCCGACTGGCAGGCCCCTCCAGGAAGCCCCGATCACGCCCGCAAGGGCGATCGGAGCTTTCTCCGTTTCTTCTCTTCGTAGGACATGTTGTCCGCGACTTCCAGCAGTTGCTCGTAGCTCGCCTGCCCATCACCGACGGCGTAGCCGATGGACGCGCCCACGCTGACCACGCCGCCGTCGATCGCGATCGGCTCGGTCAAGGCCTGCAGCAGCCGCTGCCGGATCTGCGCCATCCGGAACTCGTCCGGCGCGCCGGAGAAGAGCAGCACGAATTCATCGCCGCCCACCCGCGCCGGGAGATCCCCGTCGCGGCATTGCGCCCGCAGCCGCTGGCCGACGGCCCGCAGCACCGCATCGCCGGCGGCGTGGCCGTGGCGGTCGTTGACCGGCTTGAAGTCGTCGAGGTCGAAGACGATGACGCTCATCGGCTGGCCGGCGAGTTCCTGCGCCCGCCGCTCCAGCGAGCGCCGGTTGGCCAGGCCGGTGAGGAGATCCGTGTCGGCCGTCGTCGCCAGTTGGGTCATGTCGCGGTCGCTCGCGCGAACCAGGCGGCTCGCGTAGCCGATCGTCCACAGCGTGAAGGCGATGAACAGCGCCGCGAGCGCCAGCGCCGATCGCTTCACCGACTGGAGTCCGCGCTGCTGTTCGGCCCGACGGGCCTCCAGCAAGGAGCGCTCGGCTCGCTCCATCGTGTCGAGCAGTTGCCGCAGGCGCTTCGATGAGTCGTTGGTGATCCGCGCATCCAGTCCGTGACGCAGCGCCTCGGCGCCGTCGCGATCGCCGATCACCGCGGACGACAGATACCAGCCGGTGATCTCCAGCGTCTCGGACCTCACCTCCGCCGCCAGACTCAACTGGGATGGGTTGTCCTGGACCAGCGACTCCAGCGTGTCCGCCGTCTGCCGGGCATCGCCCGCGGCGGCACGCAGCCGCTGCAGCGCCTCCCCCTGCGGCACCAGCGCGAAGTTGCGCAGCGCGATGCCGCCGCGCAGCAGGCCGGAGCGCAGCTGGTTCAGCTGATCGAGGACTTCATGGGTGTGGGCGACCAGATCGTTCGCGTCGCCGTAGCGGCGGGCGCTGTCGACCAGCACGCCGGCGGCACCGATCACCAGGACCAGCGCCACCGCCTGCGACAACTGCAGGACGCGCGCGATGCGCCGGAGCAAAGGGTTGGAGACGGTCGCCAAGAGCGTGTGCGGGTGCCGGGATCGAGGCATCCTAGCGCCGGGCAGCGCACAAAGCAGAACGCCCGCTGAGAAGCGGGCGTTTGCCGATGCGTCACTGAGGACGTCCTACCGTTTGGTAAGCGCGATTGGATTCGAACCAACGACCCCCACCATGTCAAGGTGGTGCTCTAACCAACTGAGCTACGCGCCTGAAATACTCGGCCAGTGGTGGTTAATCCACTGGTCCGTAAAACGAATCGCCCGTTGAAAGCGGGCGATTCGTTTGAGGTTGTCCCGAAGGACTGCCTACCAATTCTGGTAGGCGCGATTGGATTCGAACCAACGACCCCCACCATGTCAAGGTGGTGCTCTAACCAACTGAGCTACGCGCCTGAAGAGCCTCGCAGTATATGCCGGATTTTTGGGTCCGTCCAGGAAGTCGCAGCAAAAAGCACAGCAGTCGCACGACGTCTTCCGCGAGCCCGTCGATGACCTTCCCGCGATCGGCCTATCGACGCCGCGCGCTCCGGATACCCGAGACCTGCGACAGCGCCACCAGCGTCTGCTGCAGCCGCTGGGCATCGCTGACCTCGACGGTGAAGTTCATCCGCGACAGGTCGTTGCGCAAGGGCTTGCCCTTGCCGCTCTGCTGGTTCACCGAGACCACGTTGAGCTTGTCCTTCGCGAACAGCTCCAGGACGTCGCGCAACAGCCCCGGCCGGTCTGTGGCCTCGACGACCAGGTCCACCGGGTACATCGCGCCCTTGCCGGCACGGTCCGGCGTGGGCTCGCCCCACGCGACCGCGATCACGCGCTCCGGCGCCGACTGCGCCATCTGGCGCAGGTTGGCGCAATCGCTGCGGTGGATGGCCACGCCCTTGCCGCGCGTCACATAGCCCGTGATCGCGTCCGGCGGCGCGGGCCGGCAGCAGCGCGCCAGACTCGTCAGCAAGGAGTCCACGCCCACCACCAGCACGCCGCCCTTGGGCGTGCGCCCTTCCCCGACCGCGCCCTTCGTGTGCCGCTGGACGAGCAGTTCCTCCTCGTCCGCTTCCGGCACCGGCGGACGCAGCAGCGTCTCGATGTTGCGCAGCGAATACTCGTCCTTGCCCACGACCTCGAACAGCGCCTCCGCGCTCTTGAAGCCGAGCCGCCCTGCCAGGTCGTCGAGCTTGATCGCCGTCTTGCCCTCGCGCTGCAGCAGCTTCTCGACGAGCTCACGGCCCTTGGCGACCGTGTGCGTCTGCACCTGCGCGTTGAACCACGCCCGCACCTTGGCCTTGCTGCGCTGGCTCTGCAGATAACCGAGCTCCGCGTTGAGCCAGTCCATCGACGGACCGCCCTCCTTGAGCGCGACGATCTCCACCGTCTGGCCGCTCTGCAGCGGCGTGTTCAGCGGCACCATCTGGCCGTCGACCTTCGCGCCGCGGCAGCGGTGGCCCAGGTCGGTATGCACTGCGTAGGCGAAGTCCACCGCCGTCGCGCCCGCGCAGAGTTCGACCACATTGGCCTGCGGCGTGAACACGTAGATGCGGTCGTCGAAGTTCGAGTCGGTCTCGGCGACGTAGTCGCGCTCCCACGCCAGCAGTTGCCGCAGCACCGCCTTGCGGGCCTGCGCGACCTGTTCCTCGAACTCGCCCGCCGCGCTCACGCCGGCATAGCCCTTGGTGCCCGCTTCCTTGTAGGCCCAGTGCGCGGCGACGCCGTGCTCCGCGTGCTCGTGCATCGCGCGCGTGCGGATCTGCACTTCCATCGGCCGGCCGTCCGCCGCGATCACCACCGTGTGCAGCGACTGGTAGCCGTTGGGCTTGGGACGCGCGATGTAGTCGTCGAACTCGCCGTCCACCGGCAGGTAGCGCTCGTGCAGTTGCGCCAGCACGGCGTAGCAGTCCGCCACCTCCGGCACGACGACGCGCAGCGCGCGCAGGTCGAAGACGCGTTCCAGCGTCAGACCCTTGCCGCGCATCTTCTTCCAGATGCTGTAGAGATGCTTGGGCCGGCCCTGCACCTGCGCGGCGATGCCGTGTCCCTGCAGTTCGCGCTCCAGCGCGGCCCGCACCGTCTCCACCGACTGCTCGCGTTCGACGCGCTTCTCGTGCAGGCCCTTGGCGAGCTGGTGGTAGTTCTCGGGCTCCAGGAAACGGAAGGCCAGGTCCTCGAGTTCCCACTTGATCTGCCAGATGCCGAGCCGGTTGGCCAGCGGCGCGAAGACCTGCAGCGATTCCGCCGCCAGCTCGCGCGGGCACGGCGTCTTGCTCGCCGCGAACCAGCGAAGCGACTGCAGCCGCGACGCCAGCCGAAGCAGCACCACGCGCAGGTCGCGCGAGAACGCCAGCAGCATCTTGCGCACGAGCTCGGTCTGTTCCTGCCGGCGCTGTTCCTCGACGCGCGCCTCGCGCGCCGCGCGCTGGATCTGCACCAGCCGGCGCGTGTGCGCGACCAGGCTCGCGTCGCTTGCGCCGAAGGCCTTGGCGACGATCTCTTCCGGCTTGTTCAGATAGTCGCCGGCATACACCAGGTACGACGCCGCCTGCATCGACGGCGCAGCACCCACACCGGCCAGGATCGCCGCCACGCCATCCGCGTGGGCGAGCGCCGGCTCTCCGGTGCCCAGCAGATGATCGGCCAGCAGCGGCTCCGCGAACGCGCGGGCGCGCCGCACCGGATCCGCCGTCTCTTCGGCGCGCGGCTGCGCGGCCGGCAAGCGGTGAGGCAGGTCCCCGTCCAGCAGGGCCACGATGGGCGCCGCCTGGTCCTGCCGCAGCCCCAATTCCGTCTTCATTCGTCGTTCATCCGTGTCGTCAGGGGCGCATGCGCCCCCGGGACGTCATCCGCGGGCCAGGAACTGCTCCACCACGCGGATCTGTTCTTCATGCACCAGCGTCGGCGCATGGCCGACCCCGGGGAACTCATGCAGCTCGGCGCGCGGGCCGCGCTGCGTCATCAACTCCGCGGTCGTGCGCGTGAGCAGGTCCGAATCGCCGCCGCGCAGCAGCAGCGTCGGGCAACGCACCGCGTCGTAGGCGGCCCAGAGCTGCGCTTCGCCGGCCTTGGCCAGCTCCGGCGTCAAGCCCGCCAGGCCCTGGCCGATGCGCGGGTCGTAATGCAGCCGGCAGCGGTCGCCGTCCGGCTTGAACATCGCGCGTGACAACGCCAGCCACTGCTCGTCCGTGTGCGGTCCGAAGCCTTGCGAAATGCCGCGCAGGTAATCCGCGCCCTGCTGGCAGTTCTCGAACTGCGGCGCGCGGCCCAGGTAGCTCGCGATGCGCTGCAGCGCGACGAACTCGATCGTCGGCCCCACGTCGTTGAGGATCAGGCGCTTGATCGGGCTGGCCGGCATCGCCGCCAGCGCCAGGCCGATCAGCCCGCCCATCGAGGTGCCCAGCCAGTCCACCTGCGCCGGACCCAGACGGGCCAGCAGCGTGACCATGTCCGAGACATATTGAGGCAGCTGATAGTTGCGCGGATCGCCCAGCCATTCCGACTCTCCGCGCCCGACGACGTCGGGGCAGATCACCCGGAAACGGTCGCTCAGGCGCCGTGCGATCACGTCGAAGTCGCGGCCCTGCCGCGACAGCCCGTGCACGCAGACCAGCACCCGAGGGTTGTCGGCCTGCCCCCACTCCCAATACGCGACCCGGTGAAGGCCGCAAGGGCTCAGCGCCTGGACTTTTTTCAACAAGGGTTCAGACATCGCTCGTATCCTTTGCACCCATCCTAACAACCCTGAAGAGGACGCGGCATGTTGAAAGGCAAGACGGCGCTGGTCACCGGCTCCACGAGCGGCATCGGATTGGGGATTGCCCTGACCCTCGCCAAGGAAGGCGCGAACATCGTCCTCAACGGCTTCGGCGACCACGCCGGTCCGAAGGCGGAGGTCGAGGCGCTCGGTGTGAAGGTCGGGTACCACGGCGCCGACATGAGCAAACCCGCCGAGATCGAGGCCATGATGGCCTACATCGCCCAGGAATTCGGCGGCTGCGACATCCTGGTGAACAACGCCGGCATCCAGCACGTGGCCAACGTCGACGAGTTCCCGCCGGAGAAATGGGACGCGATCATCGCGATCAACCTCAGCTCGGCCTTCCACACCATGCGCCTGGCATTGCCGGGCATGAAGAAGAAGAACTGGGGTCGCGTCGTGAACATCGCGTCGACGCACGGGCTGGTGGCGTCGGCCGGCAAGTCGGCCTACGTCGCGGCCAAGCACGGCCTGGTCGGCCTGACCAAGTCGGCGGCGCTGGAGACCGCCCTCCTCCCCATCACCGTGAACGCGATCTGCCCCGGATGGGTGCTGACCCCGCTGGTGCAGAAGCAGATCGACGACCGCTCGGCCAAGGAAAAGCTCGATCCCGCCGAGGCCAAGCGCCAGTTGCTGGCCGAGAAGCAGCCCTCGCTGCAGTTCACGACGCCCGAGGAGCTCGGCGCGCTGACCGTGTTCCTGTGTTCGGACGCCGCGATCAACGTGCGCGGCCAGGCCTGGGCGATGGACGGCGGCTGGACCGCTCAGTAGTCCCTTCGGCTCCTTCATGGACAACGCCCGGGCTAGCCGGGCGTTGTTCGTTCAGGCACGCGTCTCAGGCACGTGCCGGTCACGCGCGATCAACGCGTGATCAACGTGTCATGACGACGTTGCCGTTCACGTTCACCGTGACGGTGGCCTTGCCGGACTCGGTCGGCAGTGCCTCGTCGGCAGACGCGCCCATCGTTTTCATGCGGGCCATCGGCGCCGCCATCATGGCCATCGGCTGGTCGGCGTTCACGCTGACTTCGCCGATCCGGTAGCCGGAATAACCGAACTGCTTCGCATACACGGCCGCCTTGGCCTTGTAGCTGGCGATGGCCTGCCCGACCACCTCCTCCTCGGCCTTCTCGCGGGCCTCGCGCGACAGCCCGTAGCTGACGTTGGCGATGGCCAGCGACTGGATGCGGCCGCTCAGCTTGGAGATCGCCTCGATGTCGCGGCCCTGCACGAGCAGCTCGACGCTGCCTTGCCAGCCGGTGATCTGCGGCCCGGCGTTGGAGCCCGCCTTCGGCTGGCCGTAGCGCGGATAGACCGACAGGTTGCCCGCCTGCAGGTCGACCTGCCCCGGCTTGGCGACCTTGCGGGCCTCGGTCAGCGCGGCGTCGAGCGCCTGCTTCAGCTCGTTCTGGACGGCGGCGGCCTCCTTGCCCTCACGCGTCGTGGAGAAGCGCAGCTGCAGCAGGTCGCGGGTGACTTCGGTCGTGGCCGAGGCGTTCAGCGAGAGCACGTCGGTCCGGGCAGCCTGGGCTTGCGCCATCGCGGGCAGGACCGCCACCGCGCCGGCGGCGATCAGGGTGCGGGCGAGGATCTTGGAGCTACGGATCATTCGGGTTCCTACGGAGAGTCCTGGTGGGAACCAGCATAACGCGTGAGGAAAGCGTCACGGTTGACCGGCGCCGGGCGCCGTTCATCCGCCTTTTTGAGTCATTCATCGACCTCGTCAGGGGGAATGGACCGCCTTGTTACAAAAGATGTAACCATTCAGTAAGGACTGATGCATCCCGCAAACAGGCCGAAAAACTGCCCTTACAGTCCCGCTGTTACAAATTCCGGAGTGGCCGCCATGCAAACCACAACCCGCCCCAACCGTGTCCTGGTCGTGGATGACGATGCCCGCATCCGTGACCTCCTTCGCCGCTATCTGGCCCAGGAGGGCTTCGAGGTCCTGCTGGCCGAAGACAGCAAGGCGCTCAACAAGCAGCTGACGCGCGAGACCGTGGACCTGATCGTCCTGGACCTGATGCTGCCCGGCGAGGACGGCCTGTCGATCTGCCGACGGCTGCGCGCCGCGGGCGACAGCACGCCCATCATCATGTTGACGGCCAAGGTCGAGGAAGTGGACCGGATCGTCGGCCTCGAGGTCGGCGCCGACGACTACCTGGCCAAGCCCTTCAACCCGCGCGAACTGCTGGCCCGCATCAATGCGGTGCTGCGCCGCCGTCCGCCGCCGGAAGCGCCGGGCGCGCCGTCCAAGGAGCCGATGACGGTCCAGTTCGGCCCGTTCGAGTTCGACCTCGCGCTGCGCCGCCTGGCCAAGAACGGCGACCCGGTGCCGCTGACCACCGGCGAGTTCTCGATGCTGAAGGCCCTGGTGCGCCACCCGCGCCAGCCGCTGTCGCGCGACAAGCTGGCGATGCTGGCCCGCGGCCGCGAGTTCGAGCCCTTCGACCGCAGCCTGGACGTGCAGGTCTCGCGCCTGCGCAAGCTGCTGGAAGAGGATCCGGCGCAACCGCGCTTCATCCAGACCGTATGGGGCGTGGGCTACGTGTTCGTTCCGGACGAGGCGGCCTGATCCCGTGGCTCCCCCGCGTCTGGCGCTGAACCTGTTCTGGCGCACGTTCGCGCTGCTGGCCCTGCTGCTGGCGGCGGGAGTCCTGGCCTGGCAACAGACCTTCAAGGCCCTGGAGGCCGAACCCAAGGCCCTCGAGGCGGCGCAGCAGCTGGCCGGCCTGGTGAACCTGTCGCGCGTGGCGCTGTCCAGCACGGACGCGATCAACCGCGTCGCGGTCGTCAAGTCGCTGGCGCGCAGCGAGGCCGTGTCGGTCGAGGTGGCCGAAGCCACCGACCGCTGGCTGCCCTACGAGAACTCGCCCTTCGCGCAGCGCCTGCGCAAGGAGCTGGTCTCGCGGCTGGGGCCGCAGACGGTGCTCGCGAGCGGCCTCAACGGCGTGCCCGGGCTGTGGGTGAGATTCGACGTCGGCCCGGACCAGTTCTGGCTTCAGACCAACGCGGCGCCGTTGCAGGCCAACATCTCCGGCAACTGGTGGTGGATCGCGATCGCGCTGGGCGCGTCGCTGCTGGGCGCCGCGGCCATCGCGCGGCTGATCAATCAGCCGTTGCGAGAACTGTCGATCGCCGCGAGCCGCATCCGCGAGGGCGAGTACGACTCGCGCCTGGACGAGAGCACGCTGACCAGCGAGATCCGCGAGGTCAACATGGGCTTCAACCGGATGGCGCGCGAGCTGGCCAAGATGGAAGAGGACCGCAGCGTGATGCTGGCGGGCATCTCGCACGACCTGCGCACGCCGCTGGCGCGGCTGCGGCTGGAAGCGGAGATGAGCGTCAACGACGAGCAGGCGCGGACCTACATCGCGCAGGACATCGACCAGCTCGACGCGATCATCAACAAGTTCATGGACTACGCGCGTCCGAGCGAGCTGCAACTGCAGGCGCTCAACCTGCGCGAGCTGGTGGAGCGCGAGGCGCAGGGCTTCCGCGATCCGCAGCAGATCCAGATCAGCGTGCGGCTGTCCGCGGCGCTGCGCATCTGGACCGACCCGACCGAGCTGGGCCGCATCCTGCTGAACCTGTTCGAGAACGCGCGGCGCTATGGCCATCACGGCGATGAGCCCACGCGCGTGGTCGTCACCGCCGAGGCCGACAGCGCCTGGGTGCTGCTGACGGTGCGCGACCACGGGCCGGGCGTGCCGCCGGACAAGCTCGCGAAGCTGACGACGCCGTTCTACCGCGGCGACACGGCGCGCACGGCCGCGACCGGCGCGGGCCTGGGCCTGGCGATCGTCGAGAAGTCGGTGCAACGCCTGGGCGCGCAGTTGCGGCTCGCGAACGCCGACGACAGCGGCTTCGTCGCGCAGCTGAGACTCAAGCGCGCCAGCGTCTGACCGCAGTCCGCGGTCCCTGCCTCGCGGTCAGCGTGTCTCACCGGGCCTGGAACAGGGCTTGAGGGTCCTGGAGGGAGCCCTCATGCCCTGTGATGGGCCGCGCTCGACGGTGATGGGGATTCTTCAGTCTCCGCGGACCAGCAGGCAGACGGCTCGCGCCTCGATGGCCTTGAGCTCGCCGACCGGTCCCATCTTCTCGGCCGTCTTGGCCTTCACATTGATCTGACCGGCGTCGATGCCGAGCACTTCGGCGAGTCGCGCGCGCATCAGCGGGATGTGCGGCGCCATCTTGGGCTGCTGCGCAATGATGGTGCTGTCCAGGTTGCCGATCACCCAGCCCAGTTCCTTCACGCGGCGATAGGCCTCGGCGAGCAGCACCATCGAATCGGCGCCCTTGAACTCGGCGGCGGTGTCGGGGAACAGCTTGCCGATGTCGCCCAGCGCAGCCGCGCCGAGCAGCGCATCCGTGATCGCATGCGCGAGCGCATCCGCGTCCGAGTGGCCCAGCAGGCCGTGCGTGTGCGGGATCGTGACGCCGCCCAGGATCAGCGGGCGGCCGGTGACGAGCTGGTGGGTGTCCCAGCCTTCGCCGATGCGGATATTCAGAACCATTGCGTGATTGCCTTGAACTCGAATCAATGCGGCAGCGCGTTCGTGACGACGAGCGGCCCGTTGCGGGTGACGATCATCGTGTGTTCGAACTGCGCGGACAGGTTGCCCTTGACGCCGGAGAGGGTCCAGCCGTCGGCCTCCTCGTCGACCCAGCGGCTCTTGGTCGACAGGAAGGGCTCGATGGTGATGACCATGCCCTCGGTCAGCACGCGGGTGTCCTTCTCGTCGTAGTAGCCCGGGATGCTCTTGGGCTCTTCGTGCAACGAGCGGCCGACGCCATGGCTGCAGAGGTTCTCGATGATCTTGAATTTGTGCGCCTTGGCGACGCGCTCGATCGCGTGGCCGATGCGGTTGATCTTCGCGCCCGGTCTCACTTCCTTCATCGCCTGTTCCAGCGCGTACTGCGCGGCGAAGACCAGCTGCGTCTTGGTCGGTGTCGTCGGGGGGACGATGCGCGTGCCGCCCGTGTCGCCGAAGTAGCCGTTCAGCTCCGCCGACACGTCGACGTTGACCACATCGCCCTTCTGGATCACGCGGTCGCCGGGGATGCCGTGCGCGGCCTGCTCGTTGATCGAGATGCAGGTCGCGCCGGGGAAGTTGTACATCACGCGCGGCGCGGACTTCGCGCCGAACTCCGTCAGCCAGCGCTCGCCCATCTGGTCGAGCTCCAGCGTGGTCATGCCGGGCCGGATCGCGTCCAGCATGCGGCGCAGCACGGTGGCCACGGCTTCGCCGGCGGCCTTCAGGCCCTGGATATCGTCATCGGATTCGACAGTCATGCGCGGCTCCTGAGCAGGCGTTCGGCCAACGCGAAGTCGGCGGGATAGGTGACCTTGAAGTTTTCCATGGAAGCCTCGACCAGACGCGGCGCATGGCCGAGGGCCTCGATCGCGCTGGCCTCGTCGGTGATGCCGTCCAGCGGACCCGCCAGCGCGGGCATCAGCAGGCCCAGGCGGAACATCTGCGGCGTCTGCGCGGCCCACTTGCCGCGGCGGTCGACGGTGGCGGCGACGCGCGTCGACGGCGATGCGCCGGGGTCGGTGCCGGGGCTCGCGAGCACCGCGTCCTTGAGCGTGTCGGCCACGGGCAGCGCCAGCAGGCCGCCGACCTCATCGTCGTCGCAGGCGTCGATCAGCGCGTCGACCCATTCGGGGCGGAGCAGACAGCGGGCCGCATCGTGGACCAGCACCCAGTCGTGCGGCTGGGCGCCGCGCTCGCGCAGCGCCTGCAGGCCGGCGGCGACGGTGTCGGCGCGCGTCGCGCCGCCGGTGCGCGCGATCCAGCCGCGCTCGCCTTCAAAGCCGGGCACCGCGGACTCGAACTGGTCGTCGTCGGGCGAGAGCACGACCAGCGTGGCCTCGACACGCCCGACGGCGCCCAGCGCCGCCAGCGTGTGCGCGATCATGGCGCGGCCGGCGAGCGGGACGTACTGCTTGGGGCGGTCGGCGCCGGAGCGGCTGCCGACGCCCGCGGCCGGCACCAGCGCGAAGCAGCGCGGGCTCAGACCGATGGGAAAGGAACTCATGGGGCGGGATTGTAGGGAGCGCGAACGATGCCGTCGCGCCGGACCGATCGGCGAAAATCGGATCTTCCTCTCCTCCCGGTGCTTCATTCCGTGTTCGCCATCGCCGACATCCACCGCCGCCTGACCGCGCTCGGCGCCAACGAGGCGCACGTGGGTCGCGTGCTGCGCCACTGGGTCCAGGCCCGGCCGCTGACCGAGGGCCGGCGCAAGCTCGAGCACTACCTGCCGCAGGCCGTGCGCGACGCGCTGCCGGCGCTGATGGACGAGCTGCATGGCCTGGCGACGCTGGTCGAGCGTCATCCGGGCGAGGACGGTTCCGCGCGGCTGCTGGTGCGGTTGCAGGACGGCCAGACCGTCGAGAGCGTGCTGCTGCCGCGCGACGGCCTGTGCGTGTCGAGCCAGGTCGGCTGCGCCGTGGGGTGCCGCTTCTGCATGACCGGCAAGGACGGGATGCTGCGGCAGGTCACGAGCGCCGAGATCGTCGCGCAGGTGGCGCTCGCCCGGCGCGAACGACCGGTCAAGAAGGTCGTGTTCATGGGCATGGGCGAGCCCTCGCACAACCTGGAAGCGGTGATGGAGGCGATCGGGCTGCTGGGGCTCGAAGGCAACCTCGGCCACAAGAACCTGGTGTTCTCGACGGTCGGCGACCTGCGCGCGTTCGAGCGGCTCGCCGCCGGACCGGTGAAGCCGGCGCTGGCCTTGTCGCTGCACACGACCAAGCCGGAACTGCGCCGCGAGCTGCTGCCGCGCGCGCCGCGACTCACGCCGCGCGAGCTGGTCGAGGCCGGCGAACGCTACGCCCGCGAGACCGGTTATCCGATCCAGTACCAGTGGACCTTGATCGAGGGCGTCAACGACGGCGAGGACGAACTCGACGGCATCGTCGAGCTGCTCAAGGGCCGCTACGGCGTGTTGAACATGATCCCGTACAACAGCGTCCCGGAACTGCCCTACGTGCGGCCGGACTGGGACAAGGCGCGCGACATCGCCCGCCGGCTGCACCAGCGCGGCGTGCTGACCAAGCTGCGGGATTCGGCGGGCCAGGATGTCGAGGGCGGCTGCGGACAGTTGCGGGCGCGGAGCCTGGACACGGCGCCCACATCGATGCGCGAGGCGCGCCGCTCGATCCTCATCGCTCCGGCGGACTGAGCGCCGGCGGACCGGCCCGCCGCCGCCACCGCCACCGCCGGGTACGCCGGCTGCTCTTGTCGCTCCTGTCACGCCGTGTCGCGGCGGGCTCCCTACAATTCCCCCGAGCCCCTTCCCGGGGCTGTTCTCATTTGTGCGCCATGCAGCTGTCCACGATCTCCCCCGGCAAACGCTTCACCCTGCCCCGCCCCACCGGCTCCGCCGACGCGCTGCTGCTTGCCCGCTTCGCGCGTCAGCAGCAGGCCGCCGGCCGTCTGACGCTGATCGTCACCGCCGAGCCCGGCGACACCCAGCGCCTGGAGGACGAGCTCAAGTTCTTCGCGCCCGAGTTGCGCGTCGCCGTGTTCCCCGATTGGGAGACCCTGCCGTATGACAGCTTCAGCCCGCACCAGGACCTGATCTCCGAACGGCTGGCCACGCTGTGGCGACTGCTGCAGGCCAACGGCAAGCCGGTGGCGGAACGCGACCTCGACGTCGTGCTGCTGCCCGCGACCACCGCGCTGACGCGGCTGGCGCCGCCGTCCTTCCTGGCCGCGACCACCTTCAACTTCCGCCAGAAGCAGCGCCTGGACGAGGCCGGCCTGAAGCAACAGCTGACCCTGGGCGGCTACCAGCACGTCAGCCAGGTCGTCTCGCCGGGCGAGTACGCCGTGCGCGGCGGCCTGATCGACCTGTACCCCATGGGCTCGCTGGTGCCTTACCGCGTGGACCTGTTCGGCGACGAGGTGGACTCCATCCGCGTCTTCGATCCGGACTCGCAGCGCTCGCTGTACCCGGTGCCCGAGGTCCGCCTGCTGCCCGGGCGCGAGTTCCCGATGGACGAGGCCTCGCGCAAGGCCTTCCGCGCCCGCTGGCGCGAGAAGATGGACGGCGATCCGACCAAGTCGCGCATCTACAAGGACATCGACACGGGCCTGGCCACCGGCGGCATCGAGTACTACCTGCCGCTGTTCTTCGACGAAGTCGCCAGCGTGTTCGACTACGTGCCCGCCGAGGCGGGCCTGGTCCTGCACGGCGAGGTGGACGAGGCGCTGCAGCGCTACTGGACCGACACCCGCGAGCGCCACCGCTTCCTGCAGCACGATCCGGACCGCCCCATCCTCGCGCCCGAGGAGATCTTCCTGCGGCCCGAGGAGTTCTTCACCGCCACGCACCGCCACGCGGTGCTGGCGGTCCGCGGTCACGAGGCCGTCGACTACGCGCGCCCGCTGCCGGACGTCAGCGTCGAGCGCGGCGCGCAGGAGCCGCTCGCGCGCCTCGCCGCGCACCTGAAGTCCACCGACTTCCGCGTGCTGCTGCTCGCCGAGAGCGAAGGCCGCCGCGAGAGCCTGCTCGAGCTGCTGCGCGACAACAAGATCGATCCGCCGTCGGTGAAGGACCTCGCCGAGTTCGAGGCCAACAAGGACGAACGCTTCGCGATCACCGCCGCGCCGCTGGCCGCCGGCTTCTTCTGGTTTGAGCCCGACGAAGGCCGTCAGATCCAGCTCTTCACCGAGACCGAGCTCTTCGCGACCACGCCCACCACGCGCCGGCGCCGCAAGCAGGAGCAGGTCAGCGACGTCAACGCGCTGATCAAGGACCTGTCCGAGCTGAAGGTCGGCGATCCCGTCGTGCACACCAACCACGGCATCGGTCGCTACCTGGGGCTGATCAACATCGACCTGGGCGACGGCCCCAGCGAGTTCCTGCACCTGGAGTACGCCGACAAGGCCACGCTCTACGTGCCGGTCGCGCAGCTGCACCTGATCAGCCGCTACACCGGCGTCAGCGCCGAGGAAGCGCCGCTGCACCGGCTGGGGTCGGGCCAGTGGGACAAGGCCAGGCGCAAGGCCGCCGAGCAGGTCCGCGACACCGCCGCCGAGCTGCTCAACCTCTACGCGCGCCGCGCCGCGCGCGAGGGCCACGCGTTCCGCTACTCGCCGCACGACTACGAGGCCTTCGCCGCCAGCTTCGGCTTCGAGGAGACGCCCGACCAGCGCGCCGCGATCCACGCCGTCATCCAGGACATGATCAGCCCCAAGCCGATGGACCGGCTGGTCTGCGGCGACGTCGGCTTCGGCAAGACCGAGGTGGCGCTGCGCGCCGCCTTCGTCGCGGTGATGGGCGGCAAGCAGGTCGCGCTGCTGGCGCCGACGACGCTGCTGGCCGAGCAGCATTACCAGAACATCGCCGACCGCTTCGGCCGCTGGCCGGTCAAGGTCGCGGAGATGAGCCGTTTCCGCTCCGCCAAGGAGATCAAGGCAGCGATGGAAGGCCTGGCCGACGGCTCGATCGACATCGTCATCGGCACGCACAAGCTGCTGTCGGCGGAGGTGAAGTTCAAGCGCCTGGGGCTGCTGGTCATCGACGAGGAGCACCGTTTCGGCGTGCGCCACAAGGAGGCGATGAAGGCGATGCGCGCCGAGGTGGACGTGCTCACGCTGACCGCCACACCGATCCCGCGCACGCTGGGCATGGCGCTGGAGGGCCTGCGCGACCTGAGCGTCATCGCCACCGCGCCGCAGCGGCGCCTGGCGATCAAGACCTTCGTGCGCAGCGAGACCAGCGGCACCATCCGCGAGGCCATCCTGCGCGAGCTCAAGCGCGGCGGCCAGGTCTACTTCCTGCACAACGAGGTCGAGACCATCGAGAACCGCCGCATGAAGCTCGAGGAGCTGCTGCCGGAGGCGCGCATCGTCGTCGCCCACGGCCAGATGCCCGAGCGCGAGCTGGAGCGCGTGATGCGCGAGTTCGTCGGCGGCAAGCACAACGTGTTGCTGTGCTCGACCATCATCGAGACCGGCATCGACGTGCCCAGCGCCAACACCATCGTCATCAGCCGCGCCGACAAGTTCGGCCTGGCGCAGCTGCACCAGCTGCGCGGCCGTGTCGGGCGCTCGCATCACCAGGCCTATGCCTACCTGATGGTGCCGGACGTCGAGGGCCTGACCAAACAGGCGGCGCAGCGGCTGGAGGCGATCCAGGCGATGGAGGAACTCGGCTCCGGCTTCTATCTCGCGATGCATGACCTGGAGATCCGCGGCGCCGGCGAGGTGCTGGGCGAGCACCAGAGCGGCAACATGATGGAGATCGGCTTCCAGCTCTACAACGAGATGCTGTCCGAGGCCGTGCGTTCGCTCAAGGCCGGCCGGGAACCGGACCTGCTCAGCCCGCTGTCGGCCACGACCGAGATCAACCTGCACGCCCCCGCGCTGCTGCCCGACGCCTACTGCGGCGACGTGCACCAGCGGCTGTCGCTGTACAAGCGGCTCGCGACGGCGGACCGCGCCGAGCAGATCGACGCGATGCTCGAGGAGATCACCGACCGCTTCGGCAAGCTGCCGGCGCAAGGTCAGACGCTGTTCGACACGCACCGGCTGCGCGTGCTGGCCAAGCCCTACGGCGTGATGAAGATCGACGCGGCGCCCAGCGTCATCAACATCAACTTCCGGCCCAATCCGCCCATCGATCCGATGCGGGTGATCGAGCTCGTCCAGAAGAACCGCAACATCAAGCTGGTGGGCAACGAGAAGCTGCGCATCGACAAGGCGCTCACCGATCCGAAAGACCGCGCGCAGGCCGTGCGCGAGGTGCTGCGGCTGCTCGGCGCGCCGGTGGCGCAGGCCTGATCGAAGGACTGATCGAAGGCCCGCTTTGCAGTGGTGAAACGGCGGCCTCGGTCGCCGTTTTCAATTGCAATCCACAGGAGTGATTGGCCCTCACTTGAACTGCTGGAAGACAACCGATATATCCACCAGTTCAGGTCAATGACCGCGGAGGAACCGCTTCCTAGACTGACGGCTTCTCAACTTCTGGAGATGCCGATGCATCAACACCTGACCCCTTCAACGACGGTTCAACCCATCGAATCGGTAGCGGCCCGCCTCGCGCGGGAACAAGCGGAAGACGACGCCTGGGAGGCCGCGCGCGATGCGGAAATCGCGGGCAAGTACCGGGGGCGCGAGTACGCGAGGACCTGCCTCGCATGCCCGCACCTGCCGCCCGATTATCTGGATGTCGGGACGGACCCCCTCAGCCTGTGTCTGCGCGAAGCCCGCCGGATCAGCCGCCTGGAAGTGCATGCGCGCGAGGGGTGCGACACCTGTCCCTACCTGCCCGAGAACTACGGGAAGCCGGTCCGGATGCGAGTCCTCGGGCTGGACGATTGGGGGGACGGACCGGAGGAGGACCTCATCCGCCGCGTCCGCTTCGAAGCCTGGGAGGCCAGTCATGCGTCCCGCTGAACCGTTCTACATGCTCGACACGAACATCGTCAGCTGCCTGATGCACCCGCCGGACAAGGCGAGCCGCGTCTACTGTGACGAGCGATTCGCCGCGCTCCAGGGCCGGATCGCCATCAGCGTCGTGGTGCAGGCCGAAATCTTCTACGGCCTTGAGAAGACCCATTCCCCGCGCAGGGAGTTGCGCCTGCGGGAACTGATGCGCCGCATCCGGGTCGAGTACCTCCACGACGGTCTGTGGTTCTCCGATCTCTACGGGTGCATCAGGACCCAGGTGGAGCGTATCGGTCGGGGTCCGGGAAAGCTCGACATGGCCATCGCCGCTCACGCGATGGCGCTAGGCGCAACCCTGGTCAGCGACGACAAGGCGATGTCCCACATCGAGGGTCTGAAGCTGGAGGCCTGGGACGTTCCCGAGATCGCCCAGCGTCGACGTGCTCCTGGCGTCGCCGAACCCGCGGCGAAGTATTTCGCCCATCGAGGTATCAAGGGCGCGACCCTAAACGATCTGGCCCCGCCACCGGCAGCGTGGATGTCGCATGCACGGACCGCCCGCTACACCGTGACCCATGCGCGCTGAGGCCCGCTCCGGCGAGTGCGCTAAGCTCCCGCCCGTCCCCGCCGACTGATCACCGTGATCATCGGCGGGGACCTTTCGCATTCAAGACTCCGCCCGCATGACCTCCTCGTCGACCTCCCCGGCCCCGCTCTCCCCGCTCGTGCTGCAAGGCTTCACGCCGCCGCTGGCGCTGAGCGACTTCAAGCTCGCCGCGTTCGACATGGACTCGACGCTGATCTCGATCGAGTGCATCGACGAGATCGCCGCCGCCGCGGGCCGCAAGGCCGAGGTCGCCGCGATCACCGAGGCCGCCATGCGCGGTGAGATCACCGACTTCAAGGACAGCCTGCGCCGCCGCCTCGCGCTGCTGAAGGGCGTCGGCGAGGACGCGCTGGCGCAGGTGCTGCGCGAGCGGCTCACCTTCAACCCCGGCGCGCGCGAACTCTGCGCCGCGCTCAAGGCCGCCGGCCTGAAGCTGGTGCTGGTCTCCGGAGGCTTCACCTACTTCACCCGTTTCGTCGCCGCGGAACTGGGCATGGACTTTGTCCGCAGCAACGAACTGGAGATCGTCGACGGCCGCCTGACCGGCGGCCTCGTGATGCAGGACTGGGGCGACATCTGCGACGGCGAGGAGAAGCGCCGCATGATGCTGGCCTGTGCCGAGCGCGTCGGTGCGACATCCGCGCAATGCATCGCCGTCGGCGACGGCGCCAATGACCTGCCCATGATGGGCGCCGCCGGACTCTCGGTCGCCTACCACGCCAAGCCCAAGGTCCGCGAGCAGGCGATGGTCGCCATCAACGACGGCGGACTGGACCGGCTGCTCGACGTGTTGCGCTGAGGTTCTTGCCGACAGGCGTCCGGCCTGCGATGCTTCCGGTACACAGGGAGCAGCGATGCGAGAACAGCACGCGACAAGAACCGACGAGCAGGCCGACATCGACCACCTGCAGCGCGACGTGCTGGAAGCCGTCGCGCTCGGCCGCCCACTGGCGGCGGTGATGGACCTGCTGTGCCGAGGCGTCGAAGCGCTCGCGCCGGAGGTGATCTGCTCCGTGCTGACGGTGGACGAGGACGGGCGCGTGCACCCCTTGGCCGCCCCCAGCCTGCCCACGACCTTCAGCGGCGCGCTGGAGGGCTTCGCGATCGGTCCGCAGGCCGGCTCCTGCGGCACGGCGGCCTGGCGCCGCCAGCCCGTCGAGGTCACCGACATCGACAAGGACCCCTTGTGGGCGGACTTCCGCGAGCTCGCGCGCTCGCATGGACTGGCCGCCTGCTGGTCGACGCCCATCCTGCTGGGCACCGACCAGGTCGTCGCGACCTTCGCGCTGTACTACCGCGAGCCGCGCGCCGCCGCCCCCTTCCACCGCCGCATGGTGCTGGCCTGCACGCAGCTGTGCCAGATCGCGTTCATGCACGACCGCCACCAACGCGAGATCGAGCGCCTGGCCTACTTCGACGGCGTCACCGGCCTGCCCAACCGCACGCTGCTGGCCGACCGCGCCCGGCAGACCCTGATGCAGGCCTCGCGCACCGAGACGTCGGCCGCGCTGCTGCTGCTGGACATCGACCGCTTCAAGACCGTCAACGACTCGCTCGGCCATGCCGTCGGCGACCAGGTGCTGAAGCACATCTCCGCACGGCTGCTGGGCGCGCTGCGCGACAGCGACACGCTGGCGCGACTGGGCGGCGACGAATTCGTCGCGCTGCTGCCGGGCTGCTCCGCCGAGGACGCGATGCACGTCGCCGGCAAGCTGCGCGCGGTGCTGGAGGCGCCGATCCCGCTGGACGGCAGCCACGCGCGGGTGCAGATGACGGCCAGCATCGGCGTCTGCGCCTATCCGAGGGACGGACTCGACCTCGACCAGTTGCTGAAGAACGCCGACATCGCGATGTACGAGGCCAAGCGCGCCGGCCGCGACTGCGCGCGATTCTTCCTGCACGCGATGAACCAGGCGCTGGATGAGCGGCTCGACATCGAGGCCGCCCTGCGCCACGCGTTGTCCAACCAGTTGCTGCAACTGCACTTCCAGCCCAAGGTCCGGTTGACCGACCGCGCGCTCGTGGGCGTCGAGGCCCTGCTGCGCTGGCACGACGCCGAACGCGGCTGGGTGCCGCCGGACCGCTTCATCCCGGTCGCAGAAGAAAGCGGCCTGATCAACGCGCTGGACGCCTGGGTGCTGGCGCAGTCCTGCGCGCAGCTGGCGCGCTGGCGGGCCGAGGGGATCGCCGTGCCGGGGATGTCGGTCAACATCTCGCCGCAGCGCTTCCTGCAGGACGACGTCGCCGCCCATGCGCGGGCACTGCTCGCCAAGCACGGGCTGGCGGCGAGCGACCTGACGCTGGAGGTCACCGAGCGGCTGATGCTCGACGACACCAGCCGGCCTCGCGAGCAGCTGCAGCAGTTGCACGAGATGGGCGTCGGGGTGTCGGTGGACGATTTCGGCACCGGGTATTCGAGCCTGAGCTATCTGAAGCGGCTGCCGGTGACGGAGCTCAAGCTCGACAAGAGCTTCGTGCGCGACCTGGAGCAGGACGCCGACGACCGAGCCCTGTCGAGCGCGGTGATCGGCATCGGGCGTTCGCTCGGGCTGACGGTGGTCGCGGAAGGCGTGGAGACCGAGGGGCAGCGCGACATCCTCGTGAAGATGGGCTGCGACGCGGCGCAAGGCTGGCTGTTCGGAAGGCCGATGGCGGCGGAAGCGCTGGCGGGATGGATCGCCGGGCAGGGTTGACGCGGCGCGCAACGCGCGCTGGACGGAGGGAGGGACCGACGGAGGGACGGACGAGATGCACCGCACCCGACGCCGCCGGCGCGAGCGCCGCTCAGCCTGCCGCGTGCACCGCCTTCGGCGTGATGACGACACCGTCCTCGTCGGCGTAGAGCCAGTCGCCCGGGCGGATCCAGAGGCCTTCGATCTGGACCGGCACGTCCGCGAGGCCCTGCTCGCGGCGCTCGGTCGGCATCGGCACATGGCCCAGCGCGAAGATGCCGACGGTGGCCGCGCGCAGTTCCTCGAGGTCGCGCACCGCGCCGTGCACCACCACGCCGGCCCAGCCGTTCTTCGCCGCGCTGACGGCGAGGTTGCCGCCCAGCAGCGAGCGCCGCAGCGAGCCGCCCCCATCGACGACCAGCACGCGCCCGGCGCCGAAGCTCTCGACGGCCGCCTTGACCTGCGAGTTGTCGTCCAGGCATCGCACCGTGGCCACCGGCCCGGCGAAACGCGCATGCGCGCCGTAGCTGCGGTACAGGCTGCCCGGCAGCCAGCGCGTGTCGCCGCTGGTGTCGGCCTTCAGCGAGTCGCAGAGGTCGCAGGTCGAGAAACGGATGGCGGCGCGGGTCGCGGCGCTGGGGCTGGTCATCGGGTCATTCCTCCGGGTCGTTCAGGATCTCGATGCGTTCGCCGTTGAACTCGACCACCTGGCCGGCGCGGATCTTGGCGGTCTTGCGCAGGTCGACCTGACCGTCGACGCGCACCTGGCCCTCGGAGATGAAGTGCCGGGCCTCGCCGCCGCTGCTGGCCAGCGAGGTGGCCTTGAGCAGCTTGTCGAGTTCGATGTATTCGCCGCGCAGAGCGAAAGGAATAGATTCAGACATGGGCCGATTCTCCGTCAGAGGCGGCAGCCGTCGATGTCACTGGGACTTCCGCTTCAGCGCCGCCTCACGGATGCTGCTGAGCGTCGCACGCGAGGTGGAGATCTCGACCGGCAGCTTCAGATGGATCAGTGTCGGGACCTGCGCCGAGAGCGCCTGCCGCAGCGCGGGCTCGACGTCCTCGGTGCGGGCCGCGCTGAACGCCAGCCAGCCATAGGCGCGGGCGAGCGCGGCGAAGTCGGGGTTGTGCAGGTCGCTGCCGCTGACGCGGCCGGGGTACTCGCGCTCCTGGTGCATGCGGATCGTGCCGTAGCTGCCGTTGTCGACGACGAGGCAGATCAGCCGCCGCGCGCCGTGGGCCATGGCGGTGGACATCTCCTGGCCGGTCATCAGGAAGTCGCCGTCGCCGGCGATGTTGACGACCCAGCGCTCGCGCTGCAGCAGCGCCGCCGCGACGGCGGCCGGGAAGCCGTAGCCCATGGCGCCGCTGGTCGGCGCGAGCTGCGTGCGCCCGCCCTGATGCAGCGCCGTGTAGCGATGGAATCGGTGCAGCCAGCCGCTGTAGTTGCCTGCGCCATTGGTGAAGATGGTCTCCGCGGGCAGCAGCCGGTCCAGCAGGTGCATGACCTCGGCGAGGTCCATCGGCCCGACCGGCAGCGCCTGCTGGTTGCGCTGGTAATCCGCGTGCGCGTCGCGCGACCACTGCAGCCAGGGCAGCTCCTCCAGATCGACCGGCGGGCGCAGCTGCTGCAGCGCCAGCGCGGCGCCGCTCATGCTGGCCTGGATCATCTGGTCGGCCGCGTAGACGCGGCCCAGTTCCTCGGACCCGGCGTGGATGTGCACCAGTTGCTGCGCGGGTCGCGGGGCCTTCAGCAGCGTGTAGCCGCCGGTGGTCATCTCGCCCAGCCGCGGGCCGATCGCGATGATCAGGTCCGCTTCGCCGATGCGCTTGGCGAGCGCCGGGTTGATGCCGATGCCGACATCGCCCGCATACAGCGGATCGCGGTTGTCGTAGAGGTCCTGGAAGCGGAAGGCGCAGCCGACCGGCACCTGCCAGGCATGGGCGAAGTCCTGCAGCGCGGCGCAGGCCTCGGCGGTCCAGCCGCCGCCGCCGGCGATGACGAAGGGCCGCTGCGCGCCTTCGAGCCGCGCCTGCAGCTCGACGAGATCCGCAGGTGCCGGCCATGCGACGGCGGGCTTCGCGCGCGGCAGCACCGGTGCGTCGGTGAGCTGGGTGAGCATGTCCTCGGGCAGCACCAGGACGACCGGTCCGGGGCGCCCCTGCATGGCGGTGTGGAAGGCCCGTGCGACGTATTCGGGCAGGCGATGGGGGTCCTGCACCTCACCGACCCACTTCGCCATGCCGAGCGTGCCCGGGCCGAACATCTGGCGGTAGTCGACTTCCTGGAAGGCCTCGCGGTCGCGTTGGTCGGAGGCCACCTGCCCGATGAACAGGATCATCGGCGTCGAGTCCTGGAAGGCGGTGTGCAGCCCGATGCTCGCGTTGGTGGCGCCGGGTCCGCGGGTGACGAAGCACACGCCGGGCCGGCCGGTCAGCTTGCCCTGGGCATCGGCCATGAAGGCGGCGCCGCCTTCCTGCCGGCAGCCGATGAAGCGGATGCGTTCGCGGTGCTCATGGAAGCCGTCGAGGACCGCGAGGTAACTCTCGCCCGGCACTCCGAACGCTATGCCAATATCATTGGCGACAAGCGCCTCGACTAGCGCATGCCCAGCAGGACGCATAGACCGTGAACTCATCTCGCTCCTCGAAGAAAACCACAGAGCCGCAGGGCCTCGTCTACAGCTACACGCGCTTCAGCGACCCGCGGCAAGCATCGGGTCACAGCCGTGAGCGACAGCGTGCCTACGCGGCCAAATGGGCCGAGGAGCACGGGCTGCAGTTAGACGAGACGCTCTCCATGGAGGACAAGGGGCTCTCAGCCTACCACCAGCATCACGTTCGGCACGGCGCTCTCGGGGCGTTCCTTGAAGCTGTTTCGCAGGGCCGAGTACCTCAAGGGTCAGTTCTTGTCGTCGAAGGGCTAGATCGGCTGTCCCGGGCCGAACCGCTCCTCGCGCAGGGGCAGCTTGCACAGATCATCAATGCAGGCATCACGGTCGTCACGGCGTCAGACAACCGCATGTACAGCCGAGAGCACCTGAAGAAGAATCCGATGGAGCTGATCACATCGCTCGTCGTGATGATTCGCGCGCATGAGGAGTCGGAGACGAAGTCACAACGCATCAAGGCTGCGATCCGACGGCAATGCGAGGGGTGGATAGCGGGGACGTTTCGCGGCCGAATCCGCAACGGCACAGACCCGTCTTGGGTCAACTGGGCGGCCGGCAAGTGGGAACTTCTTCCCGAACGCGCAGAGGCCGTCCGCCTGGTCGTCGACCTGTATCGGAAGGGGCTTGGGGCTACACGGATCTCGGCGCACCTAAAGAGTAAGGGGGTGACTCACACCGGGCGTCCAATCGACGTGCTGCAGATCTACCGCCTGGTGCGCTCGCCCGGCCTGATTGGCACGAGGGACTTCGACGTCGGCGGCGACCATTACACCCTAGAGGGGTACTACCCAGCCGTCCTGACAATGGAGGAGTGGCAGGATCTGCAGTCGATCGCCTCTCGTCGCGAAATTCGCCAATCGCGGGTCGGTCTGCCCAACCTGGTCACCGGACTCGGGATGACGCGGTGCGGCTATTGCGGTGCCGCCATGATCAGCCAACACATTCAAGCTCGCCCCAGATCGGACGGGAAGCCGCCACGCTCGTCCAGCCGGCGCATCATGTGCTCGGCTGGACGCCGCACCGGCACTTGCTCTCATCCGGCCTCACGTTCAATCGTGCCGATCGAGCAGGCCATCGTTTCCTACTGCTCAGACATGCTGAACCTGCAGGCGCTGTACCAAGGAGACCGGACTGCAGCCCCGAGAGAGCGATTGGCTACTGCGCGCCGCGACGTCGACGAGGTCGAACGCCAGTTGCGGCGGGTCACTGAGGCGCTGCTGACGTCCGATGATCCGCCAACCGTCTTCCTGCAGAAGGCTCGCGACCTGGAAGGACAGAAAGCCAAAGCCACTTCGGCAATCGCGGCGGCAGAGCGTGAACTGGCCTCGCTGGCGAGAAGTGATCTCCACGGGGTCGACGAAAAGTGGCGGGCAATTGCAGAAGGCGTAATCCACCTCGACGCCGAGGCCCGGGCCCAAGCACGACTACTCGTGGCCGACACGTTCGAGCAGATCACCATCTATCTGCACGGCCTAAGGCCAGCATCAGACAGCGACGTTTATGACGTCGTGCTCGTCGCGAAAGGTGGCGCGTCGCGCGTCCTTCGGATTGACAGCGAAGGAAACTGGGTTTCAGGCGACCAAGTTGAGCAAGTCTAAATGTGCTGTATAAATATACAGCATCATGCCAATCAACCCGCTCATCGACGACTCCCGGCCTTGCGCCGTCTGCCATTGGTTCGGCTACCTGATGGCCGAGAACCCGCACGGCTACTGCGTCAAGCCCAGCAACTCCCCGATGATCACGATCCCGGAGAGCGGGTGCGTCTTCTGGAGCCGGGACCCTGGCATTGATGCCCACACGCCACCGCGACTTGTGAAGGGCGATCCGGCCCGCGTGGCGATCGAGCGCGAGCGCGCCCGCCTGGAAAGGATCCAGAGGCTCGGCGAACGCGCCAGACTCCCACATGGTGCATACGCCGAGGTCGGCTTTCGCGACGGAATGCTGGTGCTCAGCTCGACCCATCCTTCCCACCAAGTCGACCGCAAGGCGCTCGAAGCCGAGATCGAACGAATTGGCGTTAACGCAGCGATCCGGGCGAGAAGACTCTAGCGAGCACACGCATCCGCGTGTATCGCCTCCCCAGGGCCGCGGCTAGGATCTGCACAAGACGCCCGCCAAGGGCGCGCAACCAGGCGCCATAGGCGCGGGAGGGATCCACCTTGAAGAAGCTCTATGCGGCCGCAATGACGGCCATCCTCGGAATGTCGGCAGCTGCGCTTTTTGCTGGCTCCGGTGAGGACTACAACCAAACGGATGCATGGGCCGATGCCCAGTCTCACGTCGATCGCTGCTGGGAAGCAGAGGCCAGAGGGGGCTACCTGCCTGAGGTGGGCCGCGCCACCAGAGAGCGCTGCAGCTCGATGGAAGCCCAGATAAAGCAGGCTCGGGAGAAGGTCACCCCTTCGGCCACGCATTGACCAGGCGAAGCAACTGCCGCCGGCAATCTTCGGCAGCAGCTTCGCGGCGAATCGCGACTTCCACGAGCTGCCCCGCAAGCACCTCTTCGCCTTCGGGCCAGTCGGGCCCAGCGTCGCAAGGAGCCGCCAAGTTCGGCGGGGGCGCTTCAACTTCCGTCCGGCAAGTCGCCGGCGCGGCGCAGCCGGTCAAGAACGTCACCAGGCACAGGCACAACGCCAAACTCCAGCTCGCCCGACGGCGGGCAGCGGACAGGGGTCCGCAACGATGCATCAAGACCATCCAGGGCCTCCTCTAGTTGGGCTCGGGAAGCGGTTCGTTCGCGCTCCCGAGCCATCGACTCCTCTTGCATGGTCCGGCGAACGCGGCTCGCCAATACAGCCCGCCCGCGCTCGCTTGCCAGTTCGCTCGCATCCCACTTCGCCTGGACATGCTCGGCGCCGAACCACCAGCTCGTGGCCAGACCGACCAGCACGACGCCACTGATTGCGATCAGCTTCAGCGACATCGCTCAGTCCCTGCAGGTCGGAGTACGACGGAAGCACCCGCCGCCCATCGACTCATAACCGACCCTTGCCTCTGCAGTCGTGGGCTTACGAAACGGGCACTCGACGTGCGAGCACTCGGCCGTGAGGCGGCGGGTACAGACGGCGCATTGCGACACTGGCGGGGCCACGCGCCGCCCGGGATCCTGTTCCTTATCGGGCATGGCAACTCCTCAATGGGTCAGCGCCTGGACAGCCAGGCGGTAGTTCTCGGGCCATTGGTCGGGATGGGGCTTCCCGGGCCGCCAGGTGCGGAGGTAGTACAGCCAGGCGGATTCGACCTGCCCGATCTCAGGCAACGGCGACGGATCTGCGTACAGGATGAGACGGGCGAATGCGGCCGCGAGGATGTCGTCATGCTCCAGCTCGGACCAGACGAGCGACGCAACGGGCTCGACGCGCCGGCTGGCACATACCCTCTCAGCGAACTGACGGGTCACAGGGTGCTCCAGGACCCCGCGCACGCCACCGCCGCGCTCGTTCTGCCAGAGCCCACGTGCAGGCCCCTTGCCGCCGCCGGAGACGATCTGCGCGCGCTCGAGGAGCTTCGACTCCTGGAACCCGATCGCGAGCATGATCACCCGCGCCGGCAGCGCGTCCATGGCCTTCGGCAGCAGCGCAAGCGCTGGCTCGATAGCCTTTGCGAGAATGCGTTGCGCGCGAACGGCGCGATCATCGGCGGTCATTGCGCACCTCCTGTGAAGTCGCGGCGCACGTCACCGATCAACTCCCCGAAGTCTTTGTCCTTGCGCTTCTCCATCCACTTGAACGCGGAGCGCACCAGCAACCAGCCGGGAAGGCCGCAGAAGAAGACAAGGCCCAGGAGCGCGACCAGCGCAACGTAGACCTGCTCCTTCGGCCCGTTCACCACAAAGCGCAGCAGGTCGAAGTACAGGATGGTTGCGGCACCCAGGGTGCAGCTGGATAGCGCCGTGCTGATCAGGGCGACCGCGATCTCTCGGAACGTCTTCGGCCAGGTCATCAGCATGACGACAAGGGCCGAGAGCGTCATGCCGCCCGCCGCAATGCCAGCGACTCCACCAATCAACTTCCAGCCGGCAACGCCGGCCACTCCGCTCGAAGCAGGTTCTGCCATTCAGTTCTCCAAATGAAAAAGCCCGCGTCTCGCGCGGGCTTGGGTTGGCTCGTAGGTCAGATCTTTGGCTACTGGGTGGGCGCCTCCTCGTTCGGAGACGGAGCAAGAGGTGCAGGCGTCTGCACAGCCGGCGGCCAGACGACAGCCGCCACTTCCTCCGGCGTACTCGCGGCCTCGATGAGCACGCGCAGCTCGCGTGACTGCTGATAACAGGCGTCCACGCGCGCCATAATCGCGGCGCCGAGTTGGCGAAGCTCCTCAAGCGTCAAAGTGCGAACCGAGTTGTCGAACAGCGTCCACGCGATCGACGTCGCGCCAGAGATCTCCATGCCTTGAATGGCACCGCGGACGTTGTCCACTGACTTCGCGTCGGCGTCGTAAAGCACACCGGCAACGTTGATCGGCTGCGTCGCGGTGTAGTCGCGCATCTGCTTCATCTGAGCCCACCGAAACACCTTGAGCATGTCAAGGTCGGTCGGCAGCGGCGCGATTGATCCACCGAACATCAACCCGTCTGGATCGTTGACCAGCGCTTGCTCGCAGTCGTCGAGGAACCCTTCTCCCCGCAGACCAGCGAGCGGAATCGTGAAGGTGAACTGGTGGGTGAAGCCCAGTCCCGAAAGCGCAATGAAGTCGTCGACCGTCGGCCAGCTTTGGACCTCCAGCACAACGACGTTGTGCGCGTCGAGAAAACCTACGGCGCCCCGTGCGATTCGGTGCCAGGTCAGAGAAGCGCCGCCCTGGCTTTTGATGGACTTGATGATCGGCATATTCAATAGTTGCTGATGTTGACGACGATCGCGTGAGCCTGCGGGTTCTCGCCCTGGTTCACGTCGTCGAAAGTGGGTTCCGGGTGATTGACGAGCATGAGCGTCGCCCTCAGGAGGTTCGACCCGTCAAGCGCCCAGAAGGCCGCGTAGTGCTTGACGTCGATGGGCCGCGGCTCCTCCTCGATCTCGTCGCTGTAGCGCACCAACACCTGAAATCCGCGTGGTGCGCCGCAGATGCCGAGCGTCATTCCTCCCGGCATCGCCGCCGGCGTATCGCGCGTCACCGCCACGAGCCGCACTGGATAGAGCAGATTGGGTCGGCACAGATCCCACGCCTCGTTCTGGTTCGAGTCGTAGATGACGAACTTGCTGTCGTTGCTACTGGACGCAACGCGCGCGAAGCAGCACACGATCGGCGCAACCAGTGCCCCCCAGTTGGAGCCGGCCGGTGCAGCAAAGGCCTGCACCGAGATAACCCAGCGATTTGGAATCGACGGGTGCGCCGCGACGCCCAGCACCGAGACGTATTGCCCCGGCACCAGCTGGGCCACCACGGTTGGCGGCTGCGCGCTATCGAAGATGTACTGGCCGTAGCCGAGACCTCCGGACTCCTGATTCCCCCAACTCGGCACGAAGCCTGCGAACGTCGCGCGGCCGACGAAGTGCAACCCGAAGGTCTCAGGGCCGAGCGCGATCTGCCCACTCGGCGTCGCCGCGTTGATCCCGCTCGACGCCGGCATGGTCCTGGCACCGTAGATCCAGAGCGTCGCGAATTGCGGGTAGGCGCCTTGCGGCGTCATGGTCACGGTCGGCACTCCACCTGGGTAGGACACAGCGGCGTCGGAGGCATAGCCTCCCCCGATGCTCGACATGGCCAACAGCGAGCAGCCAGTCAGCGAGGGGAACGACTTCGTGTTGAAGGTCCCCTGCTGCGCTGAGAGCGTCCCGATGCACACCCCCTGGTCCATCAGATCCGTGTTCAAGATGGGCGTCTGGTTGATATCCCATGTCAGGACTGGCATTTCACGGCCTCATCTCAATGCTCTTGGTGCCATTCCCACGGATGAACCGCTGGGTGTTCTGCACCAGCTCGATGTACCCGCCGGCGAAGGAGCCACCGTTCCATGCCGTCGAAATCTGCTGCACCGTCAGGCCCTGGATGTGTCCCGCACGAATAAAAGCACTTCCATTCATCACGATGTCGAACGATTGCTGGTTGAAGACGCCGTTCAGGTTCTGGCCGATCGTTGCGCCGTTGGTGGCGTTCAGTTCGCCCGAGTAGCCAAGACTGCGCACGGAGCGCAACGGGCCGGCCGTGTATGCCGAGGACTCCGCCTGCTGTGGTGACGCCTTGGCGAAGAACGGCCAGAACATCCAGAGCCAGCTGTCGTTTCCGGAAAGCTGCGGCCCTTTGCGGACGTAAAACGTCGCCCTGGCTGCGCCGGCTGGAGCGATACCGAAGACGGTCAGGCGGTCGGCGGCACTGGTAGTTGGGAAACCGCTGTTGTTGTCTCGCGCTGCGTTGACGAACCGCTCATTCCAGCCGCCCACCAGATTGCCCGAAGCGTCGAGGAATGCCATGCCCAGCCCATAGCCACCACGATGCGAGAAGAACGAGGCGCTGAACTCGTACCTTTCATTGGGCACCACAGGCTGGTCTTCGGCGACGCCGATATCAATGAAGCCCGTCTGCCCGGCCGTGTTCATCGTGAGGCCCAGAACGCCACGAGGCATCCACGAACCATCACCCCAAATTCGGTCCGTCCGATTGAACGTGCCGATCGGGTTGTTGTTCTGGTTCCAACGGATGTACCAGCCCGCCTCCCATCCGTCGGCGAGATCCGAATTCGGGATTCGGTTCCCCGCGTTCGTCGGCACCCTTTCGTTGAGCCAATTCGGCGCGGGGGTAACCCAACTGGCGGGCAGCGAAGCCTGGTAGCTGGCCTTGGTACTGAAAACGACATTGCCCGTCAGTTCGTCGATGAACTGGGCACCGCGCGCCACCAGGTAGCCGTCTGGCGAAACGACAAACTTCCCTCCACCGATATTCATCTCGCCAGCGTTGACGCTGCCCAGATCCGAAGAGATCGCGCTCAGCTTCCCGACGCGCCACGTCGCCAAGTACGGCGCACTCCATGTGGTCTTGTTGGTCGTAGGACTGAAGACGCCATTCGAGACCATCACTGCCTCATCGGCGCCGTAGGACGGCACAGAGCCGCCCCAAGTCTCCGCCCGACCCCAACTATTCGCCGGCGGGAACGATGCGCTGCCATCCGTCTGGACCTGACCCGTGCCGATAGTGGCACCGGTCACCTTCGCGTATGCAATGCGGTAGCTGGCGCCGGACTGCCCGGCGGCGCCTGACGTGCCCGAATACCCCACCGCAGCAACGGCGGACTCCACCCACCGGACCTCCGTTGTTGGCGTGCTCGCAGCATCCTGCAGACGCACGCTGGCCTTGAAGAGAGTCATGCCCGGCGATGCCGATGCACCAGGTGTTGCGGCCCACCCATCGGGCACCGAACTCACAGACCCTGTGGCCCACGTGTAAAGCGCTGTACCTTGCAGCGGCGGCAGCGATGGCAGGTTCGCGCCCCACGCATACGCGACCGCTTCAGACGTCTGCACACCCTCGCCATTCGATCCCACGGCCGCGATCGCGGCGTCCTCACCCCACGCAATCATTGTGGTCAGCGTGCCTCCGGTTGCGCTGATCTGCTTGGACGCGGACCAGAGGCGAAGGCCGACGTTCCCCGGGTTGTTGGGAATTCCGATCTGCCAGTTTCCACCGCCCGTGTACGTCTCCTGCAGTCCCGTCGCCCACGTCCATTTGCTCTGGCCGCTCGGTGCGGCAGGACGCACGGGTGCCCACTGGTACAGCGCCACGAGCGTGAACTTCGAGCCATCCGCGCCGGCTGCGCCCTCGTCACCATCGGACACCACGAGCAGCGTCACCTCGTCGCTGTAGGTGGCCAGCTCATCGACCAAGCTCACACGGATCCGCGCCGGCGGCACGATCGTCGACGCGTCAACGGTACGCAGAAGTCCCGCCCCCGAAAGCGTGGCTTCGCCGTCGACGACCTCCCACTCCGGCACGCCCGTCAGTGTGCCGCGCAGTTCAACTCGGAGGTCGACGGCTGTCGGCGTGCGCCCACCCGCCTCGCCCTGCTTCACCGTCAGGGCGGAGGCCTTGAGAGCAAGGCCGCGGCCTCCGATGCCGGGCAAGGCCTTGGCAAACACGCCGGTAACGTCATAGCCCAGCTCATCGACTTCCGCGAGCGACTGCTCCGCCCCTCCATAGAGGTTGAAGCTCGTGAGCTTGAACCAGATCCGCTTGCCGATATAGCTCACATCGAGTCCACCGCTCCTCGCGATCGACTCGTCAATCCGGATGAATCGATCGCCGGCTGCGTGGACCGACGCCGGCGTGTTGTAGGCCCCGCGCACCAGCCCACCCAGGCGGTACGAGCCTGCGCCCAGCAGCATCGCCGACTCATAGGCCAGGTACTCCGGCTGCTCGCCGAGGATCACAGAAAGCGTCGTGAGCGCGGCCGCGTCCTGCGCACTTGCTCCCACCAGTTGACCGCTCACGTCGTGGAGCGTGACTTCGCCCGACGACACCGAGTCAGCCAGCAAGCCCATTCGAGAAGGGCCTTCGATCCGCGACACCGCGCGATAGGTCACCCCATCGAGACTGACGTGAACCGTGCATCCACCCCAATTCGGCCCGGGGCTCTTAACGGCTGCCCAGACTTCGAGACCCGCTCCCCCACCAGCCATCGCCGCCGGAGCCTCAAAGAATGCGGCCTCTTGCACAGAGCCAGGAGACACGAAAGCGTCCTCGGCGAATCCTGCAGGTGTCTGGACTGGATAGCGCGGCGCCGAGGCAACCCCGGCGGGATAGTCCTCACAGATGACCTGCAGCTCGAAGTCGCTCTCCTCGGTGATCTCCTTCACCCGGACCGGAACGTCCTCGAGCAAGAGGACCGAGTCAGTCAACGTGATCAGGTCCATCGGCTCCATGAACGCGAAGTTGATCGGCAGCTTGAAGGTGTAGGTTCCCAGCACCAGCAAGGAACGCTGCTTCTTCAGCTCCGCCACCATGCGCGCCACTGCACCTTCCGTGATCCAGTGGGCGGAGATCGTGTCCATCGGACGAACGCCGTTGGCCGAGATATCTGTCAGGTCCTTCGCCGTGACGATCGCCTCGTTGTATGCGTTCGAGCGATCCTTGTAAGAAATCGACACCTGGTTGAAGCAATCCGACGGCGTCTTGAGGCCACGCTTGACCGGAGCCTCGTTCGATGCCGCCAAATAGCACGTGTCGTCGAGCTGATACACCGGCGTGGTGTCAGGGATGAACGTGCGGCCGTAGCGCGTGACCTGCTGATCCCCATACGGCCTCATCTTCAGCGTGCCACCGCTCCACACGATGGCCGTGTTGGTCAGGTCGGCCGCAGTCTCCAGCAGCTCCGACGCATCGACCTGCGTGTCAAGGAGCGGGGACATCAGCAGACCGGACGCGATGCAGTAGTTGCTCCACTCCGTCCAGTCAGCCACGATCGCCGCCGGCATCCCGGCGCCTTGCAGTTGGTTCAGCATCAGCTCACGCACTGCGCCTGCCGGGTCGACGTCGGCAATCGACGCGTCGACGGAGAAGGCGCTCGCATGGCGGACCTCGAAAGAGTGGTTCTCCAACGAGGGGCTATCACCCAGCTCGTAAGCCTTCACCGCGACCCCGGCCAGGCCGGAGTAGCCGATAGCTTCCGCACCCTTCCCGACCAGGCCGCTCCACACGGGCTGTCCGACGCCGCCGCCGAGTCGAGTGATTCCGAGCGAGCCCAAGGTCGTGCGGCTCTTCCCCTTCCACACCGACGGAATATCAGCGACGGTTCCGTGGCAGAGCCCCATCACCATGCTTGCGGAGTAGGTGTAAGTGGTGCTCTTGCCGCCGCCGCCCTTACCCCCCTGCTTCTGAGTATGGGCCGTCGCCTTGAAGTCGCCGTACCACAGCAGATTCCCGGGCAGGCGATGCATGCCGCGCAGCCAGGCGATCGTCGCGCCATAGGTGGAGCTTTGCAGCGTCAGTGCCTCAGCCCTGGTCGCGCTCGTGTTGACCGACTTGCCGCCCATCTAGAACAGACTCCAAAACGTGACGTCTCGCCCCAGCAATGGCTCCTCATCCAGTCGAGACCGGATGACGCCGAGGTTGACGTATGCATGAATGAAAAAATCGCCGGCGCAGATGGCGCTATGACTGAACGTCCGCCCGAAGCGGAACATGGCGATATCGCCCGGTGCAGGCGTCTGCACGGGCTGTGCTCCCGCGCAACGCAGCCAATCGATGTAGACCTCTTCGCCGCGATGCAGATGCCATTGCGTGCTGTACTGACCGACGTCGAGCGGCGGCGCGAGGCCCAGCTCGTCGCAGAAGATAGCGAGCAGGATCTGTGCGCAGTCGACGCCAACCCCCTTCACGCGACCGTGGTGGTGATATGGCGTGCCGAGCCACGTCATGGCCTCGTCGACGACGCTCTGCCGGTTCTGCGCGATCACAGGACCGTCTCCGCCTGCGGGATGTACGGTTGACCTTTGAACCGGACCAGGTTGTTGAACTTGCCGCTGCAGGTCGCCTGCAGGCCATCGCAGCCAGGCACAACAACGAAGGCATCGCCGGGGGCGACGGGCGCCGGCAGCGGGGACAGGAGGACGACTTGGCCGCCGACGTGGGACTTCACCGTGCGGGCCGCTCCAGCGTTCGCGCCCGTGGTCCACGTCAGGGTTCCGAGGTCGAAGTACCCCTGCACCTGGTTGAGCGACGACTGGAAGGTTGTGCGACCAACCGTACTCGCGCCAGTCGCCTGCCCGGCGGCCTGGAAGGCGACCGCCTGCAGGCCGCACTCTGAGTCGTAAACCGTGCGCAGACATTGGCTCTGGTACAGCTCGCGCGGCACCTGCACGTTCAGCAGTTCAAGGTCGCTCTTGACCTGGACCTGTGCACCGTAACGATCGACCTCGGGCACGTCGGCAACGCGCCCACTGAACCACAGCAGGGCCCCTGTCGGCGCGATGCTTCCTTCCGCCCAGAAGATTCGGTCAAGCTGCACTCGGGCCCTGCCGAACCCGCCGCGGCTGATGTACGCGAATAGCGGCGTCCCACCGACTATCACCGGCCTGGCCTCGTCGGTGGTCAGGGTCAGTTCCATCGTGTCGACGGACACCCCGATGCTCCACTTCACTCGCGTGCGCTCGATGCCGGGCCCCAGACTCCACTCCTGGCCATTCGCGCGAATGGCGCGATCTGCGCTGGTCCATCGCAGCATCTGACCGTTGGCCAACGTGATCGTGTAGAGGTCCGCCATCTCAAGCGGCGCGCCACTGTTGAGGAGCGCGGCGAGGGCGCCCTCAGCCGTTTCCCATAGCGGAGTTCTCATAGCGGTATCACCGTCACCAGTTCGACCTTCTTCGCTTCGTAGAAGGTCGTGTAGTTCTTGACGAAATCGAGCGTGTCGGATGCAAACCGAGCCCGGAGGAAGAAGTCGCCAGTCCAACGCAGCGCGACACCAGCGGCGGGCGGCGCCGCGAACGTCACGACGCCGGTCGCGCTGACGGCCTGCGGCGCGACGACGATGCCGTTCGCGGTGATCACCGGGGCTCCGTTGGGCCCGTACACCGGCTCAAGGTAGCCACCAAGACTCCGCGCCAGTTGGAACGATGGCGACTGGCCATCGCCGATCGCGAACAGTTCGTTGCTCGCGTGGTTGTCTTCGATGTCGTCGAATAGCCAGTCGTCAAACGTGCCGCCGACGCGCTCGAAGAAGCCGCGCAGGGTCTGGTACTCCTGCTGCGCTTGACTCACCCTCAAGAACTCGAAGGCGAGCGTCAGCTTGTGCCGCACGATCCGACTGGATCTGAAGCGGAACTCACGCTGACTCGGGGTCTGCTTGATCGTCACGGGCGGAGCGATGATTTGCCGAGTCACCGGCCACGTAATCCCCGGCAACGTCGGGAAGATCAGTTGGCTCATGGCTTGATCACCCTATCGCGTCGCAGTTGATTGATCGCTGCCGCCAGGTCATCGCGATGCATCATGAAGAATCCGCCACGCATCGGAGTTCCGACAATCTGTACAGGCGTCTGCACGCCGCCAGAGGCCACGCCCCCAGCGTCCGCCAGCCCACGGATCACATCCGCATGCTTGGCGGGCAGAACCATCTCTTTCTCATGTAGCTGGGTCATCGGATTCACGCCGGCCGGGATGTCGTAGCCGCCCTCGGCCGACATGACCTTGCCCGCCAGTGCCGCCACGCCCGCAAACGTCGCTGCTGCAGCCGCCACGGCGAGCGCGGGACCAACGACGGGGATGCCAGCCATGGCTTGCCACGCGGCGGCCATCGCGGCCCACGCATTGGTCATGATGGTTTTTGCGGCGGTTGCGGCCCAAAGCAGAACACTCTTGGCAGCCGCCGCGATCTCCACTGCACCGCGCATGGCGGTGCCGGCGCTGGTCGCGCCAGTCTTCGCCGTTTCGCCGAACAGCCACTGCACAACCATCGGCTTCACGACGGAGTTGGCGAACCAGCCAGCCAACTGCGCGCCAACCGCGCGAGTCGCGCCTTGCCACGTCAGCGTGCCGTTCATCATCGCGTTGACGCCCTGGTCCCAGAGACTCGATACGCGGCCGGAAAGGTCCTGCCACGTCTTCCCCTGTGCCTGCGCCGTCGCAAGCACGGCCTGGTTCCGGATCTGCTGCAAGCGCTGCTGATGCGCCAGCTCAAGTTCCTGGATCTTGGCGTTGGTCTGCTCCACTTGAACCGGATCGCGTTCGGGGTCCAGCATCGCCTTCTGCGCGTCCAGCGCGGCCATGCGGATCTGCTGCTTGCGGATCTCGAACTGCTCCTCCAAAGCCAGCAGTTGCTGCTGTGTGAGCTGACCCAGCGCTTGGCGTGTCCTTGCGTCCTCCTCGTCGATCGCGACCGAAGCGAGCAGCCGCGCCTCCTTCGAAGAGATCTCAACGCGCGCGAGATCCTCCGAGGTGCGAGCCTCTTCCTTGAGGATCTCGATCCGCAGCTCAGTGGCCTTCTTCTGAACGGCGACCTGGTCGCTGCTCGTCAGCTTCGCCGCCTCGAGGAGCGAATTCCAGAACGCCAGCTCCTGCTGCTTGCTCATCCCATGGATGGCGTCGCGCTGACTCGCGAGCGTCTTCTCCTGCTCCAAAGCCAGCTCGTAATACTTCATGAAGGACGGATCGGCCTTGGCCTTCTTCTCGTCCTTGAATTCGCCCTGCTGCTTTCCGCCGCCCTTGTTGACCTTCGCGTCGGTGCCTTTCCCCCAGATGCGATCCAGGTCGCCCCCGAAGCCATCCACCGCCGATTGGTACCCCTCGACGAACGATTCACCGAGGTTGCGGCCAGTGGACTTGAATCGGTCGATCCACGCGCCCGCCGCCGCGACAGCGCCTCGAATATCTCCAGTCAGGATCGACGAAAAGAAGCCGCTCATGTTTCTGAGCTGGTCGATCAAGGTGCTGAAGAGTTCGAAGCACACCCGGGCCACCAGCTTGACCGCAGCTTCGATGGCTCGAAAGACCAACAGCAGGCCGGTGAGCGCCCCCTTGAAGACGGCCACCATGGTGGGGCCCGTGGAGGCAAAGTAGTTCGCCAGGTCGGTAAACACGGGCATGACCGCCTGGCCGACGGCATTGGTCACCGCAGTCAGCACGTCCCCGACGTCGTTCATCGCAGCCTTGTAGGCCTTCGTCGCCGCCAGGTTCTCATTCGTGATGGTGAGCCCGAGGTCCTCGTTCTTCTTTCGGGCGTCGTCGAGCACGTCGTTGTTGAGCTTCTGCAGCTTCATGACGTCGTCGACGCCCTTGCCAAAGAGCTGCATCGCTGCAGTCGTCTGGTCGAGCCCCGGCTTGTACTGCCCAACCGTCGCAAGCGCCTCGCGGAACAAGTCGTTCGAGTTGCGCAGATGACCGTTGGAATCACGCGTCTGCAGGCCCATCTCCTGCAGACCAGACTCATTGGTCTTGATCTGCTTGGCGAACTTGTCGAACGCGCCGATATACGTTTCGCTGTCCGAGTAGATATCGCCGAGCGCGGTGTTCAGCGCCGACGCCTCAGCAGTCGTGAGGTCGAACCGCTTCGCCAGCCCGCCCACCTCTCCGGCGAGTTTGTTCGACTCGGCGATGGCCGCCTTGAAGAAGGCTCCGCCCGAGACGATTGCTGTAATCATCAAGAGGCGGCCTTGCACCGCCTCGAAAGCCTTCCCGACTCCATCGAAGCGGGACTTGATGCCGGAAGACGCATCCGCCGTGGCACGCGCCGCGCGCTCCATGGCGGACACGAAAGAGGACGCGTCACCGCTGATCGTGTAGTTGACTTCTTTGTTGCTCATTCGCTTGACCTCTCGGCCTGGCTTGCGAGCCAGGCGGAATCGTCGATCGCTGGCACCGTGCGCAACGGAGCGCTGCCGAGCATCTCGGCCAGCTCGCCGGTGACCTCGGTGTCGGCGTCGATCATGATTCGCGCCGCCGGCGGCTCGTACTGCAGATAGGCCGCTGCCAGGATGTGGACCGGTGGGTGCTGGCGCCAATGGCGCGTCAGCGCGTATAGACGATGGAGGTCAAGCTGCTGCTCAACCTCCATCCACGTCCAACCGGTCGCGTGAATGACGAAGGCAAAGATGCCGTCCCAGTCAATCAGGTCGACGGGTTCGGCGTCCCCCGCGTCTCCCCCGGCTTCGTCTCCGGGATCGAGGCGCCGAAGCAAGCCGCAAAGACCGCGCCGAAGTTCTCCAGGTCGACGATGTTGGCGACCTGCTCCTCGGTGATGTCGGCATCGACCCGCTTCGCACATGCATGCGCGAGCGTCGTCGTCAGCTCCAGCATCTCGATCGGCTCGAGCTGCTGCAGCTGGGCGGCCTTGATCTGATCCTTGTTGTCGCGCATCGTCGCCGCGAGCAGCGGACCCAGCTTGATCTGGCTCGGAGTGCCTTTGAAAAGAGTAATCACGTGCATGCGTTTACTCCGTCAGGGCAAGATAGCCGATGATGCCCAGCGGGTCACAGAACGCGCTGAAGTCGAAGCCCGCCAGCATGAAGTCGTCCTGCTTGGGCTCGAAGCTGAGCTTCTGCGAGACGCACTGCGGGAAGCGCCAGACCGCGCTCTTGCCCTGGTACTTCATCGCCAGCTCGACGCCGAAGATCGGCGTCGCGCCCATCTCCTGGTTCTGCAGCACGATTTGCTTGGCACCCGCGACCGCGGCTTCATAGCCGTAGCTGATGAACACCATCTTGCCGGTATCGGCCGCAGCAAACGTGTAGGTGCCGTTGGAGACGGTGTATTCGCCTGCGGCGGGCGCCGCCGCCACGCGTTGCATCGGCAAGCCGTTCGCGTCCTGGACGCCGAGGTTGCGCTTCCAGGTGCCAGACACCGGCGGCGCGACCACCAGCTGATAGGGATTTGCGGGAATCGGTGCGCCGGTGAGGTCGTTCTGCACCGCCTGCAGCGTGCCGGTCTGAAGTGCCTGGCCGAAGTACAGGTCATTGAAGACGCGGGCGGACATGCGCGCGAACTTGGCCTTGAAGTCGTACTTCTGCTTGCCGCCGGCAACCGCAACGGGCATTGCGTTCTGGCCGTACAGGACCTTGAGGTCGCGTTGGAAGTCCAGGCTCATGTCCTGGAGTTCGCCCAGCTTGATCGGCGTCGGCTGCGCGATCGTGTTGCCTTGGGCATCTTGGGTCGCGGTACCGAACAACGTGCCGGTACCGAAGCCGTATTGAGACATGGTCTCTCCTTCAGATGGATGGGTCAGGGGGCGCGGGTTGGATCGCCGCGCCGCGTGAGGAAGACAGCCCGGTAGCTGACCATCAGCACGCCGGCTGTGCGATCTGCCTCGGCCCCGTCGGGAGCGGCGCCGATGCGCCGCAGACTCGATGCGAGAAGTTCGAGCTGCTCGTCGCTCGCAATCGCGCGGTGCGTCAGGACGTCCGCTTCGGCGGCCAGCTTGTCCCAGGGATCGCCGCGAACGACATGCCCGACGAGGATCTCCGCTTCGTGCTGGTCCGTCTCGTCGCCGAACGACTTGGTAGCGACCGAGCCCAGCAGCACCATGACGGAGGGGGACACCTCTCGCTCCAAGGCCTCCTCGCGCGAGCGGAACACCTCGTATGGCGCCGGCAGGCGTTCGATCAGCAGCGCCTCGAAGCGATCAACGATGCGGTCAAGCAGCGACTGCTCAGACATCGCCGTCGGTGGCCGCCTCGTCCGGTGATTCCACCGGGGTGGGATCGACCTTGCCCGCATGCAGCCGCAGAGTCTCTTCGTCCAGCTCGATCGTGCCGGAATCCAGCACTTTGCCGTCGGGCATGCGGAAGCTCGCGCCCGGCAGGATTCGATACTTCTTCGTGCTCATGCACGTTCTCCTATTTCGTGAGGGTGAGGATGGCGAACACGCCGTCATCGATGCGACGAGGCGGACCGCGAACGACGAACACCGTGAAGGCGCCCGTCGCATCGACGTCGACCTCTATGGCGCTCTTGTCCTTGAGAGAGGCGGTCGCCAGCAACGACGCAAGGACGGTCAACGTCCGCGTCGAGCTGTGAACCCCAACGCCGCCGACGTCGATCAAATCGTCAGGCGTGTCGAGGATTCCGAGGAACTCGACGCCGCTGCGCCTGCAGGGCTTGCCGAACTCCTCGAGGAAGACCCCGGCGTCGTCGCTGAAGTCCATGGCGGCTTAGCTGCCGTTCTGTGCAGGCGTCTGCACTTGCTCTTCAGCCGGCCGGATCGCGGCCACGATCGCCGCCGCCATCTCGGTTGCCATGGCCTTGACCAGCGCCATCGACTCGGGCGTCAGACCGAGCGACGCGCCGGGAGTCTCGGCCATGACCTTGCTGTTGAGGAACTCGCCGGCCTCGCGATCCTTGAACGCTTCGAGCTTGTGGAGGTGCTCGTTGGCCTGCTCCTCATTGAGTTCGACCAACTGGCCGGCGTAGTAGGAGTTGGTCTGCTTCTCGAACTTGCCATCCGAGACTTCGACCATCGTCACCAGATGGACGACGAGACCCTCGCGGACTTTGAATTTCATGATGTGCCTCAGAAAAAAATGGCCCCGCCGTCAAACGAAGGCGGGGCCGAACGGGAGCGAACTCCCGAGGAGACAACCGAAAGGTTGCAAACTGGGTTGGGTTAGAAGCCGGGCGTCAGGGCGTCCGACATCACGGAGAAGCTGGCACCGTGGCGCACGCCGGTGTCGCAGGTCTGCAGCGCACGCAGCAGAACGTCGCCGTTGGCGAAACCCGTCTGGTCGTACGGGTTGAGCATCAGCTCCGTCACACCCCACTGCGCGATGAACAGCTCCTGCCAGTTGCCATAGACGCTCTCGCTGCAGATGCCGGCGCTCGTGCCCTTGGAGAGGTTGCTGCGCAGCTGTTGGCTCTCGGCATAGGGGGAGCCCTTCACCCGATCCGGGCTGCCAGCCACCAGGCCCCCCTGCGGGTCCCAGAGGTACTGACCGGTGGTGGACTTCTGCGTCGACAGGTAGCCGATGGCCTTGCTGTTCAACGCAAAGCCAGCGGACGACTGCGGCGCGTTGGCGAACTTCGTCGCGTACTTCATCTGGATGAGGTGATCGAACGTCAGGTTCGCGCCGTTGGTGCCGCCGATCACGCTCGCGACGCCCGCCTGGTTGACGATGCCGGTGGGCGTGTTGCCGCTGCCGCTTCCACTGATCGCCGCCAGGTCGATCGCCAACGCCAGGACCGAGACCAGGTCCAGACGCGCCAGCATCTCGATGGCCGGAGTCGACTGCAGCAGCATCAGACGCGTCATGCGGCTGAGCGCCGTAATCGTCTTCGGTCGCAGCTGCACCTTGTCGAAGGTTGCCTCCGCCTGAGTCGCGCCGCCACCCTCGCCGACCCAGTTGGTCGCCGTCTGGCTGGCTTGACGCGGGATGTCGACGTTGCCGGTCAGGCCCGTGAGGTAGCGGGCACCGAGGATCGCAGTCACGATCTGATTGCGCAACACCTCGATGAAGCTCTCGGACATGAGGTTGGTGGCGACCAGGTTTCCGCCCTGACCCGCCGTCCCCACGTTGTACGTGGCGCGCAGCTGTGTCTTGCCCTGCGTGGACAGCATCTCGTACGCACGCTGATGCTCGACGGTGGGCGCGAACGGCAGATCATTCGGGAAGAAGAAGCCCGAAGCGCTGGCCTCCTTTCCCATGCGCTTACCGATGTCTTGGGACACCTCGCGCTCGAAGCCGGCCTTGTCCCAGTTGTTCGTCGCCATCGCCTGCAGGGCACGCAGGTAGGAGTAGGCGCGCTTCTCCTTGTCGGTCATGTCGGGCTGCATGCCCGAGCCGAGGCTCGCAACCGGCGACTGCCCGCCGCTGAGCTGCATCTCCAGGATCTCGCCACGCGCCGCGGCGAGGTCGATGCCCCGCGCGATCATGTCGTGGACCTTGTCCATGCCGATGTTGTGGCGGCGCCCCAGCGCGGTCAGATCCTCGAAGCGCTTGCGCTCTTGCTGCACCGGATCGACGGCGGCAGGGGCCGGCGCGGTGCCGGTGCTGGTGACGGCGTCCGCCGCTTGGCAGACGGGGGTGCGACGGAATTTCATGTCGTCTTGGTCCTCTTGGGTTGCGGGAATTTGCGAGGGTTGGGTATCGGACGCGCGAGTGGCGGCCGGCGGGGAATGCGCGGGGCGGGCGGAGCCAAGCTCCACCGTCACCTCGCGCGCTTCTTCGGGGGCCGAGCGCCCGACGCCGATCGACTGATCTGCGGGAACGCTCAGCAGGGAGATCTCCATGCACGACCACTTCACGGCCCGATAGATAGCGTCGTCGTCGTAGTACGGGTCCTCTTCGTCCGACTCGATGACAAACTTGTCCACCCGATACATGAAGCTGACGTTCCGCAGAACGCCTTGCGCAACCAGCGACAACGCCTGGTCGCCGCTTTCGCTCTTTGCGAACCGGACGATCGCGTGGCCTCGCTTGTCAGCGTCAATCCAGGCCTTCTCGACGACGCCGATCAACGCGGCCATGTCGTACGTGTTGTGGCCCCACAGCAGGGGCCCACCGTCGTTCAGCCTGCTCAGATCTGCGCACTCGGGCTCGTGGCTGAGAACCTCGTTGCCGAACCAACGTGATACGGGCAGCTCGCTGGAGAACGTGAGCTTCAGCGTTCGGGCCTCGAGGTCGAGTCCCTCAATCCCTGTACCCGGGTTCAGCGAGTTCTCTTCGGTCGACGCCGCGCGAGGCAGCGTGAAGTTGCGTGCGATTGGCGCGAGAGTCGCCCCGTTCTTCAACGGCCTGCGCTCTTGAATCGCGGCGTTTGGCATGGGATCTCCAGAATTAAAAAAGCCCGCCGAAGCGGGCAAATCACGCGGCGCGTCTGATCACGACGCCGCGACTACCTTCTCCAGCGTCCAGCCGTTGACATCGATGGTCACGTCTCCGCCGGGCGCGACTTCAATCGAGACGATCACGTTCA
Organism: Roseateles sp. GW821-FHT09G03; assembly: GCF_059416045.1. NCBI lineage: Bacteria > Pseudomonadati > Pseudomonadota > Betaproteobacteria > Burkholderiales > Sphaerotilaceae > Roseateles > Roseateles sp. GW821-FHT09G03. The sequence continues at coordinate 437,424 of NZ_JBWKOK010000004.1, forward strand.
CGTCGCTGGGTGCCGAGTTCAGCGGATCGATGGCACAGAGCCTCACGTCATACGGGCCAGGCGGGAACACTGGTTGACTCGTTCCCCCAGCCAAGCCCTCCTGGTTGGACTTCGCGAGGCCCGAGATGTTCTGCGCCACGGTCGCCACGTTGTATTGAATCGCCAGGTCATGGCGCCGAAGCCCGGCCGCGTTGACGATCGAGAGGCTAGCCGTCGCGCGGGCGATATCGTTTTGCAGCCAGCCGCCGGCCTGGGCCGCGATGCTCGTCAGCTGGAAGCGCACGACAGTCGCTGCGCCATTGCCGTTCTGAACCCGCAGCCGTTGGCTCCGGGCCTGCTTGGCACCCTGAGTCGCGGTGACCACGACACCGGCCTGGTTCGTCGCGATCGAGACGTTGCAGTTGCTCGCGATCGTTCCGTTGATCACCCCACCGTTGGCCGTGGCGGTTCCAGCGGCGCCGCTCAGATCCGGCAGGGTATAGACAGACGTGGCCCGGTGTCGCGGCTTGAGCGGCAGCGAGCGAATGAACGATTGCACGGGTCCCTTGCCCATGAGGTAGGCACCGAAGCTCGTCAGATGAATGCCATCCACCGCAACCGTGGTGTTCGGCATTGCCAACCCACTGACCGGATCGGCCGCGATCGCGGAGTACAAATCGATGAACGACACGTTGCCGAACTCTGCTGCCAGCGCCTTGTACCCGGCATTGACAAGCGGGATATCGGCGCGACGCGCAGAGGCTCCGGAGATCGAAGCCGCATCCAGCGGCGTTATCGAGCAGAGAGCCACGCGAGGTTTGCTCGCGGCGAGGGTCAGCAGGCGGCGCATCCGACTGACGATCTCATCGACGCTGGGAAGCGTCGCATCAATCGCCGGATTGAGGTTGTTCACCCCGGCCTGAATCCACAGCACGTCCGTGTTGTCGGCCATCGCAGCGGGCAACTGCTCTGCAATCGCCAGGTCGATCGTCTTGCCCCCAACGGCGCGGTTGATGAGCCGCGGCATCTGCCCCGCAAGAGCGAATCCCCACGCCACGCAGGATTGCGACGTCGGCCCCGTAGTAGTTGCCGCGCCGCCGGCTTGGGTGGAATCCTGGTAGGCGGCGGTGCTATCGCCAATCAGGGTGATCGATGCGTACCCGCCAAAGGATGCGCCGCCCTGCACAGCAATGGGCGTCCCATCGCCAGCGACAAGCGCTCGGGAAACAGGATCCTGTAATACGGGGAGCAGTGCCGCCGGCGCCGAGTCAGCGTAGGCTGCCACTCGACGATTCACCAGGTCATCGGCGAGGCCGTCAGCGACAGTCCACGGGTTGCCCGCTGCGGTCATCAGGCCAACTCCTGCCCCTCCGACGACGCCGGCGGACCCGAGCATATTGATTCGTTTGCTCATTCGTTGTCCTCATCATCTGTTGTGCCGTTCTCAGAAGCGTCCTTGTCGCCGTCGGCCTCCACATCTGTCGGCAGTTCCTGCGGGTCCTTGCCACTTGAGGCGGCCGGTGCAGACGTCTGCGCTTGCCCCTTGTCCGAGACCAACCCAGGATCGGTCTCAAGCGTCAGATCGAGGTCCTTTGCCATGTCGATCTCTCGTCGACGCTGGCGGAACACGTCTTCCCAATCACCGCCCTTCGCCGCGACTACGTCCGCGACCGTCGTGAAGCCCGCCCTGACTGCGGCCTTCGCTGCAGCGACCTCCTTCATCGGATCGACCCAATCCCACCCGCGAGGCATCCAGCGGACTGCCTGGTAGATCTCGGGATAGTTCTCGTATGAAGGGAGGTTGAGTTCCCCGCACAGCGTGGCTTGATCGAGCCAGACCTCGAAGACCTCTTGCAGGAAGCTCTCGATGAACCAGGCCTGCAGCACGCGCCAGTTGTCGCGGTCGTCAAGCAGTGCCAGGCGGCTGCTGCTGTAGTTCGACTGGCTGTAGTCGCGGCTGAAGCTTTCGTAGCTCATGCCTACACCAGCAGCTGCACTTCGCAGCATGTAGCGCAGGAACGGATCGAGCGCCGCGTTGGCAGTGCTGGGGTTGAAGCCGCTGAACTTCTCGCCGGGACCCAATTCGCGAATCGTTCCTGGCGCCATGTCCCAGACGCGCTCGCCTTCGTACTCGTCGTCCTCGACGCCCGACGAGTCGTCGACATCGGGGATATCGGACTCGTCGGATTCGATGAAGCCCATGACCGCAGCGCTCGCACGCGCTCGAACGATCTCCGCCTCTTCCGCACCCGCGATGTGGCGCAGTTTCACCATGGCGGCGTGGAACCAGGGAACTCCACGGGTCAGGTTGGTGCGCTCGTCCCATCGCGCGATGTGGATGATTTCGCCGGCTGGCACGCGCTGATACTCGTTGGTCTGCGGGACGCCTGTGGTGAAGTTGTCGCCCGGATGGCGAGGGTAGAGCCAGTAGGCGACCGGGCGGAGCCACTCGTCCACCTCCACGCCCATTCGGACCTCGTTGCCGTTGGTGTGGCGGAACGAGACGTTGTCGGCCAGCTGGTCGGGCTCGATGATCTCCAAGGCGAGCGGCACCCGACTATCCGAGAAGCGCCGCTTGACCAAGCGCACCAGCATCTCGCCGCCTTGGACGCAGCCGCTGATCACAAGCCGCTGAATCTGTTTGAAGCTCAACTTCCCTGCGGTGTGGCAGCGCCGGGCCCGCGACCATCGAGCGAAGGATGCCTCGATCGCGTCGTTGACCTGTTCATTCAAGCGCCCACCGCGCTTCATCACTTCGGACTGAAAGCCGATACCAACGCCGACGACGTTGTTCATGATGACGCGCAAGCCTTGCTTGGCGTGCTCGTTGTCGCGGCAGAGCTGTCGGGAGCGATTGCGCAGAGTTCGCAGACTGCCCCAGACCTCCGAGTCCGCGCTCGTGCTGAGCGTGACCCAGTCGGCCGTCGTCCGCCCCATGTTCGCGCCGGCATAACTGCGCCGGGCTTTGCCCCAGCCGCCGGCCTGCGCGAGCCCTCGCTCGCGATTTGCCCGCACAGTCTCGGGGCCATGATGACGGCGCCAGTCGTCGAGCACGCTCGCCTGCAGCTGCAGTCCGCGCTGAGTCGGCATCGTGCGCCGTTGAGGATGCAATGTTGCGCTCATGAAGTGAACCTCACACCGAGGCTTCCAGGGTTGCCGCCACCGTTCTTCATGGCTTGGGCCTTGCGCTCGTTTCGGACGAGCTTCCGGTAGTGCCGGCGTAGATCGAGCAAGACCTGCAGCGGCTCCTTCTTCAGGCTGCGGGAACCGATCGTGTACTCGGCGACCAAGTCCTTCTTCGCCCGAGCGTCGATCTGCTTCTCGACAGATTCCAGCGCCTGCTCGTTCTTCGACCTGCCGTCGAACGCACCAGGCAAGTCCGCCAGGTTGGGAAGCACAAGCAGTCGCCCGGCACCGGCTGTGGCTCGTTCAGCGCCGCGAGTCGCGTAGGCCGACCAGAACCACATGACCTGAGCGACGCCGGTGTTGAGCGCCGCGCTCTGCGCACCGGTCATCTGGAATGCCCAGCTCGTGCCGCGTGCTTGCCCGTCTAGGTCCAGCTTTGCCGCAGCGATCGGGCCGCGGATGCTGAACCGCAGCTGATACTCCGGCGCCGCGATGGACCTGCCCGTCGGGACGACAAAGGAAAGTTCGGTCCAGTCGACCTGGTCGCCGGCGGTAATTCGTTGTGGGATGCGCATAGGCCTAGAAGTTGTTGACGAAACCGCCGCCCCTGCCGCCCCGCCGCGCCTTCTTTCTCTTCGGCGCAGGTGGGGGCGGCGCAGCTGGTGGCCGAGGCGATGCTGGCGGCGCAGCAGGTACTGCTGCAGACGTCTGCACTGGCACGCTCACAGCCTCTGCCGTGCCTTCCTCTCCCTGAGGTTCTTCGTCCTGCTCGTCCCGTTCGACCGGCTCGTCATCCGTCGCCTCGTCGAGCAGCGACCGCTGACGCAGCCGCTCTTCAAGCGCTGCCCAGTGCGCCTCCTGCAGCAGGTGCGTCTTGACGGACCGCGCTGCGTGCAGCGCGTAGACCTCGCAGTCGAGCGCTTCGTTCCGAGCGCCGCCCTTCTTCTGCCAGACCTTCCGCGTGCGGTTGATCTTCCCGGGCACCTTCACTTCGCTCGTGAGCTGCTCGAAGTAGTCGGCCCGGACCGACGCGTACCAGTGCATGCGACCGGGACCGTTGCCCGTCTGCTTCACTCGGTTCTCGAGGATGAGATCCTTGGCGCGGTGCGTACCCACGATGTGCGTCTCGACACCGCGCTTCATCGGCTTGTTCTTGCCGTTCAGGTCTGGCCGGCGAGGAGCGCTGTAGATCTCGCGTTTGTCGTTGGTCTGCTCCGATGCGCCCTTGATCTCCATATAGCGGCGCGACAGCCGCTTGCGCACATACTCGCGAACGATTTCCGTCCGGTTGCCGTCCGAGCCGTCGATCGACGCGGCGGAGATCTTCAGCATCGCGCCACAGCTGTGCGCGAACTCGCGCGTCAGCAGCTTGTCGAGATCAGCCCACGCGCCCTGCCCGGCGATCAACGTCGAGCCGAAGATCTCGCCCCAGTAGACGAGCCAGCTCTCCTCGCCTCTCCCCCAAGCGCGGATGATCACCGCGAGTCGATCGTGCTGGACGTCGACACCTGCGGTCAGGATCAATCCGCCCGAAGGAACGGTCAGCTCCGCATACCCCTCCGCACGCACCATCAGGTCGGTCGACGCGGGGACGTCCGACTTGTAGGCGTAGGGCAAGCCTTCCGTGTTGTTCCGGAAGGACCGCATCTTCGTGTCGTCGCCCTCGGCCGCCAGGTGGTGCTGCGCCGTCAGGTACTTCCGAAGCAGCTCGGGCATGCGCGAGCCGGGGAACGGCGAGTAAAGCTCGTTGATGTAGAAGCCGGCGACGCCGCGATAGGGCTGCGTGGCGCGCCAACCGTGGCCCTTGGCCTCAGCGTTGCGCACCGCCAGATTCTTCTCGGCATCCGTCCACAGCGCGCCACAGTGCCCGCAGCAATAGCGCGCGGACTGCAGATTCGCACGACCCAAGATCTCGTGCTCGTCCTCAGCGTTGTCCTCCCATTTCACGTTCTCCCACATGAGCACTTGCGGCTCATCACAGTGCGGGCAAGGAACGTAGAAGTGGCGCTGGTCGCTGCCCTTGAACGCCGCCTGAATCTTGCTCAAGCTCTCAACGGTGGGCGTGCCGCCGAACACCATCTTGCGTCGCGCGTAGCTCTTCATCCGCTCTCGCAGGATGGTGACCGCGTCGCCCTGGTCCTTCACGTTGGAGTTCGTGTCGTCCGGCTCTTCAACGATGACGACTGGCGCCGGCGTTGTCTTCGCCGAGCTGGGGCTGTTCGAGCTGACGAACTTGAGGAAACCGCCGGTGAAGTTCTTGAAGAGGCCGCGGTTGTCCTTGTGGCGCTGCTTGTCGACGGGTATCTTGGCCGCGAGCACGGGCGTGCTCTCCACCATCGGCGTGAACTTCTCGTCGTTGAATTCCTTGGCTGCCCCCTCCTTCGGGAACATGATGATGATGGGACAGGGCGAGATGTCGATCCGTTTCCCAACGTAGTTGAGGATGACCCCGTCCGTCCACGCGACCTGCGCGCTCTTCATGCAGACGATCTCGAAGATCTCCGGATCGTCGAGCGCCTCGTGCATCCCCTTGACCCAGGGTGTGCGCTCCACTTTGTAACGCCCGGGCTTCGCCGTCGCCTTGGCGCTAAGGAAGCGCCGTTGCACAGCCCATTCAGTCGTCGTCAGCTTCGGCGTCGGACGCACCACTAGCCTCAGCCGTGCCATCAAGGAGGTCACCGCTTCCGGCGTCTCCAGCAAGGTGGGCAAGGGCTTCACGGGTGTGGGCGGCGATCACTTCGAGTTCCACGTCGATACCGTAGAGCTCGTCGAGTTCTTCTTTCAGCTTGTCGTCGCGCGACTCCAGCTCGACCCGGAAGGCCATGTACTGGCGAGCTAGCGCGGGCTCCAGCTCGGCGACGTTGATGAGCTGGCCCTTCTTCTCGGCCAGCGTGAGTTGCTTCAGCTCGCGGTCGACCTGTTCCGTCAACGCCCGTTCGCGAGCTAGGTCGATGCCGTCAGCTGATCGATGCCCCGCAGCGACACCGCGCAGATGCGCGAGGTACGTCAAGCGGATCTGATCCATGCTGGCTGCCTTCCAGTCGAGACCAAGCGTCGCCATGTGACGGCTGACCTCCGACTGGTTCATGCCAAGATGCTGCGCAATTTCAACTTGAGTAGGCATGACGCCTCTGAGGGAGTGATCGATGACACAACAGGTTTTCCCGGACCCGTTCTCTCTTATGGAGTGGGTACGGCTGCTGGCGGGACCCACATTGACCGGGCTGCTCGCGTTCTTTGGCGTACTGGCCGGCGGACGGATTAGCAGGCAGACCACGCTGGCGGTAATGGCTGCGCAGCAGGAGCGCGAAGAGCATCAGACCAAAGAGGAGGCCAGACTCAAACGCGGGGAAATTCTTCGGGAGAAGGTTGAAGAACTGCTAGAGCTGATGAACACGGTGTACGTCCATTCCAAGAAGTCGAGCTATCACGTCAGAGAGGTCGCCGAAGCCCTTGAGAAGAACGAAAAGGCTCCAGACTCGGACGACCCGATGAACAACATGGAGCTTGAGCGGGCCGGCAACATTGCGTTGTTCTACTTTCCCAATGCGACCGAGGCGTTGGACGCGGCGGTCGACGCGTTCCACGCGGCCGATATGGCGGACATGGAGGACGTCATTAAGTTGCTTGACTCACCAAAGGATGGTGAGCTGCGGGAGCAGATCCAAGACCGCTCCTATCTGAGAACGCAATCTCGCGCCGAGGCGATGGACCGGCTGATAGACGCACTGAAGGTTGAGCTTCACGAGTCCATGCCCTGATATGGCCCCCCATGGGTTCCCGTCAGTAGAGAAATTTCGCGGTCTTCGTGCCCGCTGCGATGAGACCCCAGGAGGGACCCGCCCTAGGGGTGGGGTGCAGACGTCAGCCCCCCACCCCTCAACCACGCCCTCGCTTCTCCAGCCAGGCGCTCTCATGTTCAAGGAGCTTCGGATACTTGTCCTCGACCAGTTGGGCTAAGGCCTGCTGCACCTCAGCGTTTGCCACACCATCAGGTACCGAGGGACCGAACAACTCTTCGATGGGCAGTTGATGCCACCGCGTCTTGCCACCCTTGGTGACTTTCACGTGCTTGCCTTCACCCTGCCGGACGTACACACCTCGGTGCCCGGACGGCATCGTCGCGATGAACGCCTCGGAGATGACCTTCCGCCCCTTCAAGACGTTGACAGACACGCCCTTGCTTGTCTGCCGAGCGCTGTAGTTGATGAGGGGCACTGGGCGTCCACTCGCAACCACGACCACACGCAGATTCCCTGCTGAGGCGCGCCTCAAGCGCAACCCCTTCTTGATCACTGCTGCCTTGAGGTTGTAGCCCACACGCCGCACCTCTCGTGACATGCCAGTCACGACCTGCTCACCCATCTTGTTGAGCGCGCGGACAGTGGCCTTGTCCTTCATATCCAGCGCTGCCGCCCTGAACTCCATCGCGATGAGCGAGGCGTTTCCGCTGACCTTTATATCGAGTCCGGGCATAGCTCTGACAGCGTGCGTTTGCAAAGGGCTCGGTCCAACTCCACGACGTAGCAAGCGCGCATGGCGAGTCGGTTTCGCGGTGCTGGCTTGAGCAGATGCTTCAGCGCCTGCACGTTGGCGAGCAGGTCGCAGCAACTCCAGCGAAAAGCAATCTCGGTTGACGTCATTGAGCGGGCCCAAAGAAAAGGCCCGGCAGTGTGAGTGCCGGGCCTTGCCGCTGAATCACACCAGGGAGGTAGGTGCGCTTCGTTCAACGTGCCCGAAATGTACCGATTTCCGAAAATCCCTAAAACCCGGTCATCCACGGCGCCACTCCCGAGCCTGCTTCATTTGCTCTACGAACGTGTCATCAGAAACATCGCCCTTGGGTCTTGCCCGCTGCTGGGCGGCCTCGTCGACGATCCTCCTCTGCTGCCTTCTGCCCGCCAGGTCAGAGAGATACGACTGGATGAGCGGATGCGCACGGCCGATACGGTTCCGGACAGTCGGTTCCGTGCAAGCGAGGCGACTCGCCTTCTCCGCCATGCCGCCGCCCATCACGTAATACACCTCGACCGTCGCCCTCAACTCGCTCGGGAGCGCCATCACTGCGTCGTCGGTGTCCTGGGCCTCGCAGTCGTTAGTCGGCACGATAGGCCCGACCTGCTCGCCTCCGTCGACACGCATCATGCTGCGCACGCGCGCGTAGCCCAGGCCTCCAGCGCCGGCCCCATGCTTCCAGCGTCCCCAGTTCTGCAGCCGACGCTCGATGTCCTCGATGCGCGCCATCAGATCGCTCCCGCCGCGATGCCTCTACGTCGGGCATTCAGATCGACCGGCAGAGGAAGCGGGGCAAGCAGAAGCAGCGTGCCGGACCGCGCTTGCTCGCATTGCTCCATCGCTCCGAGAACAGTCCCGGGCCGTGGCTCGAACGGCACGCCGATGCTGATTCCTCCCTCGCGAGCAAAAAACCAGTTCGGCTCCTGGCCCACCACCCCTCGCCGCCAGCACTCATCGATGTGAGCCCCTTCGCCAAGTTGGCGGTACTCGCGAAGCATCGCCACCGTCAGCGGCATGTGCTCCTCGACCCAAGTCCAGCTCTTCTTCCTGTCCATCATGTCCTTCCTCTTTCCATGAATCGTGAGAAGGTGATCGCGTTCAGGCGCGCGCGTCTGCCCGCACCCGCCCCCACCCGCCTGATTCCGCACCAGGACACATGGACCGCATTTCGGGCATAGCTCCGCCAAGGTCCCCGGTACTGGCTTTGCCAGAAAGCCGGAGACTCTCGAAATGCACACGGACGTGACGGACAGCCAGGTGCGCCTGGTCGCGGGGTCACTACATACGGTCGCCTCGGCCGCCCATGACCTTTTCCGGCGCGCTCACCGATCGCTGGTCAAACTGGGCAGCCATCTGAGGCCTCCGCGTTGAATGCGCCCTGCGCAGGGCGCGATTGAGAATGGCTGGCGCCGTGCTCGGCCCTTTCGGAGCGAGACGGCGGCGGCCGGTGATATAGACGAGGTCGCATGCCGTCGGCCTGCTCCCCCGCACGAGATCCGATTTCCCATCCGAGGCGAGCCAGCGCCGAGCTGGCCTGCTTCACCACGCTGGGCGTCTGCTTATCGATGGCATAGCCGATCCGATCCAGCAGGTCCTTCATGCTGATGCGCGCGACCTGCGTGCCCTTCACGCCGTTCATCGGCAGACGTTGCTCGTCGTCATAGAGGTAGGCTCGAATCGCCGAGTCCACCGCGTTCTCGACGACGCGCTCACCCTGCTGGGGATCAAACAGCGCACGCTGCTCGGCCGGCGTCGGGAAATACCGTTCGCCTTGATCGAGCAACTCCAAGGCTTCGGCGAGCAGTTGATCGCGGTTGATGCGCAGCCAAGCCAGATCTGCGGGCTGCTGCAGCTTCACCGGCCAGAAGCGGCGATTTCCGGTCAGGTCGGTGAGGTAGTGCTCCTCATTGGTGGTCCCGACGAAGACGACCTGGCGCGGATAGTCTTTGGGCCTGCGATCGAACGTCGCGCGGAAGCGATCCTTGGGCGACGCGACGAACTGCTTGACCTTGGTGACCTCGGCCTTTGCCATCGAGTCGAGTTCGCCCCACTCGTAGAGCCAGATGCCCTGGATGTTCTGATAGCTGTCCTTCTCACCGAGGATCAAGCCCGTGTCCGCAAAGAAGTCGTCCCCAGCCAATACCTTCGGCAAGGTCGATTTACCCCAGCCCTGCCCGCCTTCGAACACCAGCATGTAGTCGAACTTTGAGCCCTTGCCTTGATACAGCTCGCCATTGGGCTTACGCAGCTCCGGCAGCACGCGCGCGCACATCGCCATCACGAACCAAGTGCCGACCCGCGCCAGGTACTGCTGTAAAGGCGCCTTGTCGTCGTACTCGCCCTCGACCATGCACACGCGCCGCAGCCAGGTTGCGAGTCGAGGAGTACCGTCCCAGGTCCCCCGCAGCCCCTCCAGTTGCTGCCGCACTGGGTGGTATTTGTGGCGCTTGGCGATCATGAGCACCGCCTCTTCAAGCGTGCCGCGCGGCATCGGCGGCAACCACAGTTCGCGCGAGAGCCAGTTGCCAAGCTCCAGCTCGTCCTCTTCAAGCCACCGCCCCGCCTCGGTTCCCCAAGGCGGGGCTTTCAGCTTCATCACCTCGTTGGTGAACTCGTTGAAGGCGATCACGCCCTGCAGGCGCTCATCTCCGGCGAGCCCAAGCTCAGGCACACCGTCGCAGGCCAGCACAACGTTCTCGCGGCATGCCTTGATCGCGCCCGAGCCGGAGGTGAAGAGCTTCGAGCGCCAGCCGTCCGCCTCCCCATCGTCGCCAGCGCCAGCGTCGGAAGGGGTCGCCGCGGCCTTCGCGCGCGCCTCATCGTTGGTGCTGCTAAAGGGAGCTGCGGCGCGGATGAAGTCGCACAGCTGCTCATCGTTCCATCCCTCGTCGATCGCGTCCGCGATGTCCCAACCAGGTGGACGATCGCCCGGCTTGCCGATGCGCAGGCAGATATAGACCGTGCATCCGTAGTCCGCCTGCAGCTTGGTGCCGATGTCCACCATGGCGCGATACCCAGGCTGCTTTGCCAATGGCAGCAGCGGCTTCGTCGATGGATCAACGCCATCCGCCTTCTCTTTCGCAGAGAGCCGCTCGTGCTGAGCGTCGGCGTCGGGCCACAGGTAGACCGTCCGCCCCTGCAGCAACGACCAGTTGGCGTAGGACCAAACCTTGCATCCGCCTGACCAACTGACGAAATCGAACTCGGCGCCAAGGCGCTCATGCCCCGCCTCAGCGCACTTCTCGCCCTCGACCACAACGACGGGCCGAGCTTCGTCGGCGCGTAGGGTCTTGGCTGGCACATACAACGGCCGAGGGGCATCCCATTGCTTCCAATGCCACTGGCACAGGCCACGGTCGTCGGTGTTGTCGATGCACCAGGTGTAGGGCAACGTGTCCTTAACCAGCGCGCCTTCACTGCTTACGCGCTCGAATCGAGCCACGAAGCCGTAGAGGCGCCCTTCCAGCTCGTACCGCCACGCGCGCGTCGCCAACTGTTCGATCCAGGCGCCGCCCTTGGTCTTGTCCTTGTAGCCGAACCTGAACACGCGCGGCTCCGGGGCATGGCTTGGCACCGGGACGATGGCCGTCCAGCGCTGCTTCTTCCGCTCCGGCTTCACCCCGTCCTCGGCTGGCGCGGGCGGAACCTCGTCGGCTTGTGGAGGCTGTGCAGACGCCTGCACGCGTTCCTCGCGAGGTTTCCGAGGCGGCGACGGGTCATAGTCGCGATCAGCCCACCCCAGCTCCTCCATCAGCCTCTGCGCCGCCTTGGCGTTGTTCAGATTGTTGATCCGCGCGTAGAGGCTGATGAGGTCCCCGCCTCTGTCGCCTTCGTATCCGTTATCGATCCACTGGCCGGTGTCCATGTTGACGTTGGCCGACTTACCGGGCGAACCATCGAAGTCGCCGACGTACCAGCGGCCGTTGTGCTCCTCGCCATTCGGAAGCCAGTTCGCGAGCAACCGATCGACGCGTTCAAGCAGCGCCTCGTTGAGGCGCACGTAGTCAATCTGCTTGGACATCAGAAGGCCGTGACCCAGCCGTGCATCACGCTGCCAAGCTCATCGCGTTTACTGCCCGACATCCATCCATTCGCTCGCGCGTACGTCGACATGGCGCGCCGTGAGCCCGGGACCACCCGGGACCCCACCTTCTTCACCTGAGCAGCCATCGCCATGTTCTCCACGGTCTTTCGCACCAACTTCAGCTCCGCTGGTGCATCGATGTTGATTAGTTCGCGCTGATGCAGCGCAGCCGCCACATCGCGCCACGTGACGGCATCCTTCTCGGCTTCAGGAATGCACCCCTCGACCGCCTGCCTGAACTCCCCCCTCGGCCGCACGGCTACTCTCCCGAGTTGCTCTGCTGCGCGGCCCGATGCTTGCGCCACCGCGCTGCATCCACCACGTTCTGGTGGTGACGGCCGAGCACGTCAGGCCATTGCGACAACGCAGACTGCGTGATGCCGAGCTGTGCAGCCGCGAGCGACTGCGTCGGGCCAAGCTCTTCGATCACTGCCGCCTTCGTTTCCGGGACCTCGTGGACTACGGTCCCACCTGTTTGGGTGATAGCGTGAGGGGTGGTCATCAATCCATATTAGCACGCTTACCTCATAAATAAGCTCGTTTACCTGTAAGCCCGCTAAACTTCCCCGCATGGAGCTGGATCTGAAGGCCCGACTAAGGGCCGTGATGGATGAAATGAAATGGACGCGCGCGGACTTGGTCCGTGAGGCGGAAGTTTCATCGCCCCTTGTCTCCCAGTGGCTGGGAAGCGGCTCCAATCCCGTGACCGAGATGAAGAAGCTCGATCCGGCGGTGCGTCTTGAGAAGAAGACCGGCTTCAGCGCCCTTTGGATCGCGCAAGGAATCGGCCCACGTCATGTCGATCGTGACAGTCCGGCGGCGCAGCAGTTCTCCGCTGGTGGCGAAGCCCCAGCGTGGCCGTTTCAGAATATCGACCCGTCGACCTGGTGGGGCTTGGATCCCGATCTGCGCCGGCGTATCGAGGCGATGATTGAGGGCGCGATTGCGGTCAATCCAACGCTGCCCTCGACGCCGACGCCGACAAGTCACGCAGCATGGACCGGGATGGCCATGCAAATCGCTCGGGGCGTCGACGCGGTGACCGGCAGTGATCAGTTTCGGAAGTTCGTCCAGGCAGTGGACAACTCATTCGACTCAGATCCGAACGCATCTAGCACGAAGCCTCAGTCGCCTCGCAATTGAGCGCTGAGTCAGGCCTCGATGGCCTTCAGGACCGAAGCCTGCCACTCGATGCCGCACAACGCCCGCGTGAGCACGATTGTGCTGCGCATTCGGTCTAGGTAGACCCGGCCCTGAGGCTCGTCGGAATACAGCCGCAGGTTCGAACGGATCGACATCGGGTCACGAAGGTCAAGCCGGCCTGAATCGTCGAAGGCCCGCGCCCACTCCCAGGTGAGGTGGATCGCCACATCGGCATTCATCGCCGCCCAGGTCGTTGTGCCAGCAGGCGAAGTGCCCATCGGGGAGGTAAGCGGGCTTCCCTGCACCGACAGGACGTGCATGAAGCGAAGACGCGGCACCCCGACCCATTCCCATGGGACCGGTAGCCACACCCCACCTCCCAGTGGGCCGCTGACCTCCCTATGGTCAGCATGTTTATCTTTTGTTTCTGGCGACAGCATGAAGCGGCCGACTATCGGTGAACTTTTGCGTGTGCGCAAGCGAACGGACCTGTAAGTCCTTACAGGGTGCAACAGTGTGTTGCATAAGCACGCTTATATGCCGACAATCAGCGCCCTAGGGAGAGTGAAGAAAATCATGAATAGAGCGGAGTTCACGGACGTTCTGGGTGCGCGCACGGAGGCGGATCTCCTGCAGCACCTGGTGCGCCTGTCCCATCGTTGGGACTTCGGCAGCTGCGATGCCACAGCCTTCATCCAGGGCAATGACAGCCCGCACAAGACCATCATCGTGGACAACCTGCCCAAGTCCGACGAGTGGCGCTCTATCGATCCAGCACTCTTCCCGCTCTGCCCGGTAATGCAGCACTGCAAATATCAGTCAACGCCTATTGCCTGGAATTCCGATACGTATTCATCGCGAGGCTTGAGCCGCGTATTCGATGCCTTCTCGATATTCGGCCTTCGGTCCGGGATATGCGTCTCGGTACACCTCCCCCACCGTCGCTTTCTGCAGGTCTCCCTTCACTCCCACTCCGACCGCCCAACGCGCGCTTACTCTGCATTGCTCCCGGAGCTCCAGAGCTTTGCGGCGCATGCCATCGCGCCGGCTGTTGAGATCTTCGGCCTCAGCACGCTGGGGGACCACATCCCGCAACTCACGTTCATCGAGAAGGAAGCTTTGCGATGGGCTGTTGATGGAATGACTGTGAGTGATATTGCAGATCGATTGCACATTGGTGAATCTACTGCTGCTCATGTTCTGCAAATCGCTCAAGAAACACTTGGTTGCCCCAACGTAGAATCGGCCGCATTCCGCGCTTTAGGGTTGGGTATTATTTAGCCTCTTTTTTGGAGGTATGAGATGGGAAACGCAGAGAGCAACAAGGACAGCAACGAACTGAAGGAGCTGTCCCTCGATGACCTGAAGCACGTGGCCGGCGGAGTGGGCATCGAACCGAAGATCAAGCCGCTGTCCACCAACGGCGGCCCCCTGAGCGAATCGGGTGGCGATGACACTCCCGGCCCACTGCCGGGCAACTAACGCAGCGCCGCCCCGCCGTTAGCAGAACCCGCTTCGGCGGGTTTTTTTACGCCCATCAGGTAAGCCGCTTTACTTTGATAGATAAGCGCGCTAATCTTCGCCCCGTCGCAACTTATAGACGGAGGCCCAAGTGAGAAGCGTGATAGCTGCGTGCAGGCGTCTGCACCGTCGTTTCAAGGCCAGGAGCATCGCGATCGAGGTCGCATCGGTTGATCGAAGGATCGAGCAGCTTCGCGAGGACATCGCCATCGATGACCGCCTGGCCGCCACCATGCGGAAGCTCTACGAAAAGAGCCCCACCCTGCAGCACCGCCGCGCTGAGGATCGAAAGGTTCTCGCCGCGCTGCTGCAGCACCGCCAGGCGCTCTACGCCCGCCTGCCCCATGGGGAGGCGACATGAAGACGGCCATCGCCTTCGACGTCGATACGGAGAGCCTCCCTCACATCAGTGACGAATACCTCGCGCAGCTGTGGCACGTCTCCCAAGCAAACCACGCGCCCTATGGCGACAAAGCCGCCTGCGAGTTCGCCGAGTACGTCGCCCGCGAAATCGTCCGTCGGTGGGTGTCGGCCCAGCCGCCCGCTCTGTGGCATCACCAGGGTCGGCATATCGAGATCCGCCAACGCGAGGACGGCCATGTCTAGCCCGGTGCAGATCACCGGCGAGCTGGCCGCTGATGCGGAGCTGCGTTTCACGGCCGGCAACGCCCCTCGCGCGCTGCTGCTTTTCAGCATCGCCACCGCCGCTGGGCATCCCTTCTCCGGTCGGCAGGACTGCGGCGCCGATCCCGCTCATTTTGCTGCCGCGCAGGCCAAGAGCCGGCTGCTGCGGCGCGGGATGACCGTGACGGTCTACGCCAAGGGTGCCTTCCCCAGAACCGACCACGGTCACGCCGTTCTCTGCCTCGAAGGCGTCACCGACGTCATCCCATCTTCGATCAATCCCAGGGAGCCCACCCATGTTCAATGAGCAGCAAGTTATCGACCGGAAGGGCCGATACGCGATCCTCAGCCAGGTTCAGGAGTTGTGCCTCCGCGACGGGTCCCTGACCAAGTTGCATATGGTCCACGTCGAGGGCGAGCCCGAGCCGTCGCGCTTCCTCCGTGCGATCGCCAACGACATCGCCGGAACGTTCATCTTCAACGTCGCCGACATCGATGAGGACCTCAACATCGAGATCCGCCAGCTTCCAGATCGTGACCGCATGGGCCTGATCTCCATGGCCCTACGCCAGAAGTGCCTGACGGCGGCTCAGCTGCGCTGCACGGTCATCGAGAAATGCCTCGTCTCCTTCCGCGACAGCCCATCCCAGTCCGAGCGGACGGGCCAGCGCAAGAACAACTTTCACATCTCCACCGGTCACGTCGACTTCTTGAGCGACGGCGACCGGCGCTTCACCATCTTCGGAGCCTGACCATGACCACAGAACAAGTCGTTCAACTTCCCATCGCCGACCTGCACGACAGCCCCACGAATCCCCGGCTGCGCTACAGCGAGGTCTATCTGGCCGAACTCGCCGCCGACATCAAGTCGCACGGTCGAGTATTGCAGCCGATTGTCGTCCGGCCGCGTGTACCCGCCCTCTTTCAAGGTACTGACGATCCCGATGCCGCCGTGGGCTGGGAGATCGTCTTCGGCCACTGCCGTCGGCGCGGTGCGGAGCTGGCAGGCATGTCGATGGTGCCAAGCATCATTCGCAGCATGTCGGACCTGGAGGTCCGCCGCGCGCAAATCTCGGAGAACCTGCAGAGAAAGGATGTGCATCCGTTTGAGGAGGCCGAAAGCTTCCGCGCGCTTATGACCGAACACGGCGAGACTGCGGAATCCATCGTGGAGAGCACCGGCAAGAGCCGCAGCTATGTCTACGGACGTCTCAAGCTGCTGCAGGCCTGCCCCGCCGTTCGCGACGCATGCCTCGACGGCACCTTTGGGAGCGAGGTCGCCCTGCTGATTGCCCGATTGCGCGAGACGAAGCTGCAGGAACGCGCGCTCAAGGACATCAAGGGCAGGTGCATCAACATCGCCGATGGTGGCAACGAAAGTTTCCGCCGCATGCGCGACCTGCTCGTCGAACGCTACACGCTCGACCTTGCAAAGGCGCCCTTCCCCGTCGAGGATGCTGCGCTACTTCCCGATGCTTCGCCGTGCTCCAGTTGCCCCAAACGCTCCGGGAACGCGCCCGAATTCGAGGACGTCACCACGAGCACCAAGCGCAACCAATGGAGCGTCGCTCCCGTTGGTGCGGACGTCTGCACCGACCCGGATTGCTTCGCCGCGAAGAAGGCCGCGCATTTCAAACGAGAGGCGACCGCGCTGGCCGAGAAGCACAAGGGCAGCCGCGCAATTCTGGATGGCAACAAGGCGAGGTCCGCGATTGGGGCCGATGGCAAGGTCAAGGGCGCCTACGTCGCGCTCAGCGAGGTGAAAGCGCAGGTGGCCCAAGCCAAGGCTGCCGCGCAGAAAGACTCCAAG
Organism: Roseateles sp. GW821-FHT09G03; assembly: GCF_059416045.1. Classification (NCBI taxonomy): domain Bacteria; kingdom Pseudomonadati; phylum Pseudomonadota; class Betaproteobacteria; order Burkholderiales; family Sphaerotilaceae; genus Roseateles; species Roseateles sp. GW821-FHT09G03. The sequence continues at coordinate 454,226 of NZ_JBWKOK010000004.1, forward strand.
GTCGTTCCGCCCCTGATCACGATCATCCAGGACCCCAGGAACGGGAAGACCGTCGAGGCCGTGAAGATCAGCGAGCTCGTCGCCGCTGGCGTGCGAAAAGAGACAGTAGCCTCCAAGAAAGAAGCGGACACCTGGGAGGAACGCCAGAAGCGCGATCGAGAGGAACGTAAGCAGCGCGAGGACAAGGCTAAAGCAAAGACAGCCCAGCACGTTGAGTTGCTGCGCCGAGTCAGGAATGCAGCGGACGCGCGCCCACGCGATGCAGAGGATTTGAAGCATGTGACGTTCGCTGCCATGAGCGGCGTGGACCACTCCGACCGTGAGACGCTCGCCCAGCTCTGGGAAAAGAAATCCTTCGAAGCGCTGCGCCAGACCGTGGGATCGATGCCCATCGAGCAACTTCACGTGCTGTTGCTTGACTGCGCGCTCATCCAGGACGTTACCGCGTCGGCATACCGCCTCGACGAAAAGCCCAAGACGCTGCTCGCCACCGCAAAGCGATACGGTGTGCCGGTTGATGCTCCGAATGACGCCCCACCCCCTTCCAAGGCTGCGCGCGCGGCAGGGGAGGCGAAGGCGGCTCCGCCGGCGAAGAAGGCCAAGACGGAGGCCGGAACCACTTCCAAGGCTGCGCCGGCGAAGAAGGCAGCTAAGCCTGCGGCAACGGAACTCAACCCCTCCGTCGTGACTTCGCAGGCACCGGAGGCAATGCATGACCAGGCCGGCTCCGCCGGCGAAGGGAATATGGAAGCCGACGGCTCCGCCGCCGGCACGAGCACTGCGTCGGCGGCCGTCGAATCGGAAGGGGCCGCGGCATGAGCGGCACGAAGCGCCGTCGCGTGAAAGGCAAGACGGAGCTACTGGCTCGCCTCCTGCCTGCTCTGCGGCCGCAGCTCACGGCTGCGGATCGCGTATCCCTCGGCATCTGCCACATCGAGACGCTCGACGCGATCGCTACCGGCGCGGCCGACGTCGCGCTGTTGTGGGATTGGATTGAGACCACCCTCACCTGGCTGAAGGCTGCAGAGCTAGTGCGCCAAGGCGTGCCCGAAATGCTCGAGCAATTCGACCTGGTGATTCGCGTGTCCGAACGCCAGCAGGCGACGCAACGGATCCTCTTCACCGGCCCGGATTACCAGCTTGCGAAGGCCGGCGTCGAGGTGATGGATCAACTCGCCCTCGTCACCGACAAGGCGAACTTCGCAATTGCAGGTGCGTGGGCTGCGGCCAAGACTCGTGCCATGCAGGCGGAGTCCGTTCCACTGGAACTGGATGAGGTCCCAGCGTGAGCCTCCCCATTCTGATTCTCATCGGCACGCCCGCACTGTGCCTAGCCCTGCTGGGCCTGGTCCGCATCCTCTGCGGCCCGCTGGCCAGCGATTCCACTCGGGAAACCAAATGATCGGACAACAACCTACCGGTACCGTCGACGGCGTGGTGATCAGCGCCGTATCCCACGAGGGACTCACGGTCACGGTCGACGGCCGCCCCGCGCGCCTGGCCGTTATCACGGACGACGGCCAGGTCATCGCCGCCGGCATCCAAGTCGCCCGCGAGGCCGAAGCCGTCGCGGTCAACAGCTACCGACAGACCCTGCAGGGCAAGGGCTTCCTCCGCGTAATGAGCAAGCCGCTGCAGGCAAACCAGGGAGTTCAAGCATGAGCACCAAGCCACAGGCTTTACCGTCGCTCGCAGACCGGCTGCGCGCCATCCTGCAGGGCATCGACGCGCAGAAGTCCGTCGACCAGCGCGGATGGTGGGAAACGGAGGAGGGAGCCGCCTTCGGCGCAACCAAGCTCGCCGAGATCCTCGCGGTGGTCGACGTCACGCCGATTGCGCCCGAAGGGTGGCCCACGCAATCAATGGTCGCTGCAGGTCGCCAGGCTGCGGAGGGCATGGGCGACCAGCTCGGCACCGAGGCCGGGCTATGGGTCGTGTTCCAGGCGATGCTGAACGCTGCACCGTCGACGCTCGACGGCTGGCAACTGACTCCAGCCGAGCCCGATCATCGGATGCTGCAGGCTGGCGCCGTCGCCCTTGGCGCATCCCGTCGACCGTCATTCGACGGAGTTGCTCGAGACGTGTTCGCCGCAATGCTCGAGGCCGCCCCGCAGCCCAAGCCGGCGTTCTGGCGCCGGCACATCATCAGCGAGCGCGACTGGAGCAACGTGATCAACACTGCGCACATCAGCATGTCCGATGCGCCACATGTCGTCGTCTTCAAGCTGCAGCGCTCGCTCGCCGCCGTCGGAAAGTCGACCCCGCCCGGCGACACGCTGGAGCGCATGGCCGCGCGATTCGTGCATCTGATTGGGTAAGGCACACCGAAGCCGTAAACAGCGCACGCCGACGCGCAGCGCTCCACGCAAGAGGCCCGCAATCGCGGGCCTCTTGCGCTTCTACCGATTGCTCGGATGGATTTGAGCGTCAAGCAGGGCCAAGATAGTTTCTTTGGCGAGCGGGTACCTGGGGCTCCCCAGCTTTACCCAACACTCCACCATGCGGCCATAGACGTCGCGCATTGGAATATGCGAATTCCGAGCGTCATCGCCAACCGTGGTGCTGAAGTTTCCGTTCGCGGAGAGCGCGGCGGTGAAATGCAAGAACTCGCCCTCATTGTTGCCGTCGTAGCCTGGGAAGATCACTGCATTCGGATCGATTCCGGACTTGTCGGCCAGCTTGTCGAAGCTGTCCTTGAGGTCGCTATAGATGCCGAGAATCGCCAGCACCTCCCTCGACGCCTCGTAAGAAAAGTCGTCACTCAACTGGTTCCGAATCTTCTCGGAATAAATCCACTGATGCCCGTCACGTAGGTCGCGTGCGAGTCGACCCAAGTCATCGTCCTTTTGAAGCAGGCCCAAGATCTCGTACTGATTGGCGAGCATCAACCGCTCGACAGGCGTGAGCATCACTCGTTCAGCCATAAACCCTCCCAGGGTAAAGAGAAGCACTGTAGATCGCGGAGTCTTGTGCAGCCGTCTGTACACCTACGAGCAAGCTGCGCATCGACCGCCGTTCTGGACAGCATGCGCAAACTTCCGCTACGCTATACATCGCATATCGCTCGGAACCCCGAAGACCTCGGTGATGCCTTGCTCGATCAGGGCCTCGACGAGGACGTGCCCGGCGGGGCGGCTGACGGTGCGGTGCTGATCCATGACGGACGACTGTAGCGAGCGCCTCCGCCATTGCAAGCGGGCGGGATGTCCCCTGTTGCGGCGCGGATGCGGGTTGCGCGATCCAGGGGTTCGGGGTCAAGTGTTGCCCGGGTTACTTCTTCGGTTCGAACACGCGCTCAAGCGCATTAGTGAACTTGTCTGTGACCGTCGTATAGACGGTGTCCGGCAGCGGTTCCCGCTTTGGCGATGCCGTTCGGAGGATGGCGATCAGCAATACGGTCGGCACGGAGAACAGGGCCAGCATCACGCCTGCGACACCGTGCCAGCCATTGCCTTGAATCATCGGATTCGTGCACTCCATGATGCGCGCGAAAGAATCCGTGATCTCCGCCATCGGCGAGCAGTTGAAAGGCCAGATGGTCATCAGCTTCAAGACCACCAACACCCCGACAAAGTAGAGGCTACCGGCGACGCTGAGGCCACCGAAGGTGCTCGCGCGTTTGATCTTGTAGTCGAGCACTTCCGAATCAAACTCCTGGAGTTCCCCCGCCGCCGGTGGGTCGACCGGCGGAGCCGGCATCGGGGGCGGCTCGGCAATCGATGGTACCGATTCATTCATTGCAGCTTCTCCCGATAGAAGGAGCGGATGCTTTCGTCGGGAATGATCGCCTGCTTCGCAATGCGCGTCGTCGCCCACGGACCGCCGGGCTCATGTCCAAGCGTCGACAGCTGTGACGCGGTGAAGCGACCATACCGATCCATCACCTGATCGAGAACACGCCAGAACGTCTCGTCCTCCGTGGATGGCATCAGCGTCTGATACACATTGGTCCGCGTCTCAACGGTCTCGATGTATTGATCGATGGCCTTGTGGCCGAGGTTCTTCAGCCGGTGAAAGAGCGTTTCAAACACCGGACCGTATTCCCACGCCTCAGGACGCTCAGCGACTGCCGGAAGGCCCTGTATCGCGAGGCGCCAGGCGTGAATGAAGAAGATCAGCTTCTGCAGCTTCAGATGGCTGATGGTGATGCCGCGCTGCTTTGCGCGATAAAGAACGGCGTTGGCAACAAGTGCGGGTGGGTAGGCCATGGTCGGATCACTCCTGAGCCAATGACTCTAGAGCCGCCACATGCCGCTGCAAACGAAGGTCGCCGCACTGTTGCGCCTGCGACGCGATGCAAGCTTTTGGACCAGCCTCAATCGCTATGCCGACCTCGGATGACCACACATCCCAGTCATCCGACACCTCGTATTGATTTCCCTCCGAGGTGTGTCAGCGCTTCCCCTGCCGCACCAGGCTCGCCGCTCCGATGCCCAGCAGCAGCGCGAGCGACGCGCCGAAGAACACGGCGTTGTTCCAATGGCGGTCCATCAGCGCGCCGAAGATCGGCGCCGCGACCGCGAAGCCCGTGTCCAGGCCGGAGTACACCGTGCCGTACACGCGTCCCGTCGCTCCGGGTGGCGCGGCGCGCTTGATCAGCATGTCGCGCGACGGGCCCGCCAGGCCGGTGCCGAAGCCCGCCGTCGCCGCCGCGATCAACGCCGCCGTGGCCGGCAGCCAGCCCGTGGCCGTCAACGCCAGCAGCGCCGCCGCGACGAACATCGCGCCGGCGATGTTGCGCTCCAGGTTCTGCGACTTCGCCACCAGGAAGCCGCCCACGATCATCCCCGCCGCGCCGGCCAGCATGTAGCCGGTCACGACGAAGGCCGTGCTCGCCAGGCTCACGCCATACATCGCCGACAGCGCCGGCGACGCGAAGCTCTGGATCGCGCTCAACGCCGAGGTCGAGAAGAAGAAGAACGAGAAGCACAGCCACACCGACGGCAGCTTCAGGAAGGCCATCGGGTGCTCGTCGACCGGTGCCTTCGCCGCGCCGGCCTTCTCGTGGCCCCACGAGCCTTGCGTGTCGTCGATCGCGTCGCGCTTGAAGACCAGCAGCGCGATCACGAACAGCGCCCACGCCGCCGTCGCGACATAGCCCAGACGCCATTGACCGGTCGCCTCGTGCATCGAGATCAGCAGCACCGGCGCCACGGCCCAGCCGAGATTGCCGGTGATGCCGTGCACCGAGAACGCATGGCCCAGCCGCTGCTGCGACACCCGCTTGTTCAGGATCGTGAAGTCCACCGGATGGAAGGGCGAGTTGCCCAGCCCGGCCAGCGCCGCCGCCAGCGCCAGGCCTGCAAAGCCCTGCGCCGTGCCCGCCGCCAGCGACGCCAGCACGAAGCAGCTCAGCGCCGCGAACAGCACCGGCCGTGCGCCCGTCTTGTCGACCAGGAAGCCCGACAGCGCCTGCCCCACGCCCGAGATCACGAAGAAGATCGTCACCAGCAGGCCCAGCTCCGAATAGCTCAGCCCGAACTCCCGCATGAACACCGGGAACAGCGGCGGCAGCAGCATGTGGAAGAAGTGCGAGGTGCCGTGCGCCAGACCGATCAGGCTGATGGTCTGGATGTCTCGTGTCCTGCTCTGTTCGGGGCTCGGCGCAAGGCCGGCCGCGTCGGCGGTGGTGGTGGCGGTGTTCATGAACGGCATGGTGACAGGGCCTTCACGTCGGAATTACGATAGCCGGACAAGTTCTGTCGAGTTTCCGCCATGCCCCCTCCGACACCGACATCGACGACCATCCCTCATCCCACGCCGACCCTCACCCGCCGCACCAGCCTGCCGCCGCTCGATCCGCGCCGCTACGCGCCCAGCGCCGAGCGCCCGGTGCGCGCCAAGTCGCGCAGCCTGGACGGCTACATGGACATCCAGGCGCACCACCACACCTGGGGTCAGTTCGTGTTTTCGGTGACCGGCGTCGTGCGCGTCAGCACCGACCGGGCGACCTTCCTCGTCCCGCCGTCGCGCGGCGTCTGGATTCCCGCCGGCGTGGTCCACGCGGTGACCGCCGTCGAGCGCTGCGAGCTGCGCACGCTCTATCTGTTGGAGCCGCCCGACGAGGGCGATGTGTGGACGGAGAACCGCGTCCTCGAGGTGTCCCCGCTGCTGCGCGAACTGGCGGTGCAGCTCGCCCGCGACGAGATCGAACCCGGCGATGCGGTCGCGGACCGCGAGGGCTGGATCGGCAAGCTCATCCTCGACGAGATCCGCCGCGCGCCCAGCCTTCAGCTCGGCGTCGCGCTGCCCACCGACAAGCGCCTGCGCCGCCTCTGCGAGGCCGTGCTGGCCGAACCGATGCGCCATGCCAGCCTCGACGACTGGGCGGCGGAAGTCGGCGCGAGCGCGCGCACCGTCTCGCGCCTGTTCCGCCAGGAGTTGGGCAGCAGCTACGCGCAATGGCGCCAGCAGGCGCTGCTGGCCGAGGCGCTGCGGCTGGCCGCCCACCGCAAGCCGATGCAGGTCATCGCCGCGGAGCTCGGTTACGCCAGCGCCAGCGCTTTCACCGCGATGGTCACAAGGACGGTCGGCATGCCGCCGAGCCGGTTTTTCGGCCAGACCTAGAATTCCTCCCCTATGGAACAGGTTCTCTACGACTTCGCCCGCCAGGACGCGGACGGCGCCACCTGCACTGCCCATGCGTGGGCCAAGGTGCCGGCACCGCTGACGCCCAGCCAGCGCTCGCAACTCAAGGCGCGTGCCGCCGAACTGCTCAAGGCCAAGGGGGCGGTGCTCGTCGCCCATTACTACGTCGACGGCGACCTGCAGGACCTCGCGCAGGAAAGCGGCGGCATCGTGTCCGACTCGCTGGAAATGGCCCGCTTCGGCCGCGATCACGCGGCGCAGACGCTGGTCGTCGCCGGCGTCAAGTTCATGGGCGAGAGCGCCAAGATCCTCAGCCCCGAGAAGCGCGTGCTGATGCCCGACCTGGACGCGACCTGCTCGCTGGACCTGGGCTGCCCGGCCGACGACTTCGCCGCCTTCTGCGACGCGCATCCGGACCGCACCGTCGTCGTCTACGCCAACACCAGCGCCGCGGTGAAGGCGCGCGCGGACTGGATGGTCACCAGCTCCTGCGCGCTGGAGATCGTCAGCGAGCTCAAAGCCCGCGGCGAAAAGATCCTCTGGGCGCCCGACCGTCACCTGGGCCGCTACATCCAGGAGCAGACCGGCGCCGACATGCTGATGTGGAACGGCGCCTGCATCGTCCACGACGAATTCAAGGGCCTCGAACTGGAGCTGCTGCGCGAGCAGCATCCGGACGCGATGATCCTCGTCCACCCGGAGTCGCCGGCCTCGGTGGTCGCGCAGGCGGACGTGGTGGGCTCGACCTCGGCGCTGATCAAGGCCGTGGTCGAAGGCACCGCGCGGGAATACGTCGTCGCCACCGACAACGGCATCCTGCACGCCATGCGCCAGATGGCGCCGGGCAAGGTGCTGATCGAAGCGCCGACGGCGGGCAACAGCGCGACCTGCAAGAGCTGCGCGCACTGCCCGTGGATGGCGATGAACGGCCTGCAGGGGCTGGTCGACTGCCTCGAACGCGGCACCGGTGAAATCTTCGTGGAGGAGTCGATCCGCGTCGAAGCCAAGTCGTGCATCGACCGCATGCTGGACTTCACCGCGAAGCTGAAGGCGAAGAAGGCGGCGGAAGCCGGCGCGATGGTGCCGGGCATCGGCGCGGCCTGACCGTCCTTCGACGTCCGCCCCGCGCGAACGAGTGTCCGCGGGGGCTTTCCATTCACGCGAGCGTCGGCCTATGCTGTGGCCATTCCAGCTGCCCGTTGCAGGACCCGCTCATGGACTTCACCTCGCTCTACAACCATCACGAACGCGAAGTGTTTGCCGCGGTGATGGAGAACGCTCCGCAGTTCCCCGAGATCCACCGCGAAGCCGAACTGCTGGCCGACGTGGCCTGCGTCGCGCTGAACCGGCTGCCTCCGCGCTACATCCGCCACGCCGTCGACTACTCGTTCTACCTGACCGAGCAGGAGCGGCTGGACGTCGATGCCGCGATCAAGGAAGCGGTCAGCTACGCCTACAACTTCGTGCAAGCGCGCAGCGTCCTTCGCACGAAGCAGCGCTGAGCGCCAACGCAAGCTCCGGCCAGGGCTCAGGCCCACGGCGGCCAGGGCTCAGGCCCATGGTCCAGCAGGCTCACTGGGGCCGGAATGGGGCTTGGGGTCCCTGGAGGGGCGCCCCATGCCCCGTGGAGAGCCCGGGCTGGACGACGGCAGGCGTCGTCGACGTCAGCGGGCCTTGATCAGCGCGTATTCCCGTTGCGCACCAACACGGTCGGCAGGCTCGCCGGCAGGGTGCGCGGGTAGTCGCGGCTGTAGTGCAGCCCGCGGCTCTCGTGCCGCAGCAGCGCCGATCGCACGATGAGTTCCGCGCAATCGACCAGATTGCGCAACTCCAGCAGATCGCGGCTGACGCGGAAGTTGGCGTAGTAGTCGTCGATCTCCGCGCGCAGCAGGTCGATGCGGTGCAGCGCGCGTTCCAGCCGTTTGGTCGTGCGCACGATGCCGACGTAGTTCCACATCAGCGAGCGCAGCTCATCCCAGTTGTGGGCGATGACCACCTGCTCGTCCGCGTCCTCGACCTGGCTTTCGTCCCAGGCCGGCAGCGGCGCGGGCGGCAGCACCTCCTGCGCCAGGATGTCAGAAGCGCAGCCGCGGCCGAGCACGACGCATTCCAGCAGCGAGTTGCTCGCCAGCCGGTTGGCGCCGTGCAGGCCGGTATGGGCGGTCTCGCCGACCGCGTAGAGCCCAGGCAGATCGGCACGGCCCTGCAGGTCCGACACCACGCCGCCGCAGGTGAAGTGCACCGCCGGCACGACCGGGATCGGCTGGCGCGCGATGTCGATGCCCAGTGCGAGGCAACGCGCGTGGACCGTCGGGAAGTGTTCCTTCAGGAAAGCCTCGCCGAGGTGCGTGGCGTCGAGCCACACGTGATCGAGGCCGTGCTTCTTCATCTCGAAGTCGATCGCGCGGGCGACCACGTCGCGCGGCGCGAGCTCCAGACGTTCATCGTGCGCGGCCATGAAGCGCGTGCCGTCCGGCAGCTTCAGATGACCGCCCTCCCCGCGCAGCGCCTCCGTGATCAGGAAGCTGCGTTCCTGCGGGTGATACAGACAGGTCGGGTGGAACTGGATGAACTCCATGTTGGCGATGCGGCAGCGCGCGCGCCAGGCCATGGCGATGCCATCGCCGGTGGAGGTGTCCGGGTTGGTCGTGTAGCGGTAGACCTTGCCGGCGCCGCCGGTGGCCATCACGACGGCGCGCGCCGCGATCGCATCGACGCGCTGAGCATCCATGTCCAGCGCGTAGATGCCGTAGCAGCGCGACGGCTCGTCGCGCTGCACGTGGCGCGAAGTGATCAGGTCCAGCGCCATCCAGCGCTGGCGCAGTTCGATGTTCGGATGGGCGTGCGCCTTGGCCAGCAGCGCGTCGTGGATGGCCTTGCCGGTCGCATCGGCGGCGTGCGCGATGCGGCGCACCGCGTGGCCGCCCTCGCGGGTCAAGTGCAGGCCGAGCGGCCCCTGCTCGTCGAGCGTGAACGGCACGCCCTGCTCCACCAGCCAGCCGACCGCGTCGGCGCTGCGTTCGGCGATGTAGCGGGCGGTGGCCTCGTCGACGAGGCCGGCGCCGGCCTCCTGCGTGTCGCGGACGTGGCTCTCGATGCTGTCGTCCGAGCCGAGCACCCCGACGATCCCCCCCTGCGCCCAGGCGGTGGCGGCCTCGTTGAGTTCGCGCTTGGCCAGCACGATCACCGGCACGCGGTCGGCGAGGTGAAGCGCCACGGTCAATCCGGCCAGGCCGGCACCCACGATCACCACCGGCGCCAGCGCGGCGTCGGTCCGAACAGCTGCTGTCATCGTCATCGCCCGGTCATCGGGGCGTCATCGCTTGGGAGTGGGGATTCTAAGCATCGGGCTGCAGCGCGCCGCCGCTTCGTCGCAGCAACGAGGGCGGCAGGCGCTCGTGCTTGTTCCAGTTGGCGCGGAAGGCCTGCACGCTGCTGTAGCCGCAGGAGGCGGCGATGTTCTCCAGCGACAGCCGGGAACTGGTCATGAGCCGCCGGGCCAGGTCCATGCGCAGCGCGATCTGGTACTGCTTGATGCTCACGCCGGTCTCGGCGAGGAACAGCCGGGCCAGGTGACGCTCGCTCAGCCCCGCCTGCGCGGCCAGTTCGTCGATGGTGACGCGTCCATGCAGGCGCGCGGCGATCGCGTCCTGGATCGCGTGGATGCGCTGGTTGCCATGGGCGCGATGGCGCGTCGCGGCGGACAGCTCGGGATCGGCGCCGAAGCGGCGGAAGTGCACCACGTTCTCGCGCGCGACCTGGATGGCGACGTCCTCGCCGAAGGCCAGCGACACCAGGTGCAGCGCCAGGTCGATGCCGGAAGTGACCCCGGCGGACGTCAGCAGATCGCCGTCCTCGACGAACACGCGGTTCTCCAGCACCGTCGCCCCCGGACTGGCGGTGCGCAAACGCGCGATGAAGCGGTGATGGGTGGTGCACAGCCGGCCGTCGAGCAGGCCGGCCTCGGCCAGCAGGAAGCTGCCCGAGCACACGCCACAGATCCGCAGCCCGTCGGGCCGCTCGCGTCCCAGCCGCGCCAGCCAGTCGACCGACTTGCGCCACGCCGGCGAACGCATGAATGCCGGCGTCAGCTTGCTGCCGATCACGAACAGCACCGAGTCCGGCGGCAACGCGCGCGGCAGCGGGCGGATGTCGGTCAGCGTCAGCGGCTGGAAGGCGCCGACCGAGACCTCCGGCCCGATGCAGCGCACGTCGACGGTCCCGGCGCCCACCTCGCCGACCGAATGGATGACCTGCAGCGGCCCGGCCAGATCCAGCAGATGCGTCGACGGGACCATCAGGAAGTAGACATGCTTCATCGCCAATCGGTTCCTCAGGATTTCTCCTCACCGATCATGTCCGATTTCTTGTCCTTCTGAGCGCGTTTGTTGCTGTGCAGCAAGCAGGTCCCTGGTTAATCTGATTTGAACAACAGATTGCCCCGGGAGGAGGACCATGAGCGCATGGCATGCAGGCACGGCCAGTCACGACTGGCCCGATCAGATCGATGATCGCGTCGCCGCCGAGTTGATCACCTTGCTGAACAGCACCGTCGCCGACGGCGGCACGCTGGGCTACGGGCAACCCCTGACCCCCCATCAGGAAGTCCAGTTTATTGCTGGACTGCGGGTCGGCATCGCCGCCGGCCGCACCCATCTGCTGCTGGGCCGCGTCGACGGCCGCCCGGCCTTCATGGCGCTGCTGCATCTCAACGGCATGGCCAACTGCCGACATCGCGCGGAACTGGCCAAGGGCGTCGTCCATCCGGACTTCCGCGGCCTGCACCTCGTGCCGCTGGCATTGCGCGAAATCGCGCGGCTCGCCGAGCGGCTCGACATCGAGCAGCTGGTGCTCGACGTGCGCGAGAACACCCGCGCCCACCGCCTCTGGCAATGCTTCGGCTTCGAGACCTATGGCGTGCTGGAGGACTACGCGCGCGTCGGCGGCGCGGTCCATCGCGGCCACTTCATGGCGCAGGAGGTGCGATCGCTGCGCCGCCGCCTCGGCCTCGGCCTCATCAACGCCCCCACCGCTCATTGACTCTGGAGAGGACCTTTCCATGCCGCAATCCAAGGCCGCCTTCAAGGAACAGCTGCGCTCGCTGCTGAACAGCCATCTGACGATGGCGCACCCCATCTTCGACCGGCTGATGGATCCGCACGCGAAGGACATCGTGCTGCTGCGCCAGGTCGCGCTGCAGGGCTATCAGCTGACGAAGCATTTCCTCGGCTACGTCGAGCACCTGTTCTTCCACTGCCCGTTGCCGGCGTTCAAGCGCGGCCTGCTGATCAACGTGTACGAGGAAGAGACCGGTCGGCTCTCGAAGACCGACAACCACGTGGTGCTGATGCAGCGCTTCATCCGCGCGCTGGGCATCAGCGACGAGGAGCGCGACGCCGCGGTCCCGCTGCCCGCCACGCAGGACCTGATCGACTACCGGCTGCATGCGGTGCGGGGACGCGGCAGCTATCACATCGGCGCCGCCGCGGTGATGATCGCCAGCGAGGGCCAGAACCTGGAGGTCAAGGCCGGCGAGGCCCGCCACGAGCTGCTGGGCAAGGTCTACGGATTGAAGGAGGAGGACCTGCTGTTCTTCTCCGTCCACCAGGCCGAGGACGTCGGCCATGTCGAGCAGGGCTTGAACCTCGTTGCCGAACTGTGCGACACCGACCGGCTGCAGCAGGAGGCGCAGCACGCCGTCGATCACACCTGCCGGCTGTTCTACGCCATGTACGACGGCATGTACCGCGAGTACTGCCGCCCGCTCGCACGCCGCGGCGTGACGGGGGTGGTCGCATGAAGCCGGCCGTGTCGTCGTCCTCGTCGTCCTCGTCGTCCTCGTCGTCCTCGTCGTCCCGGAATCTGGTCTACAGCCTGGTGGCCGTCGGCTTCCTCGTGATGTTCGTCTCCACCAGCGTCAAGAGCGTCTACCAGGTCTACTTCGCCGACCTGGCGATCCACTTCGGCCGCGGACGTTCGGACTTCGCCTGGTCTGGGTCGGTGTTCATGCTGGTCACCGGGCTGGTCTCGCCGCTGGTGGGGGCCCTGAGCGACCGCCACGGTCCGCTGCGCACCGTGGTCATCGGCTGCCTGGCCGCCGGTGCCGCGCTCGCGGGCACCAGCCTGTTCGACGGTTCGCTGCCGGTCTTCGTCCTCGGCTACGGACTGCTCGCGGCCTTCGGCCTGGCGGCCATGACCTACGTGCCGATGGGCGTGCTGGTCGATCGCCTCTTCGAGCAGAAGAAGTCGGGCCTGGCCTTCGCGGTGGTCACCAACGGCACGTCGATCAGCTTCATCGTGCTGTCGCCCTTCTGGCTGTGGCTGGCGCCGAAGGCGCCGTGGGAGACCACCTTCCTGCTGACCGGTGCCTTCCTGGCGCTGCCGCTCGCCGGGCTGGCCTGGTTCGCCGCGGCGAAGGCCAAGGCGGCCGGTCTGGATGGCGCCAGCGCTCCGTCCGGAACGAACGAGGCGACAAAGGCTGGGGAGGCGACAGCGCCCCCACCCCGCGCCTGGTCGACGCTGCGGCGCGACAGCGGCTTCTACGCGCTGGCGATCGGCTTCATGGGCTGCGGCGCGAGCATGGCCTTCATCGATGTCCATCTGGTCGCGTTCTGGCAGGACCACTCGACCCCGCGCGGCCTGATGGGCGTCAGCCTGAGCCTGCTCGGCGTGCTGGAGCTGATCAGCGGGCTGCTGACCGGCTGGCTGGCGATCCGGTGCCCCAAGCGCGCGCTGTTGGGCGCGTTCTACCTGCTGCGGTCCTGCGCGGTGCTGCTGCTGCTCGGGGCGTCGGAGGATCTGCGCACCCTGGGCTTCGCCGTCGTGTTCGGCGCGACCTACCTGGGCACGGTGGTGCTGACCTCGATGTTCTGCATGGCCCGCTACGGCGCGGCGATCAAGGGACGGGCCTTCGGCTACCTGTTCCTGGCGCATCAGCTCGGCGCCTTCGCATCGGTGCAGCTGGGCGCGCTCAGCCACGACCTGTGGGGCAGCTACCAGCCCTACATCGTCGGCCTGGCGGCGCTGACGGCGCTCGGCGGGCTGACGAGCTGGCTCTTCCTGCGGGATCCGCGCACCGGCCCGGAACCGCGCTCCGAACTGCAGCCGCACCCATCCGCCTGACGCGTCCGCCTTCAAAGGAAAGCTTCCCTTGGATCACCAACCCTTCACCACGGCCATCCGCACCGGCCAGTTCCAGGACCTGAGCGACGCGCATTGCGAGCCGGTCGCGATGACCTCCGCCTATGTCTTCGCCTCGGCGGCGGACGCGGCACGCAAGTTCAGCGGCTCGGCGCCGGGCAACGTGTACTCGCGTTTCTCCAATCCGACCGTGCAGGCGCTCGAGCGGCGCATCGCCGCGATGGAGCGCGCGGAAGCGGCGGTCGCCTTCGCGTCCGGCATGGCGGCGATCGTGGCCATGGCGCAGGCGTGGGTGGCGACGGGCCGGAACATCGTCTGTTCCCGCGACGTCTTCGGCACGACGCTCACGGCCTTCCGCCACCACTTCGGCAAGCTGGGCATCGAGGTGCGTGTCGTCGACCTGACCGATCTGGCGCAATGGGACGCCGCGATCGACGATCGCACCGCCTTCGCGTTCATGGAGACGCCGTCCAACCCGCTGCAAAACGTGGGCGACATCGAGGCCGTCGCGCTGCTGGCCCACGCGCGCGGCGCGCTGCTCGCGGTGGACAACACGCTGCTCACGCCCTATCAGCAGCACCCGCTGCGGCTCGGCGCGGATGTCGTCATCCATTCCGCCGGCAAGTACATGGACGGTCATGGCCGCGTGGTGGCCGGCGTCGCGGTCGGCGCGGAACGGCTGATGGCGGACCTGCGCGGCGTGCTGCGCGTGACCGGCGCCTCGCTGGGCGCGATGGATGCATGGCTGCTGCTCAAGAGCCTGGAGACACTGCATCTGCGGATGGCGGCGATCTCCGCCAGCGCGATGCAGCTGGCGCGCTGGCTGAAGGCCTCCCCGAAAGTCTCCGCCGTCATCTACACCGGCCTGCCCACGCATCCGCAGCATGCGCTGGCGGTGTCGCAGCAGTCGGGATACGGTGGCGTCGTGGGCTTGCGCGTCCCGGGCGGCCGCCTGGGCGCGTGGTCGGTCGTGGACGGGCTGCGTCTGATCTCCATCGCCACCAGCATCGGCGATACGCGCAGCATGATCACCCACCCCGCCTCGACCACGCACGGCAGGCTGTCGGCGGCGGAGCGCCGGCAGTCCGGCATCGGCGAGGACCTGCTGCGCTTGTCCGTCGGTCTGGAGAACGTCTCCGACCTGATGACGGACCTCGATGTCGCGATGGCCGGACTGCCCGATCACGAGCCGGTCGGCGGGACCTTGCACGACGTGGCGGCGGTGGGCTGAGCCGTGACCATGGACACCGCCCTGCACGGCTTCCTGACCGCGTTGTTCATGCTCGGCGTCGGCGCGCCATTCCTGATCTCGGCCTGCCGGCCGCAGCCGCGCGCGGCGCGGGCGCTCCGCGTCGGCCTGGGCGCGCTCGTCATGGCGGCGTCGCTGGCAGCAGACCCGCTGTCCGTCGCGCTGCTGCATGTCGACGGCGTGATGGCCATGGCCGGCTGCGGCTCCTGAGCCGTCGCCCTCGCCACGGTCATGGCGCCGACGACATCCACTGCGTCCGCCGGGGTGGTCGCGACGACCGCGGCGCCCTAGAACAACGGCTTCTCGCCCGCCAGGACGCGCAGGTCGTCGAGCAGTTGCAGCTGCTCATGCGCCTTGTCGTAGAAACCGTCGGCGCCATGCTTCTCGCACAGCGAGCGGTAGAAGTCGGGGTCGCGGCTGCTGAGCACCCACAGCTTGCCGGTGTAGCCGCCGGCGCGCGCGCGCCGCAGCACGTGCATGCCGGAGCCGACCTGCAGGTTCAGGTCGAGCAGCACGACGTCGGGCTTGAGCACCGAGATCGCCTGGACGGCGTCTTCCTCGCTGTCGGCGTAGCCCACCACTTCCACGAATTCCAGCCCCTCGAACAATCGCAGGAACTGCTCGCGAACAAACTCGGAATCCTCGACGAGCAAGACGCGCATGCCCTTCCCTTCCTCTCACTGAATCGTCCGCCACATTCTGGCGCGGCGCCGAATCACGTGCGGACGTCAGGGGTGTCGACTTCGCAACGGAGCGTAAATCAGGCGCCGCTCGCGTGCGCTCTGCGTGCCGGGCTCAGACGACGGCCGCGATCGCCGTGCACACGCCGCCCAGTCCCGCGGCGGAGGCGAGGAAGGTGACGTCGCGGCGCTCGCTGCCGCCCTTCCACGCCATCAGCGCGACGAGGGCCAGGGTCCCGGTGAACAGCAGGCCGGCGATGACGGGGGTGGTGAGGATGTCCAAGGTCGCTCCAACGCGGGAATGGCGAAAGTCCGCAGTGTGGCCAAGCCCTCGCCCCCCGCCAACACCGGACAACCAGCCGCCGGGTTCGGTTTTGGCGCACGCGCGTTCGCGTTCAGGCGATGAGCGTCGCTTCCTTGAAGCCCTTGATCATGGCCTTCGCGAAGTTGCGCACGTACGGCAACGCCGGCTCCGTGGGCGTGCCCTTGGGCTGCCAGCCGCTGCGGCTGTCGACCTCCATGGCATGGAGCTCCTGCCCCCGGGCGCCGCGGATGGCCACGCGGACGGTCATCGTGCAGTGGCCGCCCACCACGCTCACGAGCCCACGCGTCGGCGTCAGCACGATGAGGTAGGGGCTGCCGTCGGGCACGCCGGCGCTCGACAACTCCTGCGTCGCGAACGACGGCCCGTTGGCGCGATACAAGGCCAGCAGCGCGTCGATGTAGTCGCGGCCGGTCTGCTGCTCCGCCAGCGTCGGGTTCTTGTCGATCGCGTAGCGGCTCGTCGTGTATTCGATCTCATAGGGGATCGCGGGCGGATCGCTCCACAGGACGTGCGCCGCGGTCAGCTTGAAGTTGGCCGGCTTCACGCCGCGCGCTTCGGCGGCCGCGACGCTGCCCGCCTTGATCTGATGCGCGACCAGGAGCGGCACGCAGCCCTGCAGGCTGGCGAGCGCCGCGCCCGCGGGCACGGTCGCCAAGGCCGCCAGTGCGCGGCGGCGGTGGATGGTCATGGGGGTTCCCTCGATGCGCGACGCGCCTCCGATCCCTCCTGAGGAGGCGGTGCGCGCCGTCGTTGAACGTGTGTCCGGCCGCACGTTAGCGAAAACCGCGCCAGGCAGCGTCAAAGCCGCGTCAAGACCCACGCCGGGGAGATCCCCACTGTCTCAAGCCGACGTCACTGTCTTCGGCTCGAGGAAAGTCTCCATGCCCGCCACGCCGAATTCCCGGCCCACGCCCGACTGCTTGACGCCGCCGAACGGCGCCAGCAGATCGGGTGCGACCCGGTTGATCAGCACCGTGCCCGCCTGCAGGCGCGCGGCCACGCGCCGAGCGCGGTCCGCATCGGCGGAGAACACGTAGGCCTGGAGCCCGTACGGCGAATCGTTGGCCGCCTCGATCGCTTCGTCCTCCGAGTCCACCGGCAGGACGGACAGTACCGGGCCGAAGATCTCCTCGCGGGCGATGTCCATGTCGTTGCGGACGTCGGCGAAGACCGTGGGCCGCACGTACCAGCCGCGATCGAGTCCGACCGGCCGTCCTTCTCCGCCGGCGATCAGCGCCGCGCCCTGATCGATGCCGCGGCGGATGAAATGCTGGATGCGCTCGAACTGCGCGCGACTGACCATCGGACCGATGGTCGTCGCCGGATCGCGCGGGTCGCCGACGCGCAGCGCGGCGACGGCCGACCGGATCCGTTCGACGACGTCGGCCATCCGCGCGCGCGGTACCAGCAGCCGCGTGCCGGCCACGCAGGCCTGCCCGCTGTTCATGAACGCCGTGCCCAGCGCGAGCGGGAACGCGGTCGCCAGGTCCGCGTCATCGAGCAGCAGCGAGGCCGACTTGCCGGTCAGGGCGAGGCTCACGCGTTTCATCGTGTCGACCGCGCCGCGGGCGATCAGCTTGCCAGTGGGCGTCGAGCCGGTGAACGACAGCTTCACGACACCCGGATGCGTGCCGATCTCGGCGCCGACATCGGCACCGCGACCGGTCACGATGTTGACGACGCCCGGCGGCAGCTCTGCCGCATGGATCGCGCGGGCGACGACATGCGCCTGCCACGGACTCAGCTCGCTGGGCTTGATCACCGTCGCGCAGCCGGCGGCGATGGCGGCCGCCAGTTTGCTGGCCATCGTGCCGGCGGTGCTGTTCCAGGGCGCGAAGAGGCCCGACACGCCGACCGGTTCCATGACGACGGTCGAGCCGCCGACGCGGCGCTCGAAGGCGTAGCTCGACAGCGCGCTCGCCGCGTCGCCGAAACATTGCGAGGCGTAGTTGGCGACCCATTGCGCGCGGGCGATGGGGCCGCCGTATTCGGTGATCGTCGCGTCGAGGATTTCCTCGGCATGCCCCAGCATCGCCGCCTTCAAGCGCTCGAGCATCGCCACCCGTTCCGCGATGGAGGTCCGCCCGAAGGCCGGCTGAGCGCGCATCGCGGCTTCGACGGCGCGCCGGGCATCGTCCCGATTCGCGAGCCGGGCCTGGCCGACCACGTCCTCGGTGGCGGGATTCACGATGTCGACGACCTCGTCGCCGGTCACGGCGGCGAAGGCACCGGCGATGTAGTTCTGGTCGAAGGTCCGCATGGCTTGTCCTTTCAGCGTGTGCCCCGGCGAAACGTCGTGGCTCGATGGGACGAATGTAGGCAGCGGCGTTCGTTTCGATAAGCCGGTCAATGATGGACGACCCATCCCGATTCCAGGAACAATGCACGCATGCAGAAGGACAGCCTGACCGAATTCGAAGTGGTGCTCGCCGTCGCGCGCCGGCAGGGATTCCGACCTGCCGCGGTGGAGCTGGAGATGTCGACCTCCGCCGTCAGCAACGCGGTCGCGGGGCTGGAGGCGCGCATGGGCGTGCGGCTCTTCCATCGCACGACGCGCAGCGTGTCGCTCACGGAGGCGGGGCGGCGCTTCGTCGACCGGATCGGTCCAGCAGTGACCCAGATCCAGGAAGCCGTCGCGGCGGCCGACGATCATGCAGGCGCGCCTTCCGGCACCTTGCGCCTCAACAGCTCGCTGGGCGCGGCCCAGATGGTGTTCCGTCCGATCCTGGCGGAGTTCCTGCGCCGGTATCCGGGCGTCACGCTGGATGTCGTCACCGAGGGTCGGCTGGTCGACATCGTCGCGGAAGGCTTCGACGCGGGACTTCGGCTCGCGCCGCAAGTGCCGCGGGACATGATCCGCGTGCCGATCGGTCTGCCGCTGCGGATGGCGGTGGTCGGATCGCCCGACTACTTCGAGCGGCACGGCACGCCGTCGACGCCCGCCGAACTCGCGCGCCACGCCTGCATCCGCGCCCGGATGCCGAGCGGTCTGCCCTCCCCCTGGGAGTTCGCGCGGGCCAAGCGCGGCAAGGCCTCGCCGAGCGAGGCGCTCGGCGTGCCCGGTCCGATGGTGCTGGATTCGCCGCTGCTGATGCTGGAGGCAGCGCGCGCCGGACTCGGACTCGCGCAGGTCGCCGAGTGGTACGCCGCCGAAGACATCGCAAGCGGACGCCTCCGCCGTGTGCTTGACGACTGGGCAGCACCGCTACCGGCGCTGTGCCTGTACTACTCGGGCCATCGGCACATTCCGTCGACGCTGCGCGCGTTGATCGAACTCATCCACGAGATCAATCGCTGAGGTCCGCGAGAGACCGCCCTCCTGCACCATTCAGGGCGCGGGCCCTCCCAGGGCATGGGGCGTCCCGTCCGGGAACCCCAAGCCCTGTGCGGACCCCACACGAGCACCGCCTTGCCACGGTCTGATGCTCGCTGCCTGCGGGCCTGGGCGTCAGCCCTTCTTCGCTACCAGCGTCAGGATGTCGTAGCTCGCCACGAGTTCGCCGCGCTGGTTGGTGACCTGCACGTCCCACGCGACGACGCCCTGCGGCGGCTGGTCCGGACGATTGCCGCGATCGATCCGGCGCTTGCAGGTGAGCCTCGCCTGGATGGTGTCCCCGATGGCCACGGGGTTCACGAAGCGCAAGGTGTCCAGCCCGTAGTTGGCAAGGACCGGCCCCGGCGCCGGCGACACGAACAGCCCCGCCGCCGCCGACAGCACGAAGTAGCCGTGCGCGATGCGCTGGCCGAATTGCGTGTCCTTGGCGGCGACCTCGTCGAAGTGCATGTAGAAGAAGTCGCCGCTGATGCCGCCGAAGTTGACGATGTCCGCCTCGGACACCGTGCGGCGATGCGTCAGCAGCGAGTCGCCGACCTGGATCTCTTCGAAGTGCTTGCGGAACGGATGGATCGCGTCCTCGGTGACCTTGCCGCCGCGCACGTACTCGCCGGTGATGGCGGTGAGCATCGTCGGCGAGGCTTGCACCGCGCAGCGCTGCAGGTAGTGCTTGACGGCGCGGATGCCGCCGAGCTCCTCGCCGCCGCCCGCACGGCCCGGGCCCCCGTGCTTGAGCATCGGCAGCGGGGAGCCGTGGCCGGTCGATTCGCCGGCCGCGTCGCGGTCCAGCACCAGCAGCCGGCCGTGGAAGGCGGCCGCGTGATAGACGGCCTGCGCGGCCAGCGCCGGCGTCTTCGTGACCACCGAGCCCACCAGGCTGCCGCGGCCCTTGGCAGCGAGCGCCAGCGCCTCGTCGAAGTCGCCGTAACTCATCAGCGTCGAGACCGGCCCGAAGGCCTCGACGTTGTGGACCGCCTCGTTGTTCATCGCGTCGCGGCACAGCAGCAGCGTCGGCGCGAAGAAGGCGCCGTCGCCGACGCCCTCGCCCACCGGCGCGAAGCCGTCGCGCTCGCCGTAGACGACCTCGTTGCCCTGCGCGAGCTGCGCCAGGCGCTCGGCCACGTCGGCCTGCTGCGCCTTGGAGGCCAGCGCACCCATGCGCACGCCCTCGACGGACGGGTCGCCGATCTTGATCTTTGCCAGCCGCTCGCGCAGCGCCGCGGCGACCGCGTCGATCTGCGCCGCCGGCACGATCGCGCGGCGGATGGCCGTGCACTTCTGGCCGGCCTTGGCGCTCATCTCCCGCATCACTTCCTTGACGAAGAGGTCGAATTCGGGATCGCCGGGCACCACGTCCGGCGCCAGGATCGCGCAGTTCAGGCTGTCCGCTTCCGCGTTGAACGGCACCGAGCGGCGGATCAGGTTCGGATTGACGCGCAGTTGCGCCGCCGTGTCCGCCGAGCCGGTGAAGGTGACGACGTCCGTCTCCTCCAGCCGGTCCAGCAGATCGCCGGAACCCCCGATGATCAGCTGCAACGCGCCGGCCGGCAGCAGGCCGGACTGCTCGATCAGGCGCACGCAGGCTTCGGCGACGTAGCTGGTCGCGGTGGCCGGCTTGACGATGCAGGGCATGCCGGCGAGGAAGCTCGGTGCGAACTTCTCGAGCATCCCCCACATCGGGAAATTGAACGCGTTGATGTGCACGGCGACGCCGCGCTTGGGCACCAGCACGTGCGTGCCCATGAACTGGCCGAGCTTGCCCAGCGCCTGCGCCGGTCCTTCATGGACGATGTTGCTGGACGGCAGCTCGCGGCGGCCCATCGACGCGTAGGCGAAGAGCGTGCCGAAGCCGCCTTCGATGTCGATCCACGAATCGGGCCGCGTCGCGCCGGTGTGCGCGGAGATCGCGTAGAGCGATTCCTTGTGTTCCTGCAGATAGGTCGCGAGCGCCTTCAGGATCGCGGCGCGCTGCTGGAAGTCGAGCGCCAGCAGCGCCGGCAGCGCCTGCTTGCGCGCGAAATGCAGGCTTTCGCCGAAGTCGATCTCCTCGGCATGGGTCTGCGTCACCAACCGTCCGTTGACGGCGCTGTGCAGGCCGCGCGCGGCCGTGGAGCCGATCCAGCGGCCGGCGATCAAGCTCTGAAGGACGGGGGTGGCGCTCATGACTGTCTCTCTTGAACTTCTGTTTGAACTTCTGAAATGAACGAGGGCGGGACGTTGTGCGTCCCGCCCTCAGGTCAAAGGCTTACGGCTGATATTTCCAGGTGCCGTTCTCGATCTTGACCATGACGCGGGCGCGCTGGTCCAAGCCGAGATGGTCGTTCGGGGACATGGTGAACACGCCGTGCGCGGCCGGCAGTTCCTTCACGCCTTCGAGCGCATCGCGCAGCGCCGCGCGGAACTGCGGCGTGCCCGGCTGGGCCTTCTTGATCGCTTCGGGGATGGCCGCCTGCAGCAGCAGGCCCGCGTCCCACGCGTGGCCGCCGAAGGTCGACACGCTGCCCTTGCCGTACGCGCCCTCATAGGTCGTCACGTAGGCCTTGGCGCTCTTCTTGGCCGGATGGTCCGCGGGCAGCTGGTCGACGACCAGCACCGGGCCCGACGGCAGGAAGGTGCCCTCGACGTCCTTGCCGCCGACGCGCAGGAAGTCGTTGTTGGCCACGCCGTGGGTCTGGTAGTACTTGCCCTGGTAGCCGCGCTCCTTGAGCGTCTTCTGCGGCAGCGCCGCCGGCGTGCCGCTGCCGCCGACCAGCACCGCGTCCGGCTTGGCCGCCATGATCTTCAGCACCTGCCCGGTCACCGACGTGTCGGTGCGGTTGTAGCGCTCGTTGGCGACGATGCTCAGGCCCTTGCTGGCGGCGACCTTGTTGAACTCGCCGTACCAGCCTTCGCCGTAGGCATCGGCGAAGCCGACGTAGGCCACCGTCTTCACGCCCTGCGCCTGCATGTGGCTGGCGATGGCCAGCGCCATCATGATGTCGTTCTGCGGCGTCTTGAAGACCCACTTCTTCTTCGCGTCCATCGGCTCGACGATGCGGGCCGAGGCCGCCATCGAGATCATCGGCACCTGCGCTTCCGACACCGCGTCGATCATCGCCAGCGAGTTCGGCGTGACCGTCGAGCCGACGACCACGTCGACCTTGTGCTCGGTGATCAGCTTGCGGGTGTTGGCGACGGCCGTCGTCGTGTCCGACGCGTCGTCCAGGATGATGTAGTTGACCTTCTGTCCGGCGATGGTCTTGGGCATCAGGGAGAAGGTGTTCTTCTCCGGGATGCCCAGCGACGCGGCCGGGCCCGTGGCCGACACGGTCACGCCGACGTTGATGTCCGCCCAGGCGCTGCCGCCCGCGCCCATCAGCGCGGCACCCGTCATGGCCATGGCCAGCAGGGTCTTCTCGATGCGTTTCATGTTGTCTCCTTCGGAATGTGTTTTTCAGGAACGCAAGGTCAATGAGGTACTGCTACTGCGATGACTGCAAGCACTGCAAGGAATGCATGTCGACGGCGATGGTCCTCTCCGAAGCCTTCATGAGACTTGCGGCGCCGCCGGGTCGAGTTCGTTGCGCTCGTGGCGCGCCGAAGGATCGGTGAGTTCGGTCCGCACCGCGCCGAGTCCGCCGAAGAACAGGTCCGCCACCATGGGCGCGACCGCCTCGTAGGTCAGCGCGCCGTCGGGCCGCAGCCAGGTGAAGGTCCAGTTGATCATGCCGAACAGCAGCATGGTCAGCGGCTTGTGCAGATGCGCGCCGCGCAGCTCCGGCCGCACGGCGGCCACCGCGTCGGCGAAGCGGCCGACGACCTGGCGCTCGACCGCGACCATGCGTTCACGGTGTTCCTCGTCGAGGAACTTCAGGTCCTCGGTCAGCACGCGGTGCTCGTTCTGCGCCTCGCCGTAGGCCTGCACGAAGCGGTGGATCAGCGCGCGCAGGTGCTCGGGCGGCGGCAGCTGCAACGCGGCGACTTCGTCGACCAGGTCGACCAGGTGCTGCAGGTGGTTCTGGCAGATCTGCGCAAGCAGCTCATGCTTGTCGCGGACGTAGTGGTACAGCGTGGGCTTGCTGACCGCGCAGGCCTCGGCGACCTGGTTCATCGAGGTCGCGGGGTAGCCCTGGTTGGCGAAAAGTCGGGCAGCCTGCGCGAGGATCTCCTCGCGGGTGGCATCGAATCCTGGAGCTCGACCTCGGGCCATGAATGGTGTTTTCCTTGTGAATCAGCGTTCGTCGAACGAGATCACGACGCGGGGGGTCAAGGCGTGAGCCTGACAGCTGAGGATGAATCCCGCCGCCACTTCGTGCTTCTCGAGGGCGAAATTCTTATCCATCCGGACCTCCCCCTCGATCAACTTGCAACGGCAGGTGGAACACACGCCGGATTTGCAGGAGAACGGGACGTCCATGCCGGCCCGCGCCGCGGCGTCGAGCAGGCTGGGATCGCTCTTGCGGAACTCGATCTCGCGCGAGACGCCGTCGCGGATCACGACGACCTTCGCAGCTTCCGCGTCCTCCTCGTGGACCTCGTGCGGCGCCGGACGGCCGGTCTGCATCTCCGGCGTGCCGAAGCGCTCGATGTGGATGCGTTCCTCGGGGACGCCCGCCGCGCGCAGCGCGGCCTCGGCCTGCTCGTTCATCTCGAACGGGCCGCAGACGAAGACCTGGTCGATGCCGGCCGCAGGCACGGGGCCGCTGAGGAAATCGCTGAGCTTGGCCTGGTCCAGCCGGCCCGCCATCAGCGGCGAATCGACATGCTCGCGTGAGAACACGTGATGCAGCGTCAGCCGTGTCATGTAGCGGTTCTTCAGGTCCTCGAGTTCTTCCTTGAACATCGTCGTCGCCGGCCGGCGGTTGCCGTAGATCAGCGTGAAGCGGCTCATCGGCTCGCGGGCGAGCACGCTCTTCATGATCGACAGGATCGGCGTGATGCCCGATCCGGCTGCGATGCCGACGAAGTGCCGGCCCGTCGCGGGCTCCAGCGGCACATGGAAACGGCCCTGAGGCGGGAAGACCTGGATCTCGTCGCCGGCCTTCAGGTGCCGGTGGACCCAGGTGGAGAAGGCCCCGCCGTCGACCTGGCGCACGCCGACGCGCAGCTCGCCGTCGTCCACACCGGCGCAGATGGAATAGGACCGGCGCAGGTCCTGGCCGTCGACGTCGCCGCGCAGCGTCAGGTACTGGCCTTGCGTGAAGCGGAAGGTCTCGCGCAGCGCTTCGGGCACGTCGAAGCACAGCACGACGGCGTCGTCGGTGTCCTGGTGCTTGGCGCGCAGGCGCAGCGGGTGGAAGTGCAGGCTCATGGCGATGGCTCAGATCGGCTTGAAATGTTCGAAAGGCTCGCGGCAGGCGACGCAGCGATACAGCGACTTGCAGGCGGTCGAGCCGAAGGCCGACAACTGCTCGGTGTGCGTGCTGCCGCAGCGCGGGCAGGCGATGGCTTCGCGGCGGCGGACGATGCGGATGGGAACGCCCTGCCCTGCGTCCACCGGTCCCGGCGGCGCGATGCCGTACTGGCGCAGCTTCTCGCGGCCCTCGTCGGTGATCCAGTCGGTGGTCCAGGCCGGCGCGCGGCGCATGGTCACGGTCACGGTGCCGAAGCGCGCGAGCGCATCGCGGACGCTCTGCTCGATCGCTTCGGTGGCCGGGCAGCCGGAGTAGGTCGGCGTCAGCACGACCTCGACACCGTCGGCGGTCTCGACCAGGTCGCGCACGATGCCGAGCTCGACCAGCGACACCGCCGGCACCTCGGGATCCAGCACCTGCGACAGCACCTCCCACGCGGCGGACAGGCGTCCGCAGCCGAGGTCGGTCGCACCGGCGTCGGACGACGGCGCGCGCGGTCCGGCCGGCGTCAACGACGACAGCCAGTCGAGGTGCGAAGGCATCGGGGCGGCATTCATGGCGTGTTCATGGGTGTTTGCGGCGCTCGCGCGTTTCCGCGCTCACCACACTCCACCGGGGTAGCTGCGTTGCAGCGATTGCATCGTCGCCAGCATGTGACCCATGTGCTCGCTGTGGACGCCGCGCACGCCGGTGTAGACATGCGGTGTGTCCTTCGGCCGCGCGAGTTGCGCTTCAGCGAGGACCTCGTCCATCGCCGCGTCCCAGTCGGGCTTGAGCGACGACCAGGCCGGGCCCAGGCCGCTGGCTTCGGCGGCGGCATCGATCTCGTCCGACGCGAACAGCTCGTTGACGTAAGGCCACAGCTGCGCGAGCGCGGCCTTCATCCGCTGTGCCGACTCGTCGGTGCCGTCGCCCAGGCGCACGACCCACTCGGCCGCATGCTGCTGGTGATAGCGGACTTCCTTCACCGCCTTCGCGGCGATGGCGGCGACCTCGGCGTCGCTCGACGCCTGCAGCCGCGTCCACATCGGCATCAGCCAGCAGGCGGCGATCAGGTTGCGGGCCTGCGTGAAGGCGAAGTCGCCGCGCGGCAGCTCCATCATCACGGGGTTCAGGTAGTGGCGCTCCTCGCGCAGGTAGGCGAGCTGGTCCTCGTCGAGCGGCTGCTCGTTGAGCTGACCGGCGCGCGTCAGCAGCGCGCGCGACTGGCCCAGCAAGTCGAGCGCGATGTTGCCCAGCGCGAGTTCCTCTTCGAGGATGGGCGCGTGGCCGATCCATTCGGAGATGCGGTGCGACAGCACCAGGCAGGCGTCACCGACGCGCAGCAGGTACTGGACCTCCGCGCGCTGGCCGGGTTGGACGGAAGCGTTCATCGTCCGGTCCTCACATGTGGTCCAGCGATTCGGGCAGGTCATAGAAGGTCGGGTGGCGGTACACCTTGTCCTCCATCGGGTCGAAGTACATGGACTTCTCGCCCGGGTCCGACGCGACGATCGCCGACGACGGCACGACCCAGATGCTCACGCCTTCCTGGCGGCGGGTGTAGACGTCGCGGGCCATCTGCAAGGCCATCTTCGAGTCCGGCGCATGCAGGCTGCCGCAATGCTTGTGGTCCAGGCCCGCCTTGTTGCGGACGAAGACTTCCCACAGGGGCCATTCGTTGGCGCCGGTCGCTTGGTTGATGCTCATGATTCGGATGCTCTGAACTGTTCGTGGCGGAGGCGGCGATCGCGATCGGTGATCGCCGGGATCAAGCCGCCTTGGCTTCGGTGGCGCGCTTCTTCGCGTGGGCGAGCGCGGCGTCGCGGACCCAGGCGCCGTCGTCCCACGCCTTGACGCGGGTGCCCAGGCGCTCGGTGTTGCAGGGCCCGTTGCCGCCGACGACGCGCCAGAACTCGGCCCAGTCGATGGCGCCGAAGTCGTGGTGGTCGCGTTCAGCGTTCCACTTCAGGTCGGGGTCCGGCAGCGTGAT
Source organism: Roseateles sp. GW821-FHT09G03 (assembly GCF_059416045.1). NCBI lineage: Bacteria > Pseudomonadati > Pseudomonadota > Betaproteobacteria > Burkholderiales > Sphaerotilaceae > Roseateles > Roseateles sp. GW821-FHT09G03. The sequence goes on from NZ_JBWKOK010000004.1 coordinate 480,847, forward strand.
GCCGAGCAGTTCGGCCTGCGGCACGGTCGCATCGACGAACTTCTGGCGCAGCTCGTCGTTGGTCAGGCGCTTGATGCCCCAGCGCATCGACTGCTCGGAGTTCGGCGAATCCTTGTCCGCCGGACCGAACATCATCAGCGACGGCCACCACCAGCGGTTCACCGCGTCCTGGACCATCGCCTTCTGCGCGGCCGTGCCCTCGCGCATCATGACCAGCAGGCTCTCGTAGCCCTGGCGCTGGTGGAAGGACTCCTCGCGGCAGATGCGGATCATCGCGCGGGCATACGGGCCGTAGGAGCAGCGGCACAGCGGCACCTGGTTCATGATCGCCGCGCCGTCCACCAGCCAGCCGACCACGCCGATGTCGGCCCAGGTCAGCGTCGGGTAGTTGAAGATCGAGCTGTACTTGGCCTTGCCCGTGTGCAGCGCGTCCAGCATCTGGTCGCGGCTGGTGCCCAGCGTCTCGGCGGCGGAGTACAGGTAGAGCCCGTGCCCGCCCTCGTCCTGCACCTTGGCCAGCAGGATCGCCTTGCGCTTGAGCGTCGGCGCGCGCGTGATCCAGTTGCCTTCCGGCAGCATGCCGACGATCTCCGAATGCGCGTGCTGGCTGATCTGGCGCACCAGCGTCTTGCGGTAGTGCTCCGGCATCCAGTCCTTGGCCTCGATGAAGTCGCCCGCATCGATGCGGGCCTCGAAGGCCTCGTTGCGCTGCTGCTCTTCGGCGGTCTGCAGCTTGGTCGCCTGGTCCTGCGGACCGACGCTCATGGCTTGCGTGTACATGGATGCTCCTTGCTTCCTGCTTCGAAGCGGCGTCCTTGTGGGACACCGCCGCGTGGCCGTCGGATCGCCGTCCGACGGGTTACGAGTTCTTCGGTCTCTGGTCCACGACGCGGCGGGCTTTTCCGACCAGCGTCCGTTCAATCGAATCCGGCGCTCCAACCGTCACACGCGTCGACACGCCGATCAGCGTCTTGATGCGGTGCTGCAGCGACTTCGACATCGCCTGCACATCGCCACCGCCTGCAGCGGACAACTCGCAGCGCACCTCGACCTCGTCGAGGTGGCCGTCGCGGCTGACGACGATCTGGTACTGGCCCGAGAGGCCAGGCTCGGCGAGCACCAGCTCCTCGATCTGCGTCGGGAACAGGTTGACGCCGCGGATGATCAGCATGTCGTCGCTGCGGCCGACGATCTTGCCCATGCGCCGCATGCTGCGCGCCGTCGGCGGCAGCAGGCGCGTGAGGTCGCGTGTGCGGTAGCGGATCACCGGCAGCGCCTCCTTGCTCAGCGAGGTGAACACCAGTTCTCCCTCCGAGCCTTCCGGCAGCACCTCGCCGGTTTCGGGGTCGATGATCTCGGGATAGAAGTGGTCCTCCCAGATCACCGGACCGTCCTTGGTCTCGATGCATTCGCTGGCAACACCTGGCCCCATCACCTCGGACAGGCCGTAGATGTCGACCGCGTCGATGCCGGCCTTCTGTTCGATCTCGCGGCGCATCGCCTCGGTCCAGGGCTCGGCGCCGAAGACGCCGGTCTTCAGCGAGGACGCGCGCGGGTCCAGGCCCTGGCGCACGAACTCCTCGACGATCACCTGCATGTAGCTCGGCGTGACCATGATGACGTCGGGCTTGAAGTCCTGGATCAGCTGGACCTGCTTCTCGGTCTGGCCGCCCGACATCGGGATGACGGTGCAGCCCAGCCGCTCGGCGCCGTAATGTGCGCCCAGGCCGCCGGTGAACAGGCCGTAGCCGTAGGCGATATGGACGATGTCGCCCTTGCGCGTGCCCGCCGCGCGCAGCGATCGCGCGACCAGGTCGGCCCAGGTGTCGATGTCACGCTGCGTGTAGCCGACGACGGTCGGCTTGCCGGTGGTGCCGGACGACGCGTGCACCCGCACCACCTGCTCGCGCGGCACCGCGAAGAGGCCGAACGGGTAGTTGTCGCGCAGGTCCTTCTTCGTCGTGAACGGGAACAGGCGCAGGTCGGCCAGCTCCTTCAGATCGTCCGGATGGACGCCCTTCGCGTCGAACGCGGCCTTGTAGTGCGGCACGTTCTCGTAGGCGTGCTTGAGCGACCACTTCAGGCGCTGCAGCTGCAGCGCGCGCAGCTCGTCCTGGCTGGCGCGCTCGATGGGCTCGAGGTCTTCGGGCTTGAAAGTCTTCACCGTCATGGGTCGTGTCTCCTGACCTGTCCTGTCGTTCCGGGAAGCCGGCGCGCTCAGCGCGCGGCCGCCAGTTCCGGCACCACGGGCTTGCCCTTGATGCGATAGGAACGTCCCCGGAAGACCGCGATCAATTCGTCGCGTTGATTGGTGATGCGGATGTCGTAGACGCCGGTGCGGCCGGCCAGCGAGATCTCGGTGGCGCGCGCGCTCAGCACGTCGCCGAGCCGGGACGGCGCGACGATGTCGATCGCGAAGCCCGAGGCCACCGTCACCTCGTTGTGCGAGTTGCAGGCGAAGGCGAAGCACGAATCGGCCAGCGTCGTGACGAAGCCGCCGTGGCAGATGTCGAAGCCGTTGAGCATGTCCTCGCGCACCGTCATCGACAGCGTCGCCGTGCCGGGGCCGATGGCGTCGATGCGCATGCCCAGGCCCTTCGAGGCGCGGTCGTTGGCGAACATGGTGTCGCGGACCGCTTCGGCCACGCGCTGTGCATCCAAACGGGGATCCAGGGGCTCGCTCATCAACGGTCCTTGAAGGTCGGTTGACGCTTGGTCAGGAAGGCCGCGGCGCCCTCGAGGTAATCGTGCGCGTAACCGAGCTGGCTCTGCAGCCGGGCCTCGAGCTTGAGGGCGTCCTCGAACTCCAGGTCCATCGAGGCATCGAGCGCCTCGCGCGTCTGCACCAGCGCCTTGGTCGGCATCTTCGCGAGCTTCTGCGCGGTGGCCATCGCCTCGCTCTGCAGCTCGGCATCGGCGACGCAGCGCGCGATCAGGCCCCAGGCCTGCGCGTCCGCCGCGGGCAGCTTGTCGCCGAGCAGCGCCAGCTGCATCGCGCGGGCGCGGCCCACGAGGCGCGTCAGCAGCCAGGTGCCGCCGCAATCGGGCACCAGCCCGATCTTGGAGAAGGCCTGGATGAAGGAGGCCGACTGGCCCGCCAGCACGAGGTCGCAGGCGAGCGCGAAGTTCGCGCCCGCGCCCGCGGCCACGCCGTTGACCGCGCAGACGGTCGGCACCGGCATGCTGCGCAGGCGCAGCGCCAGCGGGATGTAGTAGTGGTCGAGCAGGTTGCCGATGTCCTTGGCCTTGGGCTTCTTGTGGGCATCGACCTCGCCAGCATGCTCGTCGAACTCCGGCTTGATGTGGGGATCCGACAGGTCCTGGCCCGCGCAGAACGCGCGGCCGGCACCGGTGATGAGCACCGCCCGCACGGTCTCGTCGTGCGCCGCCTCGTCGAGCGCGATGCGCAACTGGCCGAGCAGGCCGGTCGTGAACGCGTTCAGCGCCTGCGGCCGGTTCAGCGTGAGGACGCGGACGGCGCCCTCGGTGCTGATCAGCAGCGGACTGTCTTCGGCAGCGGTGGATGGGGTCGTGGTGGCGGTGCTCATTCGGCTTGTCTCCTCGGCCGTCGATGGATTCAGCTTTTCGCGGTGTCCCGCAGCTTTTGTTGATCGGTTTCTATTTACCGACCGGTCGGTAGATACTACGAGCCATCGCCGGCCAAGACAAGCCCGGAAACCTGGGGTTACTACCTAGAAAGGAGCCATTCCATGCCCTGCTATGCCATCGACGGCCTGTCGCCCGTCGTCCATCCGAGCGCCTACGTCCACCCGACGGCGGTGCTGATCGGGGACGTGATCGTGGGTCCCGGTTGTTATGTGGGGCCTTGCGCCTCGCTGAGGGGGGACTTCGGGCGCATCCGGCTGATGGCGGGGTCCAACGTGCAGGACACCTGCGTGATCCACGGCTTCCCGGAGTCGGACACCGTCGTCGAGACCAACGGGCACATCGGCCACGGCGCGGTGCTGCATGGCTGCGTGGTGCGGCACGATGCGCTGGTCGGCATGAACGCCGTGGTGATGGACGAGGCGGAGGTCGGCGCGTACAGCATCGTCGCGGCCTGCGCGTTCGTGCGCGCGGGGCTCAAGCTCCCGGAGAAGTCGCTCATCGCGGGCCTGCCCGCGAAGGTGATGCGCCCGCTGACCGACGACGAGATCCGCTGGAAGCGCGTCGGCACCGAGACCTATCAAGACCTGGCGCGGCGCTGCCATGCGAGCCTGGTCGAGGTGACCCCGCTGTCCGAGGAGGAAGCCGACCGCCCTCGCCTGCAGGTAGGAGGGCCGAAGACCCTCGTCGCGACGAAACGCGACGGCGAGGGCTGATCGCCACGACACGACGTTTCGAGACTCCGCAAGGCAAGGCAAGGAACGGGGACGAAATGCAGCGCCGAGCTGCGCCCGCGCACGCAGTACGCGAGCGTCGCTCGCACGCGGGATCCCCCGTGAGTCCCCGGGGAGAGCGCCGGGCTGAAAGAATCGATCGCCATGACGTCCGCCGCCGCTCCGTTGCCTCTGCCCCGCCCGGAGGTACCGCTGTGGCTGCCGGCCTTGTTCATGGTCAGCAGCACACTGGCGATGCACATCTTCGTGCCGGCCCTGCCGCTGGCGGCGGCTGCGCTGGGTGCCACGCCGCATGCGCTGCAGCTGACCATCGGCCTGTACATCGCCGGGCTGGCCGTGGGCCAGCTGGTCTACGGGCCGCTTGCGGACCGCTTCGGCCGTCGGCCGGTGCTGCTGGCCGGACTGTCCCTGTACACGATGGCCGGCGCGGCCGCGGCCCTGGCACCGACCGTCGAATGGCTGATAGGCGCGCGGCTGCTCCAGGCGCTCGGCGGATGCGCGGGCATGGTCCTGGCGCGCACGATCGTGCGCGACACCTCGGCGCTGTCGGACGCCGCCAGCCGGTTGGCCTCGATGAACCTGATCGTGACCGTCGTGCCGGGCATCGCGCCCATCGTCGGCGCGGCGATGGCGCCGGCGCTCGGCTGGCGCAGCATCCTGATCCTGCTGACGGTGCTCGGGCTCGTCGCGATGACGGTCGCCTGGCGGCAGTTGCCGGAAACCGGCCGCCCCGCCCAGGCACAGGACCTGCGCGGACTCGCGCGCGCCTACGGCGGCCTGCTGCGCTCGCCGGTGTTCGTCGGCTACAGCGTGGGCGGCGGGTGCGCGACGGCCGCGATGTACGCCTTCATCGCGGCCGCGCCCTTCATCTACATCGACCGCCTGCACCAGCCGCCGCAGGTCGTCGGCTGGTGCCTGGCGATGCTGGTGTCGGGGATCTGGATGGGCAGCGTGCTGGCGACCCGGCTGCTGCGCCGCGTGCCGATGCGGCCGCTGCTGATCGCCGCGAACGGCGTCAGCGTCGTGGCCGTGTTCGTGCTGCTGGGGCTCGTGCTGGCGGACCGGCTGTCCGTGGCGGGCACCGTGGTGACGATGTTCCTGTTCACGCTGGGCTCCGGCCTCTCGGCACCGATCGCGTTGACGCAGGCGATCAGCGTCGATCCGAAGGTCACCGGTTCCGCCTCGGGGCTCTACGGATGCACGCAGATGGGGGTGGGCGCGATCTGCACTTCGGTGGTCGGCTGGGGCGCGGACCCGGCGCTGGCCGCGGCGCTGGCGCTGTGCACGGCCGGCCTGATCGGTCAGACGGCCTTCTGGATCGCGGGCCGGGCGAGCCCGGCGAGCACGGTCAGGCCAGTTCGGCCTTCCTGATCTCCACGCGGTCGATCAGCCCGCTCACCAGCCCCGACGACAGACCGTCCACGCCTGCGCCGGCACAGGCCGCCGCGCCGGCGGCCACCGCCCAGCGCAGATGGTCCTCGGGGTCCTGCGTGCCGCCGTTCATCAGGCTGTAGAGCAGCCCCGCCATGGCGGCGTCGCCCGCGCCGATGGTGTCGACGACGTGGTCGAGCGGCGGCGGCGCGGCGCTGAGGTCGGCCTTCGGATGGAACAGCTGCGCGCCGCGTTCGCCGAGCGTCAGCATCACGATCGCCCGCGGGTTCCAGGCCGCGATCTGCGCCAGTCCCAGGTGGTGGTCGCGGCTGCGGAACAGGCCGCGGAGGTCTTCGTCCGAGACCTTGATGACGTCCGCCAGCCGGCACATGCGTTCGAGCGTGCGGTCGTAGCGGGAGTCCATGGACATGCGGTAGTTCGGGTCGTAGCTGATGCGCACGCCCTCGTCCTTGAGGGACTCGGCCAGCGCGATCAAGCGGGCCGCGAGCGGTTCGCGCGTCAGGCTGATCGATCCGAAGTGGGCCCAGCGCAGCGCGCGGCGCCAGCCGGCGGGCAAGGCATGCGGGCGGAAGTGCAGGTCGGCGCTGTCGTCGCCGACGAAGGCGTACTCGGGCGGATCGACCTGGTGGACGTAGGCCACCAGCGGCGACTTGGCGAACTGCTGGATGAAGCGCAGGTCCAGGCTGGCATCGGCGCTGGCCTGCCAGATCGCCTGGCCGAACGCGTCCTTGCTGATGCCGCCGGCGAAGGCGCTGAGCTGGCCCAGGCGCGACATCGCGATCGCGACGTTCCAGGGCGAGCCGCCGCTGCGGCTGCGCCAGTGGTCGGGGCCGACGCGGATCATGTCGGTGAGAGCTTCGCCGAAGGAGACGAAGCTGGCCAGGTCCGCATGGACCACGGTCGTGGGGGTCAAGCTCATACCGCGATTCGACCCCCACCGGCCCTGTCGTGCAAGTGACAGGTCCTACAGGGTGACGACGGGCGTTTCGGATGTGTGGCGCACAACCCCGCCCCTCGCGGAGGAGCACAGTTGCTCCCCGAAGGGCCTCCACGGGCGCGGGCGGGCTGGCGGCGGCACAATCCGGTCCATGACCGATGGTGTGATTCCGCTGCTCGATCTGCGCCAGATCGGGCGGACGCCTCCCGTGCCGCATCCGCTGCCGCCGCCCCGCAGCGGCCCGTGGCTGGATGCGCGTGGCCGGCCGCTGCGCGACCTGCGGATCTCCGTCACCGACCGCTGCAACTTCCGCTGCAGCTACTGCATGCCGAAGGACGTGTTCGACAAGGACTACGCCTTCCTCCCCCACCGCGACCTGCTCTCCTTCGAGGAAATCGCCCGCCTGGCCCGCGTCTTCGCCCAGCTCGGCGTCCAGAAGCTGCGCCTGACCGGCGGCGAACCGCTGCTGCGCCGCAACCTCGAGGCGCTGATCGCCCAGTTGGCCGCGTTGCGCACGCCCGAGGGCCTGCCGCTCGATCTCACGCTCACCACCAACGGCTCGCTGCTCGCCCGCAAGGCGCAGGCGCTCAAGGACGCCGGCCTGAACCGCGTCACCGTCAGTCTGGACGCGCTCGACGACGCCATCTTCCGGCGCATGAACGACGTGGACTTCCCCGTCGCCGACGTGCTGCGCGGCATCGAGGCCGCGCACGCCGCAGGCCTGGCGCCGATCAAGGTCAACATGGTCGTCAAGCGCGGCACCAACGACGACCAGATCGTCCCCATGGCGCGCCACTTCCGCGGCACCGGCGTCGTGCTCCGCTTCATCGAATACATGGACGTCGGCATGAGCAACGGCTGGCGCATGGACGAAGTCCTGCCGTCCGCCGAGGTCCTCGCCCGCCTGCGCGAAGACGCCGAACTGCGCGCCGACCTCGTCCCCCTCGCGCCCACGTCCGAAGGCGAGACCGCCTCCCGCTGGGGCTACGCCGACGGCAGCGGCGAGATCGGCCTCATCTCCAGCGTCACGCAGGCCTTCTGCGGCGACTGCAACCGCGCGCGTCTCTCGACTGAAGGACGGCTCTACACCTGCCTCTTCGCCGGCGACGGCCACGACCTGCGCGCGCTGCTGCGCGGCGACGCCACCCACGACGCGCGCACCGACGACGAAATCGCCGCCGCGCTCGGCGCGCTCTGGACACGGCGCAACGACCGCTACTCGGAACTCCGCGCCAGCCTGCCCGCGGCCACGGAATCCGGCCCGGCGCGCCGCGTCGAGATGCACTACATCGGCGGCTGATGCGCGCCACCGCGCTCCTCCTCTGCGGCGGGCGCGCCACGCGCATGGGCGGCGTCGACAAGCCGCTCCAGCCCTTCCGGGGCCGGCCCCTCGTCGAGCATGTGCTCGACCGCGTCGCCCCGCAGACCGGCGGCCGCGTGCTCATCAGCGCCAACCGCCACCTCGACGAGTACCGCCGCCTCGGACATCCCGTCCTCGAGGACACGCTGCCAGACTTCCCCGGACCGCTCGCCGGGATCCTTGCCGGTCTCGAGGCGATCACCGACATCACCTCCGCCGCCACGTCGTCGACGACAGCATTCCCCTCTGCGGCGTCTGCCGCCGCCCCGGCCGGCGACGACTGGCTGCTCGTGGTCAGCGGCGACAGCCCCTGGCTGCCCGAGGACCTTCTCGCCCGTCTTGCTGCCGGCCTCGGCCCCGACAAGACGGCCGCCATGGCGCTCGGTCGCGAGGCCCCGGGCGAGCACCTGCGCAGCCAGCCACTCGCGAGCCTGATCCACGCGAGCCACCGGGCCTCGCTCGATGCCGCGCTGCGCGCGGGCGAACGCCGCGTCGAGGGCTGGCTGTCCGGCCTGCCGCTGGCGCGCGTCGCCTTCGACCGGCCGGACGACGACCACGCCTTCGCCAACATCAACGACAGGAGCGAGCTTGAGCGACTCGAACGACTCCGATAGCGTGCACGTCGACGCGCACGCTGGCGCCATCACGCTGCGTTTGCTGACCGACCGCGACCTGGTCGCCTACAAGGCGCTGCGCGACGCGATGCTGACGCGGCATGAACAGGCCTTCACGTCCGACGCGGAGACGGAGCGCGCCCGCGAGGCTGCGAGCTACCGCGTGCGACTGCATCCGCAGGCGGGCGGCAAGTCGCTGTTCACGCTGGGCGCATGGCGCGGCGACGAGTTGGTCGGCGCGCTGACCTGCGAGCACGAGAACCGCAGGAAGGTGCAGCACATCGCCCACCTGATCGGGATGATGGTGGACGACCGTTTCCGCGGACGCGGCATCGGCAAGCGTCTGTTGCAACAGGCGCTGGCGCTGCTGCGCCGCGAGCCTCGCCTGGAGACGGTCACGCTGAGCGTGACGGCCGGCAACCAGGCCGCGATCACGGTGTATCGGCAGGCGGGCTTCACCCGTTACGGCCACCTGCCCCGCGCCATCCGCCTGTCCGACGGCCGTTACTACGCCAAGGACCTGATGAGTCTCGACCTGCGCCCCTGACCCAAAAAAAGCCAGGCCCGCACACCAAAAGTCCCAAGGCCCGATCGCAGCGAGCCTCACTGGGGCCGGAATGCTGCGGGGGGTTCCCGGAGGGATGCCCCCTGCTGCGTGGAGTGCCCGCGCCCGGCCTCCCGCAGGCGGCGTCAATCGCAAGCGGCATCAGGCGCCGGCGGTATCAATCGCAGGCCGCCGCCGGCCGCGCCGCCACATCGACGTCGACCGTCAGTTCATCCTGGATGGCGAGCAGCCCCCCGAAGACGGAGAACGGCGTGATCCCGAACTCGCTCTGCCGCAGGACGAGCGCGCCTTGGGCGCGCAGCGGCGCATCCCCTGAAGGCCGGACGACCCGCACGGGCACGTCGATCTCGCGGACCTGCCCGTGCCACCGCACCGCGAGCTTGACCGCCAGGACGGGGAACGCCCCTCCCACCGCCGAGCTCCGCATCGAGATCGCCGGGAAGCGTTCGCCGTCGATGGCGCGGAGCATGTTGGTGCGGGTGCCGGCGACGTCGGAGGCCGTGGGCACGCTGGCGAATTCGGGGCCGAGGCCGGCGCGCCATTCGGGCTTGTCGATGCCGATGTCGTCGAGGCGGAAAGCCAACTCCACGCCGGCGTCCGCGATCCCGTCCGAGGGAACGAAGACCTGGCCGTCGAGCCGCTCGACGCCGAGCACGTGGTTGTGCCCGACCTTGGCGAGCCGGCCGGCGCGGAAGACGTGGATGCGGACCTGAGACCCCGCCGCGTCGACGCGATAGAGCCGCCCTTCGCCGCGCTGCTGCGCCGCGAGCCAGGCGGGACACGACGACGGTGGGGGTTCGACGCCCGGCGTCGAGCCCGATGCCGCCGACGCGGCGGGCGGGCCGCTGGCCGTCGCCGCATCCGCCTTCGCCGCGATTGGTGCACTGCCGCATCCCGCGACCGACAGCGCCGCCACGGCGATCGCCGCGACGGTCGCCCCCCTTGCCCACCGGGTCCGCAGAACCGGAGGCACCTCGCTTGCCCGCGTCAACACTTGCATAGGGGTAAACCAAGAGTGGTCAGACTTGCATTCTGAACGGCACAAACAAGCTGGTCGCACTAGCATTGCGACATCACGACGACACCTCGCACGGAGGACTGCCATGGCACGCCAAGCCAACGACCTGATGGCGCAGTACGCCGCCTACCACCGCGACCGCCGCAACATCGCCACGCACTTCGTCGGCATTCCGCTGATCGTCTTCGCGATCGGCGTGCTGCTGGCGCGGGCGCAATTCCACGTCGCCGACTGGACCGTCTCCGCCGCCTGGGTGGTCTGGGGCGCCGCCACCATCTGGTACCTGACCCGCGGCAACTTCGTGCTGGGCCTGTCCACCGCGATCGTCAACGCGGTGCTCATGGCGCTGGCGCATCCGCTGGCGGCGGGCTCCCTCGGCGGCTGGCTCGCCTGGGGCCTGGGCAGCTTCCTCGTCGGATGGATCATCCAGTTCATCGGTCACTATTACGAAGGCCGCAAACCCGCCTTCGTCGACGACCTGATCGGCCTGCTGGTCGGGCCGATGTTCGTCGTCGGCGAAGCGCTCTTCGCGATGGGCTGGGGCCGCGACCTGCTCGCAGAGATCGAACGCCGCGCCGGTCCCACCCATCTGCGCGACTTGACCCACCCCGCCTGAGCCACGCGGCATCAGGGCATCACGACCTCGCTCCTTTGGGGGTCGGGTCTTGATGGGGCTTGCGGTGCGCCGCCAAGGCGCTTATCTTGGGGCGTCCGAATCCCTCAGCGGTTCGCCAGATCCAAGCCAGGATGTCGCCAGGAGGCCCCATGAAACCGGTGTCCGAACTCTTGAAGAACCGCGGCCCGAGCGTCTGGCGCATCACGCCGGAAGCGACGGTGTTCGATGCGCTGCATCTGCTCGCGCAGCATGACGTCGGCGCGCTGCTGGTGATGGAGGGCGAGCGGCTGCTCGGCATCTTCTCGGAGCGCGACTACACCCGCAAGATCGCGCTGCAGGGCCGCGATTCGCGCAGCACCCAGGTCAAGGAGGTCATGACGCCCAACGTGTTCGTCGTGAAGCCGAACACCGAGTGCCGCGAGTGCATGAGCCTGATGAGCCAGCGCAAGATCCGCCACCTCCCGGTGGTCGAGGGTGCGACCGTCGTCGGCATGCTGTCGATCAGAGACTTGATGGACAACATCATTGCCGACGATGAACTCACGATCGCCCAGCTCCAAAGCTACATCTACGGCTAAAGGCTCGCTGCCCTAGCCACCCCAGAACTGCAGCGCGCGGTCGGCGCCCTCTTTCGCCGCGCGCGCCTTGGGTGGTTTGTCCGACGGCGCGGGCGTGCCCATCGCGATCCAGCCGAGCAGCGTCTCGCCCGGCTCGCAGAACGCGGCGATCAATCCCGGATCGCGCGCCTTCGCTCCGCTGAGCATCTTGCCGCCGAAACCGAGCGCCTGCGCGGCGTTCAGGAAGTTCGTCAGCGCCCCGCCCACGCAGGCCCACTGCTCGTGCGCCGGCACCTGGGGATGGCCCATGTCCAGCCGGGCCACCACGGCCACCGTCACCGGCGGCCGTAGCGCGCGTTCCTCGTCCATCGCGAGGCCGGCGGCGTCCTTGCCCGCGCGGCGGGCAGCGTCGGCGAAGAGCGTCGCCATCGAACGTTTCGCCTCGCCGCGCACGACCTTGAACCGGAAAGGCACAAGCCCCGCATGGTCCGGCGCATGCAGCGCGGCCTCGACCATCAGGCGCAGATGCTCGTCGTCGGGTCCGGGTTCGATCAGGTACTTCGGCCCGACCGAAGCACGCGTCAGCAGCAGCTTCAGGGCTTCGTCGTTCATGGCGGTTCTCTTCAATGGCTCTTCAACGATTCAACTTCCGGCGCGCCGCATAGGAGCAGGCGTCGACCAGCATCACCAGCGCCAGCATCGCCAGCAGCACGGTGCAAGTCTCGCGCATCTGGAACAGGCTGAGGTGCAGGCTCAGCATCTGCCCGAGGCCGCCGGCGCCGACCACGCCCAGCACCGTCGCGGCGCGGATGTTGTTCTCCCACCGGTACAGCGTGTAGCTGAGCAGTTGCGGCGCCGCCTGCGGCAAGGTCGCGAACGCGAACACCTGCCAGCGCGAGGCCCCCGCCCAGCGCAGGGCCTGGGCGGTCTGCGGCGGCGCGTTCTCGAGCGCCTCCGCCATCAGGCGGCCGAGCACGCCCGTCGTGTGCAAGGCCAGCGCGAGCGTGCCCGGCATCGGACCCAGGCCGGCGGCGACCAGCAGGATGGCCGCCCAGACCAGTTCCGGCACGCTGCGCAGCGCGTTCAGCAACAGGCGCGAGCCCCAGCGCAGCAGGCCCGGCGGCCGGCTGGCCAGCAGCGCGATCGCGAGCCCGGCCACCGCTGCCAGTCCGCTGCCGAGCGCCGACATCGCCAGCGTTTCCAGCGCCCCCTGGCCGACGCGCGCGAGGAAGGCCGGCGCCCATTGCGGCGGAAAGAACTCCGCGATGAAACGCCCCATCTGCGCGAGCGCGCCGGCGCCGAGCAGTTCGCCCCAACGCAGCGGCAAGGTGACGAAGCTCGCGATCAGGAGCGCCAGCAGCCCGAGCAGCAGGCCCCGCACACCCCAGCGAGCCGACGGCCGGCCGGCGCGCCGCGGCGCTTCCGCGCCCTGCCCGTCCTCGCGCGCGGGACGCAGCCACGCGCTGACCCGGTCCGCCATCGCCACGAGCGCGATGAACACCAGCAGGATGGTCGCGACCTCGCCGCCGGCGAACATCTTGGTCGCGTTGTCCAGTTGCTGGCCGAGCCCGCCGGCGCCGACGAAGCCCAGCACGACCGAGGACCGGATCGCGCATTCCCAGCGGTAGACGGTGTAGCTGACGAGCTCGTCGGCGCAGCCGGGCAGCGTGCCGAAGAGCAGCGCCTGCAGCCGCCCGGCGCCGCCGCGCAGCAACGCCTGCGTCGGCGCGGCGTCGGCGCTCTCGAGGATTTCGGCATAGACCTTGCCGAGCATGCCGCCATAAGACAGCGCGATCGCCAGCACGCCCGCGCCGGGCCCGAGGCCGATCACGCGGACCAGCATCAGCGCCCAGACCAGCTCCGGCACCGAGCGCAGCACGATCAACACCAGGCGCACGATCCCGCGCAGCGCCGCCGGCACCGGGCCCATGCGGCCGGCGACCGCGGACACCGACAGCCGCGCCGTCGCCAGCAGCGCCATCGGCACCGCGATCACCCAGGCGAGCGCCAGCCCCACCGTCGCCATCGCCACGGTGCGCCACGTGTCGACCGCGATCATCGTCAGGAATTCGCCATCGACGCGCGGCGTCAGGAACTGGGCGCCGAAACGCATCGTCGCGCGCAGGCTGCGCGGGTCGAGCAACTCCCACGGCCGGAACTCGCACCAGACCAGCAGCGGCCACAGCAGCACGAGCAACGCGACGGCCAGACCGAGACGACGTGCGGCGGCCGGATCGCGGCGCCACGGGGCGGCGATGGCCGCCGTGGAGAGACCGACGGCCACGGCGGAGCCGCTCGTGCCGCTCGTGCCGCTCGTGCCGTTCCAGCCGTGCGGGCGATCCGCGCTCATCGACACATCGCCTGAGGCACCGATGCCGGCAGCACGGTGTCCTCCGCCGCCATCGGCGGCTCGTTCAGCAGATCCGCGTAGATCTCATCGAGCTGTCGTGCGCCGAGGTCCCGCGGCGGACCGTCGTAGACGAGACGTCCTTCGCGCAACGCGATCACGCGCGGAAACACCCGGCAGGCCAGATCGACCTGGTGCAGGCTGCAGACCAGCGTGCGGTCCTGCGTGCGGGCCGTGTCGCGCAGGACCTCGAGCACGCGCTGCGCGCGCTGCGGGTCCAGCGCCGACAGCGGCTCGTCGGCGAGCCAGAGCCGCGCCTTCGACACCAGCAGCCGCGCGACCGCGACGCGCTGGCGCTCGCCGCCCGAGAGCTGATCGACGCGCGACCAGAGCCGGTCCCCCAGTTCCAACCGGTCCAGCGCGTCGAAGGCGAGCCGCGCCTGTGCCTCGGTCGGGCTGAACAGCATGCGCAGCGTCTGCGCCATCGACGCGCCGGGCAATTGCCCGGCCAGCACCGCAGTGACCACGCGCTGCCGCGGCGGCAGCGGCGGATGCTGGGGCGCCAGCATCAACTCGCGACGCAGCCAGTGGCGATCGCGCGACGACAGGCGCCAGGCGTCCTCGCCCGCGAGCCGCAAAGTCCCCGCGACCGGCGCCAGCGCCAGCGCCATCGCGTGCAGCAGCGAGGTCTTGCCCGCCCCCGACGCGCCGATCAGCGCGACCTGCTCGCCAGTCTCGATGCGCAGCGTCAGCGGCTCGATCAGCGTGCGAGCCCCGGCTCGCAGATGCAGGTCATCCAGTTCCAGCAGACGCATCGCGATCGCCCCGGTTCATTTCAACAGGCCGGCATTCTCGGCCGCGGCCTTGAGGCGCTGGTAGTTCTCCATCCGCGACGGCACATACCGCGTCGCGCTCTGGAGTTCGAGGATCTCCCGCCCTTCCGGCGTCGACGCGTTGAGCTTCAGGAACGCGGCCCTGATCGCGTCACGGGTCGCCCGCGGCATGTCGGCCTGAACACTCCAGCTGGCGTCGTTGTAGGGCGGCGTGGTGAAGAACACGTGGACCGCCGAGGCGTCGACCCGCCCGCCGACGACAAGCCGCTCCCAGACATGGATGTTCAACGCACCGGCATCGGCCTTGCCCGAGGCCACGGCGGCGACGGTGGCGTCATGCGCGCCGGTGAAGAAGACCTGCCGGAAGTCCGCATCGGGCCGGACATTCGCCCGCAACAGGAAGGCGCGCGGCATCAGGTGCCCCGACGTGGACAAGGCCGGGCCGAAGCTGAAGGTCTTCCCCTTCAGGTCCTCGAGCCGCGCGATGCCCGAGCCGGCCCGGGTGATGAAGACGGAGCGGAACTTCTCGTCCTCCTCGCGCTGGACCAGCGGGATGATCCGGCCGCCTGAACGCTCATTGGCCAGCAGGAGCGTGAAGCCGCCGAGCACCGCGAGATCGACCCGCTTGTCGACCATCGCGTCGACGACGGCCGCGTAATCGGCGATCGGCGTCCACACGATCCTCATGCCGAGTTCCTTCTCCAGGTAGAGGCCGAGCGGCGCGAACTTGCGGGTGATCTCGGTGGGCGACTCGCCGGGAACGATGGTCACGCGCAGGACCTCCGGCGTCTGCGCCCGCGCGGGTCCGGCAGCGCCCGCCGCCAGAAGCGCCGCCATGAGCGCCACCACCCACACCGCGACGGCGAGCGACCGCATCACTGGACGGCGGTGTCGCAAGGCGTCGGGCATGGCGGCCTCCGCTCAGCTCACTTCAGCAGGCCGGCGTTCTCCGCCGCGGCCTTGATGCCGGCGTAGTTCTCCGGCTGCGTGGGCACGAACTTGGTCGCGCGCTGCAGGTCGAGGATCTCCTTGCCTTCCGGCGTCGACGGGCTGAGCTTCAGGAACGCGGCCTTGAGCTTCTCCTTCGTCGCGGCCGGCATGTCGGCATGGACGCTCCAGTTGTAGTCGTAGTAGGGCGGCGTCGTGAAGAAGACCTTGACCTGGGCGGTGTCGACCTTCTTCTCGGAGACCAGCTTTTCCCAGACGGAGATGTTCAAGGCGCCCGCGTCGACCTTGCCCGAGGACACGGCGGCGACGGTGGCGTCATGCGCGCCGGAGAAGGAGATGCGCTTGAGGTCGGCGTCGGGGTTGATCTTCGCGGCCAGCAGGAAGGACCGCGGCATCAGGTGACCCGAGGTCGACGACGCGGAGCCGAAGCTGAGCGTCTTGCCTTTCAGGTCCTCGAGTTTCGTGATGCCCGACTTCGCATCGGTGATGAAGACGGAGCGAAACTTCTCGTCCTCCTCGCGCTGGACCAGCGGGACGATCTTGCCGCCCGAGCGCACGTTGGCCTGCACGAAGGTGAAGCCACCGAACCAGGCCAGGTCGACCTTCTTGTTGACGACGGCCTCGACGGCGGCGGCGTAGTCGGTGACGGGCGTCCACTCGACCTTCACGCCGAGTTCCTTCTCCAGGTACTTGCCCAGCGGCGCGAACTTGCGCGATAGCTCGGTCGGCGACTCATCGGGGATGGCGGTCACGCGCAGCACCTGCTGCGCCATCGCCGGGCCGGCGATAAGCGCCGCGGCAACGATTCCCTGCAGCGCACGGCTGACTTGTCGGAAGAGGCTAGGCATCGGAGGCTCCAGTCAAAACGGTCGCAGTCAATGAAATTGCCGCCCCTAGGGCGGCCGCACGAACCAGCGACGTCGGATGGCCGAAGCGAGCGGCCCGAGGTTGCGCCGAGGCGCGCAGCCGTACTTCTGTACGGCGAGCACCACAGGCGCAAGATCGGGCCGCGCAGCCGGCAAGCCTATGTTGCTGGCGGAGAGACATGGGAGTCGAACCCACCCGGCGATGCGTGGCATCGCCCACCGGATTTGAAGTCCGGCCGATCCACCAGGATCGTTGTCTCTCCATTGATCGTTGCGCGTTCATGCGGTCTCGGCGGTGTCGACGCGCGTCGCGCCACCGCCCTCATGATCGTCGATGAACAGGCGGCTGTCGGTGCGCAGCCGGTGCGCGTCGCCGACGCGCCGCAGCACGCCGACCTTGTCGAAGAATTCCAGCACCTGGATCGCGCGCTTGCGTCCGAGGCCGCTGCGGTCGCGGAACACCGCGGCCTTCACGTCGCCGCCGATCGCCGAGGCCCGCGCGATGCGCGCCAGCTCGTGGACCGCCGCCGGCGCGTAGTACAGGTCCTTGACGACCTGGAACAGTTCGCCGCGCTGCGACAGCCGCGCCAGCATCGTGCGCACCAGCGCCTCGGGCTCGTGCGCGTCCTTGGCCAGGTCGCGCGCCCAGACGCCCTCGAAGCCCGCCGACAGCAGCCGCGGCATCACCTTCTGCGCGAGGCGTTCGTCGAGCGCCGACAACTGGACGCCGTGCGCCGGCAGATGCGCCGACGCCCCGCTGATCGTCACCTGGCCGGCCGACGCCATCCGCCGCACGAGCGCCTGCCACAGCGGCTCCGCCATCCGCGGCGCGGCGAGCCGCCGCCAGCGGGCGAGGTCGGGACCCAGCTCCTCGGATTGCTCCTCGTGATAACGCGCCAGCCGTGCCAGCGCGGTGGCTTCCCACTGCGCCGTCTGCGCGGCGCCGAGCGCCCAGACCGGTCCGTCGGCGCCGGGCACGATCGTCGACGCGCCGGTGTCCCCCAGCAGCGCGACGCGCGCATCGCCCGACACCCCCTGCCCCGCGGCGAATCGCGCGAGATCGACGCCCATCGGTGCCTGCGCCAGCAAGCCGGCCAGCCGTCGCGCGGGCGAGTCCGCCGTCAGCGCGATGAGTTCCACAAGCCGCTGCGGCGTGCGGCGATACCGCGCCGGCGCCTGCGGATCGAGCACGACACCGCCGGCCAGCGCGCGCGTCGCGGACGCGTCGCGCAGCACCACGCGGTCACCGGCCCACGCACCGATCGGTCGATGCAGCACGAGTTGGACGAAGCCCTCCGCGCCGGGCTGCAGCGCGTCGAGCGCCGCACCGTCGAGGCCGCCCAGCACCGCCACGGATCCGGTGACCTGCTCCGCGCCGACATGCACATGCACCGGCGCGCCGCCGCGCAGCGCGCGGGCTTCCCCGGGCCAGAGCCGCAGGCGCGCGTCGAAGCGGTCCGTCCACTGCGCGACCTCGGGCGCGGCCAGCCACTGGCCGCGTTCGACCTCGTCCTTCTCCAGCCCGGCGAGGCCGATGGCGACGCGCTGTCCGGCCCAGGCCCGCTCCGCCGGCTCGTTCTGCGCATGCAGGCTGCGCACGCGGCCGCGCCGCGGCGACTGCCCGGACGCGGGCGGCAGCAGCACGAGTTCGTCGCCGATGAGCACCTCACCCGCGTGCGCGGTGCCGGTGCAGACCGTACCGACACCGGCAAGGCTGAACACCCGGTCCACCGCGAGCCGGAAGGCCCGTCCGACGACCTCGCGCGGCGGCAAGGCCTTCGCTTCGGCGATCAGGTGCGCGCGCAACTCGCGCACGCCCTCGCCGGCGGTCGCGGCGACCTCGAACACCGGCGCGTCCGCCAGCGGCGTGCCGGCCACCAGCGCGCGGATCTCCTCGCGCCGCTGCGCGCGTGTCGCCGCGTCCACGCGGTCGCACTTCGTCAGCGCGATCGTCCCGCGCGGGATCCCGAGCAGCGTCAGCAGCGCCAGGTGCTCGCGGGTCTGCGGCATCACGCCGTCATCGGCGGCGACCAGCAGCAGCGCATGGTCGATGCCGGTCGCGCCGGACAACATCGTGTGCACGAGGCGCTCGTGTCCCGGGACGTCGACGAATCCGATGCGCAGCCCCTGTCGTCCATCGCGCTCGCGCTGGCCGTCACCTTCATCCCGGTCGTCGTCCTTGCCGGCGACGGTTTGCGCGTCAGCACTCGCCCCCGCGTCCAGGAACGCGTACCCGAGCGCGATGCTGATGCCGCGCCGTTTCTCCTCCGGCAAGCGGTCCGTGTCGACGCCCGTCAGCGCCTTCACCAGCGTCGTCTTGCCATGGTCGATGTGGCCGGCGGTTCCGACGATCACGCGAGCCTCTCCTTCAGCTGCGCGAGCTGCTCGATGAAATCGGGCTCCTCGCGCGCCTCGTCGAGGCAGCGCAGATCCATCCAGAGTTCATCCGCCTGCACGCGCGCGATGACCGGCAGCGGCAGCGCGCGCAGCGCCGTGAGCAGCTCGTCGAGCGCGCGCCCGACGCCCCGCCTGCCCGGCAGCCGCGGCGTCAGCACCAGCCCCGCCGACGGCAGCGTCTCCACCGGCAGCGAGCCCGAGCCGATCTGCCCGCGCATCGCGCTCACCCGCGCGTCGAAGCGCGGCGCGACGGCGTCTTCCACGCGCGCCAGCAGCCGTTCCGCCTGCGCCTCGATCTGGTCGACCGGACGCGTCAGCAGCCGCAGCGTCGGCAGGTCCTGCGTCAGCCGGTCCGGCTGCAGGTACAGGCGCAGCGTTGCCTCCAGCGCGGCCATCGGAAGCTTGGACAGGCGCAATGCGCGCTTCATCGGGAACTTGCGGATCTTCTGCACCAGGTCCCTGCGCCCGACGATGAGCCCGGCCTGCGGCCCGCCCAGCAGCTTGTCGCCGCTGAAGGTCACGATGTCGCAGCCGTCGGCCAGCATTGCCTGCGGCAGCGGCTCGGCCGGCAGCCCCCATTGCGCCAGGTCGACCAGCGAGCCGCTCCCGAGGTCCGTCATCAGCGGCACGCCCGCGGCCTTGGCGATCGGGGCCAGCTCGGCCTCGCTCACCGACGAGGTGAAGCCCTGGATCGCGTAGTTGCTGGTGTGGACCTTCAGCAGCAGCGCGGTGTCCGGGCCGAGGGCCGCCTGGTAGTCCCGCGCATGCGTGCGGTTCGTCGTGCCGACCTCGACCAGCCGCGCCCCCGCCGCCGCCATCACGTCGGGCATGCGGAACGCGCCGCCGATCTCGACCAGCTCGCCGCGCGACACGACGGCTTCCTTGCCGCCGGCCAGCGCGGCGATGCCCAGCAGCACCGCGGCGGCGTTGTTGTTGACGACGGTCGCCGCCTCGGCGCCGGTGATGTCGCACAGCAGCGATTCGACGAGGCTGTCGCGGTCCCCCCGTTCGCCGCGCGCGAGATCGAACTCCAGGTTGTTGGGCGAGCTCATGCAGGCCAGCACATGGCGCAGGGCCTCGTCGGCGAGCAGCGCGCGGCCCAGGTTGGTGTGCAGCACCGTGCCGGTGAGGTTGATCACGCGGCGCATGCGCGGCGCGAGGCGCTCGACGCAATGGCGCTCGAGCTCGGCCGGCAGGTGGTGGAGCTCATCCACCGTCAGCGTGCCGGCCAGCGCGCGCTCGCGCGAGGCTTCGAGCAGCCGGCGCGCCTCGGCCGCCACGAAGGCATGGCCGTGTCGCGCCATCAGGTGGGTCACCGCCGGATCGCGCAGCAGGCGATCGACGGACGGCAGATCCTTCGGGGCCGCAGCCGCGGCGCGCGGCGCGGCATGCCCGCGCGAGGGAACGGAGCGATCGTCGAGCGCGGCCGGGTCGTTGCTGCTGACCGGGGAGCCTGCCGTCGGACCATGAACCATGGATGCCTCGGGCTTCATGCTCAGTGTCCTCCGGGATCGGGCGGCGCCGCGCCGGCGTTGCCCCGCGGCGCCCCGTCGCTCGAGGCGTCGGACTCCCCGAGGATCAGCAGCGGATTGAAGCCCTGCCGCACCAGTCCCAGCTCGCCGACCAGCAGGTCCAGCGTCAGCGTCGCCAGGTCGTCGGCCAGCGGCTCGACCTGCAGGTCCTTTTCCATGTGGACCTGCTTCAGGTAGTGGCCGCAGGTCCCGCAGCACTCCGCCGCGACGGCCTCCGACTTGTTGCCGTCGGCGTCGACGAGGCTCTGGAAGGTGATGCCCTTCGTGCCCTGGCAGTGCGTGCACTTGATGCGCACGTAATGCCATTGCGAGCCGCAGAGCGAGCAGGCCAGGAAACGCAGCCCGGACTGCTCCGCCGCGATGCGCGTGATCGAGGCCACCGGCCGCGAGCCGCAGCACGGGCAGACCGTTGGGTCGTCGATCATGCCGAAGGGCGCGACGTGCTCGCCCTGGTCGCTGCCGTCGTAGCGCGCCTGCAGCTGCACGACGAGCCGCGCCCAGTACACCTGCAGGGCCGCCGCGATCAGCGGCGCCGCCGCCGGGTCCAGGCCCAGCGCGCCGCCGGCGAGCAGCGCCGACGCCTGCTGTTCCAGCCAGGCATCGTCGGCGTCGCCCAGTTGCTTCACCAGCGCCTTCGCCGGATCGGGGATCGCGGCGCTGCCCATCGCGCGCAGCAGCGCGCGGAGTTCCTCGCGCCAGACCGGATCGCGCGGGTAGGTCGCCACGTCCAGCGGCGGCAGCCCGCCGACCATCGCGCTGTTGACCAGCACCTCGGCCGGCAGATTCAGCGCGTCGGACCGCTGGAAGCGCTCATGCTGCGCCTGCGCCAACGCCGCCACGAACAGCAGGTAGTCCCGCATCGCATGCCCCTCGGCCAACTGCCTCAGACGCAGCGCGCGCTCGGCGAAGAGGCCGGGCTCCGGCACCTTCACCGGCGCGGCGCGCGCGCCGGCGTTGACCGCGATCTCTTCCGGGGTCATGACCCGGACGGGGCTGGGGGATGTCATGCGCGGGGCCGCTCCTTCGCTTCCTTGTGCCACAGCGGGTGATGGTGCGCGGCCCAGGTGTCGGTGACCGTACCACGGGTCATCGCCCGGAACGAGCCCTTGACCCAGATTGCCGCGTAGACATGGATGATGATCGTCAAGATCAGGATCGTCGCCGAGATCGCGTGCAGCAGCACGGCGATCCGACGCAACATGATGTTGCCTTCCGGGAACCAGGCGTGCCAGAACATGAAGCCGGTGACGAGCAGGATCATCAGCGTGACGACCATCACCCAGAAGACGATCTTCTGGCCGGCGTTGTACTTGGCCGCGGGCTGGACGCCTTCCTTGCCGGCGCCGGTGATCATGGTCGGGCTCTGCCGCATCCATTGCGAGTCGGCGCTGATCCAGAGGTTGTCCCGCCACATCCGCGCCGCGAGGAAGGCAAAGGCGATCACCATGCCCAGGCCCAGGTAGGGATGCAGCACGCGCGTCCACGGCCCGCCGCCGAAGAGATTGCTGAGGAAGAAGAGACTCGGGTGGAAGAAGGCCAGGCCCGAGAGCCCGGCGCACAGGAACAGCAGCACGATGAGCCAGTGGTTGAGCCGCTGGCTGTCGCGATAGCGTTGCAGCAACATGAGGATCTCCCGGTGGATCAGAGGCCGCCGCTCGGCGGGGTGTACGAGGTGCGCCGCGGCTCGCCGCCCGGCGGAACGTCAGGCCCCTCGCCGTGTTTGGCGCGCTCGTAGGCCAGTTCCTCCTCGGGGTCCGGCTCGTCGTGCGCCGTCTTCTGCGGGCCGACCTTCATGTAGTGGAAGAAGCCGGCCACCGCCGCGCCGACCATCGCGGCCACCGCCAGCGGCTTGGCCGCGCCCTTCCACAGCGAGACCAGCGGACTGATCTGCGGATCCTTCGGCAGCCCGTGATACAGCGTCGGCTGGTCCGCGTGCTGCAGCACGTACATCACGTGCGTGCCGCCGACGCCCTGCGGGTCGTACACGCCGGCGTTCTGGTAGCCGCGCTCCTTCAGGTCGACGATGCGCTCGGCGGCGAACTCATGCATGTCCTCCTTGGAGCCGAAGCGGATCGCGCCCGTCGGGCAGGCCTTCACGCAGGCGGGTTCCAGGCCCACGCCGACGCGGTCCGAGCACAGGCTGCACTTGTAGGCCTTGTTGTCCGCCTTGCTGATGCGCGGCACGTCGAACGGACAGCCGGTCACGCAGTTGCCGCAGCCGACGCAGTGCTCCGAGATGAAGTCGACGATGCCGTTCTGGTACTTCACGATCGCGCCGGGCGCGGGACAGGCCTTCAGGCAGCCGGGGTCGTCGCAGTGCATGCAGCCGTCCTTGCGGATCAGCCACTCCAGCTTGTTCTCGACGACCTCCACCTCGGAGAAGCGCATCACCGTCCACGACTGCGGGGTCAGGTCGCGCGGGTTGTCGTAGGTGCCGTGGGTCTCGCCGACGTCGTCGCGCAGGTCGTTCCACTGCATGCAGGCGACCTGGCAGGCCTTGCAGCCGATGCACGAGGAGACGTCGATCAGCTTGGCGACTTCCGTCGTCGTGCGCCGCGCGTCGGGGCTGGGCAGCGTCGTCGCGGAGCGCTTGGCGATGTCGAGGGATTGCAATGAAGACATGAGCCCTCCTCAAGCTTTTTCGATGTTGACGGTGAAGCTCTTGAACTCCGGCGTCTGGGTGTTCGCGTCGCCCACGAAGGGGGTCAGCGTGTTGACCAGATAACCGGGCTTGGCCACGCCGACGAAGCCCCAGTGATTCGGCAGCCCCACCGTGTGGACCCGCTTGCCGCCCACATCGAGCGATGCCACGCGCTTGGTCACCACCGCCACGGCCTTGATGAAGCCGCGGTTGGAGCTGACCTTCACCTGATCGCCGTTGCCGATGCCCTTCTCCTTCGCGAGTTCCTCGCCGATCTCCACGAACTGCTGCGGCTGGATGATCGCGCTGGTGCGCACGTTCTTGGTCCAGTAGTGGAAGTGCTCGGTGAGCCGGTAGCTCGTCGCCACGTACGGGAACTTGTCCGGCTTGCCGAACTGCTCGCGGTCGGCCTTGAACACCCGGCCGGCCGGGTTGTTCATCGCCTTGGCGTTGTTCGGATGCAGGGGGTTGACCGTGAGCGGCGACTCGAAGGGCTCGTAGTGCTCCGGCAGCGGACCGTCGACCATGCCGCTGGGCGCGAACAGGCGCGCCACGCCCTCGGCGGTCATGATGAAGGGCCGCACCGCGTCCTCGTCGTTGGGGTTGGCGTCCGGACGGATGTCCGGCACGTCGGAGCCGCCCCACTTGTCGGTGTAGCTGATCAGGCGCCGCTTCGGATTCCACGGCTTGCCGCTCGGATCGCAGGACGCGGCGTTGTAGAGCACGCGCCGGTTCGCCGGCCAGGCCCAGGCCCAGTTCAGCGTCTGGCCGATGCCCCACGGATCGCTGTTGTCGCGCCGGGCCATCTGGTTGCCCGCCTGCGTCCACGCGCCGGCGTAGATCCAGCAGCCGCTGGACGTCGTGCCGTCGTCGCGCAGCAGCCCGAAGCCCGACAGCTGCTCGCCCGCCTTCGCCAGCACCTTGGTCGCGTCCTTCGGATCGGTCACGTCGGCCAGCGCCTTGCCGTTGAACTCCATCGCCAGTTCCTCGGCCGAGGGGCTGTTCGGGATCTTGTACGGCCAGCTCAGGTTGACGATCGGATCGGCGTACGCGCCGCCTTCCTTCACGTACATCGCGCGCAGGCGCAGGAAGATCTCCGCGATGATCTCCGCGTCGCCCTTGGCTTCGCCCGGGGGCTCCGCGCCCTTCCAGTGCCACTGCAGCCAGCGGCCGGAGTTGGTCAGCGACCCGTCCTCCTCCGCGAAGCAGGTGCTCGGGAAACGGAACACCACGGTCTGGATCTCTTCCGTCTTCACGTCGTTGTGCTCGCCGTAGTTCTTCCAGAACTCGGCGGTCTCCGTGTTGAGCGGATCGATGATCGCGAGGAACTTCAGCTTCGACAGGCTCTCCACCACCTTCTTCTTGTTGGGGAAGGAGCCGACCGGGTTGAAGCCCTGGCAGATGTAGCCGTTGACCTTGCCCTGGTGCATCAGGTCGAAGGCCTGCAGCACGTCGTAGCCCTTGTCCCACTTCGGCAGGTAGTGGTAGGCCCAGTCGTTCTCCTTGGTCGCGGCCTTGCCCCACCACGCCTTCTGCTGGCTGACGAAGAACTTCGGATAGTTCTGCCAGAAGCTCATCTGGTTGGGACGCAGCGGCTTGAGCGCCTTGGTCTTGTAGTAGGTCTCGAGGTCCTGCTCCGAGTCCTTGGGCAGCGTCATGTAGCCGGTCAGCGAGGTCGACAGCAGACCCAGGTCGGTCAGGCCCTGGATGTTGCTGTGACCGCGCAGCGCGTTCATGCCGCCGCCGGGCTGGCCGATGTTGCCCAGCAGCAGCTGCACCAGCGCGCCGGTGCGGATGATCTGCGAGCCCTGGCTGTGCTGCGTCCAGCCCAGCGCGTACAGGATCGTCATCACCTTGCCGGGGACGGCGGTCTCGCCGATCTGCCGGCAGATCTCGACGAACTTGTCCTTGGGCGTACCGGTGATCTCGCTGACCTTCTCCGGCGTGTAGCGCGAGAAGTGGGTCTTCATGACGTTGAGCACGCAGCGCGGGTGCTGCATCGTCATGTCGACCTTGGCGAAGCCCTTCTCGTCCATCTCGTAGGCCCACGACGCGTTGTTGTAGGCGCGCTTGGCCTCGTCGTAGCCGGAGAACAGGCCGTCCTCGAACTTGTAGCCCTCATTGATGATGAAGGGCGCGTTCGTGTAGTGCCGGACGTACTCGGTCTGGATCTTGTTGTTGCTCAACAGGTAGTGGATGACACCGCCCAGGAAGGCGATGTCGGACCCCGCGCGGATGGGCGCGTAGTAGTCGCTCATCGCGGCCGAGCGCGTGAAGCGCGGGTCGACGACGATCAGCCGGGCCTTGTTGTGGTGCTTGGCCTCGATCACCCACTTGAAGCCGCAGGGATGCGCCTCGGCGGCATTGCCGCCCATGATCAGCACGAGATCGGCGTTCTTGATGTCCACCCAGTGGTTGGTCATCGCGCCGCGTCCGAACGTCGGGGCCAGACTGGCCACCGTCGGTCCGTGTCAAACGCGGGCCTGG
This sequence comes from Roseateles sp. GW821-FHT09G03, assembly GCF_059416045.1. Taxonomy (NCBI): domain Bacteria; kingdom Pseudomonadati; phylum Pseudomonadota; class Betaproteobacteria; order Burkholderiales; family Sphaerotilaceae; genus Roseateles; species Roseateles sp. GW821-FHT09G03. The sequence continues at coordinate 506,297 of NZ_JBWKOK010000004.1, forward strand.
TTGTCGAACGCGAGCATCCCCGTCGAGCGCATCGCCTTGTGGGTGATGTAGCCCGATTCGTTCGAGGACGCGGAAGCGCAGATCATGCCGGTCGAGAGCCAGCGGTTGACGGTCTTGCCGTCCGCGTTGGTCGCGATGAAGTTGGCGTCGCGGTCGGCCTTGAGCAGCTTGACGAAGCGGTTCATCGCCTCGTCCCAGCTGACGCGCTTCCACTCCTTGGATCCCGCCTCGCGGATCTCCGGGTACTTCAGGCGGTTGGGGCTGTGGACGAAGTCCAGCAGGCCCGCGCCCTTCGGGCACAGGGTGCCGCGGTTGACCGGATGATCGGGGTCGCCCTCGATGTGGATGATCTCGGAGGTGACGTTCTTCGCCTTGTCTCCGAGCGAGTACATGATGATCCCGCAGCCCACCGAGCAATAGGGGCAGGTGTTGCGGGTCTCGGTCGCCCGGGCAAGCTTGAACTGGCGCGTCTCGGCCAGTGCGGCAGTCGGGGAGAAGCCCAACGCCACGAGGCTGGAGCCCATCACGGCCGCCCCGCTCACCCGGAAGAAATGCCTCCGGTTCATGTCCATCTTGTGCCTCCTGGGCTCGCCCTTCAGGCGACCTGGGTGAAATGCACGACCGTCACGCGGCCCGTTCGAGCATTTCGGCACAAAGCCATCGCTTTGTCCAATGAGGACTCACCCTCTCACGAGAGGAAGAACCGCAGGGCGCACCGCGATTCACGATGGCTTTTTCTGCGGGGGCTTCTTGTGCGGTGCAGCGGACGGTGCGACCCGCCGCGCAGGCCGGTCCCCCTCTCCGCTCAATCTCCTCCTCGCCGCTCGGAATTCGCTCCGAGGGGGACCGGCCTGCGCGGCTCCCGTTGCAGTGCAGCACTGCGTCGAAGATGCAGGAGGCGGGTCGGGTGGGGTCAGGTGTTTTTCGAGATGGTGATCGTCGGGAATTTCGACGAGTAGTCCTTCGCCTGGCCGGCCAGCTTCACGGCGATCTTGCGCGCGATCTGCTTGTAGGCCTGGGCGTGCACGCCGTCGGGTTCGGCAACGACCGTCGGCTTGCCGCTGTCGGCCTGCTCACGGATAGACAAGGCCAGCGGCAGCGAGCCGAGCAACTCCTGGCTGTACTGGTCCGCCATGCGCTGGCCGCCACCGCTGCCGAAGATGTGCTCGGCATGACCGCAGTTGCTGCAGATGTGGATGGCCATGTTCTCGACGATGCCCAGGATCGGCACGCCGACCTTCTCGAACATCTTCAGGCCCTTCTTCGCGTCGATCAGCGCGATGTCCTGCGGCGTCGTCACGATCACCGATCCGCTCACGGGCACACGCTGCGACAAGGTCAGCTGGATGTCGCCCGTGCCCGGCGGCATGTCGATCACCAGGTAGTCCAGGTCGCGCCAACGCGTCTGGCGCAGCAGCTGTTCCAGTGCCTGCGTCGCCATCGGACCGCGCCAAACCATCGCCTGGTCGTCCTCGACCAGGAAACCGATCGACATCAGCTGCAGGCCGTGCGACTCCAGCGGCTCCATCGTCTGGCCGTCGGTGCTCTCCGGACGCCCGTGGACGCCCAGCATCAACGGCAGGCTGGGACCGTAGATGTCGGCATCAAGCAGGCCGACCGTCGCGCCTTCCGCCGAGAGCGCCAGCGCCAGGTTGGCCGCGGTCGTGCTCTTGCCGACGCCGCCCTTGCCGGACGCCACCGCGATGATGTTCTTCACCCCGGGCAGCAGTTGCACGCCGCGTTGGACGGCATGCGCGGTGATCTTGGTCGTCACGCCGACGCTGACGTTGCCCACGCCCGGCACCGAGCGCGCCGCCTCGACCAGCGCCGCGCGCAACGCGTCGATCTGGCTCGCGGCCGGATAGCCCAGCTCGATGTCGAAGCTGACCGCGTCGCCCTGCACCTTGAGGTTGCGGAGTTGCTTCGTGGAGACGAAGTCGCGCCCGGTGTTGGGATCGACCACCTGCTGCAGGGCCTGCTGCAGTTGCGCTTCTTGGATCTGGGGAGCTTGGGACATGGGCGGAGAGGATCGTGGCGATCGGAGGAATGTCGGCGGGCAGTCTAGCCGAGCGGCCAAAACCCGATACTCGAAGGCGGATGCCGGAATCAGTTTCCGGAGCAGAAAAGACAAAAGGGGTTGCAGCACTGCTGCAACCCCTTTGTTCTGGTGGGCCCTGAAGGATTCGAACCTTCGACCAACGGATTAAGAGTCCGCTGCTCTACCAACTGAGCTAAGAGCCCGAAATTCTTTTCGTCTTGCGAGTTTCTATCGAAACTTGCGAAGCCGAGATTATGTCAGATATTTTGATCTCGTCACACCAGATCCCCGCTGACATCGTTTCATCATCCGTGAATCGCACGCAACATCTTGCGCCGTTTCGCTCTGACGATCCGACAAGGATCGGTGGTGGGCCCTGAAGGATTCGAACCTTCGACCAACGGATTAAGAGTCCGCTGCTCTACCAACTGAGCTAAGAGCCCCCGAGACATTCAACTGCCAGTCATTCCACTGACAGCCATCTGAAGCGATGGTGGGTCGTGCAGGATTCGAACCTGCGACCAACGGATTAAAAGTCCGCTGCTCTACCGACTGAGCTAACGACCCGAAGCTGCTTCAAGCAAAGAAGGCCAAGTTGCCCGGGCCTTCGCTGCATTGCTTCGAGGTGTTTGCCCCTCAGCAGAGCCTCACATTATAGGACGGTTTTTTGCGGTCGCGCAAGCGCCTTCAGATACCGTTTCACCAGCTCCGCCGCACCGACCATGCCGAAGCCGGCGGTGACCGCCACGCTCGATCCGTAGCCGTGGCAATTCAGGTTGCCGTCGAGGTCGCAGGCGTCGACGCCTTCCGGCCGCGTCACCGGTTCGCGCGAGAACACGCAGGTCACGCCCATCGCGCCTTGGCGTGGCGCCGCGTGGAACTTGCGCAGCCGCTGGCGCAGATTGGCCAGCAGCGGGTCATGCGTGGTCTCGGAGAGGTCCAGGATCTCGACGTCCTGCGGGCGATGCTTGCCGCCGGCGGCGCCGATGCAGATCTGGGGGAGCTTGAGCGCCCTCGCCCAGGCGGCGATCTGCGCCTTCGCGCGCACCTGGTCGCAGGCGTCGACAATGCCGTCGACCTGCACGTCACCAAGCAGCGAGGGCCAGTTCTTGTCGTCGACGAAGTCCTCGATGGTGACGACCTCGCAGCCGGGGTGGATGTCCGCGATGCGCTGCTTGAGCGCCTCCGCCTTGGCCATGCCCAGCGTGCTGCCGAGCGCCTGCACCTGGCGGTTGATGTTGGATTCGGCGACGTGGTCGAGGTCGACCAGCACCAGCCGGGCGACGCCCATGCGCGCCAGCGCTTCGACGACCCAGGAGCCCACGCCGCCCAGCCCCACGACGCAGAAACGCGCCGCGCGCAGCCGCGCGTAGTCCCGCTCGCCATGCAGGCGGCGCAGACCACCGAAGCGGCGCTCCGCGTCCGCTTCCAGATCGAGGGGGCCGTGCCCGGTCTCCAGACTCAAGATCGTTGCGCGCCGGAGCGCGTCCTCAGCAGGTCAGCAGGTCAACCTAGATCGGCGCACGGATCAACGCAGTCCGGCCGCGCGTTCCTTGGCCGCCTTCGCGGCCTCGCTGCCGGGATAGGCCTTCTGCAGGTCTTCCAGCGTCTTGCGGGCGCTCTTGGTGTCCTTGAGCTCGATCTGGCAGTTGGCGATCGCCAGCAGGCTCTCGGCCGCGCGCGGGTGGTCCGGGTTCGCGGCGACGAAGGCCTTGAAGGTCGCGATCGCGCCCTTGTAGTCGCGCTTGCCGTATTGCGCGTTGCCCAGCCAGAAGCGCACCGAGTCGGAGAAACCGCTCGCCGGGAAACGCGTCAGGAAGGACGTGAAGGCGGAGGTCGCCTCGTTGAAGTCGCCGCGGCGGATCAGGCCCATCGCGGCATCGAACTGGCGCTTCTCTTCCGGATCGGCCTGGAATTCCTTGCCGTCCAGCGATACCTTCTGCGGCTCCAGCGGGCGCAGCCGGTTGTCGAGCGTGGCCGACTGGTCGGTCACCTTGCGCTGGGTTTCGGACAGATCGCGCGCCAGCTGTTCGTTCTGGCCGCGCATCTTGGCCAGGTCCGACTTCAGCGCCTCGATCTGTCCGGACAGATCCAGCAGGCCGCGTCGCGCGACCTCGAGCTGGCTCTGCAGTTCCGTGACACGGGCACGCTGCGCCTCATCGTTCTGCGCCATCTTGGTCCGCAGGTCGAGGATGGCCTTGCGGGCCTCGTCGTCCTCGAACAGGGCCGCCCGCGCGGGGCCGGCGGCGCTCAGGGCCATCAGCACGCCGATCAGCGCGGCCTTGGCCGCCGGGATCGGCGCGAAGGGGAAGGAACGAGGGAATCGCAGCATGCTCATGTCACCGGATCACTTGTCGCGCAGTTCGACGCGACGGTTCTTGGCCCACGCCTCTTCGTTGTGGCCCGTGTCGGTCGGACGCTCCTTGCCGAAGCTCACCGCCTCGACCTGGCCCGAGGACACGCCCAGCAGCGTCAGCGACTTGGCGACGGCTTCAGCGCGCTTCTGGCCCAGGGCCAGGTTGTACTCGCGGCCGCCGCGCTCGTCGGCGTGACCTTCGAGACTCAGCTGCAGCGCCTTCTTGTTGTTCAGGCGCTTGGCGTGGTTCTCGATCAGGCTGCGGTACTCGTCCTTGACGACGAAGCTGTCGAAGTCGAAGAACACGACGCGCTGGTTGGACACGGCGGCGTCCAGCTGGGCGCCCAGGTCGACGGTCTCGACCTTGCGCTGGCTGTTCGTGTTGGTGTCGGGCGCGGTCGGCTGCTGGGTGACGACCGGGGTCTTGTTTTCAACCTGGGCCGGTTCATCCAGCTTGGTCGAGCTGCAGGCGGACAGGGCTGCGGCGGCCACCAGGCCAAGCATCAGTTTTTCGAATTTCATGGGCATACGCTCCTAGAGGTCAAGCGGGCGGGAGTTACGGTCTGGACATGGCGGTGGACAGCGCCGCCGGTGAAGCCGCGGGGAACAGCAATTGTGAATCATCGGCTAACACATCCGTGGGGCAGGCATGCCCGCGCGGAAGGCCGGCCGGATCGTCACGATCACGCTTCGCACGGGACGGGCGAAGCGCGACGCCAACGTAGGCAATCCATGTGCCCGGCGTTGCGAAATCCTTCAATTTCTCGAACGGACGCAAGGTCGGCCCCTGGAACGCTCAGTTGCCGAAGGGGCCCCAGGCGGGCTCCCGGATGTCCGAGACACCCGGCGTGGCCAGCTTGGCCTTGACCTTGCCGTCGAGCGTGGTCGTCATCAGGACGTCGCGGCCGCCGGCGCGGGTGGCATAGACGATCAGCTTGCCGTTGGGCGCGAAGCTGGGGCTCTCGTCCTCGGTGGTGTCGGTGATCTGCTGGACCTGGCCGCTGCCGAGATCCATCACGCACAGCTTGAAGGTGCCGCCGCCCACGCGCGTGACGTAGGCCATCGTGCGGCCGTCGGGACTGATCGACGGGCTGATGTTGTAGCTGCCGTTGAAGGTGACCCGTTCCGCATTGCCGCCGCCGGCCGGCATGCGATAGATCTGCGGCGCGCCGCCGCGGTCGCTGACGAAGTAGATCTGCGCGCCGTCGGGCGAGAAGGTCGCCTCGGTGTCGATGGCGGAGGTCTGCGTCAGGCGCTTGGCGCCCGAGCCGTCCTTGTTGATCAGGTAGAGCTGAGAGCCGCCTTCGCGCGACAGCGTCACCACCAGCTGCTGGCCGTTGGGCGAGTACGACGGGGCGCTGTTGGTGCCGCGGAAGTCCGCGACCTTGCGGCGCTTGCCGGTGCGCAGGTCCTGGATCCAGACCACGGCCTTGCGCGACTCGAAGCTGACGTAGGCGACCTCGTTGCCGTCCGGCGACCAGGCCGGCGAGATGATCGCCTCGGGGCTGTTGAGCACGGTCTGCTCGCCCTCGCCGTCGGCGTCGGAGACGCGCAGCGAGTACCGCGGGCCGGCCTTGTTCACGTAGACCAGCCGCGTCGCGAAGACGCCGCGCTCGCCGGTGAGCTTCTGGTAGATCGTGTCGGCGATCTTGTGCGCCGCCAGGCGCAGGTCGCCGGCGACGACGGGGATGCTCTCGCTGCCCAGGTCCGAGCCCTTGACGACGTCCCAGAGCCGGTAGCGCACGTCGAAGCGGCCATCGGCCAGGCGCGTCGCGGAACCGGCGGACAGCGCGTCGGCGGCACGGGCGCGCCAGTCGACGAACTGGGGCTGGGAGGTCTCGCTCATGCCGGTCTGGCCGGGCACGATGCTGAACTGGCCACTGCGCTCGAGGTCGGCGCGGATGATCGCCGCCAGCGGCTGGCCAGTGGCCGATTCATTGTTGAAGTCGCTGATCGCGATCGGCAGCCGGGTGGCGCCGACGCCGGCGATCTCGACCCGGAACTGCGCGAGCGCCGGCATCGCCAGCCCTGCGGCCATGCCGCCGAGCAGTCCACGGCGCGTCAACGCGCTGATGCCGGCAGGAAGAAGAGCGGAGGGGGTGGCAATCGTCTTGGTGCTCATCGGCTTGCGGAACGAATGGAGGCCTGATTGTGCCCGAGGCCCGGACGGGTGTTACGCGACAGCGAGGTTACAAAGGGCAAGGCCGACGGCAAGCGGCGCGCCACCCTGCTTGAACAAGTCGGTCGCTGACCCGAACCAGTCGGTTTCGACTGCATGTTCAGTGAGTTCCAGTCATAGCGTTGAATCAGCCGATTTCCCAGAATCACTCCTTTCGCCGGCGCGCCCCGCACCGTCCCCAGCGCGGCCACAGAAAGGAAGTCATGCCCGACCCGACGCCCGACCCGCCCGCCCCGCCCGCCCCGCACGTCAATCGACCGCCCTCCCGATCCTTCCTCGACGGCCGTCTGCGTCTGCCGCGCATTGGCGACGCCGCCCGACCGTGGCTGATCGCGATCGCCTGGCTGATGTGCGCCGGACTCTTCAAGGCCGCGCTGGCCCAGACCGCCGACAGGTTGCCCGACAGGTTGCCCGAGGCCTCGACGGACGCCGGCGCGCCGTCGGCGCCCTCCTTGACACTCGTGATCCCGTTCAGCGCCGGCAGCGGACCGGACCACGTCGCGCGCACGATGGCGCGGGTCTGGACCGAGCGTTCGGGCCAGGCGGTCGTGGTGCACAACCTCCCGGACCGCGAGGGTTACCGCGCCGCGCGCGAGGTGGCGACCGCGCGACCCGACGGGCAGGTCCTGCTGCTGACCTGCAGCCCTTTGCTGGAGCGTCCCGCGCGCCTGGTCGACGATCCCTTCCAGCCGCCGGCCGCGTCGGCGGAGGACTTCACCCCGATCGCGCGCGTCGGCCAGCTCCCGTTCGTCACCGTGTTCCCGCGGGGCATGTTCGGTCGATGGCTGACGCCGCTGTCCCCGCCCCCGTCCTTGGCCAGCCTGGCCGGCGCCCTTCCCGCCTCGAGGGTCGACCGGTCGGCGTTGACCGATCCGCCGGACCGGGCGGACTTCGACGCGCTCGACACCCGCGACACGCCCGCCTGGAACGCGTTGCTCGCCCCACCGCGCCTGCCGCGCGAGCTCGCGGCCCGGCTGCGGGCGGACTGGGGTCAGGTCGTGTCCGACGCCCGCGTGCGGCTCGCGCTGGCGCAGAGCGGGGCCGAACTCTGGGAACGGATTCCCAAGGAGGCCTCGCGATGACCGGCAGTTCCTTCAAACACGTCGTCGCGGCGACGGCGCACTTCCACCGCCTGGTCCGCGCCCGGCTGGTGATCGAGGACGGCCTCGCTCACGCACAGACGCAGATCCTCGGCGCGGCGAGGCTGGCCGGCCTGCTGATGTTCCGCAGCTTCCGCGTCGACATCGCCGCGCTCGCGCCGGGCATGCGCCTGCCGTCGGAAGAGGCCGAGCTCCACGGCGCCCGGCTGCGCGAGGTGCTGATGGCGACCCTGCAGCAGCTCGGCCATGCGCTGCATGTCGACGATGTCGATCACCGCTGCAAGACCGGGGCCCTGTCGCGGCTCGCGTTCATCGAAGTGCACGAGCGCCTCACCCCGCCGGCCCTGGCGTATCTCGAGCAGTCGCCGATGGGCGTGCGCGATGCCGCCGTGGCCGCGGCCACCGCGACCGCCGGCTTGATCCATGACCATGCGCCAGCGATGCCCGCGCACCAGGCCACGGCGCTCGCGCTCCATGGCTTCGAGGAAGGCCTGACGACGGTGCCCTGGCCCCTGGGGGCGACCAGCGCCGCCATCTTCGGCCAACCCTCCTGCGCCTACATCAGCACGATGTCGTAGTGCTCGGTCTGGTTGGTCGGCTCGGCGGTCAGCGAGATCGGCTTGCCGATGAAGTCCGAGAGGCCGGCCAGGTGCTGGTTCTCCTCGTCGAGCAGCATCTCGACGACGTTGGCCGCCGCCACCACGCGGAACTCCTTCGGATTGAACTGCCGCGACTCGCGCAGGATCTCCCGCAGGATCTCGTAGCAGATGCTGCGCGCGGTCTTGACCTGACCGCGGGCGTCGCAGGTCGGGCACGGCTCGCAAAGCATGCGGGCCAGCGACTCGCGGGTGCGCTTGCGCGTCAGCTCGACCAGCCCCAGCTGCGTGAAGCCGCCGATGGTGACCTTGGTGCGATCCCGGCTCAGCTGCTTGCGGAACTCCTGCAGCACGGCGGTCTTGTGCTCCTCGCGGGTCATGTCGATGAAGTCGACGATGATGATCCCGCCCAGGTTGCGCAACCGCAGTTGGCGCGCGATGGCGCCGGCCGCCTCGAGGTTGGTCTTGAAGATCGTGTCGTCGAAATTGCGCGCGCCGACGAAGCCGCCGGTGTTGACGTCGATCGTCGTCATCGCCTCGGTCTGGTCGATGATCAGGTAACCGCCCGACTTCAGGTCCACGCGCCGCGCCAGCGCGCGGGCGATCTCGGCGTCGATGTTGTTCAGGTCGAAGATCGGGCGCTCACCCCGGTACAGCTCCAGCTTGGCGGTCGCCGCCGGCATGTAGGTCTCGCCGAACTGGCGCACCACGTCGTACTGGAGCTTGGCATCGATCCGGATCGAATTGGTCCGGTCGCTGGCCAGGTCGCGCAGCACGCGCTCGACCAGGCTCAGGTCCTGGAACAGCAGGCTGCCGGGCGGCAGGGTCAGGGACTTGTCGCGGATCGAGTTCCAGGTCTTGCGCAGGTAGCCGATGTCGGCGCCGATTTCCTCGTCGCTGGCTTCCTCGGCATTGGTGCGCAGGATGAAGCCGCCCGTGTTGCCGTCCTGCACGCCGGCCGACACCAGCGCCTGCATGCGCGCCCGCAGCGCGTCGCGCGCCTCGGGCGAACCGATCTTCTGCGAGATGCCGATGTGGTTGTCCTGCGGCAGGTGCACGAGCAGCCGGCCGGCGATGGAGATCTGCGTCGACAGCCGCGCGCCCTTGGTGCCGATCGGGTCCTTGATGACCTGCACGGTCAAGGCCTGGCCCTCGTAGACCTGGCGCTCGATGGGCACGGCCTGGGCGGAGTCCCCGTGCGGGCCGTGATGGCCGCGGGGATTCACGCCGTTCAGGTGCAGGTCCGCGACGTGCAGGAAGGCCGCGCGCTCCAGCCCGATGTCGATGAACGCGGACTGCATGCCCGGCAGCACCCTCGCGACCTTGCCGAGATAGACGTTGCCGACGAGGCCGCGTTCCAGCGTCCGTTCGATGTGCAGTTCCTGTACGGATCCGTTCTCGACCACAGCCACCCGCGTCTCCTGCGGGGTCCAGTTGATCAGGATGTCTTCCATGTTCTTGTACTCCAGCGCTCTCGTCAGCCTCGGGGCTGGCGGCAACGCTCGAGTCGCCTTCCGGAAAGCTTTGTCGGTCCAGGGTCCGCTGCTGCTCCGCTTTCTCGTCCGTGGTCAGACTGGGAAACCGGCCTCCCGCAACAGCTCAGCCGTTTCAAACAACGGCAGGCCCATGATGCCCGAATAACTGCCGGCGATGTGTTCGATCCAGGCGGCCGCCTGACTTTGTATCGCATAGGCGCCGGCCTTGCCCATGGGTTCGCCCGAAGCCACATAGGCGCGCAGGCGTTCGTCGCCGATCACGGCGAAGCGCACCAGCGACACGTTGACCGCGCTCAGTCGGCGGCCGTCCGGCAGGCCCACGGCAACGGCCGTCAGCACGCGGTGCTCGCGGCCGGACAGGCTGGCCAGCATCGCCGACGCCTGCGCGGCGTCGTCCGGCTTGCCGAGGATGCGATCACCCAGGGCCACCGTCGTGTCGGAACACAGCACGGGCGCGAGCGGCAAACCGCGGCGTTCGCGACGCTGCAGCGCAGCATCGAGCTTGGCGACGGTGACGCGGCGCACGTAGTCGTCGGGGGACTCGCCGGCGATCACGGCTTCCAGCGCCTCGGCGTCTTCGTCGGCGCCGGGCAGCAGCAGTTCGTGACGAACGCCGATCTGCTCCAGCAACTGTCGCCGACGCGGACTCTGCGAGGCGAGGTACAGGAAATCTGCGGACATCGTCAGCTCACTCGCGGTGGTACGGATGGCCTTCCATGACCGACCACGCCCGATAGAGGCCTTCGGCCAACAGCACGCGGACGAAGGCGTGCGGCAAGGTCAGGTCGGACAGGCGCAGCTTCTCGTCGGCGCTCGAATTGATGCTGTCGTCGAGGCCGTCCGGTCCGCCGATGAAGATCGCGACGTCGCGCCCGTCGCCGCGCCAGAACTCGAGCCGCTGCGCGAGCTGCTTCGAAGTGACGCGCTCGCCGCGCTCGTCGAGGATGACCCGCCGGGCGCCCTTGGGGCAGGCGGCGTCGAGGCGCAGCGCCTCGGCCGCCATCAGCTGCTCGGTCGACTTGCCGGTGGTGCGCGGTTCCGCCTTCACCGCCTTGAGCTCCAGCCGCATCTCGGGCGGGAAGCGCTTGGCGAAATCCTCATAGGCCTCATCGGCCCAGGCCGGCATCTTCTGCCCGACCGCGCACAACACCAGCCGCACGGGGTCAGGCCTTGGCCTTGGACTTCGTGCCGGTCTTCACCGTCGTCTTCTTGGCGGCCGGCTTGGAGACCGGCTTGGCCGCCGGCTTTCTGGCCGCGGCCGCCGGCTTGGCGGCGGCGACCTTCGGCGACACCTTCTTCGTCGCCGGCTTCTTGCTGCCGACCTTCACCGTCTCGACCGGCGCCTGGGTGGCGGCGGGCTTGCGCGTGGTCTTGGCGGCAGGCTTCGCGGTGGCGGCCGTCGTCTTGATGCTCGTCTTCTTCGCAGCAGGCTTGCCGGCCGGCTTGGCAGACTTGGTCGCGGCAGTCTTCACCGGCGCGGCCTTCGTTGCCGACTTCGCGGCGGCGGACTTGGTGCCGGTCGCGCGCGTCGGAGCCTTCTTCGACGCGGCACCGATCGCCTCGCCGTCGACAGACTTGACCTTGGTGGACTTCTTGTCGGCCTTCTTGTCGGCGCCCTTCTCAGCCTTCTCAGCCTTGCCGGCCTTCTTGGCGGAGGACTTCTTCGCCTTGGGCGCGTCCTCGTCGTCCATCGGCTCGGAGGCCTTCACCAGCTTGGTGCCGCTGTCGCCCAGCTTGAGCTTCACCGGCTTGCCGCCCCAGATCTCTTCGAGGTGGTAGTACTGGCGGATCGCCGGCTGCATCAGGTGGACCACGGCGGCGCCGCAGTCGACGATGATCCATTCGCCGTTGTCCTCGCCCTCGGTGCGCATGACCTGCATGCCGCGCTTCTTGACCGTCTCGCGCACGCTGGAGGCCAGCGCCTTGGTCTGCCGGTTGCTCGTGCCCGAGGCGATGATCACGCGCTCGAACAGCGGCGACAGGCGCTCGGTGTCGAAGACCAGGATGTCCTGGCCCTTCACATCCTCGAGACCATCGACGATGGCACGTTCCAGTTTCTTGATGTCCATTCAGTTCTCACTGTAGAGACGGTGCCGGGAAATATAACCCGCCACCTCTTCGCCCACCACGGGCCCTGCGTCAGCGCCCTCGGCCGCCAATCGGCGGGCCTCGGTGGATGACCATTCCAGCGCCGGCATCGTCAGCCGGACCAGCCGATGCGGCCGTTCCAGCAGCGCCGCCGGCGCCTGTACCTTGTCCTGCGCGCGGGCCGCGACTGCCAGCCCCATGCGCTCGACCAGTTCCTCCCAGCCGTTCCAGCTCGGGAAGCCGGCCAACTGGTCCTGCCCGAGGATCAGCCAGAGCGCGTCGTGAGGACGCTCCTGCTGATACTCGCGCACCGAGTCGAGCGTGTAGCTCGGCCCGGCGCGTTTCATCTCGCGATCGTCGAGGACGAAGCGCGGATCCCCGCCCTTCCCCGTGATCGTCAGCCGCACCATCTCGGCACGGTCCGCGGCGTCCGCCATCTGGCGACCCGCCTTCTGCCACGGCTGCCCGGCGACGATCCAGCGGACCTCGTCCAGCGCCAACTGGTCGAGTGCCGCGTGCGCCAACGCCAGGTGCGCGCGGTGCACCGGATCGAAGGAGCCGCCGAACCACCCGACCTGACGGATCCGATCCAGGCCCTTCGGGCTTCCGGAAGCGCTGTCGCTCACTGCTGATCCTTCCGGCTCACTCACGCGCCTTCAGAACCACAGGTGTGTCGGCACCTCATCCGCCCAGTCGCGCGGGCGGAGGAAGTCGCTGTAGAGCTTCGCCTCGGGCGAGCCGGCCTCGGGCTGCCAGTCGTAGCGCCAGCGCGCGACCGGCGGCATCGACATCAGGATGGACTCGGTGCGCCCGCCCGACTGCAGCCCGAACAGCGTGCCGCGGTCGAAGACCAGGTTGAACTCGACGTAACGTCCGCGCCGGTATTCCTGGAAGTCGCGCTCGCGTTCGCCGTAGGCCAGGCCGTGCCGACGATCGACGATCGGCTCGTAGGCGGGCAGGAACGCGTCGCCGACGGATTGGACCATGCCGAACGCCTTCTCGACGCCGCCCTCGGCGAAATCGTCGAAGAAGATGCCGCCGACGCCGCGCGGCTCGTTGCGGTGCTTCAGGTGGAAGTACTCGTCGCACCACTGCTTGAAGCGCGGATAGAGCGCCTCGCCGTGCGGCTCCAGCGCCGCCCGGCAGGTGCGGTGGAAGTGCTGCGCGTCGCGCTCGAAACCGTAGTACGGCGTCAGGTCCATGCCGCCGCCGAACCACACGACCGGCTCGCGGTCGGGCGGCAGCGCGGCGAACATGCGGACGTTCATGTGGACCGTGGGCACGAACGGGTTGTGCGGGTGCATCACCAGCGACACGCCCATCGCCTCGAACGGCGCGCCGGCCAGCTCGGGCCGGTGCGCCGTCGCCGACGGGGGCAACACCCGGCCCCGCACATGCGAGAAGTTGACGCCGCCGCGCTCGAACACGGCGCCGTTCTCGATCAGGCGCACCAGGCCGTCGCCTTCGAGGCGGCCACCGGGCTCGCGCTGCCAGGCGTCGGTGATGAATGCCTGACCGTCCAGACGCTCGAGCGTCGTGACGATCCTTTGCTGCAGACCGAGCAGGTAATCGCGCACCAACTGCGTATTCATCGGGGATCTCCGTCCTTGGCGGCTTCGGGGTGAAGTTCGGGGTGAAGTTCAGGGTGGGGTTCGGGGCGGGGGTCAGTTCTCAACCGGATCGGCCCCGCGTTCTCGGGCCGCTTGCCCTGGCGGCCGGCCAGCACTTCGGCGAACAGCGCGAAGTCCTGGGCCGGATCGCCGCTGACCTCGACGAAGTCGGTGAACAGCACCCGCTTCGTCGCGAAGTCGAACGACGCCAGGCCGACCGGCACCTCGGCCTGCACGGCCACGTGGTACGCGCCGGACTTCCAGTGATCGACGTAGCCGCGCGTGCCCTCCGGCGCGGCGATCAGCCAGAAGGACTCGTCGCGCGCTTTCGCGTCGCGCATCTGCTGGACCGTGTCGGCGACCATGCCGTTGGCCGAGCGGCGGTTCACCGGCACGCCGCCGATCGAGCGCATCCAGCGGCCGACGATCGCCGGCTTGAACAGGCTGTCCTTGGCCCAGAACTTCAGCTGGAAGCCCAGGCTCCATTTCGTCAGCACGCCGATGGGGAAGTCCCAGTTCGACGTGTGCGGATAGACCATCACGACCCCCTGCCTTGCCGGCAGACCGTTGCAGGCGATGCGCCAGCCGAAGGCGCCCAGCACGGCACGCGCGAACGCGCTGCCGCCGGGCATCGGCGTCAGCGCGCCGGTCCATCGTCGGGGAGCGGAAGGGGCCACGTCAGGTCAGCGGTGGAGTCAGCCGTGGCGTCAGCGCTTGATCGCGCGGTAGCCGATGTCCTGGCGGTACTGCTTGCCGTCGAACTGGATGGACTGCGCGGTCTGGTAGGCCAGTTGCTGCGCGTGGCGCACGGCCTCGCCCAGCGCGGTCACGCACAACACGCGGCCGCCGCTGGTCACGAGCTGGCCGTCGTCCTGCAGCGTGGTGCCGGCGTGGAAGACCATCGCCTCCTCGCCATCCACGGGCAGGCCGCTGATCGCATCGCCCTTGCGCGGCGACAGCGGATAGCCGCCGGCGGCCATCACGACGCCCAGCGCGGCGCGGCGGTCCCACTGCAGCTCGACCTGGTCGAGCGTGCCGTCGGTCGCGTGCATCAGCACTTCGAACAGGTCGCTCTTCAGACGCATCATGATCGGCTGCGTCTCGGGGTCGCCCATGCGGGTGTTGAACTCGACGGTGCGCGGCTGGCCGTGCGCATCGATCATCAGCCCGGCGTACAGGAAGCCGGTGAAGGGCGCGCCGTCGCGGGCCATGCCCTGGATCGTCGGCATGATGATCTCGTGCATCGCCTTGGCGTGGACGTTGGGCGTCACGACCGGCGCGGGCGAGTAGGCGCCCATGCCCCCGGTGTTCGGCCCCTGGTCGCCGTCGAGCAGGCGCTTGTGGTCCTGGCTGGTGGCCAGCGGCAGGACGTTCTTGCCGTCGCACAGCACGATGAAGCTGGCTTCCTCGCCTTCGAGGAACTGTTCGATGACGACGCGGGCGCCGCCCTCGTTGTGCACCACGCCGAGCTTGTTGTCCGCGAGGATCCAGTCAATCGCCTCATGCGCCTCGGCCAGCGTCATCGCGACGACCACGCCCTTGCCCGCCGCCAGGCCGTCGGCCTTGATGACGATGGGCGCGCCCTGCGCATCGACGTAGGCATGCGCCTGGGTCGCGTCGCTGAAGGTCTCGTAGGCGGCGGTCGGGATGCCGTGGCGCTTCATGAACTCCTTGGCGAAGGCCTTGGAGCTCTCCAGCTGCGCGGCGGCCTTGGTCGGTCCGAAGATGCGCAGGCCGCGGGCGCGGAACTCGTCGACGACGCCGGCGGCCAGGAAGGCCTCCGGGCCGACGACCGTCAGCGCGATCTTCTGCTCGATCGCGAAGTCGGCCAGCGCCTTCACGTCGGTGATCGGGACGTTCTTCAGCAGCGGGTCGCGCGCGGTGCCGCCGTTGCCGGGGGCCACGAAGACCTGCGTGACGCGCTCGCCCTGCGCCAGCCGCCAGGCCAGCGCATGTTCACGGCCACCATTGCCAAGGACCAGGACCTTCATTCGGACAGGCTCGCGTTGTTGTAGACGTCCTGGACATCGTCCAGGTCTTCGATGACATCCAGCAGCTTCTGCATGCGGGCGGCATCTTCGCCGGCCAGCTCGATGGTGTTCTCGGCGCGCATCGTGACTTCGGCGATCTCGGGCTTCAGGCCGGCCGCTTCGAGCGCGTTCTTGACGGCTTCGTAGTCGGCGGGCGAGGTCAGCACCTCGATGGCGCCGTCGTCGTCGGTCAGGACGTCCTCGGCGCCGGCTTCCAGCGCGACTTCCATGACCTTGTCCTCCGACGTGCCCGGCGCGAAGACCAGCTGGCCGCAGTGCTTGAACTGGAAGGCCACCGAGCCTTCGGTGCCCAGGTTGCCGCCGTACTTGCTGAACGCGTGGCGGACTTCGGCGACGGTGCGGACGCGGTTGTCGGTCATGCAGTCCACGATGATCGCGGCGCCGCCGATGCCGTAGCCCTCGTAGCGGATTTCCTCGTAGGTCACGCCGTCGAGGTTGCCGGTGGCCTTGTCGACGTTGCGCTTGATGTTGTCGGCCGGCATGTTGGCGCCCTTGGCCTTCTCGATGGCCAGGCGCAGGCGGGGATTCATGTTGATGTCGGCACCGCCGGCACGGGCCGCGACGATGATTTCACGCGTCAGACGGGTCCAGACCTTGCCGCGCTTCTCGTCCTGGCGGCCCTTGCGGTGCTGGATGTTCGCCCATTTGGAATGCCCTGCCATGTCCTCGTTCTCCTATGAACGACGGCCCGGAAAAAGTCCGGGCCGGCGCTGTTGATGCTTCGTTAGACTGTGATTTTAGCTTTTTGCCTCTGGAGATTCCGCATGGCCGACCCGATCCTGCTGGCACGCCACGGCGACATCGAGTGCCAGCTGCTTCCCGCGCTGGCCAACCGGCACGGTCTGATCACCGGCGCCACCGGCACCGGGAAGACGATCAGTCTGCAGAAACTGGCCGAATCGTTCAGCCAGATGGGCGTTCCGGTCTTCATGGCGGACGTCAAGGGCGATCTGACCGGCATCTCGCAGGCCGGCGCGCCGTCGGCCAAGCTGCTGGCGGTGCTGAAGGAACGCGGCTTCGAACCGCCGACCGCCATCGCCTGTCCGACGACGCTCTGGGACGTGTTCGGCGAACAGGGCCATCCGGTGCGCGCGACGGTCTCCGACATGGGGCCGCTGCTGCTGTCGCGGATGCTGGGCCTCAACGAGACCCAGGGCGGCGTGCTCCAAATGGTCTTCAAGATCGCCGACGACCACGGCCTGGCGCTGCTGGACCTGAAGGACCTGCGCGCGATGCTGCAGCACGTGGGCGACAACGCGAGCGAGTTCACGACGCAGTACGGCAACGTCTCGGCGGCCAGCGTCGGCGCGATCCAGCGCGGGCTGCTGCAGATCGAGGCGCAGGGCGGCGACAAGTTCTTCGGCGAGCCGATGCTGGACATCCACGACTTCATGCAGACGTCGGATGGATTGGGCGTGATCAACATCCTGGCCGCGGACAAGCTGATGGCCGCGCCGCGGCTGTACGCGACCTTCCTGCTGTGGATGCTGTCGGAGCTGTTCGAGGCGCTGCCCGAGGTCGGCGACCTGGACAAACCCAAGCTGGTGTTCTTCTTCGACGAGGCGCACCTACTGTTCAAGGACGCGCCGGCGGCGCTGGTGGAGCGCATCGAACTGGTGGTGCGGCTGGTGCGGTCCAAGGGCGTGGGCGTCTACTTCGTGACGCAGAACCCGCTGGACATCCCGGACACGGTGCTGGGGCAGCTCGGCAACCGGGTGCAGCACGCGCTGCGCGCGTTCACGCCGCGCGACCAGAAGGCGGTCAAGGCGGCGGCGGACACGATGCGCCCGAAGCCGGGGCTGGACATCGCGATGGCGATCACCGAGCTGGGCGTCGGCGAGGCGCTGATCAGCCTGCTCGACGAGAAGGGCCGGCCCGCCATCACCGAGCGGGTGTTCGTGCTCCCGCCGGGCAGCCAGATCGGGCCGATCACGCCGGAGCAGCGCAAGACGTTGATCACCGGGTCGCTGGTGGCCGGGGTCTACGAGAAACACGTCGACCGCGAGTCGGCCTATGAAAAGCTGACCGGCCGGGCGGCCACGACGGCCGACGCGGCGCCGCAGCCCTCGCAGGCGGGCTCGCCGCGCGGCAGCGCCGGTGCCGGCTCAATGGCGGACGAGGCGGACGAGGCCTTCCGACGCGCGCCAACCACGGGCCAGGGCGGCGCACCCGCGCCTGCACCGGCACAGGACGACGGCGGCGGCCTGCTCGGCGGGCTGAAGGACGTGCTGTTCGGCAGCACCGGGCCGCGCGGCGGGCGTCATGAGGGGCTGGCGGAGACGGCAGCCAAGTCCGCGCTGCGCAGCATCGGATCGTCGGTGGGCCGGGAGATCGTCCGTGGCGTGCTGGGTAGCCTGCTGGGCGGCGGTACTAAGCGCCGCCGTTGAACTGACGGCGCCGGCCGCCTGGGCGGCCAAGCCCGCCAAGGCCACGACCGCCATGTCCGCAAGTCCTGACCCCGGTCCTTCGGACATCGCCTGGGTCTGGGACCACCACGCGCCGCCGCCGAACGCCTCCGCCTGGGCGGTGACCGTGACGCAGATGCGCCTGACGCCGGACGGCATCGAAGAGCGGCCGCGTCTGCGCGGCTACCCCGCTCCCGAAGGTCGTCCGGTCACGCCGGTCGTCCATGTCGATCCGTTGCCGTCCCGGGAGACAGGTGGCGCGCTCAACGACACCCAGCAGGCCGCGATCGTCGCTCGCGTGCTGGACGCCGCGTCGCGATCGACCAGCGGCTGGGTGCAACTCGACTTCGAGGCCGTGCCGTCGCAACGGGACAGCTACCTCGCGCTGGTGCGCCGGCTCCGCGCTGCGCTGCCAGCGTCGACGAAGCTGTCGGTCACGCTGCTCGCCTGGCAATGCCGCAGCCGCGCCTGGATAGCGCCGATCGCCGCCGACGAAGTGGTGCCGATGTTCTTCCGCCTGGGACGGGACACGGCGCGCTGGCAGCGCGAACTCGCCGAGGGCGCCAGCACGCTGCACCCGCGCTGCCGCAACGAGGCAGCGGGCTTCTCGCCCCAGGACACGCCGCCCGCGTACTGGCAGCGGCGCTGGCCCAAGCGCTACTGGTTCAACCTCGCGCGCGGCCAGTCGACCGACTGGCCAGCTGCGGCCGCGTCGGCCATCTGGCCGGAGCGACCCCCACCCCGCGCTGCGCGGTCTCCGGCACCCTGAACCCTGAACGCCCTGAAATCCTTCATCCGCGTCACCATGACCTCCTCTCTCCGCGTCTTGCCTTTCGTCCTGGCTTTGCTGCTGGGCACCGTCATGCCCGCTCACGCCAGCGGCTCGGGTCCGGTCGACGAATTCGTCACCCGCAGCCGCACCGAGGTGCCGCTGGACCGCTACGGACGCGGCGAGCTCGGCCTGGTGCTGACCGGCTATTCGCCGTCGATGTTGGTGCCGGCCTGGCGCGCGATGGCGGCTGCGGACGCGGGCAAGGCGCCCGCGCCGGTGTCCGAGGAAGCGATCGACGGCGCCTGCTGTTCGTCGGGTCCGTACTACAACGACGACTGGAACGCGGAGAAGCGTCCCGCCATCGCCGCCTGGCTGCAAGCGCGCAGCGCCGTCACGCCGGTGCCGCCGCGCTGGCGGACGGTGCGGATGAAGCGCGTGCCCAACCGCGATTACCAGGAGTTCATGAACTGCCCGGACGATGCCTACCGCTTCGCGACGGACACGCTGGACCAACTGCGCCGGCGCGAGGACGCGACGCCCGGCCGGCTGGCGCAGTGGGTGGAGACGCAGGACGCCGTGTTCGGCCGCTGCGGCGGGACGAACCGCCGGCCGACGTACGGCGCGCCTCCGGCGCCACCGCCGCCGCCGCTGCCGGACGTGCTGCCCCTGCCCGACACCGAGCCGCCCATCTGGCGGCAGGCCCGCAGCTATCAACAGGGCGCGGCCGCGTTCTACGCCGGCGACTGGGCCGCGGCGGACAGCCGCTTCAACGCCATCGCCAAGCGCGAGAGCCACGGCTGGCAGGCCTGGGCCGCGCTGGCGCAGATGCGCACGGCGCTCCGGCGGGCGTCGCTGGGCCCGCTGATGGGTTTCAGCCGCACCGACGACAGCGTCGTGAAGACGATGGAGGCGATGGCCGTCCGGATCGCGGCCCATCCGGACTGGACCGTGCAGCAACGGGCGGCCGGACAGCTGCTGGAGGCGGCGCGGGCGCAATTCGAGCCGGCGGCACAGTTCGACCGGCTGTCGCGCGCGCTGGCCGCGCTCGACCGCGCGCCGGACACGCAGACGCTGATCGATTGGCGGGTGCTGGCCGACAAGCTGGAGCAGACGGAGTTCCGCCGCCAGTTGCGGGAGCGGTCTGGGGATCTCGCGGCGCAGCCCTTGATCGGGTGGATGGACACGATGAAGTCCTGCGATCGGCAGGAAATGACCGGCGGGCGTCCGACGATCAAGGACCCCGACGACGCCTTCGCGCGGCCGCGGGGATTCGAGGTGGCCGTCGCGCAGTGGCGGAAGAAGCCGTCGACGGTGCTGTGGCTGCTGCCCGCGCTGAGCTGCGCGGACGGCGGGGCGCTGTCGCGCGACCGCGCACTGCGCGACGCGCTGATGGCCGCCGCGGACCGCGTGCCGAGCGCTCATCCCGGCTGGCTGACGATCCGCTGGCAGCAGGTGCGCCTGCTCCGGGAGAGTGGTGGGAACGCACAGGCGCGGGAGCGGCTGGCGCCGCTGGTCGAAGGCGGCACGGCTCACGGTCCGACGCCGAGCGCCCGCAACCTCATTGCACAAGAGGCGCTGGCGCTGGCACGCACGCCGGACGAGTCGTTCCCCTGGCTGGCGCGTGAGTGGGGCAATTGGAATCGGCCTCGGACGGAGGCCGGCCAGCAGGCATCGGCATCGGCATCGGCCGCGACACCGGCGTCGGCGTCGGCGTCGGCGTCGGCGTCGGCACCGTCATCGGCAGCGGCAAAGGCACCGCCGCCGCTGATGCGGACGCTGGCCGCCGACGGCGCCCGGCTGATCTCCGAGCGATTCACGCTGGCGGACTGGCAGCGCCTGGTCGACGCGACGCAGGTGCCCCAGGACCTGCGGGCGCAACTGGCGTTCGGGTGGTGGTGGCGGGCGGAGCTGTCGGACCAGATGGCGATGGCGCGGGACGCCGCCCAGCGGCTGGGCGCCCTGTTGCCGAAGGGGCGATCCCTGGTCGCGCCTTACCTGGAGGCCAGGACGCCGACGGCCCGGCGGTCGGCGATCTGGCGAGCCGCCTTGAAGCACCCCGCGTTCTCGGCGCAGCTCGGGACCGGGTTGGGCGGCGTCTCGTTGCAGGAGCCGGACGGGCAGGATCCCAAGGACGTGACGGCCAGCCAATGGTGCCGTCTGGACGGCACGGACAACTCGGCGCCCGGCGGCACGGATCCGATGCTCGACGAGGAGCGGATGCCGCCGCTGTCGACGGAATTCCCAGAGCCGGCGGGGCTCATGAAGGAGCGTGCGGCGCTCAAGACGGCCGGCTCGGCGACCGGCGAGTTCAGCCGCTGGGTCCTGGCCGAGTCGCGCCGCCCGGACCGGCCGGCCGACCTGGCCTGGCTGCTGTACGTCGGCATCCAGTCGACCCGCGGCGGCTGCGTCGACCCGGACAACAGCGAGCGCTCCAAGGCCATGTTCCAGATGCTGCACCGCCTGTATCCGAAGTCGGAGTGGGCCAAGCGCTCGCCATACTACTTCTGAAGCGTTTCACGCCTTCCGGCCACCGCTCGCGCCGGATCCCTGCACCTCATCGCAATCCCATGGCCGACCCGGGCGGGCGCCGCGACAGTCGACCCCATCGACAACGCACTGCCTCACGGAGCCCGTCATGCACCCCACCCCGCTTCAGATCCTGTCCCACATCCCCGGCTTCGTCTGGGCGATCCTCGTGGTGATCCTGTACTTCGGCATCAAGCAGAGCACCGCCACCGCCGTGCGCGCCAAGCGCCTGGTCGTGCTGCCGGCGCTGTGGCTGGTGTTCGGCGCCTGGGGCGTGGCGAAGTCCTTCGGCCTGGACGGCCTGCCGGGCCTGGCCTGGCTGCTCGGCATCGGCGCCGGCGTGCTGGCGCTGCGCGCCCTGCGCTGGCCGGGCAACGTCAGCTACGACACCACCAGCCGCCGCTTCCTCGTCCCCGGCAGCTGGGTGCCGATGGCGCTGATGATGGGCATCTTCGGGCTCAAGTTCGCCTCGGGCATGAGCCTGGCGCTGCACCCGGACTACGCGCACAACACCGCCTATGCGATCGGCTTCAGCGCGGCCTTCGGCCTGTTCAGCGGCGCCTTCCTGGGCCGGGCGATCAACATCCTGTCGCACCGCCCTCAGCCGTGCGAGACCGCCACGGCCTGAGCGGGTCGCGATCGCCGACACTTCCACCCCATGAGCACCCTGCCCCTCTCGCCGCCCGTGCGCTGGATCCTCCGGCACGTGCTCATCGTGCTGACGCTGACGGTGGTCATCTCGCTGTCGCTGGTGATCGTGTTCAGCCAGCCCCTGGGCACGACGCTGATCTACTGCTTCTTCATCTCGCTGTTCTGCGCCGCCAGCATCAACGTGCTGCGCTACGGACTGGGCTGGATCCGCTGGCGGCTGCTGGACCGCCTGGGCCGCGCGCCGGCCGAGCCCTTCGACTGGCCGGGCTGGCCGCTGATGGTGCTGTGCCTGCTGCTGGGCACCGGCATCGGCTACAGCCTGGGGGTGGAGGTCGGCAACATGGTGACGGGCCTGCAGGAGAAGAGCCTGCTGTCCAGCCCCCTGCGCCGCGTGCTGAGCGTGATGGTGATCGCGCTGATCCCGGGCTTCGGCGCGACGCTGTTCTTCCTGTCCCGCCACCGCATCGCCGCCGCCGAGGCGCGCGCGGAGACGCTGCGCCGCCAGGCCGCGGAGACACAACTGCGGCTGCTCGAATCGCAGCTCGAACCGCACATGCTGTTCAACACGCTGGCCAACCTGCGGGTGCTGATCGGGATGGACGCGGACCGGGCGCAGGCGATGCTGGACCACCTGATCGCCTTCCTGCGCGCGACGTTGTCGGCCTCCCGCGCCGAACGCCACCCGCTGAAGGAGGAGTTCGCCCGCATCGCCGACTACCTCGCGCTGATGCAGGTCCGGATGGGGTCGCGGCTGCGTTTCGAATTCGATCTGCCCGACGCGCTGCGCGAGGTGCCGGTGCCGCCGCTGCTGCTGCAGCCGCTGGTGGAGAACGCCATCAAGCACGGCCTGGAGCCGCACGTGGGCGGCGGGACGCTGCGGGTGCGGGCGGCCGAGGCCGAGGGTCAGTTGTTGCTGGACGTCGAGGACGACGGCGCGGGCTTCGACGCCGCGGCGGCGCGGTCGCCGGAGGGCGGCTTCGGGACGGTGCAGGTGCGAGACCGGCTGGCCGTGGCCTGCGGACCGCAGGCGCGGCTGGAGCTGTCGCGGCTGGACCTCTCCCGCCCGGCGGGCGGTGGCACGCGGGCGAGGATCCGCATGCCGCTGCCCCCGCCCATGCCCATGCCCCCCTCCGGCGCCACATCCGGAACTGCATCCGCAGATGCATCCGGGTCGGCCTCCAGGCCCGGTCCCTGCGTCACACGCTGAAGCCATCCATCCCTGTTGGAGGAAGAGTCCATGCCCACCGCCCTGATCGCCGAAGACGAAGAACTGCTGGCCGCGCACCTGCGGCAGGAACTGAAGGCGCTCTGGCCTGAACTGGAGATCGTCGCGATGGCCGCGCACGGCGAGGAGGCGGTGACGTTGGCCTTGCGGCACCGGCCGGACGTCTGCTTCTTCGACATCCGGATGCCCGGCATGACGGGATTGGAGGCGGCCGCGCAGCTCGCCGACGACTGGGAGGACACGACGTCCGGCGGCGCACCGTTCCCCTTGCTGGTGTTCGTGACGGCCTACGACCAGTTCGCGTTGCAGGCCTTCGATCGCGCGGCCGTGGACTACGTGCTTAAGCCCGTGCAGCGCGAACGGCTCGCGCAGACGGTGTCGCGATTGAAGGCGGCGCTCGCGCAGCGGCAGCAGCCGCCCGCGGCGCTGGAGTCGGCCATCGAGCAACTGCGCGGGCTGCTCGGCGTCGGGGCGAACGCGACGGCGGGCGGAGCGAATGCCTCCGCGCCGTCCGGCGCGCCCGCAGCGGCCGGCGGGGCGGCGGCGCCGCTGCGCCACCTGCAGGTCGGCGTCGGCGAAGCCATCGTGCTGGTGCCGGTCGACGACGTCGTCTACCTCGAGGCCGCGGACAAGTACGTCCGCGTGCTCACCGCCGACCAGGAATACCTGGTGCGGATCTCGCTGCGCGAGCTGCTCCCGCAGCTCGACACGAACCGGTTCTGGCAGGTGCACCGCGGGCACATCGTGCACGTGGACGCGATCGAGCGCGTCCTCCGCGACGACACCGGCAAGCTGACACTGCGGCTGCGCCGCCGGCCGGAGAGGCTGGCGGTGAGCCGGATGTACGGGCACCTGTTCCGGGCGATGTGACCCGGACGTCGGCAGGCGGTCTCAGATGCCGACCGTCGCGCCGTTCGCCGCGAAGTGGATCTGGAGGTTCTCGCCCGACTGCGACGTCACCAGGATGCGCTGATCGAAATTGTCCGCAGCGGTCTCCCCTCGACCGTCACGATCGATCCACAAGGAGATCGTGCCGTCGGCGAGGACCTCCTTCCGGAGGTACTCGCTGATGGCGGCAGCACTCAGCACATTCATCGAGGCGAAGGCTGCATCGTTGAGGTCGATGACGTCGAACTGCCGGATGTCGTAGCCGTGGATCCAGTCGATCTGGCTGTTCGCGCTGGACATCGTGCCCCAGACGAAGTGGTCCGCGTTCTGGGTTCCGAACAGATGGTCCGTCTTCTGATGCGTCGCATCGGCGACCCACACCCGACTTTGCGGATCCCACGCCGCATCGGCGATGTTCACATCCGGCGGCGTGGAAGACTGCCGTCCCTCCAGCGCATTCACGCTCAGGCCGTCCGGCGTCTCCGAACCGCGCAGCGAGACGAACGAGGCATTGCCCGCACGATCCACCGCCAGCGCGATGTACATCTCGTCGTCGCCGTGGAACCAGCCCCAGCCCTTCTCCCCGGCGGCGACGTCCAGCGACTGGCTCACCCGCCCGTGTTCGAGGTAGCTCTGCGCCGTGCCGTCGTTGAGCGTGCCGGCCGGGATCGCCACGATCCGCGCGTCCTCGTCGGTCTGGAGCGTCCAGCCGTAGTTCGGCACTTCCGGCTTCGCCGTCCAGACACCGCTCGCCGTCGGCGCGACGCTGTCCAGCGTGAACGTCACTTCCGCCGTGTCGCTGACGGTCCCGGCGGCATCGATCTGCCGTGCCTGCAAGGACTTCAGCGCATCCGGTCCGAGCGCGTCCGCAGGAACCGCCGAGCCGGTCCCGTCGTGCCAGGTCTTGCCCGCATCGAGTGAATACTGCCAGCGCGCACCGGGCTCGAGGCCACCCACGCGGATCTCGCCTCGTGCCCCCAGCAGGTGATCCGCCGTCGCGCCCGGCGCGTGCAGCGCCAGTTGCGGCGTGCCCGGCGTCGGGCGGGCCGGCGGCTGGTCGTCCTGCGCCGGCTTCTGCTCGGGCGTGTGGTCCGGCGGCACGTCCGGCTTCTGATCGGGCGTGCGGTTCGGCGGCACGTCCGGCTTTTGGTCGGGCATCTGGTTCGGCGGCAGGTCCGGTTGCTGGTCGGGCGTGTGGTTCGGCGTCACGTCCGCCCTCTGGTCCGGCTTCTGATCCGCCTTCTGATCCGGATGCTGGTCCGGCGTCTGGTCCGCCTTCGGGACTGGTTTCTGGTCCGATCCTGGATCAGGCACGGGCACGGGCACGGACTTCGGATCGGGTCCCGGATCCGCCTTCGAGCCGGGTACGGGGTCCAGCTTCGACTCGGACTCGGGCACGGAATCGGACGTGGGTTCCGGCCTCGGTGTCGGCAGGGGATCCGGCCTTTGTTCCCGCGAAGGCGCCGGCGTCGGAGTTGGCGTTGGCATCGGCGGGACCGGCATCGGGCCCGGTCCCGGCTGCGGAGAACCGCCCCGATCCGCGCCTCCCGCCAGGAACGTCGTCGAGCCCGCGGCCAGCGCGGCGCCCGTCAGCCAGACGACCAAGGCGGCAACGGTCTTCTCCGTCGAACCATCGGAGCTTTCGGCGGTGGGGGAGGACTCCTCCGGCGCCGCGCTGGGCGACGATTCCGCGAGTGATCCGGCGGGCAATCCGGCCTGCGCTTCGGCATCGTCGGGTTGCACTGGGGTGGAGGTGGGGGGAGTGGCGCCTTCCACCGCCTCATCGGCGGCGCGGCGCTTGCGCGGATCTGGCCTCTGAGGCGCCCGGGAAGGTGACGGCGTGAGGAAATCGGAATGTCGCATCGGCGTGTTCGGTTGTCTGACGGAAACCTCGCAGTCTCAGAGCGCCGCCTGTTCAGCGCCATGGCTTCCAAGTTCGCGATGTGGCGCCCGCCGCCAGCCCATCGACGTGAGGCCCTGGCTCCGATGAGCCAGCCGAGATCGCCAGGGCTCGCCCGCGGACCGCCGCACGAACGCCGCACGAACGCCCCGCCCTGGAGAATGGGCGGCCGGGCCCCACGTAGAATCCACGGCCTCTCTTCGAGACTTCACCCATCGATGTCCAGCCCTGACAAGACCGCCGGCGCTTCCGCGCCCGACAAGACGGACGCCGCCGTCAAGCCCAGCAACTTCCTGCGCGCGATCATCGAGCGCGATCTGGAGCAGGGCTTCCAGCCGGCGCGCCACTTCGGCGGCAGCCCGGGCGACGCGGCGCACCACGCCGCCGGCCCGCTGGACCCCGCGAAGATCCGCACCCGCTTCCCGCCCGAGCCCAACGGCTACCTGCACATCGGCCACGCCAAGTCGATCTGCCTGAACTTCGGCCTGGCGCGCGACTACGGCGGCATCTGCCACCTGCGTTTCGACGACACCAACCCGGAGAAGGAAGAGCAGGAGTACGTCGACGCGATCAAGGAGATGGTCGCCTGGCTGGGCTGGCGCTGGGACGCCGCCGACGGCAGCGGCCACGAGACCAGCCACCTGTACTACGCCAGCAACTACTTCGACCTGATGTACCGCGGCGCCGAGTACCTGGTGTCGCAAGGCCTGGCCTACGTCGACGAGCAGTCCCCCGAGGACATGCGCGCCAACCGCGGCGACTTCGGCACGCCGGGCAAGAACAGCCCCTTCCGCGACCGCACGCCCGAGCAACACCTGACCCGCCTGCGCGAGATGCGCGACGGGAAGCACCCCGACGGCTCGATGGTGCTGCGCGCCAAGATCGACATGGCGTCGCCCAACATCAACCTGCGCGATCCGGCGCTGTACCGCATCCGCCGCGCGACGCACCACAACACCGGCGACCAATGGTGCATCTACCCGATGTACACCTACGCGCACCCGATCGAGGACGCGCTGGAGTGCATCACGCACAGCGTCTGCACGCTGGAGTTCGAGGACCAGCGCCCGTTCTACGACTGGCTGGTCGAGCACCTGGCCGAAGGCGGCCTGCTCGCCCGCCCGCTGCCGCATCAGTATGAATTCGGCCGGCTGAACCTGACCTACGTGGTCACCAGCAAGCGCAAGCTGCGCCAGCTGGTCGATGAGAAGCACGTCGACGGCTGGGACGACCCGCGCCTGCCCACGCTGGTCGGCATGCGCCGCCGCGGCTACACGCCGGAAGCGATCCGTGCGATGGTCGAGAGCACCGGCGCGTCCAAGACCAACGCCTGGATCGACTACTCGGTGCTGGACGGCTACCTGCGCGCCGACCTCGAAGGCAAGGCCGCCCGCGCGATGGCGGTGCTGGACCCGGTCAAGCTCAAGCTCGAGAACTACGCGGAGATCTTCGGCTCGACCGATCACCGCGAGCCCTGCTCGGCCCCCGCCCATCCGCATGTGCCCGAACTCGGCACGCGCGCGTTCAGCCTCGGCCCCGAACTGTGGATCGAGCGCGAGGACTTCAGGGAAGTCCCGTCCAAGGGCTACCACCGCCTGTTCCCCGGCAACAAGGCGCGGCTGAAGTACGGCTACGTCATCGAGTGCACCGGCTGCGAGAAGGATGCCGACGGCACCATCACCGCGGTGCTCGCAAAGCTGGTCCCGGACACGAAGAGCGGCACGCCCGGCGCGGACGCGGTCAAGGTCAAGGGCGTCATCACCTGGGTGGGCGCGCACGAAGGCATCGCCACCGAGCTGCGCCTGTACGACCGCCTGTTCACCGAGGCGCAGCCCGACGCCGGCGACCGCAACTTCCTGGAGCTGCTGAACCCGGACGCCAAGCGCGTGACGCGCGGCTACCTGGAGCCCTCGCTGAAGGACGCCGCGCCGGACACCAAGGTCCAGTTCGAGCGTCACGGCTACTTCGTGGCCGATCGCGTCGACCACCGCGCGGGAGCGCCGGTGTTCAACAAGATCACCGGCCTGCGGGACAGCTTCGGGAAGTAAGTCGGCGTGTCCGTGTCCGGACACTGTCCGTCCGAGTGTCCGCGGACACTGGCCGGGCCGACGTCGATGACGACAAGTCATTGATCTGAAAAGGAATTTTGAGGACGCACGGCCTGGCACGGGGCTTGCGAAAGAGTGCGGCATCGATCACACGAAGCCGCACTCGGACACCTCATGATTCGCGATACCTCCGGACAGGACGTTCCCCTCGCCCGCCCTCAGGGACGCCGCCGCCTCTGGCTGGCGCTGGCCGGCGCGGGGCTGCTGATCGCCGCGTTCGCCGCCGCGCCCGCCGTGCAACGGATGCTGGGCAGCGGCAACTCGGTCAGCCTGCAGCGCCTGTCGGTCGCCCCCGTCGAGATCGGCCCGCTGGTGCGCGACGTCGCCGGCGAGGGCAAGGTCGTGGCCGCGATGAGCCCCACCGTCTACGCGCTGCATGGCGGCAACCTGGTGCTCAAGGTGAAGGCCGGCGACAAGGTCGCCAAGGACCAGTTGCTCGGCGTCATCGACAGCCCCGACCTGCGCGCCAAGCTCGCGCAGGAGCAGAGCAACGCCGACGCGCTGCGCACCGAGGCGCTTCGCGCCGAGGTGGACGGCCGCGAGCAGCGCGCCGCCCTGCGCTCCACGTATGAGAACGCCGCGATCGACCTGCAGACCGCGCGCAACGACCTCGACCGCCAGACCAAGGCCTACGACGCCGGCGCCGTCGCCGGCATGCAGGTCGAGAAGGCCCGCGACGCGATGGAAAAGGCCCGCATCACGGCCGCCCACGCGCAGGCCGGCCTCGGCCTCAAGGACGACAGCCTGAAGTTCGAGCTCCAGTCCAAGCAGCAGGCCCTGCAGCGCCAGCAACTGCTGGTGAAGGACCTGGAGCGCCAGGTCGCCGAGCTCGAACTGCACTCGCCGGTGGACGGCCAGGTCGGTCAGCTGCTGGTGGCCGAACGCGCCAACGTCGCGGCCGGCGTGGGCCTGCTCACCGTCGTCGACCTGACCGCGCTGGAAGTGCAGATGCAGGTGCCGGAGAGTTTCGCCCGCGACCTCGCCATCGGCATGCCCGGCGAGATCTCCGGCAACGGCCGGCAGTGGAAGGGTCTGGTCAGCACGGTCTCGCCGGAGGTCGTCAACAACGAGGTCGCCGCGCGCCTGCGCTTCGACGGCGCCACGCCCGACCAGCTCCGCCAGAACCAGCGCCTGTCGGTGCGCGTGCTGCTGGACCGCCGCGACAAGGTGCTGACCGTCGCGCGCGGCAGCTTCGTCGAGGACGGCGGCGGCCGTTTCGTCTACGTCGTGCAGGACGGCCAGGCAGTCAAGCGCCCGATCCGCCTGGGCGCGCAGAGCCTGTCCAAGGTCGAGATCCTGGAAGGCCTCAAGCCCGGCGAGCAGGTCATCGTCTCCGGCACCCAGGCCTTCGAGGGCGCCGAGCGCGTGACCTTGAGCCCGTGAACCCTGAGCCCGTGACAACCGGCCCTTGAGCCCACCGCCAGCCGCCGCCCGCGCCACCGCATTCCATCCACGAATTCCACCCCTTCAACGCCCGCGAGGAACCTCATGCTGAAGATGCAATCGCTCTCCAAGGTCTACCGCACCGAAATGATCGAGACCTACGCCCTGCGCGAGTTCAACCTGGACGTGCGCGAAGGCGAGTTCGTCGCGGTGACCGGGCCGTCCGGTTCCGGCAAGACGACCTTCCTGACCATCGCCGGCCTGCTCGAAGCCTTCACCGGCGGCCGCTACCAGCTCGACGGCGTCGACGTCAGCGGCATGGACGACACGCAGCGTTCGCGCATGCGCAACGAGAAGATCGGCTTCATCTTCCAGGCCTTCAACCTGATCCCCGACCTCAACGTGCTGGACAACATCGAGGTCCCGCTGCGCTACCGCGGCATGAAGGCCGCCGAGCGCCAGCAGCGCGCCCGCGACGCGCTGGCCCGCGTGGGGTTGTCGGCGCGCGAGCGCCACTACCCCGCCGAGCTGTCCGGCGGCCAGCAGCAGCGCGTGGCGATCGCGCGCGCGCTGGCCGGCTCGCCGCGCCTGCTGCTGGCCGACGAACCGACCGGCAACCTCGACAGCGCGATGGCGCGCAGCGTCATGGACCTGCTGGAGGAACTGCACCGCGACGGCGCCACCATCGTCATGGTCACGCACGATCCGCAGCTCGCCGCGCGCGCGCAGCGCAACGTGCACGTGATCGACGGCCAGGTCGTCGACATCGCCGCCGAGCTCCACATGGACCCCGAGCTGCTGCGCGCCGCCAAGCCGCTCACCCCGACCTCGGCCTGACCTCGTCCTGAACATGAGACTGCCCTTCCCTTCGAGGCGCGCGGTAGTACCGGCGATCGCGGTGGCCCTGCTCTGCGCCGGCTGCTGCCTGCCGGCCGCCGCCGAGGACCTGCTCGAGATCTACGCGCAGGCCCGTTCCGCCGATCCCGTGCTGGCCGGCGCGCGCGCCGTGCGCGGCGAGCAGCAGGAACTCGCCGTCCAGGCCCGCGCGCAGTTGCTGCCGCAGTGGTCCGCGCAGCTGAGCGAATCGCACCTCCGCGACGACGGCCGCCAGCACCAGCTGACGCACAGCCTGAACCAGGTCCTCGTCGACCTGAGCCGGCTGCGCAGCTGGGATGCGGCCAAGACGCTGGTCACCGCCGAGGACGCCCGCGTGCGCGCCGCCGAGGCCGACCTGTGCGCCCGCGTCGCCCGCGCCTACTTCGGCGTGCTGAACGCGCAGGCCACGTTGCAGACCGCGCAGGCGATCGAGGACGTGTACGGCCAGCAGGTGGCGCAGGCGCAGTCGCGCTTCGACGCGCAGCTGTCCGCGTCGCTCGACGTCGAGCAGGGCCGCGCGTATTACGAGCTGGCCCGCGGCAACACGGCGTCCGTGCGCGAGGACCTCCTCGACGCCCGCCAGGCGCTGGCGCAGATCACCGGCCGCATGCCGGGCGAGCTCAAGCCGCTCGCGCCCGACCTCGCGATGCTGATGCCCAATCCGGCCGATCCCGAGGCCTGGGTGACGCAGGCGCTGCGCGACAACCCGTCGCTGCAGGCCGCCGCGCTGGCGGTGAGCGCCGGCGACCAGCGCGTCGCCGCCGCGCGCGCCGCGCACCTGCCGACCCTGAGCGCCGGCCTCGACGGCCAGCGGCTGTCGGGCCCGGCCGTCGCGCCTCAGGACGCGGGCCGCTACACGACGACCGTCGGCCTGAAGCTGACGATCCCGATCTTCGCCGGCGGCGCGACCGAGTCGCAGAAGCGCCAGGCGATCTACCAGCGCGAGCAGCTGCGCGACGACCTCGAAAGCGCGCGCCGCGCCATGACGCGCGAAACGCAGGCGCAGTACCAGGCCGTGTTGTCCGCGCTGAGCCAGATGCGCACGGCCGGCGCCGCGGTGCAGGCGGCCGAGAAGGCGCTGGCCTCGACGCGCAGCGGCCTGGACCTGGGCCTGCGCACGATGACCGACCTGCTGCTCGCGATCCAGACGCAGAGCAACGCCCGCAACGCCTGGGAACAGGCGCGCCACCGCTACGTGCTGTCCAAGCTGCTACTGCAGCAGGCGGCCGGCGCGCTGGGCGAGCCCGAACTGGCCTCCGTGAACACGCTGTTGAATGCCGCGCCCGCGCCGCAACCGACGTCGACATCGACGTCATTGCCCGCATCACCGGTCAAGACCGTTCCGCCCGTCAAGTCGTGAGCTGAGAGAGGACCTCCATGCTGACCTACTACCTCGAACTCGCCCTGCGCGCCATGCGCAGCCACCGCGGCCTGACCGTGCTGATGCTGCTGTCCATCGCGATGGGCGTGGCCGCCTGCATGACGACGCTGACGGTGTTCCACGTCATGTCCGGCGATCCGATCCCGGGCAAGAGCAGCCGGCTCTTCAACGTGCAGCTCGACGCGGAGTCCAAGCGCGACTGGAAACCCGGCGACGAGCCCGAGCTCCAGCTCACCCGCTTCGACGCCGAGCAGCTGCTGCGCGCCAAGCGCGCGGTGCACCAGGTCATCATGACCGGCTCGTTCATCGCGGTCGATCCGGCGGGCTCGGGCGACGCCTCGCAGCCGCCGTTCTTCACCGGCGCGCGCTGGACCACAGCCGACTTCTTCACGATGTTCGAGGCCCCGTTCCGCTACGGCAACGGCTGGGCCGCCGCGGACGACACCGCGGAAGCGCGCGTCGCGGTCATCTCCGCCGAGCTCAACGACAAGCTCTTCGGCGGTCAGGACAGCCGCGGCAAGACGCTGCGCCTGCGCGACAAGGACTTCACCGTCGTCGGCGTGCTCAAACCCTTCCGCCCCGCGCCCCACTATTACGACCTGACCCTGGGCGCGTACGCGAAGGCCGCGGACGTCTACATCCCGCTGTCGACCTCGCTGTCGCTGCGCTTCGGCGCCGCGGGCAACACGAGCTGCTGGGGCCGCACCGACGGTGTCGATTCGCGCTCGCTCAACGCGCCGTGCGCGTGGCTGCAGTACTGGGTGCAGCTCGACACGCCGCAGCAGGTCGCCGACTACAAGACCTACCTGACGCAGTACTCCGACCAGCAGCGCGAGGCCGGCCGCTTCGAGCGCCCGTCCAACCCCAAGCTCAGCGCCGTGAACGAATGGCTCGCCATCCGCAAGGTCGTGCCCAGCGACATCAAGCTGCAGGTGCTGCTCGCCTTCGGCTTCCTGGCCGTGTGCCTGACCAACACCGTGGGCCTGCTGCTGGCGAAGTGCCTGCGCCGCAGCGGCGAGATCGGCGTGCGCCGCGCCCTGGGCGCGCCGCGCCGGCAGATCTTCCTGCAGTTCCTCGTGGAGGCCGGCACGCTCGGCCTGGTGGGCGGCCTGCTGGGACTGGCACTGACCTGGGTCGGGCTGTGGGTGGTGCGGCAGAACCCGTCGGACTACGCGCAGTTGGCGCAGCTGGACTGGGAGATGCTGGCCACCACGCTGGGCGTATCGCTCGCAGCCAGTCTGCTGGCCGGCCTGCTGCCCGCGTGGCGCGCCTGCCAGATCACGCCCGCCATCCAGTTGAAGACGCAATGAGGCCTTGAGGAGAATCACCATGGACATCCTGCCCATCCTGTCGACGCTCAAGCGTCACAAGACCGCCGCCGGCCTCATCGTGCTGCAGATCGCGCTGACCTGCGCGATCGTGTGCAACGCCCTGTTCCTGATCTTCCAGCGCATCGAGCGCATCACCGCCGAGACCGGCGTCGCCGAGTCGGAGCTGGTGACCTTCTCGCTGTCGAGCATGGCGCGGGTCGAGAACCCCGAGCCGCAGACGCAGGCCGACCTGGCCGCGCTGCGCGAGGTGCCGGGTGTGGCCTCGGTCTCGCTGACCAACCAGTACCCGTATGGCCGCAGCTCCAACAACTCCGGCGTGCGGCTGTCGGCGGACACCAACCAGTCCGCCCGCGTCGTGGGCGGCCACTACACGGTCGGCCCGGGCTTCATCCAGACGATGGGCATGAAGCTGATCGAAGGCCGCGACTTCGAGGCCAACGAGTTCGTCCCGGGCTCGTCGCTGGACGCCAATCCCGATCCGCGCGTGCCGGCGGTGATCATCAACAAGAAGATGGCGGAACGGCTCTGGCCCGGCGAGTCGGCGGTCGGCAAGGCCATCTACGTCTACGGCAGCGAGCCGCAACGTGTCGTCGGCGTGGTGCAGGAACTGCCCTCGCCCAACCCGGGCTCGCAGGACGAGAACACGCTGCACACGATGATGTTCCCGGTGCAGCCGAGCTTCCGCGGCGGCACCTTCATGGTCCGCGTCGCGCCGGGCGCCGACCGCGAGGCCGTGCTGAAGGCCGCCACCGCCAAGCTGCTCGGCAACAGCCCCGGCCTGCGCCGCGTGGTCCGCGATCAGGAGACCGTCAGCAAGCTGCGCAGCAACTACTACCGCCAGGACCGCTCGATGATCCAGTTGCTGGCCGGCGTCTGCGTCGGGCTGCTGGTGGTGACGGCCTTCGGCATCGTCGGCCTGGCCAGCTTCTGGGTGCAGCAGCGCACGCGGATGATCGGCACGCGGCGCGCGCTGGGTGCCACGCGCGGCCAGATCCTGCGCTACTTCCAGACCGAGAACCTGCTGCTGTCCACCGCCGGCATCGTGCTGGGCATGATCGGCGCGTACGGCATCAGCCTGCTGCTGATGCGCAGCTACGAGCTGCCGCGTCTGCCGGTCGTCTACCTGCCGATCGGGGCGCTGGTGCTGTGGGCGCTGGGCCAGATCGCGGTGTTCGCGCCGGCGCGCCGGGCCGCGGCGCTGCCGCCGGTGGCCGCGCTGCGCGGCGGTTGAACGTCCGCGCGAGGCCTCCCGCCGTCCTTGTTCCGACGAGGACGGCACTCCGGCGCGAGAGGCCCTCGCGCCGGTTTCCGTTTGTCTCTCGACGGGTGTCCCCTTGATATGCTGCGCCTCCAATGAGAACCGTCCTGATCATCGATGACCACGCCGGTGTCGGCGAGGCGCTGTCGCTGCTGCTCTCGCTGCACGACATCGAGGCGCTCTACGCGGCCTCTCCGGCCGAGGGCCTCGCGCTGCTGGCGCAACGCCGTGTCGACCTGGTGATCCAGGACATGAACTTCAGCGCCGACACGACTTCGGGCGAGGAAGGCCGCGAGCTCTTCCAGCAACTGCGCGGACGACACCCGGACCTGCCCATCATCCTGCTGACGGCCTGGACGCAGCTGGAGCAGGCGGTCGCGCTGGTGAAGGCGGGCGCGGCAGACTACCTGGCCAAACCCTGGGACGACGCCAAGCTGCTGGCGACGGTCGAGAACCTGCTGGAGCTGGCCGAGAACGGCCGCGCGCTGCGCGAGAGCCGGCACGAGCAGCGCCAGCGCCTCGACGAGCTGCGACGCCGCTACCGGCTCGACGGACTGGTGGTCGAATCGCCGGCGCTGTTGCGCTGCCTGGAGCTCGCCTGCCAAGTCGCACGCTCGGCGGCGCCGGTGCTGGTCACCGGTCCGAACGGCAGCGGCAAGGAACGTGTCGCGGCGATCGTGCATGCCAACTCGGCGGTGGCCGACGGGCCCTTCGTCGCGATCAACTGCGGCGCGCTGCCGGGCGACCTGATCGAGGCCGAGCTCTTCGGCGCGGAGAGCGGCGCCTTCACCGGCGCGGCGCGCGCCCGCGAGGGCCGTTTCGAGACCGCCGACGGCGGCACGTTGTTCCTCGACGAGATCGGCAACCTGCCGCTGGCCGGCCAGGTGAAGCTGCTGCGCGTGCTGGAGACGGGGCGCTTCGAGCGCCTGGGATCGAGCCGCTCGCGGCAGACGACGGTGCGGGTGATCTCGGCGACCAACGCGGACCTGCGCGCGATGGTGCGCGCCGGCACCTTCCGCGAGGACCTGTACTACCGGCTCAACGTGATCGAGGTCGCGCTGCCGGGACTGGCCGAGCGCGTGCCCGACATCCTGCCGCTGGCGGAGCATTTCCTCGCCGGCCGCGCGACCCTGAGCGACAGCGCGCGCGAGGCGCTGATGGCGCATCCCTGGCCCGGCAACGTCCGCGAGCTGAAGAACGCCATCGAGCGCGCCGCGCTGCTGGCGCCGGGCCGCGTGATCGGCGAGCAGGACCTGGCGCTGCCGGCCGCGTCACCGCTGGCGTCACGCAACCTCGACGAGCCCAGCCGCGAGGCCGTGGTCGCCGCGCTGGAGTCCGCGTCGGGCGTGATCAGCCGGGCGGCGCAGTCGCTCGGGCTGTCGCGCCAGGCGCTCTACCGGCGCATGGAGCGCTACGGGCTGGACGCCGGATGAGGGAGGCGCCGCCGCGCTCATCCGGGCCTTCCACCCGGCACGCGAGCTGGCATCGCTCGCTGCACATGCGGCTGGCGCTGTGCCTGATCGCCGCGGCGGTCGCGGCCGTGTCCATCCACCTAACCCTGACGCTGTGGCCGGTGCCACAGCTCCTGCAGTCCATGGGCCACGAGGCGCCGGAGACCTGGAGCGCCGCCGCGGTGGGACTCACCTTCCTGCTGATGCTCCCCATCGTCTGGGGCCTCGCGAGCCTGCTGCTGATGCCGCTGACGCGCCTGCTGCGGGCGCTGGAGAGCACGGTGCTCAGCTACCGCGACGGCGAGTTCGGCAGCGGCATCGCCGCGGAGCCTCCCGGCGGCCTGGCCGAGCTGTCGACCCTCACGAGATTGCACAGCGAGCTGGGCGTGGCCTTGCGCGAGCAGCGCCGCCACCTCGCGCAGCGCGAGCTGCTGCTGGACACGGTGGTGCAGAACACGCCCGTGGCGCTGCTGCTGACCGACGCGAACGAGCGCATCGCCTACGCCAACATCGCCGCGCGTCAGTTGATGGACCAGGGCCGCAGCCTGGCGGGTCGCGGTCTGGACGAGGTGCTGGCCGACGCGCCGGAAGACCTGCGCCTGGCCTTCGCGGGCGCGCAGGACGGACTCTTCAGCGTCATGCAGGATGGGCAGGAGGAGCGCTACCACCTGTCGATGCGCGACTTCCGCCTGCAGGGCCAGCCGCATCGCCTGCGCCTGCTGCGCCGCATGACGAAGGAGCTGTCGCGGCAGGAGGTCGCGAGCTGGAAGCGCGTGATCCGCGTGATCAGCCATGAGCTGAACAACTCGCTGGCACCGATCTCGTCGCTGGCGCACAGCGGCGCGGAACTGTCGCGGCGCGGCATGCACGAGCGCGTGCCCGGCGTCTTCGGCAGCATCGGCGACCGCGCGAAGCACCTGCACCAGTTCCTGGCCGGTTACGCGAGCTTCGCGAAGCTGCCCGCGCCGCTGCTGGCGCCGGTCGACTGGCCGCCCTTCATCGACTCCCTGGGCGCGCACTACCCCTTCGCGCTGACGGGCGAGTTGCCCGCGTCACCGGGGCGTTTCGACGCGGCGCAGATGGAGCAGGCGCTGATCAACCTGCTGAAGAACGCGCATGAATCCGGCAGCGCGCCGGAAGGCGTGAGCCTGAGCGTCGGTACCGGTGGTGTGGCGCGCGAGGATTGGCGCATCGAGGTCGGCGACCGCGGCCCCGGCATGACCGAGGCGCAGCTGTCGCAGGCGCTGATGCCGTTCTACTCGACCAAGCGCAGCGGCAGCGGGCTGGGCCTGGCGCTCGCGCGCGAGATCGCCGAGGCGCACGGCGGCCGCATCGCGATGGGCAACCGCGACGGCGGCGGCCTATGGGTGGCGATCAGCTGGCCAAGGAGCTGAGCGTCACTTGTAGAACGCTTCGACCTTGCCCTTGAGCTTGATCATCATCGGCTGGCCCTTGCGGTCCAGCGTGCGGCCGGCGGGGACGCGGATCCAGCCCTCGGAGACGCAGTACTCCTCGACGTCCTTGCGCTCCTTGCCGTTGAAGAGGATGCCGATGTCGTGCTCGAACACGGCGGCGACGTGGTGCGGGCTGCGCGGGTCGATGGACAGGTGGTCGGGCAGTTCGGGGCGGGTGGTGTCGCTCATGACGTGGGCGTTCTAAGGGAATCGGAAAACGCGGCATTGTCCCGCAGTCCGGCGCCCTAATATCGCCAGCATGACAGCCATCGCCACGCCATCCTCATCCCCCACCTCATCCGGCGCTTCGTCCCTGGACTTGTCGCGCTCCGCCATCGATGCCGTCACGCTGGACGCGCTGGCGGCCTTTCCCGCGCAACTGGCGGCGCATTTCGCGTTGTTCCCGGTTGAAGCGCGGCACTGGGCGCCGCCTTCGTGGGACGGCGTGCCGAGCGAGCCGCTGACCGCGATCGAGCAGGTCTGCCATGTGCGCGACATCGAGATCGACGGTTATCAGTGGCGCATCCGGCGCACGTTGGGAGAAGACGATCCGCTGCTGCCCTCGCTGGACACGGAGGCGCTGGCGCGCGAGCGCCGTTATGGCGAGGACGATGCGCAAGCCGCGCTGGCCGCTTTCGCCGCGGCCCGTCAGGAGACGCTGGCGCTGCTGGCGGCGATCACGCCGGAGCAGCTGAAGCGCCCGGCGCGCTTCGAGGGCTACGGTCCGCTGAGCTTCAAGTCGCTGATCCACTACCTGTGCAGCCACGACCAGCAGCACCTGGCGGGCCTGCAGTGGGTGCTGGGGCAGTACGAGGCCGCGCAACTCGCGGCGCCCTGATGTCGACCGTGACGAAGGCGCGGTGAGCGCCCTCGCCGCGGGAAGCGCTCATTCGTCGCAGCGTTGAACCACCGGCGTCGCGTACTCGTGACCGACGACGGCGCGGGCGAAGAGGTAGTTCTCGCGGGCCTGCTCGCTGAGCTGGTCGAGCGTGACCTGGCCGCGCTCGTCGCAAGGGAAGGACAGGCCGCGGCCGGAGTGGAACAACGACTCGAACCGCAGCAGATAGCGGCCATGGCCGTGGCCACTGCCGTGCAGGTGGCTATGACTGCTGCGGGATCCTGCGTCGCGCTGGAGCGCACCGAACTGGGAAGGACTCATGGACGGTCTCCGCGGCCCACGGGGAGGTGGGGCCGGACGAGGCAACATTAGGACGCCGCCCCCGGCGCCGCGCGTGCAAACGTCGCAACTCCCGTCACTGTCTGCAACCCGACCCCTCACTCGCGTGCCGGTATTCGCACGGGGTGGTCCCGCGTGGATCCGGTCGGGCTGCGGCATCATGGAAACCATGGATGCCATGGACCCTCGCACCGACGACTTCTACCGGCGCTACGCCGGGCGCCTCGCCACGCAGCCCGAGTCGCCGCGCAGCGCGATGCTGCCCGTCGTCGAGGCGGCGCTGCCGCGCGGGAGCCGCGTGCTCGATGTCGGCGCGGGCGCGGGGCGGGATGTCGCCGGGATGCTCGCGGCAGGACTGGAGGCTTACGGCGTCGAGCCCAGCGAGGCGATGCGTGAACGCGCGCTCGTGCAGTTCCCGGCACTAGCGGGCCGCCTGCGCGACGGCGCCTTGCCCGACCTGGGCCGACCCTTCGCCGATGCGGTGCCGGACGGATTCGACGGCGTCGTGTGCAGCGCGGTGCTGATGCATGTGGGCGAAGACGCCCTGCCGCGCGCCCTGTCCGCGTTGGCGGCCACGCTGCGACGTTCAGCCGATGGCCGCCGTGCCGCGCCGGGCACGGTGATGCTGCTGTCGCTGCCGGAACAGATCGACGGCTCGCTGGCCGAGGGCCGCGACGTCGACGGACGCCGTTTCGCGAATCACGCGCCGGAGCGCGTGGCGGGGTTGCTGGCGACCATGGGTTTCTCGCTCGCCGCGCACACGGTGAGCGACGCGGTGCTGAACGCGACAGGCACGCGCTGGCACATGGTCACGCTGCGACTGTGAGCGCCCCGATATTTCGTCTTTCGCTCATATTTCCTGCCGAGGAAATATGGCCCGAACACGACATATGGCGACCTCAGCCGCCCGCCTTCTTCGGCGCGAATCCCGCCGTCGTCAGCCAGGCCATCACCTTGTCCAGGTGATCGCCCTGGATCTCGATCGTGCCGTCCTTGACGGTGCCGCCGCTGCCGCAGGCGGCCTTCAGCTTCTTGGCCGTCTCGGTCAACTCCGCGACCGTCATCGGCAGCCCGAGCACCACCGTCACGCCCTTGCCCTTGCGGCCCGCCGTCTCGCGGCGCACGCGCACCTTGCCGTCGCCCAGCACCGCGTTCGCCGCCTGCGCCTTGCAGCGGCAATCGGCCTGCGCCTGCCGGCAGTCCGGGCACACCCGCCCGCCGTTCGTCGAATACACCAGCGCCATCGCTTCTTTCCTGTCTCGTCAGGCCGGCGCTCAGCGCGCCAGCGTCTTCGCGAAGAAGGCGTCGATCGTGCGGTACAGGTGCAGCTTCGCGCTGCGTCCTGCGATGCCGTGCGCCTTGCCCGGATAGATCATCAGCTCGAACGGCCGCGCCTCGTTCTGCAGCGCCTCGGTCAGGCGCAGCGTGTGTTCGAACAGCACGTTGTCGTCGGCGGTGCCGTGCACGATCAGCAACGGCCTGGTCAGCAGCTTCGCGCGCATCACCAGGTTGGACTGGCGGTACGCGTCGCTCTGGGGGCCCTTGCCGTCCTTGCCGTCCTGCGGCATGCCCAGGTAGCGCTCGGTGTAAGCCGTGTCGTAGAGCGTCCAGTCCGTCGGCGGCGCGACCGCCACCGCGGAGGCCAGCGGCGTGTCGGCGTCCAGCATGGCGCGCTCGGCCAGGAAGCCGCCGTAGGACCAGCCGAAGAAGCCGATCCGCTTCGGATCCACGCCCGCGACCTGCTTCGGCAGTTGGCGCACCGCGGCGAACAGGTCGTTCACATCGACCGCGCCGAAAGCCAGGCGATGCGCGCGCGTGAACTCGCGGTCGCGGTTCTGCATGCCGCGCGTGTCCAGCGTGAACACGCCGTAGCCGCGACGCTGCCAGTACGCGATCAGCGCGGTGTCGCGGCTCCAGTTCCAGTTGGTGGTCGAGGTGCCCGGACCGCCGTAGGCCATCGCGAT
Source organism: Roseateles sp. GW821-FHT09G03 (assembly GCF_059416045.1). NCBI lineage: Bacteria > Pseudomonadati > Pseudomonadota > Betaproteobacteria > Burkholderiales > Sphaerotilaceae > Roseateles > Roseateles sp. GW821-FHT09G03. The sequence continues at coordinate 546,561 of NZ_JBWKOK010000004.1, forward strand.
CACCGGATGCGGACCGGCCTTGCCGTCCAGCGGCGCGAAGTACAGCGCGTTCAGCGGCGTGCGGCCGTCGGCGGCGGTGATGTCGACCACCTCCGGCTTCGGCACGATGCGCGCCAGCAGCGCGTCGGGAGCGTCGCCTGGCAGCGCCACCGGCTTCGCGCCGGCCTTCACCGCCTGCAGCGACAGCGCCGGCGGTTCGCCCCACGCGCCGCGCGTGACCAGCAGCCGCGAGCAGTCGCCGTCGCCACGCGCGTCGCGCCATTGGCGCGGCTGGGCACCGTCCAATGGACGGCTCGTGCCGTTCAGGTCGATCGCGAACAGCTCGCGCGAACGGCCGCGATCGCGCGCCGCGGCGTAGACCACGGTCTTGCCGTCGCTGCACACGCGGTGCGCGACCGGCTCGGGCTCGTTCGTCAGCGGGCGGCGCTCGCCGGTGCGGCGGTCCACCAGCACCAACTGGCGGCGGCCGGAGGATTCACTCGACCACAGCAGCGCCGGCTGGCCCGAGAGCGTCAGGCCGTCGATCTCCTGCAGGTCGTCGTGCACCTCGACCCAGGCCGGATCGCGCTCGTCGATGACGGTACGGCCCGGGCCGGCGCCATTCGCGTATTCGGTCAGCGCCAGCTTGTGCTGATCGCGCGTCAGCGTCTGCAGCCATGGCGTGCCGTCGCCGAACCAGCCGGCGCGGGCGATGTATTCGGCGTCCGACGGCAGCGGCAGCGGCGTCATGCGGCCGTCCGAGACCTGCAGCGTCCACGCGGTGACGCGGGCGTTGTTCTCGCCGGCGCCCGGGTAGCGCTGCTGCGTCATCGTCGTGCGGTCGGAGAAGATCTGCGCGCGCGTCTTCACCGGCACGTCGCGCTCGTCGACGTTCAGCGCCAGCAGCTGCTTGCCGTCCGGCGACCACCAGTAGCCGCGCTGGCGGCTCAACTCCTCAGCCGCGATGAATTCGGCCAGGCCCCAGAAGCGCGTCTCCGTCGCGCCCTTCGTCAGCGCGCGCGCGGCGCCGTCGCCCTCGAGCGACTGCACCCACAGCTCACCGCCTTTCACGTAGGCGACGCGGCTGCCGTCGGGCGAGCAGGTCGGATCCTGCTCCGGCACCTGTTCATCGTTGGTGAGGCGCTGCGCCTTCGGACCCTGGTCGCCGAGGCGCACCAGGTACAGGTCACCGGACAGCGGGAACAACAGCGCCTTGCCCGACGGGCCGCACCACTGGTAGCCGGTGATGCCGCCCTGCGAGATGCGCTTGCGCTCCAGCGCCATGCGTTCGGCCTCGGTCAGCTGCTGGCTGCGGCCGCCGAGCACGTCCGACGCCGACACGAGCTTGCGCGGTGCGCCGCCGGCAGCGGGCTGCGCCCACAGCTCGAGCTGCTCGCTGTCGGTCTCCGACGGGCGCAGGTAGCTCACCCACGCGCCGTCGGGCGAGATCTCGGCCTGGCGCACCAGGCGGCCCTGCAGCGGCGGATCGCCGAGGACGCGTTCCAGCGTCAGCGGAACGACGTCCTTGGCGGAGGACGAAGAGGAAGAAGAGGAAGAAGAGGCGGACGGCGCGGCGGGCGCGGCGCCGGCGAACACCGGCGCCAATGCGGCGGCGAGCGCCAGCAGGCGCGAAGTCAGTCGGTAAGCGGTCATGCGGCGATCAGCGAGTCGCTGTCTTGTTGTTGATCGGTATCGGACAGGCCATCGGCGGGCTCGTCCACGGCGCGCTCGTCCGGAGCGCGCTCCTCGGCGTCGCAGGCGCTGAAGGCGTCGACGAGCTCGTCGTCCTCCATCTCCGGCGGCGGTGCGGTCGGATCCAGCGGGCGGCCGAACAGCGTCATGGCCAGCACATCCGGCGCGTTGATCGTGCGCACGCGCTGGTAGGTCTCTTCCGCCTCGGGATAGCGGCGGCGCAGGTAGTGCAGCCACTGCTTGAGCCGGCCCGCCTGATGGCGCGTCGCCACGTTGCGGCGCACCTGGGCAAAGAAGCTCTCCATCAGCGGAATCACGTCCGACCAGGGCAGCGCGGAAACGCCCTGCGAGTGGCCCCGCGCCGCGCGCACCGCGAGCGCCAGCCCGGGATCGGCCACCATGCCGCGTCCCAGCATCAGCGAGCTGCAGCCAGACTCCTCCAGGCAGCGCAGCGCGTCCTCGACGGTCCACACTTCGCCGTTGGCGACGACGTCGATGCCGATCGCCTCGCGCAGCACGGCGATCTGGTCCCAGTAGGCCGGCGGCTTGTAGCCGTCGCGCTTGGTGCGGCCGTGCACGACCAGTTCCGACGCGCCGGCCGCCTCGATCGCGCGGGCGCAATCGAGCATGCGCCCGCGGTCCTCGTTGCCCAGCCTCATCTTGGCCGACACCGGCAGATGCGCCGGCACCGCACGGCGCACCGCGGCGACGATCTCGCCGACCAGTTCCGGCTCGTCGAGCAGCACGGCGCCGCCGCGATGCCGGTTCACCGTCTTGGCGGGGCAGCCGAAATTGAGGTCGATGCCTTCGGGATCCAGCTCGGCCAGCCGCGCGGCGTTCTCCGCCAGGCACTGCGGATCGGAGCCGAGCAACTGCGCCCGCACCGGCACGCCGGCGCGCGTGCGTCCGCCGTGGAGCAGCTCCGGCACGATGCGCGTGAACACGCGGCGCGGCAGCAGCCGGTCGGTGATGCGGATGAACTCGGAGACACAGCGGTCCACGCCGCCGACACGGGTCAGCGTGTCGCGCAGCATGTGGTCCAGCAGGCCCTCCATGGGCGCCAGCAGAATCATTGGAGGCAAGGAACCCGCCGCGCTCGTGGCGCCGCGGGTCGGCGGTCTGGAAAGACCGGGAGCATAGCGGAAGCGCCTATTCCTGGACCTTCTCGGCCTTGCCGGCCTTCGCCAGCTTCTCCTCGCGGTCGCGCACGCTCAGCCACAAACGCACGTCGAATTCCAGTTGCGAGTAGTCCGACGCCATGTGGTGGCACAACGCATAGAACGCCTTGTCGTGCTCGAGCTCCTTCAGGTGCGCGAGCTCATGCACGACGATCATCTTCAGGAACTCGGCCGGCGCCTCGCGGAACAGCGTCGCGACGCGGATCTCGCGCCGCGTCTTGAGCCGGTTGCCGTGCACCACGGCCTGCCGCGTGTGCGTGCCCAGCGCGTGCTGGATGACCTTGAGCTTGGCGTCGTAGGCCACCAGCGCCAGCGGCCCCGCGTTGCGCATGAAGCGCTGCTTCAGGTCCTGGGTGTAGTCGAACAGCGCCTTGTCGCTGCGGACCTCGTGCGGCTCCGGATACTTGCGCGCCAGCAGCGGGCCGAGCTCGCCCGCGTCCAGCAACTGCTGCGCCTGCGCGACCAGCGCCGGCGAATAGCCCTGCAGGTACTTCACGACGCGGTCAGTGCGCGGCGGCGGCGGACGAAGCTGCCGGCGTCCCGTAGTTCGCGCTGATCCACTGCTCGAAGCGCTCGAACATCGCCTGCTCCGCCGACGCGTTGCCATCGCCGTTGTCGGCCAGCAGCTCCGCGCCGTGGACCACGCGGACGTGCGCGTCCAGCGGCGGACCTTCGTCAGTGCGTTCACCGCGGCGCTCGGAGGCTTCCAGCAGGTCCTGCGCGTTCGCCCAGGCCTGCTCGACGGTCTCGTCGCAGGCCTCGGCCAGGTAGCGCGCCGAGAAGCCCTCGCCGGTCAGCCGGCGCAGCGTCGCGTCGTGCGACAGGCTGTTGCCCGGCGCCCAGTAGGCCTGCGCCAGCGCCGGCCCGATCGCCGGGTTGTCGGTGAGGTAGCCGTCGCGCTGCAGGAAGAACGCCCGCGTCTGGTAGACCGCCATGTGCGCCAGCAGGTAGCCCTGGTACGACGCCGCCGACTCCTGGTTCAGCAGGTGCGGGATCGCGAGGATCGGCCGCGGCGCGCGGTCGACGCCCTGGATGCGGCGCTCCATCGCGCGGGCCAGCGCGAGCACGGACTCGGTCGTGCGTTCCTCGTCGGCCATCGCGTACAGCGCCGCCTCGAAGTACGGCACCACGGCGATCGCACGCTCGTCGAAGGCGCGCATCGGCTGCGCCGACGCGATGCGGTCGTGGATCAGCTCGTCGGGAATCGCCTGCCCGTCAACGGTGCGCGCATAGCGCTTGAGCCAGTCCGCGTCGCCGAGCAGGCTGTCGCAGAACATCGACTGCGTTTCCGCATAGGCCATCGAGGTCGGCGCGAACTCCTGCGAGAAACACGGCGAGTTCTGCGTCACGTTGGCGAAGTGGGCCGCGTGGCCGCCTTCATGGAACAGCGTCAGCATCGCCCGCGCGCCGCTGCCGACCTGGTCGGGCTTGGCCTCGGCGGTGAAGTTGATCTCGCCGGCGTGCCAGCGGCCCTGCTCGTCGAACCACGTCGGCAGCGGTCCGTGGCAGAAACCGTTCTGGTATTTGCCCGGCCGCTGCAGCAGGTCCAGCCGCATCGTCGCGCCGCGGTACTGGATGCCCAGCCGGCGGAAGCTTCGCACCCAGCGCCGCAGCGCGGGGCCGAAGGGCATGTACGGGTCCATGCGGCGCGTCACGTCGCCGGCGCTGTGGAAGCGCAGGTTCCAGGGCTCCAGCGCGTCCGGGCCGTGCTTCGCGGCGAGCGCATCGTGCGCACGCTGCTGCGCTGCCTCGGTGCGGGCGACGAAGTCGTCGAGCACGCCGAAGAGCTCCGCCTTCGTCATGCGCTCGTTCTTGCGCAGCTTCATCTCGAAGTAGTCGGGGAAGCCGAGCGCACGCGCCAGCCGGTTGCGCAGCGCGACGATCTCCAGGAAGCCGTTCTCCAGCACCCAGCGCTCGAGGCCGTGCAGCGCCTCGTAGGAACTGCGGCGACGCGACTCGTCCGGGTTGGTGGCCGCGTTGGTCGACAGCATCGTCAACGTGGCGGCTTCGGTCTCGCCGCGGTCGTTGACATGCGTCGGCGCGAAGTCCTTGCGTTTGGCGAAGAGCACGCGCTCCGCCTCGATCAGCTCGGCCATCAGGCGGCGGCCTTCGTCGTTGTCGACGATGTTGGCCTCGAACACGCCCAGCCAGCCGCGCAGGCCGTGGGCCAGCGCCTGGCGGGCGTCGGCATCGGCGCCGGCGGCGCCCGGCGCGGCGTCCCCCGCGGCCTCGACGGCGGCCAGGTGTGCGCGCGTCGCGCTCAATGTCTCCGGATCGGAGATGAAAGCCTTGTAGTCGGTCTCGGCACGGCCGAAGCCCTCGTGGTCGTCGCTCGTGGCCATGTAGGTGGCCCAGAACAGGTCTTCCTTGCGCTTGTGCACCGCGACGTAATCGCGGTTGAGCTGGTCGAAGAAGGCCTGGGCGGCCTGGACGGCTGGCGCGGCGGACGCGCCGCGCCCCGAGGTGGCGGTGGTGACGTGAGGCATCGGGGAAGCTTAGCGCACGGCATGATGGCGGCCATGGACCACGCCCATGACGCCGCCGAGGACTCCGGCGCGCCTTCCCTGCCATCGCCCTCCCCGGCCATACCGACCGCAGCGACCGCGGCGACCGGACCGGCCGTTCACGCCGTCGACCTCCATCCCCAGGGTTGGCGCTTCGACGCGCCCGAGGACCAGACCTTGCTGCTGGCCGCGCTCGACCACGGCCTGCGCCTGCCGCATTCCTGCCGCAACGGCACCTGCCGCGCCTGCATCGCGAAACTGGTGTCCGGCCGCATCGAGTACCGCATCGAGTGGCCCGGCCTGTCGCGGGAGGAAAAGGACGAGGGCTGGATCCTCCCCTGCGTCGCCTGCGCGCGCTCGGACCTGGTGATGGACCAGCCGCAGACGATCAACCTGTTCGATGTGCCACCGCCGCCCGGGCCGGCCTCGGGTGCCAAAATCTGATCGCATCTCGCACAAGCTGCGGTCCGGCTGAGGCGATAAACCCACACGCGGGTTCACGAAAACGCCTTCCGCGCTTTTGTTCACGGGCGACCCCGCATATCCATCGATCAGCTTTCACCTTCGAGAGGCAGCATCCCGTCCGCGTATCAAACATTCCAATGCTGACAGGATCGCCCGCCGGGTTTGAAGCCCTCCGGGCGGGTCTGCCGCGAAGAAGAAGGACTCCCGACATGCTGAATCTGAATCGTTGGCGGCTGAGAAGCCGTGTGCTGGCCGGCTTTGCGCTGGTGATCGTGCTGATGGCCGTGGCCTCGGCGGTGGGCGTCATCCGGGTGTCGATGCTGCACCAGCGCATCGAGCGCCTGGTCGAGGTCGACATGCACACGCTCGAGATCTCGCGCCAATGGTCGGGCCTGACCGAGGGCAACATCCAGCGCCGCATCGTGCAGCTGGTCGTGGACGACGAGAACTTCGTCAAGGCCTTCACTTCGCGCTCGAAGGAGCTGTCGGCCCGCATCGACAAGATCCAGAAGGAACTCGACGAGAGCGTCACCGAGCCGGTGGGCAACAAGCTGATCGACGAGATCGGCGCTGCCCGCAAGAAGTACCAGGACGCCCGCGAGGCCGCCATCAAGGTCAAGGAAGGCGGCGGCGACATCAAGCCGATCGCCGCGTCGCAGCTGATCCCCGCGATGAACGACTACCTGGTCGCGATCGACAAGTTCGCCGAACACACCCGCGACCTGCTGCAGGCCGCGCGCAAGGAAGCGCAGGCCGAGGCCGAAAGCACCCGCAACCTGGTCATCGCGCTGATGACGGTGGCGATCGTGCTGGGTGTGGGCATCGCGCTGGTGATCACGCGCTCGGTGACCGAGCCGCTGGCCGAGGCGCAGTCGCTGAGCCAGTCCATCGCCAATGGCGACCTGAGCCGCCGCGGCGCCGACGTGGAGGGCACCGACGAGGTCGCCACGCTGCGCCGCTCGCTGCAGGAGATGCAGCAGCGCCTGGCCGAGACCATCGCCAGCGTGCGCTCCTCCGCCGACCAGGTCCGCCACGCGTCGTCCGAGATCGCGACCGGCAACGCCGACCTGTCCAACCGCACCGAGCAGGCCGCGAGCAGCCTGGAAGAAACCGGCGCCGCGATGGCGCAGCTCGGCGAAGGCGTGAAGCTCAACGCCGAATCGGCGCGTGAAGCGGATGGCCTGGCGCAGACGGCCTCGCAGGTCGCCGGACGCGGCGGCGCGATGGTCGAGCAGGTCGTCGCGACGATGAACGAGATCCAGCAGTCGTCCAACAAGATCGCCGACATCATCGGCGTCATCGACGGCATCGCCTTCCAGACCAACATCCTGGCGCTGAACGCCGCCGTGGAAGCGGCGCGCGCCGGCGAACAGGGCCGCGGCTTCGCGGTCGTGGCCAGCGAAGTCCGCTCGCTGGCCCAGCGCAGCGCGGAAGCAGCCAAGGAGATCAAGTCGCTGATCTCCGCCTCGGTCGAACGCGTGGACGGCGGCTCCCGCCTGGTCGCCGACACCGGCGCCACCATGCGCGAGATCGTCACCAGCGTCGAACGCGTCACCCGCGTCATCGGCGAGATCTCCGCGTCCAGCGCGGCGCAGTCGCTCACCCTCGGGGAAATCGGCCAGGCCGTCCGCCAACTCGACCAGATGACGCAGCAGAATGCGGCGCTCGTCGAGGAATCGGCTGCTGCGGCGGAGTCGCTCAAGGACCAGTCGGCTCAGCTCGTCGAGACCGTCTCGAGCTTCAAGCTCGGCTGACACTTCCGAGAACCTGCGCTTCGCCAAGCGCGGGCTCTCCGCGGCGCAGGGGGCGTCCCTCCGGGAACCCCCAGCACCACTCCGGCCCCAGTGAGACCCACTCACTGCGGGCCTTTTCGCTTTCTGGCGCTCCGCACGCTCTGGCGCTCTTTGCCTGCGCTGCACCCCGTGGGCCGCAGGGCCATGAGGGGCTCGGTAAACTGACGCGATGAATGCGCCTCTGAACGCTGGCCTCCACGCGGCCCTCCACGCGGACTTCCCAGGCGCCGAGCCTGAACGCTGGACCCATCGCTTCGCGACACTCGGTCCGGACTTCTTCACCGAACTCCCCGGCACCGGATTGCCCGACCCGCACTGGGTCGCGACCAGTCCGGATTGCGCCGCCCTGCTCGGCTGGCCCGAGGATTGGTGGACCCGTCCGGCGGCATTGGAAGCCTTCAGCGGCAACACCCGCCTCGCCGGCATGAAGCCGCTGGCCACGGTGTACAGCGGCCATCAGTTCGGCGTCTGGGCCGGACAGCTGGGGGACGGCCGCGCGCTGCTGCTCGGCGGCGTCGATGGCCCGAACGGGCACTTCGAACTCCAGCTCAAGGGCGCGGGGCTCACGCCCTACTCGCGCCGCGGCGACGGCCGCGCGGTGCTGCGTTCGTCGATCCGGGAGTTCCTCTGCTCCGAAGCCATGGCCGCGCTGGGCATCCCGACGACACGCGCGCTCGCGATCACCGGCTCGACCTCGCTGAAGGTGCAGCGCGAGCGCGTCGAGACCGGCGCGATCGTCACGCGCGTCGCGCCCAGCTTCCTGCGCTTCGGCCACTTCGAGCACTTCACGCATCACGGCATGGAAGCCCGTACGCGCGAGCTGTTCGACTTCTTCGTCCGCCACCACGCGCCGGAATGCGCCGACGCGCCGAATCCGGTGACCGCCGCGCTGTCCAAGGTCGCCGCGCAGACGGCGGAGCTCGTCGCGCAGTGGCAGGCCGTCGGCTTCATGCACGGCGTGATGAACACCGACAACATGTCGATGCTGGGCCTGACCATCGACTACGGCCCGTTCGGTTTCATGGACGGTTTCGATCCGGGCCACATCTGCAACCACTCGGACCATCAGGGCCGCTACGCCTTCGCGCGGCAGCCGCAGGTCGCGTTCTGGAACCTGCATGCGCTGGCGCAGGCGCTGCTGCCGCTGATGCCGAACATCGAGACCGACGCGGGAGCGGCCGGCGATGAACTGATCGAGGCGCTCGAGATCTACCGCGAACGCTTCGGCGCCGCGCTGCTCGGCGCGATGCGCGCGAAGCTCGGTCTCACGGCCGAGGTCGACGAGCGCGGCGAGGACGGCCCGCTGATCGACGACTGGCTGCGGCTGCTGGCCGCGCACCACACCGACTACACGATCGCGCACCGCCGGCTGGCCGGTTTCGACCCGGCGCAGCCGCTGGAAGCGGCGGCGAACACCGGCCTTCGCGACCTGTTCCTGGACCGCGCCGTTTTCGACGCCTGGGCGACGCGGTACGCGGCGCGCTTGAAGATCGAGACTGTGGACGCACTTGAGTCCCGTGCCCGGCGGATGAACGCGGTCAATCCGGCAGTGGTTCTGAGGAATCACCTGGCCGAGACGGCGATCCAACGGGCCGAGGCCGGCGACTTCAGCGAGGTGCACCGGCTGCTCGAGGTGCTGCGACGTCCGTTCGACGAGCCCGCGCTGGCGTCCGACGCCGGTTTCCCGCCCGACTGGGCGCAAACGCTGGAGGTTTCCTGTTCATCATGAGCCGCTACGACAAGTTCATCCAAGACGCCACCGACCAGGATCGCGACCGCGACACGGCGTACCCCGTCAAGAAGACGGATGCCGAGTGGCGCGAACAATTGGACCCGACCCAGTACCAGGTCGCCCGCCACGCCGCCACCGAGCGAGCCTTCACCGGCAAGTACTGGGACCACTGGGAAGCCGGGAACTACAACTGCGTCGGCTGCGGTACGCCGCTGTTCAAGGCGGACACCAAGTTCGACGCCGGCTGCGGCTGGCCCAGCTACTACGAGCCGGTCAACGCCGAGGTCGTCGAGCGCGTCGTCGACTCGACGCACGGCATGGTCCGCGTCGAAGTGCGCTGCAACAACTGCGGCACCCACCTGGGCCACGTCTTTCCCGATGGCCCGGAACCGACGGGCGAGCGCTTCTGCATCAATTCCGCCGCGATAGACTTCGAGCCCCAGCGCTGAGCGCGCCGCACTGATCCCCGACCGAATGAAGCTCCTGCTCGATTTCCTGCCGCTCCTGCTGTTCTTCGTCACGTTCAAGTACGCCGACGGGCAGCCGGACTGGGCAGCGGCCTTCGCCACCGAGCACTTCGGTTTCCTGGTCGCCGGCGGCAAGGTCGGCCCGGCCGAGGCGCCGGTGCTGCTCGCGACCCTCGTCACCATGCTCGCGACCATCGCGCAGGTGCTCTTCCTGAAGCTGCGCGGCCGCAAGGTCGACCTGATGCTGTGGATCAGCCTGGGCCTGGTCGCGACGCTCGGCGCGGCGACCGTCTACTTCCACAACGAAACCTTCATCAAGTGGAAGCCGACGATGCTGTACTGGGCCATCTCCGCGGTCTTCTTCGTCAGTCAGGTCTTCCTGGGCAAGAACCCGCTGCGCAAGATGATGGGCGCTGCTGAGCTGTCGCTGCCCGATGCCGCATGGGCACGGCTCAACTGGGCCTGGGTCGCGTTCTTCCTGGCCCTGGGTTTTGCGAATCTTTACGTCGCTTACTCGTTCACCACGGAGACCTGGGCCAACTTCAAGGTCTTCGGGGCAACCGGGCTGATGCTGCTGTTCACCTTGGGCACGGGGCTCTACATGAGCCGCCATCTGCCGCAGGAAACCGAGGCACCCGCCGAGGAACCCAAGCCATGAGCAGCGGCGACGACATCCGGAATCCCTCGTCGGCATCGAGGGCGACGCCGAATCCCGTGGCGACCCCCTCGGTCGAGATCGAGGCCCGCCTGCGGGCCGCGCTGGCGCCCGAGCTGCTGCGTCTGCGGGACGACAGCGCGCACCACGCGGGGCACGCCGGAGCGCGCGAAGGCGGTCATTACTACCTCGAAATCGTGAGCGCGCGCTTTGCCGGTTTACCCAGGGTGGCTCGGCATCGGCTCGTATATGATGCCCTCGCCGATCTGATGCAGAAGGGCATTCACGCGCTGGCCATCGAGGCTCGCGCGCCCGACGAACAGCAGAAACCAGGTCCTCAGTAGCGCCGCGTGTCGGCGCTTTGTTTTGGAGCGCTCACGCTCATCCGAGAGTCGAAAGGCCCTTTACCCATCATGAAGAAGTTTGTGCTCGCCGCCACCGTGGCGGTCATCGGCGCCGTGGCCCTGCCGGCCCTCGCCCAGAACATCGCGATCGTGAACGGCAAGCCCGTGCCGAAGGCCCGTGCCGACGTGCTGATCAGCCAGATCACCAAGGGTGGCCAGCCGCGCAGCCCGGAGATGGAAGCCAAGGTCAAGGAAGAGGTCGTCCTGCGCGAGATCTTCCTGCAGGAAGCCGAGAAGCGCGGCCTGAACAAGACCGACGACTACAAGAACCAGATGGAACTGGCGCGCCAGTCGCTGCTGATCCGTGAGCTCTTCGCCGACTACGCGAAGAAGAACCCGATCACCGACGCCGACGCCAAGACCGAGTACGACAAGTTCAAGGCCCAGGCCTCCGGCACCGAATTCCACGCCCGCCACATCCTGGTGGAGAAGGAAGAAGACGCCAAGGCGCTGGTCAAGCAGCTGAACGGCGGCGCGAAGTTCGAGGACCTCGCGACCAAGAACTCCAAGGACACCGGTTCCGCCCAGAACGGCGGCGACCTGGGCTGGTCCGCGCCGGACGCCTACGTGCCTGAATTCAGCGCTGCCCTGGGCAAGCTGAAGGCCGGCGAGATGACGCAGGAGCCGGTGAAGTCGCAGTTCGGCTATCACATCATCAAGCTGGAAGAGACCCGTCAGGCGCAGTTCCCGGCCTTCGACGACGTCAAGGGCCAGATCGTGCAGCGCATGCAGCAGCAGAAGGTCGCGGACTTCCAGGAAGAACTGCGGACCAAGGCCAAGACCGACTTCAAGTTCTCCCAGAACTGATCGCCGATCCGAACAGTCTTTGCTGTACTGTTCAGAGCCCGCGCCGCTGCAGGTCAGCCGCGCGGGCTTTTCACATCTGAAGCTTCCTTGAAGCTCCTATGACGCCTACGCTGACGCCCCCATGACGGCTTCCCGACTTGCCCGCCGACTGCTGCCCTCGCCCGAGTCCCTGGAACAGACCAAGGGGCTGAAGTGGCTGGGCCTCTATTTGCGGGAACGGCCCTGGCTGTGGGTGGCGCATCGCCGCCGCGTGGCCCTGGGCGCGGGCTTGGGACTGGCCGTGGGCGTGATCCCGTTGCCGACCCAGATGCTGCTGGCGGCCGTGGTCGCGATCGTGTGCCGGGCCAACGTCGCCGCCGCGATCGCCGCGACCTGGCTGACGAATCCGTTGACGCTGGTGCCGATCTGGACGCTGGCGATCTTCCTGGGCCGCCAGGTGCTGGGCATCCATGGTCCGATCTCCGCGCCGAAGGAACTGGCGCTGAACTGGAGCGATCCGACGAGCTGGTGGCACGCCCTGAGCCAATGGCTCTCCGAGCTGGGCACGCCGCTGCTGGTGGGCCTGCCGCTCGCGGGCGTCCTGCTCGGCCTGGCCCTCTACGTCATCGTCTACATCGGCTGGTGGGCCGTGATCCGTTACGAGCGCAGAAGGCGTCTGCGCGAGCGCGCGATGCGCGCTTGACGCCTCACGCTGGCAGATCCGCCATCGTGATGTCCTGAAGGTGCCCTGCCGAGATCTTCAGCTGCCGCTCACAACGCGCCGCGATGCTCTGGTCGTGGGTGACCATGACCAGCGTCGTCCCGAGTTCCCGGTTGAGTTCGAACATCAACGCCATGACCTGCTCGCCGGTGGCGTAGTCGAGGCTGCCGGTGGGCTCATCGGCCAGCAGCAGCGCGGGTTGCTGCACGAAGGCGCGAGCGAGCGCGACGCGCTGCTGCTCGCCGCCCGACAGCACGCGCGGGTAGTGCGACAGCCGCTGCCCGAGTCCCACGCGTTCCAGCATGAGCCTGGCCTGCGCCCGCGCATCACGCTCACCGCGCAGTTCAAGCGGGAGCATGACGTTCTCCAACGCCGTCAGATGAGAAAGCAGCTGGAAACTCTGGAACACGAACCCCAGATGTTCCCCACGCAGCGCGGCGCGGCCGTCTTCGTCGAGCACGAACATGTCCTGCCCCCGCAGGCGCACCGTGCCTTCGGAGGGCGTGTCCAGGCCCGCGAGGATGGACAGCAGCGTGCTCTTGCCCGAGCCCGAGGCCCCGACGATGGCGACGGACTCCCGCGCCTGCAGCTGGAAATTGATGTCATGCAGAATGGTCAGCACGCCGTCGGCATCCTGGACCGACTTGCTGACGTGATCGACTTCGAGGATGTTCTGAACCATGAATCAACCGCAGATGCGCCGCCGTGAATGGATGTTGCACTGTAGCGCCTGTGTCGCGACCCTCGTCGCGGCGGGGGTCCTGGCCGGACCTGTCGCGGCGCAAGGCCGCACCGAAGCGGGGGCGACGGCGAGCGCAGCATCACGGCGCATCGTCGTGCTGGGCGACAGTCTCTCGGCCGAGTACGGCCTGGCCCGCGGCAGCGGCTGGGTCGCGCTGCTGGACCAGCGGCTGAAGGCGCAGAAGCTGGGCGCCGAGGTGATCAACGCCAGCATCAGCGGCGACACGACCTCGGGCGGACGCTCGCGGCTGCCGGCGCTGCTGAAGCAGCATCGTCCGACGCACCTGATCATCGAGCTCGGCGGCAACGACGCGCTGCGCGGCCTGCCGCTGAAGATGACCCGCGAGAACCTGAAGGCGATGGTGCAGGCCGGCAAGGACGCGGGCGCGAAGGTGCTGCTGATCGGCATGCAGATCCCGCCCAACATGGGCGCGAGCTACGCGCGGGACTTCGAGGGCAGCTTCAGGACCGTCGCACAGGAGGAGAAGGTGCCGCTGCAGCCCTTCCTGCTGGCCGGCGTGGCCGATCGGCCGGACATGGCCGAATGGTTCCAGGGCGATCGCATCCACCCGCTGGCCAAGGCGCATCCGCTGATGCTGGACAACGTCTGGAAGGTGTTGCGGCCGATGTTGTGAGCGGGTGCGTAGACTGCGCGCCTTCGCTCCCTCTTCTTCCTCTCCCGGCCTGATGTCCGATTCCATTTCCAGGCGTCCCGCGCTGCTGCGCTGGGGCGCCATGAGCCTGCTCGCGCTCGCCTGCGCCGGCGCGGTGCTGGCGGGCCACGACAGCCGTCGTGCGGCGCAGGTCGCATGGCTCGCCCTCCCCGTGCTGCTGTGGCTGCCGTGGCCGATCGAGCGCCGCGCCTGGCGCCGGTTGCGCTGGGCCACGGCCTTCGTCGTGATCTCGGCCTTCCTCGTCGACGGCGCCGTGCGCGCCTTCCTGCAGAACCAGTACCAGGCCGCGCCGGACAGCTCGCTCGTGCTCGCCGCGGCGGCGAACACGACGCCGCGCGAGTCGATCGAGTACCTCACCTCGCAGGTACCCGCGATGGCACTCGCCGCCGCCGCGTTGATCGGGATGCTCGCGCTCACCGGCGTCGCGATCACGCTCGCGACGCGGGCGAGCGGCGATCAGGCGGCGCTTTCGCGAGGCGCGCGCATCACGCTGCTCGTGCTGCTGACCGTCTGCGCCCTCGCCCACTTGAGCAAGCCCTGGCGCCGCCATCATCCGCTGCTGTTCTGGCCCGCCTGGACGCAGCAGGTCGCGGATCTGCGCGCGAACTGGGCGGACCAGCAGGTCCAGCGCGAGCAACTCATGCGCAACGCCCGCGCGGCGGCACCCACGATGGCGACGGGCACGCCGTCGACGGTGGTGCTCGTGCTGGGCGAGAGCGTGAACCGCGACAACATGAGCCTCTATGGCTACGCGCGCCCGACGACGCCGGAACTGATCGCGTTGCGCGACGAGGAGCGGACCCGGCTGCTGACACTGCGCACGCCTGGTCGACACAGGCGACGACGGTCGCGTCGCTGAGCGGTCTGTTCAGCTTCGGCGAGCGTGACGAGGACGATCCCGCCGGCAGCACGCAACACCTGATCGCGCTGGCGAAAAGCGCCGGCTACAAGGTCTGGTGGGTGAGCAATCATGACGACGTGGCCGTCGACCAGCAGCATGCGCGGCTGGCCGACATCGTGGAGATGATCAACCGGCAGCCGGGACGTTCGTCGGTCTCGCTCGACGAGGACTTGCTGGACGAGGTCGAACAGGCCCTTTCCGATCCCGCGCCGCGCAAGCTGGTGGTGGTGCACCTGCTGGGAGCACATCCGCACTACCGGCTGCGCATGCCGCCGGGCGAGCATCCGTTCGACGATGACGACGGCGATGCCGTGGACTCCGCGATGGCACGCGACGGTCGCGCCGCCTGGGTGCGCGAGTTCCGGCAGGACTACGACTCCGCCATCCACTATCACGACCGCATCGTCGCGCGGACGCTGCGGCTCACGCGGGATCACCTGCCGGCGGGCGGGCGCGGCGCGTGGATGTTCCTGTCGGATCACGGCCAGGAGGTCGGACACAGCCTCGACCATGCGGGCCACAGTCCGGGCACGGCCTCCGGCTACCGCATTCCCGCGCTGCTGTGGCGCAGCGGATCGGGCTTCGATGCGTCGTCGGCCTCGCGGCCGTTCCGCGCCGACTGGGCCGGCTGGACGCTCGCCGAGCTGATGCAGCTCCGCTGGCCCGGCATGCGGGACGAGCGCAATGTGCTCCATCCCGCTTACGCGTGGGAAGCGCCGGAGCTCCCCGTCAAGAACGTGCGCTTCGAGCAATAGCCGACGGACGCCGCGCCAGCAATCGGACGGATGCTGCGCGGGCATTGCGCTTGCCTGTGCTCCTGCAAACCAGGAGCCCGGCATGGATCGAATCGACAGTGACGCCGCGGCCCGGGCCGACAAGGACCCCGTCAGCGCCCCTTGGTGGACCAAGCTCGGCCCCGGCCTGATCACCGGCGCGGCCGACGACGACCCGAGCGGCATCGCCACCTACTCGCAGGCCGGCGCGCAATACGGCTACAGCGTGGGCTGGACGATCCTCGTCACCTTCCCCCTGATGGTCGGCATCCAGCTCGCCAGCGCGCGCATCGGCCGCATCACCGGCAAGGGCCTCACCGAGAACTTCTCCAAACTCTGTCCGCGCTGGCTGGTCTTCGGACTGGTCTCGCTGCTGGTCGTCGCCAACGTGATCAACCTCGGCGCCGATCTCAGCGCGATGGGCGACGCGATGCACCTGGCCGTCGGCGGACCGCCCGGGGCCTTCGTCGTCGCCATGGCGCTGCTCTCACTGCTGCTGCAGATCTGGCTGCCCTACGAGCGCTACGTGAAGCTGCTGAAGTGGCTGACGCTGACGCTGCTGGCCTACGTCGGCGTCGGCTTCGCGGCGCAGGCGGACTGGGTGCTCGCGCTGAAATCGCTGGTGCTGCCGGCCATGCACTGGGACCGCGAGTACACGACCACGGTCGTCGCGATCCTCGGCACGACGATCAGCCCCTACCTCTTCTTCTGGCAGGCCAGCCAGGAGGCCGAGGAGATCCGCCGCATCGATGCCGACCGCCCGCTCGCTGTCGCGCCCGAGCAGGCGGCGGTCCAGTTCCGCCGGCTGCGCACCGACACGCTGGTGGGCATGGGCTTCTCCAACGCGATTGCGTTCTTCATGATCGTCGCGACCGCCGCGGCGCTGCATGCGCACGGCGTGCGCGACATCGAGACCACCGCGCAGGCTGCGCAGGCGCTCAAGCCGATCGCGGGCGACTTTGCGTTCGTGCTCTTCGCGGCCGGCATCGTGGGCACGGGCTTCCTCGCGCTGCCGGTGCTCGCGGGATCGGCGGCGTACGCGGTCGCCACGCTCGCCGGCGTGCGACGCGGACTGGACCGGCCAGTGCAATCCGCCAAGGTGTTCTACACGATCCTGAGCGGCGCGATGCTGATCGGGCTCGCGGTCAGCCTCTCGGGCCTCAATCCGATCAAGGCGCTGTACTGGTCTGCCGTCATCAACGCGGTGATCTCGGTGCCGATCATGATCGCGGTGATGGTCGCGGCGTCGCACCGCAAGATCGTCGGCGAGATGCGCATGCCGCCGTTGTGGCGCGTGCTCGGCTGGCTGGCGACCGCGGCAATGGCCGCGGCCACGATCGCGATGATCGTGCTGCAGACTTCCAGCACTTTCGGGGGTAGTCGCTAGACTGCCCCGATGACCGCCCCCGCCCCGCACCATGTCGACTGGACCCTGCGCATCGATGATGTCTGGCGACGCGCGCCGGATCTCACCGGCGCACAGATCGTCGACGAGATCGATGCGCTCGCCGCCGAGCGTCCCGACGACGATGCGCGAGCCCTCTTCGAACGGGCCTGTGCCCGCGACACCGCGGGCCTCGAAGCGGACGCGGAGCCGCTCTACCGCGCGGCGCTGGAGACCGGGGCGCTCGATCCCTACCGCCGCACGCGCGCGGTCATCCAGCTCGGCAGCACGCTGCGCTGGTTGAAGCGTCTCGACGAGAGCGAGGCGCTGCTCGTCGGCGAACTCACGCATCACATGCAGCCGGGCAACGACCGTCCGCTGCATGACGAGGCGCGCGCGATCCTTTCGCTCACCTACGCTGCGCAAGGACGGGGGAACGAGGCGGCCGGGCTCGCGCTGGCCGCGCTCGCGCCGCGCCTCTCGCGCTACAACCGCTCGATGCTGGCCTGCGCGAAGCAGCTTGCCGGCGAGGTGTGGGACGACGGCGCCGTCGCCGCACCCGGTGCGCCGCGTGTTGAGCTGATTGAAGGCCGCTTCTTGCTGCGGCCCTACCGGCCCGCCGACCTGCCGGACTTCGTCGCGGCGGTGCGCGAGTCGCATGTGTCCATCGGCCGCTGGATGAAATGGGCGCACGCGGATTTCTCCGCCACGGAAGGCGCCGAGTGGCTAGCCCACTGCGCGCGTGGCTGGCAGAGCGGCACCAGCTACGAGTTCGGCATCTTCGACCGCGAGACCGGGGACTTCGTCGGCGGCGGCGGGCTCAACTCCTTGCATGCGGTGCATCCGTTCTGCAACCTCGGCTACTGGGTGCGCTCGTCGTGGGAGGGCCAGGGCGCGGCCTCGTCGGCGGTGCGTGCGCTGAGCCGGCATGCGTTCGGGAAGCTCCAGCTGATGCGCGTGGAGATCGTGGTCGCCGACGGCAATGAACCGAGCCTCGCCGTGGCGCGGCGCTGCGGCGCGCATTACGAAGGGCTGCTGCGCAATCGCATCCGCGGCGTCGATGGAAAGGCGTGGGATGCGCACATGTTTTCGCTGGTGCCGGGCTCCTCGTGAAGCCTGGCAAGCTGCGACATCGCTAGCACCGAGACTCCTGCTGAACAAGCCGGCCCGACCGAATCCATCGACAGGCCGATCGGACTTGGGGATGTCCCCCGATGCCCTCAACTGACAGACTCTTCTACCGCGTTGAAAGGGGCTGGCGATGAGTGCGCATGGACTTCTGGATCAACTGCTGAGATCGGGTCGCGACCTGCTTGCAGGCGGCGGCGTGCCGGGCCGAGGCGGCCCGAGCGGGCTTGGCGGACTCGGTGGGTTGGGCAACCTCGGCAACCTGGGCGGCCTTGGCAATCTGGGCAACCTCGGTGACCTTGGAAAGATCGGCGCAGGCGCGGGCGTGGCCGGCGTCCTGGGTGCTTTGCTCGGCAGCAAGCGCGGACGCAGCTACGGCGGCAAGGCGCTGAAGTACGGCAGCATCGCGGCGCTCGGCCTGATGGCCTACAAGGCCTACACCGCGTGGCAGGCGCAGCAGCAGGCGCAAGGGCAGACGACGGGTCAGGCACAGGCGCCGGGGTCGACGTCGTCGCCGCAAGCCAGTCTGACGGCGGAGCCGCGCACGCTGGACCGTGTGCCGCAGGACGAGGCCGAGGAACACAGCCGTGCCGTGCTGCTGGCGATGATCGCGGCGGCCAAGGCCGACGGCCATCTGGACGACCGCGAGCGCGAACTGATCGAGCAGGCGCTCAGCCGCGTGGCGGACGATCCCGAGTTGCAACGCTGGCAGGAGGATGCGCTGCGTCGCCCGCTCGATCCGGCGGCGGTCGCGCAGGCCGCGACGACGCCAGAGATCGCCTCCGAGATGTACCTCGCAAGCCTGCTGATGGTCGACGAGACCAGCTACATGGAGCGCGCCTACCTCGACGAACTGGCCCGGCAGTTGAAGCTGCCGGAGGGCCTGAAGTCACAGCTGGAGGCGCAGGCGCTCGCGCAAGGCTGACCGTCAGGTCTTCCGCCAGGAGTGGATGAGGCGGCGCGTCCCGTGCTCGATCTCGCGCCAGTGTTCGAGGAGATCGAGGGAGTACCGGTAGCTGACTTCCTCCCCGGTGTCGGGTTCGACCATCTCCACGGAGCATTGCGGAAAGAAGAGCTCGCGGGCGCCCGGACCATCGGGGTGGTGGCTGCGCATGTGGAACAGCCCGCCATCCTCCCGCCGGCCGATCCATTCGACCTGGTCCTTGAAGCTGCCGTCGGGCCCGTTCCACCGGTAGCCGCTGAGCCCGAACCGGGAGACGCCCGGCGTCGCTTCGATCGCGCCGAAGCTGTGAAGGCGTTCCATCACCTGCTCCGTCGTCATCGGCAGGTCTTTCTCATGGACGCTGAATGACAGGGATCCGATCCTGCGCCGATCCGAGTCGTCGACCCAGTTCTCCAGCGAGTAGCCCTCGAGCGTGGGCCAGAAGAAGGTCAGGCCGCCGATGCCCTTGCGCCCCTCGGACGGGAGCTCGAAGCGGTCGGTGCCCGGCACGGCGAACTTCTTGAACTCCGACCGCGCCTTGAAGCTAGAGAAATTCGCCGGCCATTCATAGACCTACCCGTTGATGCGGGTGCGTATGAGGCCGGTGGAAAAATCCCGCTCGACCTCCCGCGCCTGCTGGAGCATCAGAGGCAGGCGGGCCTCGGGCAGGTGCCGCTCGGCAAACCGCCGCGCGTGCGCCACGGTCGGGGAGTCTGGCAGAGGCGCCGCGCGCGGCTGCTCCTTGCGTCCGCATCCCGCCGCCGCAACGGCAGTCATCGCCAGGCCGAACGTGCGCCGCGTCATGCCCGGGCAGGTCGCCCCCTTCGGATCCATCACTCCGTCATCTCCCACGGTTTCCCTTTGATCCGACTGTATCGACATCAGGGCCTGCCGCGCCCGGACCTGCTGGCGTCGATGCCGACTTCCAAGCGGAAAGATCGAGACGGCGGCATAGACTGCGTCGTGCCAGAACTTCGAAAAACGGCCGTCATGAAAGTCCATGGTTCCTGCCACTGCGGCGCCATCCGATTCACCGGCGACGTCGATCCGACCCAAGTCGTCGTGTGCCATTGCGACGACTGCCAGATCCTGTCCGGCGCGCCGTACCGCGCGGTCATCTCGGCGCCGATGGAGACCTTCGAGATCTCCGGAACGCCCAAGACCTATGTGAAGGTCGCGCAGAGCGGGAACCGGCGCGCGCAGGTGTTCTGTCCCGACTGCGGCACGGCGTTGTATGGCGCCGCGGCGGAGAACCCGACGCATGCGGTGCTCCGGCTCGGATGTCTGGAGGAGCGAGATCAGTTGCGGCCTTCGCGGCAGATCTGGACGCACTCGGCTGCAGGGTGGACGGAAGCGCTCGGCGACGTGCCTGCTTCGCCGCAACAGTGACCGGACACGAACAACCCATGCAGGTCAAACGCATCGTCGCCAACATCGCCGCACGCGAACCGTCCGCCGTGGACGACTTCTATCGTCACGTGCTCGGACTGGAACTCGCGATGGACCATGGCTGGATACGGACCTATTCGGGCGACCAGGCGATGACGGTGCAACTGAGCATCGCCACCGAGGGTGGCGCCGGGACGCCGGTGCCGGCGCTATCCATTGAAGTCGACGATCTCGAGGAAGCGCTCCGCCGGGTCCATGAGGCTGACATCCCCGTCGAGTACGGCCCTGTCATCGAACCATGGGGCGTTCGACGCTTCTACGTGCGGGATCCCGTCGGGACGCTCGTCAACATCCTTCAGCACGTCGGATGAGCAGAGCGATCTGTTCGAAGCGAAGCGAACAGGGCTCGGGGGTCGACGCGAGGATGCAGGGGCCATTCAAGCTGGCGAGGGAACGACCTGCCCAGGATCATGAGCCAGCGGTGCTGTCGAATCGGCCGCGCCGGTACGCGAGCTTCAGCAGGACGCCTGTCATCGCCAGGCAGAGAACGACCGCCACAACGGAGCCTTCGGCGCCAAAGGCACCGCCGGACAGCCAGGCGGGGCCAGTCAGTGTGCCGTGGAGCCAGGAGTCCCCCGACTGACCGGAGACCGCGATTGAAAAGACGGCCCCCTGCACGAAGTTCCAGGCGAAGTGCAGCGCGGTGCACAACCAGATCCGCCGGGTCAGCAGGTAGGCCGCTCCAAACAGCAGACCGAGTTCCAACCCGAGCAAGACTCCGATCATTGGTGTCGCTCCCGCATTGCCCAAGTGGGCCAGGCCAAAGAGGAGGCTGGAAACCGCCAGCGCCCAGGCGATGCCAAAGGAACGCTCCAGCAGGCGCAGCAGCACGAGCCGGAACAGCAGCTCCTCGATCAGCGCGCCGGCTGCGATCTTTGGCACCATGCTCGCCAGCACCGCGCGAAGCTCGCCGAACGTTCCCACGGTCTCCAGCGAATACGCTCCCAGGACCGTCAGGATGGCCACGACGCAGGAGAAGAGCAGGCCGCCCAGCAGCAAGCCGGCGAGAAGTTCGGCTCCAGCCCCTGAGGCGGAAAGCTCCCGCGCGGGTCGTCGTTCCCAGCAACGGACGTAAGCCCAGTACCCGGCGACGAGGACCAGCGCCTTGATCAGATTGCGCCACTCTCGCAGGCTCGGATCGGGCATGAAGAGTTTCGTGCCGACGTTCGCTGCAACGAAAGGGAGAGCGATGAACAGCAACGCGGCGAGCCAAGTCCCCGCGGTGGATGTGCCGACACGCTGAACCCACGGCGCAAGGCTCGTGGGCGACACAGCTGCCTCTCGTCTCATACCGGGAAGGTCCATGGTGCGACGCAGCGGCTGCGCGGTGAATCGATGGTTCAGGCACTCTGCCCGATTCGCAGACCAGAACCCACCGCTCGCCGACAGGCTGCAAATTTCCAGGCTTGAACTGCAGCAGTCAGCCGGAAGCGGACCTGCCGCCGCGGCTGGACGCCGTACACACGTCGTGTACAGATCAAGCCTCAGCCAGGGAAGCGTCCGCCGATCTCGCGCATCAACGCGGTCGCCGCGCCGGTGAGCCCACGCGCGACCGCACCGTCCCATGCCGCATCGAATGCCCCCGACGGCCCGATCGCCGTCAGCGCCAGCGCCATCTGTGCGTCGCTGTCGAAGACCGGCACGGCCAGCGCGCTGACGCCCTCGACGATCCCGCCCACCGAGCGGTGCAGCACGCGGCCGCGGATCTCCGCCAGGGTCGCTGAGAACGCCGCCCACGTCGGCAGTTCCCGCGGCCGGTCGTGCGGCCCCACGCGCGCGAGGTCGGCAGGGCCTTTGCGGCGCGCTTCCGCGAGCAT
This sequence comes from Roseateles sp. GW821-FHT09G03, assembly GCF_059416045.1. Lineage (NCBI taxonomy): Bacteria > Pseudomonadati > Pseudomonadota > Betaproteobacteria > Burkholderiales > Sphaerotilaceae > Roseateles > Roseateles sp. GW821-FHT09G03. The sequence continues at coordinate 568,747 of NZ_JBWKOK010000004.1, forward strand.
CGCCTTGATCTCCGCCTCCGGCCGGTAGGCCGCGAACAGCGGCCCTGACGCGGTGTCCGACAGCGACACCACCGTCCCGTGCCGCATCGTCACGTGCACCGCCGCCGGCGAGGCCGCCGTGCGCACGATCGTCGCGCCCTGCGAGCCCCACACCGCGATCGCCACCGTGTGGCCGATCTCCTCGGCCAGCGCCTCCAGCCGCGCCGTCGCCAGCCGGATCGGGTCGATCTGCCGCATGCCGATCAGGCCCATCTCCATCGCCAGCGGGCCCAGGCCGTAGTAGCCCGTCGCCGCGTCCTGCCGCATCAACCCGAGCTTGCAGAAGCTCACCAGGTAGGGATGCGCCTTCGCCGGACTCATCTCCGCCGCCTGCGACAGGGCCTTCAAGGGCAGCGGCTGGCCGCGCGCCGCCGCCGCCTTCAGCAGCCGGCCGCCCACCTCGATGCTCTGGATGCCGCGCCTATCCTCGCGGTCGTCCCGTTCGTCCCGGTCGTCCCGCTCATTGGGCTCCTCGCGATCGTTGGCATCCGGCGCGTCGTCGGCGATGTCTGGCATGGTCATTTCGCTATTGTTGAACGAATTCAGCGACACAGCTATATTTGCATCCAACAAACGAATTCCGTTTTGCTGAATTTCTTCAGCACCCCGCCTTCCCCCATCCCTCCCCCTCAGCCAACGCCCGGGACACGCCATGACCAAGCAGTTCGCCAGCCACGCCGACGTCGAGGAGAAGCAGGTCTCCTTCGTCAAGCTCAGCGACAACGCCTATGCCTACACGGCCGAGGGCGACCCCAACACCGGGATCATCATTGGCGACGACGCGGTGATGGTCATCGACACCCAGGCCACGCCCGTGATGGCGCAGGATGTGATCCGTCGCATCCGCGAGGTCACCGACAAGCCCATCAAGTACGTCGTGATGAGCCACTACCACGCGGTGCGCGTGCTGGGCGCCTCGGCGTATGAGCCCGAGCACATCATCGCCAGCCGCGATACCTACGACCTCATCGTCGAGCGCGGCGAACAGGACAAGGCCAGCGAGATCGGCCGCTTCCCGCGGCTGTTCCGCAATGTCGAATCGGTGCCGGCGGGGCTCACCTGGCCGACCATCACCTTCCAGGGCGCAATGAGCGTGTGGCTCGGCAAGCTCGAGGTGCAGCTGCTGCAGCTCGGACGCGGACACACGAAGGGCGACACCGTCGCGTGGCTGCCGGAGCAGAAGATCCTCTTCTCCGGCGATCTGGTCGAGTTCGACGCCACGCCGTATGCCGGCGACGCGTACTTCAGCGACTGGCCGCAGACTCTCGACAACCTGGCCGCGCTCAAGCCCAGCGCGCTCGTCCCTGGACGCGGCGCCGCGCTGACCACGCCCGAATCCGTCGCGCAGGGATTGGCCGGCACGCGCAGCTTCATCGCCGATCTGCATGACTCGGTGAAGGCCGGCGTCGCCGCGGGCAAGGAGCTCAACGCCGTCTACAAGGACACCTACGCCGTCATGAAGCAGAAGTACGGCCACTGGGTCATCTTCGACCACTGCATGCCCTTCGACGTCACGCGCTGCTATGACGAGGTCACCCAGTTCCGCGATCCGCGCATCTGGACCGCGCAGCGCGATCAGGACATGTGGCAGACGCTCGAAGGCTGAGCGGCCTCGACGCCCCGCGAGCCCGCGATGGATACCGCCGTCGACTATCAGCGCATCGTCTATCCGTATCGCCGCAGCGCGGATCAGGACGCGCATGAGCGCGGCCAGGCCGCGCGCCATCCCGTCGTCGTCGTCGGCGCGGGACCGGTGGGATTGACGGCGGCGATCGACCTCGCGCTGCAGGGCGTGCCCGTCGTGCTGCTCAACAACGATGGGCGGCTCTCCGTCGGCTCGCGCGCGTTGTGCTTCGCGAAACGGACGCTGGAGATCCTCGATCGCCTCGGCTGCGGGCAGCGGCTCGTCGACAAGGGCGTCTCGTGGAATGTCGGTCGCGTGTTCTTTCGCAATGAACAGGTCTACCAGTTCAACCTGCTCGCCGAGCCGGGCCACCAGCGACCGGCCTTCGTCAATCTGCAGCAGTACTACGTCGAGGGCTTTCTCGTCGAACGCGCGCTGGAGCTGTCCCTCATCGACCTGCGCTGGCATCACGGCGTGACGGGATTGACGCAGCACGACGATCACGTCGCGCTGGAGATCGAGACGCCCGACGGGCCTTACACGCTGCTCGCGGATCACGTCGTCGCCTGCGATGGATCGCGCTCGATGTTGCGCCGCTTGATCGGCGAGGAGAGCCACGGCCGCACCTTCAAGGACCGCTTCCTCATCGCCGACGTGCGCATGAATGCGCCCTTCCCCGCCGAGCGCTGGTTCTGGTTCGATCCGCCTTTCCATCCGGGTCAGAGCGTGCTGTTGCACCGCCAGCCCGACGGCGTCTGGCGCATCGATTTTCAGCTCGGCTGGGAGGCCGATCCCGAACTCGAGAAACAGCCCGAGCGCATCCTGCCGCGCGTGCGCACGCTGATGCGCGCGGCCTCGATCGCCGCGGGCGGCGACGGCGCAGTGCCTGAGATCGAGCTCGTCTGGGCGAGCGTCTACACCTTCGCCTGCATGCGCATGGACCGCTTCCGGCACGGGCGCATCCTGTTCGCCGGCGACGCGGCGCACGGCGTGTCGCCGTTCGGTGCGCGCGGGGCCAACTCCGGCATCCAGGACGCGGACAACCTCGCGTGGAAACTGGCGGCCGTCGTGCAGGGGCGTGCCCCCGAGACGCTGCTCGACAGCTACGCCCGCGAGCGCGAGATCGCCGCCGACGAGAACATCCTGAACTCGACGCGCTCGACGGACTTCATCACGCCGAAGAGCGACATCAGCCGGATGTTCCGCGACGCGACCTTGACGCTCGCCAAGGATTTCGATTTCGCGCGCCGGCTGGTCAACAGCGGACGGCTCTCGGTGCCGACGGTGCAGTACGGCATGCCGGCCGCGGACGCGCCGATCCGCATCGAGGGCCGCGACGACTGGTTGCTGCGCCAGATGCGACCGGGCAGATTCACGTTGATGGTCTTCCGCAACGAGAACGACCGCGACCGCGACCGCGACAACGACAACGACAACGACAACGACAACGACAACGAGACCATCGTCGCAGGAGGGTGGAGTCAGCGAGCGATCGTGGGGCCGGAATGGGGCTTGGGGGTCCAGGAGGGATCCCCCATGCCCCGTGGAGAGCCCGCGCTTGGCGACGCGGAGTCCGGGCTCCACGCGATGCTCAAGATCCACATCGACGACGCGCTCGACGCACAGGGGCTGGTGCGAAAGCGCTATGACGCGGCCCCAGGCGCGGTGGTGTTGCTGCGCCCCGACCAACACGTCTGCGCGCGTTGGCGCAAGATGCCGACGGGGGAAGCGATCGAGGCGGCGATGCGCCGTGCGCTTGGCCACGACGTGCCCTTCGAGGAGCCCGCCGCATGTCACTGATCACCGCTCCGAACTTCGACGCCGGCGACGACTTCTACGAAGCGCTGCTGAGCGCGCATCATGGGCTGGACGTCGACGCCAGCCATGCCTTCAACGCGCGGCTGATCCTGCTGCTCGCCAACCACATCGGCCGGCAGGACGTGCTGCTTGAAGCGCTGTCCGCGGCGGCTCGCGGCAATCCCGCTTCGCCAGTTTCTCCAGTTTCCATCGATGCCCCGACCCCGGGCGACGCTTCCCCACGAGGACAAGCATGAACGCACCAGAGACCCTCCGTTCGCCCGAGGCGACCGGCACGGCGCAGAGCGCGCTGACCTACCAGAGCGGCTTCGGCAACCAGTTCGAGACCGAGTCCGTCCCCGGCGCATTGCCGAAGGGCCGCAACAGCCCGCAGCGCGCGCCGATGGATCTCTATCCGGAGTTGCTGTCGGGCAGCGCCTTCACCGCGCCGCGCGTGGAGAACCGCCGCACCTGGCTGTATCGCCGGCAGCCGTCCGTCGTGACCGGCGCGTTCCACGCCTACGAGCAGCCGTTCTGGACCAGCGGCGCGGCGGGCGGCGTCGCGGCGCCGCCTGACCCGCTACGCTGGCATCCGTTCCCGATGCCTGAGACCCAGGCGAACGCCGCGGGCGTCGACTTCGTCGACAGCCTCAAGACCATCGTCAGCAACGGCGATCCCGACGCGCAGGTCGGCATGGCCTCGTTGATCTACGCGTTCAACCGCCCGATGACCCGACGCGCGCTGATGAACGCCGACGGCGAGATGCTGATCGTTCCCCAGCAAGGCGGGCTTCGCCTCACGACCGAGATGGGCCTGCTGGACGTCGTTCCCGGCGAGATCGCGCTGATCCCGCGCGGCGTGAACTTCCGCGTCGAGGCACTCGAGGGACCGGATGCGCCCGCCCGCGGCTACATCTGCGAAAACTACGGCGCCGCCTTCCGGCTGCCGGAGCTCGGCCCCATCGGCTCCAACGGGCTGGCCAACCCGCGCGATTTCCTCGCGCCCGTCGCCGCGCATGAACCCGACGGCGCGCCGTATGAAGTCATCCGCAAGACCGGCGGCGCGCTGTGGCGCAACCAACAGGCGGTGACGCCGTTCAACGTCGTCGCCTGGCACGGCAACCTGACGCCGCTGAAGTACGACACCAAGGATTTCATGACGATCGGCTCGATCAGCTTCGACCATCCCGATCCGTCGATCTTCACCGTGCTGACCTCGCCGAGCGACACGCCCGGCACGGCCAACTGCGACTTCGTGATCTTCCCGCCGCGCTGGCTGGTGCAGGAGGACACCTTCCGCCCTCCCTGGTACCACCGCAACGTGATGAGCGAGTTCATGGGCCTGATCTACGGCCAGTACGATGCCAAGCCCGAAGGCTTCCGCCCCGGCGGCGCGAGCCTGCACAACTGCCTGGTGCCGCACGGCCCCGATGCCGACGCCTTCGAAGCCGCCAGCACGCGCACCCTGACGCCGCAGAAGCTGGACCACACGCTGGCCTTCATGTTCGAGAGCCGCTGGCGCTTCCGCCCGTCCGAGTGGGCGCTCAACGGCGGCGCGCTCGATACGAACTATGCGGCCTGCTGGGGCGCGCTGAAGGACAAGTTCAATCCGGATCCCTCGAATGACAAGGCCTGACCCCATGACCGACCTCGACCACACTCACGACCCCGCGCTGCGCAGCTGGATCGCCTCCGCGAACACGCCGGACACCGACTTCCCGATCCAGAACCTGCCGCTGGGCATGTTCCGCATGGCCGGCGCGACCGGCTCGTTCCGGCCCGGCACGGCGATCGGCGACCAGGTGCTGGACCTGATCGCCGCGGCCGAGCTTGGCGTGTTGTCCGATGGCCTCGGCGCCGTGCTGCGCACCTGCGAAGGCCTCGGCCTGAATCCGCTGATGGCGATGGGCCCGGATCTGCGCCGGCAGTTGCGCCACGAGCTCGTCGCGGCGCTGAACGCGGACGCAGGATCGACGTCCTCCGAGCAGCTCGCGCCGGCGCTCAAGCCGATGACCGACGTCGAGATGACGCTGCCCTGCCGCATCGGCGACTACACCGACTTCTACGCCGGCATCCATCATGCGACGACGGTGGGCAAGCTGTTCCGCCCGGACAACCCGCTGCTGCCTAACTACAAGTGGGTGCCCATCGGGTACCACGGGCGCGTGTCGTCGATCGGTGTCAGCGGGCAGACCTTCCGCCGTCCCGTCGGACAGACGAAGGCACCCGATGCCGAGGTGCCGAGCGTCGGTCCGATCAAGCGGCTCGACTACGAGCTGGAGGTCGGCGCGCTCGTCGGCACCGGCAACGCGCAGGGTCATCCGATCGCCATCGGCGATGCGGAGCAGCACCTGTTCGGCCTCGTGCTGCTGAACGACTGGTCGGCGCGCGACATCCAGGCCTGGGAGTACCAGCCGCTGGGGCCCTTCCTGTCGAAGAGCTTCGCCACGACGCTGTCGCCGTGGGTGATCACGATGGAAGCGCTGGCGCCGTTCCGCCGCGCGTTCACGCGGCCTGAGGGCGATCCTCAGCCGCTGCCGTATCTCGACGGCGCGGCCAATCGCGACCGCGGCGCGATCTCCATCCGGTTGGAAGTCCATCTGCAGACCCGCGCGATGCGCGACGCGGGCGAAGCGCCAGCGAAGCTGATGGCCTCGGACTTCGCCGATGCCTACTGGACCATCGCGCAGATGCTCACGCACCACGCGAGCAACGGTTGCAACCTGCAGCCGGGCGACCTGTTCGGGTCGGGCACGATGTCCGGTCCGGACGCGGGACAAGGCGGCTCGCTGCTCGAGCTGACCAACGGCGGCAAGCAGGCGATCACGCTGCCCAACGGCGAGCAACGCACCTTCCTGCAGGATGGTGACAGCGTCGCGCTGGTCGGCCGATGCGAGGCAGCGGGCCGTCGCGCGATCGGCTTCGGACCGTGTGTCGGCACGGTCGTGCCAGCTGTGGCCTGACGCTCCATCGAACCGGACCGCCGGGTCCGGATCGACCGGGTCACACACCGACACACCCTCAGGCGCCCGCGCTCACCCCGCCATCCCGGCGGGTTGTCAGCGGAAGCCGACGGATGACGTCGGATTGGATCCAGACCGTGCGCATTGCAGACGCACAGGATCGGAGGTTGCCGAAGCAGGCGCATGTTCACTCTTCCCAAAGGAACCGACATGCCGCCGACGCGCCTCCTCGCCATCTCCGCCGCCGCCTGCCTGGCCGCCACGCCCCTGTTCTCCTTCGCCCAGGTCACCGTCAAGGACGACGGCCAGTGGCGCGCGCTGTTCACCGCCGGAGCCAGCCTCTCGTCGGGCAACAGCGATTCGACGACGGTCAACCTCAGTGGCGAAGCCGTCAAGGCCACGAAGACCGACAAGCTGTCGATCAACGGCCGCGCGCTGTACCTGAAGAACGACGATGACGAAGCCGAGCAGCGCTATGCCTTCGGCACGCACTACCAGCGCGACATCAACGACCGCATCTTCGGCTTCGGGCAGTTCGACGCGCTCAAGGACGAGCCGTCCAACCTGTCGTCGCGGCTCTCCGTCGGCACCGGTCTCGGTTATCACGTCATCAAGCAGGACAACGTGACCTGGGACGTCTCCACCGGTCTGGGCTACACGCGCGAGCGCTACGTCGAGCCGGCTATCATCGACGGCGTCGCCCGCGACCGCTACGCCAACACCGAGCTGCTGTTCGCCGAAGAGTCCAACCACAAGATCTCCGACAACACGACGCTCAAGCAGCGCCTGGCCTATCTGCCCGACCTGCGCAACAGCGGCGAATACCGCGCCACCTTCGACGGCGGCATCTCGGTCGCGATGACCAAGCGGTTCAGCCTCACGGCCACTGTCCAGCACCGCTACGACAGCAACCCCGGCGATGGCCTGAAGAAGAACGACACGCTGTTCATCACGGGCGTGTCGTACAGGATCGATTGATCGAAGGCAGTCCGCCTCAACCGAGCAGCGCAATCAGGCGCGTCGCCGCGGGCGGCAGGTAAGCCTGCGCGCGATGCGTCACCACGAGGTGGCGGCGCATCGTCGTCTCCTTCAGCGCGACCTCGCGGAGCGATCGCAGGCGCCCCGGTCCTTCGAGGTGCCGTCGCGAGATGAAGCTCAGCAGGCCCGTCTCGGCGATCAGCGCGGGCAGCATCTGCAGCGAGCTGCTCTCCACCTGCACGACCGGCCGCGGCAGGCCGTGCCGGTCGAAGCTGTGGTCCAGCCAGTCCCGTGTCGGCGCACCGGCCGGCTGCAGCACCCAGCGATATTCGCCGAGCGCCTTCAGGCTCGGTTTTCCGGTGAAGACCGGGTGCTTCGCGCTGGCCGCGACGACGACGGCATCCTCGACCAGCCGGTGCGACACGAAGCCGGCTTCGGCGCGCCGCTCCGTGCCGACGATCAGATCCAGTTCGCCCGCGCGCAACATCGGCATCAGCGCGTCCACCAGCGCAACCGTCGTCTTCAACGTGACCTCGGGCGCTTCCTTCAGCAGGCGACTCACCGCCTTGGGCATCAGGAACTGCGCCGCCGTCGGCACGACGCCGACGCGCACTTCGCCCGACAGGCCGCGGCCGATATCGCTCATCTCCCGCTGCGCATCCTGCGCATCGAAGCGCAGCTGACGCGCCCAGCGCAGCATCACCTTGCCGGCCGGCGTCAGCCGGATGCCGCGCCCCGCGCGCTCGAACAGCGGCGCGCCGGCCGCCTTCTCCAGCCGACGGATCGCGCCTGTCAGCGCCGGCTGCGTGCGGTGCAGGCGCTCCGCCGCCTGGCCGACATGCTCCAGTTCGGCGATGGTCTCGAAATAGCGCAGGTCACGCAGATCCATAGCAAAAGCCTGGCTGATGAAAACGAAAGAATAATCGATTGGACCGGCGCGAAGCGACCGCCAATACTTGGCCTCGACAGCTTCAAGAACGCCCAGACCCCGGCCTGCGGACCGGGGCGCACACGGAGACAAATCCATGATCCGATCGATGTCCTCGCGCCGCGCGGCGCATGCCTCGACGCTGGCGATCGCCCTCGCCATCCCGCTCGCCATCCCACTCGCTATCCCGCTCGCCTTCGGCGCGATGCCAGCCGCCGCCGCGACCTATCCGACCAAGCCCATCCGCGTCTACGTGCCCTTCCCGCCCGGCGGCGGCACGGATGTGATCGCCCGCGAGATCACGCAGGCCGTGGCGACCTCGACCAAGTGGGTCTTCGTCATCGAGAACAAGCCCGGCGCCGGCGGCAATCTCGGCGTGGATGCGGCCGCCAAGTCGACCAAGGACGGCTACACGCTGGTACTCGGCCAGAGCAGCAACCTGTCGATCAATCCGTGGCTGTACGCGCGCATGCCCTACGACCCGACGAAGGACCTCGCGCCCATCGGTCTGGTGGCGCGTGCGCCGCTGGTGCTGGTGACCTCGGCCGACTCCAAGCTCAAGACCATCGCCGAAGCCGTCGCCGCCGCGAGGGCGCGGCCCGGCGTCCTGAACTACGCCTCGGCCGGCAACGGCACGGTGGCGCATCTGGCCACGGAGCTGTTCCAGAAGTCCGCCGGCGTGAAGCTGCAGCACGTCCCGTACAAGGGCGTGGGCCAGGCGCTGACCGATGTCGTCAGCGGCAACGTCGATCTCTACATGTCGACCACGCCGTCGCTGCTCGGCCACATCCGCCAGGGCAAGCTGCGGCCGCTCGCGGTGACCTCGGACAAGCGCCTGCCGGAGCTGCCCAACGTGCCGACGCTCGCCGAGTCCGGCTTCAAGGGCGCGGAGTCGGCGACCTGGTTCGGCTTTCTCGCGCCCGCCGGCACGCCGCCGGAGATCGTCGCGCGATTGAACGGCGAGTTCACCAAGGCGCTGCAGCAGCCCGCGCTCGTGAAGAAGCTGGGCGACGAAGGCGTCGCCGTCACCGTCAGCACGCCGGACCAGTTCAGCCAGCTCATCCGCCAGGACCTCGCCCGCTGGGGCAAGGTCGTGAAGGACGCCGGCATCAAGATCGATTGAAGGAGCACCCCATGAGTTCAGCCGCCGCATTGCCCGACGTGATCCGGGACATCGAACGCACGCCTGAGGACGTCGTGACCCGCGCCGCCGTCTATCCGTCCTCCATCCTGGCCGACGTCGCCGGACGCCGCGGGGCGCTGCACGGGCGCATCCAGGCGCTGTCCCCGTCGATGCGCTTCGCGGGTACCGCCATCACCGTCGAGGTGCGTCCGGGCGACAACCTGATGATCCATGCCGCCATGGCGCTGGCCAGACCTGGTGACGTGCTCGTCGTCGACGGCAAGGGGGACCTGTCGAGCGCGCTGATGGGCGAGATCATGTCGCAGCAGTGCGTGGCGCTGGGCATCGCGGCCGTCGTGATCGACGGCGCCGTGCGCGACAGCGAGGCCATCCGCGCGCTGGGCTTTCCGATGTTCGCCGCGGGCTTGAATCCGAACGGGCCGACGAAGTCGGTCTCGGGGCGCTTGAACCATCCCGTCTCGGTCGGTGGCGTGACGGTGCATCCGGGCGACCTGGTCGTCGGCGATGCGGACGGCGTGACCGTGGTCGAGCGCGCCAAGGCCGCGTCGCTGCTGCCGCTCGCCGAGGAGAAGGTCGCCGCCGAGACCGCGCGCATCGCCGGCATCCGCGATCGCGTGGCGCTGCGGCCGGTCTGGCTCGAGGGCGCGTTGCGCGCCGCGGGCGTGATCAAGGACGGAGAGACGTTGTGAGCCGTCCCGTCCTGCTCGTCACCGGCGCGGACCTGGCGCCGCAGGCGCTCGCGCTGCTGTCGGACTTCGAGGTGATCTACGCCGGCAGGACGCCCAGCGAGGACGACATCGTCGACCTCTGCCGCGCGCGCAATCCGACGGCGATCATCGTGCGCTACAGCAAGGTCGGGGCCGCGGCGATCGAGGCGGCGCCGGCGTTGAAGGTGATCTCCAAACACGGCAGCGGGACCGACACGATCGACAAGGTTGCGGCCGCGGCGCGCGGCGTCCAGGTCGTCGCCGCAGTCGGCGCCAATGCAGCGGCCGTCGCCGAGCAGGCCATGGCGCTGTTGCTGGCCTGTGCGAAGTCAGTCGTCGCGCTGGACGCGCGCATGCGCGACGGGCATTGGGACAAGGCGACGCACAAGAGCGTGGAGCTGGAGGGTCGCACGGTGGGCCTCGTCGGCCTCGGCGCCATCGGACAGCGCTTCGCGCGGATGGCCGATGCGATGGGCATGCGCGTGATCGGTTCCGATCCTTTCGCGAAGGATCTGCCCGCATTCATCGAACGCGTCGCACTGGACCAGCTCTGGCGCGAGGCCGATGTGATCTCGCTGCACTGCCCACTGACGGCGGACAACGCCGGGCTGCTCGACGCCGGCACGCTGGCCGCGTGCAAGCGCGGCGTGATCGTCGTCAACACGGCGCGCGGCGGCCTGATCGACGAGGCCGCATTGCTCGAAGCCGTGCGCACCGGGCAGGTGGCCGGCGCCGGTCTCGACAGCTTCGCGATCGAGCCGATGCCCGTGGACCATCCGTTCATCCGCGAACCGCGCATCCTGCTCAGCCCCCACATCGGCGGCGTCACCGCCGATGCCTACGTGAAGATGGGCATGGCGGCGGCGCGGAACGTGCTGGCGGCGCTCGCGGGCTGAGAGCGCCGAGGGTCCGAGGGACAGGGATCCCCCGCCCTCGTCCTCTTTCGGGCACTGCAGAAACGAATCGAGGGGCACCGGCCCCTCGTTTTTCGTTCAACGTTCCATCTGACGGCCTGGCCCGTCATTGCGGCGCGGTGGATCCACCGCACGCGGGGGCTCTGCCGCGCGCGGCGGCTCGGCGCGCGGCGCCGGGCGAGGCGCCTCGACGCGGGGCTGCGGCTGCGGCATCGGGCGTGGTGCTTCGAAGCGCGGCTGTTCCACCCGGGGCTGCTCCACGCGCGGTTGCTCGACCCGCGGCTGCTGCGGACGCTCGAAGCGCGGCTGCTCCGGACGGGGCTGCTCGAAGCGGGGCTGCTCGAAGCGCGGTTGTTCAACACGGGGTTGCTCGACGCGCGGCTGTTCCGTTCTGTCAGGGCCGCGATGGCGCCAGTCGTTGCGGTCGCCTTCGCGGCGCTCCGACGGCCGTTGCGCGTCGGGACCGCGTTGCGGCACCACCGTCTGCGCCGACGGCGCGGGCGGCGTCTGCTGCGCCTGCGGCACCTGCGGCCGCACCGTCGCGATGTCCGGCTCGGGGCGGATCACGCCGCGGACCGGACGGCTCTCGCCGGGCCGCGCGTCACCCGGCGAGTCCGGACGACCATCGCCGTTGCGGTCCATGAAGGGCCGGCCTTCGTTCCGACCTTCGTTGCGGCCGTCGTTGGGGCCGGCGGGCCCGGTGTAGGGTCCCGGGTTCGGACCATCCGGCCGACCATCATGGTTGCGGTCCACGAACGGACGACCGGCGTCGGGACGCCCGTCCGGGCGCCCATCCGGACGACCGTCGGCCTGCCCGATCGGACGCGGCGGCCACGAGCGCTGCGGCTGCAGCGCGGTCGCCGGCAGCGGTGCCGACACGGGCCGCTGCGTGTACAGGGCGCCATGGTCGCGCTCGTTCCGGTAGACCGGCGGGCGCTGGCCCGGCCGCACCACCGTGGCCGGATTCGCATCCGGATTCACCCGGCGCCAGTAGGCCTGGCTGTAGCGGAAGCCTGGGGTCCAGGCTTCGCGCGGCGCCAGCGGCACCCAGCTGCCGTAACGCGGCGGCGGCGGACGCCGGCCTCCGCCGACGACGACACCGACACCGATCGAGATGCCCGGTCCCACGCCGCCGACCAGCGCCGGCGCGTACGCCGGACGGCGCACATACGGCCCCGGCACCCAGCACCAGCGCTCGCGGTAGTAGGCCCAACGACCGTAATGGAACGGGGCGAAGCCCCAGGGCATGTCGTCCACCCAGGTGTAGCCCCAGCGCGCGCTCCACACCCAGCGGCCGTAGCGGTACGGCGCCCAGTCGGCGACGACGACCTGCGGCACCCACACGGCGCCGTAATCCGAGCTCTGCTCCCACGCGCCGTAGCGCGCCAGGTCCTCGGCACCGGTCATCTCCGGCGACACGTAAGGCACGCTCGTGCCGCTGCCGACCAGCGGCTGCACCGCGTCACGGCTGTCTTCCAGCATGAGTCTCGCAAAGCCGTCCTGCTGCAGCGGCTGGCGCTCGGTCCGCGGGCCGTTGTCCCACCAGAACTCGGCCTGCTCGTTCGTCCCCAGCCAGACCGGCTGCGCGTCGGTCGCGCGCGAGTCGAAGCGCAGCTTGCCTTGCCAGGCCTGGGCCTCGCTGCCGCGATCCAGTTGCGTCACGCGGTACAGGCCCTCGCGCTCGAAGCCGAAGCGGCCCTCCAGCGTGCGCACCGTCCATTCGTCGGCCGAGTCCTGGCCGCGGACCCGCAAGCCCACCGCGCCCTTCACGATCTGGACCGCGATGCGGTTGTCGGCCAGGGCGTTGAATTCGATTTCGCTGCGGTGGTCGATCCACAGCGTCGAGACGCCGATCGTGACCGTCGCGCCACTGCCGTCGTCGGTGCGGAGGCGATCCCCTTCGCCGACGCTCTGGTTGCGGTGCATCTGCACCCATTCGCGCTCATCGGCGTCGTACAGCCAGACCGAGCCCGCGAGGTCCGCCAGCCGCCCTGCCCGCGACGGCGCGTCCGCGAACGCGGGGCCGTGCGCCAGCAAGGCCACCAGCGCGACCAGGACCAGGGAGGTGGCCATCCACCAGCGGGACAGCCACCCGCGCCCCTGCCCGGCGGCCGGCCGTCGGCGCGACGGGTGATCTGTCGAGCGATTCAGCGAATGGGTCATCGAGTCAGTCATGGCCTTTTGCCTCCACCGGCATCCGGAGGAATGCGGGACGCGGAGCTCCGCGATCGTTCCTTAACGCTTCGGCGACGTCCTGGTGCACGCCTGCTTACAACTTGACGCCCTGTTGCGCCAAGGTCAAGCGGACGCCGTAAGTCGTCGTCCTGGCCGACCACTCCGGCACCCGGCGCGCCTGGGCCGCCGATCGTCAATCGTCCGTGTTCGGGTCCAGGCCCGGGAAGAGGATCTCAGTGAAGCCGAAGCGGCTGAAATCCTTGATCCGCATCGGATAGAGCATGCCGACCAGGTGGTCGCATTCGTGCTGCACGACGCGGGCGTGGAAGCCTTCGGCCTCGCGGTCGATCAGGCTGCCGAAGGCATCGAAGCCACGGTAGCGGATGCGGCTCAGGCGGGGCACGACGCCGCGAAGCCCCGGCACCGACAGGCAGCCTTCCCAGCCCTCTTCCGTCTCGTCGGACAACGACTCGATGGTCGGGTTGATCAGCACCGTCATCGGCACCGGCGGCGCCTCCGGGTAGCGCTCGTTGCGCTGGAAGCCGAAGACGACGACCTGCAGGTCCACGCCGATCTGCGGCGCGGCCAGGCCGGCGCCGTTGGCAGCCTTCATCGTGTCGAACATGTCCTCGAGCAACTGCTTGAGCTCGGGGGTGTCGAAGTCTTCCACCGGCTTGGCGTGGCGCAGCAGGCGCGGATCGCCCATCTTCAGGATTTCTCGAACGGCCATGGCGGTTTCCTTGTGCGGCGGCTTCAGGCAGAAGCGGAGCGGGTCATCCAGGCGACGGCGGTCCCGGACGCCATCGCGTACTCTGGGAGCCATTCTAAGAACCCGACCCGGAGACTGCCCGTGAGCGCCACCACCCCCCTGCCCTCGGCCCCGGCATCGCTGCCGTCGTATCTGGAGCCGCTCGTTCCCGGCGTCTTCGCGATCGACACGGCTTTCCAGCGCGACCACTTCGACGCGGCCTTCCTGGTCGTCGATGGCGGGCGGGCGGCCTTCATCGACACGGGCACGCGGCTCGCGCTGCCGCGCCTGCTCGGCGCGCTGGAAGCGCTCGGCGTGCCGCGCGACGCGGTGGACTGGGTGATCCCCACCCACGTGCATCTGGACCATGCCGGCGGCGTCGGTCCGTTGATGGCGGAACTGCCGTCGGCAACACTGCTGGTGCATCCGCGCGGCCTGCGGCACATGGTCGATCCGTCCGCGCTGTGGGCCGGTGCGCTCGCGGTCTACGGGGAGGCGGAGATGCGCCGTTCCTACGGCGAGCTGATGAGCGTTCCCGAATCACGCACGCAGGCGAGCAGCGACGAGCAGCGCATCACCGTGGGCGCACGCCCGCTGCGGCTGATCGACACGCCGGGGCACGCGCGCCATCACCACTGCGTGTGGGACGAGACCAGCGGCGGCTGGTTCACCGGCGACACCTTCGGGTTGTCGTATCGCGAGTTCGACGATCCGGAGCGCGGCGCGTGGATCATGCCGACGAGCACGCCGGTGCAGTTCGAGCCGGATGCGCTGCGCGCCTCCATCGCGCGGATGATGGCGACGCGGCCGTCGCGCATGTACCTCACGCATTACAGCGCCGTGGGCCGCGACGCGGCGGACGTCGAGCGCCTCGCCGCGCTGCTGGTCGCGCAGATCGACGAGATGGAAGCGATCGCGCTGCGGCTGAAGGACGCGCCGGATCGCCACGTCGCGCTCAAGCGCGAGCTGCTCGCCCTGTACCAGCGCCGCGCGATTGAACACTGCGGCGACCGCATGCCATCGACGCGCGTGGCCGCGCTGCTGGCGATGGATGTGGAGCTCAATGCCCAGGGTCTGGCGGTCTGGCTCGACAAGCGATCGCGCCAATGAAAACGGCGGCCAGAGGCCGCCGCTTTTGGTGCTTCATTGCGCGTGAGCGCAACGAGACTTACGCGTCCAGGTTGAGCTCCTGGATCTTCCGCGTGATCGTGTTGCGTCCGATGCCGAGCTTCTGCGCGGCCTCGATGCGGCGGCCGCGCGTGAGGTCCAGCGCGGTCAGGATCAGGCTGGCCTCGAAGCGGCGCGTCAGCACGTCCCACACGTTGGGCTCGCCGGCCGCGAGCAGGCGCCTCGCCTCGCGCGCCATCTCCGCCACCCACGCGTCCGGCGACGGCGGGATCGGCACCGCCGGCAGCGGCATGGACGTCGCCGACGCGGAACTCGTCAACCCGCTCGCCAGCGGCATGACCTCGGACGACATCGTCGCGGAGATCGCCGAGGCATGCGCCCCCGGTTGCGCCAGCAGTTCCTGCGGCAGGTCCTTGGCCTCGACCACCAGGCTGGGCGCCATCACGCTCAGCCAGTGGCAGATGTTCTCGAGCTGCCGCACGTTGCCGGGGAAATCGAAGTTCACCAGGCGCTGCAACGCAGCTTCCGACAGGCGCTTGGGCTCAACGCCGAGCTCGCCCGCGCTGCGCTGCAGGAAGTAGCGCGTCAGCAGCGGCACGTCCTCGCGGCGCTCGCGCAGCGGCGGCAATCTCAGGCGGATCACGTTGAGGCGATGGAACAGGTCCTCGCGGAAGCGGCCTTCCTTGACCAGCGTCTCGAGGTTCTGATGCGTCGCCGCGACCACCCGCACGTTCGCCTTCTGCGGGCTGTGACCGCCGACGCGATAGAACTGGCCGTCCGACAGCACCCGCAGCAATCGCGTCTGCAGGTCCAGCGGCATGTCGCCGATCTCGTCGAGGAACAAGGTGCCGCCCTCGGCCTGCTCGAAGCGGCCGCGCCGCGTCGCCTGCGCGCCCGTGAACGCGCCGCGCTCATGGCCGAACAGTTCCGACTCCAGCAGATCCTTCGGGATGGCCGCCGTGTTGATCGCGACGAAGGGTCCCTCCGCGCGCGGGCTGTGCTTGTGCAGCGCGCGCGCCACCAGCTCCTTGCCCGAGCCCGACTCGCCGGTGATCAGCACCGTCACGTGGCTCTGGCTCAGCCGGCCGATCGCGCGGAACACGTCCTGCATCGCCGGCGCCTGGCCCAGCATCTCGGGCATCTGCACCGTCTCGGCCTCGCCGACGGCCTCGCGCTGGCTCTCTTCCTGCGCCCGCCGGATCAGCTCCACCGCGCGCGGCAGGTCGAAGGGCTTGGGCAGGTACTCGAAGGCCCCGCCCTGGAACGCGCTCACCGCGCTGTCCAGGTCGGAGTAGGCCGTCATGATGATCACCGGCAGCCCCGGCAGCTGCTTCTTGATCGTGCTCAGCAGCTCCAGGCCCGAGCCGCCCGGCATGCGGATGTCCGACACCAGCACCTGCGGCGTGTCCTCCTCCAGCGCGGCCAGCACCTCGCGGGTCTGGGCGAAGCTGCGCACCGGCAGCCCCTCGCGCGTCAACGCCTTCTCGAGAACAAAACGGATGGAATGGTCGTCGTCAACAATCCAGATCGACTTCATCTATGGCTCCCCTTTCCCCCGTTGTCGGCTTGTGGCCGCGGCTCAGGGCAAAGGCAGGGTGATTCGGAAATCGGTCCGACCCGGCTGGCTGTCGCAATCGATCATCCCCTGGTGCTGTTGGGCGATCGTCTGCGCCAGCGTCAGCCCGAGACCGGAACCGCCATCCCTCCCTGAAACCAGCGGAAAGAAGATGCGGTCCTTGATCTCCTCGGGCACGCCCGGGCCGTTGTCTTCGATATGCAATTCCAATGCCAAGCGCCAGCGCTGCTTGCCGATGGTCACCTGCCGGGCGACGCGTGTGCGCAGTGCGATGACGGCGTCGCCCCCGTCGATGCGCTCGTGCAGCGCCTGCGCCGCGTTCTGGACGATGTTGAGCACCGCCTGGATCAGCTGCTCGCGGTCGCCGCGGAAGTCGGGCAGCGAGATGTCGTAGTCGCGGATCATCGTCAGCCCGCGCGGGTACTGCGCCAGCACCAGCGTGCGCACCCGCTCGCAGACCTCGTGGATGTTGACGTCGCCCACCACCTGCGCGCGCCGGTGCGGCGCGAGCAGCCGGTCCACCAGCGACTGCAGCCGGTCGGCCTCGTGGATGATGACCTCGGTGTATTCTTCGAGCTCCGGCCACAGGTCCGTCGGCTGCAGCTCCAGCGCCAGCAGCTGCGCCGCGCCGCGGATGCCGCCCAGCGGGTTCTTGATCTCGTGCGCGAGGTTGCGCGTCAGTTCCTTGGTCGCGTGGACCTGGTCGAGGTTGCGCTCCTCGCGGTCCTGGCGCGTCTGCTGCGCGTTCTCGATGAGTTCGATCACCAGCCGCTGCGGATCGTCCGTCTGGCTGACGATCACGTGCACCGGCAGCAGGTCGTCATGCGTGCGCGGGCCGCGGCGGATGGTCGCGTCGAAGCGCGAGCTCGAGAACGCGTTGCGGCTGACCTCTTCGAGCGCCTCGACGACACGGCCGGTGTCGACGAACCATTCGAGCAGGTTGCTGCCCTGCACCGCGCGGCGCGGCAGGTTGAACAGCGTCTCGACGGCGGTGTTGGCGAACTCGCAGGTGCCGTCGGCGCGGACCACGGCGACGAGCGTCGCCAGCAGGTCGAAGCACGCGTACTGCGCGTTGTGCGCGTCGTGTGACGCAGGATGGGGAGTGGTCATGGGGTGCTGCCCTCGCCGCCATCGGCGCGCGACACCACGGCGGCCCGGGCCGCCGGCCCCCGATCAGAGATTGGGCGGCGGCAGCTTGGCGAGTTCGCGCTTGATGGCCTGGACGTCGGCTTCCTGGCGCGACACCGCGGCCTTGAGCTCGGCCGTGCGGTCGATGTACTTCTGGTAGTTGCGTTCGTCGCCGCGACGCTCGGGCTGCCCGCCGTTGTATTCCTGCTGGATCTTGCTGAGCTTGCCTTCGGCGTCGCGCAGCTCCTGCTCGAGGATGCGGCGGCGATCGTCGTCACGGACGCGCTGGTCCTTGGCATCGACCTTGAGATCAGCACTCTGGCCTCCCGACGCGGGCGCCGTGGTCGCCGGCGCGCGCGGCTTGCTCGGCGCGATCACGGAGATCGGCGTGCCCTCGATGCTGCGGCAACCCTTGTCGGCGGCTTCCTTGGCGGACATCGCATCCGTGTACAGCACCGGCGGACCGGGGCAGCGATACACGATGCCCTGCGCCGATGCCTGCCCGGCCGCCATGCCCATCATGGCGGCCAGCATCATCGCCAACCACGAACGTCCCACCCGCTTGTGCTGCAGCGTCATCTGCATTCCCTGCTTCTAACTGACCAGAGTCGTCGGACATTGTGACGCAATCGGTCACCGCCGGGAGAGAGCGTGCGCTCACGCCCTGTTGCCAGGTGTACGCGTGGGGAAGGTCAGACACGTGCGTCCAGGGATCGAAAAAGAAAAGGGACGGCCGGAGCCGTCCCTGTGCGTGGTCGTGAACGTGCGGAGCGGGCCGTGCCGAAGCGGTCATGGCGCTCTCCGCGCGGACGATCACAGCGAGTAGTACATGTCGAACTCGACCGGGTGGGTGGTCATGCGGAAGCGCTGGACTTCCTGCATCTTCAGTTCGATGTAGGCATCGATGAAGCTGTCGGTGAACACGCCGCCCTTGGTCAGGAACGCGCGGTCCTTGTCCAGGTACTCCAGCGCCTGGTCCAGCGAATGGCAGACGGTCGGGATCTTCGCGTCTTCTTCCGGCGGCAGGTGGTACAGGTCCTTCGTGGCGGCTTCGCCCGGATGGATCTTGTTTTCCACGCCGTCCAGGCCGGCCATCAGCAGGGCCGCGAAGGCCAGGTACGGGTTGGCCGAGGGATCCGGGAAACGCGCCTCGATGCGGCGGCCCTTGGGGTTCGCCACGTACGGGATGCGGATCGAGGCCGAGCGGTTCTTGGCCGAGTAGGCCAGCTTCACCGGGGCTTCGAAGCCGGGCACCAGGCGCTTGTACGAGTTGGTGCCGGGGTTGGTGATGGCGTTCAGCGCGCGGGCGTGCTTGATGATGCCGCCGATGTAGTACAGCGCGAAGTCGCTCAGGCCGGCGTAGCCGTCACCGGCGAACAGGTTCTTGCCGTCCTTCCAGACCGACTGGTGCACGTGCATGCCCGAGCCGTTGTCGCCGACGATGGGCTTCGGCATGAACGTGGCGGTCTTGCCGTAGGCGTGCGCGACGTTCTGGATGATGTACTTCTGCAGCTGCAGCCAGTCGGCGCGCTGGACCAGCGAGCTGAACTTGGTGCCGATTTCCATCTGGCCGGCGTTCGCCACTTCGTGGTGGTGGACTTCGACGGGAATGCCCATCTGTTCCAGGATCAGGCACATCTCCGAGCGCATGTCCTGGCCGCTGTCGACCGGGGGCACCGGGAAGTAGCCACCCTTGACGGTGGGACGGTAGCCGCTGTTGCCGTGCTCGTAGTCCTTGCCGGTGTTCCAGGCCGCCTCTTCCGATTCGATCTTGACGAACGAGCCGGACATGTCGACGTTCCAGCGCACGCTGTCGAAGATGAAGAACTCGGGTTCCGGACCGAAGTAGGCGGTGTCGCCCAGGCCGGAGGACTTCAGGTAGGCCTCGGCGCGACGGGCCAGCGAGCGCGGGTCGCGCTCATAGGCCTTGCCGTCGGTCGGGTCGATGACGTCGCAGCTCAGGATCAGCGTCGGCTCTTCGTAGAACGGGTCGATGTTGGCCGTGTTCGGATCCGGGATAAGCAGCATGTCCGATGCTTCGATGCCCTTCCAGCCGGCGATCGAGGAGCCGTCGAAGGCATGGCCGTCGGTGAACTTGTCTTCGTCGAAATGGGAGACGGGCACGGTCACGTGCTGCTCCTTGCCGCGCGTGTCGGTGAAGCGGAAGTCAACGAACTTGACTTCATGCTCCTTGACCAGGTTCATCACGTCGGCGACGGTCTTGGTGGCCATCAATCACTCCTAGAGGGGGCTGGATGAGAAAGAAAGAGTCGTGGGGCATCGGCCCAGCGCGGACGATTTAGCAGTTTGCATGCCAACAGATGGCGGCACGGTGACAGGCAGGCGCCAGAGCGGTGCATGACACGCAAGCCCTTGATGCCCAACGCGCCAGACGGGGGCGGCATCGGTCGATCAGAGAGAACCGCTGTCAGACCACGCGCGGCATCGTCCGGGCGGGCTGCCCGAAGCGGTGCATCATCGCACCAATTCAGTGCTGATGGCGGCACCAAACTGGACCACGCCCGCGCGCAGTGCGGCGTAGGCGGCGTCCATCGCGGCGGCGTCGCCCTTGACGCCCAGTTCGATGTGCCGGCCCCACTGCGGGTGGTCGACGCTGGGCAGCGAGAAGACCTTGATGCCGGGGAAGTCGGCCTCGACGCGTTCCATCAACGGCGTCAGGCTCGCTTCCATCGCGCCCTGCACGATCAGCGAGCGCTCCCGCGTGCCGACCTCGCGGTGCAGGTCGGCGTGCAGGTGGTCCAGGACCCACTCGATCATCGGGTGCGCCATCACCGGGAAGCCGGGGACGAAGTAGGCACGGCCGACCGAGAAACCGGGGATCCTGTTGTACGGGTTCGGGATGATCGCGGCCCCTTGCGGGAACACGCCCATCACCATCCGGCGCACGGTGTCGGGGTGGTCGCGCTCGGGCGTCGTGCCCTGCTCCGCGGCCATCTGCTGGACGCGCTGCCAGATCAGGTCCGCGGCTTCCGGGTGCAGCTCGAGCGGCCGGCCCAGCGCCGCAGCCGCGGCCTGCCGCGTGTGGTCGTCCGGCGTCGCGCCGATGCCGCCGCAGCTGAAGAACAGGTCGCCGCTGTCGAAGGCCGCGCGGTACTCGCGGATGAGGTGCTCGCGGTCGTCGCCGAGGTACTTGGCCCAGGCCAGCGACAGCCCGCGCGCGCCCAGGAGCTCGATCACCTTGGACAGGTGCTTGTCCTGGCGCTTCCCGGACAGGATCTCGTCGCCGATGATGAAGAGGCCGATGTTCATGCGGGGTTCCTGCGAAAGCGTGGGAGCGGGAGTCGGCGTGGTTGGCGCGAGCTCAGAGGGGTGACGGCTTGTTCTCGATGCGCGTCACGGGACCGGGTGCCGGGTCTTGCCTGGGGTCGATCACCTCGACATCCTCGACCTCGTCGACCCGATCGACGACTCGCGGCGGCACGGCTTCATAGTTGGCCGGCAGCGCGTCCATCACCGGATCGGGGGCCCGATCGGAGACGGTGTCGGCGCGACGCATCTCCTGCAGCGCAGCCAGCGCGTAATGCGAGAACCACAGCGAGCTGAACGCGAAGACCAGCGTGTACAGCCACACCGACACCAGGATCAACACCGGCGCGAAGGCGATCGTCAGCGCCCCCATCGCCCAGATCGCGGCGGGCGCCGCGCCGAGGTAGCCGGTGGCCAGGCCGAGCACGAGCAGCGGCATCCGGTGCTCGTTGAGCAGGCGGCGGCGCTCGGGGCCGGAGGCGTGTTCGGCGAGCACGTCGAAGGTGAAGACACGGTAGCCCAGCCAGCCCCAGATCAGCGGCGGCAGGATCAGCGCCAGCGGCGGGATCAGCCAGAACGGCAGCGACGCGATCAGCAGCACGACGCACAGCACCGTGTGGCCCAGCGACCAGCTCAGGCTCGCGACGAAGCCCGCGCCGTGCTTGCGCTCCAGACCGGCGAAGCGCCGTTGCGCGACGAGGTCCACCATCGACGGCGTCATCAGCAGCGCCACCAGCAGCAGGCTCAGCACGACCAGCGCCGGCACGGCCATCGCGAGCACGATGATGGGCGCGAGCACCGTGCGGAAGGACGCGGCGCCGAGGCTGTCCAGCCACTTCAGCATGCCGTCGACGAGGCTCCACGACTCCATCGTCGCGCGCACGCCGGCGACCGCCGCTTCCCAGAAGAAGTAGCCGAGCCCGAACGCCAGCGCCGCCGACACGATCAGCGGCAGCAGCGACAGGCCGATCACCCGCGGATGCAGGCAGTACGCGGCCGCGCGCCAGAACGAGTCGGCGAGGCGGCTCATCGGCTTGATCATCAGTCGTTTCCTCCGGCCGGCGCGCGGCCGGCGATGTCCATGGGCGCGCCGCCGGACGGGGTCGATCCGTCGCCGGGCGCGGCCGCGATCTTGTCACGTCCGACGAGCCGCTTGAGCCCCAGCCACTGCTGCACCCAGAAGCCGCGTCCGTAGTCGCGCCCGCCCTCTTCCGGCAACTGGTCGCGCACGCCGGTCGGGTCCCAGCGGTCCTCGAAGTTGGCGGTGCGGAACAGCACGTCCCAGATCGGGAACATCACCGCGAAGTTGTGGCCGCCCAGGGTGCCGCGACCGAAGCCCTCGTGGCCGATGCCGATCGAGTGGTGCAGGCGATGGAAGCGCGGGCTCACCAGCAGCCGCTCGCCGATCAGGCCGAAGGTCAGCCGCAGATTGGCGTGCTGCAGGTTCTCGAGCAATTGCGAGATCGCCACCAGCGCGACGAACTGGCCGGGACCGACACCGATCAGCCGCGCCGTGATCGCGACCGCGCTGTCGATGATCAGGTCGTCGAGCAGGTGGTTGCGGCTGTCGCTCCACATCGTCATCTGGCGCTGGCTGTGATGCAGCGAGTGCAGCGCCCACCACCAGTTCCACGAATGCTGCGCACGGTGCAGCCAGTACATCAGCAGGTCGAAGGCGACGAGGTAGATCACGAAGCTGACCCAGGCCACGTCGGTGACGCCGGGCCACAGCGCGTCCAGCTGGAAGGTCGGGATGCCGTGCATGCGCATCTCGCCCACGGCGCCGTCGAACAGCGGCTCCAGCGAGAAGAACATGACCAGCCGGAACAGCCCCAGCCGCTGGATCAGCGTGTAGACGATGTCGATGCGGATCGCGTGGCGGTCGGTGACGGCCTCGACCGGACGCCAGCGTTGCAGGGCGCCGATCACCGCCAGCATCACGACGATCTGGATCAGGCCGATGAGCAGCCAGCCGGTCGCGTCGAACGCGTCCTCGAGCAGGTTGCCGTAGCCGAGGTTGAACACGATCGGTTGAATGACGCTCTCGAACAGCGCCTGCTGCGCCTGTCCGAACAGATCGGTGAACCAGTCCATCACGCCGTGGGTCCTCCTGAAAAGTGATGCATCGCCGCGTCAGCGTCCTAGCGCTTCAACACGCCAACGCCTCAGCGCCTGAGCGCGTCCTTCGGGCCCGGTGCCCCGGCCCCGCCGCCGGACGCGGCCGTGCCCGCGCTTGAAGTCGAGGTTGAGGTCGAAGCCGCCTTCAGCGCGACCGCCTCCTGCGGCTTGCGCATCCACGCGACGTACTCCGGATGATCGCGCAACGGCGCGAAGCACATGCCCCGGGCTTTCAACCCTTGCAGCAGCGGCTCCAGCACGGTCGGCGCCCAGGGATCCTGGCGCGACCAGATGCCCAGGTGGGCCATCAGGATGTCGCCCGGCTTGACGCGCCGCAGCGCCTGCTCGAGCAGCGCCTGGTTGGGGAACTTGTCGCTCGGCAGCTCGTCGCCGAGGAAACCCGAGGCGTTCCAGCCGACATGCCGGAAACCGCAGGCCTGCGCCGCCGCGAGCAGCGCCGGCGACGTGCGCCCGGCCGGCGCGCGGAAGATCATCGACATCGGCCGCCCGGTCATCTCGAGGAAGCGGCGCGCGGGGCGCTTGAGCTCCTCGCAGTACTCGGCCGAGCTCAGCACCACGTTCTGCGGCACCTGCTCGCCCGCGGCGCGCTTGAAGCGGAACTTCCCGTCGGGCAGGTCGGCCGACCAGGCATCGTGGAACCAGGTGTGCGAGCCGAAGTCGTGGCCCTGCTCGGCCAGCTGTTTCCACCAGGGCGCCCACTTGTCGTCGAGCGTCTGGCCGCCGTCCATCGTCGGTTCCTGGGCCAGGAAGAACGTCGCCTTCGCATCGAAGCGCTTGAGCGTGTCGACGATCAGCGGCGCGACGCCCATGTGCCCGGTGTCGAAGGTCAGATAGACGGGCTTGTCGCAAGGCGCGTTCGCCGGTGCCGAGGCGGACTGCGGCTGCGCCTGCACGACCGCGGTCATGCCGAGCAGCAACGCCGCGCCATGACGCAGCACGGGCGGCAACAGCGGCCGCAGCGCACGACGGCGCGCCAGGCGCGGGACGGACGATGTCTTCACGGGCTCGGGCCTGGGTCCGGACGCGCTCACTGGCGCGGCATCTGGTCGAGGGTCCAGACGCCGTGCGGCGACTTGCCGACCTTGACCTGCTGCAGGATCTGCTTGGTCTGCAGGTCCATCACCGTCAGCTTGCGGGCCCAGCGCGACGTGAACATCAGCGTGCGGCCGTCGGTGAGGATCTCCATGTCGTCCGGGCCGCCCGGGGCCTTGAAGGTGTCGACGACCGTGAAGTCCGCCAGCGCGATCTTGCTGATCGTGTTGGCCGCGCGGTTGCTCACCAGCACGTGCTTCCTGTCGCCGAGCGCGCGGAACGAGTGGGCGCCGTCGCCGGTCTCGAGGCGCTTGACCAGCTTCGGCAACGCACCGGTGACGTCATAGACCTCGACGCTGCGCTCGCCGGTCAGCGCGACCAGCAGGTACTTGTCGTCCGGCGTCAGGTACAGGTCGGCGGGCAGCTTGCCGACAGGGATCTTCCAGCGCGCGGCCATCGTGTTCAGGTCGATCGCCAGCAGCTCGCTGCTGTCCTGCAGGCTCGCGTAGACGACGCTGCTCCTGCTGTCGATGGACAGGTGGCTGGGCGTCTTCGGCGCGGAGAAGCGCTTGAACAGCGCCATCGGCTGCGCCGCGTTCTGCGGCTGCCACTTGTAGATGTCGACGTGGTCCAGCCGGTTGCCAGCCAGCACCAGCCACTTCATGTCGGGCGAGAAACGCAGGTGGTACGGGTCAGGGATGCCGCGCACGGTGCGCTGCACCTCGGCCGTCACTGGATCGAGGAAGGTCAGCGAGTCGCCCAGCGCGTTCGCCACGACCATGGTCTTGCGGTCCGGCGTCAGGTAGAGGTGATGGGGCTCCTTGCCGGTCGGGATGCGCTTGATCTCGCGGAAGTCCTTCGGGTCGATGACGCTGATGTCGGCGTCCAGCGAGTTCAGCACGAAGATGGGACTGCCGGTGGACGCGATGGCGACCTGGGCCGCGGTCAGCGCGCTCAAGGCGGTGACGACCAGGGCGGCCAGCACGGGCCGCACGAGGGAAGACAGCATGGAGATCCTCAACAGGAGATGCCTGGCGCGCCCAGCGCCACGCAGCCCTCAAGTGTAGGCGGGTTCACCCTAGGTCCCGGGCGGAACAGGACCGCGGAGCCCTGCTGATGCCGGCCTGGGCGCCAGACAGGTCCGGTGCATGAGCCGTTCTTGAGCGTTTCGAGGCGGCGGCTTCACGCGCTCCGCGCGCAAGCCTCGAGCGATCGCGGCGCCGCAGTTGCATTCAGTTGCGCCAGACTTGCCGCCAGGGTTGCGGCAAGTCTGCGCATGGCGAACTTCTTGGGGCGCCTTCGGGACGGCTTATTCGTCGTCGCCGCCGAGCAGGCCGCCCAGCAATCCGCCCCCGGCGATGCCGGTCAGCAGACCACCCTCTTCCCGCGAGCCCCCGCGCTGCGGGGCCGCGGCGAAGACGCGCGAGGCCAGCCGCGAGAACGGCAGGCTCTGCAGCCAGATCTCGCCGGGGCCGGTCAGCTTCGCCAGGAACAGACCTTCGCCGCCGAACAGGGCGGTCTTGATCTTGCCTACGTACTGAATCTCAAAACTCACGCTGGGCGTGTAGGCGACGACGCAGCCGGTATCCACCAGCAGCGTCTGACCCGGCTGGAGCGTACGTCGAACCACGGTACCCCCTGCATGCACGAAGGCCAGCCCATCACCATCGAGCTTCTGCATGATGAACCCTTCGCCACCGAAGAAGCCTGTCGACAGGCGCTGCTGGAGTGCGATCCCCAGCGACACGCCGCGGGCCGCGCACAGGAACGCGTCCTTCTGGCAGATGAGCGTGCCTCCGAGCTTGCCGAGATCCATCGGCAGGATCTTGCCGGGATACGGCGCCGCGAAAGCGACCCGCAACTTCCCATGACTCTGGTTCGTGTAGACCGTGGTGAACAGCGATTCACCGGTCACCAGCCGCTTGCCGGCGCCCAGCAACTTCCCGAAGAAACCGCCCTGGTTGGCGGACCCGTCGCCGAACACCGTGTCCATGCCGATACCGGCATCCATGAACATCATGCTGCCGGCTTCACCGATCGCAGCTTCGCCGGGGTCAAGTTCGACCTCGACGAACTGCATCTCGGCACCCTTGATTTCGTAGTCGACTACATCCATGGCCATGGTCTTCACCTTCTGTCTTTTCACCTGGAAACGGGCGCGATATTAACGTTTCGCGGCCTTCCTCTACTGCGGTCATGACGCCCATGTCTCCTGACGAAAGCGCACCCAACACCCCCCTGAAGCCTGGCGACAGCTACGTGCAATCCTTCGCGCGCGGCCTGTCGGTGATCCGGACCTTCGATACCCACCATGCGCGCCAGACGTTGACGGAAGTCGCCAAGCGCTGCGGGCTGACGCGGGCCGGCGCGCGGCGCATCCTGCTGACGCTGCAGACACTGGGCTACGTGAGGTCCGAGGGGCGGCTGTTCGAGCTGACGCCCAAGATCCTCGACCTCGGCTTCGCCTACCTGTCCTCGCAGCCGCTGTGGCGTTTCGCCGAGCCGGTGGCCATCCAGTTGGCCAATGACCTGCGGGAGTCCGTCTCCATCGCGGTGCTCGACGGTGAGGATGCGGTCTTCGTGCTGCGCGCGCCGCTGCGCAAGATCCTGTCCGACCCGATGGGCGTCGGCAGCCGTCTACCGGCATGGGCCACGGCCACCGGCCGCGTGCTGCTGGCCTCGCTGTCGGTCGAGGAGCGCGAGACCCGCGTGGCGCAGGTGCAGTTGGCGCGACGCGCGAGCAACACCGTGCGGTCGCACGAGGAGCTGCGCGCCGCGATCGAGCAGGCCCGGCGCCAGCACTGGTGCCTGGTGGACCAGGAGCTCGAGGACGGCGTGCTGAGCGTCGCCGTGCCGATCACCGGCCGCGATGGCCGGGTCGTCGCGGCGATGAACGTCAGCACGCATGCATCGCGCACGCCGCCGCAACTGCTGCTGGAACAGGCGCTGCCCAAGCTCCAGGCGGCGGCGCAGAACCTGTCGCAGCTGCTGGTGTTGATGAAGAAGGACTGAGACGGAAAGGACCTCTCGGGCGCTTCCTGCGCCCGGCAACGACAAAGGGCTGCCGCGGCAGCCCTTTTCTTTGGGACCAGCGACTCGCGCTTAGCCCATGTGCAATCCACCGTTGCAGCTGAAGTCCGCGCCGGTGGTGAAGCCGGACGTCTCGCCCGCGAGCCAGCCGACGATCGAGGCGATCTCCTCGGGTTCGCCGAGGCGCTTCACCGGGATGCCCGCGACGATCTTCTCCAGCACGTCCGGGCGCACCGCCTTGACCATGTCGGTGCCGATGTAGCCCGGACTGACGGTGTTCACCGTGACGCCCTTGGACGCCAGCTCCTGCGCCAGCGCCATCGTGAAGCCGTGCATGCCGGCCTTGGCCGCCGAGTAGTTGGTCTGCCCGATCTGCCCCTTCTCGCCATTGACCGACGAGATGTTGATGATGCGGCCCCAGCCCTTGTCGACCATGCCCGGCACCACCTGCTTGGTGACGTTGAACATGCTGTTGAGGTTGGTGTCGATGACGGTGTCCCACTCGTCGCGGGTCATCTTCAGGAACATGCGGTCCTTGGTGACGCCCGCGTTGTTGACCAGCACGTCGATGGTGCCGTGCTCGGCGATCGCGATGTCGAACGCGGCGACGGTGGAGTCCCAGTCGGCCACGTTGCCCGCCGAGCAGAAGAAGGTGTAGCCCTGCTCGGCCTGCTCGCCCAGCCACTTCTCGCGGTCGCGGGTGGGACCGCAGCCGGCGATGACCTTGAAGCCGTCCTTGTGGAGGCGCTGGCAGATGGCGGTGCCGATGCCGCCCATGCCGCCGGTGACGTATGCAACTTTCTGACTCATGCTTGCCTCCTGTATGGCGCCCCGGAGCGCCGCGTCCGCGGCCAGGGCGTCTGGAATGTCGAAACGGGAAAGACGCGAGAAAGACTCAGGAAAGAACAGTCGACGGCGGTGCCGCCGGTTTCAGCGCTCGACGCACAGGGCGACGCCCATGCCGCCGCCGATGCACAGGCTGGCGATGCCCTTCTTCGCATCGCGCTTGATCATCTCGTGCAGCAGCGTGACCAGGATGCGGGCGCCGGACGCGCCGATCGGATGACCCAGCGCGATCGCGCCGCCGTTGACGTTGACCTTGCTGACGTCCCAGCCCATCTCCTGATGCACCGCGCAGGCCTGCGCGGCAAAGGCCTCGTTGATCTCCAGCAGGTCCAGGTCCTTGGGCTGCCAGCCGGCGCGCTGCAGCGCCTTGCGCGACGCCGGCACCGGGCCCATGCCCATGGTCTTGGGATCGACGCCGGCGCTCGCGTACGACGCGAGGCGCGCCAGCGGCGTCAGGCCCAGCGCCTTGGCCTTGGCGTCGGTCATCAGGACCAGCCCCGCGGCGCCGTCGTTCAGGCCCGACGCGTTGCCGGCGGTCACCGAGCCGGCCTTGTCGAAAGCGGGCTTCAGACCGGCCAGCGCTTCGGCGTTGGACTTGCGGTTGATGAACTCGTCGGCCGAGAACACGATCGGATCGCCCTTCTTCTGGGGGATCGTCACCGGCACGATCTCGGCGGTGAAGCGGCCGGCGTCCTGCGCCGCGGCGGCCTTCTGCTGGCTGGCCAGCGCCAGCTCGTCCTGCTGCGCCCGGCTGACGTGATATTCCTTGGCCACGTTCTCGGCGGTGATGCCCATGTGGTACTGGTTGTACACGTCCCACAGGCCGTCGGTGATCATCGTGTCGACCAGTTTCCAGTCGCCCATGCGCTGGCCTTCGCGCGAGCCCGGCAGCACGTGCGGCGCCAGGCTCATGCTCTCCTGGCCGCCGGCGATGATGATGTCCGAATCGCCGTCGCGGATCGCCTGCGCGGCCAGCATCACGGCCTTCAGGCCGGAGCCGCAGACCTTGTTGATCGTCATCGCCGGCACCGTCACGGGCAGGCCCGCCTTGATGACGGCCTGGCGCGCCGGATTCTGGCCGACGCCGGCGGTCAGCACCTGGCCGAGGATGACCTCGTTGATCTGGTCCGGCTGCAGCCCGCTGCGGCGTAGCAGCTCCTGGATGACGATCGCGCCCAGCTCGCTGGCGGGGGTCTTCGACAGCGTCCCTCCGAACTTGCCGATCGGCGTGCGCGCCGCGGCGACGATGACGATGTCTTGCGGTGAACTCATGACTCGCTCCTCTTTGGATACTGCTGAACGACGGACGTCAGCGGGTGAATGCGGGATCAACTCTGCGGGATCAACTCTGAACCGGTTGGGTTCTCACTGCGCGGGAGTGGGTTTCACGCGCGCTGCTTCACATAGCGGCCCGGCGCCGGCTCGATGGCCTCGTGGCCGCGGCCGCCCGGCTTGCGGGGTGCCGCCTTCTGCGGCCCCGCGTGGCCGGCCAGCCACTCCGACCAGTCGGTCCACCAGCTGCCGGGATGCTCGGTGGCGGATTGCAGCCATTGCTGGTGATCGGCCGGCAGCGCCGCGCCCTTCCCCAGCCAGTGGCTGCGCTTCTTCTTCTCCGGCGGATTGATGACGCCGGCGATGTGCCCGGACGCGCCGAGCACGAAACGCTTCTTGCCCTTGAACACCTGCGTGCTGCGGTAGGCGGCGTCCCAGGGCACGATGTGGTCCTCGCGCGAGCCGTAGATGTAGACGGGCGCCTGGATCGCGCCGAGGTCGATCTTCTCGCCGCAGACGGTCAGTTGGCCGGGGACGCGCAGGTCGTTCTGCAGGTAGGTGTGGCGCAGGTACCAGCAGTACATCGGACCCGGCAGGTTGGTCGCGTCGCCGTTCCAGTACAGCAGGTCGAAGGCCGGCGGCGCATCGCCCTTCAGGTAGTTGCCGACGACGTAGTTCCAGACGAGGTCGTTCGGACGCAGGAAGCTGAAGGTCGTCGCGAGCTCCTGGCCCTTGAGCAGGCCCGGGCCGCTCACGGCCTGGTCGCCGAGCGTCATCTCACGCAGCTGCACGGCCTGCTCGTCGATGAACAGGTCCAGCACGCCGTTGCTGCTGAAGTCGATCAGCGTGGTGAGCAGCGTGACGCTCTCGGCAGGCTGCTCGCCGCGCGCGGCCAGCACGGCCAGCGCCGTCGCCAGGATCGTGCCGCCGACGCAGAAGCCCAGCGTGTTGATCGTGTCGGTGCCGGCGATCTCGCGCGTGACCTCGATGGCCTTGATCGCGGCCTTGCCGATGTAGTCGTCCCAGGTCCAGTGCACGCAGTCCGCATCGGGATTGCGCCAGCTCACCACGAAGGTGCGATGGCCCTGCGCGACCGCGTAGCGGATCAGCGAGTTCTCCGGCTGCAGGTCGAGGATGTAGTACTTGTTGATGCAGGGCGGCACCATCAGCAGCGGCCGCGCATGCACCTTCGCGGTGAGCGGCTTGTACTCGAGCAACTGGAAGAACTCGTTCTCGAAGACGACGTGGCCTTCGGTCGTCGCGACGTTGCGGCCGACCTCGAAGGCGGACTCGTCGGTCTGTGACACATGGCCGCGCCGCACGTCGGCCATCAGCAGCTGCAGGCCGCGGGTGAGGCTCTCGCCCTGCGTGTTCAGCGCGCGCTGCTGCGCTTCGGGATTGAGCGCGAGGTAGTTGCTCGGCGAGGCCGCGTCGACGAACTGCTGCACCGCGAAGCGGACGCGCGCGCGGGTCTTGTCGTCGGCCTGCACCTGGTCGGCCATCCGCTGCAGCGTCTTCGCGTTGAGCAGGTAGAGCTGCGCGGTGAAGTGGGCGAGTCGATTCTCGTTCCACGATGCATCGGCGAAGCGGCGGTCCTTCAGCGGCGCGATCGCAGTTGCCGCCGCGGTGGCGTCCGCGGCCTGGGAATCACCGAGCGCGGCGTTCCACAGCGCACTGGCCTGGCTGATGTAGTCGGACTGCAGTTGCGACCACGCGTCGGGCGGGATCTGCATCGCCTGCAATTGCTTGAAGGCATCGCCGAACCCATGCGACAGGCCGCTGGCCGCCTGTTGGGCCTGCTGAGCCCAGTGTTCGAAACCGTGGACCGATGTGCCGGGGAACCCGGTGGCGGCGTTGTTCGCGCTCATGTGTCTCCTCATGCCAACCTGAGCAAGAAGCTTGCCACAGCCGATCACGCGGAAGGTGCGGATCGACAGGGAGGCTTCGCATATGCTCAGGCGCTTTGTAGCCCGATCAGCTTACCCCCGCGTGACGCTGCTGTCGCGAGGAGCCGAGGAAATCGTTGATGTATCTGGTGGCCATCGCGTGGATGTATGTGGTGCTGATGATGGCGGTCGTCGAGGCCTTCAGTTCGCAGGGCTCGGTGCTGGGCGCGCTGATCACCTTCGTGTTCTACGGCGTGGTACCGCTATCGATCGTGATGTACGTGATGGGTACGCCCGGGCGGCGCGCCGCACGCAGAAAGGCGGAGGCGTCGACGCAAGAGCCGACCCCCGTGTCAGCGCAGCCGGATGACCGCGGCCATGCGCCCGCTCCGCAGGCCGTCGACGCGCTCGTGGCGGAACGAAAAGAATCGTGACGGCTCGCTGAGCGTGCACCACCCACCGCCGCTGACGCCACCGATGCCGAGCACGTCGAGTCTTCGTCGCGCCAGGCCGTAGAGATCGGCGCGCCAGCGCGCTTCGCCCTGGTCGTTCCGCTGGAAGCGGAACATCGGTTGATCCTGATGGCGCGGCTCGGCCCCGAAGGCCGCGAGCACATCGGCGCCGACCTCGAACTGCGCCGGTCCGATGCAGACGCCCATCCAGGCGCTGATCTCGCGAGGCTCGCAGCGCACGGCCTCGCACATCGCCGCGACGGTGTTCTCGAGCACGCCGCCCGCGAGACCTCGCCAGCCGGCATGCGCGGCACCGACCACGCCCGGTCCGGCGAACAGGACAGGCAGGCAGTCCGCCACCATCACCGCGCAGGCGAGCGCGGGATCCGTGCTGATGGCCGCGTCGGCCGGCTCGGGATCGGCGCCAGGCAGCGCATGTTCGGGGCGCAGACGCAACACGGTCGTCCCATGCACCTGCTTCAGGAATACCGGCAGACCGCCGATCGCGACCGCGACACGCCGGCGGTTCTCGATCACATTCGCCGGGTCGTCACCGACCGAACGTCCGAGGTTGAGACTCGCCAACCCGCGTTGATCGTCCGGCGCTTCCGGGCCGCCGCTGACGCCGCCGGCGCGCGTGGTCATGAAGGCGTCGACGTGCGACGCGGTCCACGTCGGCCGCAGCCAGTCCTCATTCAGCATCGGGACAGGCGCTCGGCTGCGTCTTGCTGAAGGCATCCAGCGCCATGCACTGCTCGAAGATCTTCATCACCGTCGGCACGTGGTCGAGCCGGCTGTTGAAGCGTTGGGCATTGAAGATCTGCGGCACGAGCACACAGTCGGCCATCGTCGGCGTGTCGCCGAAGCAGAAGCGGCCTGCTCTTCCTTCAGCCTTCAGGCGATGTTCGACGACCGCGAGCCCGCTCTCGACCCAGTGATGGATCCAGCGGGTCTTGTTGTCGTCACCGACGCCGAGGTCTTTCACCAGGTAGCGCAGCACGCGCAGGTTGTTCAGCGGATGGATCTCGCAGGCGATGTCCTGGGACAGCGCGCGGATGTAGGCGCGGCTCAGCGCGTCGCCGGGCAGCAGCGGCGGTTCGGGGTGCGTTTCATCGAGGTACTCGATGATCGCCATCGACTGCGTGACGAGCGCGTCGCCGTCCTTCAGCAGCGGCACGAGGCGTGACGCGGACACGGCGGCGTAGGACTCGTTGAACTGCTCGTTCTTCGCGAGGTGGACGGACTTGTAATCGAAGTCCAGGCCCTTGAGCGCCATCGCGATGCGGACGCGGTACGAGGCCGACGAACGGAAGTAGTTGTAGAGCTCCATGGCCGGCGATGATGCCACGGAGGCCACGGCGGGGGCCGGTACACTGCGGCCCATGTTCCAAGCGCGGCGCTACCAGCATTGCCCCACCTGCGGCGGCCAGATCGAATACCGCGTCCCGGCCGATGACAACCGGGAACGCGCGACCTGCACCGTGTGCGGCGCGATCCATTACGAGAACCCGTTGAACGTCGTCGGCACCTTGCCGGTGTGGGGCGATCAGGTCCTGCTGTGCAAGCGCGCGATCGAGCCGCGGCTGGGCAAGTGGACGCTGCCGGCGGGCTTCATGGAACTCGGCGAGACGCTGGCGGAAGGCGCGGCGCGCGAGACGGTCGAAGAGGCCGGCGCGCAGATCGAGCTGCAGAACCTGTACTGCGTGATGAACGTGGTCCGCGTCGGGCAGGTCCACACCTTCTACCGCGCGAAGCTGCTGAGTCCGGAGTTCGATCCGGGCCCGGAAACCCTCGAAGCCAAGCTGTTCCACGAGCACGAAGTGCCATGGGACGAGATCGCCTTCCACACGATCCGCGAAGCGCTCCAGCGCTTCTTCGAAGACCGCCGCAGCGGCAACGGGTATCCGTTGCATACGGCGGACATCGACTAATCAGGCGCGGATTCTCAGAGCTTCAAAACGCTTTGCAAGAGTGCTTGACGGAGGTCAAGCGATTCACCGACTTCAATGAGTCAGGGCTTGATTTCCTGCGCCGAGGCCCAGGGGCCGGTGATGCCGTCGAGTTCGCAATCCCACAGCGCCTGTGCATCGAGCGCATCGGTGACGCCTTCCGCATAGACCTTCAGAGAGAGACTGCGCAGCATGACCACCAGGCTGCGCACGAACGCCGCCCGGCCCACGTCCGCCGACACGCCGCTGACCACCGAGCTGTCGAGCTTCACGTAGTCCAGTCCGGCCTGGAAAAGTCGATCGATTTGAGCCAGTCCAGCCCCCGCGTGTTCGAGACCCAGTTGGACACCCAGCGGCCGCAATTGGCGACCCAGTTCCTGCAGCGCCTCGAAGTGCTGCGCCGCCGCCGGCTCGGCCAGTTCCAGTCCAATCTGACGACGAACCGCCGCCGGTGCCACCTGCACCAGCTCACGGGCGCGGGCGATGAAGCTGCCGTCGTTCAGCGACGCCGGCGCCACGTTGACGCAGCGCATCCGGCCATCGCGCTGCGTGGCCTGCAGCGCCAGTGCGAGCGCCTGCAGGTCCGCCTCGGCGCTCAGCCGATGGCGCAGCGCCAGCGGCAGCCAGCGCGCGGCGGGCTCGAACTCGCCGACCGGGTTGAGCTTCAACTGCAGCGGGCACTCCAGATGCAAGACCTGACGCTCGCGGCCGATCAGCGGGAACTCCAGCAGCCGGCTGCGTTGATGCGCCAGCGCGTCCGAGATCAACGCGCGCCACGCGCGCTCGCCCTGCGCCACCTCGTCCGACGGCGGCGCCTCGCGCAACTCCAGCACGACACCCTCGCCCTGCTCGGCCTTGGCGAGTGCCGCGTCGGCTGCGGCGAACCAGGCGCTCATCGGCTGGTCGCGCATCAGCTCGACCGCGCCCAGCGCGACGCCGACACCCGATCCCAGGTTCTGCAAGCCCGCGCGCAGCGCATCGGCCAGCGCCTGCGCGGTATCGCCGACCACATTCGGCGCTGGCAGCCACAAGGCGAAGTCCGAACCGTTGAGCCGTCCCGCGAGGCAACCGCGCACCTGCTCCGGATACACCCGCAGCGCCTGCGCGATCGCCATCAGCGCCTGGTCCGTCGCGCCGTGGCCAAGGCGCTGGTTCAGGCCCGGCAGATCCCGCAGCCGCACCAGCACCAGCCCCGCGCGCAGCGGACCGTCGTCGCGCTCCAGCGCGGAGTTCAGTTCCGCCACGAATTGCCGCCGGTGCGACAGGCCGGTCAGTTCGTCGCACAGCAACTGGTGATGCAGCGTGCGCAGCTGCTCGGCCTGGGCCTCGAACATCTGCCGCGTGCGCAGCACCATCGTGTTCATCGCGCTCGTCAGCTTGCGCATCTCGGGGACACGCGGCTCCAGCACGGTCTCGAAGCGCCCTTGCGACACGCCCTCGGCCTGCCGCACGGCGGTGTCCAGCGGCCGGCGCAGCCGGGCCAGCACCGCCGCCGCCGCCACGCCCGTCGCCAGCCCCACCGCGAGCAGCCAGAGCGCCGTGCTCACCGTGGCGCGCCACAGCGCCTCGTGCACGTAGCCGGTCTGGCCGCGCAGCTCGATCTCGCCGGCGGCCTTCCAGCCGTCCGACACCTTCGCCACGCCGGGCGCCACGTCCAGCGGCAGCAGCGCGACGAACCAGCGCGGCGCATGTGAGACCTGCGGCGTTTCCAGATGGCGCTCGAAGACCTGCGCGCCGCTGCCGTCGCGCCAGCGCACGCTCTCATACGCCCCCGCATCGAATTGCGCCGAGATCAGCAGCGACATCAGCTCCGCGTCGCCCTTCTGCTGCGACAGCGCCAGCGCCAGCGAATTCGCGTTGTCGGCGTTCTTCAACTGCGCCTGCGTCTGCAGCAGCTCGCGCAGCGACCAGGTGCTCACCGCGACGCCGCCCAGCGCCGAAGCCAGCACCGCGCCCAGGACCAGCCACCAGATTTGTCTTATCAGGGACATGTCTTGAATTCTCCGTCGCCCATCAGAAGCCCTCCGCCTTCGCCTTCGCCAGCAGGTCGCGCCACAGCGACAGCCGGACCAGCGGATTGCCCGCCGTCGTCGCGCCGACGCCGCTCCACAACCCTTCGCCGTTGAAGCTGAACACCGGCGTCAGGTCCGGTCTCAGCGACGCGGGCCGGATCTCCGGATTGATATTGTCCAGAATCAAGGGCTCCGCTTCCGGCTGCGCATAGTAGGCCAGGACCATGTGCGCCTGAGGCCGGCCCTGGAACTGCGCCCGCACGTACACCATCCGCAGCTTGGCTTGCGGCACGCCCGCGCTCAACAGGCTCATGTACTTGGCGATCGCGTAGTCCTCGCAGTCACCCGCGCCCTTGTCCAGCAACTCCAGCGGCGTGGCCCAGTAGTCGACCTGGCCCCACACCTCGATGTCGTCCTTGAACGCCACCCGCTGGTTGAAGAAGCTGTTGACCGCCGTCAGCCGGTCGCGCTCTTCGGGCATCGTCGCCGCGCGATCCGCCATCTGGATCATGGCCCTGACCGAAGCCTGCGTCTTCGGCGAGAGCCTGGCCGCGGACTCGGTCAGCTTGTCCTTGTCCCACGCCCAGGCGAATGCGGACCACAGCCCTGCCACGCACACCAGCAGCGCCAACGCCCGCGGCGCCGGCCGGATTGTCCGGCCTGCGCGGTACGCTGTACGAGTGACGAAACGTGACATGCGCTGCAATGTATCTGCCCCGGCGCGCTCCGGCGGGCGAAGTGCGACATGCGATGGGCCCTCGTGGACGCCCCTCCGGACAAGCGGCAATTTGCCGCACCCCTTTCATGCCCCGGGTCGGGGAGCGCCGGGATAATCCGGCGCTCAGATGAAGACCCAAGCCATCCGCCAGGAACTCGATCAGGCCCGCGCCAACGGCCCGCTGCGCCAGATCCAGATTCCGCCCTGCCCCGAGCTGCTGCAGCGCCTGCGCGCAGCGATGGCGCTGCCTCAGCCCGACCTCAACGAAGTCGGCCGCGTCGCGGCGGCCGACGTCGCGATGTCCGCGACGCTGCTGCGCGTGGCCAACAGCCCCTTGCACCTCGTGGCAGGCCACGTGCCCTGCACCACCGTCGGCCAGGCGATGTACCGCCTGGGCCTGGATGAGAGTGTCGCGCTGATGCAGGCCTTCCTGGTCCGTCACGCGATCCCGGTCAACAGCCCGCACCTGCTGCGCTTCTGGCAGCGCTCGACCAAGCGCGCGGTCGCGATGGGCTTCATCGCCGGCCAGTTGCCGGGCATGCGCGTCGACCTGGCGCAGAGCTACGGGTTGTTCTGCCACGTCGGCATGCCGGTGCTGCTGCAGAGCGTGCGCGGCTACGGCGCGACGATGGTCGAAGCCGGCGCCCGCATCGACCGCCCCTTCATCGCGACCGAAAACGCCAACCACCGCACCGACCACGCCGTCGTCGGCGCGCTGGTGATCAAGGTCTGGCATCTGGCGCCGGAGTTGATGACGGCCATCCGGCTGCATCACGACTTCGAGGCGCTGAAGGACGAGAGCATCGAACCGGAGATCCGCTCGCTGATCGCCGCGGGGCTGATCGCCGAACATCTGATGCGTCAGCACGAAGGGCTGGACGAGGACGCGGACTGGGCCGCCAACCGCGAGGCGGCATTGGCCTGGCTGCACTTGTCAGAAGACGAGCTCGAGCAGTGGGACGACGCGCTTCGGCCGTTGCTGGACGAGGCCTGAGCTCGGCTGGCGGGGCCAGGGGGCCGGCCCTCATACGTCTCGCAGGCTCCACAAATCGGGCCGGCCCCCTGGCCCCGCCAGCCTCCAGCTCGTGGTGGGCGTCGAGGTGGCGTGCGAAGGTCAGGCGGCGCGGACGGCCACACGGGCAGCAGCCAGGTCCCAACGCGCGCAACCGACGCTCTTGAAGAGCCGCGTGCGGCGGTCGTCGACGGGACGCTGACCCAGCACGAGATCGTCGATCGCGTCCTGCGGTTCGAAGCGCCCGGCCGCCATCAGGTCGCCGGCCTCGGCCTGCGCGCCGACCGGATCGTCGACCCAGATCTGCGCGCCACGGACCAGTTCCTGCGGCAGCTCCACCATGTCGTCGCGGAACGCGCCGACACCGATCACCACCGCGCCCTCGCCGACTCCCGGGCGCAGCACCGGCACGCGGCTGGTCGTCGCGCAGACGATGACGTCCCAGTCGTGGCGCGTCTGGGATTCCGCCGGCAGCGGCTCGACGCCGAGCTCCTCGACAAAACCTGGCACCGTCTGGTGACCTTGCACATGGATGGTCGCCTGCGGGTGCAGCGCCTGGAGCGCCTCGACATGCGCGCGCGCCTGCACGCCGCCGCCGACCACCAGCGCGCGGCGCGGTGCCTTGCGGACCAGGTGCTGCAGCGCCAGCATGCTGACGGCGGCCGTGCGGCGCGCGGTCAGCGCAGGGCCGTCCAGCACCGCCAGTCGCTGTCCGGTGCGGCTGTCCAGCACGACGACCTCGCCCGCGATCGTCGGCAGGCCGAGCGCCGCGTTGAGCGGATGCACGCTGACGAGCTTGGTGATCGACAGCGTGTCGCTGAGGCAGGGCATCACCAGCAGCACGCCATCCTGACGCAACGGCAGCACCTGCCGCGGCGGGCAGGTGAGCCGGCCGTCGCGGTGCTCGCGGCAGACCAGCGCGATCTCCTCCATCAGGGGAGACCACGGCAGCGCGCGCGAGGTGGCGGCGGCGTCGAGAACCAGCATCCGGTCGTGTGCTCCGTGCGTGGCCTGAACTGCTTGGGCGGCTTGGACGGCGTGGCCCGCGCTTACTTGCGCGGCGGCGGCAGGTCGGTGCACGAGCCGTGCGCGACTTCCGCGGCCATGCCGATCGATTCGCCGAGCGTCGGATGCGGGTGGATCGTCTTGCCGATGTCGACCGCGTCCGCGCCCATCTCGATCGCCAGGGCGATCTCGCCGATCATGTCGCCCGCGTGCGTGCCGACGATGCCGCCGCCGATGATGCGGTGGGTCTCCTCGTCGAAGATCAGCTTGGTGAAGCCCTCGTCGCGGCCGTTGGCGATCGCGCGCCCCGACGCCGTCCACGGGAACAGGCCCTTCTTGATCTTGAGACCGCGCGCCTTGGCTTCGTCCTCGGTCACGCCGACCCAGGCCACTTCGGGATCGGTGTAGGCGACGCTCGGGATCACGCGCGCATCGAAGCGCGACCTGGCCAGGGACTCGTCGCCCAGCAGCTCGCCGGCGATGACTTCCGCCGCCACGTGGCCCTCATGCACCGCCTTGTGCGCCAGCATCGGCTGGCCGACGATGTCGCCGATGGCGAAGATGTTGGGCACGTTGGTGCGCATCTGCACGTCGACCGGGATGAAGCCGCGATCGCTCACGACCACGCCCGCCTTGTCCGCGCCGATCTTCTTGCCGTTGGGCGAACGGCCCACCGCCTGCAGCACCAGGTCGTAGACCTGCGGCTCTTTCGGAGCGCCCTCGCCTTCGAAGGTCACCTTGATGCCTTCGGGCGTCGCTTCCGCGGCCACCGTCTTCGTGTTCAACATGATGTTGTCGAAGCGCGGCGCGTTCATCTTCTGCCAGACCTTGACCAGGTCGCGGTCCGCGCCGGTCATCAGCGTGGGCAGCATTTCCACGACGTCCAGGCGCGCGCCCAGCGTCGAGTAGACCGTGCCCATCTCCAGGCCGATGATGCCGCCGCCGACGATCAGCATGCGCTTGGGCTGGCTGGTCAGTTCGAGCGCGCCGGTCGAGTCGATCACGCGCGGGTCGTTCGGCATGAAGGGCAGGCGCACCGCCTGCGAGCCCGCGGCGATGATGATCTTGCGGAACTTCAGCGTCTGGGTCTTGCCGGTGCGTTCCTGGGCCTCGCCGCTGGTCTCTTCGACCGACAGGTGGTTGGCGTCCAGCAGCGTGCCGTAGCCGCGCACGACGGTGACCTTGCGCATCTTGGCCATCATCGTCAGGCCGCCCGTGAGCTTGCCGACGACCTTGGACTTGTGCGCGGCCAGCTTGGGCAGCTCGACCTTGGGGGCGGCGAATTCGACGCCCAGGTCGGCGAAGTGCTTGACCTCGTCCATCACCGCCGCGACGTGCAGCAGCGCCTTGGACGGGATGCAGCCGACGTTCAGGCAGACGCCGCCCAGCGTCGCGTAACGCTCGACGATCGCGACCTTGAGGCCGAGGTCGGCCGCGCGGAACGCGGCCGAGTAACCGCCGGGACCGCTGCCGAGGACGATCACGTCGTACTCGCCTTCGGCCGGGCCGGTGTAGGTCGCGGCCTGCGGAGCCGGTGCAGCGGGAGCCGCGGCGGGCGCGGGTGCCGACGCAGCCGGAGCGGGCGCAGGCGCCGAGGCGGCCGGCGCCGGTGCTGCGGCGGCAGGCGCCGGCGCGGCGGCCGCGTCGCTTTCCAGCACGACCAGCAGGTCGCCCTGGTTGAGCTTGTCGCCCAGCTTGACCTTGAGTTCCTTGACGACGCCGGCGGCGGAGGACGGGATCTCCATCGAGGCCTTGTCGGACTCGACGGTCACCAGGCTCTGCTCGACCTTCACCGTGTCGCCGACCTTGACCAGGACTTCGATGATCGCGACGTCCTTGAAGTCCCCGATGTCGGGAACCTTGACTTCAACTTGTGCCATGTCCGGTGCTTCCGATCAGAGGACGATGCGGCGGAAGTCCGCCAGCAGGGACGCGAAGTAGACGTTGAAGCGGGCAGCCGACGCGCCGTCGATGACGCGGTGGTCCCAGCTCAGCGACAGCGGCAGGATCAGGCGCGGCTGGAACTGCTTGCCGTCCCACACGGGCTGCGTCGAGGACTTGCACACGCCCATGATCGCGACTTCCGGCGCGTTGATGATCGGCGTGAAGTAGGTGCCGCCGATGCCGCCCAGCGACGAGATCGAGAAGCAGCCGCCGGTCATGTCCGCCGGGCCGAGCTTGCCGTCGCGGGCCTTCTTGGCCAGCTCCGACATTTCCTGGCTGATCTGGAAGATGCCCTTCTTGTCGCAATCGCGGATCACCGGCACGACCAGGCCGTTCGGCGTGTCCGCGGCGAAGCCGATGTGGAAGTAGTTCTTCAGCACCAGCGTGTCGCCGTCGAGCGAGGCGTTGAACTCGGGGAACTTCTTCAGCGCCGCGACGGTCGCCTTGATCATGAAGGCCAGCATCGTGACCTTGATGCCGGACTTCTCGTTCTCCTTGTTCAGCTGGACGCGGAAGGCTTCCAGCTCGGTGATGTCCGCGTCGTCGTGGTTGGTGACGTGCGGGATCGTGACCCAGTTGCGATGCAGGTTGGCGCCGCTGATCTTCTTGATGCGCGACAGGTCCTTGCGCTCGACCGGGCCGAACTTCTCGAAGTCGACCTTGGGCCAGGGCAGCAGGCCCGGGAACGCGCCGCCGCCGGCAGCGCCGCCGGCCGGGGCCGCCGCCTTCTGCGCGACGGTCTGCGCCGTGCCGGCCATGACGGCCTTGACGAAGCCCTGCACGTCGGATTCGGTGATGCGGCCCTTGGCGCCGGAGCCCTTGACCTCGTCGAGCGGCACGCCCAGTTCGCGGGCGATCTTGCGGATGCTCGGCGACGCATGCGGCAGCTTGCCCGACGGCTTGGTCGGCTCGTGCGGCGGCAGCGCGGCGGTCGGGATCTGGCGATCCGCGGGCGCGCTCGCGGCGGCCGGAGCCGGCGCAGCGGCGGCTTGTGCCGGAGCAGGCGCGGCAGCAGCCGGCGCGGGAGCGGCAGCGCCACCCGCCGCTTCGATCACGGCGATCTTCGAGCCCTTGGCGACCTTGTCGCCGAGCTTGACCAGCAATTCCTTGATCACGCCGCCGTGCGACGACGGGATCTCCATCGAGGCCTTGTCGCTCTCGACGGTGATCAGGCTCTGCTCCTGCTTGACCGTGTCGCCGACCTTGACCAGCACCTCGATCACCGCGACTTCGTCGAAGTCGCCGATGTCGGGCACGACGATGTCGACCGGACCGGCCGACGCTGCGGCAGGCGCAGCGGCAGGAGCCGGCGCGGGTGCTGCTTGCGGCGCGGGCGCCGGAGCAGCGGCCGCCGGTGCGGGCGCTGCGGCGGCCGGCGCCGGGGCGCCTGCGGCATCGCTCTCGAGCACGACGATCAGGTCACCCTGGTTGATCGTGTCGCCGATCTTGACCTTCACTTCCTTGACGACGCCCGCCACGGAGGACGGGATCTCCATCGAGGCCTTGTCGGACTCGACGGTCACGAGGCTCTGCTCCACTTTCACCGTGTCGCCGGGCTTGACCAGCAGCTCGATGATCGCGACGTCCTTGAAGTCCCCGATGTCGGGAACCTTGACTTCCACCAATGCCATTTGTGTTGTCTCCGAGTCCGACGCTTAGGCGTACAGCGGGTTGATCTTGTCGACGTTGATGCCGTACTTCTTCAGCGCTTCGGCCACCTTCGCCTGCGGGATCTTGCCTTCGTCGGCCAGGCTCTTCAGCGCGGCCACGACGATGTAGTGGCGGTTGATCTCGAAGTGCTCACGCAGCTTGGAGCGGAAGTCGCTGCGGCCGAAGCCGTCGGTGCCCAGCACCTTGTACGAACGGCCGGCCGGGATGAAGGCGCGGATCTGTTCCGCATAGTTCTTCATGTAGTCGGTCGACGCGATCACCGGACCCTGCACCTTGCTCAGCTGCTGCGTCACGTAGGGCACGCAGGCCAGTTCGGTCGGGTGCAGCAGGTTCCAGCGCTCGGCGTTCTGGCCGTCGCGGGCCAGCTCGTTGAAGCTGGGGCAGGACCAGACGTTGGCGCCGACGCCCCAGTCCGATTCCAGCAGCTTCTTCGCGGCCTGGCTCTCGCGCAGGATGGTGCCCGAGCCCAGCAGGTTCACCGTCAGCGGCTGCGCGCCTTGCGGCTGCACGGCCTCTTCCAGCAGGTACATGCCCTTGAGGATCTGTTCCTCGGTGCCGGCCTTCAGGCCCGGCATCGGGTAGTTCTCGTTGAGCAGCGTCAGGTAGAAGTAGACGTTCTCCTGGTTCTCGACCATGCGCTTCAGGCCGGAGTGCAGGATGACGGCGACTTCATGCGCGAAGGTCGGGTCGTAGCTGATGCAGTTGGGGATGGTGCCGGCCAGGATGTGGCTGTGGCCGTCCTCGTGCTGCAGGCCTTCGCCGTTCAGCGTGGTGCGTCCCGAGGTGCCGCCCAGCAGGAAGCCGCGCGCCTGCATGTCGCCCGCCGCCCAGGCCAGGTCGCCGATGCGCTGGAAGCCGAACATCGAGTAGTAGACGTAGAACGGGATCATCACGCGGTTGTTCGTCGAGTACGACGTCGCCGCGGCGATCCAGCTGGCCATGCCGCCCGCTTCGTTGATGCCTTCCTGCAGGATCTGGCCGGCCTTGTCCTCGCGGTAGTACATGACCTGGTCCTTGTC
The DNA here is from genome assembly GCF_059416045.1 of Roseateles sp. GW821-FHT09G03. NCBI lineage: Bacteria > Pseudomonadati > Pseudomonadota > Betaproteobacteria > Burkholderiales > Sphaerotilaceae > Roseateles > Roseateles sp. GW821-FHT09G03. The sequence continues at coordinate 611,850 of NZ_JBWKOK010000004.1, forward strand.
GACCGGCGTGTAGTTCTGACCCGCGGGGTTGTAGATGCCGATCTGGCGGAACAGGCCTTCCATGCCGAAGGTGCGCGCCTCGTCGACCAGGATGGGCACGGTGCGCGGGCCCAGGTCCTTGTCGCGCAGCAGCGTCGTCAGGAAGCGGACGTAGGCCTGCGTCGTCGAGATCTCGCGGCCTTCGGCCGTCGGATCCAGCACGGCCTGGAAGGTGGCCAGGTCGGGCACCTTCAGCGCTTCTTCCGCCTGCGGACGGCGCTTGGGCAGGTAGCCGCCCAGCGTCTTGCGGCGCTCGTGCAGGTACTGCATCTCCGGCGTGTCGTCGGCCGGCTTGTAGAACGGGATCTTGGACAGCTCGCTGTCCGGGATGGGGATGTTGAAGCGGTCGCGGAAGGCCTTGATGTCCTCGTCCTGCAGCTTCTTGGTCTGGTGCGCGGTGTTCTTGCCTTCACCGATCTTGCCCATGCCGTAACCCTTGACGGTCTTGATCAGCATGACGGTCGGCTGGCCGACGGTGTTCACCGCCTTGTGATACGCCGCGTACACCTTCTGCGGGTCGTGGCCGCCGCGGTTCAGGCGCCAGATGTCCTCGTCGGACATGTTCTCCACCATCTTCAGCAGCTCGGGGTGCTTGCCGAAGAAGTGCTTGCGCACGAACGCGCCGTCGTTGGCCTTGTAGGCCTGGTAGTCGCCGTCCAGCGTCTCCATCATGACCTTGCGCAGCAGCTCCTGCTTGTCGCGGGCCAGCAGCGGATCCCAGTAGGAGCCCCAGATCAGCTTGATGACGTTCCAGCCGGAACCGCGGAACTCGCCCTCCAGCTCCTGGATGATCTTGCCGTTGCCGCGCACCGGGCCGTCCAGGCGCTGCAGGTTGCAGTTGACGACGAAGATCAGGTTGTCCAGCTTCTCGCGCGCGGCCAGGCCGATCGCGCCCAGGCTTTCCGGCTCGTCCATCTCGCCGTCGCCCAGGAAGACCCAGACCTTGCGCTTGGCCGTGTCGGCGATGCCGCGGGCGTGCAGGTACTTCAGGAAGCGCGCCTGGTAGATGGCCATCAGCGGGCCCAGGCCCATGGACACCGTCGGGAACTGCCAGAACTCGGGCATCAGCTTCGGATGCGGGTAGCTCGACAGGCCCTTGCCTTCGACTTCCTGGCGGAAGTTGTTCAGCTGGTCTTCGGTGATGCGGCCTTCCAGGAAGGCGCGGGCGTAGATGCCAGGCGCGCTGTGGCCCTGGATGTAGAGCAGGTCGCCGCCGTGCACGCCGCCTTCGCCGGTGTCATCGCCGTGCCAGAAGTGGTTGAAGCCGCAGCCCAGCATGGTCGCCAGCGAGGCGAAGCTGGAGATGTGGCCGCCCAGGTCGCCGCCGTCTTCCGGATGCAGGCGGTTGGCGCGCACGACCATCGCCATCGCGTTCCAGCGCATGAAGGCGCGCAGGCGCTCTTCCATGTCGATGTTGCCGGGGAAGCGCTCTTCCTGGTCGGCCGGGATGGTGTTGACGTAGGCCGTGGTGGCCGAGAAGGGCACGTCGATGCCGGCCTGACGCGCGTGGTCGATCAGGGTCTCGAGCAGGAAGTGGGCGCGATCGCCGCCTTCTTCACCGATGACGGCGGACAGGGCGTCCAGCCATTCCTTGGTTTCGAGGGCGTCGGTGTCATTGGCGGATGCGCCGAGGAACGACTGGGGCTGCGCGGACATGTCTTTGTCTCCTTGTCTCAATCACGGCCTTCTGGTGGGCGTCTGGCGGGCTTGTTGCTGGCGCGAGGCTCTCGGATCGAACGGGTCACTGTGCCCGAACTTGCGAAAACCGTCATGCGCGCGCCGTCATGCCTACGCACGTGGCAAACACGCGGCAAACCCCACCGGAAGGGCTATGGCGGCGGAGTGTCGCATAAGCCGTTCATTTTCCAAATAGCGCGATGCGTTTCCACATAATGAAAAGCAATAGCCTGTGAAGGCCTCGTTTCGTGACGGATGTCTTTCACGATGCGATCCGGGAATGCCCGGATCGGGAATGCCCCGGGGCCGCCCGGGCCGGGTCGGGCTGAAGGCGCCGGGATAATCGCGCCCATGTTGTCCCGCCTCGATGTCCAAGGCTTTGCGCGCCGTACCCTGAATCCCGTCAAACGCCTGGTGTCGTCCTGGTGGCGGCGCCAGTCCCCGTCGCGGCAGGACCGTTTCGCGACGCTGGGGCCGCTGCTGTCGGTGGTGCTGTTCCTGGCCGCGATCGTTTCGGCCTTCTGGTACCTGCGCAACGAGGAAATCGAACGCGAGGCCGAGGCCGTCAAGCGCGACACCGAGATGGCGCAGCAGCAGATCCGCTCGCGCCTGATCGAGAACGAGGACTTCCTGATCGCGCTGCAGCGCGACCTGGCCAACCGGTCGATCGACAACCTCGAGTTCACGCAGCGCGCGATGGCCATCGCGCGCAACCGGCCCGAGATCACCCACATCACCTGGCTGAACGCGCGCCGCGAGAAGCGCGTGAGCGTCGCGGCGATCGGGGAGCAGGCCGAGTCGCTGATGACGCTGGAGGGCAGCGATCCGTCCATGCCCAACGGCCACGCCAACAGCGAGCCCGAACGGGCCTTCCAGGGCGCGCGCGACCGGCGCACGCGGACGTATTCGGCCTCCTTCGCCGATGCCAACAACTCGACGGTCTTCCAGCTGCAGCTGCCGCTGAGCGACCGCAGCGGCTTCGCCGGCGTGCTGATCGCCGAATACGCGGTCGAGGGCCTGCTGCGCTACTCGGTCCCGAACGAACTGACCTCGCGGCACGCGGTCGCGGTGCTCGACCCGCGCGAGCAGGTCGTCGCCAGCACGGTCACGCCGATGCCGGGCAAGCGCATCACCCGCGCCCCGATCTATCACGAGGTGCCGATGACGCCGGCGCCCGGCCTGGTGCTGCGCGGCCAGGGCTACCGCACGTCGATCGGCCTGATCTCCAACACGCTGTTCTGGATGGTGATGGCGCTGTCGGTGCTGACCGTGTGGATGCTGCTCGGCACCTGGAAGCACATGCGCCGGCGCGCGCAGGTGCAGAACGCGCTCGCCGCCGAGACCAACTTCCGGCGCGCGATGGAGAACTCCATGCTGACCGGCATGCGGGCGATGGACCTGGAGACGCGCATCAGCTACGTCAACCCGGCCTTCTGCGCGATGACGGGGTTCGCGGAGTCCGAGCTGATCGGCCGCAAGCCGCCCTTCCCCTACTGGCCGCCCGACCGCTACGAGGAGAACCTGCGCCTGCTGCAGCAGGAGATGCAGGGCCGCAGTCCGGCCGGCGGCTCCGAGGTGAAGGTGATGCGCAAGGACGGCAGCATCTTCGACGCCCGCATGTACGTCTCGCCGCTGATCGATCCGAAAGGCAAGCAGAACGGCTGGATGACCTCGATGACCAACATCACCGAGGCCAAGCGCGTGCGCGACCAGCTGTCGGCGTCGCACGAGCGCTTCACGACGGTGCTGGAGGGGCTGGACGCGGCGGTGTCGGTGCTGTCGGTGCAGCAGGGCGAACTGCTCTTCGCCAATCGCAGCTACCGGCTGTGGTTCGGCGCCGATCCCAAGGGGCACGCGATGCTCGCAGGCTCGCAGCCGGCCGGACTGGCCGGCGCGACGAGCACGCAGGACGCGAGCTACGCGGACGGCGCGAACAACCACGGCGACCATGGCGATGAAGAGGACGTCGACGACTTCGGCGGTCTGCCCGCGCAGCACCTGACCGAGGTCGGCGGCGATTCGCGCGAGGTGTTCATCGCCCAGCTCGACATGTGGTTCGACGTCCGCGCCCGCTACCTGCAGTGGACCGATGGCCGCCTGGCGCAGATGCTGATCGCCACCGACATCACCGCGCGCCGGCATGCCGAGGCCCAGCAGCAGCAGCAGACCGAGAAGGCGCAGGTCACCAGCCGCCTGATCACGATGGGCGAGATGGCGTCCAGCGTCGCGCACGAGCTCAACCAGCCGCTGACCGCGATCACCAACTACTGCAACGGCATGGTGTCGCGCGTGCGCGGCGACAACATCCAGAAGGACGACCTGATCGTCGCGCTGGAGAAGACCGCCAAGCAGGCGCAGCGCGCGGGGCAGATCATCCACCGCATCCGCGCCTTCGTGAAGAAGAGCGAGCCGCAGCGCCAGCCCGCGTTCGCGGCCTCGATCGTCGAGGACTCGGTCGAACTCGCCGGCATCGAACTGCGCCGGCGCAACGTGCAGATCCACACCTACGTCGCGCAGCGGCTGCCGGTGATGCGCGTCGATCCCATCCTGATCGAGCAGGTGCTGCTGAACCTGCTCAAGAACGCCGCCGAGGCCATCGACAACGCGGCGCTGCCGCCCTCGCGCCGCCACATCGAGCTGCGCGTCGTGCCCAAGCACACCGCCGAGCTCGGCGCCAACATCGAGTTCTCGGTGACCGACATGGGACCGGGCCTGCCGGTCGAGGTCATCGAGCGCATGTACGAGGCCTTCTTCTCCACGAAGGCCGATGGATTGGGGATCGGCCTAGGGTTATGCCGGTCCATCATCGAGTCCCACCAGGGTCGGATCCGTGCCGAGAACCTCTACAATGGCCCGTCCATCGTCGGGTGCCGGTTCGCGTTCACGATCCCCGTGGACATCCCGCGTCCGGAGTCTTCACTCGCCCCTCTGGACAAGAGCGGCGACGCAGGGACGGGCACAGCACACAACACTGCCGCAACACCATGAGCTTGATTCCGAAGAAGGGTAATGTCTACGTCGTCGACGATGACGAGGCCGTGCGAGATTCCTTGCAATGGCTGCTGGAAGGCAAGGACTACCGGGTCAAGTGCTACGACTCCGCCGAGAGTTTCCTGAGCCGCTACGACCCGCGTGAAGTCGCCTGCCTGATCGCCGACATCCGCATGGAAGGCATGAGCGGCCTGGAACTCCAGGACAAGCTGATCGAACGCAAGAGCCCGCTCCCCATCGTCTTCATCACCGGTCACGGCGACGTGCCGATGGCGGTGCAGACGATGAAGAAGGGCGCGGTCGACTTCATCGAGAAGCCGTTCAAGGAAGAGGAACTGCTGTCGCTGGTCGAGCGCATGCTGGACCAGGCCCGCGGCGCCTTCGCCACGCAGCAGGAAGCGGCCAGCCGCGACGCGCTGCTGTCGCGCCTGACGACGCGTGAGGCCCAGGTGCTGGAACGCATCGTCGCCGGCCGCCTGAACAAGCAGATCGCCGACGACCTGGGCATCAGCATCAAGACGGTGGAAGCGCATCGCGCCAACATCATGGAGAAGCTGAACGCCAACACCGTGGCCGATCTGCTGAAGATCGCGCTCGGCGCGAACACGCAGGCCAAGGCCGGCTGATCGCCGCAAGACTTCAGAGGCCGCTGCGAAGCGGCCTCTTTGCATTCCGGGCAGAGCGATCCTCTGCCCTTGCGCTTTTCTGCTTTCCCAGTTTCTGCTTTCCCCGTTTTTGAGTCACTGAATCCGGAGTACCGACATGACCGCACAACTGATCGACGGCAACGCCCTCTCCAAGCAACTGCGCGCCGAGGTGGCGACACGCGCCGCCGCGCTGACCGCCAAGGGCGTGAGGCCCGGGCTGGCGGTGGTGCTGGTGGGCGACAACCCCGCCAGCCAGGTCTACGTGCGCAACAAGGTCAAGGCCTGCGAGGACGCGGGCCTGCATTCGGTGCTGGAGAAGTACGTCGACACGATGACCGAGGCGGAGCTGCTCGCGCGTGTCAACGCGTTGAACAACGATCCCTCGATCCACGGCATCCTGGTGCAGTTGCCGCTGCCCAAGGGCATCGATGCGCACAAGGTCATCGAGGCGATCGCGCCGGAGAAGGACGTCGACGGCTTCCACGTCGCCAGCGCCGGCGCGCTGATGGTCGGGCAGGAGGGTTTCAAGCCCTGCACGCCCTATGGCTGCATGAAGATGCTGGAGTTCATCGGCTATGACACGAAGGGCAAGCACGCCGTGGTGATCGGCCGCAGCAACATCGTCGGCAAGCCGATGGCGATGCTGCTGCTGCAGGCCAACGCGACCGTGACCGTGTGCCACAGCGCGACGCCGGACCTGGCCCACTTCACGCGTCAGGCCGACATCGTCGTGGCCGCCGTGGGCAAGCGCAACGTGCTGACCGCCGACATGGTCAAGCCGGGCGCGGTGGTGCTGGACGTCGGCATGAACCGCACCGAGGAAGGCAAGCTCTGCGGCGACGTGGACTTCGACGGCGTCAAGGAAGTCGCCGGCTGGATCACGCCGGTGCCGGGCGGTGTCGGACCGATGACGATCACGATGCTGCTGGTCAATACGATGGAATCGGCGGAGCGCGCGGCCGCCGCTCGCTGATCAGTTCGTATCGGCCTCGCGCAGCGTCTGCACCACCGGACGCTGCAGCACGCCGCGCAGCGCCCACCAGCCGGCGAGTTGCGCCAGCACCGCGCCGCCGATCGTCGTGCCGATCAGCACCCAGGGCTTGAACTGCCATTCGAATTCGAACGCGTAGTGCGTCAGCGCCCAGCCCAGCGCCTGCGCGGCGATCCCCGCGAGGAAGCCAGCGAGTGCGCCCAGCCCAAGCAGCTCCGCGCGCTGCACCGAGGCCAGCAGCGCGCTCGACGCGCCGAAGGCGCGCATCAACGCGAACTCCCGCGTGCGCGCATCACGTGACCCTACCGCCGCCACGAGCAGCACGACCACGCCCAGCGCCAGCGCGACGGCGAACAGCAGCTGCACGGCCATGATCACCTGCTCCAGCACCTGCTGCACCTGCTTGAGCTCGGCGGAGACGTCGATCAGCGTGAGGTTGGGGAACTCGTTGACCAGCTTGCGGTCGAGCGCCGCGGCGGCGCCCTGCCCTTCCGGCGAGCGGTACGCGGAGATGTAGCTCACCGGCAGTTCCGGCATCTGCGCGCGCGGGTACAGCACGAAGAAGTTGACCCGCATCGATCCCCAGTCGACCTTGCGCAGCGAGGTGATCTTCGAGTCGACCAGCACGCCCGCGATATCGAAGCGCATCGTGTCGCCGAGCTTCAATCCAAGCTGCTCCGCGAGGCCCTGCTCGACGCTGACGCCTTCCTTGTCTTCGGGAGTCCATTTGCCGCCGGCGATCAGGTTGTGCGAAGGCAGCTCGGCGCTGTGGCTGAGGTTGAACTCTCGCTCCACCAGGCGCTGCGCGCGCTCCTCGGTGAATCGGCTGGCCTTGATCGCCTCGCCGTTGATGGCGACCAGCCGGCCGCGGATCATCGGGTACCAGTCGTAATCCTTGACGCCGGACTTGTCGAGATCGGACCGGAAGCCCGGGCCCTGCTCCGGCTGGATGTTGATGACGAAGCGGTCCGGCGCGTTCACCGGCGTCGCTGCACGCCAGCTCTCGATCAGGTCGGTGCGCATCAGCACCAGCAGCGCCAGCGCGAGCAGCCCCAGCGACAACGAGCCGACCTGCAGCACCGCGAAGGCCGGCCGTGCGGCGACCTGGCGCGTCGCCAGCAGCAGCCAGCGCGGTGCGCCGGCCTGCGGCACGAGCCGCCGCAGCGCCAGCACCGCGCCGTACGCGAGCAGCGCGAAGAGGCCCAGCGCGACGGCAAAACCGCCGGTCGCGAACAGCCCCAGGCGCCAGTCCGCCGACAGCGCCGTCAGCACCGCGGAGAAGCCGATGACACCCGCGAGCAGCACCGCGATCGAGCCCATCTTCGGCCGGCCCAGCTCGCGCCGGATCACGCGCAGCGGCGGCACGGCGGCCAGTTGCAGCACCGGCGGCAGGCCGAAGCCCAGCAGCAGGCTCATGCCCATGCCCAGCCCCAGCAGCACCGGCCAGATGCCGGGCGCCGGCAGGTTCACGTCGATCAGTCCCGCCAGCATGGCGATGAAGCCGTAATGCAGCAGGAAGCCGAGCAGCACGCCGATCGCGCTGCCGATGAAGCCGACGGTGGCGAACTCCAGCGTGAACACCCAGGTGAGGCGACGCTGCGGCTGACCGAGCACCCGCAGCATCGCGCAGTCGTCGAGATGTCGGTTGGCGAATTCCCGCGCCGCGAGCGCGACCGCGATCGCCGCGAGCAACGCCGCGAGCAGCGCGACGAGGTTCAGGAACTTGGTGGCGCGATCCAGCGTCTGGCGCATCTCCGGGCGGCCGGTCTCGAGCGACTCCAGCCGCACGCCGCGCCAGTTGCCGTCCTTCGACTGCTGACGGGTCTGCGCGTTGAACTGCTGCACCGAGGCCGCCTCACCGATCACGGCGAAGCGGTAGGTGATGCGGCTCGCAGGCTGGATCAGCGCGGTCGCGGCGATGTCGGACTGCGCGAGCATCACGCGCGGCGCGAAGTTCATGAACCCGGCGCCGCGATCGGGCTCGTTCGAGATCTCGCCGGCGATCTTCAACGTCGCGTCGCCGAGCAGCAGCGGATCCCCGACCTTCAGTCCGAGCGCGCTCAGCACGCCTGGATCGACCCACACGGTGCCGGCTGCTGGTGCGCCGACCTGGCGACCATCCTTCAGCGACAGCGCGCCACGCAGCGGATACCGCGGGCTGACCGACTTCACCGCCACCAGCCGGCTGCCGCCGCCCTGGTTCTCGTGGGCGCGGGCCATGCTGGGGAAGTTGAGCGTCTCGACGCTCTTCAGGCTCAGGCGTTCGGCGAGCTGCCGGACCGGCGCGGGCGTGGGCTGGTCGCTGGCGACGACCGCATCGCCGCCGAGCAGTTGCGCGGCGTCGCGGCGCAGCCCCTGGTCGAGCCGGTCCGACAGGAAAGCGACCGCGCACACGGCGGCCACGGCCAGCATCAAGGCCAGGATCAGGAGGTGGAGTTCACCCGCGCGGAAGTCGCGCCAGGTCTGCAAGCCCATCTGCCGCCACAGCGACGGCGGACGTCGGCCCGACGGGGAACCGGAAGCCGATCGGCCTGCGGAGGTACCGGCCGGGGTGCCGGGAGGAGTACCGGCGGGGGTGGCCGACGGAGAAGACGGGTGCGCGCTCATGCGCGGACTGTAGCGAACCGCATGCCCGCGCGCTGGCACGGGGGTGCGGCCATGCAATCGGCTTGAACAGTCCGTGCAACCGGTTTTGACGATGCAGCGGACTCACAGGCGTTCAATGGCCTGCATGAACACCCACTTCCCTCCCCTCTTCGTCTCCCATGGCTCGCCCATGATCGCGCTGGAGCCCGGCGAGGCCGGTGCCTTCATGCAGCGCCTCGGGCGTACGCTCGACGCCGTCTGGGGCCGGCCGAAGGCCGTGCTGGCGATCTCCGCGCACACGACCGCGCGCGAGGCCGTCCTGCTCGGCACGGATCGCCACGAGGCGGTGTACGACTTCGGCGGCTTCCCGCCGGCGCTGTACCAGCTGCGTTACGACGCCCCCGGCGATCGCGCGCTGACCGCGCAGATCGGCGAGACGCTCGCCCTCCCCGTCTTCGACCACGGCGGGCTGGACCATGGCATCTGGACTTCGCTGCGCTTCCTCTATCCCGACGCCGACGTGCCGGTCATCCCGCTCACGCTGACGGCACACGCCTCGCCGGCGCAGTTGCTCGAGCTGGGCGAAAGGCTGCAGGCACTGTCGCGCGAGGGGGTGCTGATCCTGGGCACCGGCAGCATCACGCACAACCTGCGCCTGCTGATGCGGGCGACGGCCGAAGGCCTGCCGGAGATGCCCGAATCGGCGGCCTTCCGGACCTGGTTCGCGGAACGCTCCGCGGCACGGGATTGGGACGCGCTGGCGGCCTACCGGACGCAGGCGCCGAGCGCCGCGTTGATGCATCCGACGGACGAGCATCTGCTGCCCTGGTACGTCGCCGCGGGCGCCGGCGGTCGCGACGACGCGCCGATCCGCATCCACGAAGGGGTCACCTTCGGCGCGCTGGGAATGGACGCCTACGCGTTCGGTCCCCAGGCCGGGCGCCTGTCCCAGGCGCTGGCCGGTTGAACGGTCGGCAGCTCTTGAAGCCTCAGAGCCTCCGAGGGATCGGGGGCGTCCGAGACGCCGAAGCCGTCAGATGAAGATCGCCGCCAGGATCCCGAGGATCAGCGCCCACTTGACGACGTAGTAGCCGGTGCGGGACTTCGCCTTGAACGCCTTGAAGAACAGGCGCACCTTGTAGGCGTGATAGAAGAACTTGTTGAGCCCGCCGATGGGCTCGCTCTCCAGGTTCTGCGTCGCGGCGGAGGTCATCACCAGCTTGCCGAACGCGCGGTTCAGCCAGCGGATCGGCGCGAAGTGGACCGGACGCTCCACGTCGCAGAACAGGATCACGCGCTGATGCGTGGTCGTGTTCTCGGCGTAGTGGATGAAGGTCTCGTCGAACATCACGTCCTCGCCGTCCTTCCAGTGGTACTTCTCGCCGTCGACGTCGATGTAGCAGCCCGGATCATTGGGCGTCGTCAGGCCGAGGTGGTAGCGCAGCGAACCCGCGTACGGATCCCGGTGGCGCACCAGCTTCGCGCCCGGCGGCAGCGACGCGAACATCGCCGCCTTCACGCCCGGGATCTGCTTGAGCAGCTCGACGGTCTTCGGGCACAGCGCGTTCGCCGAGGCCATGTCCCGGTCGTACCACTTCAGGTAGAAGCGCTTCCAGCCGGTGCGGAAGAACGAGTTGAAGCCGATGTCGTTGTAGCCCGACGCGGCCTTGATGTAGCCCTCGTCGTTGAGCTTGAGGGCTTCCTCGCGGATCACCTGCCAGTTGTCGCGCAGCAGGCTGAGCTCGGGGAACGCCGAGGTCTTCAGGTAGGGCGTGGCGGGCGCGCGCGAGAACAGGTACATGACCGCGTTGATCGGCGAGATCAGCACGGTGAAGTCGGTCAGCGCGCGCGCCAGCTTGAAGCGGACACGGCCGCGGAAGTGGGCATACAGCGCCGAGGCGATGAAGATCGCCAGCACCCAGTAACGCGTGGGTGGCAGCCATTCGGCCATGTGCGGGACTCCTGCAAGAGAAGCGCGGGATTATCGACGATCGAGCGCCAGCGACACGGCCCAGAAGATCAAGCCCCCGAACGCCAGGGCGACACCCACCCAGCCGGTGGATGTCCAGCCGTGGCCGGCGGCGATCGCCAGCCCGCCCAGCCAGGGGCCGAGCGCGTTGGCCGCGTTGAAGGCCGAGTGGTTCAACGCCGCGGCCAGCGTCTGTGCCTCGCCGGCCACATCCATCAGCCGGGTCTGCAGCACGGCGCCGAGTCCGCCGCCGCAGCCGATCAGGAACACCACCGGCAGCAGCGTCCACAGGCTGCCCGCGGCGAACGGGTACAACGCCAGCGACGCGGCGCTCCAGAGCAGCAGCCCGCCGATGGTGGGCATCAGCGCGCGATCGGCGGCCCAGGCGGAGACCAGCGTCCCCGCGGTCATTCCCATGCCGAACACGCTCAGGACGACCGGCAGCATGCCGGGGCCGGTGCGGGTGACTTCGAGCAGTGTGGAGCCGAGGTAGGTGTAGACGGCGAACATGCCGCCGAAGCCGATGGTCGCGATGCCCAGCGTCAGCCAGACCTGGCGGCGGCCGAGCGCGCCGAGCTCCCGCATCGCGCTGGCCCCGGGCTGGACGCGGTCGCGCGGCGCATGCATCGCGACCAGCGCGGCGGTCAGCAGCGCCAGCAGCGTCACGACGCCGAAGCCCCAGCGCCAGCCGGCCCACTGCCCCAGCGAGTTGGCCAGCGGCACGCCGATGATGGTCGCCACGGTGAGGCCCAGCATCATGAGGCTGACCGCCTGCGCACGCCGCGCCGGCGCGACCAGCGAGGCGGCGACCAGTGCGCCGACGCCGAAGTACGCGCCATGCGGCAGTCCGCTGAGGAAGCGGAACAGCAGCATCGCGTGATACCCGGGCGCGAGCGCGCTCAGCCCGTTGCCGACGGCGAAGGCCAGCATCAGCGCGATCAGCAGCGTGCGCCGCGGCACCTTCGCGCCGAGCACCGCCAGCAGCGGCGCGCCGACGACCACACCCAGCGCGTAGGCGCTGATCACGTGGCCGGCCGTCGGGGCGTCGATGCCGAGATCGGGCGCAAAGAACGGGACCAGGCTCATCGCCGCGAATTCGGTCGTGCCGATCGCGAAGCCGCCGATGGCCAGCGCGAGCAGTGCCCAGCCGGTGTGCACGGCGGGCGTCGGGTCGTCGGAGAGCTGGGGAGAGGCGATCGGAGAGGCGGCGGACATGTCGGACAGCTGAAAGGAAACGCTCAGTGCGCGTTCAGGAAACGTTCAGCATTGCAACACGGATCGAGGCCTCGGACCGTTGCAGGGAGATGGAGAGCGCCCTGGGAAGCGCCCTGGGAAACGCCTTGCGAAGGGGCTTTGGACGGGGCTTGGGAGGGAGGGCTGGGGCAGGCGACTGAAGCAGCCGTCTGGAGCGGGCGAAGGGAGTCGAACCCTCGTCATTGGCTTGGGAAGCCAAGGTAATAGCCGTTATACGACGCCCGCGGAGGAGGCGGATTATGACCCAAGCCGGTCGCGGTCCAGAGGGGACCGGGGCAGGCGGGCTCAGCGTCCGCGCTGCCCCATCAACTGGGCCAGCAGGCGCTGGAGTTCCGCCTCCGCCAGCGGGTCCAGGCCCAGGAAGCGGCAGCCGATGTGCACCTGCTCGCCGGCCAGGAACGACCGGAAACTGCGCCGGATGCGCACCTCGAGGTCGGCCACCAGCACGAGCTGATCCCCGACCATCACGCGCGCCTGCGGGACTTTCTGGCCGAGGAACAGGCCTCGCCCCTCCTCGACCGTCCCGCGCAGACCGAGTCCGCCCAGCGACACGTCGTCCACGCTGAGGCTGCGGGCGCGGCCCAGCAGCATGAATTCGACGCGCACCGCCGGCCCGAGCGGCACGTCGCGGCGCGGCGTGGTGCGGCGCTCGTCGCCATCGGCGTCTTCGGGGGCTGGCGATGCAGCCACATCGATGACATCGGCATCGGCGGCCTCAGCAGCGGCCTCTGCGGGGGCGGCTGCTGGCGCTTCAACAGCCGCAGGCGGCTTCGATCGGAGGCGTAGGCGGAACATGGGAAGGTCGGAAAGCACGGGCCCCCGGGTTGTATGCGCTCCAGGTGAACGCCTTCATGTCTGGCCGACCGTGAGGCGTGAAGGATTTCACACCCATGAACATCCGCTTACAGGACCCACCCGCCGTCGATCGTGAGGCTGGCCCCCGTCATGTAGCCCGACTCGGGTCCCGCGAGATAGGACACCAGGGCGCCGATCTCATGGGGCTGGCCCATCCGGCCCAGCTTGAGCTTGTCCTGGAGATAGTCCGCGAACGGTGCGGTCATGTCGGTCGCGATCGGCCCCGGCTGCACGTTGTTGATCGTGATGCCGCGAGGCGCGAGGTCCAGCGCGAGGTTCTGGACCATCGACGCCACGGCTGCCTTGGTCATCGCGTAGACCGCGCTGCCCGGCGTGCCGGTGCGGATGGCCGTGTTGCTGCCGATCGTGATCACGCGCCCGCCGTCCCGCATGCGCGCCACGGCGGCCTGGATCGCCAGGAAGACGCCACGCACGTTGACGTTCAACGACAGATCGAGGTCCTCGATCGACAGCAGGTCGATCGTCCCGTGCCGCAACACGCCCGCGTTGACGACGACCGCATCCAGCGGTCCCAGCCGTTCGACCGCCGCCGTGACCGCCGCGCGGATCGCATCCGCATCGGCGCTGTCGGCCTGGATCGCCAGGCCGCGTCCGCCGGCGGCCTCGACCACGTCGAGTGCCGCTTGCGCCGCGTCGGGCCGGGACACGTAGGTCAGTGCGACGTCGAACCCGTCCTTCGCGAGCCGTTCGACGATGCCCGCGCCGATGCCGCGCGAGCCGCCGAAGACCAGCGCGACACGACGCGTGTCCTGTTGATCCGGGTTCATGTCTTCATCCTTCATTGCTTCGCCTCTTTACTGGAACGATCGTTCCATAATTGATCAAAAAAAAAGCAGACTCATTTCAGCGCCTGCAACGACAGTCGCGCCAACGCGCGCAATTCGGAATCCGAGGCGCCACCGCGCGCGGCCAGACGCAGCGTGGCGATCTGGGCCAAGACGAACGCCACGGCATGTTTCGCCTCGACGTCCGCGGACAGCTCCCCCTTGGCCTGCGCGTCCCGGATGCGTTCGAGCAGCGCCGCCTGCATCGCCCGCCCGCCCGCCTCGCGGATCCCGGCCAGCGCCGCGCTGCCCTCGCTGCCCATGCCGAACTCCTGCACCGAACCGACGCCGAGACAGGGCAGGTGCGCTTCGTTGACGACACGCTTGAACAGCCGTTCGAGGCCGTCCAGCGCCGTCCTGCCGCTCCGGAGCACCTCGATGTGCTGGCCGGTCTCGCGCTCGGCATAACGCTGCAGCGCCGCGCAGTACAGCGGCCATTTGCCGCCGTACGTGCTGTAGAGACTCTGCTTGCCGATGCCCATCGAGGCGGTGAGCATCTCCGCGGAGCTGGCCGCGTAGCCGTGCTCGCGGAACACCGCCACCGCGGCGTCCAGCGCTTCGTCGGGATCGAACTGCTTCGGTCGTGCCATGCGGCGGACTCTATCCATTCTGGAATGACCGTTCCACCATCAAGGCCTTCACCTTGAACCAGATCCCGGCTTGGCCGCCGCGCGGGGCCGGCCTCAATCCCAGGCGGGCGCGAAGTCCGGATTGGCCAGCCGTTCGCCGCGATCCAGCGTGGCGATACGGGCCATGTCCTCGTCGCTCAGGCGCAGTCGCACCGCCTCGAGGTTGGCTGCCTGGTTCGCCGGCTTCGTCGATGACGGGATCACCGCGAATCCGCGTTGCAGCAGCCAGGCCAGCGAGACCTGCGCGGGCGTCGTGCCGTGCTGGGCCGCAATGTCGAGCAGCACCGGCTCGGTCATGACCTTGCCATAGGCCAGCGGCATGTAGGCGGTCAGGTGCAGGCCTTGCGCCTTCGCGAAGTCCACGACCTGACGGTTCTGCAGGAACGGGTGGATCTCGACCTGGTTGGTGGCGAGCTCGCCGACGCCCACGATCTCGATCGCTTCATGCATCTGCGCGACGGTGAAGTTGGACAGGCCGATCGCCCGTGTCAGGCCGAGCCGCTTCGCTTCGAGGAGCGCATCGAGCGTCTCCTTCAGCGGCACCGCGTTGCCCGGCGAAGGCCAGTGGATCAGCGTCAGGTCGACCGCATCCATGCGCAGCTTCGCGAGGCTCTCGCGCAGGCTGGGAATCAGCCGATCGCCAGCCAAGTGCTCGGTCCAGATCTTGGTCGTGACGAACAGCTCGCCGCGCGGCACGCCGCTCTCGGCGATCGCCTGGCCGACCTCGGCTTCGTTGCCGTAGATCTGGGCGGTGTCGATGTGGCGGTAGCCCAGCGACAGGCCGCTCTTGACCGCGTCGATGACGGTCTGGCCCTTGAGGCGGAAGGTACCGAGGCCCAGCGAGGGCATGGAAATGGAAACTGGGTGGACAGCAGTGGTGGTCATGAGGAACTCCGGGAAGTGGTCGGGGGGGTGTCGAGCGGGCGCGCGTGCGTGCGTGCTCAATGGCCCACGGCGATCGGGGCGGCGCCAGCGGCACGCGCCGGCAGCGGGAAGCGGCGGTCGAGACGGCCCGCCAGCACGGTGAGCGCGAAGGCGCCGAGCACGACGAGGGCGCCGATCCAGGGCGTGTGGATCAGCCCCAGGTGCTCGACGATCAGGCCGCCACCCCAGGCGCCACCGGCGATGCCCAGGTTGAACGCGGCGATGTTCAGGCCCGAGGCGACGTCGACGGCCTTGGGCGCATGCGCTTCGGCCTGCTGGACGACGTAGACCTGCAGACCCGGCACGTTGCCGAAGGCGAACGCGCCCCAGGCGAGCACGGTCAGCACGGCCAAGATCGGCGACTGGGCGGTGACGCTCAGCACGAACAGCACGGCGGCCAGTCCCAGGAAGATCAGCTTGAGCGCGCCGATCGGGCCGCGCTTGTCGGCCAGCTTGCCGCCCCAGACGTTGCCGACCGCGACCGAGATGCCGTACACGAGCAGCACCAGGCTGACGCCGTTGGCCGAGATGCCGCTGATCTGCTGCAGGATCGGCGCGAGGTAGGTGAAGGCGATGAAGGAACCGCCGTAACCGACCGCCGTCATCGCGTAGACGAGCAGCAGACGCGGCTGACGCAGCGGCTCCAGCTGATGCAGCAGGCTGGCCGGCGCGGGCTGGGCGAGCTTGCGCGGCACGAAGACCAGGCTGGCGACGAAGGCGATCAGTCCCAGCGCGGCGACGGCAAGGAAGGTCGCGCGCCAGCCGAAGTGCTGGCCGACGAAGGTGCCCAGCGGCACGCCGGTGACCAGCGCGACGGTGAGGCCCGAGAACATCGTCGCGATGGCGCTGGCGGCCTTCTCCCGCGGGACGAGGCTGGTGGCGATCGTCGAGCCGATGGAGAAGAACACGCCATGCGCGAGGCCGGTCAGCACCCGGGCGACGACGAGCGCGCCGTAGCCCGGCGCCAGCCATGCGAGCAGGTTGCCGGCGGTGAACAGCAGCATCAGCGCGAGCAGCAGCTGCTTGCGCGGCCAGCGGCCGGAGAGCGCGGTGAGGACGGGGGCGCCGATGGCGACGCCCAGCGCGTACAGCGAGACCAGCAGGCCCGCGGACGGCAGGCTGACGCCGAGGTCGGCGGCCATGGTCGGGATCAGGCCCACGATGACGAATTCCGTGGTCCCGATGGCAAAGGCGCTGACGGTCAGCGCCCACAAGGCGATCGGCATGATGAGGCTCCTGCGGAAACAGGGAAGTTGGGGAATGGACGCCAGTGTTCCCGTTCTTCATTTGCAGAAAAAGCCGTCAATCTTCAAAAGATTATTGATTTCAATGCAAGACTTGAAGAACTCTCCGGTGTGGAACCAATTTCGCAGACGCATCACTGCGAACCTTTCTCCCCACCACAGCGTTCGCCATGCCCAACCCACTTCCAAAGGCCTTCCAGAGCTTCTCTGCGCAGCTACAGCCTCCGACGACCGGACAGAGTCGTCCGTCCCGGCACGATCCCCACAACCTGCAGCGCTTTTCGGATGCGCAGGCGCAAAAAGGCACGGGCCTGATCGATCGGGAGATTCGCGAGGGCGACGTGCAGCGCGAGTGGATGTGGTACGTCTTTCCGCAGGTCAAGGGCATTGCCGACACGAAGCTCTGCAATGACTACGGCATCCAGTCCATCGACGAAGCGGAGTCATTCTTGAAGCACCCCGTGCTGGGGAAGCGGATGATGGAGTCGCTCGACATCATCGACCGGCACGTCAAGACGGGTGGCCGGCATGGCGTCACCGTCGAGGGCATCTTCGGCGAGGACCGCGCGCAGAAGCTCAAGGCGTGCGTGACGCTCATGGCGCAGGCAACCGGCGACACGAGGATCGTCAGCTTCCTGAACGACCATTTCCGCTACTACCACCCGCAGACCATGAACGTCCTCCGGACGTGGACGGACTGGCACTGCAGACCGACGGCCGTCGATCCGAAAAATGTCGAGCGGTTCGTCGATGTCGACCCGGCGACGATCAACCGGATCGTCGCCGGCCTTCGCAAAGGCCGGATGGACCTCCCATCGATCCCGCGCCTCTTTCCTCAGTTGCGACAACCCGGCGAAACGCACAGGACGAATCCACTCGGCCTGCGGAGCTTGGATGAGATACACGCCTATGCGCAAGACCACCGTCTCAGGAAGAACCTGATGGCGGTCATGGACGCGCTGCTCGATCCCGACAATGTGGGCGTCAGCGCGCAGAAGATCTTCGGCCCGGACGGCGCCAGGCAGGTCGAGACCTTCATGAGGTTCGTCACCCGGAGAGTGGACGACACCGACCTGGGGAACAAGTCCGCCAGGATCCTGCAGCAGTTCTTCGGTGGGCAGGTGCCCGAGGGGCCGAAGTTCCAGCGCCCCCAAGGCCCGGCCTGAGGCCATCGCGGCGTCGTCGCGACGCCCATGGGCACCCTATCATCCAGCCCTCCATGCGCCCCTACGCCGTCGATGAAAAGCTCCCTCGATGAACTCGCCGTCCTTGCCGCCATCGTCGATGCGGGATCGATCAGCGCGGCGGCGGAGCATCTGGGGCAGACCGTCTCGGCCGTCAGCCGGTCGCTGAGCCGGCTCGAGCACAAGCTCGGCACGACCTTGATGCGGCGATCGACGAGACGCCTCGAACTCACCGAGGAGGGACAGTTCTTTCTCGCGCGCGCCCGCAACGTGCTCGCCGCGGTCGAGGACGCGGAGGAGCAGCTGGCCCTGCGCCGAGACCAGCCGGCCGGCCGGTTGCGCGTGAACGCGGCCTCGCCGTTCATGCTTCACGTGCTGGTCCCATTGATCGGCGGCTTCCGCGAGCGCTACCCGCAGATCGAGCTCGAACTCAACAGCAGCGACCAGATCATCGACTTGCTGGAGCAGCGCACGGACGTCGCGCTGCGCATCGGCACGCTGGCCGACTCCTCGCTGCATGCGCGGCCACTGGGCAGCTTCAGGCTGCGGGTGCTCGCCAGTCCCGCCTACCTCGCCGCGCACGGCCGGCCGACCCAGGTCGACGCGCTCGCGAAGCACTCGCTGCTCGGGTTCACCGCGCCGGAAAGCCTCAACACCTGGCCCCTGCGCTGGTCCGGCGGCGAGGGCTATCCGATCGAAGCCGCAGTGAGCGCGTCCTCCGGCGAGACGCTGCGGCAGTTGGCCCTCGCCGGCCAGGGCGTCGTGGCGCTGTCCGACTTCATGACCGCGCGGGATCGCGCCGACGGGACGCTGGTGCAGGTCCTCGCGACTCACACCGTCGACACGCGCCAGCCGGTGCACGCGGTGTATTACCGCAACACCGCGCTGGCCTCGCGCATCACCTGCTTCCTCGACTACCTCGCCGTCGAGATGGCGACCCTCACGGCCTGATCCGGCCGGTAGCACCCGCGTCCGCGTCCGCGTCCGCTTCGAGCCACGCCGGATCGCACTAGGTCGCCCCGGCCCGCGTCATGCGACGTTCACTTGTTCACGTCGCCCACGCACAGGTACTTCGTCTCGACGTACTCGTCGATGCCCTGGTGGCCGCCCTCGCGCCCCAGGCCCGATTGCTTGACGCCGCCGAACGGCACCTCCGCCGTCGAGATGAGGCCCGTGTTGATGCCGACCATCCCGTACTCCAGGCCTTCCGACACGCGCGTGATGCGGCCGATGTCGCGGGCGTAGAAGTAGCTCGCCAGTCCGAACTCCGTGGCATTGGCGAGGGCGACGCCTTCGGCCTCCGTGCCGAAGCGGAACACCGGCGCCACCGGACCGAAGGTCTCCTCGCGCGCGCACAGCATGTCGGAGGTCGCTTCCGCGAGCACCGTCGGCTGGAAGAAGCGGTCGTGCAGCCGCGCGCCGCCGACCAGCACCTTCGCCCCCTTCTCCACCGCGTCGGCGACGTGGCGCTCGACCTTCTCGATCGCCGCGTCCTCGATCAGCGGGCCCTGCGTCACACCGGGCTCGAAGCCGTTGCCGACCTTCAGCGCGCCGACCTTCTCGGCCAGCTTCGCCACGAACGCGTCGTACACGCCCGCCTGCACGTAGAGGCGGTTCGCGCACACGCAGGTCTGTCCCGCGTTGCGGTACTTGCTGGCGATCGCGCCCTCGACGGCGCTCTCGATGTCGGCATCGTCGAAGACCAGGAACGGCGCGTTGCCACCCAGCTCCAGCGACAGCTTCTTGATCGTCGGCGCGCATTGCGCCATCAGGATCCGGCCGACCTCCGTCGAGCCGGTGAAGGACAGGTGCCGCACGACGTCGCTCTCGCACAGGACCTTGCCGATGGCGATCGAATGCTCCCGGTCACCGGTGATCACGTTCAACACGCCGGCGGGCATGCCGGCGCGCTGCGCCAGTTCCGCCGCGGCCAGCGCGGTCAGCGGCGTCTGCTCGGCCGGCTTGATCACGACCGGGCATCCCGCCGCCAGCGCCGGCGCGACCTTGCGCGTGATCATCGCCAGCGGGAAGTTCCACGGCGTGATGGCCGCGCACACGCCCACCGGCTGCTTGATGACCATGTAGCGCTTGGTCGCGTCGGTCGTCGGCACGATCTCGCCGCGCACGCGCTTGGATTCCTCGGCGAACCACTCGACGAAGCTCGCGCCGTAGGCGATCTCGCCGCGCGCCTCGGCCAGCGGCTTGCCCTGCTCCGCCGTCAGGATGCGCGCCAGGTCGTCCGCGTGCTGGGTCAGCAGGTGGTACCAGCGCATCAGGATCGAGGCCCGCTCCTTGGCCGTCTTGGCCCGCCACGCCGGCCAGGCGGCATTCGCGGCCGTCACGGCGGCGTCGGCCTCCGACGCGCCCAGGTTCGCGACGTGCGTCAGCAGCACGCCGGTCGCCGGATCCACCACGTCGAAGCGGCTCGCGCCGCCCACCCACTCGCCGTTGATCAGCGCGTCGGTCTTCAGCAGGCTCGGGTCCTTGAGCTGCGCCAGCGGGGAGGTCTTGGGGTCCATCGTCGCCATGTCGTTTCTCCGTGGAAGGCCGGCATCCTAGCGGCGGCACCGTGACCGCCATGTCAACACCGTGTCAACGGCCCCGGCTCCTATAATCGAAAGCTTCGCGAAATCAAGCGCCAGGCCCCGCCGTTCCGGCAGAACCAGCGGCAAACCGCGCACCCGCGAAGATACAAACTGATTCCACAAACTGATTCATGTCGCAGCCCCGGCTGCGCCACATCCGACCCCGCCAGGCCCATCAAGCAAAGGACAGGCATGAAAGCCGCAGAGATCCGCCACACCTTCCTGAAGTTCTTCGAGTCCAAGGGCCACCAGATCGTCGCGTCCAGCCCGGTCGTGCCCGGCGACGACCCGACGCTGCTGTTCACCAACGCGGGGATGAACCAGTTCAAGGACGTGTTCCTGGGCTTCGACAAGCGGGCCTACTCGCGCGCGACCACGGCGCAGAAGTGCATCCGCGCCGGCGGCAAGCACAACGACCTGGACAACGTCGGCTACACGGCGCGTCACCACACCTTCTTCGAGATGCTGGGCAACTTCAGCTTCGGCGACTACTTCAAGAAGGACGCCATCGGCTTCGCCTGGGAACTGCTGACCGAGCACTTCAAGCTGCCGGCAGAAAAGCTGTGGGTGACCGTGTACTCCGAGGACGACGAGGCCTACGAGATCTGGAACAAGCAAGTGGGCGTGCCCGCCGAGCGCATCGTGCGCATCGGCGACAACAAGGGCGGCCGCTACATGTCCGACAACTTCTGGATGATGGGCGACACGGGCCCCTGCGGCCCCTGCACCGAGATCTTCTACGACCACGGCCCGGACGTGGCCGGCGGCCCTCCGGGCTCGGCCAACGAGGACGGCGACCGCTACATCGAGATCTGGAACAACGTCTTCATGCAGTTCAACCGGACTGAAGACGGCGTGATGCACAAGCTGCCCAAGCCCAGCGTCGACACCGGCATGGGCCTGGAGCGTCTGGCGGCCGTGCTGCAGCACGTGCACTCGAACTACGAGATCGACCTGTTCGTCAACCTGCTGGCCGCGGCCAAGCAGAGCGTCGACGCCGCAACGCCTGGCACCGGCGACTGCGACAAGGACTCCCCGTCGCTGAAGGTCATCGCCGACCACATCCGCGCCTGCTCGTTCACCGTCGTCGACGGCGTGATCCCGGGCAACGCCGGCCGCGGCTACGTGCTGCGCCGCATCGCCCGCCGCGCGATCCGCCACGGCTACAAGCTGGGCGCGCGCGCGCCCTTCTTCCACAAGCTCGTGGCCGCGCTGGCCAAGGAGATGGGCGAGGCCTATCCGGAACTGCGCCGCGATGAAGCGCGCGTCACCGAGGTGCTGAAGCAGGAAGAGGAACGCTTCTTCAAGACGATCGCGACCGGCATGGAGCTGCTGGAATCGGCCCTGGCCGGCGGCGCGACGCAGATCGACGGCGACACCGCCTTCAAGCTGCACGACACCTACGGTTTCCCGGTCGACCTGACCGCCGACGTCTGCCGCGAACGCGGCGTGACCGTCGATGAAGTCGGCTTCAACCGCCTGCTGGAAGAGCAGAAGGACCGCGGCCGTCAGGCCGGCAAGTTCAAGATGGCGCAGGGCCTGGCGTATACCGGCGCCGCGACCACCTTCCACGGCTACGACCACCTCGCGCGTGAAGACGCCAAGGTCATCGCGCTGTACGTCGACGGCAGCGCGGTGCAGAGCGCCGACGCGGGCGACGACGTCGTGGTCGTGCTCGACCACACGCCGTTCTACGCGGAAAGCGGCGGCCAGGTCGGCGACGCCGGCGAGCTGCGCAACGCCACCACCCGCCTGGTCGTCGACGACACGCTGAAGATCCAGGCCGACGTGTTCGGTCACCACGCGCAGGTCGTCGAAGGCACGGTCAAGGTCGGCGACACCTTCGCCGCCAAGGTCGACGCCGAACGCCGCGCGAAGACCATCCGCAACCACAGCGCGACCCACCTGATGCACAAGGCGCTGCGCGAGGTCCTGGGCGCACACGTCCAGCAGAAGGGCTCGCTGGTCAACGCCGAGCGTACCCGCTTCGACTTCGCGCACACCGCGCCGATGACGGCGGAGGAGATCCGCAAGGTCGAGGCCATCGTCAATGCCGAGATCCTGGCCAATGCCGACACGCAGGCCGCCGTCATGGCGCTGGACGACGCGCAGAAGAGCGGCGCGATGATGCTGTTCGGCGAGAAGTACGGCGAGACCGTGCGCGTGCTGAGCATCGGCTCGTCCAAGGAACTCTGCGGCGGCACGCACGTGCGCCGCACCGGCGACATCGGCCTGTTCAAGATCGTCGCCGAGAGCGGCGTCGCGGCCGGCATCCGCCGTGTCGAGGCCGTCACCGGCGACAACGCGCTGCACTACCTGCAGTCGCTGGAGTCCACCGTGCAGGCCGTGGCCGGCACGCTGAAGGCCGCGCCCGCCGAACTGGAACCGCGCGTGCACGCGGTGCTGGAGCAGCTCCGCGCGCTGGAGAAGGAACTGTCCGCCGCCAAGAGCAAGCTGGCCTCCGCGCAAGGCGACGAGCTGATGGCGCAGGCCGTCGACGTCAAGGGCCTGAAGGTGCTGGCGGCGACGCTGGTCGGCGCCGATGCCAAGACGCTGCGCGAGACGATGGACAAGCTCAAGGACAAGCTCAAGACCGCCGCGATCGTGCTGGCCGCCGTCGATGGCGACAAGGTTCAACTGGCTGCGGGCGTCACCGCGGACAGCATCGGCAAAGTGAAGGCCGGCGAACTGGTCAACTTCGTCGCGCAGCAGGTCGGCGGCAAGGGCGGCGGCAAGCCGGACCTGGCCATGGCCGGCGGCACCGACGCCAAGGCCCTGCCCGCCGCGCTGGCGAGCGTGCAGGCCTGGGTCGGCGAACGCGTCTGACACACAACTCGAACAGACTCCGGGACACGGGCGACGATCGAACCGCCCACCCCGGAGTTCCGACGAACAACCTCTTCAAGGGCCCCGGTCGGGCCCTTGTCGTTTCAAGCCACTGGAGCAACCATGACTGACACCCCGATGGACGACGACTTCGCCGACGCGATCGACGTCGAGAACGCGCAGCGCCTCGGCGAGCTGCTGGCCGTGCTGGCCGGACAGGCCGATCCGGATGCGCCGGCGATCACGCTGGACACGATGGACGGGTACCTGACCGCCCTGCGCGTCGGCCCGTCCGATGCCGCGCCCATCCAGGCGATGGACGCGCTGTTCGGCGAGGACTGGCCCGCCGGCCTCGATGAGCAGGACCTGACCGATGCGTTCATGGAAGCGCTGCATGTGCGCTGGAACGAGATCGGCGACAGCCTCGAGCCGCAGCCGCTGCTCGAAGCGCCCGAGCAGATGCACCTGACGCCGCTGATCTCCGAGTTCGACGAGGAGACCAAGGCCGAACTCGTCGCTCAGGGTTCGATCACCGCGGAACTGCTGGAACGCATGCCCGCGCCCGGCGCGATGTGGGCGCAAGGCTTCCTGCAGGCGGTCGACGATTCGAACGCGTGGGCGCTGCCCGACGGCGACGGCGCCGACGATCTGCAGGCGATGCTGGAAGCGATCGAGGCCGTGACGCTGGCCAAGGACTCCACGCCCCGCGCCGAGTACGTCCAGCGCGCCTACGAGGAGCCGGAAGGCATCGACCAGAACGCCCTGATCGACGACATGCTGTTCACCGTGCAGGACCTGCGCCTGTTCTGGATGCAGCAGCGCGTGCTGAAGGAAGCGATCTCCGGCCTGACCTCGGACCCGGACACGACGCACTGATCCGCGGATCGGCGGCGGACCCGCTCCGCCGTGCACGGACGCCGGCCTCGCGCCGGCGTTCTTCATTCAGGTGATCCGCGACGCATCGGCGTCGGCATCAGCGACGGCATCAGCGACGGCATCGGCGACAGGTCAGCGTCCGGCTCAGAGCCTGCCCTTGCAGTTCGGCGCACCGCAGCGGCAGCGCAGCCGCCCCTCGTGGTGGCTCTCGCCGTAGTCGGCGCAGATCTCCTCGCCGGCGTCGATGTCGCGGATCGCGTAGAACTCGGCGCGCCCCTGCCGGATGCGCAGCACCGCGTTCGGCGCGCAGCTGTGATTCACGTGGCGCAGCGCGCAATCGGACTTCGTCGCATCGATCGCGGTCTTGTCGGTCACCTCGACCACGTGGATCCGACGCCGGCCTTCGATGCGACGCCGGGCCTCGCGCACCGGCACGATCTCGCCACGCATCTCACCGATCTTCCGCCGAGCGGGAATCGACTCGGCCGCGAAGACCCCGAGTCCGTCGATCGGGCTCTTGTCCACCGCCAGCGCGAAGCGCTCGGCCGGCTGCGGCTCGCCCTTCGGGCGCGAAGCCGTGTCGACGGCGGGGGCCGGGGCAGGAGCGGCAGCGACGGAACTCAGTCGAGGCATGAAGACGGCGCGCGGCACCAACCGCGACGAAATGGGGAAACGCCCATTGTCGCGCCGTTGCCACTGGTGCCGTGGCGAGCGCGCTTGACGCCTTCATCGCGTGGCCAAGATACTGGTCCGCATGTCCTTCGCCGCCCGCCCATCCTGCCTGGTCCAGATGTGCTGCATGCATCCGCTGCAGGCGCACCTGTGCGCACGCAACGGAGGACGGCGTCGCACGCGGCAGACGCCTCCCGGATCCCGGACCCGACGGTCCTGAAACGATCCACCGAACTCCCCCCGACAAGGCCCGCGTTACCCGCGGGCCTTGTTCGTTTCCGCCCTCGGTCCTTCCATCCCACCAGGAGAACCCCGATGCAGACCTCGACGAATCCGCCCCGCTACCCCGACGATCGCGACCCTGGCCGCCGCGCCGTGCGCCTCGCCGAAGGCCTCACGCTGCGCCGGCCGCGTCCCGAGGATGCTCGCGCGCACGCCGAACTGCTCGGACATCCCGGCGTCCAGCCGTCGCTGCTGCAGTTGCCCTACACCTCCGAGTTGCTCTGGCAGGAACGCTTCTCGAAGGTCCCGGACACGAACAACGGCGAGCTGCAACTGCTCGCGTTCGACGGCGAGCGCCTGCTCGGGTCGGCCGGACTGCATGCGGTGGGCCCGCAGGTGCGGCGGCGGCACGCGATGGCGCTCGGCATCGGCGTCCATCCGGACGCTCACGGGCGCGGTGTCGGCTCAGCGCTGATGGACGCGCTCATGCGCCAGGCGGACAACTGGCTCGGCGTGCTGCGGATCGAGCTCACCGTGTTCGCCGACAACGCGCGCGCGATCCGGCTCTACGAGCGCTTCGGCTTCGAGCACGAAGGCCGTCTGCGTGCATACGCACTGCGCGACGGTCGCTACGTCGATGCGATGACGATGGCCCGGCTGCATCCGCGGCCGCCCGCGATCGACACGATCGCGGCCTGATCGCCGCTCGCGGAGACCGGTGCCAGCCGGCACCGGTCCATCAGGCCCCCCCCATCGGCGATCGGTCGAGCCTTGGCCGAGGTTCAGTCGACGGTGAGCGCAGGCGCCTGCGCTTCGACCACGCCGTTGACCAGGCGCCAGAGGTCGTCGCCGTCGAGCAGCGTGAGCATCTGCGGCCCCTGGCCCTTGAGCAGGTGCACCTGCGCCTGTGCGGCCCAGCCGGGACGCGTCGGGCTGGGCTGCAGTTGCTCCGCGCCCGCGACGAAGACCTGCCCCAGTTGCTGCACGGCCAGCACCAGGCGTTGACCGCCGCCGGTCTGGCAGACCATCAGCGCGGCCTCCTCGCCGCAAGGGCGATGGAACAGCAATTGGCCGAGATCCAGCACCGGCAACATGCGCCCCTCGAAGCCGAGCATGCCGCGCACAGCGGCGGGGGCCGTGGGCCAGGCGGTGATGCGCTGGCGCTCCAGCGCCGCGACGACCTGCACGGCGGGCAAGCCCAGCCACTGGTGGTCGACGAGGAAGCTCGCCACATCCAAGGTCTTGATGCCCGCCGGCGATGACGGCGTGAAGGCCGCTGCCATCGCGCCTGGACCGGCCGACTCGCCGACGGCCAGGCGTTCTCCCAACGGCAGCATCACCAACGCGGCCAGATCGCTCGCGTCGGGCGGCGTGAGGCGCCGGTATTCCCGGTAGCCGCCCGACATCGCCAGACCGTAGGCATGCACGCGGCCGTCGAGCTCCAGCTCGCCGGTCACATGCTGATCCGCGGGCAACGCGGCAAGCGCCGGCAATGCCATCGGCAGGCGATCGCCCGGCGCCCAGCGCGCATCGCTGCTCGCCACGACTTCGCCCACGCGCGTCACCAGCAGCGCCGCCGCACCGGCCTGATCCGGCAGGGCTGCGCGGAGCATCGCTCGGAACTGCGGCGCACCGTCGAACACGATCGCGATGCCGCCCGCCATCCCCGCGCCGTCCGGATGCGGCACAGCGGCCGCATAGACGAGACAAGGCGCATGACCCTCGTCCCCGTAGAGGCCGGCAGGCGCGTGCGACGACACCACGTACTGGCCGGCATCGCGCAGCCCGAGCGCACCAGAGACCCAGTCTCCTTGCAAGGAGCGGCCGACGTGATGCGCCTGGGCCGGGTCCGACACGGCGACCACGCGCCCGGCGTTGTCGAAGACGAGCAGCAGCGAATAGACGGTGTAGAGCGTGTGGATGCTCGCAAGCACGGTTTCGGCCGAGGCGGCATCGCCGGTGGCGAGCGCGCGCTGCAGGCGGGCGTCGAGCGCCCACCAGCGGCAGTCGTTGGCGCGCTCATAGAGGTTGCGGTTGACGATCGAGATCGCCAGCTCCGCCTGGAAGCCGGCGCCGTCGAAGACCGCGTCCAAGGCGCCGTCCTCGAGCTGCGCGATCGCACGTTCGAACACCTGGCGCAACTGGTCGCCGGTGCGTTCAACCTCGTTGAGCAGGGTCACGGCGAAGGCATTGCCTCCAGCCTGACCGGCCACGGCGCCCTGGCCCGTTCCGACGGGGTGCTGCGCATGGGCGCGGCTCTTGAGCTTGCCGTTCCACAACGAGCGCGACAGCTCACGCTGGATCCGGCGCGCTTCGATCGGGATGCTGCGCAGTTCCTCGTCGAACAGCTCGCGGGTGTCGAGGTCACGCGCGCGACCGGCCCGACGCTCGGCGGGTGCGTCCGCGAAAGCGTGCTGCAGCGGCTGCAGCATCTGCGCCCGCCAGCCGGGTCCGAAGTAGCCTTCGTAACCGCTGGCCGCGCTCTCGCAGGCCAGATAGTCGCGACCGGCGAAATCCAGTCGCCAGCCCTGTGCTTCGCCGGCGTCGGCCAGCGGTGCGCCAAGCGGGATCTGCCAAGGATCCGATGTCAGCAGCACACGCCCTTGCGCATCCTTGAGCACCAGCACCGAGCGCGGCACGCCCGCGCACAGCGCGCGGAAGAGGCCGAGCATCTCGTCTTCGAGCTTGAAGGACAGGCACAGCAGTCCGCGGGCGCCACCGGATTCGGGGCCGTCGTTTCCGCTCACCGCCGCCGCGTAGATCAGGCCGCCACGACCACCGAGCAAGCCGGTCGGACCGTGCACTTCGACAAAGGCTCGACCGGGGTCGAGGGCCTCCTGAAGGCGCGGGTCGTCGACGACGGGCGCGCAGCTCGATTCATCCAACGCCGCGAGGCGACGACCGTCGGCGGCGAGCAGCACGACCTGGTCATAGACGGAGTACTTGGCGACATAGGCGGCAAAGCGACGACGCAGCGCCTCGACCTCGCCGGCGTCGCGTTCACCGGCGGCGTCCGCCTTCAGCAGCGCGCGCAGCGGGCCATCGCTGGCGAGGAAACCGACGTCGGCGGTCCGCTCGAAAAGGTTGCGCACCAGGATGTCGATCGCGACCTGCGAACGCCCCTGCAGATGGCCGACCGCGTGCCGCAGTTGCCGGCGCGCCAGGCTGTCCAGCAGACGCCCGGTCAGCGCTTCGAACGCGGTGCGGGTGTCGGCCATGTCGGTGGCGGCGCCGCTCATCTGGCCCAGCAGTGCCAGGCTGTCCCAGGCGCCCTGCAGGCGCAGCAGCGGCTCGCGGTATTCCTCCAGCAGCGGCATGGCGGCCAGCAACGGGGCCACTTCGGCGCTGAACGGCAGGCCTTTTCGATAGACCTTGTTCGATCCTTGCGTCATCTCTTCACTCCCAACGATCCCGCCCTCGTGAGGCGACGCGCGGCAGTGTGGCGCGCGTTGACGACGTTGTCAGGGGGAGAAACGCACGGTTTCCGAGACTAACTTCGTTGATCGCACGGCGATCAGGCACGAAGTGCCGTGCTGGTGCGGCCGCGCCGCAAGTTGGGGAGAAATCCGCCGGAGATGCGACAGTCTGGTGCGTCAGTCCATCGAGACCACGGCACCGTCCGCGCTGCGGCGCTGCGTCTGGGCATGAAGCTCGCCATCGGGTGCACGGCTCTGGGGCTGGCTGGTGGCGTCCGTGCCGCGCTCGGGGGCAGCCGGTTGCGGTGCGGGCGGCCGACTCGGCTGGCGCTTGCCCGTGATCAGCAGCCGGGCCAGCTTGACGACCTCGCTGGCCTGGGCCGGCGCGGCCGGCACCGACAGCGCGGCGCCGAGCACGGCAACGCCCAGCACCCTCCAAAGGGGCCGGTAGGCGGTCAGCGCTTGTTGTTGTCGGCTTTGCATGGTCTCCCCGCGCGAATCTGCATCTTAGCGACGATGAGAGGAGTATCGAAAGTCAGCCCCCGGGCCGCCAGGGGGCGGCGACGAACTGCGCCTTGGAGCGGTTGACTTGCGGAATGGGGGGACGGGAGTCGGTCGTGGGCGGTGGCGTCTGCCGAAGACCGGCTCCACGGACCTCAAAGCGCACCTCCTGCAGCACCCGCCCGCTCGCATCGAGCAGCGCCAGTTCATGCCGCCCCGGCATCGGCAGCCAGTCCCAGGCCGCTCCGCGTCCAACGACGCGGCCATCCAGGCGCCAGGCCGCGTGGCCGCCGCGCTCCAGCTGCCCCTCGTGCGTGAATCGCAGCCGCTGCGCCGCCGGCGGGATGTCCGGATCCAACGCGTAGATCGCGCCGTCGACCGGATTGATGAGCGCCACGGAGGTGCCCGCCGACTGGATGACCGCCTGCTCGGTACCCGCGACGAACCACTCGCGCCGCGGAGGCTCGTGGCCTCGATCGAATCGTGTGTCCTGCCGCACGACGCCGGCCGGCGGATTGATCGCCGGCGGCACGCCACTCGCATGAAGCGCCAGCATGATCTCCCGCCACACCGGCGCTGCGCCGCTCACGCCCGACACCTGGTGCATCGCCTCTCCGCTCGAGTTGCCGACCCAGACCCCCACCGTGAACCGGCTGGTCCACCCGATGCACCAGTTGTCGCGCATGTCCTTGCTCGTGCCGGTCTTCACCGAGGCCGGGAATGGCAGCGCCAGCGCGCTGGACAGTCCGAAGGTCAGCGCGCGCGCGCTGTTGTCGGCCAGGATGTCACCCACGATGAAGCTGGCCTTCGGATCCGCGACCTGCCGGAAGTCGACGCGCTGCGTGCCTGCCTGTGGCTTCGCGTTGCTCCGCGGCAGGCTCGGCTCTGCATATCGCCCCCCGTTGGCCAGCGCGCGATAGGCGTTGGTGAGGGCCAGCAAGGTCACGTCCGCGCTGCCCAGCGCCAGCGAAGGCCCGTAGAAGCCTCCGGTTTCCGGGAGTTGCAGGCCCAGGGCATTGAGCCGCTCGAAGACGGCCTCCGGCGTCAGCATCAGCGACAGCCGCACGGCAGGCACGTTGAGACTGTTGCCGAGCGAGGCCCGGGCGCTGATCCAGCCGCGGTACTGCTTGTCGTAGTTCTGGGGCAGGTATAGCCCCGAGCCTGTCGCGATCTGCGCGGGCGAGTCGTCCAGCAGGCTGGCCGCCGTGATCAGGCGACGCTCGATCGCCAATTCATAGAGGAAGGGTTTCAGCGTCGATCCCGGCTGCCGGCGGGCGAGCACGTGGTCGACCTGGGCGGCCTCCGACAGTTGGCTGCCGCTCGATCCGACCCAGACACGGACCTCGCCGCTCGCGTTGTCCAGCACCACCACCGCCCCATCCTCGACCTGCCGGCCGGACAGCTCCGCCAGGTGCCGCCGCAACGACTGCACTGCGACCCGTTGCCAGGTCGCGTCGAGCGTGCTGCGTTGTGCCGGTGGCCCGTCCGCGCGCAGCACCTGACGCGCGTAGTGCGGCGCCCATTGCGGCGCATCCGAGACCGACAGGGCCTTGCGCCGCAATACTGCGCCGACCTCGTCGACGAGCCCGTCACAGCCCTGATCCATCGCGCGCAGCACACCGCAGGCGCGTGTCGCGAGGGCCTCTGCCGAAGCATTGGGGCCGCGCAGCATCGCGGCGAGCAGCGCCGATTCCCGTGCGTCGAGTCCGCCAGGCCGCTTGCCAAAGAGCGCCTGTGCCGCTGCCGGCACGCCGACAAGCTCCCCGCGAAGTGGCACGCGGTTCAGATAGGCCTCGAGGATCTGGGCCTTGGTCCAGCGCTTTTCCAATCGCCCCGCCACCCATGCCTGCCCCAGCTTCTGCGTGACGCTGCGACCGCCGCGCCGGGCCAGATCTTCGTCGAGCAGGCCGGCAAGCTGCATCGTCACCGTCGATGCGCCACGCGTGCGCGTGCTCCAGAGATTGGCCCAGGCGCTGGCGGCGACCGCGGACCAGTCGACACCGCTGTGCTCGTAGAAATGCTGGTCTTCGGACACCAGCATCGCCCGCAGCAGCGAAGGTGACATCTGGTCCAAAGGCACCCAGGCCAGCACACGCCGGCTGGGGTCGACGCGCAAGGTCTGCAGCGGCTCGCCGCGACGATCCAGCAATTGGAGATCCGACAGAGGATGCGACGCGCGCGTCTGTGCGAACGAGGGCAACTCCGCAGCGCCGGCAGCAACCACGGATCCGACGCCGAAGAGCACCAGGGCCAGCGTGCGCCACCACCGCGCAGGGCGGTGCGAGCGCACGGCCCTTGGCGTCTTCAAGGCTGCACCTCCAAGGTCGCATTGGGGAGTTCGCCGAAGCGATCCGGCGAGTACATCGCCTCGGCACGCGTCGTCGGCATCTGGAACCGCCCGGCGTTGTTCAGCCGGATCGTGTACTCGAGGACATGTTTGCCGCGCGGCAGGTAGCCGAAGTAGGCGCGCCATGCCGTGAAGCTGCGTTCGATGAAGCTGGGCCAGGCCTCGCCCTCGGCGCGCTCGCCCTGCGTGGCTATCGTGCCCTCGATCACGGCGGCCCCGGTGGGCAGCGGGTCGCTGAGCACGACCCAGGACATGTCCGCGGCCGCATCCACCTCCAAGCGCACACGCATGACGTCGCCTCGCGACCACCTGGGTGCCGCCTTCTGGGACACAGCGGTCATCGTCCGCTTGATCGCGTAGCCGGCCGTGAGCGGCGCCTTCAACGGGACGGCGGACAAGGCCTGCACGGTGGCCCAGGGCCGGCCGTCGCCCAGTTGCGTCACGGTCAGCGTGCCGTTGGCAGCGGGCCAGGGCAGGCGCAACTCTCCCCCCTCGGGTTTTGCTGCCCAATCCAGCGCAACGCCGGTGCCAGCCAGCTTGGCCTCGGTCTTCCCCTTCACCGGCTGCGATTCGAAACGCTCCGAGAATTTTTCGAGCGCCAGCGCGCCCCACAGGTTCGCCGTCGTGTTGAACCACGCGCCCCGCTCCTGACGTGCCAGTGCGCCGACGACCAAGCGGGACAGGTCCTCCTTCCAACCAGGGTCGTCCACCAGGGCCAGGATGACACGCGCCGCCGTCGCGTCGCCGCTGCCCATCAGCCACCACCAGGCGTCCGATTCCTCGTTGACGAAGCGCAACGTGGTTCCCGCGAAGCTCAGGCGACTGCGCAACTGGTTCTGCGCCACGGCGATCTGGTTGGCGCGATCGGGCGCAGTGGTCATCCGCTGGTGGAGCACCAGCCAGTCCACCACCGTGCCGGTCGGCCAGGTGGCCAGGTTGCGGCCCTCCACGGTGCCCAGTTGGCGGGATGTCGCCTTGCCGTAGCGCGCCAGGGCGGCAAGTGCGGCAATGCGTCGCGGCTCGTCGTCAGGGCGTGGCGACCAGTGGCGGCGCTCAAGCCGTCCTTCCACGAAGGCGGCAAGGCCGTCGAGCGCCTTGCCCAGCTGCGCAGCTGGCAATGGTCGCCCGGCCTCTTGCGCCACCGACAGCAGATGGGCCGTCAGCACGTCACTGCCTTGCGTCAGATGCTGGGAGAGCGGGAAGTAGGCGAAGAGTCCCTCGGCGTCCTGATAGGTCGCCAACTGCCCCATCAGGACCTCCCAGGCCGCGCTGTCGTGCAAGGCGATGAACTTCGAACTCTGCTGTTCGAGGCAGGTATACGGGTACTGCTCGAAGTAGCGACGGATCCCCGGCAACGCCGTCGACAACTTCGGCTGCAAGCCGATCAGGAGTCCGCCCCGCTTGATGCCTTGCGACGGAAGCGCGTCGGCAGGCGCGGCGACCGGAATGCTGATCGGTGCGTCCAGCTGCCGCAGCGTCGCCTGCAGCACCCGCACGGGGACTGCCGGCTGCACGGCCTGGGTGGTCCGCATCGCATCCCTCGCGCTGCCGCCCTGCTCCTGGGCTTGCGCCTCCCAGACGATGCGCTGGACGCCCTCCGGGACGAGGACATCCCAGGTCAGCTCCTGCGCCTGACCCGCGGCCAGCTTCACGGTTCGAGCATCTGCAGGCACCGGCTGCTCCCCGCTTTCGCCGCTTGCCTTGCCCGTCAGCGTCACCTTGAGGTCCATCGCACGGCTCGTGGCGTTGCGCAGCGTGAGCATGGCCTGTACCCGATCACCTTCGCGCACCAGCGGTGGCAGACCGGAGAGCAGTTGCAGATCCTGGCTCACGTTGATGCTGCCCTCCCCCGTGCCGAAACGCTGTCCCGGCGCATCGGCCACCGCCACCAACCGGAAGCGCGTGAGCGAGTCGTTCAAGGGCACGCGCACGAGGGCCTCGCCCTGGGCATCGACCGTCACCAGCGGCTGCCAGGTCAGCAGCGTGTCGAACAGCTCGCGCGTCGCGAACCCGCCTCCTCCGCCGGCTGCGACTGCTTTCCTGCCGTAGTGCCGCCGGCCGATGATCTCGCTGTGCCCGGTTGCCGTCGTCACGCCCCAAGGGCGCGTCTGGATCATGCTGTCCAGCAGCTTCCAGCTCTGGTTGGGCGCCAGGGCCAGCAGCCCTTCATCGACCGCTGCGAAGGCGATCTGCGCGTCGGGCACAGGTTTGCCATCCTGCGTCACTCGCAGCTTCACCTGCGCGCTTTGACGAACGCCGTACTGCGCCTGCTGCGGCACGACCTCGACCTGCAACCGGTGCCTGGCCTGGCCGATCTCGATCGGTGCCATGCCCAGCTTGAATGATGGCTTGGACAGATCGACCATGGCGGTGGGCGCCTGATAGTCGCCCGAGGCACGCCACTCCCGCCACCAGTTCACCGGCTCGCGCCAGCCCCAGGAGAAGAACGAGTACCAGGGTACGTCGCGCAGCCGCCCCCGCAGCACCATCACGCTGACGAAGGCGTTTGGCGTCCAGTTGCGGTCGATCTTCAACTCCAGCCAGGGGTCGCGCCCAGACAGGCGGCGAACCTCGCTGTGCAACACGCCTTCTCGCTCGACGGTGATCAGCGCGGTCGCATCACGATAGGGCATGCGGACCTGGAACCTGGCAGTTTCGCCCGGCTCATAACGTCGCCGCTCGGGGATCACGTCGATTCGATCGTCATTGTCCTGGGCGAACCAGAGCTCCCCAGCCTTCGTCACCCACAGCGAACGAGCGGCACGCGCGGTGCGACCGCCGTCGTCGTTGGCGGAGCCGATCAGCTCGATCTGCCCGCCTTGACTCAGCCTGACTTCGCAGCGCATGACACCGAGCGCATCGGTCGTGCCGCTGCAGAGCTCGCCAAGGTCCTTCAATTGACGTTGATGCTCGTAGGCATAGAAGCCGCCGACCAGCCGCTTGCGCGTGCTCAAGGTCTGGATCTGGCGCGCTGCGATGGAAATCTTCCGGTTGGCCATCGGCTTGCCGTTGATGTCGAGCGCGACGGCTTGAACCGGCAGCGCCTGTCCGTTGGCCACCCAGGTCGCTGCGCGCAGACCGACGATCACATCGGCAGGCCAGACGATCTGAGAAGCAGATCGCGTGTGCGTCTGTCCATCGGGGTCACGGTAGTTCAGTTCGACACGCAGTTCGGCGGGACGGTCGATGCCCCCCTTCAGCGGCACCTTGAACGACGCACCGCCTTTCGCATCGGTCTGCAATGCAAGCTTGTCCAGCACCAGTCGGCTTGCCCCCGACGGACCGCCACTGGATTCCCCGTCGCCTTCGTCCATGTCGCCGGCGGACCCAGCGTCTCGAGGCCCTTCGGACGAGGGCGGTTCAAAGGCGAAATCATCGAAGCCGGGGAAACTGGTCCAGCGGGGCTGCAGCATGGCGCTGATCTCCACGGGCGACTTCGCCATGGGACCACCGGCCATGTAGTTCAGTTGGGCCGCCCAGGCCTGTTCCTTCGCTCCTGTTACTGACGCCTTCGGCGGGATGAGGCGCGCATCGACGAGCGGCACGCGGAATTCTTCGACGCGCACGCTCCCGCTGTCCCAGGTCCGACGGCCATCCCGGACATCCTGGCGCTCCATCACGAACCGGTATCGGCCCAGCTTCGCTTCCGGTGGCACCTTCCATGAACTCAGCGCGTAGCGAGCGCCTTGCCATCGCAGGTCCAAGGTGGCGATGTCCTCCCCGGTACCCTCGAACACCACACGCAGCTTGTCGGGCAACTGGTCTGGTGTCGCATCAGTCAGGCCCTGGACGGTCTCCAGGCGGAAGAAGTGCTTCATCGAGAGCGTCTCACCGGCGCGCAGCAGCGGACGATCGGTGACAGTGTGGGCACGGGCCGCGCGTTCTGATCCCCATGCAATCGGCACGTTGAAGCGCCAAGGCTCAATGCCACGGCTCCACCCGCTGAACATGAACGACTGGTCCAACGCCTTCCCCGGCTGCGCGAGTCGGGCCGTGATGAACAGGCCGGACTCGGCGATGCATTGGCCGCCCCCGCTGTCCCGATCCAGATTGGGTCGATCAATGCGTGCGAGGCCCTGTCCGTCAGTACGCCCACTCCACAGGGACTTGCCGCGGCAGTCGTAGACCGACACTTGAGCCCCCTCGACCGGCCGCCCTTTGTCCAGCGAGGTCACCCACACCAGGCTGTCGTCCTTCCCCAGCTTGAAGTGCAGGCCGAGATTGGTGACAAGCGCACCTGTCCGCACGAACATCGGTTGAATCGGGTCGAGCAGCGACTGACCCAGGCGCGGCGACTTCAGCTCAAGGACGTGATAGCCCGGTTGGGACAGAGGGATGCCGATCACGTCAATGACCTTGTCCGGATTCGGCGGAGGCACGGTCATGGACTGAAGATCCGAGCCATCCTTCAACCATTCGGACTTGCGGTCTTCCCACTCGTTCTGTCGGAAGAGTCTTCCGTACCAGCGCAGGATGTCGATATCGTCGGTCAACCTCCTGATGCGCAGGTGCCCACCGGCACGCGGTTGGAGATCGGCCTGCACATGCCGTAGGCTCAGGGGCACGAGACTGGGACCTGTCGCTTCCCATTCGACGATCCCGAAGGGCGCCGCGGCAAACTTCGCCAGAGGGGGCGCCTCGGACGTTCGCACCTTCATCGGAAAGCTCGCGGCATTCGACAGCGGCCGGCCACTCTCATCCTTGATCCCACTGGGGAGCTCAAGCAGATAGTCCTGCTGCTCGGCCAACGGCGCAGGGAAGCGCACTGACGACAACCAACTGGCTGACTGCTGTTCCTGCTCGGTCGGCGGAGACGGCGCCACGCTGACACCGTTTGCTCCTTTGAGCCGTACCTTCAACGCAAGATCGCGTGCGATTGGCTCAGAGAAACTCACCGTGATCGGGCGAATCGACAGGCACGGGGCATTCGCCCGCTCACGCTCGCAAGAAAGCTCCGCGGTCAATGGCGCCCGAACCGAGAAACGGAATCGCCGATCAGCACGCGTGCGTACGGATTCGTTGCCCGCAGCCGCGATGCCTGCCCCCCACACCAAGGTCGCTTCGGCCCCCGCCGGCAATGGGCGAGTGCAGCCAACAAGAACCCAGCTTTGGCGCTTGGGCTGCTCCAACTTCAATGCACGGAGGAGCGCATCACGCTCATCCGTACCGCGAAGTTCGACGGGGATGCGCTCTCCCAGCGACTTCGATTCACACCACATGTGGGGCGCGATGCTCTCGGACTTTGCTTCACCGGAGAGTTGCAGCAGGAATCGTTGGTCTTCCTCGACCTTGCTGCCCTCCCAGGGACTCACGCGTCGTACGGTCGGTGCCCCCAACTGAAACGAGAACTCGCGCGTGCCACTCCATCCCGCAACGGCACCTGGCGCCGTAGGCCGAAACTCCTCGCGCGCCATCACCGTGCACTTCGCGCCGGCAGCTAGTGGGCGCGAGAAGTCGAAAACCCATTCCTGCTCGTTGCTCCAGCGCCCACTGCCTTGTGGCACCAAATTTCCGCAGCGGACCGTGACGGGATCCAGCAGCCGCGGATCGCCGAACCTGGACGTCGCGGATTTGAATCGCACTACGATGTTCTGAACCTGCTCGACTTCACCTTGAGGCGAGACAGACGCGATCTCTGCCGCTTGTGCAGATGGTCCGGATAGCAGCCCAACAAATGCTATCCACGTCAGCAATGGAGAACGCTTCGCCGTATCCCAGAAACGCCGCATAGGCTCCCCGCCAAGCTCAAACGAGGGAGGCAGTCTATTCTGAGGTTGACAAAAAAACAGTCCCACAAAAGGGGCGGACTTCCCCTTGCCCGTGTCACCTGATCACTCAAATCAATATGGTCGAGCCCTATTGAACAGATTCGGTTTCATGACACAAGGACGATTTCAATCCGGAAAAGACAAAACCCCTCGATCACTGCTGATCGAGGGGTTTGGCGGTGTATTAACCTGACGATGACCTACTTTCACACGGGAATCCGCACTATCATCGGCGCTGAGTCGTTTCACGGTCCTGTTCGGGATG